>NZ_CAIJDP010000138.1 GCF_903819435.1 Flavobacterium salmonis | reverse complement strand
AACCCAAACTGCATCATCTGCCACTTCAAAATCACCCGTACCCAGTGTATTGGCACTATAACGCAATACAAACCGATCATTGAAGGTTCCTGCTTTTGTGGTAAAGACATAATTACCTGCCGTTAATTCGTTTATCGTACCGGTTTGCTTATCTTCAAGGTAAACCCTTTGGGATGCTAAATTGCCATCGGCCTTATCAATTGAAATGGTAAAG
>NZ_CAIJDP010000137.1 GCF_903819435.1 Flavobacterium salmonis | reverse complement strand
ATTGCCTGCGCATTTTCCAATCCTGAAAGGTCGCTGCATTGCAAAGTTACATTCAAATAAGCAGTTTCAGTAGACCAAGACGGAGCAGTAGTATCTTCAATTGTTATCACTTGCATGAAAGTATCGGAAGTATTTCCACAATCATCTTTTACAGTCCAGGTGTTGGTATATGTTCCGGAATTTCCACAACCTTCAGAAGCCATGAACTGCACTCTTACTTATACGATATTATATAAATAGTCATCACAAAGAT
>NZ_CAIJDP010000136.1 GCF_903819435.1 Flavobacterium salmonis | reverse complement strand
GGATAAAGGTTGTACTTTTGCACCCGCAACAGCGAAGGCGTTCATCGAAATACTGACAGGCAAACGAATTTAAAGGAAAAGAAATTTTCTAAAAAAAAAGATTCAAAAAAGCTTGTGAGATTTGAAAATGCTTTTTACATTTGCACCCCGCAAAACACGGAAAGTTTATTGAGGTATTGGAAGGAAAATTAGAAAAAGGAAACGAAAAAAAAGTTTCAAAAATTTTTAA
>NZ_CAIJDP010000135.1 GCF_903819435.1 Flavobacterium salmonis | reverse complement strand
GCATTGCAAAGTTACATTCAAAGAAGCAGTTTCAGTAGTCCAAGTCGGAGCAGTAGTATCTTCAATTGTTATCACTTGCGTGAAAGTATCGGAAGTATTACCACAATCATCTTTAACGGTCCAGGTATTGGTGTAAGTTCCTGAATTTCCACAACCTTCAGAAGCCATTAATTGACCGCTTACTTTTACGATGTTCGATACATCGGCATCACAAAGATCAGAAGCTGTTGGTAATATTGCCTGCGCATTTTCCAATCCTGAAAGGTCGCTGCATTGCAAAGTTACATTCAAA
>NZ_CAIJDP010000134.1 GCF_903819435.1 Flavobacterium salmonis | reverse complement strand
TAAATTAGCTACACTCATTGCAAGGCCGATTTGTAAACTGTTGCATAATAGCACGAGTGTAATCCTGGTTGGGAAGTGTGTGATACCTCCAGTGGTGGTACAATTTTTTGTAACCCCGATTAGAATATTCTATTTATCCGAAAGAACTTCCTCTTTGAGTATTTTTTTAAATTTAAATGTTCAGAATCAGAATGAAAGAACAAAATCAAATTTCGATGGAGATTGTCAATCCTAAAGCTGCAGGAATAGACATCGGTAGCAGGAGTCATTTTGTAGCT
>NZ_CAIJDP010000133.1 GCF_903819435.1 Flavobacterium salmonis | reverse complement strand
AGATGCGAAAGCAAAAGCTGATGCAGAAGCTCTTAAAGCGAAATTTGCAGCAGACGCTAAAGCAAAAGCTGATGCAGAAGCTCTTCAGGCCAAACTTGCAGCAGATGCTAAAGCTAAAGCAGATGCAGAAGCCCTTCAGGCCAAACTTGCGGCAGATGCTAAAGCGAAATCCGATGCAGAAGCATTAGCCGCTGCAGCTCAAAAAGATGAAACT
>NZ_CAIJDP010000132.1 GCF_903819435.1 Flavobacterium salmonis | reverse complement strand
AGCCGATACTCCGGTAACGGTTCGTTATACGATTGCCGCCAACGGATCATGTGCCGCTAGAAGTTCTGATGTAACATTAACTGTCAATGAATTTGCAGGAACAGCAAATAATACCACTACAACAACAGCAATTTGTGAAAAAACGACCAAAGCCTTATCTGCAACACCGGCAGGCGGAAGCTGGTCAGTAGTTTCAGGAGGCGGAAGCATTTCAGGAACTACTTATACACC
>NZ_CAIJDP010000131.1 GCF_903819435.1 Flavobacterium salmonis | reverse complement strand
AACCCTTTGGGATGCTAAATTGCCATCGGCCTTATCAATTGAAATGGTAAAGTCCCCCGCAATGGTAGAGCGATATCCTAAAGGAACCAAATCTGTATTGGTAAAGGGCAAGGCACGGCCCTGGATAGTCAGCTTATTGGTTGTATTGACACTGTAGAAATCGATATACGTATTGCCATCAAAAGTCTCTCCATCAAAATTAACATCATAACTATTGGTTGCACCCTCAACATAGCCTATCAGGGTTTGTTTAAAAGCTCCGCCTGAATTGGTCATATTAAGCCACAAACGGTGGCTCTCGA
>NZ_CAIJDP010000130.1 GCF_903819435.1 Flavobacterium salmonis | reverse complement strand
ATTAGTTTAAACCATTTCTGCTCATAAAATTCTAATTTAATTTTCCCTTTATAGCTCAATTTTTTCTCTTTAGTTTTTTTAAGGTATCGCACAACGTTCCCACGCTTGGCGTCAGTTGCGAACTTCGGAACTGATTATTTTCCGTTAAAGATAAAATTTCTTGCGGAAAATAAACGTGAATTTACCAGTAAATTCGCAATTGCGCCAAACGTGTGTTGGCAGTAGTTTTTATTTGTTTTTCAATAGTTTTTCTTGCATTTTAATAATTTTTTTCTGTTCATTTATCAATAATTCGTCATTTTTAAGCATTAGTTTTAAATCCTTAATTTGAGAATTATTTAGACTTATTATTTTATTTAAGTTGCTTTCTCTTTCATTAGATAATTTCAGAATTTTTTTATTAGTATCACCGTCTATTAAATCGATCATTATTTTTCTTGCTTGTTCAGTAGTTAAAACAATTCTATTTTTATCAAATAAAATTGCGCCCGATAAATATTTTTTCAATGAATCGTTTAATTTTTTTTCTTTATTAAGTTTGTTTTGAATTCTTTTCTTTCCTCTTCGCTGAATTCTTTCAAACTTTTGTATTTATCCCAAACTTCATCTATTTGTCCATCTTGTAGATTTTCTAATCTTGTTTTTAAAAGGTCAATTTGAATATCTTTATTTTTTAGTTGTTCATTATGAATTTGATATGCATAATATAAAACTACAGGTAAGCCTAAAACTATAAAAAAGTCTTTTACTTTTTTTACAAATTTTGAAATTTTTTTTAGATTCATATTTTTAAGAATGTTTATTATTGAATGAAGTTGAGATTAATCGATTGTTGCAATAAGATATTGAATTCTTCTTGCTGCGGTAAAATTCTAACTAACGTTTTATAGATATCTAAAAACTAAATGGTTATAAAGTTAAAATCATCGACTTTGAATTGATGTTTTTCCATTTGTTTTTGTATTCTT
>NZ_CAIJDP010000129.1 GCF_903819435.1 Flavobacterium salmonis | reverse complement strand
ATTGGCTATGGCTGATTGGAGTTTTTTTTGCTTAATGGAATGGAGTGTTTTCTTCAAATAGAAAGAACTTCTGATTGACCCGATCCTGCGTGAGCGATGCAAGCGACCACAGAAACAAAAAAAATATAAAATATATATTTGGATGCTATTATGCAAAAAAAAGCGGATCATTTGTAGATCCGTTTTCGTAATAATAACTTCTAATGTTTTAGTTC
>NZ_CAIJDP010000128.1 GCF_903819435.1 Flavobacterium salmonis | reverse complement strand
AAAATTAAGTAAAACAGAGTCTCGTAGCTCAGCTGGTTAGAGTACTACACTGATAATGTAGGGGTCGGCAGTTCGAGTCTGCCCGGGACTACTTTTTAAAATCAAATTGACAATTATTAATTGACAATTGATAATTAAAAAGACTGATTAGCTTAATTAAAAGGAAATTTTAGAGGTTGAGTAACCGTTTTAAGTACTGTTAACTGAAAACTGTTAACTGACAACTAAAAAATGGGGGATTAGCTCAGCTGGCTAGAGCGCCTGCCTTGCACGCAGGAGGTCAACGGTTCGACTCCGTTATTCTCCACAAGAAAGTACAAAGATATAAGTACAAAGTATCAGGACGAAGGTCTTAATACTTAATACAAAAATCTTGATACTTATTAAAGTTCATTGACATATTGAGATAAGAAATAATAAAAAGTAGAAAGCGTTTTTTGTTATAGTAGAGATACAAACAACAAGAAACAAAAAAAAACGGTCATATTAATTTATGATTTGTACAATAAGCAAAATAAGGGCGTATGGGGGATGCCTAGGCTCTCAGAGGCGATGAAGGGCGTGATAAGCTGCGAAAAGCTACGGGGATCGGCACACAC
>NZ_CAIJDP010000127.1 GCF_903819435.1 Flavobacterium salmonis | reverse complement strand
TCGTAAGGCTATTTTCAAGCGATTACTCCCTTTTGGCACGCGACTGCTGAGTACTTTTCCACCGCTTATTTTATTGTTTGGAGTAAGTCTGAGCCAACTTGCAAATTGCTTGGCTGTGCCGAATTTTTTGATCCCTTCTAAACCTACTTCGCTCATTAATGTAAGTAAGGTTTGATGGCTAAATCCTTCTATTTTTAACAAATCTACT
>NZ_CAIJDP010000126.1 GCF_903819435.1 Flavobacterium salmonis | reverse complement strand
AATTGGCTATGGCTGATTGGAGTTTTTTTTGCTTAATGGAATGGAGTGTTTTCTTCAAATAGAAAGAACTTCTGATTGACCCGATCCTGCGTGAGCGATATAAGCGACCACAGAAACAAAAAAAAATATAAAATATATATTTGGATGCTATTATGCAAAAAAAAGCGGATCATTTGTAGATCCGTTTTCGTAATAATAACTTCTAATGTTTTAGTTC
>NZ_CAIJDP010000125.1 GCF_903819435.1 Flavobacterium salmonis | reverse complement strand
ATTATATGCTGTTTTGCTCAGCGATGGTTTTCAAGTGATATTGTGCAATGGAAAATTTACCAAAAACATCAAAGGAAAGAAAACCGATGTACAAGACTGCCAATGGATACAAAAATTACATTCCATCGGTCTATTATCTGGAAGTTTTTTGCCGGATTTACAAACTGAACAACTGCGAACTTATTGCCGACACAGAGCTG
>NZ_CAIJDP010000124.1 GCF_903819435.1 Flavobacterium salmonis | reverse complement strand
ACTACCACAGTATCTCTGACTTTAGAAAGAACAATCCCCTTGCATTAAAGAACCTGTTCAAACTCTTTGTAGTTTTCCTGAAAGATGCCGATTTAATAGGTTGTCAAACCATTGCCATTGATGGAACTAAAAGCCGAGCGCACAATAGCCGTAAAGCTAATTTCAATCAAAAGAAAATAGATAAACATTTAGAATACATCGAAATCAAAACCCAG
>NZ_CAIJDP010000123.1 GCF_903819435.1 Flavobacterium salmonis | reverse complement strand
TATACCTCTGAGCGAAAACCCGGAATTACTACTTTATGGATTGGAATACAGAAATTCAATTCAATAATGCAAGGGTGGAAGCTATTTGAAGATGTGTCCAGACGGTACCCTCCCATCGGGGCTAGGGGATGGTTTTTCAGAAGAATATTAGCGGAAATAGGATTTCAAAGGGTAATTAAAAGAGAAAAATCAGGCGCCAAGACTGA
>NZ_CAIJDP010000122.1 GCF_903819435.1 Flavobacterium salmonis | reverse complement strand
TTAGGCTGAATTTAAAGATGGTTTTGTACTTGGGAAATTTGTGTTTAACCGAAAAACCTCGCATCTTTAATCCCAAACCTCGTGTAGCGCCAGAACGTTAGCAGACATTACCGAGTAAAAGTGGAGAATTTTACCCAATTTTAAAACAAATTTTATGAAAAAATTCATTTCAATTACGTTAATTTCAAGCCTATTTTTAACCTTAAGTAGTTGCCAAGCTTGGTTGGAATTTGATGCTAAAAGAATATATTATGGATTTATTTTTACTCTTATTATTGGAGCTGTAGGATTTATAATAAGTCTATTTTCAAATAAAAAAAACTAATAATGAAAAATATAATAATTATTTTCTTGATTTTTTCTTTATTCTCTTGCAATAAAAATAAACAACAAGTAGAAAAATTTCAAAAATTTATCGACATAGATATCAATGCAGATTACAAAAATTATTTTGATAAGCTATCTAGTAATTATATAAATGTTTTAAAGATTAAGTATAAGACTCAAGATTCTAATAAAATTTATGATATTCTAGTAAGTGAACACAAAGGAATTCACGATTCTATAAAACTAGGAGTTTATAGAGTAAAAAACACAATGATTGATAGTGTAATATCTAAAGAGAAAAATATTAGAATTTTAAAATATCGATTAAGTCTGTTTGATACTAAACATCAATCTGAAATGTATCAAGAAAAAGTAGTAATTGAAATAACTAAAAATAAAGTTATTAAATATATCCCTTACAATCCTGGCTCAGTGCCTCAAACCGATTCTTTAATAGTCTCAAGTTATTCTCAAAAACTTCTAGATGAAATATCTTCAACATTAAAATTTAAAGAATATGATGAAAATAGTAAAGTTTTTAAAAAAACAAAGAATCGTTTTGTTGAGTATCATTCTCTTTTTAAAACTGACAATTTATCTCTTTTAAATTTTGTTTATCCTCCAATATTTCAAGCTTTACTTAAAGAAAATAATCAAGTGGAATTTACACTTGAACAAAAAAAACAATTTCTAGACTATATAAAAAAAGGTAAAGACTCACAAAAATTGAATTTTAAAAAGTTTCTTATTGATAAATTCAAAAAAACTGACTGTAACGAAAAAGACGCTTATTTATTAGACTATGCAATTTACGTTGGCAATAATTTATATATTCCAGCTAAATTAATTGTGATCCAAGAAAATGAAGAAATCTATTTTATAGAAGCTGATTTTAGCGAACTAAAAACAAATTATTTGAATGTTTTTAGTGAAGATTTTATAAATTGTTTAGAGCATAATTCAGAAAAATAAAACGTCTGCTAACACACGCTACAAGCAATTTGGGTATTAGGCTTAATTGAAAAATTGGTTTGTATTTGGAAGATTTCGCAAATCCGAAGAATGGTCTTAATTTAGTCCCAAACTGCTTGTAGCGCGGGAACGTTAGCACTAATTTTAAAACTCACAAACAGAATTTAATGGGATTATTTGACATCTTCAAAAAACAAAAGAAGTATGAACTTCCAGAAATGTATAATGGAATTATCACTAAAGATGAATACAATGATATTTTAGAAATCTGCATAAAATATCATCAAGATAAAGAATTAATTATTTCAAAAATCGATGAAGGAGAAATAGTAACGGACATTGATGGAGATGAACAACATCGCTATTTAGACAATTTGGTTCGTGTTTTAGCAAGTAATGAAAAAACTATTTGGAGCCAGCTGATTTACGAACACTTTGACAAGTTAAAACCTAATACATCAGCATTAAATTATCTTTACAAAGATTTTGAATATGCAAATCAGTTTTTGAGAGTTTTATTAAAAGAAGACACATTTAACCTTGGCGACGATATCAATAATTATGTTCATAGAACTGACTTCCCAAAGACCAATACATTTTTAATACTTGAATTTGAAGGACAATTTCACTATGTAAGAAAAGATCAAATAAATGAGTGGAACAAATTGGAAAATGACTTGTTTAAAATTGCAATTCAAAATTTACCTGAAAATGAAATTGAGGTAAAAGAGTATGAATTTGGAGAAAAATTCACTGTGTTTATATTTTTTAGTGGCGACTTTTCGGCTTCATTAATGCTTGATTTAAAAAACAGAGCAGATTATTCAATTGGAAAATTTGGAACATTAATAGCCATTCCAACAAAAGGAACGGCATATGCACATCCAATCGAAAATGGAGAATTATCAGAACTTATAAAAATCCTCGACCCAACAATTGAAAAGTTTTACAATGAAGACCCGGGAAATGTAACAACAAATTTCTATTGGTATTATAATGATGAAATTCAAATTTTCCCAACTGAACAATCTGAAAAAGGATTATTCATTAGTATGCCTAAAGATTTAATAAGACTTTTAAATGAAAATGAATAAAAAAACTAGTGCTAACACACGCTACAAGCAATTTGGGTATTAGGCTTAATGGAAAAATTGGTTTGTATTTGGAAGATTTGGCAAATCCGAATAATGGGCTTAATTTAGTCCCAAACTGCTTGTAGCGCGGGGACGTCAGGCTGTGAAAAAACCTCCTTTTCCAGTTAAAACCTCTAGATTTTACTCTACTGTAATTCAAATAAAGCCTTATATTGAATCACTTTTTTTAGGCT
>NZ_CAIJDP010000121.1 GCF_903819435.1 Flavobacterium salmonis | reverse complement strand
GACATGGGACAACTATGTTTAAATCATTCTGTAAATTGGCGGGCTAACTTTTAAATTACTTAAATTCTTATATTTGATTCTGACAGATGCGACAGAACCGAGTAAATTAAATAGAGCTTAAATTTATTTCAGCATTAGATATGTATAACTACCGATTCAAACTTACATATAGAGGTGGCTATTTTGCTGAATTTGTAATTCAAATTTGAAGTGTGCCACGATTGATTCCGTCATATACTAATAATGTTGGTAATAGCTAAAACCAGCTTGACATCCTTAGCTTTTTGTAGCAAATTACCGAGCAATTCCATTATGTATAATTTTTTTTAAAATATAATATTTTACAAAATCAGATGATGGATTTGGTTGAATATTTCATAAATACAATGCTTTTTTTGAAGGTGTTTTTGTTTAAAAATTAATAATACAGGAAAATACTTTCAAAAAAATACAAAATTTCAATATCTAAATTTACTGTTATCAGAAAGTTAACAAAAAGTAGTGAAAAAGATTGTGAAAAATCGGCAGAAAGTCTTGTAGATCCTAATAAACTGACTACTTTTGCACCCGCTTTGAGAGATAAACGATAGGCGAAAAGAATAATAAATATTACGTTCGTAGACATATTGAATTGACAGCCGCTTTAACAGAGATG
>NZ_CAIJDP010000120.1 GCF_903819435.1 Flavobacterium salmonis | reverse complement strand
AAACAATAAAATAAGCGGTGGAAAAGTACTCAGCAGTCGCGTGCCAAAAGGGAGTAATCGCTTGAAAATAGCCTTACGAAATGCTGCCAATGCCATCGGAAATTTAAAAGAATCAACACCTCTGAGAAACTTTTTTCATCGAATTAATTTTCGAAAAGGAAGAGTGTCTGCCATAAGTGCAACAGCAAGAAAATTAGGTATAATCATTTGGAATATGATTGTCAAAAATACCTCATACTATAATCCAGAAA
>NZ_CAIJDP010000119.1 GCF_903819435.1 Flavobacterium salmonis | reverse complement strand
AATGGCCGTAAAGATTATCTATTTGCTCTAAAGCAGGAATACCAGATGTATCAAAATCTGCAAAATCAGATCAAAGACTGCGATATAGAAATAAAAAAATTACTTCAAGACCAGATTGATAGCAACAACAATAAAAAGCAACATTACACGGATCCGAAAATTCACAAAAGAGTCAATAAAAACACACCTAAAAATATTGATTTA
>NZ_CAIJDP010000118.1 GCF_903819435.1 Flavobacterium salmonis | reverse complement strand
CAAACTATAGTAGCTTCAGGAGGAACAGGATCTAAAACCTATGCAGTTACAGCGGGAAGTTTGCCTTCTGGTTTTTCGCTATCAACAGCTGGACAGATATCAGGTATTTCAACTCAAATTGCTGATAGTAATTTTACGGTTACCGCTACTGATGCTAATAGTTGTACTACTACCTATAATTATATACTGAAATTAAATCAAATCCCAATTACCGTAACTGCAACACCTTCTCAAACTAAAGTATATAGGGAGAGTGATCCTGTTTTAACTTATACAGTGTCACCAAGTTTGCTTTCGGGAGATTCATTCACAGGATCTTTAACAAGAGTTAGTGGTGAAAATATTGGTAATTATGCTATTAATCAAGGTTCGCTTTCAGCTGGATCTAAATATTTA
>NZ_CAIJDP010000117.1 GCF_903819435.1 Flavobacterium salmonis | reverse complement strand
CAGGCCGGTAGCTACTGGTCCTGCCAATTCCCCTTTCTCGGATATCACTACATCCGGATGGATCATTACCAAATACGATGCCTTCAACCGTCCGGTCTACACCGGCTGGATGAATGCTACAGCGGCAACAGCAGCCGGAAGGGCAACCCTGCAGGCAGCACAGAACGATGCAGCCCTGACGGTATTAAACGAGAGCAAACTCACTAGCGGAACCCTTGATGGCATTGCAGCCTATTACAGCAATACGGTAGCGCCTACCAGCTT
>NZ_CAIJDP010000116.1 GCF_903819435.1 Flavobacterium salmonis | reverse complement strand
TGGTGGTCAATTTGCTCCGGAATTAGGTGGTCAGTTTGCTCCGGAACGGGTGGTCAATTTACTCCGGAATTAGGTGGTCAAATTGACCGGTTTTTCCACAGTATCAGAAATAATCCTAGATTTAGGACAACGTGATTTTAATTTATTCACTGAAGTTCTATTTGAACTGATGAAGTACGATTTCGCTGGGAGATTATATTTCGGAAGGATAATTTCCAATCTGACATACGATAATGACAAAATCAATTTGTTGAAATCAGTTTTTAAGACATCACAAAACGAGAGTTATTATTTGATGGAAATGTTCACGAGAGTCCCAAAGGATTTTTTAACAGTTAATGATTATAATCATCTGCTTAAAGTGGTCTCTGAACCAGATAATAAAAACGTATGGATTTTAGATCATATGATAAGGAGAATGCCGGAAATGGATATAGAAGCAGCCATTGAAATTCCAAAAGTATTAGGCGTAATTATTTCAAAGATTGGCAAGGTTGCCTATATAAATCTGCATTGCGATTTTTTTAAGGTCATTCATGAAAATTACAGTGAAATATTTGCTGACAACCTAAATATTTTAGAAAAAATATATCTCTATTTTGATGATCAAGGTAGACACTTTGACTATGACTTGAACGTGCTCAAGATTATTTTATCCTACAATGCTAACTTCATTACCGATTTATTAAAATATAGCCTCGATGAAAAAGATTATCTGTCACGACGTGATTTTAATGATAATGATTTTAAGAAGTTGTGGGATTTGGATAACAATGTGCTCATATTCGATAATATGATCAACTACCTTGTAAATTTTAAAAGTGTTTTTGTTCACGGTGCATCAGAATTTTCAAAAGCATTTAGAGGCAATAACCATAAAGAAATTGAATTTTTACAAAACAAGATAATTACAACTCAAGATAATAAAATGATTGAATTAATATTCAACATTGTAACTACCATTTATAGAGATAAAATGCTTGATTTTCTAAAAATAATTTTAGAGAAAGGTTGTGATATAGAACTATTTAAAAGGCTTGATTTTTACACTTCAGCTGGAGTAACAATGGGAAGTAGGTTGCCAAACATACAATTTGAATTAACTCAATATGAAAAAGTTTTAAAGTTTCTAAATGATCAGAAAGATATTAAATACCTTGAATTTATTGAACTATTGGAAAGAAACATAATGTATGCGAAAATGAGTATTGAAAGGGAAAGAAAAGAAGAATTCGTTAGTGAATGGGATTAAAAAAAAATAATGGAAAAGAAAATTAGAACTAAAATTCCTCAAGTAAGCAAAGTTAGAGCAATTCTTCAGCAAGAAATAAATTCCAAATGTCCATTTTGTAGTAATACAGATGTTGGACATTTAGAAATACATCATATTGATGAAAATCCAAATAATAATAAAGTAGATAATTTGCTTTTGCTTTGTCCAACCTGCCATTCCAAAATAACTAAGAAGGATATTCTTATTGACGAGGTTTTAAAAGTGAAGCAGAATAAAACTAGTACAAATTATAATATCCAATTTGTTTCAGTTACAATTGACAATGAAAATTGTGGTTGGGAACAATATGAAAATATTCCCAATGCTTTTCAAGTTGTAAAATTCAAATCCTTATTTCCTATCTTAAATTTCAGTTTTATAAATAACTCTGATAAAACAATTTTACTGACTAATATTATATTAACAAATGAACGTTTACCAATAGGTCTTTCTGGTCTAGATACTCCGTTGCCAAATATTTTAAGACCATTAATAAAATATCAAATTAAATTACCAAATAACAAGGAAACTGTAAATACTATATTGGAAGATGAAATAGAAATTCCACAAGGAAGGGCTTTCAAATTTCAAGTTGAATTATATGCCGAAAGTATGGATTTATTTAAACCTACACACAAGTATGCTCTTGATTTTAAATTTGGTTTCAATAATGATTTTTATATTGATATTCCAATAATTTTATTGAATTCAAAAAAATATTATAATAGGTTACAACATGTTGGATTAAGTTAAAATATAGAATCAAAAACAATTAGAGTAAAATGAAACTAGTAGCAATTTGGGTTGAAGATTATATGAAAATTAAAAATCAAGGTTTTAATTTTGGAGGTAGAAATACTTACGAATTCAATT
This sequence comes from Flavobacterium salmonis, assembly GCF_903819435.1. Classification (GTDB taxonomy): domain Bacteria; phylum Bacteroidota; class Bacteroidia; order Flavobacteriales; family Flavobacteriaceae; genus Flavobacterium; species Flavobacterium chungangense. Next base: position 4,932 of record NZ_CAIJDP010000116.1, on the reverse strand, counting down.
TTGACCAAGAGAAAAGAATTTTAAATGTAAGTATTCAGAATACAGATGATTATTACGACTTATTTAGTAATTCTGAAATAATAAATATATCTGGAATAATAGGTATAAATGGTTCAGGAAAAAGTTCTTTATTAAAATTAATAAATGTAATTGCTGCTGAAAAACCATTAGTAAATAATGTGGTTGTCATTATTGAAAATGAAGAAGATAACTCATATGAAATAATTGATTATGTTAGCACATTTTTCCATTTTGGAAAAAAACAAGCTATTAACATTTCACTTCCTAAGAAAGGAATATTCTCTGAAGAAAATGGTAAAATAATCAAAAAGAAAAACATAAACCCTTTTAAAGAAATTGATTTAATTTTTTATTCAAATTTAAGTTCAAACCAAAACGTAAACTACTTAGGATTAGACAATCCTTTAGACCGTTCGGTTGATTATCAGTTACGCCAATCACTTTCACCTAGTAAGGTGTCTGAATATTTAAAAGATTACAATAAGAAGAAGGAAGGCAAAGAAACGTATTTACTTTTAGAAGAAAGCTTCAATTTACAATCTATATATCAGAATGAAAGATTAGAAAGAATGGTCAGTTTTCTTTCTGATAGTATTGAAAATCAATTTTCAATTATAGGAGATATTAAATTTCCAGAAAAAATAACAATATGGTTCAATGAAAATATTTTTCCTGAGACAATTAAATTGATAGATAAATCTGAATATGATTTTAATAGATTAGTAGAAATATCTAAACACTGTTTTAAATTATATAACGAAGAAGGAAACTTTAAAGAAAAATTAAAAAAAGGAATTATATTCCACTATTTATTTTTCTCCTTTTATAACGATTTTTTTAAACGAACTGGTGAACTTAGATACTTAGAGAATCTATCAACATTTGTTAAATCACTTCCTTTAGATGATAATATTTTTAATTCTATATACGAATACTTAATTACGCACAAAAGCCAAACACAAAATCATGAAATTGATAAAATAAATGATTTATTAAACAATTTAGATGTCTTACTTGAAAACATTGAAATATCTGAATCTAAAGAGTTTTTTGGTAATGGAAATTTTGAATTATCAATAAACAAGTATTTGTGGAACTTTTTAAAAGAAATACTTCTAATAACAGATTTCAAATCAGAAGCTGTAATAAATTATAGTATTACACCATTTAGTTCAGGTGAAGACGCAATCTTATATCAATTATCAGAATTTCACGAAGCATTTAAGCATTCTAAGAAGGAAAATATAATCATAAGTATTGATGAAGGAGAATTATATTTACATCCCGAGTGGCAAAGAAAATACATTAATACCCTATATCAATTCTTTCAACATTATGGCAAGAAATATGATAAAAGGATCCAAATAATTATTACTTCTCATTCTCCTTTTATAGTTTCAGATATTCCAAAATACAATTTAATTTTCTTAACAAAAGATGAATTTGGGAATTGTAAAGTTTCAAAATCAGAAAATCATTTACCAACTCTTGGAGGAAATATTTTTGAACTTTTCAATGATGGTTTTTATGTTAAGGAGTTCATTAGTGAATTTGCCTTTGATAAAATCAATCAAGCAATAAAGTTTCTTAATAATCAAGAATCAGACTTTAAAAATATTCTTGAAGTTGAGAATTTTAATAAACTAATTGGAGAATTGTTAATTCGGGATGAGATTCAAAAAATGATTGATTTTCAAAAAATGAAAAATTTTGATGAATATTATGAGCTTATCAAAATTGGTATAAAAAACAATAACGAAACGAATTAAGATGATTAGTGTCCATTATTCAAATTACAAATCTTTTTTAGAAACTCATTCAGAATCTATTTTGGACTATTGCAATACAACAGCTGTAAAATATAGTACTAAAAAAATAGACCGTTTGATAAAACACTATTTTGAAGGATTTATCAATGATTTTGAGGATTTGTTAAAAGCTAGTCCTCAAAAATTATATGAAATTAAAGCTTATTTTGATACACTACCTTTAGCTTATAGAAAACTGATCAACGAAGATTTTGACCTCGAAACGCTGTATGCTTATTTTATTGATGGTAACTATGAAAATAAGAAGCTTGGTATTAAATACTCCTCTTCATATTTAGCAGATAATTTAGATATTTTTGCTTGCCCATATTGTAACGAAAATTTCACATATTCATTTAGGTACAAACCAGGTGTAAATCCAGTTAGAAGAACATTTGATTGGGATCATATCTATTCTAAAACAGATTATCCGTTTTTGGCTATTTCATTCTTTAATTTAGTACCATGTTGTAAACCTTGTAATTTTATTAAAAAACATCAAAATGTAGATTTTTTTAATCCTCATCTTAATGTCAATGTTAATAATTCCTATTTTTTTCTATTAAATCCAATTGGAGCAAGTTTTATTACAGATACGAGTAAATTAGAATTGAATTTAGTTCTAATTAAAAATAAATACAAAGAAGAATTCAAAAAATCTATAGAAACTATAGGTTTGCTTGATAGATATAGGTCTCATAAAGAAATAATAAAAGATATTCTCAATAAACAAAGAATGTACCCATTAAGTTATATAAGTGCTATTAGCAATCAAATACCTCTAGCAAACAAACCTAAATTAAGTCAATTGAGAGCAACACTTTATGGAACTAATTTCAATCATCAATATTATTATAAAAGACCATTTTCAAAGTTAACTTTTGATATTTTAAACTATACAAAACCTTAATTATTTTGTAATATTATGAAAATCTAATATTGTACCAACTCTCCGAAGTATGGAATTTCGGAGTTTTTAAAACTATACTTACAGTACAAACGATTCTACAAATACGGACCTATCTCATTATCTCATTCAGCTGCACAAAAATCGCTACTAGTCCAAGTATTCCTAGCATCAATTCTTTGTTTGCTTCATTTTGCTAATTACATTTCTAATTATATCTTAGTTTATTGTTTAATAAAACGATAAGACTACCTAATCCAATTAAAAAGTTAATGTTAATCTTTACCTTAGCAAGGTAATAATTTAACCATAAGCACCTGTATATGAATAACAAAATAGGAAGGAATGATCCTTGCCCATGTGGGTCTGGTAAGAAAAATAAAAAATGTCATAATGTAGACAGGTGGTCAACAATTGTATCTAATAAAAACGAACACCATATAAGTATTACAGAAGAATATATAAAAACACACGAGTCAAAACACCTTCTTAATGAAATAATTTCCCTGCAACTTTTGCCTGAGAATCACGGTAAGAATATACGAATTGAAGAATTAGCTATACTTGTAGCCACAAATTTAAATAACAGGAAAGAGAAAGATATCAAAAGACTTTATGATTCAATCAGGAAAGAGTATTTCGGCAATCATAATGAGGATCCAGCAGAGAATATGTTTTCCGAAAGTATAATTTTCTATGGCGGTAATTATACAGTTTTTCCTGGAATAGCATTAGAACCAGTAGAAATTTTCAGGAATCTAACTCAAATAATTTTCAACACCACCATTAAACTTCCCGATGCTTTTAGGGCACAGGTCTATCAGGGTATTACCTTGCTTTTATACTTAGGTCAGGAGCTAGCTACTAAAGCTGGAATTAAAGGAAATGCAGACTGTCAAAGAGAATCACAAGAGTTAATTCATTTTAATAAAGAAGCAGATTTTTCTATTTCAAAAACTGAATTAATTAAAATTTGTAGTTTGATTCAAATCAGCCCCGAAATAATTAATGATTTCATCATTTCCCCAGATGATAGCCGTTTTCAAGATTACGATCCTCAATTTAATCCATTATTATTCTACCCTATAGTAGAGTTTAATAATGAGTATTTTTTTCTTTTAATATCAAATCAAGTTAATGCTTTAAATGAATACATTTTAAGATTAGCAAAACAATATGGTTGCGAAAAGGATTTACTATTAGCCTATCAAGAAGAAATTTGGGCTGAGGTAAGAATAGCTTGCAATAAAATGGGATGGGTAGAAACTGATATTGAACTCTCTGAAGATAAAACTGATATAGGCTTTAAAGAAGCTATTCTCCATTTTGATAATAATCGATTAGCTTATGTTTCATTGCAGACTCCTTCTGAATTGTCAGATTCATTCAGTTACCAATCTGCAAATAATCGAGAAAACTCACATCAGCGTTTAACAAAAGTAATTACAGAATTAAAAAACCGCCCTAAACTTTCAGACTGCAAGTTTCTAACCGTAAGTTTATATGATTCTATTGGAAGATTTTTCATGGGAGCAATGCATAAGCCTCAAGAACGAGAACTCAAGTTGTCATTTTCAGCATTCAACTTCATTTCACTTACTGAGGGTGAAGATTGGGAACAATTGAGTTTGTGGAAATTTGCAAAAGCAGCAGATATTTTTCTTAGTAAAACTCGTAGCATGTCATCAATGATTGATATCTATAATATTTATAAATCAAAGGGTCAGGGTTTCTATTTTTCAGACAACGTAAGACCCGATTATACGATGTTAGTTCCTGGGGAAGGTAGCGAACTAATAAGACAAACAAAGTTAAAAGCAAATTATCATGCAACAAAAATCAAAATTGATGAAGAGATTGCATTTATGCCCGTTACACGGATTGCAGACTTTGCACCTATCTACAAGCCTACTAGGCACATTGGTTATTTTTTGCAGGTACTGGAAACTTTTACCTTTCCAATATGGATAACAAACAGACAGATTACGAAAAATTCTATGGTACCTGCAATACGTCTTTACGCAGATGCAATAGCATTTTGGCTACATAAATTTTATAAATCTCTTAGTGGTTATTTCAATCAAATTGGCTCTAATCTGCAAATTCCGGTTATATTGATCACCCCATTCCGTTTTAAAGTGAGCACCTGATTCCAGTTCAAAATGACCACCTAATTCCGGTGCAAAGTGAGCACCT
>NZ_CAIJDP010000115.1 GCF_903819435.1 Flavobacterium salmonis | reverse complement strand
AGATAGGTTTTGAAATCCGGCTTCACGGCCAATAAAAACATTTTTGGATCCGTTAAAGTTGCTGTATCCTGCCTTATATCCAAAAAAGGCGTTATCTTTTCCGGTTCTGTTATTATAACCGCTGTTAGCCCCGAAAAAAGAATTAAATTCCCCTGAATTATTAAAATATCCGGAATAGTATCCTACAAAAGAATTGAAATTTCCGGTAACCAGATTACCAGCATAATAGCCAAATGCACTGTTGTTGGCCCCTGCATTTCCTGCCTCTGTACCTGTATTGGTATTTTGGGCAATAATTATTGAATTAATAAAAAATAGACTGGTAAGCAGTAGTAATTTTGATTTCATTTTCAGGTTTTTAAAAGGGGTTATCTGTTTGTTGATTTAAAATATTGATTCATACTTTTTGTAGTATTGCCTCTTGTGATTTATACTTAAGTAAAATGTTAATAAGTGTTAAAAAGACGCTAATTAATAAAAAAAAACCTATAATTAACAAACAAAAAACTAAAAAAAAGTTTAAAATTTTTATTTTTATTTGTAAGTATTTGTAAGGTAATGCTTTGTGATTTTTTAATTTTATAATTATTTTTAAAAAAAGTGGGTTTTCTTAAATAATTTGAATTTTCTTTTATCTGCTGTAATATTTATTAATAGTACTTTGAAACTACTTTAAAAAAAATAATTATACATCGTCCTACACAATAAACACTAATAAAATCAAAGTCATGGTGAATAGAAAAAGGATCTGAATTTATAAATTACACATAAGTTTAAGAAAAGCTATTCGAATAAGACGTTTTTTAGTCGGGAAATGTTTTAAAATTAAAACCAAAAGCCATTTCATAATGAAATGGCTTTTTTGGGGAAGCTTGATTTAGATGCTAATTAATTACGAGTACAATAGTGGTTTATATATTTGAGCGAATAATTAGTATAATTTATTTGTGAATATATATGGTTTTATCACAAATGCATTTAAAATATTACCTTTTTCTTTTCCACTCTCTAAATACACCTTTAAAAAACGCCGTAATTTCTTTCCTCTCACCATCAACACTAACTTTAAAATTCTTTCCATCAATTTTGGTTATGAGGATATAAGGTGTATAAGTTGCTCCAGCATTATATATAGTGTCAATTTTTTTTATTTCGTTGTAATAAGCATAATTTACCTCATTTTTTTTTGAGTTTCTTTTGTCTATCCAATAAGTAGCAACTCTTCGATCAGTAAAAAAATTCCCAGCTACATCTTTTTTATATTCACTATAAAATTTATATACGATCTCACTTTCTGTTAAAAGGCCTAAACTTTTAATATATTTCAGATCTTCTTGATCAAGAGTTTGATTGTCTTCAATTTTGTTGCAAGAAATCAACAAAAATAGACTCAAAATTACAGCTATTTTTTTTTTCATAATTAAATTAATTTTTATTTTCAACCTGCCAATTAGCATTTATTTCCATTTCATTATTTCCACCTACTACATCATGATATAAAAAACCAGCTGTGTTACTAATATTGTTATAAGCTTCTGACCTACCTTTTTGACCGCTTAAGTCAAAAGTATCCGTAAGGTGAAAATCTATAACAATTGTTCCATCCGATTTTACTGTAGCACTATATCCCATAGAAGCATGTCTAGTCACCCAAGTTAATTGATTGCCACCAACGGCCCATGTTTCACCGTGAAATATAGGATTATTATTGTTTAGCGCACCCCAATCCTCATTACCGCTACTCCATCTTTTACCTCCAAATTCAACACCACTTTTCCCTTTCATAATAAATTTTAATTTTTTAAATCTTGGATCTGTCTTAAGAGTTTTAATAATGTCATTCTGAAACTTTATCATCCCTTCATCTTCTTTAATTTTATCTAATAAAGAACCACCTAAATTAACTTGTTTTGCTTGAAGTTGGGATTGTAAACCAAGCTCAAAAATATTATTTGCTCTATTACCTATACCTATTTGTCTAGAGAGTAATCTTCTTAAGCCATGTCCCCAACCAGATCCTGTGTATCCAACATTTGCACCGGTAAACCAATTGTAAGTATTATTAACGGTCTTCTTACTATGAACTATTACCTCACGTAATTTTGTTGTATCTGCCCCTGTTAAATCACTATATAGAATAGGATTATTCATTACAAAAGCATACGGTGTTATATTATTTGACTTATCAGCTAAGGGATCTATCCCATTAAATCTAGCTATTACAGGATCATATGACCTGAATTTTGTGGGATGTAACCAATTAATTCCATGTTCTTGAGATTCTTCCATCCCATTGAATTTATACTTTTGAGCAGTTGCGTTACCTTGAGTATTTACAACGTTGTCATGCCTGCTTTGTTTTAGGCCAAAAGGATAATAATTATCTTCTTCTATGATG
>NZ_CAIJDP010000114.1 GCF_903819435.1 Flavobacterium salmonis | reverse complement strand
TCAGGAAATCAACGAGCATATCTTTGGGACTATCAAACGGCAATGGGGCTATAATCACACTAATTTAACAGGATTGGAAAAAGTAAACGGAGAACACAGTTTAATTATGTTGGTCTATAACATCAAACGCAGTATCAATATACTGGGCGTTCCCGAACTTATTGCAAAACTTCAAAAATGGAACTCACCCTACAAGGCAAAAGTCTTGTTTTTACTAAAAACGAGTTATTTAAAGCTTCATACAACAACTAATTTTTATCCCGAGAAATTAGCAGCCTAAAAA
>NZ_CAIJDP010000113.1 GCF_903819435.1 Flavobacterium salmonis | reverse complement strand
AAGCTGGTAGGCGCTACCGTATTGCTGTAATAGGCTGCAATGCCATCAAGGGTTCCGCTAGTGAGTTTGCTCTCGTTTAATACCGTCAGGGCTGCATCGCTCTGTGCTGCCTGCAGGGTTGCCCTTCCGGCTGCTGTTGCCGCTGTAGCATTCATCCAGCCGGTATAGACCGGACGGTTGAAGGCATCGTATTTGGTAATGATCCATCCGGATGTAGTGATATCCGAGAAAGGGGAATTGGCAGGACCAGTAGCTACCGGCCTG
>NZ_CAIJDP010000112.1 GCF_903819435.1 Flavobacterium salmonis | reverse complement strand
TCTTCTAAACTTGAAAAACGCATTTGTTGGCGGGAAATTCCTTGTATATGTTGCATTACGAAAAATCCTGTTTTTAAACAATACTTTTCTATATTTGTTTACAACAAAACGGAAGTTTTTTCACAGACTGACGTTATATGCTAGCTTTTTCCACCAAGTGCTGAAAAGAAAATCGAAATTGAAATGAAAAAATTTATCATACTTTTTTTGACAGTTATTCTGTCTTTTTCAATGTATTCACAAAATAGTATTTCTAAGAAGAAAGTTCAAAATTTCTTTAAAGAACTAATTGTCCAAAAGAAGAATGGAAAATTTTCAATTCCTTCAAGTGAATCTCTAATATTCAATGATATTGACAGTTCATATTATAAAAAAGACACAATAATTGCTTTTCGTTATAAATCAAAACACAAAGATTTATGTAAATCTGTTAACTGGACATTCTATAAAAAAAATACTTTTATTCGCAGTAGTTCTTCATTATGCAAAGAACCGCCAACAAATTCTGTTTCAAAATATCCTGACGATTATTATACAATTGCAGTTTACAATGTTGAAAATGAAATAATGTTTGATGTATTGAGATATGACAAAATGATTATGGAATCTTTTAAGGTCATATTAGTAGAAGAAAGTGAAGAATATTCTAAAATAACACTTTACCGAAGATTATAAGTTAAGCCAGCATATAACAGCCGTTTCTCGCAATTGCGATTTTTGTGGTAAGTTCACGTTTACGTTTCGCAAGAATTTTTATCTTTAACAGAAAATAATTCGTTCCGAAGTTCGCAACTGACGAGAAGCGGCGGAACGTTATGTGACATTTTAAAATCCTGCTTAATGAGAAAAATATTTGTTTTATTTATGTTCACGATTCTTTTGACAAGTTGTAAAGATGATTACGAACAAGAAGAATTAAAAGCTATCGAAGATGTTGCAAACGATTATTTAAAAACAAACGATTTATTATTAAATCCAACAAAGTTTTTTGATGATCAAATTATAGTAAGACCGAATATTGACAACTTAGACATTAAAGTTTATTTCTCAGACGATTTACTTCCCATTTCTCAAGTAAAAGAAGATAACGAGTGGATGTTTACAGATAATAATTTTAAAAAAGCATCAGACTCAATCACTTTTTTCAGCATATTAAACTCGCAAAAATTCAAAGATTTAAAATTTAGAGAGTTTGCAAAATCAAAACTAAAATTAGAAAGACCTTACACACAGTTTAAATCAAGTCAAACCAAATTTACAGCAGATGAAGAATACAGAGTTTTGAATTTTTCTAGAGTTTGCTTTGATGATAAACGAGAAAACGGAATTGTTGTGATTGAATATTTAGTCGGTTATGAAAGTGGAACAAGTAGCGGATATCACAATTCTCTGCTTATTAAAAAGAAAAATGGAAAATGGACTTATGTTCGTCGTAAATAAAAAAAACGTCACATAACAGCCACTACAACGGATTTGGCATTTGGTTTAATGGAAAGATGGTTTTGTATTTGGAAGATTTGGCAAATCCGAAAATAGGGCTTAATTTAATCCCAAACTGCTTGTAGCGCGAGAACGTCAGGCTGTGAAAAAACCTCCTTTTTTCATTATTCCCATAAAAATTAACGACACTACAATTCAAATAAAGCCTT
>NZ_CAIJDP010000111.1 GCF_903819435.1 Flavobacterium salmonis | reverse complement strand
AAAGTATTTTAAGAAAGCTACATATCCGGGATCTGAATTTTGATAAACTGAATTTGGATCACGCAAAATGTTGTCTTCTGTAATTTCCATATCACCCATGCCGGTTAAAACCCAATTTATGTTTAAATTAGGATAAACCTGCATAATTTTCTTCAAAATATTCATTCCCAATGACCTGGAATTCGTCAAAATTGGATGTAAAGAGGTGTATAATATATCATTTTCTATACAGAACTGCCTAAGGTTAACTTCCTTTCTTTCAATATAGTAGCGTAATCTTTCGCCTTCTGTTTGCATTTTTTTTAAATTTTTGTATTAAAAATGATACAATATATCAATAAATGATATATATTTGAAATAGTTACTTCGTAGTAAATACGTAGTAAAAATACAATAATTATATGATTCAAATAAAACTTATCTATGATTACAGCCAGACAAAGGAATAA
>NZ_CAIJDP010000110.1 GCF_903819435.1 Flavobacterium salmonis | reverse complement strand
TACGGCAAGTCCTGTGAATGTTACCGTTTCCGGCAATGCTTTTACACTTTCTGGTCTGAAAGCAGGAACCTACAGTGATTTTTCTATAACCAATTCCGGATGTACCGGCTCTACAGGGACTGCTAAAACCATTTCTGATCCGGCTAGTCCAACACTTACCGCTGGTACAGCAACCAATCCTTCGACTTGTGGGGGCAACGGAAGCATCGCTTTTAG
>NZ_CAIJDP010000109.1 GCF_903819435.1 Flavobacterium salmonis | reverse complement strand
AGTATATGGAACAACAGATCCTGTTTTTACTTATACGGTTTCTCCAAGCTTAGTAAGTGGTGATTCTTTCACAGGAGCTTTAAGCAGAACTGCTGGAGAAAATATTGGAAACTATGCTATTACACAAGGAAACTTAAGTGCCGGTTCTAATTATAACATTACTTATGTAAGCAAAGATTTTACTATTACGGCAAAACCTATTACAGTAACGGCAGAT
>NZ_CAIJDP010000108.1 GCF_903819435.1 Flavobacterium salmonis | reverse complement strand
TCCTGATGCATTCTCTGCGATTGAAGCTGTTCCGCTAAGTGTTACCGTTGGGGTGGTCTCGTCATCAGTTATCGTAACGATTGCCTGAGTGGTACTGCCCGCCGTAGCTCCTGTAACATTCGTGATATCGATGATGACCGTTTCGTTTCCTTCGTACAGCGCGTCATCGGTCGGATCAATCGTGATCGTGCCGGTCAGTTGACCTGCAGGGATGGTGATTGTTGTATTGCTTGCT
>NZ_CAIJDP010000107.1 GCF_903819435.1 Flavobacterium salmonis | reverse complement strand
TTGCAATGAGTGTAGCTAATTTATGGATTTTTTTTATGCAATGGCCGTTAGCTTCGGGAGGTAAGGCACGCGGACTATGGGGGATTACCGCCAACGTTTTGCAGCTTGGCGATGTGGCGGTTAAGGTAGCCTAAACTTTCGGTTAAAAACAGACTTTGCAAGTACAAAACCAACTTTAAATTAAGCCCAAAACCCGCCATATTGCAAAACTGCTGTTAGGCGTTCGGTTGTTTATTTAATTTCTGTTTCCGTATTCTGTTTTTCTTTATAAATAATATTTTCTACTTTATATTTTTTAAAGAAATAGTACAATACAAAACCAATTAATAAAGTAAAACTAAATTCAAAATAATTCTCAATTTTATACCTGTTTAAAGAGTAAAATATGTATTCTTTTAAACCGTAAAAAATCATAAATATTGGAAAAATAATTTGTTTTAGAATTATATATATTTTAATTATTGGCAATGATTGTTTAGTTATTATGAAAATAGAAATAAAAGCAATTAATGTTAAAAGTAGATTAAAATAACGCAAAATTATTGTCGAAGCATAATCATTATTGCTTGATATTCTTGAAATTGCTATTATTAGGTCAATTCCAACAAATAAAATGAGCAATATTCTAAAAATTTTGTTTGTAAATAATTTATCATTCATCTTTTTCTACTTTCTTTAATTTTGGTTTCTAATTAAATTTATGCTAATTGTTGCATTAATTGAGCTTTAACCGTTAAGCAACTAAAGCAAACATAATTGTGAATAACCATACAATCTGCTAAATCGTAATTCTCACCAATACTATCAATTTGAGCATAAAAAGTCATTTCTTTTTTACAATCGTCACAATTTGGATAATCATCTGCGCTAACTTCTTCGGGTTTTCCGCCTAAAAAATGTCTAGTTCCAGCAATCTTATTCCATTTATATCCAATTGTTGATTTCTCTTCGTCAGTTTCGGGATTTGGTATTAATTTAATTTTTGGAATTTCCATTTCTTTTCATTTTGTTGTTTCCGTTTCGTTTCTCGTCAACTGACGCCTAACGTTCCGGCGCTTGGCGAGGTTGCGAACTTCGGAACCGATTATTTTCTGTTAAATATAAAATTTCTTGCGAGAAATAAGCGTGAATTTACTACAAAATTCGCAATCTTGCCAAACGCCTGTTAGCGGCTGGTATTGTATTCAGTATTTTTTCTTTCTATAAATTCTTTTACTTCTTCAATCGCCATATATTCCTCTTCATCTAAATAACAATAAAGGCAATCTTTATTAAGTTTAGCTAATTTAATTATTAACTTTTCCTCAACACTTTTGTCAATATTATCTAACCATAAAAACTCGAATATTCCTTCGGCAAGTTTCTGTTCAATTCCGTATTCATTTTCTACTGATAATTTATTTACCATTTCCTTGATTGTATTTTCAAGGGACTTTTTATCAATATCCATTCCGTATTCTTCAATGAAGTAGCAAAGTATTTCAGACGACCAAATTTGAGTATCTAAATCCTCCGAATTTATATTTCTTGTTAGTCGTTCGAGTAATATTTCGTCATTAAGTTTCTCTACAACTGTTATTTCATTGAAATCAAATCGTTTAATCAGGTTTTTGTTTTCAAAACTGAATTGAACTTTCCAGCCAGTATTATTTTCATTGATTTCTTGAAGAATAATTCCTTCTTCTGATGTCGAATTTAATTTTGCCTTTTGTCCAGTATAGTTCATTTTTTGCAGTTTTTTGGGATACTTGCCGCTAACGTTCCCGCGCTACAAGCAGTTTGGGACTAAATTAAGCCCATTTTTCGAATTTGACAAATCATTCCAAATACAAAACCAACTTCATATTAAGCCGAATCCCCAAATTGCTTGTAGCGTGTGTTAGTAGCTGGCATTTATAAGAAGTCCTTGCGTAGTTGTTGGCTCGACGTTTCAATATCAATGAGTAAATTTTCCACTTCCTTAAAATTTATTTTTAAGTGATTTAAAAGGAGAATGTTATTTCGACACATATTATTATATAATTCAACACCATCTTTTGAAGTAATCCAAAGATTTCCTAAATCCTCATCAAATACAATGTGTCGTCTATCCCATGAGTCTAAAAGCTCTAAGCAGGGTTTTAAAATTAAATAGTATTGACCACGAAGAAATTCATCACCATATAAATTCATTTTTTTATTAGCATCATCATTAATTTTTATGAATTCAGGAAATAATGGATTTTTTTCCTCATGCATTTTATGTAGACATTTCCCTAGGAGATTTGCACATTCATTTACCATTGCAGAAAGTTTAATTTTGCCTTCCGAATCAAGCTTTAATTTATCTTTAAGAAATTTGTCATTTTGTAAAAATATTTGATAAATCATTCCGCAACTATCAATTATAGTTTTGAACTTACCCGCATTTTCAATTTTATTTCCCGATGAATAATATTCTAAAAACGACAGAAGATAATTTTCAATATCTATTTTTTTGGCAATATTTTTTAAATCTGTAATTGGAGCAATAAATTGTGGTCTAGAGTCAATTTCAATTCCTTCTAATTCACTAATAAGAGTTTTAAGATTTTCATTCTGTTCTTTAGAATTCTGAATAGCATTGTGAATGATTAATGAGAAATAAGTTAATTTATCTTTAAGTTCTTCTTTTTTGCGTTCAATCATTTTTTGATTGTCATTTAAAATTTGACGAAAAAAGAAATAGTATGCAGTAATTACACTTATTAAAGCCAAAAAAAGGGGAAATAAAAAGTCTTTTATGATATTATACAATAATGTTTCATGAAAGTTTTCAATGAATAACCTATAGAATAAGCTCATATAATTTGATTAAGAATTTTGGTTATAAAATTGGGTTAGATTCTTGAATTCTCCGACTCTGCTTTGTGCTTGCTACTAACGTTCCCGCGCTACAAGCGGTTTGGGACTAAATTAGCGCTATTTTTCGGATTAGCCAAAATTCCCAAATACAAAACCATTTTCCCGTCAAGACAGATACCCAAATCGCTTGTAGCGTGTGTTATGGGGCGGTTGTTTTGTCGAAATTACGATTATCACGCAAAACTTTCACGCTTCTGTTACCAAATCCAATTTTCACGTTTCTGCTTTTCTGTTCGTAATTTTCGGCTTATTATTTTCAATTATTCACTTTTAATTTCTGCGCTAAACTTTTCAAGTTTCTGTTGGCAGATTCCGACTTTCACGCTTCTGCTTTTCAGATTCCAATTTTCAAGTTTCTGTTGGCAAGTTCCAATTTTCACGCTTCAGTTTTTCGTCTACTTATTGTCAGATTCCAACTTTCCGACTTCTGCTGGTGATTCCAATTTTCACGCTTCAGATTTGTAAACTTCTTGCGGAAACAAATGCTTATTTTCTGATTGTTTTCGTCTGCGTAATTTCGGCACAACTGCCCCATAACGTCTTGGCGCTACACGAGGTTTGGGATTAAAGATGCGAGGTTTATCGGTTAAACACAAATTTTCCAAGTACAAAACCATCTTCAAATTCAAACTAATGCCCAAATCTCGTGTAACGGCTGTTAGCGGCTGCTTTTTTTTAACTCTCAAATTTATAACCGAATATGTTTTTCGGTATCCCATTTTTGAAGTTAATAGGCTTTTCAATTTGGTTATCACAGTCTTGGCTAAAATTGTTAAATATCAATTGCCCATCTTTTAATTCTGTTGGTAAGTCACACGAACTGTTCATGTAATAATTCCCTAAATATTGATTTAGGCTATTGAAAATTAATATTCTGTGGGTTGCACGACATGACATTCCCCAAATCCATATAGAATTCATTATTTTATAAGTTTTACCTTTTTTGGTTTTCACGCTTCCTAAATACGTTAAGATAGTTTCATAACCACCTTTTTGATCACATTCTCCAAAAGTAAATTCTTTTCCGATGATATTTTTCTTCAAAACTGAAGGCCTAAATTTGGAATCGTCGATTTGTCCAAATGAAAGCTTAGATAAAAGGAATAGAAGTAAAGTAAATTTATATTTCATTTTAAGTTCATTTTTGACTCTGCGGTAAAGTTGCCGCTAACGTTCACGCGCTACACGCAGGCTGGGATTAAAGATGCGTAATCTTTCGGTTAAAAACAAATGTATCAAATACAAACTATTTTCAAATTAAGCCAATTGCCCAGCTTGCTTGTAGCGTGTGTTATGCCTTCGGTTTTTTATTTATTCCAATTGTCGGTATCGCTTCCGCACCGCTTTTAAGTCGGAAACAATTTTAAATTTCAATATTATGTTTAATAAAATTATCCGTTTTATTTTTTCTGATATGTTTTGGTTTGTGTTTCAGATTTTAGCTTATTTGATTTTAATTGTTTTATCTCTTTCCGTAATGTATCGATTTGCTTTTGATTGTTATTGTTAACTTCTGTTATTTTTAATTGAATGGCTAAATAAGCTACTATTAAAGATAAAATAGGAATTACTATCTGAACAAAGTCTTTTAAATTATTTTTTAAATTGAAGTAAAATAAGTTTCTGTATTTATTTTTAGAATATGAAGCAACACCTTCGGGTGTTGCAAATAAACCTTTCTTTTCTTCGTCGTTCCAAAAAAAATAGTCAATTTCTTTGGTGGTGGTAAGTTCAGAAATTAAATAATATAATTCTGATTCGTTAATATTTAATCTATTGTAAATTAAATCACAAGAAACACTAAATTCAGTACTAGTTTTATTGTCAAATTTATTAGACTGTTCAGATAATAACTTTAATAAACAATGCTTTTTTAAATTATTATTCATATTATTTTCGGTATTTCGGTGCTGTAAACTGAGGCATAACGTTCCCGCGCTACACGCAGGTTGGGGTTAAAAATTCCTTGTTTTTCTGTTGTTACTTTTTTCGGCAAGTACAAAACCGTTTTTATTTTAGCTCTTTGCCCAACTTGCTTGTAGCGTGTGTTGGTGGTAGTCGCTATTTACGTTCATTTGGTCGATTCAGAACAACCACTTCTATATTTTCGTATTTTTTAAGACCATCTTTTAAATAATCTTCTATTGATTTTGAATACTCTTTAGTGAAATTTTTTTCGATTCGCTCTTTTTTATTATTACTTAACGTAATAGTAATTTTAGTAATGTGCTTTATTATAGTTTTCATACTTATAGTTTTAAGTGTTTATCAACTAAAATTCCATAATACATTAAGCTATTTTGCCACTCTTCAAATTCACTATCTTTTAGTACAACTTCTTTGTTACTGTCTACGGAAAGAATAGCTTTGATTTCATTATTTTTATTAAAGATAGGAATAGTTGAACAAAATTTCACATCATTTGTTTTGCTTTTTTGATAGTTAGTTAAGTTGTAATCTGCTTTTTGAACGTCAAAGTCTATAATAATTTTATTCTCGTTATATGTTTTTCCCACCATCCCTTGTACATTAGGATTCACTTCAAAGTGTAATGATTTACTGTTTAACTTATCGGATATACTTTTATAGTGTTTTAGGTGGAATTCTGTTTTTTTATGTCTGTATTTTGACCAATATTTTTCTATACCTTTTTCAGGTACAAATATTCTCGTTCTAAAATCAACACTTTGTTTTTTAATTTTGTCTTTAGTTGCTTTGAAATAAATTTCTTTATTAAATTTTAGAAGTTCATCAAAATCCTCCTCTTTCTCTTTTAGCTTATTTTTTGTGTTTGCAAATTGAACAGGAATGACTAAACCCGCCCATAAACAACCTGCTAAAAAACACCAAAATTGCGGATTTTTAATATCAGTACTGTCATTGATAAATTTATGGTCTTTGAGAAAGGTAAAAAACCCATCTGTTTTACCAATATAAATCAATATTGTGGGAATTAATGATAATCCAATTGTTTTAAGATACTCTTTCATTTATTATTTTAGACATTAAGTTCTCCGTTCTGCGGTGCGATTCTAACTAACGTTTTATAGATATCTAAAAACTAAATGGTTATAAAGTTAAAATCATCGACTTTGAATTGATGTTTTTCCATTTGTTTTTGTATTCTTT
>NZ_CAIJDP010000106.1 GCF_903819435.1 Flavobacterium salmonis | reverse complement strand
TACCAATGGATTGACCAAATCCATCGAAAAGTTTACCACCAAAAAAGGAAGCATTGCAAGGCTTGTAGAAAAAGAGGATTTTATCTACACGTCAACCTATAGTAATCTCATAAAAGCTTTCAGGGACAGAAGCCAAATAAAAAACGACATTTTTGATTTTTACTATAAACTAGAATGGCCATTGCCTACCCAGGTCATCAAAACAGAAAAGACCGATGACGGTAAAAGCATCATCTCAGAAACCAATTATACTTACAATGCAAAGGA
>NZ_CAIJDP010000105.1 GCF_903819435.1 Flavobacterium salmonis | reverse complement strand
AATTTCTGCGCTAAACTTTTCAAGTTTCTACTGGCAGATTCCGACTTTCACGCTTCTGCTTTTCAGATTCCAATTTTCAAGTTTCTGTTGGCAAGTTCCAATTTTCACGCTTCAGTTTTTCGTCTGTTTATTTTCAGATTCCAACTTTCCAACTTCTGCTGGCGATTCCAATTTTCACGCTTCTGCTTTGTAAACTTTTTGCGGAAACAATGTTTATTTCCAAATCGAAATTACCTGCGTAATTTCGGCATAACTAGCCAGTAACGTTCCCGCGCTACACGCAGGCTGGGGTTAAGAAAGCCTAAAACTTTCGGTTAAAAACTAATTTTTCAAATACAAAACCATCTTCAAATTTTGCCAAATCCCCAGCTTGCTTGTAGCGTGTGTTATGGGCCGGTTGTTTTGTCGAAATTACGAATTTCCGCAAAGTTTTTAAGTTTCTGCTTTTTGCGTTTCTGCTTTTCACGCTTCTGCTTTTCAAGTTTCTGCTGGCAAAATCCAATTTTTACGTTTCTGCTTTTGCGTTTTCAATTTTAAGCGCAACGCTTTTCAAGTTTCTACTTTTTACGCTTCTGCTGGCAAAAGCCAACTTTCACGCTTCTGCTTTTCACGCTTTCAATTTTAAGCGCAAGGTTTTTCAAGTTTCTGCTTTGTAAGTTTCTACAGAAATAAATGCTTGTTTTTCAGATTCTGTTCGTCTGCGTAATTTCGGCACAACTGGCCCATAACGTTCTCGCGCTACAGCGGGTTTGGGACTAAATTAAGACCATTCTTCGGATTTGCCAAATCATCACAAATACAAAACCAACTTTCCATTAAGCCAATTGCCCAAATCCGTTGTAGCGTGTGTTAGCTGTCGTTTTTTTAACTACAATTCATCCAAACTTCTAATGTTTCTTCCATTGCCACTAAATGGATAATCTTTGCTTCTATTATGATTGATAAAATTGAATTCTTTTTCTTTTATTTTTTCATTCAAATGGTCGTCACTAAATGAATATCCCGATACAAATAGATTATTAGAACTTGAAATAGCGTTTTCAAAGTTTTCAAAAAGCTTTTTATATAAAACTTCATTTTTAATTATTTCAGTTTTTCTGGTTCCTGTTATGAATTTAGGAACAATATCGAAATTATAATCTTGTAAAATCTCTTTAGTAGCTGGATTAATTATCTGACAATTGTGCTTAATAGAATAATTAGTTGTCATAAAATAGTCAACTTTATCAGTAGGTTGTGAAAACATTCCCTCATTTTTGTAATGTCTAAATTGATAAAAGTCTAAACTTCCGTGAAGTTTATGAATTCTAATTTTTTCTTTAAATTCATTATTGAAATAGGGAACAGGTTCGTCATTATGAACTATAGGAGAATTTTCAATGTTAAAACCTTTTGAATAGTTTACGTTATTGATATTTAATAAATGTTCTAATAAAATATCGTGATTAAGGGTGAAAATATCAACTTCATCAAAGGTTGTAATATATGAGATGAAACCTTTATAAATTTCAATTAATTCTTCGTTTTGTTTAGGAATTACTGCAAGAATGTCACCAATTAAATAATTAAGAATTGTGTTTACTCTCGAAAATTGTTTGTGGTCAAATGCAAATAAATAACTTTTATAATATTCACTATTTTTCTCTTCAAGAAAAAAAGGTTTGTCTATTAAAAGAGCTTTTTTTGCTGTTTGAAATAAATTTTCAACCCATTCAGGATTTTCAAAGTTGTCAATTATATACTGATAAAAATCTTCATAATATATAAAATTTCCTTTGTCTAAAACATAAATTTTTACAAGTTCATCAAAAACATACGAATAAGCTAAATAGTCATAATTTAATCTTCCGTTATGTATGAAGTTTTCAGTTTTATCATCAATCCAAAACCATTCGCTTGAAGAAGCTGAAAGAAGTTTTTCTCTTAAGTCTCGATTAAACTTTATAGCGATATCATTTGCTGTTGGCATTCCTGCATTTGCAGAAAATCCTGCTCCTAAAATTACAGTTAAATGTTTTTTCATATTTTAAAGTTCTTGAATTCTCCGATTCTGCGGTAAAATGACAGCTAACGTTCCCGCGCTACACGCAGGCTGGGGTTAAGAAAGCCTAAAACTTTCGGTTAAAAACTAATTTTTCAAATACAAAACCATCTTCAAATTTTGCCAAATCCCCAGCTTGCTTGTAGCGTGTGTTATGGGCCGGTTGTTTTGTCGAAATTACGAATTTCCGCAAAGTTTTTAAGTTTCTGCTTTTTGCGTTTCTGCTTTTCACGCTTCTGCTTTTCAAGTTTCTGCTGGCAAAATCCAATTTTTACGTTTCTGCTTTTGCGTTTTCAATTTTAAGCGCAACGCTTTTCAAGTTTCTACTTTTTACGCTTCTGCTGGCAAAAGCCAACTTTCACGCTTCTGCTTTTCACGCTTTCAATTTTAAGCGCAAGGTTTTTCAAGTTTCTGCTTTGTAAGTTTCTACAGAAATAAATGCTTGTTTTTCAGATTCTGTTCGTCTGCGTAATTTCGGCACAACTGGCCCATAACGTTCTCGCGCTACAGCGGGTTTGGGACTAAATTAAGCCCTATTTTCGGATTTGCCAAATCATCACAAATACAAAACCAACTTTCCATTAAGCCAAT
>NZ_CAIJDP010000104.1 GCF_903819435.1 Flavobacterium salmonis | reverse complement strand
ATATTCTAATGCCAATAACAATGCAGTTTTAAACGGGACTATCTACTTTTGGACACATAATACGGGTATTTCACCAAGTGGAGGCAAATATGTATACAGCTCTAATGATTATGCTTCGTTTAATGCAACAGGAGGTACGGCTACTACAGGAGCAAACAATGCTATCCCTTCTGGTTACATAGCAGCGGGACAATCGTTTATGGCAAGTGCAAAAGCAAATGGAATTGTTGAGTTTGATAATTCAATGCGTGCT
>NZ_CAIJDP010000103.1 GCF_903819435.1 Flavobacterium salmonis | reverse complement strand
AGATGTTGAGCTTACCACAAAAGATGTTTTTACGTATTCTGCACAGGATCGTCTCCTTACACAGACCCATCAGATCATAAAAGGAACCTATACAGGTCCTGTTGAACTAATTGCCAGCAATACTTACGACCAACTAGGACAGCTGATTTCTAAAAAAACAGGGAATACCCAGGATCTTCCAACCCAGAAAATAGATTATACCTATAACATCCGTGGCTGGCTGACGGGAATCAACAATATGGCCAACCTGCAGCAGGGAACAGACCCTAAAGATC
>NZ_CAIJDP010000102.1 GCF_903819435.1 Flavobacterium salmonis | reverse complement strand
ACAAATCGGCCTTGCAATGAGTGTAGCTAATTTATGGATTTTTTTTATGCAATGGCCGTTAGCTTCGGGAGGTAAGGCACGCGGACTATGGGGGATTACTGCCAACGTTCCTGCGCCTCTAGCTGTTTGCAGCTTATGGAACAGAGTATTTTCGGCTAAACGAAAATAGGAATTAAAAACGATAATTCCACTAAAGTTGC
>NZ_CAIJDP010000101.1 GCF_903819435.1 Flavobacterium salmonis | reverse complement strand
AATAGCAGGAGAAACCATTGCTATTGATGGAACTAAAAGCCGAGCGCACAATAGCCGTAAAGCTAATTTCAATCAAAAGAAAATAGATAAACATTTAGAGTATATCGAAATCAAAACCCAGCAATACCTTGATGCTTTGGA
Organism: Flavobacterium salmonis; assembly: GCF_903819435.1. Taxonomy (GTDB): domain Bacteria; phylum Bacteroidota; class Bacteroidia; order Flavobacteriales; family Flavobacteriaceae; genus Flavobacterium; species Flavobacterium chungangense. The sequence continues at coordinate 143 of NZ_CAIJDP010000101.1, read as the reverse complement.
AGAAAATGACGCAAAGCATAACCCTGAAAAAATCAAAAACATCCAGCAGAAAATTGAACGTTTAAAACAAAACAAAATCCGCTATGAATTACTGGAAGAAAAACTAGAAGCAAGTGGCGAACCTCAAATAAGCACCACCGATA
>NZ_CAIJDP010000100.1 GCF_903819435.1 Flavobacterium salmonis | reverse complement strand
AGCACGCATTGAATTATCAAACTCAACAATTCCATTTGCTTTTGCACTTGCCATAAACGATTGTCCCGCTGCTATGTAACCAGAAGGGATAGCATTGTTCGCACCTGTGGTAGCAGTACCTCCTGTTGCATTAAACGAGGCATAATCATTTGAACTGTAAACATATACAGTACCACTTGGCGTCATGGCCGTATTGTGTGTCCAAAAGTAGATAGTCCCGTTTAAAACTGTATTATTATTGACATTAGAATATAAAAACTCCCTTGCATCAAGTGCTGAAGGATATGGGTTTCCGATCAGGTAATATTTCCCTGCTGTAACAGCCTGACTGCTGGTAATAT
>NZ_CAIJDP010000099.1 GCF_903819435.1 Flavobacterium salmonis | reverse complement strand
GCTACAATACCACCCCTACCAACATTTCAGGGGTATCGGCACTCTACAATGGGAACATTGCCGAGACGGCATGGAAAACCAACTCTGACCTGGGAGCTGAAACACGTGGGTATGGGTATCAATACGACAACCTTAACAGACTTACAAATGCTGTTTCGCAGAAAAACAGTACGGCAAACAATACCTATAATGAATTGCTGAGCTATGACAAGAATGGAAACATTATGAGTTTGCAGCGTAACGGAACATCTGATGCTGCAGCGACAGCAATTGACAATCTGGTTTATAGTTACGGTTCTGCCAATTCGACCAAC
>NZ_CAIJDP010000098.1 GCF_903819435.1 Flavobacterium salmonis | reverse complement strand
CCAGTAACACACGCTACAAGCAATTTGGGTATTTGGCTTAATGGAAAAATTGGTTTGTATTTGAAAGATTTGGCAAATCCGAAAGATAACGCTGATTTAATCCCAAACTGCTTGTAGCGCGAGAACGTTGTGCGTGATTGCTCCCAAATTGGAAAGCGGAAACCGAAAACTAATTGACAGCCGAAATTGGAAAACTAAATATTGGAAAGCG
>NZ_CAIJDP010000097.1 GCF_903819435.1 Flavobacterium salmonis | reverse complement strand
TGAAATCACAAGGTAAAGAGAAAGAATACAAGAAATTACATTCTCAACAGCTCTCGTTGTTCTAATACCTCGGTGGCTCTGCCCCGAGGTAGTTTATTTAACCAATCGCACTACTCAATTGAAACATAGGCAAATACATAGCTATCAACAAAACAGCAACCAAGACCCCTACAAAAAGAATAATAAAAGGTTCTAGAATAGTAGTCATAACTTTAGATTGCTGCATCACTTCATTATTGTATTGTTCACTGAGCTGCTTAAAAACATATTCGGTTTGGTTGGTTTCTTCGGCTACTTTTACAAGTGATATGATTCGATTATCAAAAAGTGGAGTGTTTTTTAAACTGGAACTTAAACTATTTCCTTTTAAAATACTTTCTTCAACTTTTTCCAGAGCATCCTGCAAGGGAACAAATTGAATCATCTTTTTAACCATTTGAATACTGTTCAACAGAGGTACTTTTGCAGTCGTTAATAAGGTTACTGCTTGTGTGAATTGTGCCAGATAAACCTTATTCATAAAAGTTCCCAAAACAGGTATTTTAATCAGGAAATAATGGAGAGCCCTTTTGTATTTAATGTTATCTTTAAAAAAGCGTGTTGAGAAAATTAAAATGATTAAAGTAATAAAAATATAGAACCCGAATTTTTTGGTCAGGTTTGATAATTTAACAATTACCTGAGTAAGATATGGCAATTCCACATTGTTTTGCTTGAAGATATCCTGAAACATCGGAACTACATAACTCAACATAAAAACAACTACCAAAACAGCCGTACTCAGAACAATAGAAGGGTAGGTTAGTGCAGCAATAATTATCCGTTTTTGTTCGTTTTTGCGTTCAAAAAAGTAACCTAATTCAGCACATACCTGAGCGGTTGTTCCTGTTTCTTCACCAATTTTGATAGAGTAATATTCATATTCTGTAAATGACTTCGATGCCAATAAAGCATTTGAAAACGGCTTACCGTTAACGACTTCATTAAGTATAGACTGAATCAATTCCTTATCATTGTTTTTCTTTAATGATTCAATAATCAATGACAATCCTTCCTTAAAATTCACACCTGCTTTTAATAAAACAGCTAATTCCTGATAAAAGGTTTGTTTCTTTTTATTGTTAAAAGAATCTCCAAAAAGAGTGATTTCCTTTTTAAGCAGGTCTTCAATACTATTCGGTTTTTTAGATTGAACAGTTTTTTTGTTTGGGATGTTTTCTATTTTAAAGGCCATCTTCCTGATTCATAAATAATGTTATATCATTTTTTTTGGAAACGAAAATTGCGTAGTCAGGAAGTTCCGTATCTGTAAAGATGCTGATGGCATCTATTGTACCGTTTGTGATTTCTTTTCCTTTAAAGAAAGCTTTATTTGGAGTAATTTTTAATTTAATAGTATCTTGGTTTCTCATTGTAAAATTTTCCCGGAATGAGTAATTGATTGTATCTATTTCTGAAATAAGAATAAGTTCATTTTTATTGTAAATTATATTATGAGGCTCATTGAAATCCAGCCACAGCCTTTGTTCAAATAAAGCCAAAGTACTGGTTTTATCAAAATTGGTCTGAATCTTATGAATTTGCTTTTGAACGATACGCAATACACTAAATGCCATACCAACCACAATAGCAGTAATAATCATCACAACTATTAATTCTGCAAGTGTAAATGACTTTAATTTTCCTGCAGCCATAAAATTTGCTGTTTTAAAATCTCCTTTTTTGAGATATTGTTTACTGCTGAAATGTTTATTATTTTTTGAGAAGAAATGGCTTCTGATTTTGCTGGTTCAACAATAATTTCCCAACCTTTATAGCTTTCCTGATATGGAATTTTTATTAAGTTGTTCTGAATTTCATACTCCAATTCATTAATTCTGTTTTCAATAGGATGTGTATTTTTAGAAAAAGTATTTAAAACCAGATTATTCAATACCATACTTGCAATTACAAATATGATTACAATTAATACTGTTGCAACAAGAGCCTCAATTAGTGTTGCCGATTTTATTTTTTTTAATACAGCCATTTCAAAACAGTTTTAGGTTCTTCTTCTAAAAGAATTCCGCCGTATATCATTGGAATATTTTCGTTTTCAATAGTTGCATTATAAATGTGATTCATAAATATAGATCCAGACTGATTGGCAACAAATTGTTTGGTATAAACTGAACCCGAAACCGTTCCTTTTATTTCAAAATTGCCATTGCAATATACCTGTCCCTTTATTTTCGCATCCTCTTCTAAAATAATTTGTGTCTTAAAATCAGGCGTTTCTTTTGTCTGAATATAACAGATAATTCCTTTTACAATGCTCTTCGAATCAATATAGATTTGATTATCGAATGGAATATTAGAAGTTTCATTTGGATTGATTTTATTATCCTGAAATAAAATCAATGCTGTTGGATAGCTTAAATTGCAATTTTTGCCTAATGTAATTTTTTTAGATGCTATGGCTTGAAAATTACCAATAGTTTCATCTTCAATTTCTATAATTGGTGCTATTAAGATTATATCTTTTAATAAGGCAGTTTTTTTTATTTTAATGGAAGTTTGTGATTTAACAATGATATTTCCCGAAATGATTTTATTCTCCAGAACAATTGGATCAGATGAATAATATCCCTTAGTTTTTGTTTTAAAGGAATTTACGATTTTTGAAGGTGAGTCCAAATTGATGTAATCTTCCTGATGCTCAATTTTGTAATCTCTAAGATAATATTGAATACTCTCTAAAACTGTCTTTTCGAGTTTTGGCAATTCCACAGTACTTTTTTTAATTGTGCCATAAATTAACTGAGATCCGTAGTAACTGTTTCCTGCAATATATCCTGAGTTTACTCCCTGAGTTGGTAAATAAGCATTTCCACGAATAGTGGTATTTCCAACCACTGTTAAGCCATTATGGGTTTCCTGTAAAAATAAGGTAGGAGATTCATCAGATTTTACAAGGGATCCTATAAGAGCTGTTTTGGTAAATTTCTTTTTTCTAAATTGTGTAATAGTGATGCCTTTTTCAAAAATTCCCCATTGTGACAAAGAGGTTTTAATGGTTTGATTTTCTTTTTTAATGAAATCAATTTGAGCAGTATCTAAATTGATTTCTTTTTGTTCCAGCAAATATTGAATTCCAATATCTGCCATTTGAATGTTTTCAATAGCTCCTTTCGATTGCTCTTTCATGTAAATAAAAGTATAAGCATACAAAATTAGCCCGGCCAAAAGCAAAGCAATAAGAACAGCAATAAACACTGTAAACTGTAAAGCGCCGGATTTAATTTTGTTAATCAGCTTCAATCTCCAAGCATTATAAGATTTAGATTTCCTTTGTATTTGATATAAACAGATTCTTTATCTCCTTCTTTCAGAAAAATTTCACTTTGGGTATCTCCAATTTTCATATAATGATTTTTACCATCAATAATAAGAATGAAAATTTTCCTTTTTTCTTTACTGTCAGATATCATTCCTTTATACAGAACAGTTGGCCAGACTAAGGTTTCCTGAGGTTTTGGCTGTTTATTTACTTTGGTAGATTTTGTCTGTACTGTTGAACTTTTTTTTGGAGCGTACATCTTGCCTAAAAAAGGATCTCTATAATTGACATTAATGGAAAATGTTTGTCGTTCTTTTATTTTTAAAGGCTTAATAGTAAATTCATTTTTTTCGGCAGGTATGATTTTGTCCGTATTGGTAAAAGAAAAAACCTGATACAAAACGCCTCCCCAAACGAATAATACAATGGGCAACAGTATGTATATGTTTTTTTTGTTTTTCATTAATAATTTATTTTTGGGCTAATTCGTTTTCAACTTTGAGAACTCTATTATTTCTAATTTTTGATTAGCAATTTCTATTAGAATATTAATTAATAGTAAAACTAAAAACACTACTTTTTTCACTAACATTACCTGCTTCATCAAAAGATTTGATATACCAATAATAAGTCCCTTTAGTCAATGTTTTGCTGTAAGGATTGGATGCCTTATCCTTGAAATTTAGATTTGTTAAAGCACTTTCGTTATAAGCATAAATGCTGTCAGTTTCAGCACTTCCGGAAATAGGAGTTTTGCTAAACTGAAAATTAATACTGGTAGAAGTAGTAGAACTGGCATTTACCGGATTGGTGAGAACAGGAGTATTTGGTTTTTTCGTATCTGTTAAGAGGGTTCTTGTCGTATATAATGTTTCTTTCGATCCGTTGCTTGCCCTGACTTTCCAGCTATAGCTCCCATCAGGAAATGTGTAATCGATACTGGTAGACGATGTGTTTACTTCTTTAATTAAAGCATTATTGCTGTCATAGATCTGAAGCAGGTATTCGCTTGCGCCTATAATGCTTTGCCATGATAATTTTTGAGCTGCAATTTTTGTAATCAGGTTGTTATTTGGTGTTAATAAAACAACGGTATTGTCCTGAAAATCATCATTGTTTAAAATCTCAAAAGACCATGTTTTATACCCTGTCTCATAACCGCTGTTTACTGCCTGGACACGCCACTCATATTTGCCAATATTTAATTGCTGGTTGAATGTCGTAGAAGTGACTAATGTATCGAGGACAATTTGTATTGGGGAAGTAAAATTAGGTTTGGCAATCTGTAAATGATATTTTTCTGCGTTTTCGACTTTATCCCACGAAAAAGAAACACCGGTCGAAAATAAACCAGAATTATTGGCAGGAGCAACCAGGGTAATTTCTTTATCTGAAATATCATCAACAAGTAATATTTCCTCACAGGAAAATAAGGATAAAAACAAAATACAGGGTATAAGTTTGTAGAAAACGGATTTATTCATTTGGCTTAATTTTTCAGTTATAAACTGATTAGGATTTATGGAGTAGGGCAGAAGTAGAAAATATTACATATCGTAAAGACTTTTATTTTTTTTCTCTTCCGGAATTAATTTAGTGCTGCCTTTACAACTGTTTTTACCTTCTACAATGTCAGCAATATACCATTGTCTTTTTTGATTTGATGCCCAGCAAAATTTACTGCTTTGATAGCCTACAATGCTTTCAGTACTAACATCAATAGTGTCTGTTTTTTTTCCTGTTTTGTATAAGGCTATCGTATATTTTTTTTCCTGTGAATTAATTAAATAATAAGCATCGGCCTGTCTGATTTTGGTGATTTCATCAGTAGAAAGGCTTACTGCAATGCTGGTTATAATTTCAGAATCTTCTGTATCTCTTAATAACCTGAAAACATCTGCATTGTAAGGAGCATTTAACTCACCAACCAAACCGTTTATATCTAATATTTTAAGGGTAACCAGTTCCGGTTTTTTAGGCAGACTGTCAATATACGCTACCGTAGTCTGGTTTTGGTTGTATCTGGCTTTTGACTTATAAACATGGTTTAGCTTACGGTTAAAGGGCACAATGCCAATCGTAATCCTGATTTTATTTTCGAGTTTAGGCAGTGTTCTGACTGCAAAACTATTTTCTTGTTTATTGTTTTTGTTGGATTGACCAATAGAACCTAATTCTGGTGAAGAAGTGGCAATTTTGTAAGTATCATTTTTTATTTTGGTTGTTTGACATGCAGTACAAACAATAAGAAATAAAATAATAATTTTTTTAATCATGTTTTTAATTTTATATAAAGTTACTATGTTAAATCTCAATAACTTTTTTGAACAAATCTATAAAATTAGACTATAGCTTTGTCGGATTTTATCTGTTTTTTTTGATGTTTTATACATGATAATTGTGATTATTTAATTTGTAATTTGTTATTTTAAGAAATGGTATTTTGCAAGTTCTTAAAACAAATGCCATTAGAGACTTTTCTTTTTCGACAATTTTAAATATAATCATGCATTGTAATGAAAATTAATGAAGAATTAAAGTCATGAGGAATCGAAAAAGATATATATAATTTCAGATGCACACAAAATTTTTCAAAACAGTGTATTCAAATATTTTATTTAATCGAGAAATGTTTAAATAATCAAATTCCTAAAAGCCATTTCATTGAAATGGCTTTTAGGAATTTGATTTAGTCAAGAGATATTTACACAGCTTTTATAAGGAACTCTTCGGTGATTGAATAATTATTGTTTAAATATCTATATCGAAAAATATTCCTAATATAATTGAAAAAACATAGTACAGAAATAAAAGCAATAATACTAACGATGCTATTTTTTCCTTGCTTATTTTATAGTTTAAGTACTTAAATACATTGATGAGAATAAAAAATATTGACAATATAATAGCTAACTTCAACAAAAAAAACAGAAAGCTTTCTTTAATTAGATCCATAATAAATTAATTTTTAAAAAAACTTTTAAATCCTTTCCATAAATCTTGCCAACTTGTAGGGCCAACACTATATCTAGAACTTCCTCTTTGTCCAGCTGGTGTCTTCATTTCTTTCATCATTGCTCCATTTTGTATATGTTGGACCCCATAAACAATAGCATAATTATTATTCTTCCCAATACGATCTTGTAAAGCTTCACCAGTAAGGCTAACTGCTTGATCTCCAGATGTAGCGCCTCCTAAAAGTCCAATTAAGTTTTTTGTATTATCGCTAAGTGCAGAAAGACTACTTTTTACTCCTGCTGCTCCAAATACTGAAATTCCAGCTTCAAAAGCCTTAGTCGTATATTTAGAAGTTTTATCTATCATGTCTACATTATAAATGCCATCCTTATTTGTTTTGTTGTAGCTTGAAACTGTATTAGTCCATTGATTTAATTGAGAAGTTCGCTCTCCAGATTTTGCTTCGGTTGAAAAACTTTTTCCCTCATTACGAGATATCTTACCGTCTGCATTTTTGCTGATAATACCTGATGAATGAGTTACAGTGGTTCCTTTAGTTACATTTCCTTCTGCATCTACTTTATTTGTTATAGAAGCAGAAGAATATCTTACACTTACGCTTCCATCATTCTTAGTCGTTGTAATTGTTGTCGTAGTTGTTTGGGTAATTGTTGTAACATTGTGTTTATCAACGGAAGAAGAAATTACAACATATTGATCTTTTTTTGGATCAATCGTAGCAGCACCATCTGGGTCTGCCCAAAAGACAGGATTATTATCAAAAGCAGTATATGGTGACTGTGAATGATGGGTGACCGGATCAGCTTGTAGCATTCTTGCTAAAGTTGGATCATATTGTCTCCAACCAAAGTCATACCAATTGAGTCCCAATTCATCTTGTATTTCCTTACCTTCAAACTTATACTTTTGAGCAGTTGCGTTACCTTGAGTATTTACAACGTTGTCATGCCTGCTTTGTTTTAGGCCAAAAGGATAATAATTATCTTCTTCTATGATG
>NZ_CAIJDP010000096.1 GCF_903819435.1 Flavobacterium salmonis | reverse complement strand
CATCGAGTGACCAGCCCAGCCCGACCCATGTGGCTTCCTGATCTACCCTGATTCCTGATGCATGATAATTAAGCGAAATAGGGAGTTTGTAGCCATCTATATCTATCTCGTAAATAGGAATGCTGGTATTTGGTGTGCCTGTATAATACGACACTGGATAATCGGCATATTTGGCAAATTCGGCCGCATTTGGACTCATAGGGGTGACATGCGGGTATGCTATGTGCTCATTCTGCGAATAGAAACTTGTCATTGAAAGGGTCGCAGCCAGGGAGATAATTAATCTTTTCATATTTTATTTATTGAGGTCTTCAATTATTTAATCTCCA
>NZ_CAIJDP010000095.1 GCF_903819435.1 Flavobacterium salmonis | reverse complement strand
CGGATCGGGTATTAGAAGAGGGTTTGTATTTATGCCATCCGGATTTAAACCATGAAATTGTGCTTGATATATTCAGCTTTGAATTTGATTTGTATAAAATCAGATTCTTTAATTAAAACAAGAAAAGCAGATTTTTTTACTATCGCAAGATTTTGAATTTTACATTATAAAAACACAACATTATTTAGTAATAGCTATTTTACTTTCTCTAAATGACTTTTTATTTAAAGATATTTTATAAATAATAAAAAAACAGGAGTGTGCTTGTTTAAAGACACTCCTGTTTTAGCTAATTGCAAACGCTACCTTTTTATATCAATCTAATTAGGTGCTCGTTGCAAACGAAGCACCAGTGTGGGAGACCTTGTCCAGCTTGGATAGACTTTTTAGTCTAACAACTATAAAACAATTTTAAAACGATACTTCCATTTTTTTTCCATCTAATCCAACCCTCAAAAATTTTCTTATTAGGACATCCCTCACAATTATTGTTACATCGAACTTTAACCCAATCGCCATCAATTGTGATACAATTAAAACTAGTATTTTCAAAATCAATATTTATTTTTTTTGAATTAGAAGCTGGTTTTAAAAGCAGAGGGTTTTCTTTAGTTGCTTTACAATAAAAAGATAATATATATTTTTTTAAGGTTAAAAATTTCATGGTAACATCTTCTTTTATCAATTTGACTTCATCTCCGACTTTTATTTCATAAAACCCCTTTATAGTACTTTTTCTAGCTTCAAAGTGAAATATATAATAGTCGCTATAATAAGCCAAAATTTTGCTTTTGATTTTTTCGCAGGTTGGCTCATTACCCTTAACTGATTTTATTTCTGAATAGATAGTTTTATTGATATTTAAAATCTTATATGAAGTGTTTTCATTATAAGAATTAGAATACAAGAGCAATACATTGTCAAATACTAAATTCTTATTTGAATAGGTATTACAAGAAATTAATAATAATGGTAAAACAAGTAATGAATAAAATTTCCTAGTCATATTATTTTTTATTAGTTATAAGAACTTGTTGAAGTACTCCTCCCAAGTATGTTAGACTTGGATTATATCCTTGCATGTGCAAATGGTTTGTATGGTCAGATCCAATTCCTCTATCATTTGCTGAAGATGTATTATCTAATAAAGTACCATTGAATCTTTCTGAAATCATATCTTTCCAACCAAATTTATAAAGAGAGGCATTAAAAATGTTTTGACGTGCCACATCAACATTTTCACTGCCTAATACTACCGCTCCTCCAGAATAATCAGTTCTTAAATACCTAAGATCTCCATTAATTCCATTTTTATGTGAAACACTAGGATCTGGAGATTTACCATCAGACAAACTAAAACCATTTATAGTCAAGTCTGTTGTATTGGTTGCAGATAAAGCCCCAATTATTGAAGCCATGGCATCTCCTCTTATATATGACCTATATTCATTACCAGATTTAACACTAAAAGCAAAAGAAGATTCTGCATTTTCTGAATTAAAGCTAAAACTTGAAGGTAATTCAATTAAACCTGAATCGTTTTTGTCAAAACTGTTAACAAGCTCCATATTCCCATTTTTATTTTCAACATAGAAACGATCGAATGTATCCTCTGTTTTACCAACTGTTATTTGACCGTTAGAGTGAATAAAGTAATCATCTGGAGGTAAAGCCATCATTCCATCTGGATCTATAAAAAATACAGGATTATTAAGAGCATAGGTATAAGGGCTAAATCTACGAGATTTCTCCGCTAATGGATCAACATTCATCCAACGACCAAGTGCAGGGTCATAATTACGTGCTCCATAGTCGTACATGTTAAGCCCCAGCTCGTCCTGCAATTCTTTTCCGTTGAATTTGTACTTTAGTGCAGGGTTGGTGGAATTGACTATATTATTGCCGTTTTTGTGTTTCAATCCAAATGGGTAATAACTGTTTTCTTCCAGAATTTGTAATGTTGGGGTCAAAGTTTGACTAATGTCCTTGTAACTTAATCTTATATTTCCCAGATGATCCTTATATTGATAAACATATTCAAAAATTCCTCCATTTATTTCTACGTAGCCTTCAGGTTGGTTAAAGAATTTCAAAACAATAGTATTGCTTTCTTTAGGTTTTGAGTATTGAAAATTCCCTGCATAGTAAGTTTCTGTTGGTGGACCTTCCATGTAAACACTTTTCTTTAATTTTGTTCCTAAAGCATCATAGACATAAAATATCATATAATCATCATTGAATAATATTGATATGGGTAAATTTAAATGGTTATATGTTATATTCATAGGCTCGACTTTCTGTTTATTTTTGTCAACAGTCATATTTCCGTTAGCATCATAAAGGTAATCATTATCGCTATTAGGCCCATCTTTAAATCCTTCACTTCCATATGTAGTGGTTTTAGCATTATCATCGACTTTTAATAATTGATTTCCATCGTTGTAAGCATAATTCAAATAATCTATCATTGTACCACTATTAGGATTAGCTGGATCCTGCATATAACGAGATAGCCCCAGGATATTGCCATTGCGATCATATCTATTTACATATTCATTAAATTTAGAAATAAAAGTATTATTCTCACCATAATTAGCATCCGTAAGTCTGTTTAGCGCATCAAATTTATAATTGTATTGTTTTAAAACAGTACTACTTTGTGTTTTCCAAGAAGTACTGCTAATGTTACCATTATAGAGTGGCTTATTTTGGTTATAAACGGCATTAGATGGTCTGGCTATTGTATTGTAATTTATCCCATAACCAAATAAATCCACGTTCAGATTATTTGGATCATTAATATTTTTAAGCCATCCTCGAATGTTATAGTTATAATCTACCGTTTGTAAACGAGACTGTGTAGTTTTTCCTCCAACTCCTTTGCTGACCAATTGTCCTAATTCATCGTAAATATTTTCGCTAATTACTTCAATGACATCACTATTGTTTAATTCCTGCGTTATTTTTTTAAGACGGCCTGCCGCATCATAAGTATAGATATCTTCAACAATAATAACAGTTGTTCCTTTTGTATGTGTAGAAATTCTTTTATATATCTGGCCGATAAAGTCTAACTTGTTTGACACAACATCTGTGGTAGCTAAATAACTATTTTTGTCTACTGAATATATTATGCGTCCTTTTTCATCATAACCTTTAATGGCCGTAATCCAATTATTTGTTTGCAATACACGCACTTTGCTTCCTGTGATTAGGTTTTTAGTTAAGTATTGTGTACTGCTTTCATTATTGTAATTAATAATACTAACTCCTTCAGTTGTTGCCGGAAGGGTTAGATTAGTAGTGTCGAAGCTATAATTGTCATAGTAATTAACTGTGTAAAGTTCTATATTTGAGTTTGGGAAATTTGTGTTAGTGTAATATGAACTATCATACCCAGTGCCTGAAGTAACTTTTGACTCATACATTTTAACAGTCTCATTATTTTGAGTGTCAAATTGATTTTGCATATTAATTCTTGTGACATGGCTTGTATTTGTATACATTCCTGTATAAACCGGTCTGCCAAAAACATCATATTTTGTAAATAGCCATTTATTATTGCTTCTTAAATTTACATCCTGTGTTAAGACAGGCCTGTCTAATTTGTCGTATATGATATATTCCCAGTCCTTTCCGGGTAATTTTTTTTCAACAAGTCGGTTACGTGTATCGTATTTGTACTGATAGATTAAGTTATTAAAAGTTTCTCTATTAAGAGTGGGAACAGTAAAGTTAGTCTGATAATCAGAAAGATTTACGGATAAATGAAAATTGCAATATCCATCTTCATTTGCATACACATTTGCGCCAGTAGAAGAAAAATACAGTCCACCATCTTGAATATAGGCATTACCCCCAACAATAAGTTCTCCATTTATATTTGGCATCATTATGTTTCCCAGAGACATGTTAGGTAAAGTGTGGGTAAAATACAAGTCTGCAATTTTTCCAGTTTTTATTACTTCATGAGTAAACACTTCTGCATAAAAAGAACAATATAATTTTCCACCAGATATATATACAATCATTTCACTATAAGGACTGTCGTTTACAAAAAAGTTTACATCATTTTCATAGGTATCCAGAAAAACTTCTTGCTCTTGAAATACTTGATTTAAATCACTGTATGTAAGAGTTTTGGGAGGCAATACGTAGGTCAGATTTCCATAGTCATCATATACATAATAAGTGTCATGCCATTTGCCGGCATCAAAAGTCCGTTTTAAAACAATACGGCCTTCCTTGTCTTTGAATTCTTCAGTGGTATGATCGTTGGGATAAGTCTGGCTGGCTTGCCAGTTCTCATCTTTGGTCACTGTTTTGTATAATTGTGAAGGATCATAAATACCTTCATCTTCAAGGTACGGATTTTCGGTGTTTCCACCTATGAAAGAAACTCCAAAACGTCTCACCTGATCGGCATTGGTATTGGTTTGGTAATCGAATCTTATTTCGTGACCGTTTCCAAGTTTCCAGTCATTTCCGGGAGCGGCCTGCTTCATGACCCTATTGAGGGGCGATGCCTCAAATTCTTTCTGGGAATAGGGATTAAGGGTACTCTCGTATTTTGTGACATTATAGAATGTGCCCACCTCTGTCAGTCCAGTTGTCTTGAAATCCAGTGAAGCGGGAGCAGTGGGCACATAGGGCAGATACTCTTTTTCCTGACGGCCAAAAGCATCATATTCAATTGGGGTAACAATATCCCTTCCAGTAGGGGATTGCTGGTGGGCTACTTGCTGGACAGGACGGCCAAGGCCGTCGAAATAGGTAACGCTTTGGCTGGCTTGCAAGGCGGTAGGATTTGTAATACTGGTGGACGTTGGTTCTTTGTAAGTAGTGGTCTTTATATAATTTTCGGTCTGGGTTTGGCCAATTGCCATAACTGGAAGTAAAACTAAAAGAAGGTGTAGTGTTTTTTTCATATGAAATGTAATTTCACGTTAATAATACTTTACAAAGGCTTTAAGCTCCTTGTAGTTAAATTTTATTTAATTTGTAAAAATTTTTCTTTTTTTAAATGGATTTTTATATTGACGACTTATAAAATTTCGATTGCCATTCATTTATCACATTTAAAAATCTAATTATTGCGGACAGCCGTTAATGTCAGTGACATTTATTGTTTTAATTATTTCTTGTCCACTAACTAAATCTTTAACTTTACACAAAACTTCAAAATAAGGACAACAATATTGATCAATAATGTAAGCTACAGCACTGACTGAGGAAGTTTGAATGCTGTAGTTTTGAACATGTTTTTCCCAGGTAAATTCATATTTTCCGGAACCATTTACTATATTATCACTGTTTATTCTAAGCACGACCTGTTCTCCTAAATTAAAAATTCTCCCTTTGTGTTCTTGAAAAATATCTGGCACTGTCATTCTCTTGAATAACTCAACTTTAACCGGATAGGAAACAGCTACATCCTGAGTAGTCATATCTTTCACTTGACAAGTAACTGTAAAACCTGGTTCATGAGCAACTGTTGATGTGATATTTAAAAATCCTGTGGTTGTAGTAAATACTTGATTTAAATTTTTATTATTTACTGTCCATTTAAACGAGTAATTTCCTGATCCGGAAGCTGGAACTGCTGTAAATGTCAGTATGTCTCCAACAATAGCTTTGCTTTGAGAACTACTGATTTTAATTTCTAAGGGCGGTAATATAGCCTTATAGTTGTATGCAGTATTTGAAATTATATTATTATTCTTGTCTCTGGTCATTTTAAGACGATTGAATTCATCATATTCATAACTAACCTTGTATCCTTTAGGATCAGTAACTGAAGTAACTCCTACCAAAGGCTTATAAGTATATGTTGTTATCATCGCATCACGAAGGGAGGATCGTAAACTTTCAATTTGAATACTATCATTTTCTGTATATCCTTCCAAAGTATTTTGACCTGACAAATTTGCTAAAATAGCTGAACGTGTCGCGTTTTCAATCTTTGCTATAGGATACTGCTTATTATAACCCCAGAGATAAAAAATATGTGTGCCATTTTCTTTTGATACTTCCTCTACATTCCCACTACTGTCATAATTATTATAAACAACTCTATTTTCCAGATTATCAGTTCCTTTTGCTGTTTGTATATTACTGGACAATATTAAATTTTCAGCCCATATATCATACTTTGTCTTCGATACTGATTTTTTTTCCTCGTTAACAGTGTTACCATTAGAATCAATGCTGCCAACATAAGAGCTAGTTTCAATAGGAATTTCAATTCTATTTTGATTTATTAATGCTAACTCTGCCTGCGTAGCAGAACCTGTACTGATATCAAGAGGATATTTTATGACTGTCGACTGGAGTTTCCCTTTACTGTTTTTTGTCTGCTTCTTGATTAATTGATTATAATCGTTATAAAAATAATTCGTTTTTATAGATATAGAATCATTTTTATAGAAATCAACTGTTTCTTCGCTTAATAAATTCTTTTTAAATGAATTTGCAACATAAACGGTATATTCATCTTTAGTATATATTTTATCATTTACAAGATCGTAGAAATCTACATATGCAGAATAATTATAACCATTAACGTGATTATAAATTACATCTGCTGAAATTGGATCAAAATTTTCATTTAAAAAGGTCAAATGACAGACTATTTTTTTTCTAAATTCTGTAAATAAAACTCCACTCAAACCATAGCCATCATCGTACAGATTATTTTTTTTCTGAACTAAAACATGGTCATTAGCATTTTTCTTGTAAATATTTGTCTGTAATAGATTACCCCAATCAGCTTCTCCTTGATTAAAAGGAACCATCATTTTCAAAGTATTACCCTGATGACGCTGCTGTGAATACGCATTCTGACTGACTGAGTATTTGTACTCCGTATATCCTGAAGTAACTCCAAGACTATCCCTTTCTACAATTACATTTTCATAACCAATAGCATTAGTTTGACTAAAATCAACCCCTTGCACCATTGGATTAGAATTAATAACCACATCATTATAAATATATGGAGCTGGGGCATTTTGAAGAAAAAAATCATACCCATGCCACTTTAAAGTCGCAACTAAATTTTGTACACTTTCTGGTATTTCAGGAAAAAAATTATCGTTAAATAATAATCCTGAAGATTTTTTAGAATCAAAACTTTTTGTGTACTTGTACTTTAATTTTATTGGTAACGAAGCGGCATCACTGTAATTTCTGACCTCTTTAATCCTTAAACCTCCTACACATACATTACTATTTTCATCCTTGCTAAATGTTGGCGGAAGATAACTGCTGTTAAAGTCTATCATATTATTTTCAAAATCATATTGAGTACGGCCGCCTGTTGGATATTTAATTTCTTTTAAAATAGCGAATGTAGAAAGGTATGGGTTTACATCCCTATTTGCCCCATCATAATTACCTCCTGCAAAAACAACTGTAGGAAGAAGTTTTTCATTGTTTTCCGCGCCATTGTATAAGCCCCAATAATCCTTTCCGTAACTCATTCTGGAAGAGGGAATATTATTTTCATTATAAGTAAAATAATGAACTAAAGGATTACCATTTTGACTATTTGGTTTTTCTTCAATAGAAGTCAGTAACATCCACTTTTCTTCTGGCTTAGTCGTCGTGCTTAATGAATTAGAAATGTATTTATACTTAAAATCAAACTGCTTTATTAAAAAGTCATTTTTATTAAATATTTTTAGATTACTTAAATTATAACCTTTAGGATCTAAAGTAAAATTATTAAGGCCTTTAACAGATAAATCTTCCCGCACGTTTGAATTTTTGTTAAACAAAACATACCCATTTTTAAAATTAATTCTAGAAATTACTTTTAAGTTATGTCTTACAAACTGCGTCCAGGGTGAAGCTATAAGAATTTCTTTATAATGACCTTCTCCATATGCATCACTAAATGTTTTCTTTTCAGGAATAACAACAGGATTTTCATAATATTGATCATTATATTCAAAGGTTATCGAATCTTTGTGATTTGCAGACATCATTACTGAAGGCTTCCAGGATGTTGTAATTTCTCTACTGGCATTTTGATTAAATATTTCAAATCCCTTTTCATGAATATCAAAAATAAAAATGGTACCATCTGTTGCTATTATTTTAAAACTAAGAGATTCACTAGTAAAACCATTCTGTATTTTAATTATTTTTATATTAGATTTTGGAAAAGTTATAAATTGTTCAGAGGATTCATCATACATAAACCTGCCACTTTCACCAGGCAAGTTGTAATAGAAAACGTCTGGGCCTAAATCGGTAGTATATGGATTGTTGTATGCAAATGCTCTAAACAATTTTGCTGAATAAGAATCAAAATCAGTTTGATAATAATCTAAAAATGTTTCATTTGAACCCCAGGCGTAATTCCAATTATTGAAAAATCCCTGTGCATGCTCGTCTTCAATACCATTAACACTTCGGGTAATTGAGGGAATCGTTTGCAGGGACCAACCTAATCCCACATCAGATGCCAAGGCATCAACCTTATTTCCTCCTGCATGGTAATTCAATGATAATGGTAAATTAAGACCCGGCGTTTCGATATTGTATAATGGAATACTGATTTGAGGAATTCCAGTAAAAGTACCTATGGGCATTGAGGCGTATTTACTTATTTCAGCCTAGTTAGGATTTAAAGGAGTAATTACTGGCAGCTCTTGGCTATAACTTATTTTTAAAATAAACAAAAAAAAAGGTAAAAATTTCTTCATGTAATACGGTTAATATTTTATTTAATAATTCGACCATTTTTGGTCTTTTTCGTTGTAATTTTCATTACTAATTTTTTATTAGAACTCCAGCTTATAATTTTTCCAATGATGTTATGAAAAATTTACTTTAGAAACAATTTTCTACACTTTGTCTTAATCATTAGTTGTGAAATAATAATTATATATATTATACAGCAATAAGATTTAATAAATACCTTGTTTTATTAGTTGTTTATGTGGTAAGTTTTGTTTAGTTAAAACCCTTGGGTTGTAATTATGTCTTGCTCAATCTAACAACTTCAAAGAGTGTTAAAAAGATAGCTAATTAATAAAATAAAAGCTATAATATCAAAGTTATAACAAGAAAAATTTTAAAAATTTCGTTTTTAGTGCTTAAAGATCTGTAAAATAATATCTTGTGTGTGTTATTATATAACAAATTAAAAAAAACAGTTTTTAAGTTAATCTTGAGCAATTATCATTTTATTTGAAGATGCTTAAACAAATATGTCTGATTTCGATAGCTTTAATATTGCCATAGTTTAGTTTGTGGATTGTTTAAATAAAACGTAATTAAATATGTATGAATATTAGGGGCTATTTCAATTCTTTTTCAAGCATTTTGATGGTTTTTTTTGGAGTTTCTTTAGATTTGACATAAATAATAAGTTTGGTTTGCTCCAGTCTAGCCAAATTTCCTAAGCCAGACCAAAACGATGCTCCTTCATTGTATGCCATAATTTTCTGGGCTTGTGTATAAGTCATTTCCCCCTTTTCAATTCGCTCTATCACAACTAACTTAAAAGCTTATATTATAATCACGCCGTGAGCGTCTGAAACTGGGGTTTCATTGATTTTCATAATAAGTCGATTTAGTGTCAACTCATTTCAGGACGAGACAGAAAAACAATTTAGGAAAGGTTCAAAGTATCACTTCTTTTTCTTATCCTCAAGTTTCTTTTCGATTAGGGCAATGATTTTATCTGTAGTGGCTTCTTTGTCAAAGTATTTTAAGAAAGCTACATATCCGGGATCTGAATTTTGATAAACTGAATTTGGATCACGCAAAATGTTGTCTTCTGTAATTTCCATATCACCC
>NZ_CAIJDP010000094.1 GCF_903819435.1 Flavobacterium salmonis | reverse complement strand
AACAATGCTATCCCTTCTGGTTACATAGCAGCGGGACAATCGTTTATGGCAAGTGCAAAAGCAAATGGAATTGTTGAGTTTGATAATTCAATGCGTGCTGGGGGAGCTGATAATGCACAATTCTTCAAACCCGGTAAAAGTTCAAAATCAACAGGCTTCGAGAGCCACCGTTTGTGGCTTAATATGACCAATTCAGGCGGAGCTTTTAAACAAACCCTGATAGGCTATGTTGA
>NZ_CAIJDP010000093.1 GCF_903819435.1 Flavobacterium salmonis | reverse complement strand
TTGGAAAAACTTGGTTTTGCAGTTACTTCTATTAAATCAGAAGGTCGACCGAGCTATAATATCAAAGTGTTTTTGAAAATCTATTTATACGGCTATCTCAATGGATTAAGAAGTAGCCGCAAGCTGGAAAAAGAATGCTTTAGAAACATTGAAATGCAGTGGTTGTTAGAAGACATTCGACCGAACTACCACAGCATATCTGATTTTAGAAAGAACCATCCTGCAGCATTAAAAAACTTGTTCAAACTCTTTGTCGTTTTCTTGAAAGATGCCGATTTAATAGCAGGAGAAACCATTGCTATTGATGGAACTAAAAGCCGAGCGCACAATAGCCGTAAAGCTAATTTCAATCAAAAGAAAA
>NZ_CAIJDP010000092.1 GCF_903819435.1 Flavobacterium salmonis | reverse complement strand
GTCCAGTTATAAGTATATCCACCTGCACCTCCTGTAGGGGTATTAATTGAAGCCGCTCCGTTCGAGCCACCATTACAAGACACATTTGTTTGTGAAGCCGCAGTAGCTACTAGAGCTGTAGGTTGTGTAATAATAAAGTCAACGGTAGTAGTACAGTTGTTAGCATCGGTTACAGTACATGTCCATGTACCAGGAGTTAGACCTGTTACAGAA
>NZ_CAIJDP010000091.1 GCF_903819435.1 Flavobacterium salmonis | reverse complement strand
AACGTTCTCGCGCTACAGCGGGTTTGGGACTAAATTAAGCCCTATTTTCGGATTTGCCAAATCATCACAAATACAAAACCAACTTTCCATTAAGCCAATTGCCCAAATCCGTTGTAGCGTGTGTTGTGCGATTGCCTTTATTTATTCGGTTGATATTTTCCATAATCCTAAAAGAAAAATTATAATAAATAATCCCATAACACGATTATCTGAACTTTTTTCACCTTCATTAAATTCGTCCTCATTGAATACGATGTCTGATTTATCGTTTTTTAGGTAATAAATCGGAATAACTTCTGTTTTTTTATTTAAGTTGTTCTTGTTGCTTTCGTGAATTCTAATTTTAATTTTTGCGTTTTGCTTAAGAGTCTCTGTTACTTCTGTCCATCTTCCATAAATTCCACCAACATAAATTCCAAATCGATTAGAATACTCTTTAACATTAAAATAAAGTTTGACTGGATTTCTTTTTCCTCCACTTTCCCATTCTTTATCAACAGTAACATTTAATTCAACTAACTCATTTTTGTTAATTTTAAATGTCGGTTGTATCATATAAAATAACCATCCAAAAAATGCAAAAAAACAAATTAGTTTAAACCATTTCTGCTCATAAAATTCTAATTTAATTTTCCCTTTATAGCTCAATTTTTTCTCTTTAGTTTTTTTAAGGTATCGCACAACGTTC
>NZ_CAIJDP010000090.1 GCF_903819435.1 Flavobacterium salmonis | reverse complement strand
TCCACCTGCACCTCCTGTAGGGGTATTAATTGAAGCCGCTCCGTTCGAGCCACCATTACAAGATATATTGGTTTGTGAAGCGGCAGTAGCTACTAGAGCCGTTGGTTGTGTAATAGTAAAGTCTCGAGTAGCGGTACATCCGTTAGCATCTGTTACCGTTACCGTATAGATTCCTGCGCTTAATCCGGTTGCTGTAGCAGCTGTTCCACCCGAAGGCGACCATGAGTAGGTATATCCACCAGCACCACCCGAAGCAGTCACTGAAGCTGAACCATTAGATCCACCATTACATGAAACATCTGTTTGAGATGCTACGACAGCGTTTGGCGCCGAGTAGACATTTAGAAAATCTGAAGGTGAACTATTTTCACTTGGGCTGGAGGCAACAGTTCTTATCTTGTAGTTAGCACCTCCAACAGTAGATATTGGAATTACAGCTGATAATTGACTCGCACTTACGACAGTAGTCGTTAAAAATGTCCCAGGAAAATTTCCGTTTACATCTGATAATTCCAATGTGTAGGAATTTGCTATATTTCGCACTACGGGGTCTGAAAAATTAACAGTCACATTACTTCCAGTACAAATAGGATTAGGACCAGGTGAATAGGATACAAATTGACTTCCAAAAATTTTGAAAGGTATTCCTACTTGGTATACGCCATTAGTTAAGGTGCCTGTATAACCGGTATTATTAAACTGCTTTGCATCTCCTGTATTACCAGTGCCCAAAATACTAATTTGCGGAGCAAATGGCCCTGAAGCCAATGAGCCTGTTAGCCCCCATTCAATCCAATGTGTTCCTGGTTGAATTATGGCACCAATCGAAATCCGTATTCTCATTATCGGACGATTATTATCAAGCAAACTAGCGTTTTCTTGAACTCGATAACAATTTGTAAAATCAGTCAAGATCATTCGATTAGTGTTAAAATCACCGAATTCTGATATAGCTGTTCCACTGCTAGGGTCACTATTCCAAATTTTAACAACACCACTTGTAAACGTGGATGAAACCGAACTTCCAGTTTGGTAAGCAAAAACATCAACATAGTCTAAATACCATGGCGCAGAATTAGTAAATTGATCAGTTAAACGAAAATTACCTGCGTTGTTAACAGAGTACCCTAATGTACTATATCCTAATGTAACGTTTTGCATTACAGAAACATCTGAACCCCCAAAACCAACACCGGTATTTGTCGTAAAAGGGCCATTATCATATAGAAGCTCTTGCGCTTTTAAATTGTTTGTTATGAATATTTGGATTAAAAACACAATCAAGAACAATTTGAAAAATTTAGAATTCATAAGAATTTGTAGTTTTACATTAATTTTAAATATTTATTTCCCTTTTTTAATATCTTCCTTTATTAAATTTCTTTATGTCGAAAACCTTACTATACCATTACAATAATTTCTTCCTCTCTTAGTGTCAACTGGTATTTTTGGATTGCTTTAATTAATAAACTATTTTAGAAATCTGATTGGCTCCCATTACCGAATAGTTGGTTCCTCCAGTTACGTCAATAGCTGTTTCCATAACATTAAGGACCATTTGCCCAATCGATGCCTACTAATTAAAGTGTAAGTTTAGCACTGATAATATCAACAAACTTCAATTGTAATTCGTTTTTAAACTTTGATATTTAATAAAAAAAGCCACTACATAAAATGAATATAAAGTCATTTTTTATAAGCGAGGGAATATTTTTTTTAATTTGCTGGCAAATGTATAAAATACTTTATAAATGTTAAAATCGATTTGTATTATTTGCTTTTTCCTCTTTCTTTGGTTTTAATCAATCCTGTCCTAAATAAAATTACGGCATATCAAATTCGGTCATTTCATTGTGTTTAGCCTTTGAAATGGTCATTTTTCAAAAAAAACTGTATGTTTTCCGGGGGAGGCTCTAGGTGTTCTTCAAATGGTTTATCTAGCCATTTTGTAAGTCAATTTTAACAAAAGATTCAAACGTATAAAAGCTACTACATAAATACCAGTCAAATTTTGATTGAGCTTTTAGTGCTTTTAGAATGAGAATGGTAATTAAAGTTGTCCAGATTTGAATCATAACCACATTTTTGGATGTTCCTATAAACGATTTTATGTGAAGTAACTGCTTTATCTCTCTGAAAAAGATTTCTACTTTCCAACGGCTTTTGTATAACTCCCCAATGGCATTAGGCGACCAATGAAACTGATTTGTAATTAGTTCTATGCTATTTCCAGACAAAATCGTAAACTTTTTTGAGGGCAAAGAATTACTTATCGAGGCCTTTTGTTTCCATAACCCTTCGACTCCTCTCAGGGGTGAAAATTGTTTCTGCTTTGCCTCGGAGTTTATTCCTCTTCTTCGTCTTTGTCAGAGTATATTAATTTGCCTTCAATGACCAGATGGTGTAATTCGAAGATTAGTTTTTCGACGATGAGGTTCATTTGACTGACCTGTTCTTTGCTGAGTTTTGACAGTTTGTGGTGGAGGCTCATGTGTTTGTCTGTGTAAAGAAAAATGTCTGTCGGGAATTGTTCGAGCAGGTAATGGTATTTTCTTATGTCGGGGTCTGCATAGCTGCACAGCTGCCATAAGGACTGCGCGGTCAGGTAATGGGGCAGGTAGTATGTTTTGACGAAAATATAGGTCCTGCAAAACGACAGGAAAAACAAGGCAAACAGGTAGTCTAAACCCTGGTAGTTTTGTTTGGGATTGCCGGCTATTGCAAAAAATTGGAGAGCCACATTTTTGGCTGCTTTATAGTGAAAATACAAATCGGCGTGCGAGGGTTCGAAGGGTACTTCCCAATGCAAATCCGGGTGGTATGGGGCGGATGACCAGATGAGGTTCTGATCCTGAATGATACCGGAAAAGAGATGCTGATACTGATACAAATTGTTCTGGATCCAGTAACGGCTGTGGCTTAACAGTACAAAATCGTATTGGTTGCCCATTTTGCTTTTGAGGGAGTGTGTTAGGGCTCTTACTTTTTCGTTGCCAACGGTATTGGCAATAAGCAGCAGGTAATAGGTTGTTTTTCTCCGTAAGTGATTTGATGGAAGGCGTAAATTTGCTCGACTTCTACCGAATTTAGGATGTTTTCGATGGTGGCGTCAAGGATGCTGTCTTTTGGTTTGTTCTCAATTTGACAGGGAACTTCGTGTTTTTTAGCGGCTTCTTTTTTGATTTGTTTCTTTAATTCGGCAAAACGTTCTGTGGCTAGGCGAAGCAGATTTTGTTCGCTGTTTTCAACTGCCTGATACATTTCGTCTTTATAGATTACATCACCCCCTGAAGCTGCTTGTTTTGCTTTTTCAAAAAGGGCTGTCAGGAAATAGTGGTTCCGGCTGTTTTGGACAAAGTATTTTTGAATTTCCGGAATGCATTTGGTCAGGTTTCGGATTCTTTCATCAAGACTTAGGGTGTTGCAAGTGTTTCCGGTATAGAGTTCTTCTAAACATTCGATGTCGTATTCCAGCAGTCTGGCATAGGAGGTAAAGACACTGTTTGAGGCGCCTTCTGCCATGAGGTTTTAATCTGCCATTTCTGAAGTTCGTGATCGTGGTAGAAATTGTTTTGATAGGCATTCAATTTCTTCTTGTATTTTTTCCATTTCGCTGTACTGAAAACAGCTTCTTCTAATTTTTCATTTTGATAGATCACAGCAGCCGGACGGCAGTAAAATGCAGTGAAAGGTGCGCCTAAAGCATACTGATGATGCAGTTTTGAAGAATAGACCAAAGACACATTGATCTGATACTGGTTTTTTTCTTTGGCGACCCATTTACTCTGCCGAAGCTCCTGGACAGAGGTGTTTTTTTCGGTATGGATGATGAGTTGTGAAAACAGAGGCGAAGGCTCTACGGTAAAAAAGACCTGAACGATGCTGTGCTGACTGACCAACTGGCGCAGGATGTTTTCTAGATATTCGTTTTGGAGTTTTGGAAATGAAAGTTTTGCTGCGGTTTTCATACTGTTGCGGTTTTAAGGTTTTGGTCCGGATGGTTGAAATAGACATATACTGATTCTGTAAACAGTCTGGTCATGGCAAACCAAACCATCAGGTGGAGGTGTTCCTGCAGTTCAGGGTCATTCTCCAGCAGTAGGGCGTTTTGGGTATCAAAATCGAAGTGCTGTATTTTTTGCCGATACTTTTTATAATAGTCTACTCCTGTGACTGTTATTACTACAAGGAGCAATTCGTTTATGAATTCTGATGCCGTAATCGATTTTAAAATATACCGGAGACTGTCAAAATGCTTCTGAGCCGGATTTGGGTTTTCTTTTAGGTCATCACAAAAGTATACCAGTACCTGCAGACACGAAAGAATTCCTGCGGTCCTGATGTCCTGTTTGTTAGTATCAGGGATTTCCAGATTGCCTGAAAGCAGTTCTTCTAAGTCGTATTGCTGCAAGAGGTCGGGATAGTTGTCGAATATTCTATTGACACCGGGGTTTTTGAGTTTTTCGAGCAGTGCTGTAATTCCTTTTTCGAGTTTCAGTTTTTCCGGATGCTGCAAAAACATACTCAATGCGGTTTTTGCCTGTGCAGGCGTTATTAGGAGTCTTTTTTCTGTCTTACCGTTTTTATTCTTTTTCATAGTGAGTAGCTTACGATTCACGAACGAAGTTCTATTCTTTCAAAAGGATAAACTATTCCTGATTTGGATATACTATCTGACAAAGGGATATTTTACGGATATTTTTTTATCTTTGAAATTCACACTTTTTAATGCAGATGGCTTTATCTTTGAGCCTTCAGAAATTGTACTCGATATGGAACAAAAAATACATCAGGGAAGAAACGTAAAGCGTTTCAGAGAAATGCTTAACATCAAGCAGGAGGCATTGGCTTATGATCTGGGAGAAGACTGGAATCAGAAGAAAATCTCTATGCTGGAGCAGAAAGATGTAATTGAGGATAGTCTGCTAAAACAAATCTCAGCGGTATTAAAAATTCCGGTTGAGGCTTTTCAGAATTTTGATGAGGAGCAGGCGATAAATATTATTTCTAATACTTTTGGAGATAATGCTTGTGTTGGAAATCCTAACTCTACTTTCAACTTCAATCCTATCGAAGAGCTAAAAAAACTTCATGAAGAAAAAATTGCATTGTATGAAAGAATGTTGAAGGAGAAAGATGAAATGATGGTTAGGCTTGAGAAATTGATTGGGAAATAAAATGATAACATTTTCTCTTCTTATTATTATTTTCGGTATCACATCAATTGTTTTATATGCAGTAAAAAACAATAAAAATCCAAACGAAAACCGCACCATTCTAAGGTCATATGATTTTTCCAAAGGTAAAAATGAAATAAATACTATAAATAATTATGAAAATAAAGAGCATTTCATTCTAGATTATCAATATAATTATGAAGTAATAGCAATTCATTTTGATGAATATAATAAGAAAACCTATCAATTGACATCAAGAGATTACTCTTTATATTTAAAATTATACGACCGTGAACTTAATTTTTTGAATGAAATTGATTTAAAACTTGATCATTCTCCTGAGTTTACCAAAGATGTTGTAATAGAAACATTTAGAGAAGATGATGAAGATTACACGATAATAGTTCTGATTAATGCTGACAGCATCAATTATTACCATTTTGACGCTGATGGAATAAAAATTTATAAAAAATATTTTTCAGTAACTAATAATGAAACCTACCTGATTTATCATAGAGAAAATGAGTTTATTCCGATTCTGGATGAATATTATAATTACAAACCCATAAACATATTTTGGAAGAAGGATGAAGTTTCTTTTGAAGTTTTATTGAGTGATGATCTGATTTATCCAGAAAAAGAATGGTGTGGTTATGAGTACATTGAATCAGTTACAAAGACGAACATAACAAACCAATTTGCTTTTATAACGCATCATGCAAATTATGGTGTTCAAGGCGTAAAAATATTTAAAATCAATCATTCAAAAACTATTGATTTGATTTATGATATGGATGACCTTGACTTTAATGGAGCATTTCATCATTTAAGTTTTAATTCAAAAGGAGATCGTTTTGTAGTACTACTATATACGAACGATAAATTTTATAACGATAGTTTTTCTATTTTGGAATATTCTGTCCTAGATAATAAAAAACCAATACGAATAATTAAAACTAAATATGCTTATTGGGAATTTGGCACATTACATACTCGTTATCTTACGGATAGATTGGTTTGTGTGATAAGAAATTCTGATATAATAGTCTACGATTTAGAATTCGAAAAATTAAAACAAAGACTTAAAAGAGATGTCAATTCTGCATTTTATGTAGGAAACGGTATTTTAATGTATCAAGATGATAATGAAGTTATAGTCTTATCTTTTTAAGAATTATAGGTTTTATACCCGATCCCCACTGGCGGGAGCGTCTCGCTCGTGAACTTACGATTTAAATTCAGAAATATGTTTTCGGTAATTATGGTCAAAAATAATGTAAATTGATTTTATGCATTGAGTGCACGAGCGAGACGCTCGCGCCAGCAGAGGGAATTTAAGTTTGATTATATTAATGGCGCAATTGAAAATAGTTTTGAAAAGATTGACACTGAGACAAATCTTCTCTTGTCAATGGTAATAAGGGAACATATTGCTGATATCGTCGAAGGAGGAAAAGATGCTTTTAAAAAGAGAGAACTTAAGTATCGTTTCAAATAAAAAGTATATTTTAAAAGAATTTTAAAATAATTAAAGACCACATTCATATAAATAAAAAAATGTCAGATAAAAACCTCAATCTAACTATAGACACTAATTTAAAAATTGATGATTTAATTTTAATTAAACGTTTGGAAAACAGTGAATTTCTCCCTAATATTAAAACTGTTTTTAATAAGATACAACCACTCCTTGATAACCAAATTCCAAAAATTTTTGGAAGTTACACCCTTCACAATATTGACCATTCGATTCGAATAATGGATTATATGGCAGATTTAATTCAAGATATTAATTCTTTGAGTGAATTAGAAATTACATTGTTAGTTTATTCAGCATTGCTACATGATATTGGAATGGCTGTTAGCACTAAGGATATTGATTTAATTAAAAAAGATAGTTTTTCTGAAATTGACATTAAATTTTCATCAATGAAAAAAGTGATGAATAATAACGAAGAAATCGCACTAACTGAATACATTAGGAGATACCATTCATTTCTTTCTGCTAAGTATATTAGAGAAAATCTTAATGAATATTTTCAAATACCTGGTCAGATTACTGCTTATTTCACTGAAGATCTTGCACTAATTTGTGAAAGCCATACAAAAGATTTTGATTGGATATCTTCAAGATTAACTCAAAATGACAAAAAGGGACATTTTCACTACAATTCACAATTTATTGCCTGCATATTAAGATTGGGAGATATCCTAGATATTGATTCTAGCAGAACCCCATACAATTTATACAAAACTGTTGATCCAAAAGGAATTAGTGAAGATGAATGGAAACAACATTTTGTTATTACAAACAAGAAAAAAATTGAGTTTGATACGGTCAAGAAACAAAAACAAATTGTTTTTCACGGTGAATCTCCAAATGCAAATATCCATCGAAAAATTCTATCATATATCGATTGGGTTGAAAAAGAACTTAATGGCTCAATGGATCTTACTAACAAAATGCCTAATCAGTATAATATCTTATTTGATTCTTCTCCCAAAATTTATATCAGACCAATAGGTTTTACATTTTCTGAATATAAAATGTCTCTTGATTATCATGCAATTAGTAGACTATTGATGGGAGATAAAATTTATGGTAATAAATCACTCGGTCTTCGTGAAATAATTCAAAATTCCCTTGATGCGTGTAGAGTGAGGCAGGAAATTGAAAAAGAAAAATTTCAGTTTGGTGATGACATCTACGAACCTAAAATAAAAATTATTCTTGATGCTAAAAATAACATTGTCATAATTAAAGATAATGGGATCGGCATGTCAATGGAAATAATAAAAAAACATTTTTTAAATATAGGTGTTTCATATTACAATTCAACCGATTTTAAATTAAGAGATTTAAATTATAAACCTATCGGAAATTTTGGAATTGGTTTTTTATCCTGTTTTATGTTATCAGACAATGTGAAAGTTATAACAAGGAATTTTAAAGATAAAAGTAAATTCACTATTGAACTGGAGAAGAACAATGAATATACATCGTTAACTCAAATTGATGATTTTACATTTGAAGGCACAGAAGTAATATTAAACTACATGAATTTCATGAATATCTTTGGTAATGATGCAGATACAATAAAGGAGTTTTTAAATCAATATTTTTTGACTGATGAAATTAAAATAGAATTAATTAACAAAAGCGAAGAGATCACTCATGAAATCGTAAATTTAATAAACATCGAAAATCCTAATAATTGGATTAAAATTGATTTCCGCAAATATTTGAAAGATATTGATGGTTATATAATTCTTAAAAAGAATAAAGACTATATAACTAACATTGATGATTTAGATTTTAAAGGTGAAATTTATACTTATGACGATATAAATGGAATTCAGAAAATTAATTTACAAAACGACATCAATTTAGAGGATTACATAGATAACAATCAAATTAAATACATAACAATTCCATTAGTCGAAGAAGAAGTTGAAGAACGTTTTCTCACAGGAATCGCATTTACTGATTCAAATGTTGATGATGTTATTCAAAAATTGGAACGAGAGTTAAAATGGATCTCAATAATTGTTAAAAAGGATCTTCAAAAACTAATATATGCATGCACATTTGATGATGAAGAAAGTGGTATCCTTGAAAATCTAAAGTTGAAAGAATTATATAAGTTAGGACATTCTGAAAGATGCAAAACATCGATATTTACTGAAACAATTAATATACATGAAGGCAAAAAGAGGGAATTATATCTAACATTCAATAAGGGTGACAAATATATTTATTATTCTAGGAATCAAGATAAAAAAAGAAAAGAGCTATTTGTTAGAAGCGTTTTAATTAAAGACTTTAGATTTAACCTCCCATATTCAGCTTCATTATTTGAGATTGAAAGTTTAGTGCTAAATATTAATTCACGACTTTTTATACCCGATATCTCAAGAAATAATTTTGATCAGGTAACAATTGATGAAATTAATTATATAGTGGGTAAAGCAATTCACACGGGTATATTGGAAAACTTTCAACTGACCGAGGATAAAAAAAATGCTCTAAAAAGTTTTATAACTAACTATTACGAAAAGATTACTGGATTTGAAAAAGAAGATTGAAAAAATTATTAATTCAATATGTGATATATAATAGTTAGAATTTACATAAAGGAACACAAATATTTAAGAAGGGGAAAAAATTAAACTCCTCCGCTGGCGCGAGCGTCTCGCTCGTGAACGTACGTTTTGAATTCAGAAATACGTTTACGGTAATTATCGTCAAAAATAATGTAAATTGATTTTATGCATTGAGTGCACGAGCGAGACGCTCGCGACAGCAGAGGGATTTGATTAAAAAAAAGAAATATGAATAAAGAGATTTTTATAAATTTTCATAATTTATCTTATGATAAAGAAGTATACATATGGGAGAAAAAATCAGACTTTGATAATCCCGAGGATATTGAAGAATTCTTTGAATGGTTTGAAATAGAAATTAAGGTTATAGATTTTAATTTAGAAAAATCACAATTATTAGCCGAAGCATTTATTAACGATTTATTTGTTTTAAAAACAAAAAACATACTGAATGCAGATTTAATTGACTTTCTTCAATATATAATCTCTGTTTCAATACTAAGAATTGTAACTAGCAATAAAATCTTAAATTACTGTTATGGCTGGATATGTAATTCTCTTAGTAGAGATTTATCTGAAACTTTGCAAAGACAATATGAACCACTAAGAATTGTAACATTTTTTGCTTCAGATAATATATTTATTAAAAAAAATGTAGATATATTTTTTCTAACCTGGAGTGAATGTCTTTTTTATTATTCCAGATGTAGTGGTGGTCATATTGAGTTATGTGATATTTATTTGAAGGTTTATTTTGTAAGAATAATAAACTTATTTAGCCAGCATCTTTTTTTAGAGGAATTAATTCCTGCTTTAGCAAATATTTCAACTTGGTGTTTTGTTCACAAAAAAGAGAGTCAAAATAAAATTGCAAGTGAAATATTGTTTAAAATTTATAATTTAAATATTTCACAAAGCTCTAAGAAAATGATTGCTGTAAATTTCTCTTGTAGAAAAAATAGTTATAACCTATATTCAAAAAAAGAATGGTGTGATATTATAATTACTTCTTATTTAGATATTTTACACCCTCATGAACATCTTCAAATTTATGCTAATAAATTTGAAGATAATGTCGATCAGTTAGTTGAAAATCTTGAGGTTTTGTTTTTATGCTTCGATAAATATTATGAATATCTTGATGCACACGATGATGATTTTAAAATTAATTATGAATTATCAAGACTATATAATAATTTATTAAATTCACTCCACCTTCTTATACAAAACGGAAAAACCGAAATTGCAAGTGAAATAATTTGTAGATACTTTAGGATAGATTATGATAATATATTTAATAAAAAAATTCTCTTCATAATACCAAATAGTCCAAATGGTGTATTATATTCAATTGATAAATCACAGATTATTACTGATACTAATACACTTGAAAATATTCCTCAAATAATTACATTCAATAATCAGTTTTTTTCGACAACAAATACTCTGCATGATTATTCAGATTTTCAATATGAAAATCCATATAGGTTAGGAGCACCAATAAAAGAGAATGCAAATCAATTTTTAGAAGCAATAAAAAAGCATTTTAACTTTAAACAATTATTGCAAGTTCCAAGGTTAAATGAAATTAGTGGAATGCATTTGTTTTATGGTGTCCAATTACCTATTCAATCAATAATATCAAAAGAATTAAATATTCTATTACCTATAATTCAGAGTTTTGAGAAGCCAAATGAACAAAGAAAAATCCGCAAGGTTTTGGTGTGGGAAGGCGACACTATATTAAGCCAAATAGAAAGTGTAGGAATTGTTAATATATTTAATAAAAAAGGAATTGAAACTGTAATATTAAAATTCCATTTATCATCAAAAGAGGAATTTTTAGAAAAATATAATGATGATAGTTTTGATTTAATTTGGATTTGTTGTCATGGAGAATTTAATCATATGGAAGCCCATAAATCATATCTAGACTTAGGGAATAATATTCACTTTAATTTAGACGAATTGAATTCATATAGTTTAAACACATCAGATAGAAGATTAATTGTAGTTGATGCTTGTGATGGTGCAACAACATCATTAATCAATAGTCCATTATCATTGGGTATTGGTTCTGCTTTAGTTTGTTCTAAACAGTCATTAATTAGTCACCAATGGCCTATTGATAATTACTCGGCATTAATTTCAGGGGTTATATTAGCGTCTTATTTGTCTGATGACTTAAATTATTCAGAGGCTCTAAATAAAACAATTAATCTTTTCTATTCGGGGAAGGAATCTGTTGTAGAAAGAATTAATGAATATTGTAGTGAAGAAGACGTAATAGAAAGAATTGAAAATAGTAGGGTAGATTTCCAAAACTTTTACAGCTGGGGATCACTAGCTTATTTAATATAATTAAGATTTAAAAATGGCTATACCAATAAACATTGAACGAGAGCATATTTTTCAGGCAATACTTAGAATAGAAAGAGAAGGAATTCCTCCACGACGAGGTGCAAGAGAATGGGCTGTTGATTATGAAGGGATTATTTATCCTTGTAAACTATTGATTTCATGGGAAAATCTATATGTTAATGGTGAAGAACTTAACCTAGATCCAAATAATTTTAATACATATGATGCACAAGAATACCTAAGAGAAAAGGGATTCAACGTAATTCAAAATAATTAAACAAAGAAATGAGCAAAGAAAATTCAGTCAATACCTCAAGTATAGTATCCAAAGTATGGGCATTTTGCCAAACCTTTAGAGATGATGGTGTAGGCTATGGCGATTATTTAGAACAATTAACTTATTTATTGTTCTTAAAAATGGCAGATGAATACACAAAACCACCTCATAATCGAAAAATGCCTATTCCTGCAGAATATGCATGGGAAACCTTAACTAATAAAAGTGGGACAGAATTAGAATCCCCCGCTGGCGTGAGCGTCTCGCTCGTGAACGTAAGTTTGTTTCATAACACAAATGCTCAATTAAACACCAATGCTAAATATAAGCACAAATATTCAATTGAGCACTGTCGTTCCACTATTGCAAAGCCCTTGTTACAGGCAGTGTTTCTTTTAGCGTTTAATAATTTTGTTTTTAAATCCCGTAAAGTCCCCCCATTACAGAAATTTTTTCCCCATTTATCCAGTATGAATCATCAGAAGCAAGAAATGCTACCACTTTTGCAATGTCTTCAGGTTTACCTGATCTTCCAAGTGGTGTTTTGGAAATCATAAAAGTTTCTGCTTCGCTTCCTGCCATTCCAACGGTATGATAACCTTCTGTTTCTACAATTCCGGGTAAAACAGAGTTGATACGAATATTCTTTCCTGCAAATTCTTTGGATAATGAAATGGTAATAGCATCTAAAGCAGCCTTTGTAGCTGAATATGCAGCACCGTTTGGCATTGGCGTATTACTGGCACCTGAACTTATGTTAATTATGTTACCGCCTGCTTTGCCAAATAGTTTTAAAGATTCGTGAATTGTCAACAATGAACCTAACACGTTAATATTAAATTGCTGGTGAAACGAATCTTCAGTAAAATGCTCAATTGACTCAAATTGATAGATACCCGCATTGTTCACCAAAATATCTAATGTCCCAAAAGCATTTTTTGTTTCTGTAAATAACCTTATCACATCTGATTTTTTGGATACATC
Source organism: Flavobacterium salmonis (assembly GCF_903819435.1). GTDB lineage: Bacteria > Bacteroidota > Bacteroidia > Flavobacteriales > Flavobacteriaceae > Flavobacterium > Flavobacterium chungangense. The sequence continues at coordinate 267,295 of NZ_CAIJDP010000090.1, read as the reverse complement.
ACCTTGAACTGCAATAGCATTACCACCATTGTCAGTAATCACTTTAACTACTTGCTCTGCATCTTCTTTACTTGATGCATAGTTTACGACTACACTTGCACCTTCTTCTGCAAGATATTTGGCTATTGATGCGCCTATTCCTTTTGATGCTCCCGTAACTACAGCAACTTTGTTTTTTAATTTACTCATTTTTTACTTTTTTAATTTGTGAGTTGCAAAGTTAGAAAGTGAAAGTATACTTTTGTAACTTTGTATCGAAAAGTAATTGTATCATTCAGGGAATCAAGTAACCTAAAAGTAACCAGTAGTATGGAAAAAGTTCAGTGTTTACAAGAGAATAAGAAAAACTTAATAGCAATTCAAGATTCGATGGATGTGCTAAGTGGTAAATGGAAAATACCAATAATATCTTCTATTTGTTATTATAACAAGAGAAGATTTTCGGATATTTTAAATGATGTTGTTGGTATTTCCAATAAAATGCTGAGCAAAGAACTGAAAGAATTGGAAGTAAATAAAATAGTCAACCGTACTGTTTTGGATACACAACCCATAAGTGTTCAATATGAACTTACAGAACATGGTAAAACATTACAAATCATTATAAACAATCTATCAGAGTGGGGACAAACTCATAGAAGAAAAATTATTGGAAAATAATCGTCAGAATTATTCAGTAGCCCCACTAGTGCTCGTTTGCAACGAGTACTTGCTTAATTTAAAAGATGAATTGTAGCGTTTGTAATGCGGTTTATTAAAATAGAATTCTTATAAAGCTATTTTTTACATAGGCATTATCTCAAAAGCTGCGTTGCAAAAGCTTTATTTAGTTTTACAAGTAAGTAGGTACTTGTTGCAAACGAGCACCAGATGATTATCAACTCATAAAAAAAAACAGAGAATTCAGTTGTTAATGTTTTGAATTACATATTTCAACTAGCTATTTTTATACAACTCAATTTTCCTTCCCTCAAAATCTTCAATTACGGCCATGAATCCAAACTCTGTTTGTGTAGGAGGTAATACAAATACCATGTCTAAAGCTGTTAATTTTTGAATTTTAGCCTCGAAGTTGTCAATACCGAAGCCTAATCTTAGGTTTTTGTCTGCTTCGGTCTGGGTCTTTGTTAAAGGATAAATTTCTAAAACTGTTTTTCCGATACTTGCACTATAATGAAATGGTGAATTTCCGTGTTGATGATAGTCAAAAGTCAACCCGAACAGGGTGTAAAAATCGGATAGTTTTTTTGTGTCGCCTGTTCTTAAAACCAATAAACGTATTTCCATATTATACTTTTGTTTTTGAATTTTGCTGTTTATAGTCTGGGACTAAATTAAGTCTTTTTGCCTATGGATAAACTTTAGTAAACGGATTGTTTGTGGGCACTGCATCCTAATTCTGTCTTTGTGTAGCGGCATTGTAAACGTTTTATTTAGTCCAAAAATGTAAGCGGGTACTCGTCGCAGAGGAGCACCAGATGGATTCGGGACTAAATTAAACATTTGGCCAAATAAGAAACAAAACAACCCGTCTAAAGGCGGATTATTCATTAAAAACAATTCGTTTCAACTTTATCAATTAAGATTATTATTAGTATACTTGCTAAAAAAATAAAAAACAGAAATATGAAAAAAGCAATACTATGTGCATTTATTGCGATAAGTACTTTAATTGGCTGCAGTAGTGATGGTGACGAGGAGTATACCGAAGATAACTCGTTTAGTTTTAAAATAATTGAAACAAAAACATATTATAATAATGAAGGCACCTGGGAGGAAATAACAAATAGTGCATTGTATACAACAGATGATAGCCGTTTGTATTATGAAAAAAACACAAAATTATTGACATACGAATTCAGTAAAGGCTATTATACTCAAAGTCAGGTGACATTTGAAAATGGTAAATTTGTCAGTATTTATATGAATTTAAGCATTGGGTTAATTTCAAAACAGACCTACGAGAGAAAAAAAGGCTATATTGAATGTTTGGAATACAGCAATGATGAACTACTTTATAAGTATATATACAGAACAAGATGAAACATTATTATGTGTAAAAAACCGCTATTTGGCGGTTTTTTTTATTTAAAAGATCTAATTAAACCTTGTTTTCGGATTTGCCACAAGAGCCGATAGTGAACAGGCGAAGCAAATCATTTCAAATATAAATTAATTTTAAGGTAGTGCGAGACCGGTACTTTTATATGAGCGGATTATCCTTGGAGTTGCGTTACAAACGCTTTATTTGGTTCAAAAATGTAAAAGAGTATAAGAATCATGTTTTCTTTTTCTTTTTTTGGTTAGCAATGATAAAGTCTAAAGTTTTGAAAATTAGATCGGTTATATCAGGTTTTTCAATATTGCATTCCCAAGTCCATTTTTGGCGTGATTTTTCCGGATTGTTATTTAATTGCGCTTTAAGATATTTGGTATTGGCACGGATTTCAATTTCTTTGGGCTTTAAAGTTAAAACCTCAAAGCGTAAAAAGACTTTTTCTTTAAATTTTTCAAGCGGAATTTTTATTGAAAATTTCCCCTCTTTATCCGTCATTACATAATCCTGATTTCCCTTCACGAAAACTACCACATCCGGAATCGGAAATTTTACTTCATCTGTTACCTCTCCTCTAATTTCCCTATATTCAAAAGCATAGTTTTCAATTTCTTTATAAGTAGTTTCCTGAGAATAAAAATTTACGGTCATAAACAGGAATGCCAAAAGCAGGATATTTAAATGATTACTATTGTATTTTACACTCATATTTACGCTTACAATTTTTATTAAGTAGTTTTTTGTAACCTGAACTTCTAAAACTGAAGATCTTTTTGGCATTCTTAAACTAAAGTAATTTATTGAAAAAAACATTTTACAAACCATTACCACAGATTGTAAAGTTAAAAGTTTTTATGTTTTGGGTTATACAAAACGGTCTTATAAACAAAACAATTCGAATATAAATTAAAAAGGTAAATGGTAGGTTTTGTAATCATGATTCGTAAACAGGTTTTTAATAACAAAAGTAAACTCTTAAAAAACTAAAGGTTTCTTAAATTGGTTTGAATGTGTTTTTTCTTATTGTAAATTAGTGATTATGAAACTTTAATATAATAATTATGAAAACGAAAATAATTACAGTCGTATTATTACTGAGTTTTGTAATATCGACAAACGCTCAAAAGAAAATAAAGGTTACTGAATTGCCCAAACCGGCACAGGAATTCTTAAAGAAATATTTTAGCAATACATCAGTTGAATCAGTTAAAAAAGATGCAGAACACGGTGAAAAAGGTTATGAAGTCAAACTTAAAGATGGGACTGAGGTAGAGTTCTGGAAAGATGGTACTTATCGAGAAGTGGATGGAGACGACAAACCGATTCCAACCGCATTTATTCCAAAAGTGATAAAAGAGTATGTGGCAAAACATTATCCAAATGAAAAAATTACCCATATTGATTATGGTCATAAAGATCTGGATGTAGATTTAACAAATAAAATTGATCTCGAATTTACGAAGGAAGGAAAATTTATAAAAGGTGATAAGGTTAAAAAATAATTCCTGAATGATGTCGCTGGAAAGTAATGATACAAAAAAGCTCCATTAAAAATAATGGAGCTTTTTATAAATTTATAAGATAACTTAAGGTTGTTTACTGTACGTTTCGATTTCGAAAATTAAAGTTGCATTTGGCGGAATAACTCCTCCGGCACCTGCTTCTCCATAAGCCAGATTTGATGGAAGAAAGAATATTGCTTTATCACCGTCTGTCATCATATCGAGAGCTTCAATGAATCCCGGAATCATACCGTCTTTTTTTCCAACAGTGAAAGGAAAAGCTTTATAACCTCCTTGTGCATCTCTGTTTGCATTATATTTTCCGTATGCTTTTTCTACATTTGACATACTGCTGTCAAAAAGATTTCCGTCTTCAAAATATCCGGCATAGTGAAAATAAATTGTAGAACCTTCTGCACCTTTTACACCAGTTCCTTTTTTCGTCATTACATATTTTAAGCCAGATGCCGTTGTTACAGCATTTGCTTTGGTTGATGTAAAATAAGCAGCTTTGTCTTTAATTACTTTTTGGGACTCTAATTTTTTCGCCTCATCTTTTTTAACGTCCTCGGCTAAAACTTTTACGGCGTCAAATTTTTTGGCAGCAGCACCTTTTCGGGTAATAGTAATTTTTGTCATGATATCGTCCTGAACAATTTTATTTACATTGTCCATTCCGGAAACAACATGTCCAAAAATAGTATGTTTACCGTTTAACCATGGAGTTTCTTTATGGGTGATAAAAAACTGGCTTCCGTTAGTTGCAGGACCTGAATTGGCCATTGCCAGAATTCCGCCTTTGTCAAAGACTAATTCTTTAACAAATTCATCCTTAAAAGAAAATCCCGGACCACCTGATCCATTTCCGTCAGGATCACCACCCTGAATCATAAAATCATTGATAACCCTGTGGAATTTTAATCCGTCATAAAATGGTTTTCCCTTAAGTTTCTCGACTTTTACATTAGGATTTTTACCTTCTGCCAAAGAAATAAAGTTAGCAACCGTTACCGGTGCTTTTACATATTCTAAAGTCAGAACGATATCGCCTTTTGTTGTTGCAATCGTAGCAAAAATCCCTTCAGCAGGATTAGCTGTTGCGGCAGGTTTTGTTGTCGCTGTCTTTGATTTTGCTGCTGGTTTTTTAGTAGCTTGTGCCTGAATGTTAAGTATTGCAAGGCAAAATAAAAATAGAAATTTAAACTTCATTGTGTATTGATTTTAGTCAATGTTAGTTAAAAATAATTATTGTGGTTTTTCCAGTAATTGAACCTCGAAAATAATATTGGCGTTAGGCGGAATAACTCCTCCGGCACCTGTTTCTCCATAAGCTAAATGCGATGGGATAAAAAGGACAGCTTTGTCTCCAAAAGAAAGCTTTTCGATTCCTTCAATAAATCCCGGAATCATACCATCCTTGCGGCCTGCCTGAAATGGAATAGGCTGGTAACCATGTTGTTCACCTCTTGCTGCATCAAATTTTCCAAATAATTTGTTTACCTCTTCTAAACTAGAGTCAAATAAGGTACCATCTTCCAGAAAACCAGCATAGTGAATGTATATCTGAGTTCCTGTTGCAGGTTTTTTACCATTTCCTTTTTCAGTAATTACATATTCTAATCCACTTGAAGTTTTAGTAGCTTTTGGTTTTACCCCTGCATAATAAGCTACTTTTTCTTTTTGAACTCCTGAGTATTTGCTTCTCTCTTTTGCAATTTCACTGAAATAATCATGAAATACTTTTACAGCGTCAAACTTTTTAGCAGCTTCACCGTTTCTGATAATCTTTACAGCAATTAGCTGGTCATCTTGTTTAACCTGATTAACAACTTCCTGTCCTTTTTCAACGACATGACCAAAAATAGTATGTTTTCCGTCTAACCATGGCGTTTCAACGTGAGTAATAAAAAATTGACTGCTGTTTGTTCCCGGACCATTATTGGCCATTGCTAAAACACCGGCTTTGTCAAATTTTAAATCGGTAAATTCGTCCTTAAATTTATACCCTGTATCTCCTGAACCGGTCCCAAGAGGATCTCCGGTCTGAATCATGAAATTTTCAATAACCCTGTGAAATTTTAATCCGTCAAAAAAAGGTTTGTTTTTTAAATTTTCATTTACAAATTCATTTTTACCTTCGGCTAAGGTTACAAAATTAGCAACAGTTACGGGTGCTTTTTTATAATCTAACTCTACAATAATATTTCCTTTGTTTGTTTCTATTTCAGCATATAATCCATCAGGCAGATTACTGTGCTCGTCTTTGCAGGAATAAAATGAAGTAACGGCTAATAACAATAATAAAATACTTTTTTTCATTTTTGAAATGTTGTTTTTATGGGGTTAATGTGTCTTTTTTTGTTTCAATTGCAGTTTTAGTGCTTGTTGCTTTAGCAGGTGTAGTTGCAGTTGTTACTGGTCCTGCTTCAGGATCAGGAATAAAATTACGAAGTGTAACCGTACAGATTAACGATTCATTGGTTCCTATTTTTTTATTGTCTCCATGATATCCATAAGCAATATGTGAAGGAAACAAGAAAGTAACGGTTTCATTTTTATGCATTAATTTAATACCATCACGTAATCCCATCATGATATCTTGTTTGTCAACATAATACGTTTGTGGGCCAAGTTCAGCTTCAGAATATATGATTTTACCTTCAATGTCTTTTATTTCTAAATTAAAATAAGCGATATCTCCTTTTTGGGGTGTTTGTTGGGTATCGGTTAAATTTCTTTCGTCATAAGACAGCCAGTATCCTTTTCGGGTAGCATAGTATTTTACTTTCGGATTATTTTTGATGATATTTTTGATAACATCTTCTTCGCTTGCAACCAGTTTTTTATTTCTGTCAGCCGATTTTTTCATAAACGTTCCTGAAGCTTGAGAAACTGGTCTTCTGGCTTCTTCATGATGTTTACAACTAACAAATAAAACAGTACAAAGCAACGTATAAACGCTTAGTTTTATATAGTTCATAATTGATTTATATTTCTAATTTAATTACTAAATCTTCAAACTTTTTCAAAGTTTCTTCCATTGAAACTTCTGATTTTCCACCAGCAGCATTTGTGTGACCGCCTCCATTAAAATGATCTCTGGCAAACTGATTTACATCAAACCCGCCTTGTGACCGAAACGAAATTTTAATGATTTTTTCCTCTTTGTTTTCTATAAAAATGGCAGTAAAAATAATATCTTTTATACTTAATCCGTAATTTACGATTCCTTCTGTATCGCCTTTTACATAATTAAATGAATCTAGTTCTTCCTGTGTTAAAAAAGTATAAGAAGTTTTATGTTCTGAGAAAATTTTCATGTTCTGCAAAGCACGTCCTAATAATTGTAAACGGCCGTAAGAACTATTGTCAAACAATAAAACCGGTATTTCAGTATTTTCTACTCCTAAATCAATTAATTCAGCCACAATACGATGTGTGTTTCCTGTAGTTTTAGGAAAACGGAATGAGCCTGAATCAGTTAATATTCCAGTGTAAATGCAAGTGGCAATGGTTTTATCCAGATCCTCTTTTTTGTTGAGAAACAAAATAAAATTATAAATCATCTCACACGTAGAACCGTATGATGTGTCAGAGTAAGTGTAAGCTGCATAATTGTGTGGTTTTTCATGATGATCGATCATGATAAACGGAGCTGTCATCTTGGCTAAAGTATGTTCCATTTCACCGGTACGATGCAAAGCATTGAAATCAAGTGTAAAAATTAGCTCAGCTTCTTCTAATATTTTGGTACAGTTTTCAGTATCTTTTTCAAATATTTTTACCGTTTCAGAACCGGGAAGCCAGGCTAAGAAATTAGGGAAATCATTAGGCGCAATAACTGTTGGCTGATGATTGTTTTTTAATAAAAAGTGGTATAATCCTAATGTAGAACCCATGGCATCACCATCTGGGCCTCTATGTGGAATTATTGCAATTTTCTTTGGGGTTGATAGTAATAATTTTACTGCTTCAATATCTTGTATTTTCATAGTGTGCGAATTTACATTTTTTTAATGTAATGCTGAAATCATTTTACAGATTAACACACTTTTATGGATTTGGTTTTTCTTTGTCTGAAGTTTCAGGTTTGAGGTTTAAAACCCGTTCGATAAGAACGGCTTATTTTGCATCGTGTAGCAATTCGGATTCAGTTTGGAATTTGGTATTTCTAAAATTGGTATTTCATTTTACAAATGTTCTAATTCTTTTCTTTGTAATTTTTGATACAATTTGTATTTCGCACCTTTTACAATTTGCGATTTATAAATTCCCACAGAACCCGACGAAAAATAAGCAATCGTGCAAGCAAGAGCAATAAAAATTCCGGGCTGAATTCCAAATAATTCCATTCCCATAATAGTGCAGGCTACAGGAGTGTGGGTTGCGCCAGAAAATACAGCTACAAATCCCAGACCTGCTAAAAGTGCAATTGGCATTGGAATTATGATAAATAATGCGCTCCCTAAAGCGGCACCAATGAAAAATAACGGAGTTACCTCACCACCTTTAAAACCGGCACCTAAAGTAAAACCCGTGAATAAAATTTTAAGAAGAAAATCATACCATTCATTTGGGTGATAAAATGAGTCAACAATAAAAGGGACACCTAATCCTGAGAATTGTGTAAATCCAAAACCTCCAATTGCTATCGCTAAAATGATTCCTCCAATTGCAGGACGAAGTGGCGGATATTTAATGGTTTTAGAAAAAAGAGTTCCCCAAAGGTGAGTGCTTCTTGCAAATAGCAATGCAGTTAAACCCGATAATAGCCCCACAATTAGGGTGTAAAATAAACTGCTAAAATTTAATTCAGGAATAATAGGGATGCTGTAATGAGTATGTTTTACCTGCCAGAATTCAACAGTAAAATAAGCAGCATAGGCAACTACAAATGAAAGAAGAGTACTTTTTAAATTGATTTTGCTGAAATATAAAACTTCCAGAGCAAAAACGGCACCGGCTAAAGGTGTGCCAAAAACGGAGGCAAATCCTGCGCTGATTCCGAGGATAATCAAAATTTTTCTTTCGGAATTATCTAAATTGAAAAGCTTTGTAAATTGATCTGCGATAGCGCCGCCCATTTGTACAGCAGTACCTTCACGTCCGGCTGATCCGCCAAATAAATGTGTGATTAAGGTTCCTAAAAGCACTAAAGGAGCCATTTTAAAAGGGATCACTTCCTTAGGGTTTTCGTATTCTTCAAGCAATAAGTTATTGCCTTTTGCAACAGATTCTCCCCAATAATAATAGATCAATCCCACTAAGAAGCCGCCAACAGGCAAAAACCAGATAATCCAGTTGTGTTGAATTCTAAATTGTGTGACATACTCGAGTGAAACTAAAAAGAAAGCAGATGCTGATCCTGAAAGCAGACCTGTTAAAATACAAATCAAAATCCATTTGAAAATGGTCAGAAATATTTTTTTTAGTTGTCGAAAAGTCATTTATAATAAAAGTTTTGCCACGAATTTCACTAATTAAAACGAATTTTAAAAGTTTGTGTTTGTAAAATTTTAAATTCGAGTAATTGATTAACTAATAAAAGAAATTAAATAGTGATATTCGTAGCAAAATAAATTATTCCTGAACTACAGCAGTAAACTCAATTTCAACCAGATATTCAGGAGCTACCAATTTGCTGATTTCATAAAATCCTGTTGTTGGTTTTACATCCTTAAAAAAAACAGCATGTGCTTTTGCCACGTCTTCAAAAGTACTAATGTCAGTAGTAAAAATTCGGGTTCTGATCACATCTTTCATTCCAACGTTCAAATCTTCCAATACTTTTTCAATACGTTCAAGAATATTATAAGTTTGTGCATAAGCATCATCGGCTTTTACTTTTTCGCCATCAACAATAGCCACAGTGCCTGAAACTTCAATAATATTGCCAATTCTTACGGCACGACAATATCCCATTTTTTCTTCCCATGGTGATCCTGTTAAGATGTTTTCTCTTTTCATTTTATGTTTTTTTTGATTTGCTTTTTAAATTTAAAAACAAATTCCGGTTAATTAATTCTGTTGCAATTTATAAAATATGTAACTGATAAAAGCTGAATTTCTTTGAAATCACTTCGTGAATTTTTATTTTTTGTGATATTTTTAATTGATTTCAGACCAGGTAATGATGTTTTGATATTTGTTCAAATAGTAAAAAACGGTTTGTCTGAAAAAATCAAAGCATAAATTATTCTTTTGAATGTTTAGAAAATTTTGCAGGTTTTTGTTTCTAAAAATTAGCCTAATATATTGTTATAAATGTCATAAATTGGTAGTCAGGAATTAAATTATGCTATTTTTGCGACATCAAATTGTTGCTATTTATAAAATTTTCAAAGCCGAATTCGATAATACTTTTTCAATGAAGCACATTTTATTTTTCATATTATTAGTTACTTCCCTGACAGTTTCTGCCCAAGTTGATTTTAACTCCGGATTTAAAACGATACCTGCTCCCAAGTTTAGTGCTAAACCTAAAAAAAAGACAATTCCGGAAGTCAAAGATCCACAGGCAGAAAAAACGGATATTCCAAGTATTAAAACACCCAACGTTTTTGATAATACCAGTATAACTCCAAAATCTAAGTTTCAGATTGGGGAAGAAAAAAGCAAATTCACAATGTCAACAGAAAATGATTTTGCTAACCCGGGTGATCGTTATGTGGGTAAAATGGAAAAAGATTTAGATAAAGCATTAAAAGATGCCGGATTAAAAGAGGATGATCAGCAATTGGTTTTAAAAGATGTTAATTTTGGAGAAATTAGAACTAGTTCTGCTTATTTCGTTATAAAGTTTCGTGATTATGGGGCTATAGATGGTGATTTGATCAAAGCTGTTTTAAATGGAGATGTTGTTAAGGAAAGATTACTTTTAAGTTCTAATTTTCAAGAATTTAAAATATATTTTAAAGAAGGTTTTAATCCGTTTTTCATAGAGGCTCTTAATAAAGGAAGTCTTGGTGGAAATACAGGAGAATTTCAGATTTATGATGCTGAAGGAAATTTTATATTATCTGAAAAATGGAATAACTTTGAAGCAGGTGTCAAAGCAAATTTTTTAATTTACAAAGAACAAAAGTTACTTACTAAAAAATCTCAAAAAAAATAATTTTGCTTTGAAAATTATTTTTTTTTCGGACTTCTTAATTTTATCCTGATGTCTTATATTTTCAATGATTAAATCATTCTTTTTAATCGAAAAATCACTTTCTTTTTCTGCAATAAAGGCACTTATTTTTTTTAGTCTGGAACACATTAAATCGCCAATGTTTTTTTTCGAGAAAGAGTTTTCGATCGTTTGTTTGCCATTTAATTTTATATGTTCAATATGGGTATAATTATCGTATACGAACTTTAAAACTTTTTTTGAATTTTCGATATCAGGTTCAGCATACTCATAGCCCTGTTTAATAAAATCAGAATCTTTGTCCTGTATCATTAACTCATAGTGGATTAAGAAACTGTTTTGGTTATTCATGAATTCTAAATTCCCGGAATACCCTGTTCCAATCACTATTTTGTTTCTTGACATGGCTTCGGCAAGTGTCATTCCAAAGCCTTCAGCGCGGTGAAGTGAGACATAAGAGTGGCAGGAATCGATAAGCTGTATAAGCTCTTTTTTTGTATAGTCTTCGTTGATAAGGATAATCGATTTGTGATCTTTTGTCTGTTCAATAAATTTCTGATGTAAGCGTTTGTTCTTTTCCAGGTTAACGGTTTTTAGTATCAATACAACATTAGGGTTAGCAGAAAAGGTATCCAAAAAACATTTTATAAGGCCATCAGTATTTTTTCTTTCCGGTGTACTTAGTGAATCAAAAATGGATAAAAAAACAAATTTATCCTGTAATTCTATTTTTGGTTTGCTTTGTTCAATTTCAATACGTTCAATTAAATGAGGTATTTTTATAACGGGTTTAAACGAATAAGAGGCAAAAACATTTTGACAAAAACTGCTAGGTACCCATATTTCATCAAAAAGGGGCAGGAGGCTAACAAAATTTTCAGGAAGCTTATTAAATTCCCATGCCCAGTAAGCGATGTTGTATGTGTTTGATGCTATATTTATATCGTTATTTAGTAAAAAACAAGGAATATCATTAATATTTATATGATAGATGTTGATTATATTATCAGTAATGGAATCCTGTAAAGGTCCACCTTCTCTAATTAACTGAATATTATTCTCTATATAATTAATTTGGTTAAGAATAAAAGTACTGTCCCTTAATGCTGAAAAATTTGCTCTTGCAGCTTCAGAAATGCCTGAAGTTTTTGAAAAGGTGGCGTGATAATTAATAGTGATGTTTTCCATATTTTTAAGATCTCTTTTTGTAGAATTTGTTTTACGGGACTTCATGAAATTTGTTTTTAATGATTGTCCTTAATAAATATGTTCTACTTTAAATAGATGAAAAAATATGCAAAAGTTGCTTTCAAAAATGCTTAATTTTAATTTTTGAATGTAAGTGTTTTGTTTTTAGTGAATTAATGTGTGAGTTTTTAATCTCCTGCTCAGAATATTACAGAGGATCTGCAGTAACCCTAAATTTCATATTTGCTTTTACCGTTACATCTTTTGTTAAGGTTTCCTTTAATGTGACTTTTGTTCTTATTTTATAACTGTCTGCTTTAATGTACTCGTCTAATCTTTTATCCGTACAAATCAAATCAATCGAATTTGCTGTAGTGCTAATATTGTCCTGATAAGCTAATTCTATTTCGTTAGACTCTGTTGTTGAGATATACAAGTGTATTGATTTTAGAAATGTAAATGTTTTGTCTGAAGGATCAGAGATTACTAATTTTAAAGATCTAAGCTTAACATCTTTTACCAGGTTTGCTTTGGTTCTGTTATTTTCAAATTCAGAAGATGAATTTGTAGTAACTTCAGGAGTAATAATCTCCGAAGGTAAGTTGATTGGTGAAGTGCTATTAATTTTAATAGAAGCTTCATTTGAAATGCTGAAGGTTAATAAATCATCAACAACGTCACAAGAGGTTAAAAAAAGAGACAGGCAAACTGTCAAGGCAATAAGTTTTGACTTCATAGTTAAATTCAATTGGTTTTTTGTAGATACGAAATTGTTAGAATTTTAGATTTGTCTTTTTGTTTTAAATGCTGATTTTTTATTTATTATTTAAAGATAAGATGCCAGAATATTAGGAACTTAAGAGCCTTGTATTTAAAAAGAAAAAAAAATCAAAATTCAATTTTTCATTTTCGAATTTAAAAAGTATTTTTGCGCATGCAACACAACGTACTTATTTTAGATTTCGGATCGCAATATACTCAACTTATTGCGCGTAGAGTTCGCGAATTAAATATATTCTGCGAAATTTTTCCTTACAATCACTTTCCTAGTGATTTATCACCTTATAAAGCCGTAATTTTGGGAGGAAGCCCATTTTCTGTTCGCGGAGAAGATGCTCCACATCCTGATTTATCTCAAATTCGGGGCAAACTTCCATTATTGGCAGTTTGTTACGGGGCACAATACTTAGCTCACTTTAGCGGAGGTGAAGTAGCTGCTTCCAATACCAGAGAATATGGAAGAGCTAATTTATCTTATATTAAGGAGAATGAAGTTTTCTTTAATGGAGTTTCAGAAAACAGCCAGGTTTGGATGAGCCATAGTGATAGTATCAAAGCGCTTCCAACAAATGCTGTAAAATTAGCCAGTACTCACGATGTAGAATATGCAGCTTATAAAATTGAAGGCGAAACAACTTATGCAATTCAATATCATCCCGAAGTTTTCCATTCGACAGATGGATCAAAAATGCTGGAAAACTTTTTAGTAAAAATTGCCGAAGTTCCTCAAAACTTTACACCAAATGCTTTCGTAGAAGAAATGGTGGCGGAGCTAAAAGAGAAACTAGGAAACGATAAAGTGGTTTTGGGACTTTCTGGCGGAGTAGATTCTACTGTAGCGGCAGTTTTATTAAACCAGGCAATTGGTAAAAACCTTTACTGTATTTTCGTAAACAACGGATTGCTTCGTAAAAACGAATTCCAAAATGTATTAGATCAATACAAAGGAATGGGATTAAACGTAAAAGGTGTTGATGCAGGAGACCGTTTCTTAGGCGAATTAGCCGGAATCAGCGATCCTGAAACCAAACGTAAAACTATCGGACGTGTATTTATCGAAGTTTTTGATGATGAATCACATTTGATCGAAGACGTAAAATGGCTGGCACAAGGAACAATTTATCCTGATGTAATCGAGTCTGTTTCGGTAAAAGGGCCATCGGCAACAATTAAATCACACCATAATGTTGGTGGATTGCCGGATTATATGAAATTAAAAATTGTAGAACCACTTAGAATGCTTTTTAAAGATGAAGTGCGACGAGTTGGGGCTACATTAGGAATAGATCCTGAGTTATTAGGAAGACACCCTTTTCCGGGACCAGGATTGTCAATCAGAATCCTGGGGGATATTACTCCGGAGAAAGTTCAGATTTTACAAGATGTAGATTCAGTTTTTATTGAAGGGTTGAAATCATGGGGATTATACGATAAAGTTTGGCAGGCCGGCGCAATTTTGCTTCCTGTAAATTCTGTAGGTGTAATGGGAGATGAACGTACTTATGAAAAAGTAGTAGCACTTAGAGCTGTTGAATCAACAGATGGAATGACTGCTGACTGGGTTCATTTGCCTTACGACTTCCTGATGAAAGTGTCAAATGATATTATCAATAAAGTAAAAGGCGTAAATCGTGTAGTTTACGATATCAGTTCGAAACCACCTGCAACTATTGAGTGGGAATAATACGATATTTAAAAATAAGGTCTTACATTTGTAAGGCCTTAATTTTTTATAACCTACTATTTATGAGAGAACTTTTAACGATTTCTCTTGTGTTTATTTTGTCTTTTAACAAAATAGCTGCGCAAGATTCAATTATTGAACACAAAATTCAAAAAGGAGAAACCGCTTATTTTATTGCCCAAAAGTATAAGGTTTCTATTGATGAGATCTACAAGCTCAACCCCGAATCACAAAACGGAATCAAAGACAATCAAATTATTAAGATTCCTGTTCATACAGCACAAAAACAAAATTCAAACCGGCAAATAATCCATATTGTTGCCCAAAAAGAAACTCTTTTTGGCTTGTCGAAACAATATAATGTTTCTGTGGAAGCGCTTCAAAATGCAAATCCAATTCTTATCAATGGACTTCAGGTTGGTCAGGAATTGGTAATTCCGCAAAATACTTCAAAAACTGAAAATATTACTTCTTTAAAAGCAATACATTTGGTTGTAGCTAAAGAATCCTTATTTAGTATTGCCAGACAATATAATGTTTCTGTGCAGGATCTGGAAAGCTTAAATAAAGGTCTTCTTCAAAACGGATTGCAAATTGGCCAGACAATCGCAATTCCAAACAAAAGAAAAACGCTCGATGGAAGAGTTCGTGTAATTAATCAGGAAACAATTTTTCATGTTGTTGAAGCTAAAGAGACTAAATTTTCTATTGCCAAAAAATATAACATCTCTATCGATCAGCTGGAGTCTCAAAATCCTGAAATTGTAAACGGACTAATTGTTGGAAATAAATTAGCGATCAATACAAAAGAGATTAAGCCAACAAACGAAAGTGAGGAACTGATGCTGGCACTTGCTGAAAAACAAGTTGTTGTTGAAAAAACTAAAGCAAAAACCATAGAAATCGATGATTTAAAAGACAGACTGATTGTTCAGAAAGAAATGAATGAAAAGATCATAAAAATCAATGATTTGAAACTGAACCTGAATGATATGAACGGCTCTAAAGAGAATTCGGTTGAAAAGCTGCGTTTAGTTTTAGAAGCAAATAAAAATGTTCAGGATATTTTAATGACAAAATTAGATTCTTTGGTTACTACAATGAACAATGACTTGGTCGAGTTGAAAAGAATGGATGTGCTGAATGTTAATGAATCAAAGCGATTAGAAAAGCAATCGTATGAAAGTATTGGTAAAACAAGTGAATTATCTTCTCAATTAAAGAAAGAACTGGCAGAAAACCGAAAAGCGTATGCCGGTTTAATGAATAAAGTAGAAAGAATTGCTCTTGAAGAAAATCAGGAATATAAGAAAAAAATCCGCGAAAGCGAAAAAAAGAACAGTACTACATCTATTCAGCAAAGACTTTCTTTAGAAGAAATTAAACGTTATAAAATCCAACAGGAGCAAGGTGATGCTCAAAATCAGCTCTTGATTGCTAAAATTGATTCATTGGATAATCAGAAAAAAATTGAGGTAAAAAGGCATATCAGTAAAGCTTCTTTTTATAGTATGGAAGCAAGAAAATTTGATGATAAACTAGCTTTGATGAAACTGAAAAAATATCAGGATGAAGCGATTAAAAATCATAACGTATCTGATTCAGAAGAAAAATCTAAAATAATTTCTCTGGAAGAAATGAAAAAGGAGCTTAAAGAAAACCCGTTTAAAAATGAAAAAAATGTAAAAATTGAAGTTTTTGATAATTTAAAAGAAGTTTCGAATGGTTATTATCTGGTTTTGGGTGCATTTTCAGATCCAGAACCAAGAGATCAATTAATAATGAAACTAATTGATTCGGGAGATTTTAACGCCAGTTTCTTTTTTAATATAAATAGTCTTTCTTATTATGTGTACTCGGATAAATACAATAATATGGAAGAAGTTCTATATCAATGCAAGAAAAGAGAAGAAGATGAGTTATATAAAAATGTTATTATTGCAAAGGCAGAAATTGATCTCAGATAATAATTAGTAAAGAATTAACTTTCGGACTGATTTTTGTTTTGAACATAAATTAGTATCTTGTTCACATTAAACAATAATTGTTTTTAACATCTATTATGAAATATTTTTTCACCCTGTTTTATTTTGTTTTTTTTATTACGTGTTCTGCTTTTTCTCAGGGAAAAGTAAGTAAATACACAGTGTCAAATGGAGAAACAGTCAATCAGATTGCACAGAAATTTAAGGTTACGCCTTATGATATTTACCAGTTAAATCCGGATGCCAGAAATGGAGTAAAACCTAATACAGTTTTATTAATTCCGAGTAATAGCAATAAGGATGTGTCTGTTAAAAAAGAAGTTACAACTGCCAAAAACGTAACTTCTCAAAAAGGAGGAACGCATGAAGTTCAGCCAAAAGAAACACTTTTTGCAATCGAAAAAAAATACGGTGTTTCTGATGAAGCACTAAAGGCTGCAAATCCGTTTTTAGTAACAGATGGTTTACAAATTGGCCAGACATTAGTTATTCCTTCAAAAGGAGCATTGCCAAAAACAAAAACAGCTGCTAAGACAATCAAGGAAATAGCCCAGGAAAAATATGTATATCATGATGTTCAGCCAAAAGAAACTAAATATTCAATTGCAAAACAATACAAAACTACTGTTGAGGATTTAGAAATGCGTAATCCGGATATTGTTGCTAATTTACCGGTTGGATATAGATTGATCATAAAAGGAATTGCACCTAAACAGGAAGGTATGCCTCTGCCGGTTGTAAATAATGAGAAACCTGCTGACACTAAAAAACCTGTTGAAAATTCAAAAAAAGTAACTACTTATATGGAGTATCAGGTTAAGCCAAAAGAAACTTTTTATAGTTTAGGAAGAACTTTTCATATAACTCAGGAAGAATTAACAGAACTAAATCCAGCACTTTCTGAAGGTGTAAAAGAAGGAATGGTTTTAAAAGTTCCGTCAGGATATGTAAAACCAGTTCCAATCGTTGTACAGCAGCCAGTTGAAAAAACTGAGGATAAACCAGTAGAGAGCAGAGAAGAAGCGCCTTCAGGCGGAGGAATAAAAATCCTTGAAAAAGTAAAATCTGAAACTGTTTCTGCTGATCCGCAAGTGGTTGAGCTAAGTAAAAAAAGAGGCAACAACGAGCGTAAAAAGGTAGTTTTACTATTGCCTTTCAATTTGGCAAAAATGCAAAATGATACGCTAAGTCCGGCTACCCGAATTAAAAGTGATAAATTTTTGAACATGACTCTTGATTTTTATTCAGGAGCAATGATGGCAATTGACTCGGCAAAAGTTTTAAAATTGCCTATTGATATTTCAATTTATGATTCACAGGAAACGAAAAGCACATCAAATATTTCTAGTTTGATTTCGCAAAATAAATTGCAGGATGCTGATGCGGTTATCGGTCCATTCTATCAAAACAATGCAGAAGCTACGGCAAATTCATTACGAATGTACAATGTGCCTGTAATTTCGCCGTTGTCAAAAGATTCAGCCAACCCAATTGGTAATTTGTACCAGTCAATACCGTCTAATGACATTGTTAGAAATACTATTTTTGATTACATGCGCTCAAAAAACGGTAATATTGTAGCTGTAGTTGACAAGAAAAAAGAATCTGTAATCAGTTACATCAAACAAAATCAAAAAGGAGTTATCTTAGCTTCTTTAACAGAAACTGGAGGTTTGGATGTAGCCAATCTGAAAAGTTTATTAGTGCCGGGCAGAATAAATTATGTCGTAATGGAAACAGGTAATACTGCAATGATTAAGACAACCATAAAAGCTTTGATTGACGCTCAGAGAACTTGTCAGGTGCAATTGGTGATTTTGGAACCAAATAGTACTTTGGATACAGATGAGATTAGTTTTGAAAACCTGGTGAAATTAAAATTAATGTATCCGTCTGTTACCCGGGAAAGTGATGAATCATCTGTATTGATTTTTGAAAAAGAATACAAGTTAAAAAATAAAGTAAATCCAAATACTTATGCAACCCGCGGTTTTGATGTAACGTTTGATACCATGATGCGTCTGGTTCAGGGAAAAACATATCAGGAAACAACAGATTTAATGACAACAGAACAGGTTGACAATAAATTTCAATATTATAAAAAAGAAGATGGTGGACACGCTAACAAAGGTGTTTATATTTTATATTACGATTCAGACTTAACTTTAAAAGTAGCAAATTAATGACATCAAAAGTAACCTATTTAGGCGATTTAAGAACAAAATCTGTACATGTACAATCCGGAAGTGAAATTATTTCAGACGCACCACTAGACAATAACGGTAAAGGTGAGGCATTTTCTCCAACAGACACAGTTGCAAATGCTTTAGCCAGCTGTATGTTTACTATTATGGGAATTAAAGCACGTGATTTAAACGTAGATTTAGTTGATTCGACAGCTGAAGTAACTAAAATTATGAACGCTGAGCCAAGAAGAATTGGAGCAATCGAAATTGTTTTTGAACTGATAAGCAATGCAGATGAAAAGGGCAGAACAATTTTAGAACGAGCGGCAATGACTTGCCCTGTTTTTTTAAGTTTAAATTCTGATATCGAAAAGAGAATTACTTTCAACTGGAAATAGAAAATATATTAAATAAACAAGGAAGCAAGAAAAGAAGTATTTTTTTCTTGCTTCTTTTCTTTTTAAAATGGAACAAGACAAAAAACTTCTTATAAAATTAGCTCATACCAAAATGCCCTTTGGGAAATATGAAGGCCGTTTTTTAATTGATTTACCCGAATATTATGTAGTTTGGTATCATAATAAGGGTTTTCCAAAAGGAGAATTAGGGCAGCAATTGCAACTTATTTATGAATTAAAATTAAACGGACTGGAAGAACTGATTCGGAATATTAAAAAACAATATCCAAAGCCTTTAAAATAGGTTTTTGCTTTTTTCTATGAACATATATCAGAATGTAACAAGGGTATTTTAACAATAATTAAGTTAGTGAGAAAATTACTTTTTAAATGTTAATAACTTTGTGGTACTGTAGGGGTTTCGAATTTTCGTTTCTCTATTTTTGTGAAAATTAACATAAAACCATATGGAAAAAAATTTACAATCAAATGCAGGTCAGGGAATGGGCGTTGCTGCTTTAATATTAGGTATAATTGGTACCATTACGGCTTTTATTCCTTGTTTTGGTTTAATTGCAATCATCTTCGGAGTGCTGGCAATAGTTTTAGGGGCAATTGGAGTGTCTCAGGCTAAAAAAGAAAATGCATCTACAACAATGCCAAAAGCAGGTTTGATTCTTGGAATTGCTGCTACAGTATTTGTAATTATTTGGGTTTTAATCGTAGTAGGAACTATTGGCGCAACTGCTATTGCTCATAAAGATGAGATATCTGATGCTATCGATTCTATAAAAGTAGAAGCGAAAAAAATAGAAATACAAGATTCATTAAATAAAGAAGCGCATATTGTAACAGATACTACTGTTACGGTTGAAGAATAAAAATAATTACACTTTTAGTGCCACAGATCAAATCTTCTTACGAACAGGAATCTTATAAAAAGATAAACATAATTTTTGCACTGTTAATTATGTTTATTTTTTTGTATTCTTACTTATCACCTTATATGAGTTTTAGATTGAGCTCTTCCTGTGATGGATTACCGCAAACTTATTGTAAAAGCCGTGGCTTGACAAGAGCTTTTTCGCAGATTCTGAGATTGAATTTTGAGAAAGCAATACTGTTTAATGTTTATAGCATAAAAGTTTTTTTATTTTTCCTTGTTCAATTGATAGTTAGGTTTTTTTTAAATGTCATTGTCAAATTGTCTAATTTTAAATTGTTAATTTTTTCTGATGTAATTTTTAGTTTGCTGTTCTTTCTTTTTTCATTTTATGATTTAGTATTGATTTAATTGTTTCTAAAATCAGATGATTGTTTAAAAAAATAAGAATTGTGAGATAGAAAATATTGATTATGGAAACAATTCGTCTTCTACCTGAAAATTTGCAAAATTATCTCATTCCTGAATAGAGAAATTGTCTAATTTAATTTGTACTTTTGCCAAGTTTTTTACACAACTACAATACAAACAACTACAGAATGAATCAAACAAAATATATTTTTGTTACAGGAGGTGTGACCTCTTCATTAGGAAAAGGAATTATTGCGGCATCTTTGGCTAAATTGTTACAAGGAAGAGGATATCGTACCACTATTCAGAAATTTGACCCATATATTAATGTAGATCCGGGAACATTGAATCCGTACGAACACGGAGAATGTTATGTAACGGACGATGGTGCAGAAACTGATTTGGATTTAGGTCATTACGAGCGTTTTTTGAATGTTCCTACTTCTCAGGCGAATAACGTTACTACAGGAAGAGTTTATCTTTCGGTTATTGAAAAAGAAAGAAGAGGAGAGTTTTTGGGAAAAACGGTTCAGGTTGTTCCTCATATTACAAATGAAATTAAAGACAGAATGCAATTGCTTGGTAAATCAGGTGATTATGATATTGTTATTACTGAAATTGGCGGAACTGTGGGTGATATTGAATCGTTGCCTTATATAGAATCTGTTCGTCAATTAGTTTGGGAATTGGGTGAAAATAATGGAATTGTAATTCATTTAACTTTAGTACCATTTTTGGCTGCTGCCGGTGAGTTAAAAACAAAACCAACACAGCACTCTGTAAAAACGTTGATGGAAAGTGGTATTAAAGCAGATATTTTGGTTTGCAGAACAGAGCACGAATTGTCTCAGGAATTGCGCAATAAATTGGCTTTGTTTTGTAATGTAAAAAAAGAAGCAGTTATTCAATCTATCGATGCTTCAACAATATATGAAGTTCCAAATTTAATGCTTGAAGAGGGATTAGATGTTGTGGCTTTAAAAAAATTAGATTTACCTAAAAAAGCTGCTCCGGATTTAAAAACATGGAACACTTTTTTACGCCGATTAAAAAATCCTAAACAGACCGTAAATATTGGTTTGATTGGGAAATATGTAGAAATGCAGGATTGTTACAAATCTATTTTAGAAGCTTTTATTCATGCCGGTGCTGCAAATGAAACTAAAGTGAATGTAATTTCTATACACTCAGAACATATCAATATTGATAATGTTGAAGAAAAATTAGGTCCTCTTGACGGTGTTTTAGTCGCTCCCGGTTTTGGTGAAAGAGGTATTGAAGGGAAGATTGAGGCAGTTCGTTTTGCACGTGAAAATAATATTCCATTTTTCGGAATTTGTTTAGGAATGCAAATGTCGGTTATCGAATATTCAAGAAATATTTTGGGCTATGCTGAAGCGAATTCTACCGAGATGAATGATAAAACCAAACATCCTGTGGTAAATTTGATGGAAGACCAAAAAACAGTTACAGATAAAGGAGGAACAATGCGACTTGGAGCATGGAAATGCGATATTAAACCAAATACGCTGGCACACAGAATTTATAGTGAAAAAACGATTTCTGAGCGTCATCGCCATCGTTATGAATTCAACAATAAATATAAAGAGGAATTAGTAAAAGCGGGCTTAATTGCATCGGGAGTTAACCCTGATACTGGTTTGGTAGAAATTGTAGAACTTGAAAACCATCCATTTTTCATTGGTGTACAATACCATCCTGAATATAAAAGTACTGTAGCAAACCCACATCCAATTTTTGTGAATTTTGTGGCTGCAGCTGTAAATACGCATAAAAAATAATATTAATATTACTGAAGGGTGTAACTTTTGAGTAAAACTCATAACTAATACTCTAAAACGAATAACTTTTTTAAACTATAATGGAAGAAAAAAAATTTGACCTTAATTCAATCATTGGTTTTGTATTGATATTTGGAATCCTTATTTGGATTATGTACCAGAATAAGCCTTCTGAAAAAGAGATTGCTGCTGAAAAAGCCAAGAAAGAATTAGTCGCTAAACAACAAGCTCAGGGGAAAGCGGATAAAACTAAAACTGCTGTTTTGCCTATTGCTGCAACTCCTGGAGATACTGTTCAGCTGGCACAATTGCAAAAAACATTAGGGGGTTTTGCTTACTCGGCTACACTTCCGTCTGCAAAAGAAGCTTATACAACTATCGAAAACGAAAAGATTAAACTTAAAATTGCTAACAAAGGCGGTTATATTGTTGAAGCAACATTAAAGGAGTTTGAAAGATTTGAAAAAGGTTCTAAACAATTAGTAGAATTGATTAAAGACAATAATTCTAATTTAAATATTCAGTTACAGACAACGGATAACAGGACTTTAAATTCTAAAGATTTGTTTTTTGAGCCAACAGTAACTAAAGTTGGTGCAGATCAAATTTTATCAATGCGTTTGAAAGCTGGAGCTAACGAGTTTTTAGAATATAAATATATCCTGAAACCAAACGATTATTTAGTTGGTTTTGATGTTCGTTCTCAGGGACTAAATAAAGTTTTGAATTCTTCTAAGCCATTAGATTTACAATGGGATTTAAAAACTTACAGAAATGAAAAAAGCATTTCTTATGAGAATCGTTACGCTGAAATCTACTACAATTACGAAGAAGGAAAAGAAAGTTATGTAGGTCAAGGTGATCATAAAGAAGAAAAGCCCGAAAAAGTTGACTATATAGCGTTTAAGCAACATTTTTTTACTACAATCTTACAAACAAATACTTCTTTCGAAAAATCACAGTTAGTTTCTGAGAATTTGGTTAAAGATGAAAAAATCGATACAGTTTTTACAAAGCAATTTAAAGCAACTGTTCCTTTAGCATTTTCTAACGGAGAGATTGATTATAAAATGAGCTGGTATTTTGGACCTGCTGATTATAAAGTATTAAAATCGTACGATAAAAATTTCGAAAAAATTATTCCGTTAGGTTGGGGAATTTTCGGATGGATTAACAAATGGGTTTTTATCCCGCTATTTGGATTCCTGAGCTCAACAATTGGATTGTCATTAGGAATTGCCATTATTATTTTTACTATTCTTATTAAATTGGCCATGTCGCCAATTACTTATAAGTCATTTTTATCGCAGGCTAAAATGAAAGTCTTGCGTCCTGAAATTACAGAGTTGGGAGAAAAATTCAAAAAAGACCCAATGAAGAAACAACAGGAAACAATGAAGCTATATAACAAAGCGGGCGTAAACCCAATGGCTGGATGTATTCCTGCATTGATTCAGCTTCCTTTTATGTATGCATCGTTTCAGTTCTTTCCGTCAGCTTTTGAACTAAGACAGAAAGGTTTTCTTTGGGCAAATGATTTGTCTTCTTTTGACTCGGTTGTAAAATTGCCATTTCATATTCCATTATATGGAGATCATATCAGTTTGTTTCCAATCCTGGCAGCAATTGCAATTTTCTTCTATATGAAAATGACTTCAGGCGATCAGCAAATGGCAGCTCCACAGCAGGAAGGTATGCCAGATATGGCGAAGATGATGAAGATCATGATTTACGTTTCACCATTAATGATGTTGATTTTCTTTAATAGCTATGGTGCCGGATTGAGTTTGTATAACTTTATTTCGAATTTAATTACAATAGGGATCATGTTTGTAATTAAAAACTATATTGTTGATACTGATAAAATTCATGCTCAGATTCAGGAAAATAAACAAAAAGAGCCTAAAAAACCAAGCAAGTTTCAACAGCGTCTTCAGGAAGTTATGGAGCAGCAGGAAGCAGCTAAAAAAACTCAAAATAAAAAGAAATAATCTTTTACAGAATTAAAAAAAGGTCGAAATTATCTAATTTCGACCTTTTTTGATATATAAATCTTTGTAAATAAGAATTATCGTTATGTCCATTGGGACAAATCTTTTCGATATGTTTTTCTTTGGCAGTGAATTTTTGGATCAAAGTTTTTCCATAGTAAATGAATAGCATTGTTTTCTAATAGTTCAGGTGTTCTGATACAATTTTGAATTCCTTTTTCGGAGAAAGTTTTATAATATTCATCAAAAATAATCGCTGTAACTCCTTTGTTTTGATAGTCCGGATGTACTCCGATAAGATAAAAAACAACGTCTTTACTATGTTTTCGTGCTTTTAATAAATGAAGAAATCCAAATGGAAAAAGCTTGCCTTTTATCTTTTGTAGTGCTTCTGTAAAACTAGGCATTACGATGCTGAAAGCAATTAATTTATCATCTTTATCAACAACAAATTTGATATATTCCGGGTTAATGAAACTAATATATTTTTTTTTGAAATATTCTTTTTGGACATCGGATATCGCTACAAATGAAGCTAACTTTTCGTAAGATTCATTAAATAAATCAAACATTTTGTCAACATGTGGCATAATGTCTTTCGTCTTTGTAAAAGTTAACGATTTTAAGCCATATCTTTTTTTGATGAGTTCTTGTGCTTTCAGGAAAAATTCTGGTTTTACATTTGAAAACGGAAAAATACTTTCAATGTATTCTTTCTCGATCTGAAAACCTAACTGTTCAAAATGGGTGACATAATAAGGATTGTTATACCAGGTAATCATTGTTCCTATTTGATCAAAACCTTCTGTTAGAACTCCTACTTTATCTAAATTTGAAAATCCCATTGGGCCTTCCATGTGTTCCAGGTTGTTTTGTTTGCCCAGTTCATGCACTTTTTCCAGTAAAGCTTTAGTTACTTCGATGTCATCTATAACATCAAACCATCCAAAGCGAACTTTCTTTTTTTGCTGGTTGTTGACTTCTGCCCAATTAATAATGGCTGTAATTCGTCCTGCAATTTCATTGTTTTTATAGGCGATATAAAAATAGGCCTCTGCATTATCAAAAGCTGGGTTTTTCGTCTTGTCAAAGGACTCTAATTCATCTGCAATAATAGGAGGTACCCAATATGGGTTATCCTTATATAAAGCAAAAGGAAATTTAATGTATTCGGTTAATTCCTTTTTTGTTTTGGCTTCTTTAATTGTAATCATTAAACTTGTTTTTATTATTTTAAGAAATTAAAAGGATTTGAAAAAAGCTATTTTTTTTTCTTCTCATATTTTGCTTTTCTTTTGCGCTCTTTTTCCTGATAGTCTTCTTCTTTTTGCGTTTTTTCGAGTGCCTCTTGTTCTTCTTTTGTAAGTTTATCTTTCTTATCCTTTTTAGGCTTTTTGGGTTTACCTACTCTTGTTAGTTCTTCTTTATGTTTGTCATCATAGCGTATAGAAAAACCAATTCCACCGTAAAGTAATGAAGGAGTATTTTTTAAATTTTTGCTTATTGATGCATCAACCTGTACGTTTCTTGATAATAAATAAGCTGCTCCGCCTCTTACGATTAGATCGCTATATAAATCGCTTTTATAAGCCTGATTTTCTACAAAACCGGACCATTTACTGTTAAAACCTCTTGTTAAAGTTAAAATGTATCCATATCCGGAGTTATCAGTACCTATATAATCTGCAATAATATTAGATACTAATACCCATCTTCCATCACCAAAATGATTTTGGGTCATCAACATTATTTTTGGAGAAAAGCCGGATTCATTTGAATAAAAATTGAGTGTATTTGAATTGTATGCATAGGGATTATTTTTATAAACAAAATTAGCTCCTGCAAAGATTGAAACTGCAGGAATTAATTGGCGCCATTTAAATTTTTTACTTGGGCCGTAACTGTAAATATTAACATCACCTTTATAGTTTTTGAAAGGATCATAAATTAAATATTTAGCACCTAAATTAGTCTGCTTAAAATTACTTTTCTTAAAACTGGTTACCGGTGTTGTGAAGGTTTCATTTTGATACTGAATATCTGCGATAAATTCCAGCTGTTCTAAAAAAAGACCCCAGCGAAGTGTGAAATCAGTTCCAAAACCAGTAGCTTCATAATTCTGTACATCATGTTTTTCATTTATGCCATACAGACCAACTTCAGCCTGAATTACGGATTTTCCAACAGAGAAAGCCGACATGGTTTCTCCTGGGCGATTTGAATTTATAACATCTGTATATTGTGCAAAAAAGTATTGTGGGAATAAAAATAGGCAAGCTATCAAAAAGTTTTTAATTTTTAACATATATGTATTTTTTGATTAAAAAGTAATAACGTTTTCAAATGTACTATATTTTATTATTTATTTAAGATTGATATTTTAATTTTGAACAATGGTTTTATTAATTTTGAAAAAAATTAAACGATTATGCAAGAAGCATCATTTACAGGCTTAAGAATTATCATAGGTATTATAGCTTTTTATTATATTTTTAAATTTTTAGCCAGAATCTTTTTGCCTGTTCTTGTAAAAAAAGCGGTTGAAAAAGCAGGAGAGAATTTTTCTAGACAACAACAATATAGTCAGGACAATACATGGCAAAAAACGCAAGTCAATAATGATGAAATAATCATTAATACGACTAATGCTAAAAATCCGCGCGAAACCAAAAAAGTGGGCGATTATGTTGATTACGAAGAAATAGATTAAGTTTGTACCCTGAAATAATCAGGATTCATCATTTAACCAAACCAACCTAAATTGAAAATAGTAAATAAGTTCTATCCGCATGCCCTTGTTATATTGGGTTTTATTTTAGTTTCCCTAATTTATTTTTACCCGGTTTTACAGGGAAAACAAATTTTCCAATCCGATATTGCTCAATATACCGGAATGGCAAAAGAACAAAATGATTTTAGAGCTGTTGAAAAATCAGAGCCGTATTGGACAAACTCTGCTTTTGGAGGAATGCCGACTTATCAGTTAGGAGCAAATTATCCAAATGACTTTATAGGTAAGTTAGATGATGTTTTGCGTTTTTTACCACGTCCTGCTGATTATTTATTTTTATATTTCTTAGGTTTTTACGGTTTGCTTTTGGTTTTAAAAACAGATCCTTTAAAAGCATTTATTGGTGCAATAGCTTTTGGTTTTTCAACCTATTTAATTATAATTCTTGGGGTTGGTCATAATGCAAAGGCACATGCAATTGCATATATGCCTTTGGTTATCGCAGGTTTTATATTAGTTTTTCAAAAAAAATACATTTGGGGAGGACTGCTTACCATGTTTGCGGTTGCATTAGAAGTGAATGCAAACCATTTTCAAATGACTTATTATTTATTAATTTTCCTTCTTATACTTTCAGGGTACTATACTTTTCAATTCATTAAAGAAAAAGAATATAAAGGATTTTTAACCTCAATTGGTGTTTTGGCCATTGCCGGAATTTTAGCAATTGGTGCAAATGCTACTAATTTATTAGCTACAAGTGAATATGCTAAGTTTAGCACGCGTAGCAATAGTGAGTTAACTTTTAATCCCGATGGATCTAAGAAAACCAATGAAAATGCCTTAAGCCGTGAATATATTACAGAATACAGTTACGGAATTGCTGAAAGTTTTAATCTTATTGCACCAAGACTTTTTGGTGGTTCTAATCATGAAAATGTAGGAACTGACAGCCGTATGTACTCATTTATGACCGAGCAGGGAGTTCCTTCTACACAAGCACAGGATTTTGTGTCAGGAATGCCTACTTATTGGGGCGACCAGCCTATTGTAGCTGCTCCTGCTTACATCGGTGTTGTGGTTTTCTTTTTAGGTATTTTAGCATTGTTTATTGATGACAGAAAAATAAAGTATGTATTCCTAGGAGGAGCATTATTTTCATTAGTGCTTTCCTGGGGAAAAAACTTCTCATTATTAACTGACTTTTTTATTGATTACGTTCCGATGTACGATAAGTTTAGAGCAGTTTCTTCGATTCAGGTTATCTTGGAATTATGTTTTCC
Source organism: Flavobacterium salmonis (assembly GCF_903819435.1). Classification (GTDB taxonomy): domain Bacteria; phylum Bacteroidota; class Bacteroidia; order Flavobacteriales; family Flavobacteriaceae; genus Flavobacterium; species Flavobacterium chungangense. Next base: position 239,283 of record NZ_CAIJDP010000090.1, on the reverse strand, counting down.
TGTTTTGGCAATTATGGGATTGCAATCGTTTTTTAAATCAAAAGAAGAGCCTAAATTGCAGCAAAAAGCACTTATCCAAACTGGTGTTTTTGGTTTGGGAGTCATTATAATTTTAGTATTTGCAAAAGGATTTTTCCATTTTTCAGGAAGCAGTGACAGTTACTTTTTAGAAAGTTACGGTCCTGGGTTTGTTGATGCTTTAAAAGAAGACAGAATGACTTTGTATTCTGCGGATTTATTACGTTCAGGATTTTTTATTGTAGTGACTTTTGGGATTTTATGGCTCTTTATCAAAAATAAACTGGCTCAGAATACTACTTTAATTATCGTTGGCATTTTAATGGTTTTTGATTTGTTTTTTGTAGATAAAAAATATGTTTCAGCAAAAGATTTTGTGAGTCCGGTTGAAATTGCAGCTCCATTTCAGGAAACCCCTTCAGATGCTCAAATTTTAAAAGATACTACGCATTACAGAGTTTTCGAAGTAAACGGAAATATGTCAAGTGCCCGGGCATCTTATTTTCATAATTCATTAGGAGGATATCATGCTGCTAAACCAAGAAGAATCCAACAGTTATTTGATTATCAGATTGCAAAAAATAACATGGAAGTTTTGGATATGTTAAACGTAAAATACATTATTCAGACAGATAAGGAAGGAAAAGAATTTCCAACAGTAAACCCAAATACAAATGGAAATGCCTGGTTTGTGAGTACTGTAAAACTTGTAAATAAACCAGATGATGTGATGAAGGCGTTGGATCATATTGATACCAAAAGAGTTGCGGTTTTTAACGTTCATGAACATGAAGCTAAATTTAGAAGTGCCCGATTAAAAAAACAATGGGATACAACCGGAACAATAAAAGTAATTCAATACAAACCAAATTATATCAAATATCAATCGGATAACGGAAAAGACGGCTTAGCTGTTTTCTCTGAAATGTATTATAAAAATGGATGGAATGCTTATATCGACGGTCAATTAACAGATCATTTTCCTGTTGATTATGTTTTAAGAGCTATGGAAATTCCGGGTGGAAAACATACTATCGAATTTAAATTCGAACCTCAGGTTATTAAAACGGGTAGCAGTATTACACTGGCAAGTTCAATTGGTATGTTATTGTTTTTAATTGGAGGAGTTTATTTTGAAAAATTTTTTCGCAAAGATTCGCAAAGAAATCACGGAGATACTCAAAAATAATTTAAAATCTTTGTGATACTTAGTAGATACTTTGTGGATCTCTGTGGAATTGGAATATGGAACAAAAAAAGCTCTTAATAATAACTTATTACTTCCCGCCAGCTGGAGGGCCTGGTGTACAACGCTGGCTCAAATTTGTAAAATACCTGCCGGAATTTGATGTACAGCCAATCGTTTATGTTCCGGAAAATCCAACTTATCCAATTGTTGATGAAGGTTTGGTAAGTGAAATTTCAGATAAAGTAATTATTCTTAAAAGTAAAATCTGGGAGCCTTATCAATTGGCTTCAATCTTTTCAAAGAAAAAAACAAAAAAAATCAGTTCCGGAATTTTCCCTCATAAAAAGAAACAGACTTTTTTAGACAAAACTTTTCTTTGGGTACGAGGTAATCTTTTTATTCCGGATGCACGTGTTTTTTGGGTAAAACCTTCTGTGTCTTATCTTGAGAAATATATTAAGGAGAACAATATCGATACAATTGTTACTTCCGGACCGCCACACAGTTTGCATTTGATTGGTTTAGAATTAAAAGCAAAACTAAATGTAAAGTGGTTTGCAGATTTCCGTGATCCCTGGACGACTATTGGTTATCACAAGGCATTGCGTCTGTCAAGTTATGCGTCTAAAAAACACAAGCAATTAGAGCATAAAGTTCTCAATTCAGCAGATACTGTTATTGTAACCAGTAAAACCACTAAAACAGAATTTCAGGCAATAACCAATAAGCCTATCTCAGTGATTACAAATGGTTATGATGTTGAAAGCGTAGAGAAGCAGGTTTTGGATACCAAATTTACTCTCGCTCATATTGGTTCCTTTTTATCAGATCGAAACCCAAAGTTTTTATGGGAATGTCTTGTTGAATTGTTAAATGAAACTTCTGATTTTAAATCGAACTTAGAGATTAAGTTAATTGGTGCAGTAAGTCAGGAAGTACTTGATTCAATCGTAGAATTTAAACTAAATGATTATTTGAATCTTATGGGCTATGTGTCGCATCATGAGGCAATTGCGCATCAAAAAAAATCACAGGTTTTGCTTTTAATCGAAATTAATTCTGAAGATACCAAGAGCATTATTCCGGGGAAATTATTCGAATATATGGTATCTAACCGTCCAATAATTGCAATTGGTCCTCAAGGGTCAGATTTTGCTGATATCATAAAAGAAACGAATACAGGAGTATTTTTTGATTATTCTGAAAAAGCGAAATTAAAAAGTGTAATTTTGGACCTTTATAATCAATTTTTGGAAGGAAACCTAAGGGCTAATGGAGTTGGTTTACAGCAGTATTCAAGAAAAAATCTAACCAGGCAATTAGCACAATTGATTCGTTAAAATATCAATTTTAAAAAGAAATAACAATTTCAAATATTATAAGAAAGTAGAATAGCAAATCAAAAATCTACAATCTAAATCCTGCAGTCAAAAAATGGGTATTGTCTTAAATCAGTCTTTCAAAAACACTATAATCACTTATATAGGTTTCGGTATTGGAGCTATTAATACACTTTATTTGTATCCCATTTATTTGGGTGCAACTTATTATGCATTAACAAATTATATTCTTTCGGCAGCAAATGTTATTATGCCCCTGTTTGCCATCGGGATGCAGAATACCTTAGTTAAATTTTACTCACAATATAATACTGAAGAAGAAAGAGAACAATTTTTATCTTTTACAGCTTTATTTCCGGTATTGATGTGTATTCCTTTGGGAATAATAGGAATCTTTTTCTTTGATGATATTACGGCTTTTGTTTCTAAAGAAAATCCCGTAGTCAAAGAATTCATGCTCTTAATTCCATTTATTGGAATTTGTATGGCCTATTTTGAAATATTTTATGCATGGGCAAGAGTTCACATGCATTCTGTTTTTGGAAACTTTATCAAAGAAGTAGGTTTGAGGTTGTTTTCCAGTTTTGCCTTAGTTGGATTGTATTTTAAATGGATTTCATTGGTTGAGTTTGTTTATTTAACTGCTGCGATTTATTTTGTAGCCTTTTTGATAACGATGTTTTATGCCTTTTATATCAAAAGACCAAATTTTCAAATTACAATTCCCGAAAACGTAAAAAGTGTAATGGAATATACTTTTTATATTATTTTGTCCGGAAGTGTTGCCAATTTGCTTTTAGATGGCGATAAACTCATGCTAAATCAATACATGGAAATCAAGAATATTGCTTATTATTCTGTTGCAACCTATATTGCTTTGGTTATTTCGGTTCCAAGTCGGGCCATGCATCAAATTGTATATCCGATTACGGCTAAATTAATGCACGAAAACAAACATGACGAATTGAATATTTTGTATAAAAAAACATCCATAAACCTGCAGATTGTGGGAGGCTTTGTAATGTTATGTATTTTTGTGAATATTAACCAGTTGTATGAAATAGTTCCTGACGAATACAGAGGCGGAATTCCGGTAGTTTTTATGATAGGTTTGTCTAAATATTTTGATTTGATTTTAGGAAATAATAATGCTATCATTTTTAATACAAAATATTACAAAACTGTATTGTTTTTAGGACTAGGTTTAGTGGTGCTGACATTTATTTTAAATGTAATTTTCATACCGCTCTACGGCATTATGGGTTCTGCATTTGCAACCTTATTGTCTATCACTTTTTATAGTCTGGCCAAACTGCTGTTTGTTGTAAAAAAACTTCATTTGTATCCTTTTACAAAACAAAATTTATATTCACTGGCTGTTACAACAGCTTTGTTTTTAGCTTTTTATTTTTGGGAATTTCAGGTTTATCCTTTAATTGGAATTGCTTTGAAATCCATTTTTGTCACGATTTTATATCTGTATCTAAATTATAAATTTACTATCTCACCAGATATCAATAAGGTTATGGATAGTCTTTTAAGAAAAATTGGTGTTAAGATTTAGTAACGTTATTTAAACACTGATAATTAACTAATGTATTTTAGGTTTTTTTTTCTATTGAAACAAATCAGGCGATTTAGAAAATAAAATTACTTTATTTCGCCTCATATATTAAAAAGTGCTCTTTAGATAAAATTTTGGATATTGATTATAAATAATAATTTCAAGTCATCATTTTAATATATTTAAAAAATATTCATAATATTTTAAATATAATTAATTGAAAGATGTTAAAATAAATAGTTGTTTATTTTCTATTTTATTGAATGAAAACTAGCATTATGTTTTTAAATTAATAACGATTCTTCTTTTCTGTTGAAAAATTATTTGTAAATCACTAAAAGTGGGTATTGTTAAGCGGGTTTTGATTGTGTATTTTTGTTATAGTAAGTTTAGAAATTAAGTCACATTAATTTTAATTTAATGATTATGAAGAGCAATCAATTCACCCAGGAAGAAAGTTTACGAGTATTTTCCAATATGATTTCGAAAAAGGTTCATAAAGGATTTGTGCTTGAAGAGCGTAATGACAAAATGCTTTTTGCTGTACTTTCAAAAGGAGGAAAAGCTGTAAATCATGGATTCAATTTTATAATTTTTTGTTTAACATTAGGTTTGTGGTCTGTTGCATGGTTATATCTTACAATAGAAGCATCAAAACAAAAAAAGATTTTAGTTGCTATAGATGAAGATGGCGTCCCTTTTGAAGAAAGATGTTTAGTTGCTTAGCAATTAAAAATGATTAAAAATTTTAGCCACGAATTATTTCATTACAATCAAGTAAAAGAAGTAATTCGTGGCTGATTTTTTTAGTTTAGTTTATCCTTGAGGTAAATTCCTGTTATTGATTCTTTTATTTTTACTATATCTTCAGGTATTCCGGTTGCTAACAAATAACCACCATTTTCTCCTCCTTCCGGACCCAAATCAATAATCCAGTCAGCGCATTTTATAAGGTCAAGATTGTGTTCAATTACAATAATCGAATGTCCTTTTTCGATTAAGGCATCAAATGAAGCTAATAATTTTTTGATGTCGTGAAAATGTAATCCTGTTGTTGGTTCATCAAAAACAAATAAAGCTTTATCTTTAGTAGCCCCTTTTACTAAAAAAGAGGCGAGTTTAATACGCTGTGCTTCACCACCGGAAAGGGTAGAAGAAGATTGCCCCAATTGAACATATCCTAAACCTACATCCTGTAGCGGTTGCAGTTTTTGAGTGATTTTGGTTTGTTTATTTTTTTCAAAAAAAGCAATAGCATCATCGATAGTCATGGTCAGAATATCATTGATGTTTTTTTCGTCGAAATTAATTTCCAGAATTTCTTTTTTGAATCGTTTTCCTCCACAGGTTTCACATGGTAAAGAAACATCGGCCATAAATACCATTTCGACATTTATAGAGCCTTCTCCCTTGCAGGTTTCGCATCGGCCACCATCAACATTAAAAGAAAAATGTTTGGCCTGATAACCTCTTATTTTGGATAGTTTTTCTTTAGCATACAAATCACGGATATCATCATAAGCTTTGATATAAGTAACAGGATTAGATCTCGAACTTCTTCCAATAGGGTTCTGATCCACATATTCAATATGCTTAATTTGAGAAAAAGAACCTGTTATGTCGCTAAACTGACCCGCTTTTTCGGCAGCACTTTCCAGTTTTTTTTGCATGGCCGGAAATAAAATCTTTTTGATTAGTGTACTTTTTCCACTTCCTGAAACTCCCGTAATTACTGTTAAAACATCTAAAGGGAAAGTAACATCAATATTTTTTAAATTGTTTTCTCTTGCGCCAATGATATCAATATGATTTTTGAATTTTCTTCTTTTTTTCGGAACAGAAATTTCTAAATCACCATTCAGATATTTAGCGGTAAGAGATTCAGATTTTAAAATTTCATCATAAGTTCCCTGAGCAACCAAATTTCCTCCAAAAGTTCCGGCTTCTGGACCAATATCAATAATCATATCTGCAGCTTTCATAATATCTTCATCGTGTTCAACCACAATTACGGTATTGCCTAAATCACGAAGCGAAAGTAAAACTTTGATCAGTCGTTCTGAATCTTTTGGGTGCAAACCAATACTTGGTTCATCGAGGATATACATCGAACCAACTAAACTGCTTCCCAGAGAGGTGGCTAGATTAATTCTTTGTGACTCTCCTCCGGAAAGACTTGCTGAGTTTCGATTTAAAGTAAGATAATCCAAACCAACTTCCGTCAAAAATGATAGACGATTATTGATTTCGACCATTAAACGTTTGGCAATTTGCTGTTCGTAAATATCTAAATCAATGTTTTTGAAAAAAGTAACCAGATGTTTAATTGGTAAATCGACTAATTCTGAAACTGTTTTACCATTTATTTTTACATACGAAGCTTCTTCACGTAATCGTTTTCCGCGACAAGCATAACACTTAGTTTTTCCTCGGTAGCGCGACAACATGACACGATTTTGAATCTTGTAGTTTTTCTCTTCGAGTTCTTTAAAAAAATCGTTTAATCCCTGAAAATACTGATTTCCTTTCCATATCAAATCTTTCTGATCTTCTGTAAGTTCGAAATAGGGTTTATGAACAGGAAAATCAAATTTATAAGCATGTTTCACAAATTCATCTTTATACCAGCTCATGCTTTCTCCCCTCCAGGGATAAATAGCGCTTTCAAAAACAGATAATGATGTATTGGGTACCACTAAATCTGCATCAATGCCAATAATATTTCCGTAACCTTCACAGACAGGGCATGCACCATAAGGATTATTGAAGCTGAATAAATGGACATTTGGTTCAAGGAACGTAATGCCGTCTAATTCGAAATTGTTTGAATATGTATATCTCTTATCAGAACTTAATTCCTGAAGATAACAAATTCCCTTTCCTTCAAAAAATGCAGTCTGAACAGCATCTGCCAGTCTATTATAGAATTCTTCTTCTTCTTTTACGACAATTCTGTCAATGACCAATAAAATATCTTTATTGTCTAATTTGTGGATATCCGTTGGTGTAAATTCATCCAGACGGACCATTTCGTTGTCGACTAATATACGGGCAAATCCTTGTTGTAAAAGAACTTTAAGCTTGTCTTCGAGCTTACGTCCTTCTTCAAGATGTATAGAGGAAAGCAATAGCCATTTGCTGTCTGGATCGAAATTTTTAACATCTGAAACGACATCAGTTACGGTATTTTTTTTTACTTCTCTCCCTGATATTGGTGAATAAGTGCGGCCAATTCGAGCATATAAAAGTTTGATATAATCATAAATTTCAGTAGAAGTTCCTACAGTAGAACGAGCATTTGTAGTGTTTACTTTTTGCTCAATAGCAATTGCCGGAGCAATTCCTTTTATGTATTCTACTTTTGGTTTATCTAATCGGCCTAAAAATTGCCGTGCGTATGATGATAGACTCTCCACATAACGTCGTTGTCCTTCGGCGTATAAAGTATCAAATGCCAGACTTGATTTTCCTGATCCGGAAAGACCTGTAATAACCACAAGTTTATTTCGCGGGATTGCAACATCTACATTTTTTAAATTATGTACCTGAGCTCCTTTAATGATAATATTATGTTTTGGGTCGAGTGTAGAAAGATCAATTTGCATAAAAAAAGTCAATTTGTACAAAAGTAATCAATTTAGAATTTAGTTTTGTTAAGGTCGTTGTTCCAAATTTTAACTAATTATTCCAAAATTATCATGTTTTGTTAAGGAGATTTTTTATTAAAATTTGTTGGTTTGATTTAATAAGCTATTTTAGAACTGCTTTATAACAAACTAAACCACAATACATTTGAAAACTAAACTTTCTATACTTTGTTTTTTGATAGGTTTTGCCCTGTTTTCGCAGGAATTACCGCCAATTGTAAAATACCCCTCAACTTTGTATGGCGCTGGAAATCAAAGCTGGATGATTTCGCAGGATGAACAAAATAGAATTTATTTTGCGAATAATGAGGGGCTTTTAGAATACAATGGAACCAATTGGGAGTTATATCCAACTCCAAACGAAACCATAATGCGATCTGTAAAAGTGATAGACAATAAAATTTACACAGGTTGTTATATGAACTTTGGTTACTGGATCAGACAATCAAAAGGTAAATTAATATATATTTCTCTAAGTGATACCATTAAAAATAAAATTCTCGATGATGAACAGTTTTGGAATATTTTAAAATATGATCAATGGATTTTATTTCAGTCTCTTAACAGAATTTATATTTATGATACAAAAACAAAAAGCTTCAAAATTATTTCGCCTCAAAATGGGGTTTTAAAATCTTTCAGTACCAAAAATTCGATTTATTATCAAACCATTAATGAAGGTCTTTTTGAAATAGAAGGAGGAAAAGGAAAATTGATTTCCAATAATCCTATTCTGAAAAAACACACCATTGTCAATGTTTTTACTCTTGATGATTGTTTGTTGATTCAGACACAATTACGCGGATTTTATAAGCTTACCAGAACAGCTTTAACACCCTTTTCAACAGAAGTTGATGCACAATTAAAATCTGGTTTTGTTTACAGTAGCCAGAAACTTCACGATGGGAGTTATGCATTAGGAACGGTTTCTAAAGGAATCTTCATTTTATCAGATACCGGAAAACTAAAATATCATATTCAGCAAAGCAAAGGATTGAGTAATAATACCGTTTTGTCTTTGTTTGAAGATAAAGATCAGAATGTTTGGGTAGGCCTTGATAACGGAATTAACTGCATCAATCTGCAAACGCCTGTGCATAGTTTTACAGATGATACCGGAGTCCTGGGTACAGTGTATACTTCAATTACATATAACGGGATGTTGTATGTGGGAACAAATCAGGGGTTGTTTTGTAAAAAATATCAAAGTACAGATGATTTTCAGTTCATAAGCGGAACTAAGGGGCAGGTATGGTCTTTGTTTGAATATGATAATACACTTTTCTGCGGCCATGATTCGGGAACTTTTATTATAGAGAAAGCATCGGCAAGAAATATCTTTTCTGGTTCAGGAACATGGAAATTCGAACAGGCACCAAATAATAAAAATGTATTGCTTCAGGGGAATTATTATGGAATTTCGGTTTTAGAGAAAATTAATAATCAATGGATATTTAAAAATAAAATTGAAGGCTTTAATTATTCATCGCGTTATTTTGAAATTACTCAAAATCTGGAAGTCTATGTAAGTCATGAGTACAAAGGGATTTTTAGATTTAAACCTGATAATTCTTTTTCAAAAGCAAAAGATTTTTACGCCTATTCCTCTCCTAAGAAAGGAAAGAATGCAAGTTTAACCAAATTTAACAATGCAATTTACTATGCTTATAAAGATGGAATTTTTAAATTAAATTCAGTTACAAAAAAATTTGAAAAAGACAAATTACTGAGCTCTATTTTTGAAAAGGATGAATATACTTCGGGAAAACTAATAGTGGACCAGTCTAATAAAATCTGGCTGTTTTCTAAAAATTACATTCATTATTTTTCTGCCAGTAAATTAAGTAATCAGTTAAAGCAAAATATAATTCCAATTCCATCCTCTTTGACTAATTCAATGTCAGGATTTGAAAATATTACTCAAATTTCAAAATCAACCTATTTAATTGGAACCACAGATGGTTATTATACGCTTAATATTGATGATTTAAGTTTTAAAAACTATACGATTTTTATTTCGGATATTTTGATCAATAAGCAAAATCAAACTTTAAAAAATGTTGCTTTAAATGATGAAGGAAGTTTTAAGGCAAATGAAAATAATATCACCTTAAATTACACGGTTCCAGAATATAATAAATATATCAATTCTGAGTACCAGTATTTATTAGAAGGTTTTCAGAATGAATGGAGTGAATGGAGCACAAAATCTTCAGTGAATTTTAAAAACCTGTCTCCGGGAAAATATACTTTTAAAGTTCGTGCTAAATTTGCCAATACACTTTTGCAGAATATGGCAACATATACTTTTATAGTTTTTAAGCCTTGGTATTTAACTAATCTGGCTTGTTTTATTTATTTATTATTATTTGTTGTTATTGGGTATTTTATCAATAAAGCCTATCGCAATTTTTATCAAAAGCAAAAAGAGAAACTTATTGAAGAAAATAATCTTTTATTAGAGATAAAGGAGCTTGAAAACGAGCAGCAATTAATGAAACTTAGAAACGAACAATTGTCTCAGGATGTTGATAATAAAAATAGACAATTGGCGGTTTCTACAATGAGTTTAAATAGGAAAAATGAACTTTTGGCTTTTATTAAAGAAGATCTGAAGAAGACTACGCAGAATGATGATAAAAATATCAAATCGGTAATTAGAACAATTAATGACAATATTACCGAAGAAGATTCATGGAAAATTTTTAAAGAGGCTTTTGATAATGCTGATAAGGACTTTTTAAAAAGAATTAAACTGATTCATCCCTTACTTACTCCCAATGATTTGCGTCTTTGTGCTTACTTGCGATTGAACCTCTCATCAAAAGAAATTGCGCCGTTATTTAATATTTCGGTTCGAAGTGTTGAAATAAAAAGATACCGTTTACGTAAAAAAATGGATTTACAACATGAAGTTGGTTTAGTCGAATATATTATGGCTGTATAGTAAAGCCAGATTTTCGTTAAAATAACTATACATTACCTCAACATTAACCTTTTCTTGTGTTTTTTACACTTATTTTGTTAAATAAATTAATATTTAAAGTTTATTAGTAAATAAAGGTCTTTTTTGAAGTATGTGTATTTTTTTGTTTCTTTTTTTATAATGTATGTTTTTTGTTGAGGTTAATTTTGTCATTTTCGTAAAGAGAACGAATAAATTAGCTTTCAATAAAAACTAACTAATCATGAAACCAAAATTATTATTAATGGCATTGTTGCTGTTTACATCTTTTGCGTTTTCGCAGGCTTTAGATGTAAATGGTACTGTGTTGGATGGCTCAGGTATGGCACTGCCAGGAGTGAATGTAAAAGTTAAAAACTCGTCACAAAGTACTACTACAGATTTTGACGGATCTTTTAAATTATCAGGCCTCTCAAAAGGAACCCTAATTGTTTTAAGTTACATCGGTTTTCGAACTCAGGAGGTTTCTGTATCGGGTAACAAAATAACTGTCAAAATGAGCGATGATGCAAAATCATTGGAAGAAGTTGTTGTTATTGGTTATGGTACACAAAAAAAGAGAGATCTTACAGGATCAGTAGGTTTAGTTGACAGCAAAACAATTGAAGCTTTAAAGCCTGTAAAAGTAGAGCAAGCTCTGCAAGGAACTGTTTCAGGAGTAAATGTAACGAGTCAATCGGGTGCCCCTGGTGCGGGATTAGATATTCGTATTCGTGGTATTGCTACTAATGGAGAAAACAAACCGGCTGCTATTATTGATGGTTACATAGGAGATTTAAGCTTGTTGAACCCTAATGATGTTGAAACGATTACGGTATTGAAAGATTCGCAGGCGGCTATCTACGGAACGATTGGTGCAAACGGTATCATTCTGATCACCACTAAAATGGGGAAAAGAAATACAAAAGCTAAACTTGCATACAATACTTATACTGGATTTCAGGAAACATCAAAAAAGCTACATACCTTAGATGCTACAGAATACGCTCTTTTACTAAATGAAAGTTATGCTAACGGTGGAAAACCACTTCCTTATCCAAACGTGACTGGTTTAGGAAAAGGTACAGACTGGCAGGATGAAGTTTTTGGTAAAGGAGTACCCATTATCAGTCATGACTTAACTATTTCAGGAGGATCAGAAAAAATAAACTATTCTGTTAGCGGATCGCATCTTGATCAGGAAGGAATCGTTGGAGCAGATAAATCAGGATTTTTAAGAAATACTGCAAGAGTAGCCGTAGGGGGTGATGTAACGGATAAATTAAAATTTAAGACTAACGTAATTTACACTCATTTTACAAGAAAAACATTAAATGAAAACGGATTAGGATCTGTCTTATTTAATGCTTTGAATATTCCTGCTACAATTAAACCATATGATGCAGATGGAAACTTTACAGTTATACCGCTTAACGGTTTAGGAAACGAAATTATCAACCCTTTAGCCCAAATTGCGAATACTTATAAAGATTATAATTATAAAAAAATTAATGGAAGCTTTGGTATAGATTATAAAATTTTTAAAGATTTTGTCATAACAAGCACAATTGGTTTTAATACTTCAAACAGTGAATCAAAAACTTTTGGAAAAGAAATTAGTTATGGAGGTAAAGTATTTGATGTAAAACAAAGCTCAGTAACTCAGGGAGCTGTAAATGATAATGATTATTCATTTGATCTTTACGGTACTTATACAAAAAAAATAGGTGAAAGTCATAATGTAGCCGGAGTGATAGGGACAACAATTTACAAAACCTGGGGTAACGGACTTTTTGCAACGGGTTATGATGTGCCTTACAATTCATGGGAATTTGCTGATCTTAAATTAATATCAACCATATCAAAAGTTTTAAATAACAGTTCTTATAATTATGATGTAAGAAGGTTATCTTATTTTGGAAGATTACAATACGATTTTAAAGGTAAATATTTACTTTCTGCTATCATAAGACGTGATGCTTCTTCGAGATTTGGTCCGGCAAATAAAGTAGCATATTTTCCTTCAGTTACAGGAGGTTGGGTCGTTTCTGATGAAAAATTCTTTGGAGAACAAAAAATGATTAATTTCTTAAAATTCAGGGCCAGTTATGGTAGTTTAGGAAATGATCAGATTGGAGATTTTACTTATTTAGGTCAACTTACAGGAGAAGCAACTTATGTTTTTAATGACGAATTGGTTAGTGGCAGGGCGGAAGGTATCTTGCCAAATCCGAATGTGAAATGGGAAACAGCTAAGAAATTTGATGTTGGTGTTGACATGAAATTATTAGATAATAAAGTTTCGCTGGTAGCAGATTATTTTATAGATACCAGAAAAGATTTATTAATCCCCGGTATTGCAGTTACCGGTACTAGTGGAATAGGTGCTCCGGGTGCTGGTGCTCCAACAATAAATGCCGGTACAGTAAGAAATTCAGGTTTTGAATTTGCTGTAGATTACAAAGAGAAATTTTCTGACACTTTTTCTATGAGCGTTGGATACAATGTCACTTTTCTTAAAAATGAAGTGCTTGAAGTAAATAATGCCACTCATTATATAGAAAGAGGCTCGTTTTCTGTGGGTCAGCTTGCACCAACCAGAATGGAGGAAGGGAAGCCAATTGGATATTTTTATGGATATAAAACAGATGGTATTTTTCAAAACCAGGCAGAAGTAGATGCACATCCGTCTCAGCTTGCTTTAGGAGCAAATGCTGCTCCCGGTGACTTGAGATTTGTAGACGTTAATGAGGATGGTGTGATAGACAGCAAAGACAGAACAAATATTGGAGATCAGATTCCTGCGGCTACTATGGGATTTAATTTACAGATGAATTATAAAAATCTGGATTTTGCAGTTTACACTTATGCATCTTTAGGTAATGACTTGATAAGAAACTACGAGAGAAATCTTTCTGATGTCAATCATTTAGATTACGTTTTAGACAGATGGACAGGTGAAGGAACCTCTAATTCTACGCCAAGAGTTACCACAGGTGCTACATCAAATAGTGTCTTTTCTGATTATTATGTAGACGATGCTTCTTATTTGAGAATACAAAATGTACAGTTAGGGTATACATTAGATCCTAAAATTGTACAAAAAGCAGGTATTACAAAACTTAGATTATATGTAGGGGCAAACAATCTTTACACTTTTACAAAGTATAAAGGTTTTGATCCCGGAGCATCTACCGGAGATCCAATTGCCGGAGGAATTGATTACGGGTTTTATCCAATACCAAGAACTTATCTTTTGGGATTAAATCTTAACTTTTAATTGTTATCAAAATGAAAAAATATACACACATATTTCTTTTAACAGGAATACTGTTTTCGACAGTTTTTATTTCTTGTTCGGATGACTTTGTAGAAACTACACCACAGTATTCTATAGATTCAGAAAACTATTTTAACTCAAAAAGCGATTATGACCAGGCATTAGTGGCCGCTTATGATATACTTCAATCTACATATGTAAATGTTTTATTAGGAGAAATTGCATCCGATAATACTTTGGCCGGAGGTGAAAGTCCTACAGACGTAGTGGGGTTTCAACAAATAGATGATATGATTCATACACCGGTAAACAGCAATTTGCGCGATATATGGAATTGGATGTTTGCCGGAGTGCAAAGAACTAATTATATCCTTGAGTTTAAGGATAAAACTGATTTTGAAGGGAAAGCACAACTTCTTGCAGAAACCCGTTTTCTTAGAGCATACTACCAATTTGAATTAGTTAAGTGGTTTGGAGGTATACCAATGAAGGGAGATGCAAGGTTTAAATTAGGAGATGAAACGAAAATTCCACGTTCGTCAGTAGCAGAAGTATATTCCTCAATAGAAGCTGATTTAACTTATGCTGTTGCTAATCTGGCTCCAACAACTACTCAAAAAGGCAGGATTACAAAAGGTGCAGCTCAGGCATTATTAGGAAAGGCTTATTTGTATCAAAATAAATTTGCACAGGCAGCAACTACACTGGAAAGTTTAATAAGTTCTTCTCCTTATTCTTTAGTAACAAATTATAATTTATTGTTCGAAATGGAAGGTGAAAATGGACCGGAATCTATTTTTGAAGTGCAATATACAGATATTGAAGGTGCAGGGTTTGGATGTTTGCAATGTAGTGAAGGAAATGTAGCTGTAGGTTTTAGCGGAATACGTGGTTATGAGGGACCTTTGTTTTCGCCTGGTTTTAGTTTTAATGTTCCAACTCAGGAAAGTGCCGACGCTTTTGAAGTTGGTGACAGACGTAAAGACGTTGCTATATTAGATATTGCAGCCTGGTCAGCAGCAAATTCAGGTGTTAAATATAGTAAAGGAAACGAGGACACTGGATTTTTTAACAGAAAATATTTGCCAAGAAAGAGAAGTGCCAATGCCGCCGGAGATTTGAATTTGACTAATCCGAATAATTACAGAGCGATTCGGTATGCGGATGTTCTTTTAATGGCAGCTGAAGCTTACAACCGTGGAGGAATTGATGATGGTAAAGCGAGAGGATATCTAAATGAAGTTAGAAAACGTGCTTTTGGTGATACAAATCACAATATTTCTGCTTCAGGAGCCGCATTAACCGATTTTATTCTGGCAGAAAGAAGACTAGAGCTTTTTGGAGAAGGACATCGTTTTTTCGATTTAGTGAGAACAGGAAAAGCAGTAGGGAAAATTCCCGGTTTTCAAGCTAATAAAAATGAATTATTCCCAATTCCAATTGAAGAAATTCAGTTCTCAAATGGAAACTGGCAACAAAATCCCGGATATATTAAATAACATCAATTATGAAAAAAATATATTTTATTATAAGTTTTTTCGTTTTGACGATCCTGATGGGTTGTGCAAACGATGACAACAATATTGATCTGGATGGTATAGCTGCGCCTGAAAACATATCGGCTTTGACCACAGTAACACAAGATAATTCAGGTAAGGTTACTTTTTTGCCTAAAGGCGAGGGAGTAACACAATATAAAATTGATTTTGGTGACGGAAGTGGACAGTCAGATTATTTTTCTTCTGGTGCAAATGCATCACATGTTTATAAAGAAGGGGTTTATACTGCTAAAATCATAGCGATGGGATTAAATGGTATAACCACTGAAGTAGCTCAGCAGGTAATAGTTTCTTTTAAGGCTCCTGAAAATTTAGTAGTTGTGGTAACGAATGATTTGTCAGTTTCGAAAAAAGTAATGGTTAAGGCAAGCGCAGATTATGCTTTGTTTTATGATGTTTATTTTGGGGAAGCAGGAAAACCGGATCCAATTTCGGCAAATAATGGCGAATCAGTTTCGTATACGTACAAAGATGCGGGAGTATATACAATTCGTGTTGTTTCAAAAAGTGCTGCAATTAAAACCACTGAATATAGTACTCAGGTTACTGCAAAACTTGTTCTTAACCCAACAACTGCTGCGCCAACTCCGCCAAACAGACAGGCGGGAGATGTAATTTCTATTTATGGTTCAAAATATACCAATGTTGCAGGAACTAATTATTTCCCTGATTGGGGTCAGGCGGGACAAGGCAGCAGCTGGGCAGAATTTGATCTGAACGGAGATAAAATGTTGAATTATATAAAGCTAAGCTATCAGGGAATTGCTTTAGCAGATGGTACATCAATAGATGTTTCTGGTATGGAATATTTGCATATGGATGTCTGGACAGCAGATTTACAGAAATTAGAAACATCCTTGATTAATGTTGGGCCTTCTGAGAAGCCTGTTACAAAGGATCTTACGGCAAATCAATGGACAAGTATTGATATTCCAATTTCGGCATTTACAAGTCAGGGATTGTCAGTTGATAAAATTTTTCAGTTGAAATTGGTTGGGACCCCTTGGGCTGGCGGAACAGTATTTATCGATAATATTTATTTTTACAAAACAGCTGCTCAGTCAGTGCAATTGCCTTTGGATTTTGAATCTGCTGCCTTAACATATGCATGGGGAGGTTTTGGAGATGCAGGTTTTGGACCAATTCCTGTTTCTGTAGTAACAAACCCTGATAAAACGGGCGCTAACATTTCTAACAGAGTAGTTAAAATTGAGAAAACATCCGGAGCTCAGGTTTGGGCTGGCGCGAGTCTGAACTTAGAAAATACAATTGATTTTACTAAAGGAACTACTGTAAAACTAAATGTGTGGTCTCCTAAAGTCGGGGCTGATATTTTATACAAAATGGAAGTGTCGACATCACCAAAAGACGGAAACGGAAATCCAACTGTTTTTTTCGAAGCACATGCAACAACCACAACAGCCAATGCATGGCAGGTACTAACTTTTGATTTGACGACAGCACCAGGTTTTAGTACTGCCAATAAATACGACAGGATAATTTTATTCCCGGACTTCGGACAAATGGGAACAGGTTCTGTGTATTACTTCGATGACATAAAACAATCCAATTAAAAAAAGAAATCATGAGTAGAAAAATAATCATAAAAATAGTATTCTTATTTGCGATTCTCCTGATGACGGGTTGTCAGAAAGATGATTACGCATTTGGAGATATTAATGCTCCAACAAACATACAGATAACTGCTGAAATTGTTGGAAAAACAGCCGCAGAACCTTATGGGGATGGATCAGGAATCGTAAAACTTGTAGCCACTGGAGAAGATGTTATTTCGTATAAATATGTATTTAGTGATGGAACTTCAGAAAATTCACCTAGTGGTCATTTTGATAAACGATTTACTAAAACGGGCGTAAATAAATATATCGTTACAGCTATTGCTTACGGAAAAGGAGGTATAGCTACTAATACTACAATTGAGGTTGAGGTTCTAAGTAACTTTAGCGATCCGGATGCAGTTAATTTCCTGACTGGAGGAACGTCAAAAAAATGGTATTGGTCAGCTTCTGAGCCTGGGCATTTAGGAGTGGGACAAAATGATGGTGATGCAACGAAAAATTATTATGCGAACTATTATCAGGCAGCTGTTTTTGAAAAAGCAGGATCTCCGGCCAGTAGTTGTTTGTATGAAAACGTATTGACTTTTTCTTTGGATGGAGAACAATTAAAATACGAGTTGGATAATGGCGGTTCAACCTTCTTTAATGCTGCTTTTGCAAGTGTGGCAGGAGGGAGTTCACCAGATGATGCTTGTCTGGCATACAATGCAGGTGGGGTAAAAAATGTATCCCTGAGTCCGTCAGAATCTGTAGTAACTAAAAATCCTAATCATGCTACCCAAACAAGAGGTACCATGTTAAATTTCTCTGATGGTGGTTTTATGGGCTATTACATTGGTCAGAGCTCTTACGAGATCTTATCTATTACGGCTAACAGGATGGTAGTGAGAGCTGTTATGGGGGGCAATCCTGCTTTGGCATGGTATCATGTTTTTACAACAACAAAACCAACTCAGGTTCCCGATACAAATGTAGATTACACTAATTTAGTCTGGTCTGATGAGTTTAATACAGATGGTGCTCCTGATACAGCAAAATGGGGGTATAATTTAGGAACTGGAGATAATGGCTGGGGAAATAATGAAAAACAAAATTATACTAATTCTGTTACGAATGTAATTGTGCAGGGTGGAAGCCTTAAAATTACTGCCAAGAAAGAATCTTCGGGAGGTGCAGCTTATTCATCTGCGAGATTAGTAAGTGACAATAAATTCAAATTTACTTACGGAAAAGTAGAAATCAGGGCTAAACTTCCAATAGGTGCCGGAACCTGGCCTGCAATTTGGATGTTAGGTCAAAATTATGCAACGAAGCCATGGCCTGCCTGTGGAGAAATTGACATCATGGAGCATGTAGGGAACAATCAAAATGTTGTACTTGGGACATTGCATTATCCTGGTCGTTTTGGTGGCAGTGCTGACTCAGGAAGTAAAACAATAGCAAATGTTTCTACTGAATTTCATGTATACAAAGCCGTTTGGAGTCCAGTCTCCATAAAAATATACGCAGATGAAACACTCATACATTCAGTTGCGAATACGGCTTCATTACCATTTAACAGCGATTTCTTTTTAATATTAAACGTTGCAATGGGAGGAAACCTGGGAGGAAACATTGATCCTGCTTTTACACAGTCTTCTATGGAGATTGATTATGTAAGGGTTTATCAATAAATAATTAATTAGTAAAAATGAAAATTGGAAGGTCAGTTTTGCTGGCCTTCTTAATTTCTTAATTTAAAAAATATTGAGATGAAAAAAGTAATGTTGCTTTTTATGATTAGTAGTTTTTGCATGGCGCAGCAAGTAAAAAGAAAACTGATTTGGGAAGAAAATTTTAATAAGAAGATAAATGAATCTGTCTGGAATTTTGAAGTCGGTGACGGATGCCCAAATCTATGTGGCTGGGGAAATAATGAGAGACAAATTTATACCAAAACGAATCATCAAATAAAAGAAGGTAATCTGATTATTGAAGCCCGAAAAGAAGGAGAAAAATATACTTCTACAAAAATCACAACTAAAGGAAAGAAAGAGTTTCTTTATGGACGGATTGAAGCAAGAGCTAAACTACCAGTTGGTCATGGCTTGTGGCCTGCATTTTGGATGTTAGGTGCTAACATTGATGAGGTAAAATGGCCAAAAACAGGTGAAATTGATATTTTAGAATATATTGGCAGAGATCCGCATATGGTTTACACAACCCTGCATACTCAGGATAGCCACGGAAATACAATTAATACCAAAAGAACAGAGTTCTCAAATATAGAAGAAGGCTTTCATGTTTATGCTATTGAGTGGAATAAAGATAAAATTGATTTTTTCGTTGATGAAGGTTTAGTTTATACATTTCAGCCTGAACTTAAAAATGAAGATACATGGCCTTTTAATAAACCGTTTTACATCATTATTAATTTAGCCATTGGGGGAAATTTTGGAGGACCAGCAGTTGATGATACAGTTTTACCTCAAAAATTTTATATTGATTATGTTCGTGTTTATGAATAATATAAAATAATTACTATTAAAAAGAGAAGTGTAATTTGTTTATAATAAATATTTTAGATAGCTATACTTCTTTTTTTAACTGTTAAAACATTCCAATTATTTAAGATTTGGAAGCACTTTGTCGATAAAATTTAAAATTAATTGATATTATTTTGAATTTTACTATTAATTAATATTCTAATAATTTGCTTTATAAAATAAAAATTTGTTAAATTTGGACACATATTAACAAACAAAAAAAGACAAGCCTATACAATAAAATTACTTTTTAGAAAATTACTCCAAATTTTAAACAAAACTAAAAAAGTAGTATTATGGCTGATCTGCATATTCCTGACGCTCTATTGGTTAAAAATTATGTTGAAGGCAATGAAAATGCTTTAGCAACATTAATAAAAAGGCACGAGTCTAAAATATATGGATTCATATATTCTAAGATTGCCGATAGAGATATTTCAAATGATATTTTTCAGGACACTTTTATTAAGGTTATTAAAACTTTAAAATCCAATTCATATAACGAAGAAGGTAAATTTTTGCCTTGGGTTATGCGTATTTCCCACAATTTAATTGTAGATCATTTTCGTAAAACCAAAAAAATGCCAATGTACAGAGAAACAGAAGAATTTTCGATATTTTCGATTATGTCTGATGATTCTTTAACTATTGAAGGTAAAATGATTGTTGATCAGGTTGAAGTTGATCTAAAAAAACTAATTCAGGAACTTCCGGAAGATCAAAAAGAAGTATTGGTAATGCGAATGTATCAGGATATGAGTTTCAAGGAAATCTCTGAACTCACAGGTGTGAGCATTAATACCGCTTTAGGCAGGATGCGTTACGCACTAATGAATTTGAGAAAAATTATAGATAAGCATCAAATTATTTTAACCAACTAATACTATTTTAGATATTGCCGCGTTATACTGGTATAAAACATTTTCATAGTATGGCGAAAATTTACTCTAAGAAAGCATTAGCTTCTAAAGACTTAAAACCAAAAAAGGAAGTCGTTTCTTTTTTATTAAGTTATTCACAAGCTTTAAAAGTTGTGAAAATCGATAATAAAAGTTTTGAGATCATAGCTAATTAAACAGCCCACTACTTTGTCGGATGTTTATTCGAAAGAAAAACCAAATGGTCGTTTTGGTTGAAAGCTCACTATTCGTATACAATACAAATAGTGAGTTTTTTTTTATTTTTAATCTCTGAGTTATCTCATTTTTAGAGCGTTGGAGATATTTGTAATACAGAATGTCTTAAAACAGGTTGTTCTTGTAAGGAATTATTTCTTTTAAAGAGACTTATGGAAAATAATTTGTATTTTATTTGTGTTTTCATTTTTTAATTCTATTTTTAGATAAAAAATAAATTGTCTTTAAAAAAAGTTGTATAAAAAAGCATTTATAATTTTAATTAAGTTAAAAAAATGATTTTTTTTGTAATATAGATGATGTTTAACCTTATAAAATTTGTTGATATGATAAAAAACTACCCTAATTTTTCTATCTAGTTTGATAAAGCTTTTAAATCCGCATTAGATTTACAAGCCTACAGTTTTGCATCTAAATGCAGCCCAAAATCTATTAACCATCAAACTAATCTAAACATGAAATTAAAATTTATAATGTTATCAATAGTATTGATAAATGTTGGAGTGTATTCTCAAAAGCCTCAAATAAAAGATGCCCAATCTTTGTTTGAAAAAGGAAAATCAGAAGAGGCGCTTGTAATTTTAAAAAAGTCAGAATACCTAATTCTGAATGCGCCGGATGAAGAAAAATCAGATTTTTATTTTTTAAAAGGTAACGTTTTAAAGGATTTGGCTATCAAAAATATTGATGCGGCTAATAATTTTTCATCTGCATCAGAATCTTACCAGGATGTGATTTTATACGAAAATGAAGCGGGTAAATACAAACTTTCCGTAAAAGCTAATATAGCTTTAAAAGATATGAAATCTAAACTCGTCAATGGTGCTGTAGCTGATTTCAAGGCAGGTAACTTCAAAGAAAGCGCTGAAAAGAGTTATAAAGTGTATTTATTTGATAAAAAAGATACATTAAACCTTTTTAATGCTGCTGCTGCCTATTTAAATGCAAAGGAATATGGTCTGGCAATCCAGTATTATGAGCAGTTAAAAAAAATGAACTTTTCAGGAAATGGCATTCTCTATTACGCGACTAATAAGAAAACAAAAGAAGAAGATGCTTTTATCTCTCCAAAAGCAAGGGATTCCTATATTCAGGAAGGACTTTATGAAAAACCAAGAAATGAAGCTATTCCTTCCAGGAAGTTCGAGGTAAATAAACACTTAGCCTATGCTTATTTGGAGAGAAAAGATTTAGTCAAAGCAGAGGCGACCTACAATTATCTTTTAGAATTAAATCCTAATTATATTGATTCGTACATCAATCTGGCTTATTTAAAGCTAGAATCAAAAAAAGAAATAGTAGATAAAATAGATGCTTTAGGAAATTCAAAAAAAGAAATGCTGGAATATGATAAATTAACAGCAAAAAAAGATGATATTACAAGAAGCGCGATTCCATATCTTACGAAAGCGCTTATAATTGAACCTAAAAATCCAGACGTTACAAAGATGCTTTTAGGAATTTACAGATCCCTGGATATGACAAAAGAGTATAATTCTCTAAAGGCAATTAGTAATTAATGAAAATGAGTTTTATTAGGTATTAATTGTTCAAAAAAGGCTTAGGAGTTTAATTTTTAAACTTCAAGGCTTTGGTTTAATCAGGATTTTTTATTTCGAAAGAAAAACCAAAGGGTCGTTTTGGTTCTAAGCTCACTATTCGTATACAAATACAAATAGTGAGCTTTTTTTATGCAATAATTTTATTTTTTTTGATAAAAATGAATAATCAATCTTAAATTTGCAGTGCAATAAATAACAGGATTTGCGGTTTTAATTTTTAATTAATTAAAGGAATTATACTTTAATTATGATTTTTATTATTAAGGTGTTAAAGTTTAGTGCTTTGTTAGGTTGCCTGATTTTTATATTTAGTTTATTAAAAAAAAGCCCTTATTTTGTGCAAAATCAGCGAATGTGATTTTGTTCGCCTGAAAAGTTGTCAATATAAAATAAAATAATACAATAAATAAATATTTTAACCAGCTATGAAGAAAAACTACACTACTTTATTTTGTTCTGTTTGTATTTCTTAAATGTGTTTAACACTTTAATTGTCCAATTTATTTAACAATCAAACTAAACAAAAAATGAAAAATAACATTAAAATACTTTCCTTTCTGTTATTGATTAATATCAGTGTATTTGCACAAAAAGATCAAATAAAAGAAGCTCAATCCTTTTATGATAAAGGAAAAATTGAGGAGTCAATAACAATTTTGAAAAAGATAGAATACCTTATCGTCAATGCACCTGATGTAACTAAATCAGATTTTTTTTATTTAAAAGGAAATAACTACAAAGATTTAGCTACTAAGAATATAGATCCGAAAAACAATTTTACAATAGCTTCAGGTGCCTATCAGGATGTACTTTTATATGAAAATGATTCACGTCATTATAAATATGCTTTTAAGGCAGATTTAGCTTTAAAAGATATTAAATCTAAACTGGTAAACGGAGCAATTAAAGATTTTAAAGAAGGCAGATATAAAGAAAGTGCTGATAAAAGTTACGAAGTGTACTTATTTGATAAAAAAGATACCTTAAACTTATACAATGCAGCAGCTGCTTCTTTAACAGGTAAAGATTATGTTTCATCTGTTAAATATTACGAGGAACTTAAAAAAAGGAACTATACAGGAACAGGAACTATTTTTTATGCAACTCATAGAAAGACAAAAGTAGAAGATGCTTTCGTTTCTTTAGGTGCGCGTGATTTGGCGGTTAGTGAGGGTGTTTACGAGAAACCCAGAAATTTTTCCCCTCCTTCCAAAAGAGAAGAAGTTTTGACTAATCTGGCTTTTTCATATTTAGAAAGAAATGATTTTGCTAATGCAGAAAAAAACTATCAGGATGCTTTGCAGATAAATCCTAATTGTATTAATTGTTGCATTAACCTTGTTTTTGTCAAAATGGAATTGAAAAAGGCATTGTTGGATCAGATGAATGCATTAGGGAATACTCCGAAAGAAGTAAAACAATATGATGAATTAAATGCTAAAAAAGATGAAATTGTAAAAAGTGCAATTCCGTACCTTAAAAAAGCGTTAATTATCGAGCCAGGCAATGAAGAAGCTAAAAAATCACTTTTGGGTATATACAGAGCTTTGGAAATGACTAACGAATATAATGCTTTGAAAAATAAGTAAATAATATATAAAGAAGCTGCTAAATTTTCTTTTGGGCAGCTTCTTCTATTACTGATTTTTTACCAATAGTTCTGGTAATAATATCTTTTTCCAGGCTCCATCCACGTGCAGGTGAATATTCACGGCCGTACCAAATAATCTGCAAATGCAGGTCATTCCATAATTCTCTTGGAAACAATCTTTTTGCATCTTTTTCTGTCTGAACTACATTTTTTCCGTTTGAGAGATTCCATCTGTACATGAGTCTGTGAATATGCGTATCAACAGGAAAAGCCGGGACTCCAAATGCCTGTGACATCACAACACTTGCTGTTTTATGCCCAACAGCCGGTAAAGCTTCAAGAGCCTCAAAACTCTGTGGAACTTCTCCGTTGTGCTTGTCAATCAAAATATGTGACAAACCATGAATTCCTTTCGATTTCATTGGCGATAACCCGCAGGGGCGAATAATTTCCTTAATTTCTTCAATCGACATTTTAATCATATCATACGGATTATCAGCCTTTGCAAAAAGCAACGGTGTAATCTGGTTAACACGTACATCCGTGCATTGCGCCGAAAGTAAAACGGCTATCAATAAGGTATAAGGATCTTTGTGATCTAGTGGTACAGGTATAGTAGGGTAGAGTTCTTTTAACGTATTTATAACAAATTGTACGCGGGCTTCTTTATTCATTTCCGTATTTTTAATGCCGTAAAAATAGCATAATTTTAATGATGTGCCTAATCCGGCTTTCCGTTTCAACTCCTCATTGTTAAAGTAACATTTTTTCGCATTAACAAGAGCTTCCTCCGGTCGCTTTCTTAATGCAAAAAATATAAACTTTCACAATTCCGGGGTTTTCACTTTAATCCGGGGCAGAAAAAATTAACAATTGATAATTAACAATTATAAAAGATGACAACATTACAAAAAGGAGATAAAGCGCCAAATTTTTCAGGAACAGATCAGGATGGAAAAACGCATAAATTATCAGATTATGCCGGAAAAAAATTAGTAGTTTTCTTTTACCCAAAAGCAAGCACACCGGGCTGTACTACAGAAGCATGTGATTTAAGAGATAATTTTGAGCGTTTTAAAGCCAATAATTACGAACTTTTGGGAGTAAGCGCAGACAGTCAGAAAGCACAATTGAAGTTCAAAGACAAATACGAATTTCCTTTTCCGCTTTTGGCAGATGAAGATAAATCAGTAATCAATGCGTTTGGCGTTTGGGGGCCAAAGAAATTCATGGGAAAAGAATATGACGGAATCCACAGAACGACTTTCATAATCGATGAAAATGGAATTATTGATGAGGTTATTTCTCAGGTTAAAACGAAAGAACATGCTGCACAAATTTTAAAATAATAAAAGTAAAGTCCAATAAAAATGCCCTTTCATAAAGGGCATTTTGATATTATATTTCTATTTTAAAATATTATTCTAAAACCAAACCAATCTGACCATCGTCATCTAACTCTGTTTCAACCGGATCGTCGTCTGATATTTCAGGTTTTTCAGGAACTTCTTCAACTGGTTCTTCGTATGGAAGCGGATCCAATAAATTAACTTGTCTTAATTTATCGGTTGTTAATTGATTGCCTAAGGCTTTAAAACCTTTTACGGCTATAAAATCTTCAATATCAATATGAAGATCTTCTTTTTGAACACCTTTTACTTTTGCAAAGACCAATTGTGCTACCGGACGATAATCTGTAGATACAATTTCTAATTGCGAGTTCGGGTGATCGGTAATAAAACTTTCTTCTTTGCCTTCATTTTCTACAAGGAAACGTTTTAAGAAGTAGCGCTCTTTTTCACCATCATAATAAATGGCAGAAATTGGTTTCTTAGGTTTCCATTTTTCAAGAACAATCATATCCTCTTCAAAATGAGTTGATAACTCCGGAATAATTACTTTTAATTTTCCTGATTGGCTTATGACTAAAATCTTGTCGCTTGGTTTAAATTCGCCAAGCAATTCTCCTCTGGCATCAACATTCAAACGTTTTACGGTATCATCAAACCAAACTTTTCTTGGCAGTAAAGTCGAAATTCCTTTTTCTTTTAATTCGATTTTCTTGATCGGATATTTTGTAACCAAATTTCCTTTTGAAGCACGGCCTTTAATTGCCAGGCCTGCAAAATCTATATCGAATTTTAATTTTTTAATAGTTCCTATTTGTCTTAGCAAGATGGTAACAACTTCGGCTTCGCCGTTCGGGTTATGTGAAAAATAAACTACCTGTGAACCTTTGGTTCCATTCGTTAAATCGTAGGCTTTGTCTCTGGTTACTCCCGACACATTAAAACGTTTGATATAAGAAGGACCTGATTTTCCGTCACGGTAAATCATATTGTAAATGGTACGTTTATCGCTTTTATCAAATACCGCAATATGTATAATGTCTTTGCCTACAAACGTTTTTGCATCAACTTTCGTAATCATCATCGTACCATCGCGCAAAAATACAATTACATCGTCTATATCTGAGCAGTCTGCTACATATTCGTCTTTCTTTAAGCTGGTTCCTACGAATCCTTCTTCTCTGTTTACGAATAATTTTGTATTTCTTAAAACAACTTTTGTTGCTTCAACATTGTCAAAAATTCGCAACTCCGTCTGACGCTCGCGGCCTTTTCCGTATTTCTCTTTTAATTTGGTAAAATAGGCAATTGCAAAATCGGTAAGATGTTCCAGATTGTATTGTACCTCTTTCATTTCTTCCTCTAATCTTGAGATTAATTCATCGGCTTTATCAGAGTCAAAACGAGTGATACGAATCATCGGAATCTGAGTAAGTCTTTGCAAATCTTCATCTGTAATTTCTCTTACGAATGATTTTTTGAAAGGCTCAAATCGATCATACAAATATTTGTAAAGCGATTCTCTGTCGCCGTACAATTTGAAATCAATATACATTTCTTCACGAATGAAGATTTTTTCTAAAGTAGAAAAATGCCACTTGTTTTTTAATTCTTCTAATTGAATTTCTAATTCCTGACGAAGTAAATCAACAGTTCTTTCTGTCGAAATTTTCAACATTTGAGAAACCCCGATAAACAATGGTTTATTGTCTTCAATTACACAGCCTAAAGGCGCTACAGATGTTTCACAGGCTGTAAACGCAAATAAAGCGTCGATTGTTTTATCCGGAGAAACACCCGGGAAAAGATGAATTAAAATCTCAACATCTGCCGCCGTGTTGTCTTCAATTTTCTTGATTTTGATTTTGCCTTTTTCATTGGCTTTCAAAATACTGTCAATCAAAGTTGTGGTATTAGTTGAAAACGGAATTTGCGTAATTACTAATGTATTTTTGTCTAATTGAGCAATTTTAGCACGCACACGCACACGTCCGCCACGAAGTCCATCATTATAATTAGACACATCGGCAATACCTTGTGTCATAAAATCAGGATAAAGTGTAAACGGTTTTCCTTTTAAGATTTTAATCGAAGCATCAATTAACTCATTGAAGTTGTGAGGCAAAACTTTAGTCGAAAGTCCAACCGCAATACCCTCTGCTCCCTGTGCCAAAAGCAATGGGAATTTAACGGGAAGATTGTTTGGCTCTGCACGACGACCATCGTATGAAACGCCCCAATCGGTAATTTTCGGAGAATATAAAACCTCCAAAGCAAATTTAGACAAACGTGCTTCAATGTAACGCGAAGCTGCTGCACCGTCTCCCGTTAGTATATTTCCCCAGTTTCCCTGGCAGTCAATCAGTAAATCTTTTTGACCAATTTGCACCATGGCATCACCAATACTCGCATCTCCGTGTGGGTGATACTGCATGGTGTGACCTACTACATTGGCAACTTTATTATAACGGCCATCATCCAGCTCTTTCAAAGAGTGCATAATACGACGCTGAACCGGTTTAAAACCATCTTCAATAGCGGGAACTGCACGTTCCAAAATTACGTACGAAGCATAATCCAGAAACCAGTCTTTGTACATACCGGTTACTTTCGTGATTACATCTTCACCTTCTTCTTCCTGATTTTCATAAAAATGCTGTCCTTCAAATTGCCTGGCATCTACATCAATAATTTCGTCATCTCCTTCTTGATTTTCATCAAGCGGATTTTCTTCTGAATTATTCTCGTCGTCGTTTGGAATTATGTTGTCGTCTTCTTCGTCTTTCATTTAATTATATTCGAAATTATAATTTTAATATTATTTGTTTTCGATGAGTTGTTTTAAAACTTCAACGCTTGGTAAAACCGTTTTATATTTACTTGCAAAAATTTGTTCGTTATTTTCTGGTAAAGTGTATTTTACAACTGCTTCACTTTTGTTCTGACAAAGCACAATTCCTATGCTTTTATTTTCGTCTTCCAAACGAATCTCTCTGTCATAATAATTGACATACATTTGCATCTGCCCTAAATCCTGATGTTTTAATTCTCCTATTTTCAAATCAATAAGAACAAAACATCTTAATATTCTATTGTAGAAAACTAAATCAATTCTGAAATGTTTATCATCAAAAGTAATTCTGTTTTGTCTTGCTACGAAAGTAAAACCATGACCTAATTCTAATAAAAAATGTTCTAATTTATTTATTATTTCCTCTTCTAATTGAGATTCCGAATATTGATGTAATTCGGGTAAACCTAAAAATTCAAGGATGTAAGGATCTTTAATAATGTCTTTTGGCTTTTCAATAATTTGACCTTCTTCCGAAAGTTTTAGAATTCCTTCTTTATCCCTGCTTAAAGTTAATCGAGTATAAAGTGCCGAATCGTACTGACGTTTTAATTCCCGAACACTCCAATTATACTTTTCTGATTCTATTTCGTAAAAGCGCCTTTCTTTTTCGTCATCAATTCCCATCAAAAAAATGTAGTGAGTCCAAGTTAATTGGAAAAACGAAATCAGTGATTTCGTTTTTTCAATTTTCAAATCTTCTTCAAGTGATGTGGCATTTTGATTTTCTAAAATTCGAGTCAGTGTTACGGAATTTGAATATGTTAAATAAAATTTCCTTATAAATTCTAAATTTCTAATCGAAAATCCTTTACCAAATTCCCTTGTCAATTTTTCAGAAAGTCCTTTTAATAACTGTTTTCCATATTCAGCTCGATCCTTTCCATTCTGTTCTTCCTCAACAATGATTTTTCCAATTCCATAGTAGGTAGCTGTCATCGTTGAATTTACTGTACGCAAAACTTGTTGTCGGGCATTTTGAAGTAACTCGACTACTTGCTTAAATATAATTTTATTTTGAAGATCGTTTGACAATATTATGTTTTTTTAAATAGCAGCATCTTCAATAGTATCCAACTCCACCTTCAAATTTTTGATAATAAACTCTTGTCTGTCCGGCGTATTTTTCCCCATGTAGAAAGACAATAATTGCTCAATCGAAGTGTTTTTATCCATCATAATTGGATCCAGGCGAATCGTTTCTCCAATGAAATTTTTAAACTCATCCGGAGAAATCTCTCCCAAACCTTTAAATCGGGTAATTTCAGGCTTTGGTTTTAATTTTTCGATGGCATCTTTTCTTTCTTCTTCAGAATAACAGTAAATAGTTTCTTTTTTGTTACGAACCCTGAAAAGCGGTGTTTGTAAAATATACAAATGCCCTTCTTTGATTAATTCAGGAAAAAACTGTAAAAAGAAAGTAATTAATAATAAACGAATATGCATTCCGTCGACATCGGCATCGGTTGCGATTACGATGTTGTTGTAACGCAGTTTTTCGAGTCCGTCTTCGATATCCAAAGCAGCTTGCAGTAAATTGAATTCTTCATTTTCATACACAATTTTCTTTGTCATTCCGTAGGAGTTCAAAGGCTTACCACGTAAACTAAAAACGGCTTGTGTATTTACGTCACGCGACTTGGTAATTGATCCGGAAGCCGAATCTCCCTCGGTAATAAAAAGTGTGCTTTCTAAATTTCGAGGATTTTTTGTATCCGGAAGATGTGCACGGCAGTCTCTTAATTTTTTATTGTGAAGATTGGCTTTTTTAGCACGATCTGTAGCCAATTTACGAATCCCTGATAATTCTTTTCTTTCGCGTTCAGCCTGTAGAATCTTGCGTAATAATGCTTCTGCTGTTGGCGGATTTTTGTGTAAGTAATTGTCTAATTTGTTCTTAACAAAATCGTTTACAAAAGTACGAACAGAAACTGCCGGTGTTCCGTCATCAGAACCCATATCTGTCGAACCCAGTTTAGTTTT
Source organism: Flavobacterium salmonis (assembly GCF_903819435.1). Lineage (GTDB taxonomy): Bacteria > Bacteroidota > Bacteroidia > Flavobacteriales > Flavobacteriaceae > Flavobacterium > Flavobacterium chungangense. Next base: position 209,165 of record NZ_CAIJDP010000090.1, on the reverse strand, counting down.
GGTCTGAGACTCAAAAACGGGTTCCATCACTTTAATGCTAATTGCACTCACAATCGATTTACGAACATCGGAAGCTTCGAAATTTTTGTTATAAAACTCACGAATCGTTTTTACAATTGCTTCACGATATGCGGCTAAGTGCGTTCCACCCTGTGTAGTATTCTGACCATTTACAAAAGAGTGATATTCTTCGCTGTATTGTGTTTTACTGTGCGTTAAAGCGATTTCGATATCATGATCTTTCAAATGAATGATTGGATATTCCAAGTCTTCTTCACTAATCGTTTCTTCCAATAAATCACGAAGACCATTCTCAGAAATATATTTTTCTCCGTTGAAAATAATAGTTAAACCATTGTTTAAGTAACAATAATTTTTAACCATTTTAATCACATATTCCATACGGAATTTATAGTTTTTGAAGATCGTTTCATCTGGCGTAAAAGTAACTTTCGTTCCTTTTCGTTTCGTAGTATCGATAATGTCTTCTTCCTGAACTAAATTTCCGGCAGAGAATTCAGCTGCTTTTTGTTTGTCGTCACGAACTGATTCTACCCGAAAATAGTTGGACAATGCATTAACTGCCTTTGTTCCGACACCGTTCAGACCAACTGATTTCTGGAAAGCTTTAGAATCATACTTTCCACCCGTATTCATTTTCGAAACCACATCAACCACTTTACCCAATGGAATTCCACGTCCGTAATCACGAACTGAAACCGTTTTGTCTTTGATACTCACTTCAATAGTTTTTCCTGAGCCCATTACGAACTCATCGATACAGTTGTCTAAAACCTCTTTTAAAAGAATATAAATACCATCATCCGGTGATGATCCGTCTCCCAATTTTCCGATATACATTCCGGGGCGCATACGAATATGCTCTTTCCAATCGAGTGATCTAATATTATCTTCGTTATATTGATTTTGCTCTAGCATAAATGAATTTGGATTTTTGGCTAATGTACCATTTCTGCATAAAAAATGAAAGCGTATTATTTTAAAGTTATCAATAAAATGCCTAAAAAAAGTAATTTATTGATTCTGAAAAAGAGGAACCGTTAAAAATATGAAAAATTGGTTTTGAAACCAAAAAAATCAAAGTCAGATGCCGAGAACTTGTTTTGCCAAAGCAATCATTTCAGGTGTTCCCGTGTTTTTGTTTTTTTCGTCAGAGAGTTTTACAACGCCTTGCCAGCTTGCATGATCCGGTTTTGTTTCGGCTAATTTAATGACCATATTCATCGATGGCAGGCCGACATCATTGGTAAAATTAGTTCCGATTCCAAAAGACATTCTGATTTTATCTCTGCAAAAATCTGCTATGATTTTCACTTTGTCAAAATTGAGAGAATCTGAGAAAACAATTGCTTTCGATTTTGGGTCAATTCCCATTTTGGTATAATGAAAAATTACTTTTTGTGCAAATTCAATTGGGTCTCCGCTATCATGTCGTACACCATCAAAAAGTTTGGAGTATTTTTTATCAAATTGACTAAAAAATATATTTGTTGTGTATGTGTCGGTGAGCGCAATTCCCAGGTCCCCTCCGTAAACTTGTGTCCAATGTTCCAGACTAATTGAATTAGCCATTTTAAAGCCATATTGTGCAGCATGAAACATAAACCATTCATGGGCGTGCGTTCCTAAAGGTCTGCGGTTGTTAATCATTGCAAAATGCACATTACTAGTTCCCATGAAGCTTTGCCCACCATACGTTCTCAGTGTTTCATTAACTAATTCGTGTACTTGATAAGAATGACGGCGTCTTGTACCAAATTCTAAAATTGAAACTCCGAGTTTATTGTAATTGTCAATTTTGTTTTTGGTCACTTTTTTTATAGCATCATCATTTAAGCGAATTAAATGATTTGATTTATAAAAAAGCTCTGAGATTAAAGACATCAAAGGCACTTCCCATAAAATTGTCCGGTACCAAAAACCTTCTATTGTAATTTTTATATCAGAACCTTCTTGTGTAATATGCACTTCAGACGGATCAAAACTATATCCCTGCAGAAAATCTAAATAAGTTGGATCAAGGTAAGGGCAATAATGTGTCAGATAACTTTTTTCTTCTTTCGTTAAACGAAGATCTGCCATTGCATCTACAGAACGGCGAATTAAATCTGCAAAACCAGCAGGAAAAACATGCTTGCCACGATTGATAAAACCATAACGGACTTTTGCTTTTGGAAAAAGCCTGATTACGGCATGCTGCATTGTAAATTTATAGAAATCATTATCTAAGATTGATTTTAAAAAAGTTGTTTCCATAATTCAGGCCGTTAATGTTTTATCACTAATTGCTAAGTTACGCTAATTCCGTAAAATAAGAAAGAGATATAGTTAGCGATGAAACAATAACTACTTAGAAATTACTTTAAAGGAAGCAATACTATTTGTATCCAGATAAAATGTAATATAATCCCCGATAGTTTTATCAAAAGTAATCTGAAATTCTAAGCCACCTTTTTTTTCTTTTGAATTTACTACCCGAACGGGTTGGTTCTTTTTGTTTAAATAATAAAAGGGATCAGATTTTGAAATATTTTTGATCAAAAAAGTTATTTTATCACCACTATTGACTTCAATTATTCCAGATTTCGGTGCGATTATTTTATTATCCCCGGCAATTGCTCTGTTATAAATTAAAGGTCCGTTTAAAAAGTCATCTTTGTTTAATTTTTCGCCAAGAAAAGATCCGGAGTCAGGAAAATGTTTTGCGAAAAAGTAATCGGGTTCTGTATCAAAATAAACAGGGTCAAAATCTTTTACCATTTTACCTTTATTATTGTCATAATATCCTTGTCCCCAGGTCACATCAATTAAACGCCATTTTCCATCAATTAAAGCTGTATTCCAGGCGTGATTTGAAGAGGTATTTTTTCGGCCTATATCAACTAATTTTGTTTTCGAATCCCCTTTAATAATTTGTGATTTAATTCCAACTAATGAAGCTAAATGCTGAAATAAAAGTGTAAAACCTTCGCAAACTGCTTTTTCAGATTTGAATGTTTTTTGAAGTATTTGAGTATTAAATTCTTGTATTTTTCGTTGTTTTTCGTCTTCCGTGCGATAAGAGAAACTTTGTGTTTTTGACGGATTTAAAAAAGCATTAAAATTATATTTTATATTAAAAGCCATCCAACTGTAAATAGCTCTTGCTTTGTCATAATCTGATTTGAAATCTTTTTCGATTCTTTCAGCTAATTCTTGTGTACTACTAAAGTTTTTAGGATATTTTAAAACGATATTATCAACAGCACTATATTTTTGAGAATAGGAGGTGTGCAGGAAAATGGCATTAAAAAAAATAAAGGCTAAAACTATTTGTTTTATTTTCATTAATTGAAACTGTTTTTTACAATTGTTTTTAGTTCATGATCAAATTCCGGATTTGAGATTTCATTTTTTTCTAAATCAAAGTTTGAATTGAAAGAAGGAAGTGAAAAAAGACCTTTTACCTGAGCGCCATATCTTGGGAAAGCGGTTTTTGCAATTTCTAAAACCGAAGCCCCGCCTCTTGCTCCAGGAGAAGTTGCCATCAAAAGCATTGGTTTTTGCTGAAAAACATCCTTGATAACTCTGGAGCTCCAATCGAATACGTTTTTAAAGGCAGCAGAATAATTGCCATTATTTTCAGCCAAAGAAACAACCAAAATATCAGCGCTTTCGATTTTTTTCAGAAATGATTTTGCAATTTCATGCTGGCCAATTTCTTTTTCTAAATCAACACTAAATACAGGCATTGCGAAATCATTCAAATCTAAAACTTCTACTTCGGCATTTTCAAATTGATTTGCAGCATAACTTGCTAAATGTTTATTGATCGACTGTTGGCTGTTGCTTCCTGCAAAGGCTATAATTTTCATGTTTTTTTAATTTTTATTAAAAGTAATGAAATTAAATTATAATCAAAAACGGCTTAAAGGAAATAAGTTCGGTAAAATAAAAGTCCAAAAAAGAATCGCTCTTTTTTGGACTTTTTAGGATTTGAATCAATAAAATTTGGCTTAATTCTGCTTTAATTCCTTTTGTGGATGATACCCAAAAAGGTGATGCTCTTTGATAATTTCAGCAACTCCTGATGGAAGCATAGGTTCCCAGCCGGATGTTCCATGACTAATCATTTTTAAAACTTCGCGAGAGAATACATTTAAAATATTAGGATTATAATCTACAATATCGACTACTTTTCCGTTGAATTTAAAGAATTTATATAATTCCTTCATTCTAGGATGTACTTTTAAGTTTTCAGAAGTGATAATTTCTCCATTTTCACCCAACATTGGATATAAAAATACTTTCATATCACGATAGAATAATTTTCCAAAAGCTTCAAGGATTCCGCCACTTAAATGACGGTAATACTTCTCATCAAATATATCAACCAAATTATTCACGCCCATTGCAAGTCCCATACGAGCTTTGGTATAATTAGAGAAATATTCAACGACTTTATAGTATTCCTGAAAATTAGAAATCATAACGGTTTGGCCTAATGAACAAAGTAATTCAGCTCTGTCCATAAAATCACGCTCATCAATTTCACCATCTGATCGTAAATTTGAAAGTGTAATTTCAAAAACTACTAAAGTATTATCTTTTTCAACCTTATTTTCTTCGAGAAACATTTTTAATGATTTCTCATACATATCAAGATTTACATTGGTAACCGGACGGAAACTTCCTCTAAAGGCAAGAAGATTTTTTTTGTATAAAACGGCAGCCGGTAAAACGTTTTTTCCTTCAGGATTAAACATTACGGCATCTGTCATACCATTTTTAACCAGTTGCAAACTCATCAAACGATTATCAACATCTGCAAAACGAGGTCCTGAGAAATTAATAGTGTCTATTTCCAGCTGATCTTTATCTAAGTGATCGTATAAATAACGAAGTAATCGTTTAGGATCATTGTATTTGTAGAATGCGCCGTAAATTAAATTAACGCCTAGGATTCCAAGTGTTTCCTGTTGTAATCGGGCGTCAGTTTCTTTAAAACGAATATGCAGAATAATTTCGTTGTAAGCCTCGTCTGGTTCAATCTGATATCGTATTCCAACCCAGCCGTGACCTTTAAATTGTTTGGCAAAATCTATAGTGGCAACAGTGTTGGCGTAACTAAAAAAAAGTTTGTTTGGGTGTTTTTCTCTGCTTAAACGTTCTTCAATCAGTTCCCCTTCAAAGGTTAACATTTTTTTGAGTCGGTTTTCAGTTACGTAGCGTCCGTCACTTTCAGTTCCGTAAACAGCATCACTAAAATCTTTATCATAAGCAGACATTGCTTTTGCAATTGTTCCTGATGAACCTCCGGATCTGAAAAAATGTCTAACTGTTTCTTGTCCAGCGCCAATTTCAGCAAAAGTTCCGTAAATATTCTCGTTTAAATTAATGCGTAGCGCTTTGTCTTTGATAGAAGGAATCTGAGCGATGACCTTGTCACCTTTGAGTTTTATTTCTGTACCCATTTTATTTTAAATAGATTTGTTACAAAGTTAGTAAATTAGCGTTCTAATGAAAGAGAAATAATCCCTATTTTTGTAAAAAAAACAAGTTCAATTGAAGATCTATTTTTTAGGTACCGGTACTTCTCAAGGTATTCCCATTATTGGGATTGATCACCCTGTTTGCAAAAGCACAGATGCTAAAGATAAAAGGCTTCGTGTGTCTATTTGGATCACATGGGACGAACATTCGTATGTTGTAGATTGCGGTCCTGATTTCAGACAGCAAATGCTTTCCTGCGGCTGTCGAAAACTTGATGCCATTTTATTTACACATGAGCATGCTGATCATACAGCTGGATTGGATGATATTCGTCCGTATAATTTCAGACAAGGTGAAATTCCTGTTTACGCACATCAGCGTGTGATTGATAATCTTAAACGCCGTTTTGATTATGTTTTTGAAACTGTAAATAAATATCCAGGAGCACCAAGTGTAAAAACTATTGAAGTAATCAATGACAAACCTTTTGCAATTGGTGATAAAATGGCTGTCCCGATAAATGTAATGCACGGAGATTTACAGGTTTTTGGATACAGAATAGATGATTTTGCTTATTTGACAGATGTAAAAACCATCGAAAAGACTGAAATTGAGAAATTAAAAAACCTGAAAGTTTTGGTTGTAAATGCTTTGCGCGTAGAACCCCATGATACCCATTTTAATTTGCAGGAAGCACTTGATTTTATCAATTTAGTAAAACCTGAAAAAGCTTATTTGACGCATATTAGCCATGTTTTGGGATTTCATGAAGAAGTCCAGAATCAACTTCCTGAGAATGTTTTCCTTGCTTATGATAACTTAGAAATTACAATTTAATTATACCTACAAAATGAAGAAATCCTTAATGCTTTATCTTTTTTTATTAGCAATCCTAATGAATGTTTTTACTTACATGTTTTACAGCAGAGAAATAAAATTTGAGAAGGACAGATATGATAAAACGACCAAAAAGCTTAGAGACAGCATAACTACAGTTTCGACAAAACTGGCAGAATCAAATTATTTTTCGTTGGAAAACAATGAAAACGCCCAAAATTATTTTGATAACAGTGCAACAGGTGGAAAAGTAATTTTATATGAAAAACTGATTCCGGTCGTTACTGAAAAATTACTGGACTTAAATGCAAATCCAAATGGGAATCCTTATACAGGACAGGATAAAATTGGTTCGAACAAATTTATTATTAATAAGGTTAAAATATTAAATCACAGATGGATAATTGCTGATTATAGCAACGGCGAATTATGGGGAGAGGTATTGCTGAAATACTTTGTTGATGATAAGGAAAATATAACTTTTGAGGTAAATCAGAACTGGTTATATCAAAAATAGGATTTTTTAATCCTATTTTTTTTTTTTGACAACAAAATTCTATTTGAATTAGAAAACATGATGAGTCATAAAAATGATGGCATAAATCCAGAAGTTATAGATTATAGTAAAACTAAAGCCATATAAAATACTTTTTGAAAAATTACTTTTACAAACAGATGATTTTTTAAAAACGAGTCTCAATGCCCTGAAAAAAATCCAATACAGTATTCCGATAAAATTTAAGATTGTAATCCATAATATAGTTTCAAAAGCCCAAAGTAAATAGCTGGCTACCATAGAAACAATCAGCCATAAAATTATACTAAATATAATTTCAATAATTCCATCTCCAACCTCCGGAATATCAGTTTCAACAGCCATGTTTTTTTGAAAAAATATATTTTCCTGTTCGAGTTCTCCTAAATTATGTTTGATTTTAATTCCTTTATATAATCCGATTGAGATAAACAAAAAGAAAGAAAGAGATAAAATCGAGGTAGAGATTAATGAATTTTTGAAGAGTGAATTATCAAATCCTAAACCTAAAATCCAAACGGATAAAATAGTTAACGGGATGACAATAAGAGTAATTATAAAAATATTTCTGGAATTAATAATGTTATAATTACTCATAATGTATTTCTTGCAAATTGCTTATTAGGGCTAATTTTTCAGCCAATTCTTAAAATCAAAGAAATTTTGCGGAGCCACGCCATGTCCAACAGGATATTCCTTATAAGTAACAGGAATATTTAAATTTTCTAAAATAGCCGGTGTTTTTCTGGCCCAATCTATTGGAATGACCTGATCGACAGTTCCATGCGAAGCGAATATTGTCAGGTTTTTAAAATCGTTTTTCTCGAAATCTTCCTTAATAATTTCTGCATTAAAATAGCCACTCATTGCTACCACTCTCTGAATTTTTTCAGGATAAGAAAGTGCTACTGAATAACTTAAAATCGAACCCTGACTGAATCCTACTAAAGTCACATTATTTGGATCAATAGGATAATTCGCAATTAATTCATCTATAAAATTTGCAATTATATCTCGTGAGGTTTTGGCTTGTTCATTGTCTGAAAATTTATTCTGATCAGCGTCAAAATTAATGGCATACCAGGCATAGGCACCATATTGTAAATCATAAGGTGCTCTTGCTGAAATAATGTAATAATTATCAGGAAGTTCAGTAGCAAACGAAAACAGATCGGCTTCGTTACTGCCGTATCCGTGTAATAATAGCAATACAGGGTTTTTGTCCAGGATTACTTTTGGGGTTTGTATTTTATATTCTAAAGATAGATTCATTTTTTTGTAAGTATTATAGTTTTATGCTTCAGTTGGGTTCGAAATCCGGTTTTTAATTTTGATATTCTGTTTACCCGATACTTTTAAGCCATTTCTGGAAAAGTCCGCCAACCAAAGGCATTGGTCTTGTGTGGCCCTGAATAGCACTGAAAATTCCGTAAGCCCATAAAACAGATACAAAAATCCACATGGGGAAAGTGATAAAAAAACTGTCGAAAGGACTGATAATTAAGGCCAGGGAAATAAAAGTAATTGATAAACCTGCGGCCTGGCGGATATGAAAAGAAGCAAAGCTGTTTTTATTTTCAGAATTCATACTCATGGCAATCAAAACGCCAATAATTAGAATATAACTTGTAATAGCAATTGGTTTTCCTTCTTCGACTGTATTATTCATTTTTTATTTTGTAATAAGTTGATTTTGATTTAATATTCCATAAACAGAACCTGTGATTTCAGTTCCTAAAAAAGCAGAATTTTTAGATTTTGAAAGGATGTTTTCTTTTGTAAAAGTCGATTTTCTTTCCGGAGTAAAAAATGTGAAATTAGCTTTTCCACCCTCTTTGATTGTATTACTTTCTAAACCGAACACTTCTCTTCCTGAAGTTAATTTTGAAATTACAGTTTCTAAAGGCAAAACCGTCAATAAAGCTCCAAAAGAACTTTCTAAGCCAATAGTTCCGTTTTTGGCAGTATCAAATTCCATTTTTTTAAATTCAATATCAATTGGATTGTGGTCAGATGTAATTAAATCAATTGTTCCATCTGCGATTCCGTTAAGTAATGCTTGTCTGTCAAGTTCGGTTCTTAGTGGCGGAGTGACTTTAAAACGTGTATCAAAACCGTCCAGTTTTTCATCGGTTAAAACCAAATGATGGACAGATGCACTGCAGGTTACGTTTAAGCCTTTCGCTTTTGCTTCTCTAATCAATTGAACTGATTTTGCTGTAGAAATGGTTGGAATGTGAAGTTTGCCTCCCGTGTATTCCAGTAAAAATAAATTTCGGGCGATTTGCAATTCTTCGGCCAGATTTGGAATTCCTTTTAAACCTAATCTGGTTGAAACAATTCCTTCATTTGCTACTCCATTTCCTTTTATATTAGCATCCTGGGAATATGCAATTACCAGACCATCAAAATCCTGAACATATTGTAAGGCGATTTTTAGCAGATTGGCATTGTCAAGACTTTTATTGTAATCTCCAAAAGCGATGGCTCCCGATTTTTTCATATCAAACAATTCGGCCATATCTTTTCCTTCACTGGCTTTGGTTAAAGCACCAATAGGAAAGAGTTCTGTGGCAAAACCATTTGCTTTATTTTTTACAAAATTCACCTGTGATTGATTATCAATTACAGGAAAGGAGTTGGGTTGTAAAGCAATAGCTGTAAATCCGCTTTTTGCTGCAACATTCAACCCATTTGCGATAGTTTCTCTGTCTTCGTAACCCGGTTCTCCAAACGAAACACTGCTGTCAAACCAACCTTGGGAAAGATGTAAATTATCAAACTTAACTTCTGTTGTGTCATCAATGTCAAGAATGGATGTTCCTATTTTTTCAATTAAACCATCTGCAATTAAAAGATCAACAGTCTGGTTGTGAAACGGACTTTTTGAATCGATAATTTTGGCGCTTCTGATGATTATTTTCATATGTAGATATTTTTTTGTCGTAAAATGATTTTGTAAAAAGTAAGTCCTTTTAGAAAAAATGGAATCTATTTTACAAATTTTATAATGGCCATTTCTAATGCTAAAAATAACAGTGCAAAGATAACAAACCATTTCCAGATTTGGCTGTCTGTGCGTTCAGTTTGTAAGGTGTTGAAAATGGTTGAAATTGTATCAGCAGTTTTAAAATCTGAAACTACATTTGTGTTTACCTGACTCAGGTCGCTTTCACTTCGGTTGTAATTGAAACTCAGGTTTTCAACTGATTCTTTTTTATCAAAAACGCTGTAATTTCCAGCTGTGTCCGGAAAATCATTGAAAGTTAGTTTAACCTTATTATTCAATATTTGCTGAATTGGAATAAATGAATCTTCTGTTCCTTTAACTTCTAAGATGGCATCTTTGCTTAGTAAAACATCCACAAAATAAGGCTGATTATTACCAATTGTCAGGGCGTTTACACCTGTTTTTTGATTGTTTTGCCCCATTTTATAAAATAAGGGAACTATTAGCGGAGATTGCTGAAAATTAGAATTCCCTGAATTTACAGGAGCTGAAAAAACAGTAATTCCTGCAACCGGATTCTGAAGCATGCTTACAAAAGGACTTTGATCTTCATAAGATAAAACTGCCGGGTACGGACTTGAAATATCAAAAGAGGAATTTGTTTTTGGATACTGGAAATTCGTTATTTTATTTTCAAAAACACCTGAAAAAAGAGGATGGTCGAAATTGATTTTCGTAATTTGTTTACTTTCTGTTTTTAGATTGTTGAATTGAATTTTTCCAAAATTTGCTAAAAAAGTATTCAGATTTGAAACTGAACTTTTTTCAGAAGGAATAACAACCAGATTACCGCCTTTTGAAACAAAAGCTTTTAAAGTCGTCTGCAAGGCCTGTGGAATTTCAGTTAATTCATTCAGAATTATAGTGTTTTGCTTTTCTAAGCTATTGTAATCTAAAGAACTGATGGAGTAATTGTTGTAATTGAATTCTGCAGGAGTATAAATCCTGGATAAGAAATTGCTTTTTTCTGGTTCTCCGATGCTAATAACATTTGTTTTTTTAGCTTTCGAAATACTGAAAAAAAGTGTATTGTCATAAGAAAGACCGTTATCTTCAATCACTACATAACCATGAAAAGCTTCTTTTGGAATCGTGAAATTGACTTTCTTTTTCTTTGAATCAAAATTAATAATCGTTTTAGCAATAAGCTTTTTCTGATTGTACAAGGCCATCGAAACGGGTTTAAAATCTTCGCCGTATGCTGATAATTTAATTCCTATTTCGTAGAAATTTTCTAAAGTCTGGTTGATAAAAACACTGTCGATTGAAATGTTGTTTTTTTGTTCTGCTTCCGGAATTATAAAATAGGGTTTCTCGTCAAAATCGATATTTTTCACATCTTTTTCGGCTAAACCAACAGCATCCGTAATAATGACAATATCTTTTTTATTTGCCGATTTGTGTGCTTTTATCTTCGCAGTTATTGCTGAAAGTTCAAATGGAGTTGCACTATATTTTAGATTCTGCAGTGAACTTTTAGCCGATTTAATATCTGTGTTCCAAAAGTTTTCGGTATTGGTTAGCAGTGAAAATTTAGCAGTTTCTGGTGTGTTTTCTAAAAGTTCCTGAACAGCACGTTTTAATAATTCACCTTTTTTCCCTTTGGCCTGCATGCTAAAGGAATTATCAAGGACAATGTACATTTCGTTTGCTGAATTTTTACTGTCAATTGCTTCAAAAAAAGGCTGTGCAAAAGCCAGAATAACACAAGTTAGTAATAGTAAACGTGTTGCTAATAATAGTCTTTTCTTTATTTTAGAACTTTTACGGGTTTGAATGGCAAGTTCTTTTAAAAACCGGACATTGGTAAAATAAGAAGTTTTAAATCGTCGTAATTGAAACAAATGAACCAAAATTGGAACAATCAATAAGAACAGAAAGTATAGAATTTCGGGATTTTTAAAATGCATTCAGGCTTTGATTTATTTCACTATATTATTTGTATGCAAATGTGCCTGCCAAAAATACAAATTTGTTGAGAGTTAAAGCCTGCAAAGCAAAACTTTTTATTCAAAAGATATTTGAATAATATAACTTTTCAAAATTCATTTATAACGGAAAAATCTGTCGAAAAAGATATTATTGCCTATTTTAGCTAATTCAAAAAACCACTTTATAATATGAAAAGAATGTATCTAATATTATTTTCAGCTTTGGCAGTTATTTCTTCAAAAGCTCAGAATAAGTTTAATTTATTGGTAGGAACCTATACCAATACTTGCGAGAGTAAAGGAATTTATGTTTATGAATTCAATGCTGACTCAGGGGATTTTAAATTAAAAAAATCTTCAGAAAATGCTGTAAGTCCAAGTTATTTATCAGTTTCTGCAGATAATAAATTTGTTTATGCTGTAAATGAGAATGGTAATCAAAGTACTGTCAGTGCTTTTAGTTACGATTCTAAAAGTGGTAAAATAAAATTAATAAATAAAAATGATGCTTTAGGTGCAGATCCCTGTCATTTGATCAATGATAGTAAAAATGTAATTGCAGCTAATTATTCAGGCGGAAACATTGCTGTATTTAAGAAAAATGCAGACGGGAGCATTACAGAAGCGCAGCAATTAATTCAGCATGAAGGCAAAGGACCAAATGAAGCACGTCAGGAAAAAGCTCATATGCATATGGTGGCTTTTTCTCTGGATAAAAAGTTTGTTTTAGCCAGTGATCTAGGTTTGGATAAAGTTTTTATCTATACATATAATCCGGGTGCGGCACACGATATTTTAAAATTAAAGGAAAGTGTTGATGTAAAGGCAGGAAGCGGTCCACGGCATTTAACTTTTAGTAAGGATGGTAAATTTATGTACTTAATTCAGGAATTAGATGCAACGCTGACGACTTTTAGCTATGACAAAAGCGGAAGTTTAAAGAAGATTGCCGAAACCAGTATTCTTGCTAAAGATTTTAAAGGAGGTACAGGTGCTGCAGCAATTAAAATTTCGCCTGATGGAAAATTTTTATATGTAACAGATCGTGTAGATGCCAATAATATCTCAGTTTACAAGATTCTTAAAAATGGAAATATCCAATTGGTAGAACAACAAAGTACGTTAGGAAAAGGACCAAGGGATTTTGCTATTGATCCCACAGGTAATTATCTCTTAGTTGGGCATCAGCATACCAATGAAATTATTATATTTAAAAGGGATAAGGTTACAGGAAAACTTACTAATACTGGAAAGAAAATAGAATTGTGTTCGCCGGTTGGACTGGTTTTTACTAAGTAAATAGATATGAATGTTTCTGCTAAAATTTTAAGTAATTTAGGTTACATTTTAATAATTATTTCGATTGTTTTCATTTTTGAAAATGTAGATTTATTGGTTTCTCACTGGCATGAATTGTTTACCTATGATTCTTATAAAATGATTGGTGGAGGAATTCCTCAAAAAGACGTTTTATTTTATGATATTTTTCGTTGGTTATTGCTATTAATTGGCGGAATAGGTTTTATGAACAAAAATGTTTTTGCATGGATATTTATACAGGCTTTTGTGATTTTAACGTTCTGCACCGCTGCGATTAATTTATTATCTGATTTTGCTACACATTATGAAAGTATAAATTTGAATTATTTTTTGACACTAATAATAAGCGGGAGTATAATGTTCTTTCTATATATAACATTAAATCAGAATGCTGTCAAAGAAGAGTTGGGTGTAGACAAATACCAGAAAATTTGGCTTTGGTCAAGCATCTTTGCTTCAACCACAATTGGAATTCTAATTTTGGAATTATTATAAAATAAAAATTCCAAATTCTAAGCATTATAACTTTGGAATTTGGAATTTTAAATTTTTTATTTATCCTTATCTTTTCTCTTCTTGTCTCTGGTTTTCAACATATTTCTGTTAACAGATCCATGCGTTTTCTTTTTCGTTTTTGAAGGTCCGCCCAAATTGACCTTCTTGTTCTTTTTAGCTTTTTCATGAAAAGCACCTTCGCCCTCCAGTTTTACTTTTTTCATTAAAAACTTAATCGGCTGTTTGTCTTTTTCAGGTTCGATCAGCTTGGTTGAAATTTCAACTTCTTCAGGAAAATCGGTAATTTTAAGTTCCTGATTCATTAAAAGTTCTGTTTCGATTTTAAATTCTTCTTCTCTTGGAGCAACAAAACTGATGGCTGTTCCTGTTGCGTCTGCACGACCCGTACGACCAATTCTGTGCATATACAATTCAGGCTCTTCAGGAAGTTCAAAGTTGATTACGTGAGTGATGTCAGAAATATCCAAACCTCTAGCCATAATATCGGTTGTGATCAGGCCGCGAAGATTTCCTTCCTGAAATTCGGCCATCGTACTTAAACGATAATTTTGAGATTTATTAGAGTGAATTACTCCAAACTGACCTTCAAAATCTTCTTCGATTCGGGTATGAAGCATATCTGAAATCTTTTTATTGTTTACGAAAACCAAAACGCGGTTCATACTTTCGTCAGTTTCTAATAAATGTTTCAAAAGATTTACTTTCGTATTGAAATTCGGAACGTTATAGGTAATTTGAGTGATTTTTTCAAGTGGGGTTCCTGAAGCTGCAAGCGTAACTTCTTCCGGAAAATCAAAAAAGTCATTTAAAACTGCATCCACTTCATCTGTCATGGTTGCAGAGAATAAAATGTTTTGGCGTTTGGTTTTCATCATAGCCAAAAGAGCCGTCAATTGTGTACGGAAACCTAAGTTCAGCATTTCGTCAAACTCATCAATAACAAGCTTTTGAGTTTCATCAAAACGAATCACAGCGTCAAGCGCCAAATCCATTGTTCTACCCGGTGTTCCAACTAAAATGTCGATTCCTTCGTAAACCGCTTTCTTTTGTGTATTGATATTTACTCCTCCAAAAATCCCTAATGTTTTAACCGACATGTATTTGGTCAGTTTTTCAACTTCTTCTACCACCTGAACCACTAATTCACGGGTTGGAACCAGAATCACGATTTTTGGTGTATTGGTATTGGTGAATTTATATAATTTTAAGAGAGGCAATAAGTAAGCAAATGTTTTACCCGTACCGGTTTGCGCAATCCCCATCATATCGCGGCCTGACATAATCACAGCAAAGGATTTTTCCTGAATAGGAGTAGGAGTAACAAATCCTAATTCATCGATTGCTTTTTGTACTGATTTTGGAAGATTGAATTTTTCGAACGTGCTCATTTGCCTTATTTTTTTGCAAAGATAGTATTAAATCCCCTTATAACAGACAAATACTGTAGACATCGTTAATCAATTGTAAGTTTAAATATTAAAATCTTAATTTTAAGCAGCTTTTACACGTAACAATAAGCATCAGAAAACTTTAATTTCTTCTTCACTGAAAGGAGGCAAAGTTTTACATAATTATTTTTTATTAAAACTATGATTTCAATATTTTTGGTATTTATTATTTTTGTGTGAGTACTATTTCATCTAACATAAGCATTGGCTTTTTATTTTTTCTTTCTCGCCAGACAGGAAGTTTCTGTTCCGGAATTAAAATGATTTTTATTTTATCAAAAACATGAAAATTAATATTGAGAAACTTGTATTCTTTGATATTAGTGGTTTGATTTTCTGTTGATTGTTGTTTTTTTTGTTCTTTGATGACTTCCCATTTTTGATTTCGAAAGCCCTTCAAAATATTTTTTTTCGGCAAAAATATCCAGTGTCTCTGATCTTCTAAACATTGAAATTGTAAAGAGTTAAAATCTATATTATTACAATCAATACTTATTTCGGCATTTTCGCCGTACCAGCCTGTCCAGTTAAGATTAATATCTTTATAACCTTTTATTCCATCATTAAGCCCTCTTTCTTTTTTAGCATTAAAATTTTGGGAAGACTGGGTTTCAAATTTGTATTTTAGGGTTTCTCCTAAATGCTTTGTGACATTATTTTTAGCAATATAGTTCCATTGAATTCTATATTCTTCAGGGCTTAAGCCGTCTTCACTGAGTTCGTAAATTCCGAAATCTGAACAGTTTTTTACAAAATCCTGAATCCTGTTTTCCAGATTATCTCTCACAGAAAATGAGTCTCCGTTTTTTTGATACATTCCGTGAGGTTCTTTTCTATAGAACTTTGCCTGTTCAAAATAAACATATTCTAATGCTAATCTCAGTTTTAAAATTCTCTTGGCTATTACAGGCTCATCTTTGGAAATCATTTCAGCCTGACTTATTAACTGATCGTATTGATCCATTGCTTCTGGAGAGAGAAATGTGTTCCTACTTTCTATTGGATTGGTATAAATATTCAGATAGCGGTTACTTTTTTTCTGATTTTGCATAAGTAAATCAAGATATTTTTTGACAAACGGAGAAGCATTGCCATAAAAACCATTTAGGAAATCATTTGTTACAGCTTCAACATCAGTATTGGTGTCCCAAATTATTTTTGCTAAAAGATATTGTCTCAACTCATATAAATCTCCTGCAATATCTGCATAACCCTGTACAAAGAGACCTTTGACCTTATTTTGTTCGTATAATTTATAGTTTTCCGAAAAAGTATGAAAGTTTGGAAAAGGAGAAAGATAATTGGTAAATTCAACCGTATAGTCCCATAAATATAAATGGTCTGTAGCAGCACTCCATTTGTGGAGCTTATTCAAAAAGTCATTATTGCCTGGTGTACCTTCGATAGCTTTTCCACGATTCATTTCAATTGGGCAAAAAAGTGTATAAATATTAGGTTTAATTTTAATGTTTTTTGGAGCCTGATAGGTGTGAAGATAAGCTAAAGTTGTTATTTTAGTTTTTGGAAATTGTACAGCAATTTTATTTAGAAAGTAATACAACGACGATCCTTGCGGTCCTCCATGTTTTTCATTTAAAATTTTACATTTATCACATTCACAATACACAACATCATCATTCTGGCTTATTGAAAAGAAATGAGCATTAGGATTTTGGCTAATAATGTCAGCCATTTTTTTTGAAACAATTTTGACTACAGCATCATTGGTCATGCATAATGATGCTGGATTTCGTTTACCTTCGTACAGAGCAAAAAAGGCCGGATTTTTTTTAAAATATTCTTTGGCACTTAATAATTTATAGAAGGAATGTCCCCAAATACCAAAATCATCAATATGCCAATCCAGTTTGTGCCAGTCTCTAAAATTTTCATCATAACAATCCGGATAAAATAAAGCGCGATATTCAAAAGAAGGTGTGTAGGTTTTATTGAAGTTCTTTGGGAATGTTACTTCTTTCAGTTTCGGAATAAAACTGTCCTTTGCAGTATATTTTCTAAAACCCCATGTTTCCAGTAAGGTATAAATGGCATAGCGCAACGTTTTTTCATTCGAACCAATTAGAAAGATGTTTTTTCATCGCTTTTGATGATAAATGAATCATTTTTATTTACACTTTCGGGATTAATTTCAAGAATAATTTTCGAACTATCAACGTTTTCTGATTTGTTATTTTGAATAAAAATTGGATTCTCAAAAGCCTGGTCTAAATAGCTTTTTAAAAGAACGGATGCTTTTTTTGTATAATCATTAGAAGAAACAATACTAATTTCCTGCCCTTTCGTATTTGCTAAATGTAAGGAGTTTTGAGCCATAATTTTGCAGTTTAGAAAAGATAAGAAAACAACAATGCAGAAAGTAGGAAGTTGTTTAATTTGCATTATTTAGAATTGATATTGGAACTTCAAATGAGCTCTGGTTTCATTTTTCTTACCACAAAATTAACTTCAAAGCAGGATAAAATATTGATTGATTTTCTTTTAATTTTTGCCAATTTATTACCTAAATCTAATTTCCCAGGACAATGCAAGGGTTGAAATCCAGAAATAATTGCCCTGGTCAAAAGGAATTTCCTGATGAATGATTCCGAGTTGTGCTCCCCAGGCATTTTGTTTGTTATTGGTAGAAAAATAATAAGAAACATTTAGTTTTTGGGATTGCAGATTTACAATTCGGTCATCATTTGTAAAAAAATAATTCTGATTGAGTTCCGGCGAAATTCCGGCCCCAACATTGATGCCGAAATAATTATCAGCATCACTTCTGTATTTTCGGTATGTTAAAGTACCTGAGGAACTTAATCCATTGTCTCCCGGAGTAAAATAAGGACGGAAAGACCAGTAATTATTTCCGTTGTACCAGGTTACAGAACCAGTATAAATCATGGTTGTTGTATCGTATTGCAAACCTCTGAGCCCTAGCGAAACTTCAAAACTTCTGGGCAGTGATTTAAAAATTTCTGCACCGTATCTATAATCAGGAAATAAAGAAGAACCAGATACACCAAAGTTTAAGTAAGCATACATTCCTTTAGCAATTTTTGGATATAAATCAACCTCATACTGAGTTCCGTACTCCCCAAGTCTTCTGTCGATATTAACTCTCCCAATAATGCTGCCGTACCTGGTTTGGCGGGCATATTTTACAGCATTATAAAACATAGGATCAAAGACATCAGAGTAAATATTGATTTCTGAAGTCACACCAATCGTATTGTTTCGGACTGTTTTTCTCAAAGCCGAATCAGATTCTTTAGTTATAGAATCATTTGGAATCTTACTGGATATCGTTTGAACCCCACCGGCAGTAGCAGTTGGGATCATTGTACTTTCCTGAGCACTTTTCTGCAAGTCCAGTATTTCAGTATCATTTGGAAATTTTTTCAGCGCTTTCTTGCATAATTTCAATGCAAGAAAGGGAAAGTCAGCCCACATTTCATTCTTAATGGCTGCTATCCATGTGGTTTTCCTGTGTGTATCTTTTCCTAAAATTTTTTGAAATTCGGTTCTTGCTTTTTTATAATCTCCATCCCAGGCATAGGTCGAAGCCAAAAATTCACGAACATCATGATAATCGGGATATTTAGTCAGGATGTGTAATAAAGTATCTTGTGCCTGCTTTCTGTTATTGTTGAAAGCCAGGTCACGAGCTGTTTTAAAAGAGACATCAGGGTCGCCAGAATATGTTTTTTCCTGTCCAGTCATTTGAAATGAAACTGAAAATAACGTTATAATGAGAAAAATATAGATTTTAGCAAAAATTTCTTTTTGTATAACAGTGCCCATTACTTATGTTGTTTTGAATTGTTGATTGATTTTTGAGATCTTTCGATCTTTATTTTGATTTCTGGATTTTTTATGCCGTTTGACAATGCTAATTCCCCTGTTTCTATAACTTTTTTATTCTGTTCAGACCACCAATAGATATCCATCAGTGCCAAATAGGCATCATCATACAAAGGCATTCTTTTGATCACAATCAGCAACTCATGTTCTGCTTTTTTATATTCACCGTCCCAACCAAATACTCGGCCTTTTAAAGTCCGTACATCTGAATAATTGGGTAATTCATTTAATATAAAATCGCATAATAAAATCGCTGTTTTGTGCTTTTTATTGAAAGCTAACTCTCTTGCTTTGAAAAACATCTGGTCGGGATTTAATCCTTTGGTTAGTTTGTCGATCTCGATTTGCTCTTCCTTAGTAAAATGAACTCCCTGCTCTTTGTTTAAATTCAATGATTTTGGAATAATTTTATCCTTCTGTGTCAAATATGCATTCAGATGTTTAAAGGTATTAAATTCACTGTTAACCTTATCCAAAATAGCATTGTCACTGATTCTTTCTACATCAAAATTATCTTTTATTTTGTACAATTCACCACTCGAATACAAATATTCTTTATACACATAATCATCAATAGTTCCCTTATTTCGGGTCAAAGGAATACCCTGATTATTCCTGAATTCTTTTGCAGTGTCAAGTCCTTGACCCATCCAGGCGGTTTGATCCAGTTTGTTGAATTTGTAATTATTAAACAAAAAGGAAACCAAACTTGGCGTTACATCCCAGTGCGAAGAAACTGATTTAAACGATTCCGTTCTTTTTAGCATTGGACTAAAAATATACAAAGGCACATGAAAACGGCATAATTTGTCTTTTTGAGGAATAGGAATCAAACGGTGGTCGCCTGTAATTATAAAGATGGTATTTTTATAATCAGGTCTTTTTGCATACGCTTCCATGTAATTTTTAATTGCATTATCAGTGTAATTCAAACAGGCAAAAATATCTTTATAAGAGCCAATTTTTCCTTTTTGCGATTTTAGATTTTCATGGGTATCAATAATAGTATCAATTTTTTTTAAGTATTCATTTTTTTCCGGAAAGTCAAAAGGTTCATGATTGGTAAGGGTTTGAATGATATCCAATCGGGGAAGTTTCATTTTGTTAGTCTCGACTAGTGCTTTCCTGAAAATTTCAGCATCAGGATAACCCCAGGAAAAGCCTCCTGCATTAGCTTTTGTTTGAGAATATTCTGAACCATAATTATTTTTGTCGATTGTATTATCAATGCCGTTTTGATCCAGAAAGTTGATTTTTCTATCAAAATTTGCATCATCTCCAGAATAGAAAGATGTGGTGTACCCATTAGCTTTTAGCACATTTATAAGGGAAAGATGTCTTGGAAACGGATTTAATTCTAAAAATCCTTTCTCACCATAAGTTAATGAACCCAATAATGAAGAAAGTACGGCAAAAGTTCTTCCACCGTTACTTAAAAAATTTTCCCAATACAATGATTTTGGGATCATCGAATCTAAGTAGGGGGTAAATCCTGCATATTCGTTTTTATCAATAAATTCGGCCCCCAAACCTTCAACAACAATAACGACAATATTTGGTTTTTCATTGGTAATATTAAAATAAGGAGCTAAAACATCGGGAGTAGATTTAAAAGGTTTCAGCATCGGATATTCCGATTTGAATTTGATGTTTTGAATGTTTTTGGCTATGTTTTTATCTCTTTCAAACCGAATAATGTCTTTGGTTAAAAACGCCAGCTTATTTTCGTACTTTGAGTCAGAGAGGTCGGGAACAAATAATTTTATAACTCCTGCGATAATTAAGAGTGTAAATATTGCTCCTAAAACGATTTGCTTTTTGCCTAGTTTTGTAAAAGCAAAATAGATTCCCAAATACAATAAAGGAATTATTATAAAGGGAAGGAAATACATAAATGAAAGAGACTCAGATGCTGTTACGGTTGTGTATGTGTCTGACAGAGAATAACCTAATAGATCTGCTCCCAGGTTGACAAGGGTTGTAGAACTATATTTTACCAATGCAAACTGAATAATTACAATCAAAGAGAAAACTATTTTGATAAATAATACCCCAAGATGCTTTTTGATATAATTTAGTATGAAATAAAATGGACTAAAGAGCAATCCTATAAATATTCCGGTGCAAAAATCATTTGACAATTTATAGATTAATATAGTGCTGCTATTTTGGTTTGCTGAACCATTAGTAGTTGATAAAGTTTCAAATAAACTTAATAAGCAAAATATAACAATTACCGAAAAAATTAAATTGATATAGGTATAAGTATGGCTATTATTTAAAATATCTTTTAATTTTTTTATCATCATCTTTAGAAGTCTAAATTAAGTATTTATGCTTTAGTCATTCCCTTTCGCGTCATATGTCCCCATTCTATTTTTTTGTAAAAACAGTAATTTATATTTCCTTTTATTGCTGAGTATAGAATTATTGGATGAATTACCAAAGGTTCTAAAAAGGCTATTATTATTAATTTAAAACCTATTGATTTTTTTTTGTATTGATGGTAAGTAAGCTCTTCAGAGAAAATTGCAACAATTGAAAACATAACTGAAAACGTATAAGCCAGAATAATAAATGCTAATGCATAATCCCATCTTACTTCATTGAGAGCGATAAGAATCCCAAAATACAGGATACCTGCAACTTCAATAATTGGAGCCAATCTTTCAAAAACCAGCCAATACGGATAACTGACAAGTCCTAAGGATCTATATTTGGGATTAAATGCTATTTTACGGTGTTTTCTAAGTGTTTCGATAGTTCCACGGGTCCATCTGTTTCTTTGGGATATAAATGTTTTGTAATTGTCCGGAGCTTCTGTCCAGCATAATGGATCCGGAATATAAGCAACTTTGTATTTTTCTTCGAGTTCTTCCATGTGTCTTCTCATTCGAACAATAATTTCCATATCTTCTCCAACAGTATTTGTATCGTAACCACCAACATCGATAGCTATTTTTTTATCAAATAGACCAAAAGCGCCAGATATTACCAATAGTCCGTTTAGCCTGCTCCATGCCATTCTTCCTAATAAAAAAGCCCTTAGGTATTCTAAAATTTGTCCTTGTTCCAGCCATGTTTTAGGAAAGTTTATATCGAGTAATTTACCATCGTTAACAATACAGGAATTAGCAATTCTTATCACACCTCCCGAAGCAATTACTTTAGTATCGGTTGATTCCAGAAAAGGCTTAATCATTTTTTGAAGTGCGTCTTCTAATAACAAGCAATCTACATCTATACAGGCTACATATCTGTTTTTACTCATATTTAGTCCCATATTCAAAGCATCAGCCTTTCCTCCGTTTTCTTTGTCAATTACAGTTAATTTGTCAAAAGCAGGATTTGTAGATTTATAAACACCTTTTCGTAATGGTTTTGTTTTAATATGTTCATTGATAAGATGATCAATTTGAACCAGGTCGTAGGCTTGAATGAGCTTGCTTAAACTGTCATCTTTACTTCCGTCATTTACAATAATAACATCATAATTTACATAATGACTTGATAACAAAGACCGAACATTTTCTACAATATTCAAACTTTCATTGTAAGCAGGCGCTATAATTGAAATTGATGGAGAAAAAGTAGAGGATAGTATTTCCTTGTAATTAACAAAGCTGTTTTTTTTAATATATTCAATGGTTTCGACAGCTGAAATCATTGCTAATAGGATATAAGATGCAATAGCAAATACAGAAAATACAAGAAAAAAATAATGAATGACTGACATTAAAATTTAAACTTTACTCGATTGATACTATTCAATTAGGCTGTTAATGCTTTTTTAAATTCGGCTTCATATAATGCATATTCTTCAAAATTAATGTTTTTTAAAATTTCCATTACTAACAGCCTTATTTCAGAATTTTCGTGATGTATTTGCTCTAATATAAAAGGTTTGTCACTAGCTTCATATACATTTGCCATCATTTTAATAAAAGCAATTTGTTCTTCATGACTGCGTTCATTAAAATTGTTTTTCAAGATGTTTTTAGCTTCAAATATGTTCAAATCACTCAAGACAGAAATTGTATTGATTCTTACATCTTCGCTCTTGTGGTGCAACAGCTCAATAAGTTCTTCTTTTGCCTCAAACTGATTATAAACTTTGGCAAGTTTTAGCGTAAAGACAACCACCGAATCATTTGATGATTTCAGCCATGGTCTAATGTCTGCAATTTGTGTGTCATTATTAATTTGAAGAATTTCTAATAATTGAATCTGATCCCACTCGGATAAAGGGGTTTGTAAAACATTCAAAAAATCAAGTCCTTTAAAGGCATACAGGTAAACCAGATACAATTGCATTTCTTTACGAACTTCCTTCTTTGGATGATTGATGTTGTTCATTATTATTTTATGAACTGCCTTTATTTTGAATTGAGTAAGCTCTCTGATACCAATTGCAATAACTTCCCATTTTTTATTTCTTAACTTTGCTAATGAGTAACGTAAAAGTCCCAGTTTTACAAAGAGTTTGTCAATTGATTCGCCCATTTCACCGGATATTTCATTTCTTAATTTCAATAATATTGAAACTATTATTTTTCTTTTAAAAGGATTGGCAATGCTTTTTTTTAATTTGTCGATAATTTTTAGCTGCTCCGTACTAAATGCTTCGTTATCATTTCCGGCATATAAATAGGTCACAAGATAGGATTCGTACTTTTCCTGATATTTATAGACTATCTTTTCATTGGCTCTTAAATAATTTCTTAAATATTTGAGGTAAAAAGCCAGTAAAAAGATGATGGTAAAAAAAATGCTACTAAACAACCATACCAATTGAATCATTAGAGAAGTGTTTTCGAAATATCCTAAAATGTCGTTAGTATTCATGACTTGAAACTAATTAATTTTTGAAATGCTAATTCAGTATTTTTTTTATTCTTATTACTAATTCATGAGGGCTAAAAGGTTTACTCATAAAATCAGTAGCGCCCAAATCAAATGCTTTAAGCACTATTTCTTCTTGCCCGGCTGCCGAAAAAACAATAATTGGTGTTTGTAAATTCAATTTGTTTCTTACATGACTTATTACTTCCAGTCCGCTAACATAGGGCATCATAATATCTGTTAAGACTAATTCCGGACGATATTCTTCTATTAATGTAATTGCCTGTTTGCCGTCTATAGCTATTAAAAGTTCGTACCCTTCTTTTTCTAATCTAACTTTCAATAACAATGAGAGTACTGAATTGTCTTCGGCTAAAACTATTTTTTTAGAGCTGTTCATTTTGTTATGAGTATTAAACCAGGTTTGTAAATTAGTTTCAAAAATTACAATGAAATTTATTTGTAGTTTTAAATAGACCAGTCTTATCTAATAAATTAATTTATTTATTATCTATACAAACTAAATGAGGAAAACGTTATTTTCTTTAAAAAATAAATTTGGAAGAAATTATATAAACCAAATATAATCTATTTTTATTTAAAAATATCCGATAAAGTGCTAAAAAACAACGTTATAATGCATTTTTTATTTTTAAAACAAGTTTGTTATAACGATATAACAATGAGTTTTTGATTTAGAAAACGTTAATTTCCAAATCAGTTTTTTTAATAAAATAAATACAGGGATAGTTTTTTTGATTATGAAGAGCAGCAAAGCCTGAACATTTCGAAAAATAACTGTAATTCGTAATAAAGTTATTTTCAAAATATTCTTTAATGAAATTCAGGAACGTTAAGTTTTATATTCTTTAATAAGTTTTCTGAATATCAGGGATTGAGTTAAAAACCTTCGAAAACACCTAGGCCAAATAAGGCAAAATCATATTTTACAGGATCAGAGGAATCCATTTTGCGGAGCTTATGGTCTAATTCGGCCAGGGCTTTTGCGTCATTTTGCTTTCGATTAAGTAATCCTAATTTACGTGCTACATTTCCCGAATGGACATCTAAAGGACAAGACAATAAAGAGGGAGGAATGCTCTTCCAGATTCCTAAATCAACTCCTTTTGTATCTTGACGGACCATCCATCGTAAGTACATATTGATGCGTTTTGCTGCCGAATTATTAAGAGGATCCGAAACGTGTTTTTTTGTTCTTGGCAGATGGTCAATTTCAAAAAATATTTTTTTGAATTCATGAATACTTTTTTGCAGGCTATCCTCTTCCTGATGTTTTGCAAAAACGGTTTCTAATCCATTGTGATTTTTATAGATATGCTGTAATCCTTTGATAAAACCTGCAAAATCTTTTCCGTTAAACGTACGATGAACAAAATTTTCTAAGCGTTCTAAATCCGAATCAGAATGTGACATTATAAAATCGTAAGGTGTATTGCCCATTAAATTCATCATCTGATGAGCATTTTTGATGATCATTTTTCGATTTCCCCAGGCAATCGTTGCACTTAAAAATCCTGCGATTTCAATATCTTCTTTTTGGTTAAAAAGATGCGGAATCTGAACGGGATCGCTTTCTATAAAGTCGAGATTATTATACTGCATGACTTTTTCGTCAAGAAATTCTTTGAGTTCTTTTTGGGTCATGTTTAAAATGAATGTTTTGTTATTCTGATGCCTAGCCCAGATGGGAGTGGCATCCTTTTATGGCGGGGTTCGCCAAAAAAGATAAAGCGTACAGCTGGAAACTGCTCCTAATTACTAATCTGTCCATCGACCATGACCAATTTTCTGTCGGCCATATTTGCCAGTTCCTCATTATGTGTTACGATAACAAATGTTTGTCCGAACTCGTCACGAAGCTGAAAAAACAATTGATGTAAATTTTCGGCAGAGTGGGTATCCAGGTTTCCGGAAGGTTCATCCGCAAAAATTACATCCGGTTTGTTAATTAAGGCCCTTGCTACAGCAACACGCTGCTGTTCTCCACCTGAGAGTTCGCTGGGTTTGTGATTAATTCTGTGCGATAATCCTAAATAGTCCAGTAGTTTTTTAGCTTCTGCTTCTGTTTCAGAGGGTTTTTTACCTGAAATATACGCTGGAATGCATACGTTTTCCAGAGCTGTAAACTCAGGTAAAAGCTGATGAAACTGAAATATAAAACCTAAATTGAGATTTCTGAATTTTGATAAAGCTTTATCGTTGAGTCCTAAAACGTTTGCTCCGTTTATGGTAAGAGAGGTTTCTGCATTTGTTTTTTCTGGTTTGTCTAAAGTTCCTAAAATGTGCAGTAAAGTGGTTTTTCCGGCTCCTGAGGCACCAACAATTGAAACAATTTCCCCTTTTTGAATATGTAGATCAACTCCTTTTAAAACTTCAAGCTTATCGTAGAATTTATGTATGTTTTTTGCGTGTATCATTTGGAAACTGTTTTTACAAAGAAACAAAGATTCTGCCGATATTGAAATGTGTCGTAACAGAATTTTATGAATCTGATTTATCGGCATGTTTATTGACGTGGGAATTTAGAAATTAATTGAATTAATAAAATAATTTATAGTGGTTAAATTATTTTTAATTTTAGTTGTAATTTAAAAGTCACATTATGCAGGATTTAAAGGTTGTTGAAGATAACAGAATACAGAAATTAATAATTGGGTTAGTTCTGGATGGAATTGGTACGATTTCATTTTCGATTCCGCTTTTAGGAGAGTTTTCAGATGTAATCTGGGCACCGATTGCAGCTTTAATCATGTCCAGAATGTACAAAGGCAGAGTAGGGCGGGTAGCAGGTATTTTGACTTTTGTAGAAGAGATACTTCCGTTTACCGATGTGATTCCGTCTTTTACGATTACATGGATTTATACTTATTTCTTTCAGAAACAAAAAGAATGATAATAATAAATGGCAGCTATTAAGCTGCCATTTATGTTAAAAACTAAAAAACAAACTTAAACTTATTGAACTACAATCTTTTTGCTATGTAAAACTTTTTTTGTTTCCGGGTCAGAAACTTTTATAATAAAAACGCCTTTTGATTTTAAATTGATGTTTTCCTGAGTTTTTCCGGTAATGATTCTTCTTAGTACTTCTTTGCCTAAAATATCAAATACTTTAAGTTCTGCATTGTTGCCGTCATTTTCCATCAAAACAGAAAATGAACCGTTATTTGGTACAGGCCAAACCGTAAATGCGGTGCTTTCTTTATTTGTTTTTTCTGTGGACAAGTTAGAGCTATACCCGCTAACGATATTAACTGTGCGTGTCATAATTGCTCCTTCATTATCAGTAACAGTAAAGTCAAAAGAACATAAACCAGTTGCGTTTGGGGTAAATCCTGCAATATTTCCATTAAGAGTAACATTTCCGTTAACAGGATTAGACAGCGAATAGTTAACTCCGTTTGTAAAACCTCTTGATATTTTCTGTAAATGAACATCGACTTTATTTCCTGTTGGAGAATCGTAATGAGGAAGAGACATCCATTGTAAATATTTGTCTAAATTGGTATATCCGTCTAAGTCTGTATCAGCATTACTATCTGAAAAATCTCCTGTACCTGAATTTGTATTTGTACCTATAATTGTTTCCCACCAATTCGGTAATCCGTCCTGATCTGTATCCCAGTTTGCGTCTCTGACAATTTCAGCGTATGTTTCGTATCCGCCAACATCAGATTCGTTATCCGGGAATCCTGGTTTGTTGGTTACACTTCCTCTGTATGTGTAAGTTCCGTTTAATGTCTCTGTGATGATTCTTTCATCATGCACATCAAATTCAGGTTGAGTGCACCCAACATCTGATAAAACAATTTTATAGGCGGTTTTTGCAGATTGTGTGGTTACGTATGAAGGAAAAAATGGTGTGTTGACAAAATTGTCAAAAGTATTAGTCGCTCCGTTTTTATAAGTAGATCTTCTTCCGATTGTTTGATTGCTTTCGTCAAAATAGCCAGGCATAACATTTCCATTAAAATAACATTGTTGCATTCCTTTTCCGGTATTTTCGTTATCCGCACTAAATGCAACAAATATTTTGGAACCGGCACCAGGCTTGTAATAATTGTTTACAAAATTGACTTCTTTGGTTCCTCCATCAGTTGTTCTTCCTCCCCAATTATAAACTACATTATTAGTTATGTCCATTCTGCCGGAATAAAAACCATTGCCATCTAATCCGCCTCCTAAACTCCAATTACGGCCATAATTATGTGCCAATAAGTTATGATGAAAACTTCCAATATCACCACCGATGGTTGCTGCATAACCATGTTCAGTACCAGCAGGATAATTTTCATGCCCTGCAGCATTTAATGCTTCAGATATTAAGGTTCTTTGTAATGTGATATTTTTTCCTGAACGCGAACTAAAAGCCTCGTCAATTGTCCAGCTGATGGAACAATGATCAATGATACTATTATCAGCACCGGTTAATCCCATTCCATCAAAAGTGGATCCTCCTCCTAATCGAACTCTTATATTTTGAACGATAGCATCATTTCCTGTTATTCCGAAAGGTGCTGTGCGAATACAAATTCCTTTTCCCGGAGCCGTTTGCCCGGCAATAGTTACATAAGGCTGACTTGAAACCAAACGAGAATTAAGCTTAATGATTCCAGATGTATTAAAAACAATGGTCCTCGGCCCAATATCGTTAGTAACAGCTTCACGTAAACTTCCTGGGCCACTGTCATTTAAATTGGTAACGGTAACAACTTTTCCGCCTCTTCCACCACGGGCAAAGCGTCCATAACCTTCAGCGCCCGGAAAAGCGAGTTGAGCAGGACGAAATCTCCAGATGTTACCTTTTGTGATTTCATTATTCGCTAAAACTTCATCTACCCTCCAATAGTATGTCTCACCTGTATATAATCCGTTTGCCTGGAAAGAAGTATTTGCTTTGAGTTGATTACCTTTAAATTCAGGTGAAGATGTATTAGCGGCTTCCAATGCTGCTAAATTAGTTCCAAAATAGATATTATGTGATACAGCATTAATGGCAGATGTCCATGTTAATGTTTTATTGCCTGAACTTAATTCTACGTGTTCATCATTATGTTTAGGAGCAGGATTTGTAGCCTGATTAAAAATATTAGGCGTGTTTAATTCAAATCCGTTTAGCATTACATTTTTGTAAGTTTCACTACCAGATCTTTCGGCAGCAAAAAGAATAATTACATCTTTTCCTGTAGTTGCCTGAAAGGTTAAATAAGCCGATTTTGCATCTGCTGTTTTGACTGCTCTCACGCTTGGAATTAAATTATTGATTACTAAATTGCCATCTACCGATATATCAATCGGACTAAAAGTATAAACGGGGCTATCTACTGCATTCAAAAAAGCGAGCAGGGTATGGGTTCCTGTTTCTAAACCACTAATTTTTACTTCTATTTGGCCACCTTCATTTGCAGTACCATTTTTTACAGTAACTCCATCACAGACTAATCTGGCATAATAAGGTGATGAAATTCCGGCTTTGTACCAATTGGTTCCTAATATGTCTCCTTTGTCTCCTACACGAGTTAGTGTAAATGTTACTCCGTTTACAGTTTTAGTGTCTGAATTTGTTGTAATTACCCAAGGAGTATAGTCTGGTTCGCCTACTTCAGTTGTTTGTCTGCCTGATTGATCAAAATCGATTTTCACTACCGGATTTTGAGCAAATATTTTTGTCATAGACATTGTAAGGCATACAATTGCCATTACAAATTTCATTGTATTGTTGAACATTATGATTGGTTGGTTTAAGTTAGTAAAGAATTAAATCTTCATCGTAAAGTTTTAAAATACTTGAAATAAAACTGTCCTGTCCCATCCTGTTCTGGTAATGTGTTTTGTATGATATAGTCATTATTTTTTAATATAATGCATGTTTTATATTAAAAAACCAAGGATATTCTTTGGATTTGGTGTGAATACAGACAGGTAATGTTCTTTTTTTAAAACTACAACTGTTCTGTGTCTAAAGAAGAATAATAGTACAGATGAGTCAATAAAAAAAAGTTTATACAGATAACTATTTTAGTTTGGTGGCAAGTAGCAAGTAGTCAGATTGAACTATAGCGTGAAAAAATTAATCTTTAAATAAAAAACCAAGCCCCATACTCTTAAGCATTTTCTTTTCGAAGTTCCAAAAAAAACGAAATTGTCCAAATAAAGTTCCTATAGCAACTAGCAGAATTTGATAAATAGGAAAAATAATTAATAGTCGAATTAAAGTAAACCAGCCCCCAAAATCTTCTTTAGTTATATTTAATAATTCACAAAAAGGTCTGGACAGCCAGGCAGATGCCGATCCGGTGATGGCAAATACAATAAATATAATAACAAGTTGAAAATTTGAGGTAATGCCCCAACGTTGCTTTAATCTGTTCATTATTTGTTTGTAGTGATTACAAATATACTAACATTATCGTTGTGGTACATATCCGGCGAGCTTTTGTTTGAAAGTATTTTGAAAATAAATCATATAGTTATATATCAGGTAGTTTACTTCGTACCCATACTTTATATGTGGCTGATAATCGATAGTCATTTCATATAAATTCGGATTGTATCGCTGAGGCTGTAAAACACGGCTGTTCCATTCTGTTACATACATCAGGTTTTTATTTTCCAGATAAGCTAATGAATAATAATTTCTTGGTAATGCCTGAGAGGCAAGCCAGAAGCTAAATCCGTTATCAATAATAATAACTTCATATTCTAAAGAATCATTTGCAATCCGAACGGTATCGTTTACTGCTATTTGTGATGTAGGACCGTCTATAACAGTCTTATTCTTAGAAGATGATGAACAGGCAATTACTGTAAATAAAACTCCGAGTATGTAAATTAAACTTTTCATAATTTAAAATTACGAAAAAATAAGAAGACGGTTTTATTATTTAACAAAAGCCATTTGCAGTTAAGTAAACGGCTTTTGTTTATTAAATCTATTTTTTGAACAGCCTTCCAAAGAAGCCGCTAAGACCACCACTTTTAGCAATCACCATAACATCACCAACATCTAATTTTCCGTCAGCGTTTTGATCCAGGCCAAATTGTACTCCATATTTTGAAATCGTATCCATGATATTTGTAGCCTGACCACTGTTTCCGGAAATGGCATTTACAATATCAGAAATTTGAAAACTTCCGTCTTTTGGGTCTTTTGCCTTGTTAACCAAAGAATTTAAAACTTGCGGAATAAGGCTTGCTGCAACATTTGAAGAGGTGTCAGTGTTTAAACCAAATTTTTCACCAAGGTTTCCAGATAATTGTTGCGTTAGTTGCTGTACTACAGGATTTGAACTGTCAATTGTTTTTTCCTGAAATAAACCAGCTAATTGTTCAACACCTCCTTCAGAAGCTATTTTTTGTAATCCTGAAAAAATAGAGTTTCCTGTTTCTTTTATTATTTCTTGATTATGCTCATTTGGAACGGCATTATTTTTAACAACAGCTTCTTCTCCGAATTGTTGTACTAACTGAGTTAATTGGTCTAACATGATTCAAGGTTTTTAGATTAGACTCAAATTTAATAAAAAAAGAAAGGGGATTTATTAAGCAATGTTAATAAATCCCCTCAAAATTATTTAGTTATAATGAATTAACTTAATAAAGTAATAATTTGTGAAGCTAACTCAGTACCAATTCTGTCCTGAGCTTCTCCTGTTGCAGCTCCTATGTGAGGAGTCAATGAAATTTTAGAGTGCATTAAAATAGCCATTTCAGGTTTTGGTTCGTTTTCAAAAACGTCTAATCCTGCAAATGCTACTTTTCCTGAATCTAAAGCTTTTACAAGAGCTACTTCATCAATAACACCTCCACGAGCACAGTTTACGATTCCAACACCATCTTTCATGATTTCAAATTCTTTTTCACCAATGATGTAACCATCCTGAGCAGGAACGTGTAATGTAATGAAGTCTGATTCTTTTAATAATGATTCCAATGATTGAGGAACGATCGTAGTCGTAATAGACTGACCATCAAAAAACTCAACTTTTACATCAACTGAAGGAATATAACCATCAGCAGCAATAACTTTCATACCTAAACCAAGAGCCATTTTTGCTGTAGCCTGACCAATACGGCCAATACCAACAATACCTAAAGTTTTACCTCTTAATTCAGTTCCATTTGCGTAGGCTTTTTTCAAACCGTCAAAGTTTGAATCACCTTCCAAAGGCATATTTCTGTTAGAATCATGTAAAAAACGAACACCAGAAAGTAAGTGTCCAAATACCAATTCAGCAACAGATTCTGATGAAGAAGCAGGGGTGTTAATTACGTGAATTCCTTTACTTTTAGCATAATCAACATCGATATTATCCATACCAACACCACCACGTCCGATGATTTTGATACCAGGACAAGCATCAATAATATCTTTACGTACTTTGGTTGCACTACGCACCAAAACTACGCTTACATTATTTTCGTTAACAAAATTAGCAACTTGTTCCTGAGCTACTTTTGTAGTGATAACTTCAAATCCACCTTTTTCTAAAGCTAGAATTCCACTTTTAGAAATTCCGTCATTCGCTAATACTTTCATTTTAGTTTATGTCTTTGCGAGGAACAAAGCAATCTCGTCCTCAAATTAATTTTCTTTTTTTTTGTTTAGAAGCTAATTCCCGCTATTCATTTCAATCTTTTATGTTTTAAAGAAAAACATAAAAGGATTTCCATTTCTATCGGGGCTAGGGCTCTGGTATTCAATTGATATTTTTCAGGAACTAAACTTTAGTTTCCAAAGCTTTCATTACATCAACTAAAACCTGAACACTTTCGATAGGCATAGCGTTGTAAATAGAAGCTCTGTAACCACCCACAGAACGGTGGCCAGGTAATCCTGAAACTCCTGCTTCTTTCCATAGTTTGTCAAAGGTTTCAGTGTGATCAGCATTGTTTAATAAGAATGTCACATTCATATTTGAACGGTCTTCAACAGCTGCAGCACCTTTAAATAATGGATTTCTGTCGATTTCAGTATATAATAAAGAAGCTTTTGCATCATTTAATTTTTCAACAGCAGCAACTCCGCCTTGAGCTTTAATCCATTGCATAGTCAATAATGACACGTAAACAGAAAAAACAGGAGGTGTATTGTACATACTTTCTGCTTTGATGTGTTTAGTATAGTCTAACATACTAGGGATTGCTCTTCCGTTTTTGCCTAAAATTTCTTCTTTCACTACTACAAGTGTAGTTCCTGCAGGGCCCATATTTTTTTGAGCTCCGGCATAGATTAAATCAAATTTAGAAAAATCTAAATCGCGTGAAAAAATATCAGAACTCATATCGCAAACAACCGGAATGTTGGTTGTAGGGAATTCTTTCATTTGAGTTCCAAAAATAGTGTTGTTGCTGGTACAGTGAAAATAATCTGCATCAGCCGGTATTTGGTATCCTTTTGGGATATGGTTATAATTTTCTTCTTTTGAAGAGCCTACAATAACAGTTTCTCCAAAAAATTTAGCTTCTTTAATGGCTGCTGTCGCCCATGTTCCTGAATCTAAATAAGCTGCTTTTCCGTTCTCTTTCATCAGGTTGTAAGGAGCCATTAAAAATGCTGTACTTGCTCCACCCTGTAAAAACAAAGCCTGATATCCTTTGCCTGTAAGGCCTAATAAGTCTAAAGCCAATGCACGGGCTTCATCCATAACAGCAACGAAATCCTTGCTTCGGTGCGAAATTTCAAGAATTGATAATCCTGAATTATTAAAATCTAAAACTGCTTTTGATGCTTTTTCAAAAACTTCCTGAGGTAAAATACTTGGTCCTGCGCTGTAGTTGTGTTTTTTCATGGTATAGTTAAAAGTCCAAATTTTAAAAACGCAAATTTCGGGAATACGAGCCGAAAAACCGTTAAATTATTCGCAATAATTATAAATTTTTAACCTATGTTATTAACAAAAACGATATAGTATCAATATTGTCTGCGTAATCCCATAATTCCGGAGTCTGGGTTTTGCCAAAAGAAATACTGTTTTTAATCAGATTATTGCTTACAATGCATTGAATTTGCTCAGCATCAGCTTCGAGACGGTTTTGTAAATCTTCTATGGTTTCATAAAATTCATAAAAAACGCTGGAAATAGGAGAAGCATAACTGGAATCTTCTTTTATGGTCAAAAATCCATTGTCCAGTAATTTGAAATTACTCATCAAAAAAACAGCTTTATTGTAGTCATAATTATTAGCATATTTTTCGTAATGAATAACATCCTGATATTTAAAAATAGCTTCAAAAAAAGTATCAAATTTGTAATCTTTCGGAACAAAAAGTTTAGATACATTGCGGCATCCCAAACCAAAATAGCGAAAAATATCTTCACCTAAAGCTTCTAAATCTTCTTTTGTTTCCCGACCGTTTAAAACAGCAACAGAATTTCTGTTTTTACGAATAATGGATGGTTTGTCTTTAAAATAATATTCAAAATAACGTGCTGTATTATTGCTTCCGGTCGCGATTACGGTGTCAAAATTTTCTAATTTTCCTTCCACGAAAGTGATCTTATCTTTTAAACTTTCATCAGTAAAAATTAAGTATTTGGCTAAAAACGGCAGTAAATGCTGATCATTTGAAGAAGTTTTAATCAAAGCTTTATTTCCTGTAATCAAAACCGATAAAAAATCGTGAAAGCCAACTAATGGAATATTTCCTGCTAAAATTAAGGCAACAGTTTTTTCTTTTCTGTTGTTTTGAGAAAACTCAGATTCGTAGTTAGAAAGCCATTTATCAAGGTTTTCTTCTGTAAGGGCATCAGACCACGATTTTATTGCAAAAGATACTTGTTCAGGAGTGTACCATCCGTTATGTGACTGCGAAAGCTGAATAAGTTTTATAAAATCTTCAAAAAACAAATCATTACCTAAAACCGATTCATTACGGGTATTTCCTTCTTCTGAAAACTGACTCAAAAACCGGCCCAGTGCTATAAAAGATTGTTTTTTTTCGTTTTGTAACATAAGTAATTTGTTTATGAAAGGTTTTGATTGTAATTTTGCACAAAAATAAGCTATATTAAGTTATAAGGCAAAGCAGAATAAAATGTTTGGCATTTTTTGTAAAATCTTATAATTTTTAACCCGTAACCAAGAATAAAATGGCAATAATTATAACCGATGAATGCATCAATTGTGGGGCTTGTGAACCAGAGTGCCCAAATACAGCAATTTATGAAGGAGCTGATGATTGGAGATATAAAGACGGAACAAGTCTTTCAGGAAAAGTAATTTTACCAGACGGAACTGAAGTTGATGCAGATGATGCGCAAACTCCAATTTCTGATGAAGTATACTATATCGTTCCTGGAAAATGTACAGAATGTAAAGGTTTTCATGATGAACCACAATGTGCTGCAGTATGTCCGGTTGATTGTTGTGTGCCAGACGATAATCACGTAGAAGATGAAGAAACCTTGTTGAACAGACAGGCGTTTTTACACGGAGAATAATATTTAGCATTAAGAATGTAAAATCCTGATTTTTAAAAACTCAGGATTTTTTTTTATTCCAAATTTTCTTATTTTGAAAAACATTACTCCTTTGATTTTTAATGTTTTATTTTTAAAATGTTAATTTATTAATCAAAAATTAATACTTTCGTTGAAAATTTAATAAACTCATGAGCAGATTAGTACTATTATTAGTTCTTTTTTTAAATTTAAATGCCTTTGCACAGGAACAAGAGTATTCTATAATTGTAAAAGATATAGAAACGTTAATGCCTATAGAAAACGCAACGGTACTTATTATGAAAACGAAGCAGACTTTGATTACTAATAAGGACGGAAAAGTAACTTTTCTGTTAAATGGAGCTTCTAATGTTCAGGTTTCTGATACGGATTATGAAAAACTGACACTTCGATGGGCTTCTTTAAAAGAAGACCAATTTGTAGTTTATTTAAAAAGCAGCCATAATAAACTGGATGAAATCGTAGTTTCAAATGAAAACCCTCAAAAAACACTTCAAAAAATTGTTTCTAATTCAAGGCAAAAATTAGCCTCTTCTTATCGGTTAAAAGTATACGTAAGAGAGTTTTTTATGTTAAATAATAAATACTCTTATTATAATGACGGACTGGTAAATTTTCAATTTTCTGTTAGCCAGAAAAAAGCAACTACTACGTTACTGGTAGAGCAAAACAGGTCTTACGGGTTGTTGGAAAAAGATATCAGCGCCGATTTAATGGGCTATAATTTGAATAATATTATGGAAAATTATTCCAATTTAAAGTATTTCGATCCGCTTTTGGATTCGAAAACAAAAAAGGAGTATAGTTTTACAACCAAAGGACATCCCAATAATAAGAACTATTATATAATGTCAGTAACTCCGTTGGATAATTCAAAAACTGCCTTGGATACCTACGAAATTATTTACGATCCTGAAAAAAAACTGATTGTAGAATTTAGTGTTATTATAGTACCTGCTAATCTTGCTGAAATTCAGGAGAATGAACAAATTGGTTCTCAAAACATCACAAAATCGTCTGTAAGGGTTAATTACAGGATAGATGGTTTAGACTATTATCTATTGACTGCAAATGAAGAAATAGGGTATGATTTGGTTTTAAAAGAGGAGATAAAAAATATTCAGGTTAGGAATAGTTTTATAACAACCAATTTCAACAGACAAAATTTTACGTATAAAGAAAGTGATGTTTTTAAAGAAAAATCACTTTTTAATAAAAAAAATAAAGTCCTGACTAAGTATTGGGATATATCCGGATTCACTGCTACTGATGAAGAAAAAGGAATTATTGATTCATTAGAATTTAAATTATAAACAAAAAATCCTGAGTTTTACTCAGGATTTTTTGTTTTTGTTTGTAATTTGGTTAAAAATTAAAACCAAGTCTTGCATAGTAGTAAGCACCATTGAACCCCATTTGCACCGCATCCCAATAACCACCGGCTTCAACCCAGTCATCTTGCTGGTCAGGGTAAACATTTAATAAGTTATTAGCTCCAATGCTTAACTTAGTAGATTTACACAGTTTAAATCCTAAAGTCAAATCCGTCACAATTTTTGCTCCGTAAGTATCTGTAGCAGCTCTTTTTTGGTTTGAAAATACCTGTTCATCGGTTTCAGAAGGGCTAGTTCTATAATCTTCCGGATCTTCATCCATTTGATAATCTAGTAGTTTTACTTCGCTGAACCTGGTAAATGCCAGTCCTGCATCGAACCATTTTCTTCCATAGTTTAGGTTCAGACCAAATTTATTTGGCGGAGCAGAGGCAAGTAAAAAGGCTTTGTCACGTTCTCCAAAGAATGTTTTTTCGTCTAAATCACCATTTTTCACCTTATCAATTTTCATATCATTGATGTTCCCAACCAAAGTTGCTCCAAATCGATTTTCGTTAATTGTTTTTTTCCATGCTAAAACTACATCAAGTCCGGTTGTTTTTGTATCTACTCCATTTACAAAAAATTGTGCTTTATCTACATTAAGTCCTAAACCTGAAGCATCAAAATACCCCGTCAATACAATTCTGTCTTTTACATTAATTAAATAGCCATCTACAGTTGCGGTAAAATCTCCAAAATTGGCCGTTAAACCTAAAGATGCGTTTATAGCTTTTTCTTCGTTTAGATTATCAATACCAAAAGCTTTCGTTACAGGGCTGTTGTTGGGAGAAAGCAATACTTCTGTAGCACCTCCGGAGCTGAAATTTGTAAAACGTAAGTTATAATAAATTTGGGCTAATGATGGTGCACGGAATCCTGTACTAACAGAACCTCTTAAATTAATATGATTAGTAAGCATGAGCCTTGAGGCTAATTTTCCGTTTATGGTACTGCCGAAATCACTGTAATTTTCAAAACGGACAGCACCGCTTACCATAAAAGATTTAGTAAAATCTAATTCTGCGTCTGTATACAATGAAAGATTAGTCCGGCTTTTGTCAACAACGTTATTTGGACTATAGCCAGGAAAACCTTGCGAACCCCCGGGTCTTGAAATTGTTGGTGAAGAATCTGGATCAGTTGGGTCATATTCTGGATTTGGAATAGTAGGAGCACTTTGATTCGCAGGGTCTGTAATAGGACTTCCGTCAGTATCATAAGTTGCATAAGAACCTTCCTCTCCAGCAAAAATATTGAATTTTTCTGTTCTGAATTCTGCTCCAAAAGCAAGATTTAATCCATCAAGAACACTTTCATAATTCTTTGAAATGTCAAAATTGGTGGTGTTTTGTGTTAAGCTGTGCCCACCGGCATCAAACTCAGTTGGAGAAGCTTCAAGTAAAGAAGCATTGATAGTTCCTTTAACGTAGTAATGAAATAAATTTTTTCCAAATGTATTGCTAAAGTCAATTTTCCATCCGCTGGCAGTTTGCGTCCTGATTCCTGCTGCAAATGAATTATCTATTATATTAGAGGTGATTCTTGGTGTGTAGCCACCAGGATATACTTCTTCTACAACTCGTTCTCCATCATTTCGGGTAAAGGCATAAGCATCTGTATCTCTGTGATTTTTTCCGCCAAAGGCATAAAATTCAGTTTTATCGGAGATTGGGAAAGCTAAATTTCCAAATAAGTTAAAACTCTGAATTGCAGCTTCTCCAAAACCTTTTCTAAAATCAAAGCCCGGACGCAAAGTTTTATTCTTATTCAAATACTCAGTAGAAAAATTTGCATAACCGCCTTTATCTCCTATAGAAACACCATAATTAGCAGTTACTTTTACCGATCCTCCATCAAATGCCTGATCTTTTCCGAAAGTATTTCCATTGCCGTTTTGATCTAATCGGTAACCATCAGTATTTGCAGTACCTTCAGGAAAATCTCCTTTTGCATTAGTATTGTAAACGCCATAAGTTACAGATCCTGTAAATTCATCAACAGTATCATTCAATACAATATTAATAACTCCTGCAATCGCATCAGAGCCATATTGTGCGGCAGCACCATCTCTTAAAATTTCAATTCTTTTAATTGAAGAAGCCGGAATTGCATTTAAATCGGTTCCTGTATTCCCACGTCCTCTTGTTCCGAATAAATTTATAAGAGACGACTGATGTCTTCTTTTTCCGTTAATCAAAACCAAAGTCTGGTCTGGTCCCAGACCTCTTAAAGAAGCCGGATCAACATGGTCAGCTCCATCTGATCCTGATTGTTTATTGGCATTAAATGAAGGAGCTACATATTGTAATAATTCATTGATTTCAAGTTTTCCGCTCTGTGTTGTAACATCTTTTACATTAATAACATCAATAGGAACAGCTGAATTCACAACAGTTCTTTTAGTATTTCTGGAGCCTACAACTACAACATCATTTAAAATCTGTCCACCGTTTTCATCCAGAACAATATTGAGATTATCACCCGAAACTGCTTTTTCTACTGTCAAGAAACCGACGTAACTAAAAATTAAAGTTGCGTCTTCTTTTACTTTAATACTATATTTTCC
The DNA here is from genome assembly GCF_903819435.1 of Flavobacterium salmonis. GTDB lineage: Bacteria > Bacteroidota > Bacteroidia > Flavobacteriales > Flavobacteriaceae > Flavobacterium > Flavobacterium chungangense. The sequence goes on along the minus strand of NZ_CAIJDP010000090.1, from coordinate 169,941 downwards.
TTCGAAATCAGAAGAAACGCCGTTGGAAGTTCCTTTTTCAATAATATTCACTCCCGGCAAAGGATTGCCTGTTTTGTCTTTTACAATACCCGTGACTTCTTTTTGGGCAAAGAGAAAAGCTGTATTCAGAAATAATAAAAATAATGCAATCTTTTTCATGGTTGATGGTTTTTTTTGGTTTGTTTTTCATTGTTTGTTTTTATAAAAATACAATTATTTAACAAAACATTAATAAAAAGTTTAAAAATTTTCTGACACCACTTTAAAATTGTATTAAAGCACATTTTTACTTCACTCCCGAGGTATTAAATCTTATATTTGCAAAATTTTAAAGCCAAAAAATATCATTTTGGCAGAAACCAAAAGAATCAAGTAGTTCATAAAATATTAAATTACAAGGATTAATGTTGAACATAAACATTAAAAGGCCGAATAAATAAATAGAAACAAACAGATGAAAGCAGGAATTGTAGGATTACCAAATGTTGGAAAATCAACATTATTTAATTGTTTATCTAATGCAAAAGCGCAGAGTGCCAACTTTCCGTTTTGTACAATTGAACCTAATATTGGTGTTGTAAATGTTCCGGATCCAAGAATCAACAAATTAGAAGAATTGGTAAAACCAGAACGTGTACAAATGGCAACAGTTGATATCGTTGATATTGCAGGTTTGGTAAAAGGGGCAAGTAAAGGGGAAGGTCTTGGAAACCAGTTTTTAGGAAACATCAGAGAGTGTAATGCTATTATTCACGTTTTACGTTGTTTTGACAATGATAATATTGTACACGTTGACGGAAACGTAAACCCAATTCGTGACAAAGAAACAATCGATATCGAGTTGCAGTTAAAAGATTTAGAAACAATAGAAAAACGTTTAGAAAAAGTAAAACGTGCTGCAAAAACCGGAAACAAAGAAGCGCAGACTGAAGAAGCCTTATTGAACAGAATTAGAGAAGCTTTATTACAGGCAAAATCGGCGAGAACAATTATTCCTCAGTCAAATGATGAAGAAGTTCTAATGGAAGGTTTTCAGTTAATTACAGCAAAACCAGTTTTATATGTTTGTAACGTTGACGAAAGTTCTGCTGTAAACGGTAACAAATATGTAGATCAGGTACGTGAATTAGTAAAAGATGAGGATGCAGAAGTTATCATTCTTTCTGTTGGAGCTGAGGCTGATATTACTGAATTAGAAAGCTATGAAGAGCGTCAGGTTTTCCTTGAAGATATGGGATTAACAGAACCGGGAGCATCCGTTTTAATTCGTGCTGCTTACAAGTTATTAAAACAACAAACTTACTTTACAGCAGGTGTAAAAGAAGTTCGTGCCTGGACCATCAATATTGGAGCAACAGCACCACAGGCAGCAGGAGTTATCCACACTGATTTTGAAAAAGGTTTTATTCGTGCGGAAGTTATTTCTTATGACGATTACGTTCAGTACGGTTCTGAGGCAAAAGCTAAAGAAGCAGGAAAGTTCAAAGTAGAAGGAAAAGAATATGTAGTAAAAGATGGAGATGTAATGCATTTCCGTTTTAACGTTTAATCTTTTAGATAAAAGAATCAAGAAGAAGAAGATTTGACTGCTGGAGAAATTCAGCGGTTTTTTTATGTTTTAATTCGTGAAAAGAGAAATCAGTTTTAATCTGCAAAATCTGCGAGGAAATAAATAATAAGCACCTATTTCCAGCTTTCCATTTCAAGATTTTTTCCAAATTTATTTTTTTGCCAGGCAATAAAAAGAGCTTCTTCCAGTCGCTTTTTTATCACCGCAAAAAATATAAATTCAAAAAAAATGCTTTCCATTGCAATCTGGGGTAGTCAGCAAATAGAGGGCTTTTTATTTTAAAAGAAAGAAATGAAAACAAAATTTGAAAACTAAAAAAATTTTGGCTCAAAAATTGGTTACAGAAAAATCAACCAATAACTAAATCTAAAACCAATCAAAAATGCTAAAAAAAACTTTCAAATTTCTCGGCTGGACACTTTTCGGAATTTTCGCTTTCCTTGCGTTGTACATTTCATCAGTTCTTCTAATTTCAAAAATCACTGTGAATTCTGATATCGCTCAGGCAGAAGAACAAAATGCTGTTCCGATTTATATTCTTTCCAACGGTGTTCACACAGATATTGTGGTTCCCGTTAAAAACGAAATTAAAGACTGGCGAAACGAAATCCAGTTCGGTCAGACGAAATCAAAGGATTCTTTGATGAATTATATCGCTTTCGGCTGGGGTGACAAAGGTTTTTATCTTGATACGCCCGAATGGTCAGATTTAAAAGCAAGTACAGCATTAAAAGCCGCATTTGGTGTAAGTTCGTCTGCAATGCATACCACATTTTTTAAACAATTAAAAGAAGGCGATGACTGCAAACGAATCCTGATTTCAAAAGAAAATTATCAAAATCTGGTAACTTATATTTCAGATAGCTTCAGTGATTCTCTTCATCCTCAATGGATTCAAGGTCACAGCTACGGAAAGAAAGATGCTTTTTACGAAGCAAAAGGAAGCTATAGCCTTTTTTATACCTGCAATACCTGGGCAAATAACGCATTAAAATCCGCAAATCAAAAAGCAAGTCTGTGGACAGTTTATGATAAAGGGATTTTTTGCCATTATAAATAAAAGCAGTTATGAAAAAGTCAATTTTAATGCTGATTTTAGTAATTTCTTTTGGTGCTTGTAAAAAATTTAGGATGCGACCATGTCCTGATTGTTTTTTCTTTTATTTTGAGAATCCACAACCTTTTAATGATACTGAACTTGATCATTTTCCATATAAATTTAGAGGATTGTATATTGATAAGGATTCTTCTTTTTTAAGAATTGAAGAAGACAGAATTATAGCTAAATATTTTAGAAAATATAAGATGGATAAAATTGAATTCGATTCAATAAAGCAAGACTTTAAAATCGAAGGTAATTTGGTGATAGAAAAAAAATCTGACAAAAAAATGTATATTCACACTAAGGGAGATTCAATAGAATTTACAGAACCTTATATAGATACTATTTTTAGATTGTCATACTATCAAAAGCTTAAACGTATTGATGGTCAATTGGTGCTAAGTATAAAAGACTCTATTTTTTGGAAAACGCAATTTTTTAGCCTGAAAAATAAAACACTTAAAATAAAAGAAATCTATTTGCCGGATGACTTAAAAAAACTTGATTCTGTAACTGTCGTTAAAGCTGAAAAGGTAGACTCAATATCGTACTTAATAAAACCAACAAGAAGCGAATTCAAAAAGATTTTAAAAATTAAAAAGTTGGGTTTTGATCAGGAATATAAAAAGATTTCAAAATAAGGTTCACATGGTAAAAATGTAAAAATCGATTAAAAATCAGGAATTAAAAAATTTCTAATATTGCTTAAATTTGAGATAATATCAAAAAAAAATTAGCAAAAATGGAAAAGCAGAATATTTTCTCAAAATCATGGTATTTACTAAAAAAGACTTTTTTTGCTTTTTTGGATGATGATGCAATAAAATTAAGTGCTGCATTATCATATTACACCATCTTTGCATTACCACCATTATTAATCATTATTATAACCATTTGTGGTTTCTTTTTTGGAGAAGAAGCAGTAACAGGTCAGCTGTATGGTCAGATAAATGAGCTGGTAGGAAACGAAGCTGCCAAACAAATTCAGGAAGCCATAAAGAATGTACAGCTTTCAGACAGTAATGTTTTTGTGACGATTTTTGGTGTTATTATGCTGCTTATAGGAGCATCCGGAGTTTTTGCTGAAATTCAGAGTTCCATTAATTATATCTGGGGATTGCGTGTAAAACCCAATAAAGGTTTTAAAAAATTTGTACAAAACAGACTAATGTCTTTTTCGATGATAGTTTCAGTAGGTTTTTTGATGCTGGTTAGTTTAATACTCAATGCTACTTTAGATGTTTTGAATGCAAGATTAAAAATTTACTTCCCGGAAAGTACTGTATATCTGTTTTATGTGACTAACATCTTAATCGTTTTAGGAAGTATTGCGCTTCTTTTTGCTATTATTTTCAGAACACTGCCTGATGGAAATATAAAATGGAAAGATGCTTTTATTGGAGCCGGTTTTACATCAGTGCTGTTTATGATTGGTAAGTTCGCTATAGGTTTTTATTTGGGAAGCTCTACTATTGCTAATGTGTACGGCGCTGCAGGTTCTGTTATTATAATTTTGGTATGGGTTTATTATTCGGCTATCATTTTATATTTTGGAGCTGAGTTTACAAAAATCTATGCAAAAACTTTTGGAGGTAATATTTCTCCAAATGATTATTCTGTCGAAATTAAGAAGGAGATTTTTGAAATTCGTAAATAAAAAACTGGGTGCATTTTTAACACCCAGTATATTCATTGTAAGTTATTGGTATCTTTTGTCAGTCAGGGTTTTCATAAACGCTACCAAAGCAGATTCTTCTTTTTTGGTTAGTTTAAGCTGGTCAAAAGGTAAGGTTTGGTTCTCTACTGCGTAACCTAAACCTTTTCCGCCTCCCTTATTATAAAAATCTACAACTTCTTCTAATGTTGTAAATACACCATTATGCATATAAGGAGCTGTTTTGGCAACGTTTCGGATAGAAGGTGTCTTAAAGGCATTTTTAAGCTGATCCATTTTAAACTGATTGTACTTTCCTAAATCCGGACTTATTTCTTTTGCGGTTTTATCTTTTGGAGTTCCAATTACTTCCTGTTCAGTTTTACTGTAATTAGGAGGTACAGTTCCGTTAAATAAAGGAATAAAATGACAGGTAGCGCATTTTGCTTTTCCTGCAAAAAGATTAAATCCGAGTTTTTCTTCCTCACTAAAATCATTTGATTCACCTCGCATGTATAAATCAAATTTGGAATCAAAATCATTCAAAGAGCGAATGTAAGAGGCAATTGCATTTTGTAATTGCCATTCTTCGATTTTATCAGTTTCAGGATAAGCTTTTTTAACTAAGGCTTTGTATTTTTTGTCATTATTGATAAAAGGAATAATTTGGCTGAATGAACCATGCATTTCCTGTTCATTTTGTACAACATCAACGCTTTGTTTTTCTAAATCAATTTGTCTTAAATCCCAAAATAATGCATTTTGTAAACCCGCATAAGTAAGGGTAGGAGTATTTCTCGGCAAATCGAAACCATCTAAGGAAAGATTTGTTTTTCGTCCGTCTGTAAATGCTTTTTCAGGAACATGGCAAGTTGCACAGCTTCTTTTTTGATCTTTTGAGATTGATGTATCGAAAAATAATTGATTGCCTAAAGCAACTTTGTCTACAGAATAAGCATATTCTGTAGAGGGAATAAAAGCATTAACATTGAAAGCATTTTTTTCAAAAAGAGTAGCAGCATTTGGGTTGACTGCACTGTTTTTATTGATATTTGTAATGTGGTTTTGCTTTTGCAATTCAAAAATTGTTTTCGAAATTACATTCAGATAATCTTTAATGAATGTTGCTCTGTCAAAAGTATTAAAGACTTTGTTTTTGGAACAATATGAAATGCTGTTTGCAATTGTCTTTTTTAATTGTGACTTTAAATCTGAGGATTCCTTAGAGTTATTTTTGCAGGTTTTTAAAACGATTGTTTGAATTGAGACAAGAACAGGAGCAACTTCATTTATTGATTCCTGTGCTACAGGAGAATCAAAACCGGTGATTCCTAATGTTAAAATTCGGTAAACCTCAAATCGGGCGGCATCGATAACATGTTTTTCTCCAATACTTATAGCGTCTAAATGTTGTTTTACTTGTACAATATTTGCACGCATTATTGCTATTTCACGAATCAGATCTGTTTTATTAGTGATGTCGTATTTAGGAAAAATCAGTTCTTCGATAACCTGAAAGCCATTTGGAGGCAAAAATTTATTCTCTTCAACTTCAAGCTCATCTAAAGCAGGACCATTAATAAATCTTGCTGTTTCGGGCACAAAATATTCAACTGCCCATTCTGTTTTTTTATATAAAGTTCTGGTTTCTTTAAAACAATCCTGAATTTTTTTGGAATCTTTTTCGTTTTCAGCAAGCTTTTTGAAAAGCACTATTTTGTTTTCAAGTTTTTCCAGGTCAATCAAAAGATCCTGTTTAACAGAAGTTTCAGTTTTTTCTTTTGTACAGCTTGTAAAAAAAGTCAGAAAAGAGAAAAGAATAGGAAAAAATATGTTTTTGATAAAATCAATTTTCATTGTAGGATACTTTAATAAATAGCAAAAACAACCCAGTAGAAAACTAGATTGTTTTTGTTGTAATTGTGGTAAAATTATCTTTGTACGTTACGAATAATTACAGTTTGGCCTCCTTCTTTATTTGTGCTCACTCCTGAACCATCTGCATTTTTGAATGCATCATTTTGCCATGTATGAGGATGAATATTTAACGTGAAAGTATCCGGGATACCAATAACATCAGATATATCTTCCATTGCACCATATTCCCAGCTTCCAAATCTCATTTCACCAGATTGATTGTATGTGCTATTCCAGTAAGTATCATTTCTTTTGTGGTTCATGTTTAACCAAGGTTTATTGGTTTTTTTAGCAATATTATATTGCCAGATATAAGAATCATGTTTTGCATTACCATAATAACTGTCCCCATCTTCCTGAATATAAACGTAGTTTTCTGTTACACAAAGGTTATCAGGATTGATAACACCAATTCCAGGTGTAGAATCTCCTTCAACAACTAATTCAAGTTTTCCTTTTAATGGATCTTTTGCATCCAATACTAATTTATATACTCTTCCCCACATTGTGTAACCTTCTACAGGATCAGTGCCATTTGAAGATTGTCCCGTAGCGGTAAAATAAACTTCTCTGTTGTTTTTTGCTGATCCTTTTCTGTAATCAATGTCTTCAACTCTTGAGAAACGTATTGCTTTTAAATTATTTACCGTTGTATTAATTTCAGCTCCTGTAATGTTTTTGGCATTCGGAATTTCAACAAATGATACATCGAAAGAATTTCCGATAGTCATAGTAGTTTCTACCTGAATGTTATCATTTCTTTTTAAGGCGTATAATTTTCCGTTATTTAAATCTCCTACAGTAGAAACATACATAATTACCTGACCGGCACTTGCATGAGAAGTAGCGTAAGATTGATCTTCTCCCATTATAATGACAGTTTTACCTGGATATGCTTTTTTGGTTAGCGGAACAGCGTTTTCCATACTTGCTTTTCCTAAGGCAGCTAAAACCCTGTCTTTTCTGTTTTTATCTGTTGCTGGTGCAAGTGGGTTGATACCGTGAACCATACTTTCCTGTCCGCTTTCTCCTGCGGTTAAAAATATAGGGCCAAAACCATGAATTTCAGGTGTAGCCAAAGTTGCAGAACAAAGTCTCGTTTGTCCTCCAACAGCATCAACGATATAATCTCCTTTTACAGGTTTTAAAGTTTTGTCAAAATAAACTCTTGATACCGATTGTATGATTTCATGGTTAGTAATCATTATAAAACCATCACCGCTCGGATCTTTCATAAAACCGGCTCCATCGGGCTGCCCAGCATAAATAAATGAAGGACTCTCCGGTAATGCGTCTGTTGTTGAGATTAAAGTTGAAATTTCTAAATTTTCGAAGCCTGGCTGGGCAAATACAAAAGCGGGAATATTTGATTTAGTAGTAAAATCAATTTCTTCATTTATTTTATTGCTGTCATTATCATCATTCTGACAACTAATTACAGAAAACCCTGTAATTCCAAGTAATGCAATGGATCTTAAAAATTTAAATTTCATAACTGTTTTTTTGTTTTTTTGATTGAAGCAAAGCTATCTCCGAAAAACAAAATGTATGTTATGTTAAATTTTTCTTATTGCTAATAAATGATAAGAGATGTATTATGAAATAGTTAAAATGTACAAATAAATGTAAATTTAAGTTTCATAAAAATATCTTAATTATTTAAAAAGCTGATTTAGAGAAACCTCTTTTTTCTCTCTCAGTTTTTTTATAATTTTTAAAAAAGCGATGGCTGTAATATAAGCGTCGCCCAGTGCAGTATGACGGTCTTTTTTTGAAATATCAAATTTATCAGCCAAATCATCTAATGTGTAATGATCTTTTCGCTCAAATAAATGTGATTTTATTAAGGTTTTTTTATACAAAATCCCTGTATCAAGGGATTTGTTTTTTAATTCAGGAAGACCATTTCTTTCCAAAGCTTTATTGATCATAGTTATATCAAAATAAGCATGATGTGCAATAATAATTGCACTTCCTAAATAGTGTAGAAATTGTTCTAATGCTTCAGCCTCAGAAGGGCGTTTTACAATAAAATCTTTCAGGATACCATGAATCTGGGCAGTCGACTCATCATAATGATCCTGTTCTATATAAACTTCAAAACTGTCCTGAACTGAAATAGTGCCATTTTGCAATACGAGTGCTCCAATACATAAAATGCGGTCGTTTGTAAAATCAAAACCAGTTGTTTCAGTATCGAGAACGACAAAACGTGTTTCTTCAATAGTTACGTTTTCATCGAAAAAATTTTCTTCTTCCTTCTGCCAAAAATTAAATAGACTCATTTTTATACAATATTAGAAACATTAAAACGTACCGAAATTAATTCCTGAAGTTCTTTGATGGTTTTAAAAGTTCTTTTCAGTTTTATTTTCTCCATTTTCGAAAGGGATTCCAAAGCAATAAACTGCCCTGAATCATGATGTAAAAGCCCTTGTTTGGTTCTGAATTTCAATAAGGCTTTAAACGAATACGAACACGATAAATAAAGTTCACGATTTTGAGGTTCAAGTTCTGCCAGTTTTTCAAAACGTTCCGCTGTGTTGCTGATAGATTTTACCGAATGCGATAAAATTAAAACCCTTGCAGCATCTGTCAGAGGCATTAAGGCTCTTCTTTTAATATCGAACTGATCTTTATTGGCGCCATCCTGTTCAACTAAAAATTGCCTGAAAAATCCGGTTGGGGAAGGACTCTGCAAAGCGCCGCTCACCAAATGAACATAAAAAATAGGATTCGCCTTTACATTCTCAAATATCGAATCTGATAACTGGTCTACAATTTCACGGTTTCCGTATTTTACACTGTAATCAAAAAAGATAAAAGATAACAGAACTTCATTTTTACCCGGATTTTTAATCCAGTATGCTACCTGATCCTTCCATTCGTTCAGACTCATGCACCATTTTGGATTAGAGGCCATCATTTCGGCAGGGCAATATTCGTAACCAATAGTAAAAAGTCCTTTGTTGATGTAGGTTGCTAATTTTAGAAAATAGGCTTTGGTTTCATCCTTAAAAACTTCGGAAACGTTTTCATATACAATCGCATTATCCTGATCGGTATGCAGCATCTGCTCATCACGACCCTGACTGCCCAATGCTAGCCAGGTAAATTTTACAGGAGGCGGTGTATTCATTTTTTCCAGCGAAATATCAATAACACGGGTTACACAGGCATCATTTAATTCGGTTATGATTTTTGTAATCAGTGTCATCGGGATATTTTGGTCAAGATATCCCTGAAGCAATTGCATGATTCGGGCTCTTATAGGTTTAATCTCCTTAACTTTTGTCGTCCTTTTTAAAGCTTTGATCAAAACTGCCGGATTATTTCCCAGCGAGACCATAAGGTCGTGTTTAGACAAAATACCAACCGCTTTTGTATTAACAGTTCCGTCTTTGGTTAGGCACAAATAGCTTATATTACTTTTAATCATCGCCATTTGAGCCTCGGTAACCGTCATTTTTTTGGAATACGTAATGACAGGAGACGTCATAATTGTTTCGGCTGTTGTCGTAATAGGGTAGTCGCCTGAAACAATTTTGTTACGCAAATCTTTATCCGTAATAATTCCGATTGGGAGCATCTCATCTACAATTAATATCGCTCCGACTTTTTTCTTGGTCAGTATTTTAGCAATTTCTTTTGCCGTGGTTGATGGTCCGCAGGTAACAATCTTTTTTGAAAATTTTATCGGCTGTAAGTCAAATATTTCTTTGTCGGTATTCTGTTCATGCTGCGCAATCACTTCACCGTATAAATTGTTTTTATGGACTTCTGAATAAGGATTTTTAGTATTCGAAGCATAACTTTCGATCAGGAAATTTCCAATCGCCTTATTTTCTAAAGCATAGGGCTTAAAAACGGCAATAGGTATGGCATACAGAATACTTTCTTCATAAGTACTGGCTTCCATAACATAATTTTCCTGTGCCAAAAGCGGTCTTAATCCAAAAATATCACCTTCATCACACATGTCCAGGGTTTTTTGATTCTTTTTAAGGGCAACAGCTCCTTTGTGGACTACATAAAAGGAATCATGGGTCTTTTCGTTTTCAGAAAAAATCACTAAATCCTTTTCTTTATATATGATTGAAATCTGTTCAGATAATTTTTCAAGATCTTTTTGATTCAAAAGATTAAAAGGAGGGAAGCTCTTTAAAAAATCAGCAACTCTATGCGAAATGGTATTTTTCATGTTGGATTACGTTCTGAATTTAGAATTAGAAAACAGTATTGTAAAAGAAACAAATTTCAGTATCTATTCAAACTATATTTTTTGAAAAATCAGGTTTATTTGTGAAACAAAAAAGTTCCTCAAGGGAACTTTAAAATTTAAGCTATAATTTTTTCTTTCGTATTCGCATATTGATAAATTCGACAGCCAGAGAAAATGTAATGGCAAAATACAAATAGCCTTTCGGAATAGCTCCAATGTGTTCGCCAATCAGCTCGGCATTAGATAAATGCATGCTTTCAGTAATCAGCATAAACCCAATCAGGATTAGGAATGAAAGTCCCAATATTTGGATCGAAGGGTTTTTATTAACGAAATTTCCAACCGGAACGGCAAAAAGCATCATAACGACAACGGAAATAATAACTGCTGTAATCATGATAGTCAGTGCACCTTCAACACCATTCGTCATACCAACAGCGGTTAAAATAGAATCAACAGAGAAAATTAAATCGATTAACAGAATTTGTACAATAACATTCGAAAAAGATTTCTTTGCAGCAGATTGGATGTTCTGTTTTTCTTCTCCTTTATGGTCTACTTTTTCACTGATTTCTTTGGTACTTTTATATATCAGGAACAATCCTCCTAAAAATAAGATAATTGCCTGTCCGGTAAAATCAGCTTCAAACCAGCCCCAGTGAATACTGAATACTGTAGCTTTCATAGCAATCAAATACGAGATTCCCAATAGCAACACAATTCGCATAAACATAGCCAGAAACAAACCAATCCGGGTTGCTTTTTTCCGGTCCTGCTCAGGTAGTTTTCCTGTAACGATCGAAATAAAAATGATGTTGTCAATTCCCAGAACAATTTCCAGAAATGTCAGGGTTAGTAATGCAATTAAAGCATCAGGGTTTAAAAATACTTCCATGTAAATTTTAATTTACATTCAAATTACTATTTTTTATTCGATTTTAAAAACTTTTCCGTGCTGTTTTTCCTCAGAACCAACCATTCCAAATTCAAAAGTATACGAATCTTTCGAAGTCGTTAATATTTTCATGCTGATTGCTTTTTCTTCTGCCATGTTTTTCGGATGTTTTTTCTGCAAAACATATTCGCAGTCACTTACCCAGCGTATGGTTGAAGTGTCTGTTTTGCCCTCAAAAGTTTCAATTTCAATACTGTCTTTGCGTTCAAAAATCGTTGTTTTTTTTACGCCGTTTACTTCAAATTCAAATTTAAATTTACCGTTTTTGAAATCTTTGCAGTTGTGTTCTGCATTATAACACGATACCAAAGCAAGTATTGGGAATAAGAATATAATTTTTTTCATTTTAATAAGTTGTTTTTTTAGGAGCTGATTCCTGCTTTCCACTGCAATCTTTTTATTTTTAAAGAAAAACAAAAAGGATTTTCGTTGCAATCAGGGCTAGGGCAGTCGTTTTTATCAGGTAGAATTTTAAAAGAGAGAAGAATTATTTCAGTCTGTTTAATTCATCATCGGTAAAGTTCTTTATTTCTTTTTCTTTGGCAAACTTTTCGGCATTGTAATTCCCGGATTTGTTTTTCGGAATCGATAAGCTGTTCCAGGAGCTGTTTTTCAATTGTTTCGCATAAAAAACAATCTGCCCGATATGATACGGATAATGCGCCAATTGTCGATTAATAGCTTCAATAACCGTATGGCCTTCATTCCGAATATAAATGATATCAGAAAGCTGTTCGGGTTTCAAATTGTTTAAAGCGTCAAAAAAGGTATTCCAGCCTTTACTCCAGATTTCCAGCACTTCTTCTTTTGACTGCAAATCATTTTCGAACTCGGCATCCCGATTGCGCCATTCTTTTTCACCGTCAGAAGTTAAAAAGTCTGTCCATCGTGACAGCATATTTCCTGAAATATGTTTGATTATAGTTGCAATACTATTGGTGTCTTCGTTTAAAGTAATAAAAAGCTGTTGAGGTTCGAGCTGATCGATAGCTTTTTCGCCCAGCATTTTATAATACAAAAACTGCTTTTTAACGCTTTCCAGATAAGATTCGTTCGTTTCCATCATTATACAATTTTAATGTCGTATTTATCTAAAAGTCCCACGATTCCCTGAGTAGAAAACTGTGCTTTTTTCATCGGGTTAAATTCGGGATCGATTTTATAATTGTAAGCTGTTCTAAAATCAACTGCAGCCAGTTGGGTTTCATTAAAAATAGCACCATCCAGATCACAATTATCAAAAACCGAACTGTTTAAATTGGTTCCTATAAAAGTAACTTCCCTTACAGAACAATTGATAAACTTGGTTTTGGCCATTTTCTTATTCGAAAAAATAGCGTAATCTAAAGCAGTTTCTTCAAAATAAACCTGAAATAAAAAGTCGTCACATTCGTTAAAAGCAATTCCTAAGAGCTTACAGTTTTTAAAAGTCACATTCTTTAAACTCGTTCCTGCAAGGTTTGTCATCGACAAATTACAGTCGATAAACTCGCAGTCCAAAAAGGTATTGTAAGCAAAATTACTGTTGGAAAAATCACAGTTTTTAAAAACGCAATCCTCAAATTCACGGTTATTTATTCTTTTGTCAATGTAAATGACTTTTTCAAATGTTTTCTGAATGTGGATTAGGCTTTCCATGAATGTTTTTGTGGTTTTTGAGCGTTGTGTCGCACTCTAAGAATATAGATAATTTCTTCTGTTATTTGATATGAGATCCCATAATCATAAACAGAATAGACTCTGAAACTACCGTCATTATTTGCTTTTTGTTTGTCGGCTTTATAGATTGTCGGACTAGTTTTTAATATTTCGGTACTTCCAAAAATAGTGTTAATTGCGTTATCAGCAATTGTGAGTGATTTGCTTTCAAAGAAAATATAAAAATGAATGTCTTCTAATTGATTTAAAGCATTGATTGACCAAACTATTTTCTTCCCCATTTTTTTGCAATTTCATTTGCCTGGTCTTCAGTATAGAAATTACCTTTTTTAATGTTTTCTAAGGCATTTTCAATGTCTAAATTGTAAGCCGCATCTGAATCAACAGTAGTATTATTTACCGATTGTAAAAGATGTTTTAATTTTTCGACAAAAGAAGGGTCTTTAACTTTGTCAATTTCCTGATGAATCCAATTTATTTCTGCTTGTAAATCCATGATAAATAGTTTTAGTAAAGATACGAATTAGTCATTAAACAAACCTTTCATAATAATTTTCAATCCGTAAAAAATTAGAAACATAGCACTCAGACAGGCCACAATACCAATTCCTAAAACCAGATAGTGCCAGGCGGTATGCTGATTCATAAAAGCGTTATAAATCAATGAAGGCCCAATAAATAATAAAGGCAACGAACCTGATAAATATTTAATTCCTTTTCCTAATAATTGTTTATTTGTTGCCATTTGTTTTTTGTTTCAAGTTTTGAAAAGTTTAAGGTTTTTATCCCAATCTTGTCATTTCGACGTGAGGAGAAATCACACTTGTAAATCGATAAAGATTGGAGAGATACATTGCGGAGCTTCTTATTTAATTTCTCCTCACGTCGAAATGACAAACTTTATGTTTATAAAAAGTCATCTTACATCTCACAAAAATCCTTTTTACTTTGTATAATTGTCAACAGCATTTCTCACGCTGCCATATTTTTTCAATAAATTACTTGCTTCTTCATACGAAACCGGAATTTCTCCCATAATCATTTTTACACCACGGTCCACCAGTTTGATGTTGCTCAGCTGCATATCGACCATTTTGTTCCCTTTTACTTTTCCAAGCTGAATCATCGAAGCAGTCGAAATCATATTCAGGACCAGTTTCTGTGCAGTTCCTGCTTTCATTCTTGAACTTCCGGTTACAAATTCCGGTCCTACAACAACTTCAATAGGGAATTTTGCTGTTAAAGCTAAAGGGCTTCCCGCATTACAGGTAATACAGCCTGTAGCAATATTATTTTGATTACAGATTTCCAATCCGCCAATAACATACGGAGTTGTTCCCGAAGCCGCAATTCCAATCACGATATCGTTTTGATTGATATTATGTGCCTGCAGGTCAATCCAGGCTTGTGTTGAATTGTCTTCGGCATTTTCTACGGCACGACGAATAGCTGTGTCACCCCCCGCAATGATCCCGTTTACCAAATCAAAAGGAACTCCAAAAGTGGGCGGACACTCAGAGGCATCTACAACTCCCAAACGTCCGGATGTTCCGGCCCCGATGTAAAAAATACGTCCCCCCAATTTTAAATTTGCAACAGTCTGCGCAACTAAAGCTTCGATTTGGGGTAATGCTTTTTCGACAGCATAAGGTACGGTTTTGTCTTCGTTATTAATATTAGTCAGCAGTTCCTGAACTGACATTTTCTCTAAATGTTCGTATTTTGAAGATTGTTCGGTTGTTTTTGTAAACGTCATTTTTGTCGAAATAGTTATTCTCCAAAATTAAACTTTTTTAAGCAAATGAGCGAAAAGTACAAGTCAAACTTATAAAGATTTTAAATCTTTTTTTTATATTTTCTTTTTGACGAAAGCAATTTTAGACGACTCTCTAAAAGAACTAAAATCTTATATTTGTTATATAATTAAGACAAGAATGGATATAATAAGTTTTTTAACCGGCATGGCCAAAATCTCAGTTTTTGTTTCATTATTGCTGGCATTTTTTTTACTTACTGTAAAAACAAAAAATAAATTAGCAAACAGATTATTTGCTTTCTATTTAATATTTTTTGCCATTGATAACAGTGGTATTTTCATTGATGAAGAATTTATAAAAAGCCATTTTAATTTAGAATTTTTCAGATGGTCCGTTTGTACTTTGATACTGCCTGCTTTTTATTTGTACGTACTATCAGTTTGTTTTGCAGATTTTCGTTTAAAAGCGAAGCATTTACTACATTTAATTCCATTCATAATTACAAATATTGTATTTGTATTAAGACTCTACCTTTTAAATACAATAGAAAAGCAATTGTTTTATGATCAACGTGATCAATCGCCTGAGATGTACATTTTGTTTCTTCTTTTGGGAATACAAACGATAGCATATAGTATAGGAATATTTGTGGTGCTAAAAAAGTATAAGGAAATATATCAGGAAAATTATGCAAATCCCCGAACGTCTATTTTTAAATGGTTGTTTCAAATAACAAGCGCCCTCTTTGTTTTATATTATCTGTCTATAATTAAAAATATCGTGAGATATGCTGATTTAGATTTTCTATGGATTTGGTCCAATACCATTTTACAATTTCTGGTTTTAACAGTAACATGCTGGTTTGTATTAAAAGCCTTGAATTATCCGGAACTTTTTCGCGGGATCGATTCTAAATTGCAATTGGCAAGAGACATTCTTCCTGAGCAAAACGAAAATATTACAGAAATAAAATCCAATCAAAACGAGGGGATTGTAACTCAAATTGCTACATTAAAAGACTATATGAAAGAAAAAGAACCATTTCTGGATCCGTCGCTTACCATTCAGGAACTTTCGAACCAAATTAATATTCCGGTTCGGGATTTATCCGTTTTAATTAACCATCATATGAATCAGCACTTTTTTGATTTTGTAAACGAATATCGCATTCAAAAAGCAATGCATATTTTAAAAGATCCTTTAAAAAGAGATTTGACCGTTTTAGAAATTCTGTATGAAGTAGGTTTTAACTCAAAATCGTCATTTAATACTTCCTTTAAAAAATATACTAATCAAACGCCTACAGCTTACAGAAACGCTTTATAATTAGGCTTTTGTAAAAAGTCGTACTTGCGCATTAATAAAGTCGAACTGATTTCTTAGGCAGAAATTGGTTCGACTTTTTTTTGTCGGTCGAATCTGGAAAATTTCTAAGGCAACTTTGCTTCATATTAATTGAAACAAGTCGAAAAATTAGAAATCATGAAAAAAGCAAACCTCCTTATCTTTTTAGTATTGCCATTATTTTGTTTAGCACAATCAACAGTAAAATTAAGAGGTAAAATAACCAGTGAAACAACTTCGCTGGAATGGGCAGATATTTCAGTAACCACTTCAGAAGGAAAAATAATTGCCGGAACAACAAGTTTGCAAGACGGTACTTTTGAAATTGATCTTAAAAAAGGCTCTTATAAAATAGAAGTCAGTCTTTTAGGATTTACAGATTACAAAAATGAAATTATTATTGAAAAAGATACTGATCTGGGAATGATTATATTAATAGAAAATGCAACAAAATTGGGAGAAGTTATGATTCAGTCCAGAAAAAATACGATTGAACAAAAGATAGACCGCCTGGTTTACAATCCTGAGAATAATACAAACACAGTTGGAGGCGATGCCTTGAGCGCAATAAATACAGCACCGGGCGTTGTGGTACAAAATAATGCTATCAATATATTAGGAAAAGGAACTTCCCGGGTCATGATAGACGGAAGAATGATTGAATTAACTGGCGAGGAATTGAATAATTTACTGAAATCTATTTCTGCGAGTGATATTAAGAACATCGAAATTATTAGTAATCCTTCGTCTAAGTATGAAGCGGAAGGAAACGGCGGACTGATTAATATTGTGATGAAAAAAGGCGCTCGTAATTCTTGGAAAAATACAACTACAGCTTCCTATGATCAAAGTAAATACGGAATTTTTTCGCTGAGGGATAATTTCTTTTACAATAAAAATAAATTTAGATTTTCGGCTAGTGTCAATGGGAAAACGGGTTATAAATATATTAATGAAAACCTGGATATGTATTTTACAGAAGGAACTACAAAAATGGATGTAATGACAAAATTAAATGAAGATAACCTTTCCGGAAAAATAGCTTTTGACTATGATTTTTCAGAAAATACAACAATTGGCTTCCAACTTTTAAAGGATAAAAGCAATCCGGATTTTGACTCGGATATTAGGATTGATAAATATAATACTCAAAATGAATTAGAGAGTTATATAATCAATAAGAGCCCTTTAGACAGGAAATCCGGTAATAAGACTTATAATCTGCATTTAATTACAAAATTAGATTCTCTAAATCGAAAATTATCATTTGATGTAGATTATTTTAATTATAATTCAAAATTTGATAGGGATTTTACAGCGAATAATTATGCATCTGACGGAACCTTTGTTGATGTAAATCAGTCAGGACGAAATATTTCGAATCAAAATATTGATAATGTGAGTTTCAAAGCAGATATAGAACATCCGCTTCAATTGCTGAACTTATCGTATGGAGCGAAAGTGAGTTTTACCACCAGTAATAGTGATGTTGTTTTTTTTAATACAATTACAGGAACCCCGGAATTAGATACCAACCAATCCAATCAATTTAAATATACTGAAAATAATCAGGCAGTTTATATCAGCGGTGACAAAAAAATTAATAAAAAATGGAATTTTCAATTAGGTTTACGATTAGAGAATACACAGACAAATGGTTTTTCAAAAACGTTAAATCAGGAAATTGTAAACAATTATTTTAAACTGTTTCCAACTTTTTATGCTTCATATGCGAGGAATGAAGACAATAGTTTTAGTCTGAATTATGGAAGGAGGATCAGAAGACCGGGTTTTTCGCTTTTAAATCCGTTTCGTGTTTATATCAGCAGTAATAGTTATTCTGAGGGGAATCCATTTTTGAAGCCTTCTTTTAGTGATAATTTTGAATTTGCGCATTCGTATAAAAAAATATTGAAAACCAGTGTTTTTTTTAATTCTATTACAGATGGGTATGGCGTAATATTTACTGCAAATCCGGAAACATTGACGCAAGTTGTATCGAGAGAAAATTATTTTAAAGGCATTACTTATGGGGTTGGGGAAATCTATTCAGCCAGCTTTGCGGATTGGTGGCAGAGTGAAAATTCAGTGTATTTTTTAGGCTCAGATATTAAGTTTATAAAAGATATCAATGCAACACCGGTAAACAGCCTTCAGATTGATTTTTCAACAAATAATACCTTTTCATTAGGCAAAACGACTAAATTGCAATTAGATTTCAATTATATAACACCATACAAAAGCGGTTTATACGAAACAGGATATACAGCAAGTTTAAATATTGGTCTTAAGCAGTATTTATTAAACAGAGCACTGCAGGTTTCTTTTTTGATAAATGATATTTTCAATACGTCTTATTTAAAAGATGATGTTTCGAATGTAAATGGTGTAAGACAAGTTTATAGTCAAAATGAAAGCAACAGATATGTTCGTTTATCTGTAGTTTACAATTTTGGAAACAATAAGATAAATGTAAAGGAACGTAATTCTGGAAATGAAGAGGAGAAGAAAAGAACGGGGAATTAGAATTAGATAATCAGGCATTTGATAATTTTAATCGAAATGTGAAATTTAAAATTCCTTTGGTCACGTCCAGATTAGAGAAAGAATGCCAATAAAATTCCTAAAACAATCATCGAAACTTTGGCAATATTAAATTTGTGTCCTTCGCTGCTTTCGAAAATAATAGTTGATGAAATGTGGAATAATATTCCGATTACAATTGCGGTTATTTCGGTGTAATACTCGTTTAATATAGGTAAAAAATCAGAAGCTACAGTTCCAAGCGGAGTCATGGCTGCAAAAGTCAGCATGAAAGCGAAAATGGCTTTTTTGTTGAGGTCGGCATTTATGAAAAATGTCGTTAAAATTACGGCAATTGGCAAATGGTGAATCGCAATTCCGATAGCCAAACCATGATGATGGCTTACCGGAAAACCTTCTAAAAAGGCATGGATACAAAGGCTGATGAAAAGCAGCCACGGAATCTGAGACATTTTTGCATGCCCGTGCACGTGTCCGTGTTCTGCGCCTTTGGAGAAAAATTCGAGAATGATCTGGAATAAAATTCCGACCATGATAAATAAACCGATATTATGATTATGTGATTCATAAACCTCAGGTAAAAGATGCATTACGGTTAGAGACAATAAAAAAGAACCACTAAAAGCGAGCAATAATTTAAGATTGGTCTTGTTTTTTGGTTTTAAAAATAAAGCCACAATATAGCCCAGAAGTACAGAGAATAAGGGTAATAGATAATTCATTTTTTGTTTAATCGTTTTTTGTTTAATTGTTTAATCAGTTGTTGTTAAGCTGTTTAATGATAAAACAAATTAACGGTTAACCGGTTAAACCTATTTAAAAATCATGATTAATCGTTCGCTTTCGGTTTTGTGGAATTTTTTGAGCTTATAATCGCCAAAAATATCTAAGAGATAAATACCGGCTTCATCCATTAAATCCTGAAAATCTTTCAATGTTAGTGCCTTTACTTTTTCTGTAAAATGAAATTTTCTTCCCTGATCTTCAAAATCAATTTCCTTAAAAATATGTCCGTCTTCTACATATCTTTTGATATTGAAATCAATTCCGTCTACTGTTTTTACTTCTTCCGGAACCAAAGTTTCAATAACCTGATTTACGTTCATAAAATCAATTACGGCAAAACCATATTCGGATAAACTTTCTTTGATAGCTTTTAAAGTGGTTAAGTTATCATCATCACTTTCGAAATAACCAAAGCTGGTAAACAGATTGAAAATAGCATCGAATTTGTCTTCAAAGGGCTCACGCATATCGTGTACCTTAAAGTGCAGGGTTTCGTTACTGTTTTTGCTGGCTTCTGCAATACTGTTTTCAGATAAATCTGCTCCTAAGACAGTATAACCCAGCTGATTTAAATAGATAGAATGACGTCCTTTTCCACAGGCTAAATCCAATACTTTTGCTTTTTCAGGCAAGTTTAGGTAATGTGTAAGGTTGTCCATAAAAATCTGAGCTTCTCTGTAATTTCTATCTTTATACAAAATATGATAATACGGAGTATCAAACCATGATGTAAACCAATTTTCGGTGTTACGCTCCTGATTAGGTGTTGATGAGTTAGGTGCTTCAGACATTTATTCTATTTCAATTAATTCAAAGTCCGGCAAATTTAGTGTATTTTTACCGAAAAATAACTATTTCGTGACGATACCTGAATAATCAGATATGCGTATGCGATCGGAGTTTTTTTTAAACAAAAATAAAGATGGAAGAAAATTTTAGAATGATAGCCAAATGTTTTTTTGGTTTCGAAGAAATATTAGAAAAAGAATTGCGGGATCTTGGTGCCCAGGAAGTTGAAAAAGGGGTAAGAATGGTAAGTTTTAAGGGCGATAAAGGGTTTATGTACAAAGCCAATTTGTCACTTAGAACAGCCCTTAAAGTTTTAAAACCAATTTACTCGTTCAGGGCAAACAATGAGCAGGCATTGTACAAAGGAATTTCGGGTATAAACTGGTCGAAATTGCTGAATGCCAATCAGACTTTTGTAATTGATGCTACGGTTCATTCCACTTATTTTAACCATTCTGAGTTTGTTTCTCAAAAGTGTAAAGATGCCATTGTAGATCAGTTTAGGGAAAGAACAGGGCAACGCCCCAGTATTGATAAAGTTTTTCCGGATTTAAGAGTCAATGTTCATATTGACAAAGATCAGGTTTCAGTAGCTTTGGATACTTCAGGAAACTCCCTGCATCAGCGTGGATACAGAACCGCTACGAATATTGCTCCTATTAACGAAGTTTTGGCAGCAGGAATTCTTTTGTTGTCAGGCTGGGATGGGCAAAGTCACTTTTTGGATCCTATGTGCGGTTCGGGAACATTTTTGGCAGAGGCTGCTATGATTGCCTGTAACGTTCCGGCAAATATCAACCGAAAAGAGTTTGCTTTTGAAAAATGGAAAGACTGGGACAATGATTTGTTTGATAAAATCGTCGATAGTCTGATGAAAAAAACAAGAGAATTTCACTATACAATTAAAGGTTTTGATAAGGCGCCAAGCGCAGTGAGCAAAGCCAAAGACAACATCGGAAATGCAAATCTTGAAGATTATGTAACGATTTCTGAGGACAACTTTTTTGATACTGAAAAAGCCGTAGAAGGAAAACTTCATCTTGTATTCAATCCTCCTTACGATGAGCGTCTGGATATTCACATGGAAGAATTTTACAAAAATATAGGTGATACTTTAAAGAAAAGTTATCCGGGGACTAATGCCTGGTTTATTACCGCAAATCTGGAAGCTTTAAAGTTCGTAGGATTAAAACCTTCCCGAAAAATTAAACTTTTTAACGCAAGCCTTGAGGCGCGCTTGGTAAAATACGAAATGTACGAAGGAAGTAAGAGAACGAAGTTTCAGGTTAACGAATAGTAACAAAAGAGCTAAAAGTTTTAAAGATCGACAGACAAAAAACTTTGTAACTTTGAGTCTTTTGTGACTCTGAACCTTAAAAAAGAAAAAAATGACAAAACTACAAGTAAGGGCATTTCTATATCAATTAGGATGTTTCGCAATTTTATTTATTTTAGGAAGATTTATCATTGCAGAATACAGTGGATTAGCCGGAATCTGGATTCCACTGACAGCTTTTATTGTGGCAACTTTAATTGCTCCACAATTTAAAGCAGTGAACACTAAAGATGGTGAAAAACTTTTTGTAAAATGGATTTTTATAAAAGGAATTAAAGAGATTGGATAGTTGAAAAATCATTTTTATGAAGATAATTGGACTTATAGGTGGCATTAGCTGGGTTTCGACAGCAGATTATTACAAACTTATAAATGAAGGGATAAATAAAAAAATGGGAGGGCTTAACTTTTCAGAGTGTTTGATTTATTCGTTCAATTATGCCGAAATAAAAAAGAATAATGATGCTAATGATTGGGATTCTACTTTTGAAATGCTTTTAAAAGCCTGCGAATTTTTAAAATCAGGTGGAGCTGAAGCAATTCTTCTGTGTGCAAATACGATGCATTTTATTGCTGACCGACTCGAGGAAGCGATTGATTTACCAATTATTCATATTGCAACTGTAACTGCTGTTGAAATCCAGAAACAAGAAATTAAAAAAGTAGGTTTATTAGGGACTAAGTTTACAATGGAACTGGATTTTTTTAAAGATAAGCTTGACATGAAAGGAATTGAGGTAATAATCCCGAAAAGTCAGGAAGAAAGGGATTTTATTCACACTACAATTTTCGAAGATTTAGGAAGAGGAATTGTTACTTCGGAAACGAAAAAACGTTATCTGGAAATAGCAAATCAATTAATAAAAGAAGGAGCAGAAGGTATTATTTTGGGCTGTACGGAAATTCCGCTTGTGATTAAACCCGAGGATCTTTCTGTGTCGGTTTTTGATACAGCTTTGATACATTCAAATGCGGCAATAGATTTTCAATTGTCTTAAATATAATTTTTAAAAAGCCCCAAATTCATTATTTGATTAGTGAATTTGGGGCTTTTTTGTTTAAAAGACATTATTTTTTAGAAGCTTTTTTTTCTATTTCCGGAATTGTTACTTTCTTTTTATAAAGAGGAATAAAATAAGAAACCGTATAATTAAACCCTACTCCAAAATTTCCATCATAGGTTCTGTTAAAACCCGGAATATAAAGGTTCTCAAAATTACCAGGTTCTTTATTGGCTAAAAGCATTTTTAACTGAAAACCAAATCCTACGAATACATTATTAAAAACTTTAGCTTTCATTCCAAGGGCAACTTCCGCCCATGCGGCAGTTAAACCAGTATATTTTGTGCCATCAGTAATGGGTGGGATTTGTCCCCAATATTGATCTGAATTGTAAATTTTGTAACTGTTTAACTGCTGGCTAAAAGTACTAAAACCTCCACGCAAACCTATCGTTATAAGGTTTTCCATGTCCAGCCAGTTATTGTATAAATTGTAGTCGAAACCTCCTTTTAAGTAAGTTCCGGTTGCTGTTGAATTCAGTCTGTCATCATCAGTGGTTTTATCCTCTATACCAAGTTCAGCTGCTATGTAATATTTTTTGGTAAGGCGAAAATCACCCACAAATTCTACTCCCTTATAATCCTTATCATAAAAACCACGGGTTAGTTTGTATAAATCTACACCCACACGTAAACCATAACGATCTTTTTTTACAGGAATGCTGTCAGCTATAGATTTTGTAGCAACCTTAGGTGTTTTGGATTTTGGTTTTTCCTGATTGATTTCTTTTTTTATTGTATCCGCAGGTGTTTCCTGTGACTGAACAAAAAACACTGTAAACAATAAACAGATACTAAAAAAATACTTTGACATGTGTTTCATTTTCAAATTCAATGTTAGGATTAAATACTCGAACATCCTGCATCCAAATACCATCATTACCAGAATCAGTTCTTACAAACGGAGTTTGTGTGTCTAATCTGTAAATTGTTTTAAAGCCACAGGCTCTGGAAACATATACATTTTGTCTGGTATAATTAAACGTTATCTCATCAGTATTAGCCAGTCCGGGATTAGATTCGTCTGAATTTAAAATAAAGGAAAAAGTGGTGGCATCTTCATTTGTTTTTAACGGTATAGCAATTGAGTCACCGCTTGTGAGGTATTTCGTTATCTCAGTTCCACTTTCGTTAAAGATAATACCTTCATCTTCACCCTTGCCCATTACTTTTAAAAGTGTTACACTTTTCTTTACTGAAGGAGTTGTAATATCGTAAAAAG
This sequence comes from Flavobacterium salmonis, assembly GCF_903819435.1. Classification (GTDB taxonomy): domain Bacteria; phylum Bacteroidota; class Bacteroidia; order Flavobacteriales; family Flavobacteriaceae; genus Flavobacterium; species Flavobacterium chungangense. The sequence goes on along the minus strand of NZ_CAIJDP010000090.1, from coordinate 146,023 downwards.
AAATGATTAGTCTGGGAGTTGTTGGTGTATTGGCATCACAAATATCATCTTTCTCGCAGCTTGATAATCCAAAAGTAAAGATTAATAAAAAATACAGAATTTTTTTCATTTATAATTGTATTATCTAAGTTCTAAAAGTACAACATTTTCAACATGATGCGTTTGTGGAAACATATCAACGGGGCGAACACGGGTAACTTTATATTTTTCATCCATTAAAGCCAAATCTCTTGCTTGTGTTGCTGAGTTACAGCTTACATAAACTACTTTTTCAGGAGCAATTTTCAAAATTTGATCAATAACGTCCTTATGCATTCCATCTCTTGGCGGATCGGTAATAATAACATCAGGCTTGCCGTGCTGTGCAATAAAGGCTTCGTTAAAAACAACTTTCATGTCCCCAACAAAAAACTCACAATTCGTAATATTATTGCGTTCAGCATTAGCTTTAGCGTCTAAAATTGCTTCCGGCACACTTTCTACACCAATTACTTTTTTAGCTTTTTTAGAAACGAATTGTGCAATAGTTCCGGTTCCGGTATATAAATCATAAACGGTTTCATTACCTGAAAGCCCTGCAAAATCACGTGTTATTTTGTATAATTCATATGCCTGATCAGAGTTGGTCTGGTAAAATGATTTGGCATTAATACTAAATTTTAAGCCTTCCATTTCTTCCAGAATATAATCTCTCCCTTTATATAGCTTAATGTTTTGATCGTAAATAGTATCATTTGCTTTTGAATTAACTACATACTGCAATGATGTAATTTGTGGAAATTTAGCGTAAAGATGATCTAGAAGCAATTCACGACTGGCTTTGTCATTTTCGAAAAACTGAATCAAAACCATAATTTCACCTGTTGAAGCTGTACGAATCATAAACGTTCTTAATAAACCCGAATGTTCTCTGGGATTAAAGAAAGCTAAATTATTTTCGTTTGCAAAAGCTCTAATTTCATTACGAATTGCATTTGAAGGATCTTCCTGTAAATGACATTTATTAATATCCAGTATTTTGTCCCACATTTTTGGAATATGAAAACCTAATGCATTTCTGTTTCCTAAATCTTCAGTGCTTTCAATTTCTTTTTCAGTTAACCAACGGCTGTTTGAAAATGAAAATTCCATTTTATTTCTGTAGAAAAATTGCTTTTCAGAACCCAGAATGTCTTCAAATTCAGGTAAGTCAATTTTACCAATTCTTTGCAGATGGTTTTTTACTTCATTTTGTTTGTAATAAAGTTGCTGGCTATATTTCATGTTTTGCCATTTACATCCGCCACAAACACCAAAATGTTCACAAATTGGATCTATACGGTGCTCTGATAATTCGTGAAATTTAACGGCCTTTCCTTCGTAATAAGCTTTACGTTTTTTAAAAGTCTGCACATCCACTACATCGCCCGGAACTACATTCGGAATAAAGATTACTTTTCCGTCAGGAGCTTTTGCAACTGATACACCTTTTGCGCCTGCATCAAGAACTTGTATTTGATGAAAGACGACTTTGTCTGTATTTTTTCTTCCCATAGCGCAAAAATAAGGGTTTGTAAACTTTTATAAATTTAATTTTTAAAATATTTTATCAAATTCTATATTTTACATCTTTTAATTAGCTTTAAAAGCTAACTTTGTTCTGTCAAATACTTCGATAGCCCCATTTATAATCTAAGTTATTGTTACTTTTATGAAGCTGTATCATAATCTTTCGAAAATTAATTTTTTTAAAAAAAGTTATGCATTCAAATTTCTGTTTGTTGCTTTTATAGGTATTCATATTCCTTTAATCGGGATTTTGTTTTTTGTTCTTTATTTTAACACTTCGATTTCACCCACATCTGTTTTAGTATTTTCCTTAATCATGACTTTGCTGGCAACAGCTATTACACTCTTGGTTTTAAATCAATTGATCAAACCAATTGCCATAGCTTCAAAAGCATTAGACGATTATAGAAACGAAAGAAAATTATCTGTTTTGCCAACAGAATATAATGATGAAGCTGGTTTGTTAATGAGTAATATTCAGGAATCTATTTTCGAATCTGAAACTTTTATTAATGAAAAGCAGGATTTAATTTATATGCTCTCGCACGATTTGAAAAATTTTGCAGGAAATCCTCAGGGTCTGGCAAAGCTTATTTTAGATGAAAAGCCATCTGATTCTATTAAGGATTTGGCTAATTTAATCTGCGAATCAACCGATTTGCAGTTTCGATATATTGAAAATTTTATTAAATTATTGAAAGAGCAGGATCAGGTTGTAAAAATAAATCAGGAAACCAGAATAATTATATTTCCAAATATATTGGCTTTTATCAACGAGCAAGTGGATCAGCGGCTTATTGATAAAAATATAAGCCTTAATGTAAGTATCGAAAAAGAAGAAGCAAAACTTAAAATAGATGAAGGATTGTTAATACAGGTTTTAGTTAACTTAATTAGTAACGCGGTTAAGTTCTCTTATTTTGACAGTGAAATTAAACTTAGGATTTTTACTGAAAATGATAGTCTGATTATAACAGTTTCTGATACAGGTATTGGTTTCAATGACCTTCAAATAGATGAATTGTTTAAAAAATTCACTAAAATGGGCCGATTAGGAACAGCTAATGAATCTTCAACCGGAATTGGTTTGTATTTGTGTAAAAAAATCATCGAAAGAAGTAAAGGCCAATTAACAGCTTCAAGTGAAGGAAAAAATAAAGGCGCAGAATTTAAAATTGTATTTGAAAGCTGTTAACTATTTTCTTTTGATTAATTCATAATTTATGATGGTGAAACAATAGAAACATAGGTCTGCAGAAATTTTTCCAAAAATAATCCCGAAAAAGTAATTCCCACAAAGTATTGGCATCCAATACATACAAAAGGGACGAATTATCAAAAAATCTAAAATTGCTGGGTAACCAAACTCTAAAATTAAGTTTTTTAGGAGATTAAGAATTTCCGAAAAAGAAGTTTTTTTGCCTAAAAGTGTGTTCTGCTTTGCTAGTTTTTTATATGAAGAAAACAGAATCACACTATAAAAAGCCAGGTATTCTGCAGCCGTAATCAAATAAGCTGTAGTTAACCCATTGTAAATTTTACTAAAAAGCGACGTAGTAAGAGCAGCACTTGTACTTGCTAATTCTGCATATTTATATCGATTGAACCATTCTTTAAAATTTGATTTTTGTAACATTTTTAGGAAGTTTCCGGAAAATAAGGTTGTAAGGTACTATGTTTTTTTAAATTTAAAAATCAAATTACATAATACCTTAGAATTTTGTAAAGTTTACTTATTTGGATTGAATAAACAAATTTAGGTTTCCCTTCTGCACATTCTATTCCCGAAGGCGGCAGCATGAGGTCGCAGGTCCCAATTATGTTCCATTTTTCATTATAGGCAGCCTGAGCTTTTAGGTACTCCTTTACTTTTGCAAGGAATTTAGTCTTATCTATTTTTTTAGAATATATTATGTGAGCATTTACCCCGCTACAAGCACTTGTGTTAATTCTTGTAAAATCTCACTCTTCAGGATTTGTGCAGGCTTGAGAAGTAGACAATGAAAGAGCAACAATCTCGTTGTGCATTACTTCTAATTTTTGAGAATCTTCATTTTGTGATTCTTCGTCATTGCTACAGGAGACAGTTATAAAGAAGATGATAAATGCAATAAAACTTAATTTTTTCATGGTTAATGAGTTTAGGTTAATTTTATTGATAAGATGGGTTGATTACTAAAGGGTTGCGCAATCATACAGAAGTTTCTAAGATTTTGCTTTCAAAATCTTAGAAACTTCTGTATCCCAATGTCACTGTGTCTTAAAAAATGAATTACCAGAGATGATGCACAGAAGGTTTTATATATTCTTCGTAAATTTTATTCATTGCTTCAATTTTTTCTGAGGATAATTTAGGTAAATTATAAACAGATAGATTAGATAATACATGACTTTCTTTTGAAGCACCCGGAATAATACAACTGATGTCTTTAAAACTTAAAATCCATTGCAAAGCATATGGAGCCAAATTTGTAGTTTCCGGAAATAATGCTTTTAATTCCTCAACGGCTTTAAGACCTAATTCATAATCAATTCCCGAGAAAGTTTCTCCTTTATCAAATGCATCTCCATTTCTGTTGAAGTTTCTGTGGTCTTGTGGATCAAAGGTTGTTTTTGCATCGAATTTACCTGTTAAAAGTCCGCTTGCCAAAGGAACTCTGGCAATGATACCGATATCTTTTTTTCTGGCTTCAGAAAAGAACAGTTGTGAAGGACGCTGACGAAACAAATTGAAAATAATCTGAACTGTCGTAACATTCGAATATTCTATTGCTTTTAAGGCTTCTTCGACTTTTTCAACGCTAACGCCAAGGTTTAAAATTTTGCCCTGTTCTTTCAGACGATCAAACAGTTCAAAAATCTCAGGTCTGTAAAAAACTTCAGTGGGAGGACAGTGCAGTTGAATTAAATCAAGTGCTTCAAGTCCCAATCTTTTTAAGCTATCTTCAACGTATTTTTGAAGTACTTTGGGCTGGTATCCTTCATTAACATGCGGATTAATATGGCGTCCACATTTTGTAGCTACATAAATTCGTTCAGATCTCGAACGAACAACTCTTCCAACAGCGGTTTCGCTTAAACCATTTTCATAAACATCTGCTGTGTCAATAAAGTTAACACCATTATCAATTGCTGTATTTAAAAGTTCGTCTGCAGTTTTGTTGTCAAAAGCAGATCCCCATTTTCCTCCAACCTGCCAGGTGCCAAGTGATATTTCGGATATATTAAAATTGGTTTTGCCTAATTTACGGTAGTTCATTTTTTTTCTTTTAAGGTTCTAAGTTGCTAAGGTTCTGAGGTGCTAAGATTTTTCAAGCTAAGTAAAAAAAACTTAGAATCTTAGGAACTCAGAACCTTAGGGTCTTTATTTTTTAATCAAATAAATCAGAAGATAAATAACGATCACCACGATCGCAGATAATGGCTACAATAACGCCAGTTTCTAACTGTTCTGCTATTTTCAGGGCTACTGCTACAGAGCCTCCACTGCTCATTCCGGCAAAAATACCTTCTTCAAGTGCTAATCTTTTCGTCATTTCTCTCGCTTCTTCTTCACTTACATCCACAACGGTATCTACTTTTGAAGCATCAAAAATTTTCGGTAAATATTCCTGCGGCCATTTACGGATTCCGGGAATCTGAGATCCGTCGCTAGGCTGAGCACCTATGATCTGAATATTTAAATTTTTTTCTTTAAGATAAGATGATGTGCCGATAATAGTTCCGGTTGTTCCCATGGCCGATACAAAATGGGTTACAGTTCCTTCGGTGTCTTCCCATATTTCAGGACCGGTGGTTTTATAATGTGCTTTCCAGTTGTCATCATTCGCAAACTGATTTAGCATTACGTAACCGCCTTCGGCTACTTTTTTGTCAGCGTAATCACGTGAACCTATAATTCCTTCACTTGCAGGTGTTAAAATTACTGTTGCGCCATAAGCACGCATCGTTTGTGTGCGCTCTTTTGTAGAATCTTCAGGTAAAACCAATTCTATTTCTACCTGAAACAATTGCGCAATCATTGCCAGTGCAATTCCTGTATTCCCACTTGTTGCTTCAATTAACTTGTCGCCTTTTTTGATATCTCCTCTTTCTAAAGCTGATGCAATCATGTTATAAGCGGCCCTGTCTTTTACACTTCCGCCCGGATTGTTGCCTTCGAGTTTTAATAAAAGTTTTACATTTTTATTTTTGACCAGATTAACAGTTTCCATTAGCGGAGTATTGCCAATCAGGTTGATTAATTTCTGTGGTTTCATTCTATTTTTTTTCTTTTATTTTAACTTCGGTTGTAGTGGTATTGAGGACAATGGAATCTGCCGGTATTGATTTGGTAACCCATGCATTTCCTCCTACAATACTATTTTTTCCAATAATAGTTTCACCCCCTAAAATAGTTGCATTAGCATAAATACAGACATTTTTCTCAACAGTTGGATGACGTTTGGCATTTTTCATGTCTTTACTCACGCTAAGGGCACCTAAAGTAACTCCCTGGTAAATTTTTACATGTTTTTCAATTACGGTCGTTTCTCCAATAACAATTCCGGTAGCGTGATCAATAAAAAATGGAGAAGCAATATCTGCACCTGCATGAATGTCTGTTCCTGTAATTCGGTGTGCATATTCGCTCATCAATCTTGAGAATAGTAACAAATCAAGTTTGTATAATTCATGGCTCAACCTGTAAATTGCAATAGCATAAAAGCCAGGATATCCTAAATAAACTTCGTCGATACTGTTTGAAGCCGGATCATTTTCTAAAATATATTCGGCATCCTGATTCAGTTTTTCTAATACATGTGGTAGTTTTTCCAGAAAAAGATCCCACATCGATCCGCATAATTTTTCCGGTTTTTTACAGGCTAAAACAGCAATCTCTTTAAAGCGAAACTCGAGTTCATCAATACTCTGATCTAAGGCTGCATTTGAATCAAAAAGGGTGTAAAAAAGCTTTTCGGTAAAATCTTCCGTTTTAGTTTTAATGCCGTAATTTATATTTGAATGGCTTTTTAAAGCTTTGATGTTTTCTATGATAAGATCTTTTGACACAATTTTAAAATTGAATGGATAATTTGAAAAGTTAAAAGTAAGGTGTTTTTTGTAAATAAAAGCACGAATTCTGTAAAGAAATTTTCTATTGAGAATTCTATTTGTGATAAATAAAAGAAATTTTGAGCACCATAATTTATTGAATTCTTAAGAAGTTAAATGCGTAAATTAGCGAGTAAATATATTAAATATGAAAAACAAGCCCACTTTTAAGAGTGCTATTTCTAACCTGTCTTTTCCTGTAAATGAAAAAGTATCAGGAAAATCAATTCACAATCCTATTTTAGGACTTATTGTCAAAGATCATCCTTCGTTTTGCGATAGTGATTTTATTTCCTTTGAAGAATTAAATGCCTATAGACAGCAATATATTTCTAGCTATTTATCTGCTGAAATAGGAGCTCTTTCTAATCTTGAAGAGAGTGTTATTTCGTCTTTAAAAGAGGATAAATCAATTGTGAGTATTGTTGAAGATGAAGATGAGACTAGAAACTTTGGTCAAAAAATAGCAGATAAAGTAGCTGATTTTGGCGGAAGCTGGACTTTCATAATTTCATTTTTACTCTTTATTGTCATCTGGATTGCCTCTAATGTTTATATTTTAGCTAACAAAGGTTTTGACCCGTATCCATTTATTTTACTGAACCTGATTTTGTCTTGTATTGCGGCTTTACAGGCTCCGGTAATTATGATGAGTCAGAATCGTCAGGAAGAAAAAGATCGTACCCGCGCTAAAAAAGATTATATGATTAACCTCAAATCTGAATTAGAAATTAGAATGATTCATGATAAGATTGATCATCTGATTATGCATCAGCAACAGGAACTGATTGAAATACAAAAAGTACAAATCGAAATGATGAATGATATTTTAGATCAAATTAAAAAGTAATTAACTTTCTGTAAATCATAAATAAAAATGTTTATAATAATAACCGCCAATCATGAAAATGCCATTCACGATTGCGGAACCCCAAAGTAATTTATTGTAATTTTTAGCTTTGTTGAAAAAATGAAGAGTTACAATCGCTAAAAAAACAAGTGTCGTATAAATTGCAGGATACATTTTAAAAGCAGCTAAAAACTCACCCTGACAAAGTAAGAACAGGGATCGTTGAAATCCGCAACCTAAACACTCCACTCCGAAAAGTGTTTTGCTAAAGCAAGGCAGCATATATTTTTCTAAATCCACAGTTTTATTTTTTTACAATTTTACAAAAATAGCATATATGACTGAATTGAATAGAGCTGCTATTTTAAAGTTTCTTACTTTTGAAGTCTTATATTGAAAATATGAAAACTTTTAAAATTTTAATAATGATTCTTGCAATTTCAATCGCATTGTACGAACAGGTTTCAGAAGAAAAAAATATTTACATAACAGTAATTGCAATTGTAGTTTTTATGTTTGGCATGATGCAGTTAAGCGCAAAAACACCAAGTAAAAATCAAGAAAAAGAAGAAGATGCTGACTAAAGGAGATAAGGTTTCTGTTTTGGACGAAGCCATTAACGGAACAGTAGTTTCGGTTAAAAATAACGAGGTTTTAATCGAAAGCGAAGATGGTTTTATGATGACATTTTTTGTCAATGAATTAATTAAAATTCAGGATTCAAGTAATTTAATGAATTCTATAAAAAGAATTGATGTTGATTCTGTTGCAAAACAAAAAGAAGAGCCAAAACCAAGGAGTTTTGTGAAAGAAAAGAAAGATAAGCGTGAAATTTCGGCTCCGGAATTTGATTTACATATCGAAAAATTAGTTCCTAATAAACGCGGAATGTCAAATTATGATATTTTAACCCTGCAGACTGAAACTGCAAAAAGACACATTGAATTTGCGATTAAAAACCGAATTCCTAAGATTGTTTTTATCCATGGAGTTGGCGAAGGAATCCTAAAAGCCGAACTTGATTTTTTATTAGGAAGATATGACGGCATTGATTTTCAGGATGCTAATTATCAAAAATACGGCTTAGGCGCAACCGAAGTTTATTTTAAGCAAAATAAATAAGTAAACATTTTAGAAGTCAATATCTTATTCAGATCTAAAAAAAATATCCTTTTTTAATGATACTTTTTAATAAGTAAGATTAAAAAAGGATATTAAATTTATAAGAAAATAAAACTTTTAGAATTTTAATTAGATTGTGTCTGTAACTCTCCCAGCAGAAAGCTTGTTCCTAATTGAAAGTTTACATTTCCATTATCTAAAATTACATTTTTTAGTACTATAACATGTTTAAAAACTGTTGGTCCAACTGTTGTAGTAGTCACTTCAATGCTACCGCTCAGCCCGGTCCAGGTTTGGGTAATAACAGGAGTCGCAGGTATTGGTGTTTGACAGAAATAATCTGTAGTAAGGAGTCCATTGCTGTAAACATTGTATATTACCCTATTTTGTGTAGCGCTGATTAATCCTGTTCTTGGACTGCCGGAAGGTGTAGCTTGATTTGGAATCAGTGCAGGATCAATATTATTTATTGCTATAGATGTTCCTTCACTAAAATTATATACTACCGTTCCATTTGTAGTAGAAGTACACAAGTGGGCTTTTTCATCACCAAATGTTAAATTTAAATTGTCTTCGTTTGTGACAATTTTTCCAAAAGCCAATTTAGATTGTGTTTGCAATATTCCGGAAGAATTAGGATATGTAACGCCTGTAAAAGAGATATTGTGTGTATAACCCGTTATTTTGGTACTTCCTTCTATTTCACCAGTAATATAATTTGGAAAAGTGTTTATGATAACTGTCCCCCCAGTTGCAAACCACTCATTAGTCACGTTTGGAGTAGCTGGTCTGATGGCATCACAAATGCTGGATTTGGTTACAGTTCCGTCATATCTTCTGTAAACTAATTTGTAATTACCTGTAGTGGAAAGGCTTAAAGTTTGTTCGCCTTTTGTATTTTTAAGTTGGTCTTCGGGTATTTGTAATAATAAACTCTCCTGGCTTTTTAATTTATAGAGTAGTTCATAATTATCTGAACAATGTTCGATATCTGTTATGTCATCAAAATCAAATTGTTCAACAGTTAAATCACCATCATCGCATCCGTTTAGTAAAAGGGCGAATAAAAGCAGGCTTGCATATTTTTTCATTGTATTTTTATTTGCTTCAAAAATAGTGAAAATTTTTGCAAATGATCTTTAGACAATTGATATTTCATAACTTTGTCACAATGAAAAAAGTATACTTAGATAACGCTTCTACAACAGCCATTAGACCTGAAGTTGTTCAGGAAATGATTAAAATTATGAGTGATGATTTAGGAAATCCGTCATCTACACATAGTTTTGGCAGAAATGCAAAAACCATTATTGAACTTTCCAGAAAAAATATTGCCAAATATTTGAATTGTTCTGCCCAGGAAATAATTTTTACTTCAGGTGGTACAGAAGCGAATAACTGGATTCTTCGTTCGGCTGTAGAAGACCTGAAAGTGAATCGGATTATTACTTCTAAAATTGAACATCATGCGGTTTTATATACTGTTTTAGCTTTACAGTCAGATTATAATGTTCAGGTTGATTATGTAAATATTAACCCAGACGGCACTATCGATTTAACCAATCTTTCAAATTTACTGGCTCAGGAAAAAAAGACAATTGTAAGTTTGATGCATGTAAATAATGAAACCGGAACTATTTTAGATTTGGAAAGGGTTGGTGTTATCTGTAAACAATATAATGCTCTGTTTCATTCGGACACCGTACAATCTGTTGGGAAAACCGAAATTGATCTGCAAAAAACTGCTGTTGATTTTATTGTAGCCAGCGCTCATAAATTTCATGGGCCAAAAGGAGCTGGTTTTGCTTATGTACGAAAAAATTCAGGTTTGCAGCCTTTGCTTTTTGGTGGAGAACAGGAAAAAGGATTGCGTGCCGGAACCGAAGCAGTACATCAAATTGCAGGAATGGCTAAAGCTTTGACAATTTCATATGAAAATCTGGATCAGGAAAGAAAATACATTTCTGATTTGAAAATGTATTTGATAAATCAGCTGGAAATTCATTTTCCAGATTTTAGGATAGTGGGCAATAAAGAAGATTTTTATAATATTATTAATATTGTTTTGCCTTTTTCGCCAGATAAAACGGCAATGTTGCTGTTTAGTTTAGATATGAAGGGAATAGCTGTTTCAAGAGGAAGTGCCTGTCAGTCCGGAAGTATAAAGCCTTCACATGTTTTAAAAGAAATGCTTTCGGAGACCGATTTAAAATTACCTAATCTCCGAATTTCATTTAGCCATTATAACACCATAGAAGATGTTGATCTATTGATATCCAGTTTGAAAACTGTTTAGCGGATTAAAACGACAAAGCTTTAAAGTCAATAAAAACTATTTACGGATCACTTTTACCTGTGAATCATTTGTTAATTTGATTATTGTTGAAGGTTTTCCGGCAACTCTGTCATGATATAAATTCACTACATAATCAACGCCTTTTATAATTTCAGGATTAATGTCTTTAAAAGCAATTGGTGTTGGCTGCCCTGAAATATTTGCAGATGTGGAAACTAATGGTTTTTTCATTCTCTCCAATAATTTGAAACAAAAAGGTTCCTTTACCAGCCTAATTCCTAGTGAATTGTCTTTGGCGATGATATTAGGAGCCACATTTCTGGGTTCATCTAAAATTAAAGTTGTTGGTTTTTCTGATAAATCAAGAATTTGCCAGGCTACCTCAGGAATATTTTTAAAAACATTATACATCATTTTTTCGCCATTCATCAACACAATCATGCTTTGTGTTTCAGCACGCTGTTTCAGTTTGTATATTTTGGCAACTGCTTCCGGGTTTGTAGCATCGCAACCAATTCCCCAAACTGTATCGGTAGGATAAAGAATAATACCGCCTTCTTTGATTATTTCGAAAGCTTTATGTATTTCTTCATTAAGATTTTCCATTTTATATATTTAGAATTGAACTTATGATTCGCATGCAAAGAAACGAATAAAAAAAATCAAATTTCAGATGATTTTACTATTGGCAAGGCATTAAAATGTTAAAATAACGTGTAATTAAAAAGAATTCTGAGGTCTTATTGTCTCATTTTTAGATCATTTATAATTACAGTAATACTTTTAGGTTTATTGTTCTATTGTATTATATTTGCAAAAAATAGGGCTTATTTTCTTGTTTAAAGACTGTTAAAATTTAACAAAATAAAGAAGTAGGTTTTTACTGCCAATAAGCAAAGGTCGAATTTTTATAATAAACAAATTGCATTATAATAACTATTGTGGGGAATAATAAATTTAATGATTTTAGTTTAAAGATAAAATGAGGTTAATACAGGTTACTGTTTCAAAAGGCTGGCGAGGGCACGAACAAAAAATCATATATTTATATGAAGCATTTAAAGAGTATGGGTATGTTAAGGAGCAATGGATTATTTGTCCTGAAGACTCTCAAACCTTTAAAGTTGCAACTCAAAAAGGAATGAATGTTATTCCATTAAACAGTAAGTCAGAATATGATTTAAAGTATGCAAAACAGTTTTCAAGAATTGCAAAAGAGTTAAATGCAGATTTAGTTTTTATACACAATAGTCAGGCACATACATTAATGGTGTTTTCATCATTAATCTTTGGATTAAAATTGCCTTTGGTTTTATGCAGAACTTTAATAAAACGTGTTGATACTAATTTTTTTAGAAAATGGAAATATAACTATAGTGGGATTAAAAAAATTATATGCGTTTCTTACCCGGTAGTTAATATTTTAAAATATGCAGTTAAGGATCATAGTAAATTATGTGTAGTTGGAAGTGTAACAGATCTGAAAAAATTTAAGAAAACTCAAAAAACAGGATTTCTACACAAACAATATGCTATTCCGTCAAATTATAAGATTATTGGTAATATTGCAGCTTTTTCAGGCTTTAAAGACCATGTGACATGGGTGAATACTGTTGCTGAATTGGTGAAAAGAGGTATTAAAGCAAAATATATTTTAGTCGGAGAAGGTCCGTTAGAAACACAAATAAAGAATCAAATTTCGGATTTAGGTTTAGAAAATGAAATTATTATGACAGGTTTCAGAAATGATATTCCTGAAATTTTGCCAGAGTTTGATTTGTTTTTATTTACCTCAAATAATGAGCCTACAGGAGGTGTTCTTTTAGAATCGTATGCTTGTAAAATACCTATTGTTGCCGCAAATGCAGGAGGAATTCCAGAAGTTGTTATTGATAATGAAACTGGTTTGCTGGCAGAAGTTGGAAATCCAATATCTTTTGCAGATAAAGTAGAACAAATGTTAAGTGATGAAAACTTACAGCAAAAATGTAGAGTAAATGGAAGGAATTATTTAATTGAAAACTTTACAAAAGAAGTTATTGCAAAAAAAATGATTAATGAACTCAATGAAGTTCTACAAAAAAATAAAAGGATTGAAATTGAAATTAAACGACTTTATACTCAGAAAATATAATCAGACGAGACATACTTTATTAAAGAGATATTCTGATGACGATGCAGAAATAACAAGAGCAAAATATTTTTGTAAAAATAAAAAAGTACTGAATTTAGAAACTCCTAAGGAGTTTATGGAAAAAATTCAATGGCTGAAATTGTATTATTATAAAGAAGAGTATAGTCAATATGTTGATAAATATGCGGTACGCTCTTTTGTTGAAGCAAAAATAGGAAAAGAATATCTAAATGAAATAATTGGAATATTCGAAGCAGTAGAAGAAATTGATTTTGAGAATTTACCGCAACAATATGCTATAAGAGGAACTCACGGTTCAGGATATAATGTCATCGTGAAAAATGCTTCCTCAATCAATAGCAGTGATGTAAAAATTAAAATCGGATCTTTTCTAAAAAGTAATTATTATACTAAATACAGAGAGACAATTTATAAAGGGATAAAACCCAGGATTTTAATTGAAAAATATATTTCAAATTGTGAGAATGAATTAATTGATTATAAATTTTACTGCTTTCATGGTCAGCCAAAATATATTCTGGTAAAAAAGACTGAAAATGGCAAGGAAAAGAAATGTTTTTATGATTTGAATTGGAAAAAGATCATTTCTAATGATGATGTTGATGGGCTAAAATCGGAAGTAGAGAAACCGGCTAATTTTAGCGAAATGCTAAAAATTGCCGGCATCTTATCTGATCAGTTTATTTTTGTTAGAGTAGATTTGTATTCTATAGATGATAAAATTCTGTTTGGTGAACTTACTTTTTTCCCAACAGGAGGTCATAAAAGGTTTACAATAGATTATTTAAATATCGAAATGGGAAATTTGATTAACTTGCCGGTTTAAACTCTCGCGAGAAAAATATTTTTATGTATCCTTTCATTCTGTTAATAGGGGGGATTCTAAAGCCCATTCGCTTTTTTATTACATTTATGCAGGGAGTACATTTACCGCAAGCCTTATTTTTTCTAGGTTTATGACAAAACCAGGTTAAGTACATTATGTTTTCCCATTTGTTTTTTTTTGCGATAACCAGCATGTCTCGTTTTGAAAGAGTGGAAACAGGAAAAGAAAAATATTTAAATATAGTACCTACCTTATTATATTTATCCTGGTCTTTTGTGTTTGTATCGGCTTTTATATAATTTGTCATTAAAAAATTAGTAAGTGAATCGTCCCTTAGGTTTTTATCATTACTTATTTCTACATTATTTAAATTGTGATTGTGACAAAATTGTGCCAGCCAACTGTATTGGCTTCCTAATTTTACAAATGAATTTATGTAATTAGAACTTTCTACTATTTCTTTATTGAGAGTAAGGTCTTCTTCAACATACCAAACAGGCAGTATTCGTTCAAAAGCTTCAGGATGTAATTCTTTTATCTTTTCCTGAATTTTTTTAATTCCTTCCAACTCAACCTTTAATGATCTTCGGGTTTTATCAATTATATATATGGGTTGTACATTTTCTTTTTCGATTAAAATTATTTGAAGAAGTCTAAAAGTAGAATCCCATCCACTGGTCCAGAGTAAATTATGTGTAGACATTTTTAATAGTAATGTTAATTGTATGAATAAAATTTTAAGTTGTAAATGTAATATTTACAATCTAAAATAAAAATTATTAAAAATAGTGATTTGAATGTTATTTGTTTCTTTAGATTAGAATCCCTCTTTAATCCTGCCAATTAATGAGGGATTCTAATCTAAAAATAAGTTTTGAAATATATTACTTTTTTAGGATGAGACACTAAAAAGAATTATTTTTACTACTTAATTTAGGTCATGATGTTTAAAAGAATTTGTTATTAAACGATGAGCTTAAACTATTAATTAACTGATGTTTTAATGAAAATCATATTTCATCAATCAAACGAATTTTTTATAAAATGTATAAAGCCATTAAATTATATTTCAGATTAAAAAAAATAGCTCGTAAATTAAAAAAGGAAGGAAAGAAAATTGATTTTTTGAATCAGTTAAAATATGATTCATACGTTTTAATTGTTGATGTTAAAATACCGGAGTTTAATAAAGATTCTGGTTCACGAAGGTTAACAGAAATTATTAAATTACTTTTAAACAATAATATTGGAGTTTTTTTATTGGCTGATTTTAAAGAATATCGTTATAAATCTGATTATATTGATATTTTTAAAGAAATGGGCGTTGTAGTTTATGAACCGGCTGTTGATCATAACGGAAAATTAATTACGAAAAATGATTTTTTAAAACTAATACTTCCAAAAGTAAGTTTTGCCTGGCTGCATCGACCTGAAATTTTTGAAAAATATTACCCTTTAGTTAAAAGTTACAAACCGGAAACGAAGGTGTTTTTTGATATGGTCGATTTTCATTATTTAAGATTTAAAAGAGAATCTGAATTAATGAACGAGCCTAAAATTATGGAGGTTGCGAATAAGTATTTAAATTTAGAATTGGACAACTGCACTAAAGCGGATAAGATTATTGTAATTTCTGATTTAGAAGGGAAGACCTTAAAAGAATATTATAATGAGGAATCTAAAATAATTACGATTGGAAATATTCATCAGTATATAAAAAATGAAAAATCACCTTCATTTGAAGACCGAAAAGACTTATTGTTTATTGGGGGCTTTGATCACAAACCAAATGTAGATGCAGTAGAATATCTTCATGAGGAAATTATGCCTTTATTGTGGAAATCCAAACCCGAAATTACCATTTCAATAATTGGAAGTAATCCACAGGATTCGATTTTAAAATTACATTCTGATAAATTTAAAATAATTGGTTATGTAAAAGATGTATCTCCTTATTTTTTGAATTCCAGAATTTTTGTAGCTCCGTTGCGTTATGGTGCCGGAATAAAAGGTAAAATAGGACAAAGCATAGAATTTGGTCTTCCGCTGGTTACTACAAATATTGGTGCAGAAGGTTTTGATTTTGGAGAAAACATCCAATATATTGTTGCAAATACAAACAAAGAAATTGTAGATAATATTCTTTTATTATATCAAAATAAGGAAATTTGGAACACTATAAGTTCCGGTTCTGAAAAAGTGATTGAACCTTTTTCATCTCAAACAATTGAACAACGGATATTAAGTTTAGTAAAATAATTATTTAAGCTTAAAAACAGTATCTACCCAGTTTTCAATAGTGTATTTATAGTAAATAGTATCACTTAAGGGTTCGTACAGACTAGTAAGAAAATCTGGATTTACATTTATTTCAGCATTTTCATCAAGTACTAAGATATTGTTGGGGTTATAAAAATCATACTCTTTTATTGATGTATTCGTCGTAATGATTTTTCGCTGCATAGCCAATGCTTCAAAAATCCTGAAACTTAATCCGTTATGGTCTTTGCGTATTAAATCAAGAAATATTTTTGAGTTTTCAAAGTCCTCAAGTAAATCTTCAGGAAGAAGTGTTCTTCTTGAATAGATAATATCTGTATTGCTGTTTTTAGGAAGTTTTTTACCAACAGCAATAAATTTAAAGGGGATGCCGTGATTAGAAAGATAATCAGCCAGTTTATTTAAAAATTCAAAACGCTCATCGATTGAAATTACAATAAAAATGTTATCATTTGTACGGATGATATCCTTTTTCTTCATGTAGATGTAATTAGAGATAAAAGTGAAATTATACTTTTGAACATCAACTAAATCAAATGAAAATATTTCATCAAATAGGCCGTCAAGTAAATGGCCGATAGGAAACCTTCTACAGCTGTCATAAATGTAGGTAAGATATTTATCTGTTTGCTTTTTTATCTCTAAATGAGTTTTTCTGCTTATTTTATCCGGTCTTATGAACAAAATGGCATCCTGATATCCTAATTTTTTGATTTGTTTTAGAATATAGTCTTCTTGTGCTTCGTGTTTTTTGTTTCTTTTGAAAAATAATTTAGTTAAAGTATTTCCAACTCTGTCAAAAACCGATTTGTATTTGTACTTAAACTTTGATACATCGATATGATTTGTTTCTATATTTCTTTTTTTTAATTCAATTACGATATTATGGTCGAAATAAGTAGAATCAAAACTAATCAAACATATTTTCATGGTAGTACGGCTTTAATTATGCTTTTTCAAAAAGCATTTTTGTGTTTTCAATCATACGTGCTTTTTCATTCATAACAAATAATCTGAAATCTGAAAACTCAGTAAAAACTTCTGCATAATTAGTCATTAGATGATTAATAAGTTTTACAACGTTTTCAGGCTGCATTTCATTTTCATGTAATTTGTATTTTTCCGGTATTCCTAAATCTTCTTTAAAAGCAGAAGTTCCATCGCGGCCTGTTAATAAACAAACGCCTGAAACAAGTGCTTCTCTCGGAATTTTGTCACGACCTGGAAAATAACCAAAATCAATATGAAGTTTTGCTTTTCTCAAAGTATCTCTCATTTCTTCTCTGGACATTCCAGATAGGGGCTGCCATTTATATTGAGGCAAAAGCATCATGTATTTTTCAATCTTTTCGAGTCCTTTTTTTGGATTATAAGTAATAATATTTTCTTTTTGAAAAGATTCTGGCAAGTTATCAAAGAAAAGCTCATTGACATAATCACATAAGTAAGCGATTTTGTTACCCAGTTTTTTAGTCAGTAAAAACTCTTTAGTTCTCTGAGACTGATACCAGTGTGTTACATTTTGGTTAGGTTCAAAGCGATATTCTGTATGTTTATAAGGAACAATCAATTTTCTGATCCAGTTTTTTTTCTTCTCCCTGCTGTTCATCAACATTTCATAGAAATCAAGGCTCAGCCACCATATTTTTTTTTGCGATAATGGGTATTTAGCAATAAGGTTTGTCATCGACTCAGGAATAATAATAACGTTATTAATGCTGTCTTTTACTTTCATTACATAAGGAACATTGTAATCTTTATAAAAAGGATGTACAGGATCTTTTTTATACTTTGAGTACAGCATTTTAGCATTATAGCCTAATGAATTTAAAATATAACCTAACTGGTGTAATGCTTCCGGTCCTCCTGTCGCTTTTTTGGGAGGGCAAATAATATATATGTTTTGTGTCATAAACTATCTAAGGGCGCTATAAACCACATTATTGATCCATCCATCCATAGTATATTTGTTAAAAATGGCATCGGGTATTTTTTCATATTCTTTTTCAAAAAATGAAACAGGAACATCAGGATTTTTTTCGTCAATTACTAAAATATTATTCGGATTATAAAAATCATAATTTTTAATATCTGAATTTGTAGTTATGAGCTTTTTGTTGAGACCTAAACTTTCAAAGACTCTAAAAGTTAATCCGTTTTGATTTTTCCGGTTAATATCCAGTAGAACCTGAGAGCGGTTTATATGTTTGTTTATTTCTGTTAAAGGTATCGGATTAGTAATGAATTCCATTGTTGAAATTCGTTTTTTTACTTTCTTGTTGTAAACAAATATTTTATGACTGATTTTTTTTGATTCAAGATCAGTAGCAATTTTAGAAAGAACCGAAAGTCTGTTGTCTTTTGAGATAATATTAAAAACCTTCTGTTCAATAGGACTTTCATTGTTTTCTGGTGCTGAGTTATAAATCCAGTTTGTAGCAAATTTTAGATGATATTTTTCACAATCTTCTTTTTCGAAAGAAAAGACTTCGTCAAAATAAGGAATAACACGTACTATTTTAGGGCATCGAATAGTATTGTCGTTAAAATAAGCAAATGTTTTCTTTGCATATTTTTTTAATTCCATAATGCTTTTAGGGTCAATAAAATCTCCCTTAATCACTAATATCACATCTTGTAGAGAATCATTTTCCCTTAATGTCTCAATGATTTTTTTGCCAAAATGTATTCGTTTTAGATTCTTTTTTAAAAATGTTTTTAAGAATAAATTATATCCTCTGTGAAAAAAATTAGGGTATTTATACGTGAAATCATTAAAGTTAATATGTTGCACATCATGCCCTTTCTCTTCCAGTGCCGTTACGAGGTGTTTGTTGAAACCCCAATTATCAAGGCTTATTATGGTAATACGCATAAATTGTTTTTTTTTGAATCCCTACTTACATAATAAACTGAAACACTTAAAATGACAATTTATTATAAAGATCCTTTTGTTTTGTAAGTTTTTATATGAAAAGAAGCTGTGTTAAGTAATTTTATGATTAACCAGCGCTTTATTTCATAGATGAGTAAAAATTACAATAGTTGCGTATCACGAGTATTAAATTATAGGTATTTATCTACTTAATTGAAGTATAAAAAAAAGCCATCTCTGAAATTTGATGGCTTTGTGTTGAAAATCAGGAATGTATATGTAACAGATGACTTTTATTTTATTTTATAAAGTCCAATTGCTTTTTTTATTTTTTTACTAAATAAAACCATTTTAACATACATCCTATTTTTTAAACTCAAAAAATACCAGTCTTTATAGGGGATGATTTTTTGGGTTATTAAATGATCTAACTCTTGAGACACAATAAACTCATTTTTTATATTCTGCCATTTTACATTATCATAACCATCAAATTCATTTACTTTATTTTTTTCATGAATGATAGACATCCACAGTCTTTTATCTGTTACCTGAATAATTCTGCTTTCTTTTTTCCACTGCGTATGATCGTTAAACCAAACCGTTTTTGGGTTTTCATTTTTTTCAATTAAACTAATAAAAGGATTGAAAATATGTTCTTTTTTTCCTAAAATATAAGTTGGCTTTATTTGAAGTGAATAGCCTTTAATAACATCGATAGCAAGAAAATCCTGAGAAGCAAATTTTTTCTGAACTTCATCAATAAAGATACTGCTAATAACATCGTCATTATCAATTCTGGAAGTGATCAGGTAAAGTTTGTTATTGGTAATAGCTTTTTGAATTTCGGGATAAAATTCATTCATACCATTAATAAAAAACAGTTTGATATTCTCTGTATCCGACGTTAAATCAATTATTTTGGTTTTATATTTTTCTGCTGTTGTAGTATCGAGATAGATCAGCCATGTAAAGTTTTTATTGGTCTGCGATTTTACAGATGGCAGGCAAAAATTTTCAAAAAGCCACATCCTGTCTTCCATCCAGTCGTCAGTAAGGAGCTCTTCGTTGTTTTTGGTTACATCCCAATTAGGATTTTTAAGATTAAATCGGGTAATGAGATAATGTTCGAACATCTGTGATTTTTTATTAAATACTAAATAACTTTTGTGTAAAAATAAATTAATTATTTGAAGAGTAAAATTCAAATCGCTACTTTTGTAAAAAACATAAAACTTGATTAAATGCATGAAGTTTATCATCATAATTTTCTAAGCAAAAAAGCAGAAATAAAAGATGCTGTAGAGAATTATGAAACAAAAGGGACGCTGTTTGTTGATGGAAAGAGAAATAAAATAAAAACGTTTGATTTAGGTGATGTAATACTAAACGTGAAATCTTTTAAAATTCCGAATCTTGTAAACAAAATAGTATATGCTTTTTTCAGACCTTCAAAAGCACGTCGTTCATATGAATTTGCAAATATACTTATCGAAAAAGAAATAGGTACTCCGTTGCCGATTGCGTATTTTGAAAATTTTAAGGGTGTCCTTTTAGATAGTTACTATGTTTGCGAACAAATTTATCCTGATTTGACTTTCAGGGAATTGACTAACGATTTTGATTACCCTGAACATGAAAAAATTTTAAGACAGTTTACAAAATTTACATTTAATCTGCATCAAAACGGTATTGAGTTTTTGGATCATACTCCGGGAAATACTTTGATTAAAAAAAATCCTTCGGGTTCTTATTCCTTTTATTTAGTGGATCTGAACAGAATGAAATTTCATAAAGAAATGAATTTGAATGAGCGAATTCTGAATTTTTCGAAATTAACTCCAAACAGGAAAATTGTTGAAGTAATGAGTGATGAGTATGCAAAACTTTATGGTGCTTCGTACAATGACGTTTTAAAAATAATGGTTGCAGGTACAGAATCTTTCAGAGATAAGTTTCATCGAAAAAGACGCATCAAAAAAACACTGAAATTTTGGAAAAAATAATTTTCAAAATTACCGATAAAGCAAACGAAAGAATTATTCTAAGAATCCGAATTTCTATAATACCTTTGCTGAAAAATAGTAATTAAAAAGAGAAAAGCTTGAATTAAGGTTTTTATTAATGGCTCTCCAAAGTATTTAAAAAATATAAAATGAAAATATCTGTAATAGTTAGTACATATAATGCAGAAGAATGGTTAGAAAAAGTTCTGATTGGTTACAGCGTTCAGACTACAAAAGATTTTGAATTAATTATTGCTGATGATGGCTCACGTCCCTCAACCACTGAATTAATTAATAAATACAAAAGCAATTACCCGGTTCCGATAATGCATCTTTGGCATGAAGATGAAGGCTACAGACGACAAGAAATCCTTAATGTAGCCATTGTTAAGGCAAATTATGATTTTATTTTAATGACCGATGGAGATTGTATCCCGAGAAAAGATTTTGTACAGGTTCATGCAGAATTAGCACAAAAAGGAACATTTCTTTCAGGCGGATACTGCAAACTATCAATGAAAGTTAGTAAGCTAATCACTAAAGAGGATATTGAAAACGGCAATTGTTTTGATGTAAAATGGCTAAAAAAACAAGATAAATTAGGGTTTTCTCAAACATTGAAGTTGTCTGCTGGAAAATTATTAGCATCAATTCTAGATTCAATTACGCCAACAACTCCATCATTTAATAACTGTAATTCATCTGGTTTTAAGGAGGATATGATTGCAATTAATGGTTATGATGAAAGAATGAAATATGGAGGTCCTGACAGAGAATTTGGAGAACGTCTTGAGAATTTTGGTGTAAAAGGAAAACAAATCCGACATAAAGCAATAGTTTTGCACCTGGATCATGCACGTGGTTATAAAACTCCTGAATCTTTAGCCGCAAATTTGGCCATTAGAAAAGAAGTAAGAGATAAAAAAATAGTTTGGACACCTTACGGAATTGTAAAATAATTTATTGTAAATGAAAATATTAGTTACCGGAGCAGCAGGTTTTATAGCTTCACATCTTTGTGAAAAATTAGTTTCAATGGGTCATTTGGTCTTTGGAATTGATAATTTTAATGATTATTATGATGTAAAATTAAAAGAAATCAATGCTTCTGATTTGGTAAACAAAGGCGTTACTATTTTTCGGGAAGATTTAAATTCTGATTTAAAATCGGTTTTCGAAAACCAATATGATTATATTTTTCATTTAGCAGCACAGCCCGGAATTTCTGCTGAAACACCATTGCAGGAATATGTAGATAATAATATTTATGCAACACAAAATTTATTAGATTCTGTTGTAAAGTATAATCCGGATTTAAAATTATTTGTAAATATTGCTACATCATCGGTTTATGGAAAAGAAGCCACAGTAAATGAAATAGCTATCCCAAAACCGGCTTCTTATTATGGGGTTACGAAACTTGCAGCAGAACAATTAGTATTGAGTTTAAAAATTGAAGGCAAGATAAAGGCTTGTTCAGTAAGACTTTATTCTGTTTATGGCCCACGTGAACGTCCTGAGAAATTATATACTAAACTGATTGAAAATTTATATTATGATAAACCTTTTCCACTTTTTGAAGGCAGTATTTACCATGAACGCAGCTTTACCTATGTAGGCGATATCGTTGAAGGACTGGCAGCTATCATTGGGAAAGAAGAGTTGGTAAACGGTGAAATTATAAACCTTGGAACAGACGAAGTAAATACTACACAAGAAGGAATTACAGCTGTTGAGGAAATTATGAATAAAAAATTAATTATTGATCACCACCCACCAAGAAAAGGCGATCAGTTAAAAACGGCTGCAATAATTGATAAAGCAAGGACTTTATTGAATTACAATCCAAAAGTGAGTTTGAAACAAGGTTTACAGGAGCAGGTAAATTGGTATTTTGAGAAATTTATAAACTAATTCGTTTCACAAATTCCTGTAAAGATCCTTTGTATAAATTACTATCAAATTTATTATAAAGTTCTAATGATTTACTCTTAAACTCTTTTGGATGCTTGTTTTCGTATATATCCGGAAAAAAGTCTTTCAGGTGTACTGCGATATGATTTTCTTTATCGCTCAACATGTTCCAGGACGATTTGTTTATCCATGGACTAAAAATAGTAAAGGTTTTGATATTGAGTGCTTTTGCCATGTTTACAGCGCCACCCTCATTTCCAATTAAGGCATCGCATTGTGATAAAACGGCAAGAAATGCGCGTAAACTTTTAGTGTAAAAATCAAATACAATTCTTTGTTGTGTTTGTGTTTTACATAAATCATAAATAATTTTTGCTTCTTCTTCCTGATCAGGCATAAAATTAAAAAGTAGCTGAACGTCTTGCTCTGCAATAATGTCAAGAGTTTCGGCCATTTTTTCAGGAGGCAGGCTTTTGCTTTTCCCACTTCCTAAAACACTTATCATAATGATTTTTAATGCAGGGTTCAATCGTTCCTTAATTGCGGTTTTTGCCTGATTTATTTCGGTATGGGTCAAATAAATTTTAGGAAATATTATTTCAGTTTTAACTTTTAATAAAGCTTCGACTAGTTGTAGTCGATGGTAAACAGCTGAACCTTCGACATTTTTTTTCTGAATTACAGTAATAGTAAACAACAGCGAAGTATACCATTTTTTAAACCCAATTCTAATTTTTGCGCCAGAGAAATATGCCGGTAAGATACTTTCCCATTTTCCGTAAGCATCAATTACTGCGTCATATTTTTCTGGAGCTAAACTGGATCCAAAAGAAATTAGCTTAAATAAACCTTTGTGTTTTTGAGGTTCAAAAAAAACGATTTTATCAATAAATGGATTGTTTTCTACAACCGCTAAAGTATTGGGTTGAATCATGTAATGAATTTTCCAGTCTGGCTGGTGTTTTTTGATAGTTTCACAAATGACAGTACTTGTTAACACGTCACCAATCATTTTATTTTGAATTACAAGCACCTTCATATATTGAATTCTTTTTAGTTAAGTACAAATTGCTGCAAAAATAGAAATAGTTTTTAAAATAAAAATTCCAAACTCCAATCAGCAGTTTGGAATTTGGAATTTAAAATATTTTAGTCTTAAATTATACGGCTACGTCATATTCGCGTAACGCATTATTTAATGAAGTTTTCAAATCTGTAGATGGTTTACGGGTACCAATAATTAAAGCACATGGAACCTGAAAATCACCTGCAGCGAATTTTTTAGTATAACTTCCAGGAATTACAACAGAACGTGCTGGTACAAAACCTTTCATTTCTAGAGGAGTTTCTCCCGTAACATCAATAATTTTAGTAGAAGCAGTCAAACATACATTTGCACCCAAAACAGCTTCTTTTCCTACGTGAACACCTTCTACAACAATACAGCGTGAGCCTACAAAAACACCATCTTCAATGATAACAGGAGCTGCTTGTAATGGCTCTAAAACGCCTCCAATACCAACACCGCCGCTTAAGTGTACATCTTTACCAATTTGTGCACAGCTGCCAACAGTAGCCCATGTGTCAACCATAGTTCCGGCATCAACATAAGCACCAATGTTTACATAACTAGGCATCATAATTACACCGCTTGAAATAAATGAACCGTAACGTGCAGAAGCTCCGGGAACTACACGAACACCTTTTTCAGCGTAATCTCTTTTTAACAACATTTTGTCGTTGTATTCGAAGATTCCAGCTTCTAAGGTTTCCATTTTTTGGATAGGGAAATACATTACAACAGCTTTTTTTACCCATTCGTTAACCTGCCATCCGTCACCTTTTGGTTCAGCAACACGAAGTTTTCCTGAATCTAATAATTCGATAACTTCTCTGATCGCATTAGTAGTTGTTTCTTCTTGTAATAAAGCTCTGTTTTCCCAAGCTTGTTCAATTATAGTTTGTAAAGAATTCATAAATTTAAATTTTTGGCAAAGATAGAGTATTTGTATAAAATCAAAAAGGTAAATCAATTTGAAAGTGTTATAAATATAACTTTTTGTTTTTAATTTGATAAATTCTGTTTTGTCTGAATGAGATCTGAAAATGATAATTATTTAATGTTTATTATATGATAAAAATCAGATTTGGTGATTTTTGTTCTTATTAGTTTTGCAGCACAATTCCTGATAAAAGAAAAGGAATTGAAATAATTTAAACAATCATTATAGTAAGTCAATATGAATCAGGAAAATCAGCTTCAAAACCGAATTGCAGTTATTGATAAAGAAGTCACGTGGGACAAAACACAAGTAATTATGAGTAAAACAAATGCTTTTGGTATTATAGAATATGCCAATGAAGTTTTTGTAGATGTTTCTGGTTATGAAGATTATGAACTAATGGGACAACCGCATAATATTATACGTCATCCCGATATGCCAAGAGTAATTTTCAAAGTGCTTTGGGAAAATCTGAAGCAAGGAAAAAACTTTCATGCAATTGTGAAAAACTTAGCTAAATCAGGAAGATATTACTGGGTAATTACAGATTTTGAAATTGCAAGAGATGAAAATGGAGTGATTGTGAATTATTTTGGAAGAAGACAATCCGTTCCTCAGGAGGTTATTTCTTTGCATATTGAGCCGCTTTATAAAAAGTTACTTCAAATTGAAGCAGCGAGCGGCGTTGAATTTAGTGAAAAATACCTGATTGGCTTTCTTGAAGAAAAAAAGAGAAGTTATGTTGAATATATTAAGGAGTTGATTTATGAACATGAAAAAGCGCAGTCAAAATTTGCCAATTACGAAATGAAATCAGAAGATGAAGAAGAGAAAGGTTTTTTTTCCAGATTATTCGGTAGATAATGCTACTTTATAATAAATTTTTAGTTGTTTTAAATTTGGTTAAAATCCGTTTTGAATTTTTCAGAACGGATTTTTTGCAGTTTAGGCGGTTTTATAAAAAGAGGGCTAAAATAAAAGTTATACCTTTAGGATATTGATTTAAAATTCATATTTATGAAAGATAATTTTTCAAAACAGGCAGTGGATTATTCTAAATTTCGTCCTCAATATCCTGAGGAAATGATTCAATATATAATTTCGTTTGTTGATAATAAATCGACTGCTTTGGATCTGGCTACAGGAAACGGGCAGGTTGCCCATAAACTTTCGGCTTATTTTGATAAAGTATTTGCAACAGATATAAGCCAGAAGCAACTAGACAATGCTACTCTGGCTGATAATATAATGTATAGTAAAGGATCTGCTGAGAAAACTTCTTTCGGAAATCAGCAATTTGATTTGATTGTTGTGGCACAAGCTGTACACTGGTTTGATTTTGATCCATTTTATAAAGAAATTTACAGAATATTAAAACCGGAAGGCGTTTTTGCTGTCATGGGTTACGGATTATTTTCTACCAATCCGGATTCAGATAAAATCCTGAGACATTTTTATTATGATATTGTGGGATCTTATTGGGATGCTGAAAGAAGGTATCTGGATGAAAATTATGAAACGATTCCATTTCCGTTTGAAGAAATTCCGGCACAGAAATTTCAAAATGAATTTACATGGAGTTTAGAAATGCTTATCGGATATCTTCAAACATGGTCTTCTGTACAGCATTATATTTCAAAAAAGAATCAAAATCCAATAGATCTGATTTATGATGAATTGAAACTTTCCTGGAGAAATAATGATAAGAAAGTGAAATTTCCTTTATTGCTAAGAATTGGGAGGCTGAATAAAGAGAAATAAAGTTTGAAAAGTTTTATATTTGTAATTTAAAATAATGTTGAGGAGATAAAATTGCTAAGTATTACTGCTTATAACACGTTTCAAGCTTAATAATATTTTATCTGAAAAACAATTTCTAAATAAATGAGTTTAGGGGAAATTTATTTTTATACTTTAACAGGCTTTGTTTCTGTATTTAGTCTTTTTATTTATTTAGCATTTGAAGATATTAAGTTGTTTTCGATTTTTAAAAAGCTATTTTTAATTGGTCTTATAATTTTAATTATTGGTTTTTTTATAACATTATTTAATTTAAGCTATCTGTCAAAGTCTAAAACAATCTTTACATATGCTTTGCCATTATTTGTATTATTGACAAACAGAATATTATTTTGGATTAACAATGAAATTTTTGGAGAACCATTTATTTATTCTAAAAATGGATTTTTAAATGGTTTTTGGTATCATAATAGGGTAGAAGAAGAAAAGTTGACCTTAATTAAAAAGTTTTATTATACATATTTTACATTTCTGCATTTGTCTCAGATATTTCTTTATTCAACGTTGTTTTATAAAATTAATTAAAAATGCCCAGAATCCTTTCCATAGACTACGGACAAAAACGAACCGGAATCGCTGTTACTGATGAAATGCAGATTATAGCTTCGGGTTTAACCACGATTCCAACGAATACTTTAATAGATTTCCTAAAAGATTATTTTGCAAAAGAGAAGGTAGAAGCGGTTATAATTGGTGAGCCGAAACAAATGAATGGCCAGCCATCTGAAAGTGCATCCATCATAAAAGGTTTCGTAACTCATTTTTCTAATATTTTTCCGGAGATGAAAGTCGTTCGGGTAGATGAGCGTTTTACTTCAAAAATGGCTTTTCAGACAATGATCGATAGTGGACTAAGTAAAAAGCAGCGTCAGAACAAAGGACTGATTGATGAAATTTCCGCAACGATTATGCTTCAGGACTATCTTTCTTCTAATCGTTTTTAACTTTTGAGGCAATAAATTTCACTTTATTTAGAAAAAAATATGATTTTCTAACTTTTATCATGTCGAAAAACCTTTTTTTTTGAGATTATAAAAGGTAACTTTGCATTTTTAAATAAAATAGTGTTATGCCTGACAATACAATACGTTCCAATAGTGAAGTAGTGCTTATTGGAGCTGGAATTATGAGTGCTACTCTTGGGGTAATTTTAAAAGAATTACAACCTGATATAAAGATTGAAATTTACGAAAGATTAGACATCGCAGCAGCTGAAAGCTCTGATGCATGGAATAATGCCGGAACAGGGCATTCTGCTTTTTGTGAATTAAATTATACACCTGAAAAAGCTGATGGTTCTGTAGATCCTAAAAAAGCCATTAGCATTGCTGAAGCTTTTGAGGTTTCACGACAGTTTTGGTCTTATTTAGTAGAGCAAAATAAGGTACCATCACCTGAAAATTTTATCAAAAGTGTACCTCATATGAGTTTCGTTTGGGGTGATAAAAATGTTCAGTACTTAAAAACTCGTTATGAAGCTTTGCAGGCTAATCCATTATTTGCCGAAATGTTGTTTAGTACCGATTTTGAACAGCTAAAACAATGGATGCCTCTTGTAATGGAAGGAAGACAACCTGACGAAAAACTGGCAGCCACTACAATGGCCATTGGTACCGATGTAAATTTTGGTGCGTTGACCAGAAGTATGTTTAATTATTTAGAAAAATTAGACGGTGTGTCTTTGTACTTTAATCATGAGGTTCAAAAATTAAAACAACGTGATGATAAATCATGGAGAATTAAAATAACTGATTTAGGGTCTGGTCAAAAAAGAAAAGCATATACTAAATTTGTATTTATTGGTGCGGGTGGTGGCTCGTTGCCATTACTTGAAAAAGCAAATGTACCTGAAGGAGATGGTTATGGAGGTTTCCCGGTAAGTGGGCAATGGTTAAAATGTACAAATCCGGAAGTTATAGCCAAACATCAGGCAAAAGTATACGGAAAAGCAAGTGTTGGCGCTCCGCCAATGTCGGTTCCTCACATTGATACCCGTGTAATTGATGGTGAAAAAGCATTACTTTTTGGACCTTTCGCAGGATTTTCAACCCGTTTCTTAAAAAATGGATCTTATTTAGATTTACCATTATCTATAAAAGCAAACAACTTAATTCCGATGCTATCAGCGGGATTTAATAATATTCCGCTAACAAAATATTTAATTGAGCAGGTTCGTCAGTCTCCAAAAGACAGAATTAAGGCTTTACGTGAATATTTACCGTCTGCAAGATCTAAAGACTGGGTTCTTGAAAAAGCAGGTCAGCGTGTTCAGGTGATCAAAAAAGGTGAAAACGGAGGTGGGGTTTTAGAGTTTGGAACAGAAGTTATTAATACGCATGACGGAACATTGGCCGTTTTATTAGGAGCGTCTCCAGGAGCTTCTACGGCGGTTTCAATTATGGTTGATTTAATTGGAAGATGTTTTTCAGATCAAATTAAAACTCCGGAATGGGAAGCAAAATTAAAAAACATGATTCCTTCCTACGGGCAAACTTTAAACGATAAGCCAGAGCTTTTAACAGAAATCAGAAAACAAACTTCAGAAGTTTTAAAGTTAAAATAATCAGGTAAATTTTCTGTTTACTAAATATATTAACAAATCCAGATGAATTAATCTGGATTTGTTGCTTTAATCTCTTTTGTGATTTTTAATATTTTTTCGGATAAATTGCTCATCCAGATTAATTGCTCAATAACCAATTGAGCCTCCTGCATTTTTGCCTGCCTTGTTTCTTTGTCCAGTTCTTCATCTGTTGCTAAACGAGTGAAGTTTTTACGTTTCATTTCTTCAAATTGTAGTGTAACATCTTCTTTGTCAAAAAAAGTATCTGTTATAATAGTTTCGTTCCTTAAAATTGAAACGGCATTATCTAAATTTGAAAGAATAGTTTTTATGATATAGTTGAATGATTCTGATGCTGAAGTGGTTTGATGTAATTGAATATAGGTGGATAAAGAAGTTAACGAAGATAATAATGAATGGTTTAAAACGACCAGTTTGTTAACTTTAGGCAGTAATTTTTGTTTTGATTTTGGCTCTTGCATCATTCTCTGAAAAGAAGTCATTAAGTTTCCGATTTCAATAAAAGTGTGTTTTCTCGCTAGTCTGTATGAAGTGGGTACTTCGCCTTTTTTATTATAAAAATCTGCAATTTCCTTAAGATATACACGGTTGGCCCTAATCGAATTTTCAACATGTATCGGAGTATTAATAAATTCCCATGCCGGCCATAAAAATTGATTCGCTAAAAATGCCAAAATTGCTCCGGCCAGGGAATCCAGAATTCGAAACTGAATTACTTCAACTATATTTGGAACGAGAATACCATAAATGAAAACGACATACATCGTAACAAAAGTAGCACTGATCTTATAATTTTTTTGCGCGTACGATAACCCAAGAAGCATACAAACAATAGACAAAAGACTCAAAGCGAAATGATTCTGTATAAGTGAAACGATTCCAAACGCAAGTAATCCCCCTAAGATAGTTCCAAAAATACGATTATAAGAACGCTCTTTTGTAAGGCCATAACCCGGTCTCATAATTACAACGATTGTAAGCAAAATCCAATATACATTTTGAAACGGAAGAAATTTTCCAATAATAAAACCAATCAAAATGGTAATAGTCAGTCGCAGAGAATGTCTGAAAATGGATGAAGAAAAACTTAAATTTTCTGTCAGGGTGCGCAGGGGATAATATTGAGGTGTCAGGAATTTTTCTAATTCTTTATCCTTTTCTTTTAATTTATAAGACTGCATGGCAAGCGAAAATGCACGCTGTATGATTTTAATTTTTCCTACCTGATTTTTTGCATATTTCAGCATGTTGGTCAGCATTAGAACACCTTCTGCAGCATCTTCTTTTCCTAAGGTTTTTTCGTAATCAAAAATGGCAAATTCAAGAGCGTCAAGTTCATTTTTCAAATCATTTTTATCAATATATTTCGTGATGTGATGTACGTTTTTGGAAAGTTTTTTTAAAGTAGAAGCCAGCTTATAGGCCACATTTTGATAAGTTCGTAGAACATTTGGATGCTTGTCAAATTTTTCATGGAGTTTACTATGGTCAAAAGAAGTGTATAAGGCTAATTCCTGAATTTCAACCAAAGTAATAAAAACCAACAGCATTTTTCGGTTTTGACTGCTTCCTACCGTAGCAGTTTGGTTACCAAATAATACTTCACGTAAATCTTCATGAATCTGATTCAGTTCAACCTGAATGGTTAATTGTTTTTCGATGATTACTTTTCTGTCGGCTTCAGGATTCCATAAATCGCCTCTTAGTTTTAGATATTTTGCTGTTAATCGTATTCCGTCAGCAATTTGAAGTTCAATATATTTATAAGGCTGTGCAAAATGAAATAGCAGGGATACTATTAAATACAATATTCCTCCGGTAAAAATATAAGATGAATAGTATACAGCTTCCATCCCCTGATGCAAATGACCGAATGACAATGAAATAGAGAGTAAGGCCGAAAACGAAACCAAAGTTGCCCGCTGTCCATAAACCGAAATCATAGAGCATAAAAAAAGTAATATTGCCAGAAAGGGATAAAATAAGTAAGGAAATGGATAGGCCAGATTTACTAATAAATTCACTCCTGAAACAATAAATGAAGTAACAACTAATCCTTTTATTTTATGACTGAGCGTACTTGGAATGTCGCTGGGATAGGTGTAAAAAGCACCTAATGCAATGGTAAACCCAATTTCAAAATGTCCAAGAAAATTCAAAATTAAAACAGGCACTACTGATGCAATAGTTACTTTTGTGGCGTTTAAAAAGGAAGTACTGTTGGTAAATTTTGCAATACGATCTAGCATATAAATGGGTTTAAAGCAAAGGTAAGAATTGTACGAATCAATTTGGCATAATTATAGCTTTGATTTTGAAGAGCAGGTTAAAATTGATATTTAATATTTATTTTTAAAATGTTGATTGACTTTTTTTACTATTTTTGCCTGCTGAATTCATTGAATTAATTAGTGTTTTCAATAGATAAATACATAAAAAAATAGAAATGATTTTACCAATTGTAGGATATGGTGATCCAGTTTTAAGAAAAGTGGGTGAGGCAATTACGCCAGATTATCCAAGCTTAAAAGAAACTATAGCAAACATGTATGAAACCATGTATAATGCTTACGGAGTGGGACTTGCAGCGCCGCAGGTAGGTATGCCTATTCGTTTGTTTGTAATTGATACAAGTCCTTTTAGCGATGACGAAGATTTACCATCTGATGAACAGAAAGATTTAAAAGGATTTAAAAAAACTTTTATTAATGCAAAAATTGTTAAAGAAGAAGGCGAAGAATGGAGTTTTAACGAAGGGTGCTTAAGTATTCCTGACGTTCGTGAGGATGTATACAGAAAACCTACTGTAACAATCGAATATTGTGAAGAGGATTTTATAATGAAAACCGAAGTTTTCAAGGGTTTGATAGCAAGGGTTATTCAACATGAATATGACCACATTGAAGGAATTTTATTTACAGATAAAATATCATCTTTAAAAAAGCGTTTGATTCAGAAGAAACTAAAAAATATTACCGAAGGCAAAACTTTTCAGGAGTACAGAATGAAATTTGCTGCCGCAAAAAAAGGAAGATAATTATAATACACCAAATTCTTAATACTATAATTTAATAAACATGAATTTAGAGAAAATTTTAGCCATTTCTGGCAAACCGGGTTTATATGTGTTGAAAGTGCAAACTCGTACAGGTTTTGTGGCAGAATCATTAACAGACGGAAAAAAAATCACGGTAAACTTAAAAAGTAATGTAAGTTTATTGTCTGAAATCTCTATTTACACTTACGAAGGTGAAAAACCTTTAACAGAAGTAATGCAGCGTATTGCTGTTAAAGAAAACAAAGGTCAGGCGATTTCACATAAAGAAGATAATGCAAAACTAACAGCTTATTTTAAAGAAATTTTACCTGAATATGATGAAGAAAGAGTATATCCTTCCGATATTAAAAAGGTATTAAATTGGTATAACATGCTTCAGGCAGAAGGGTTAGTTACGGATGAAGCTCCGGCTGCAACTTCAACATCAGAAGAAATTGTCGCTGAAGAACCGGTAAAAAAAGCTCCTGCCAAAAAAGCAAAAGCTAAAAAAGAAGAATAGTAGTTTTTAGATTCAAATATATTGATCCTGTTAAGATATTTCTTGACAGGATTTTTTACTTTTACAGTATTCGGTTACCACAAAAAAACTTCAAAAATGAGTAAAGAACTTCAGCTTAAAGCTTTCGAAAGATTATTGATTATTATGGATGAACTGCGTGAGCAATGCCCTTGGGATAAGAAGCAAACGTTACAAACCTTAAGACATCTGACTATTGAGGAAACGTATGAGCTAGGCGATGCTATTTTGGATAATGACCTGAATGAAGTTAAAAAAGAACTTGGTGATTTACTGCTTCACATAGTTTTTTACGCTAAAATAGGATCAGAAACAAATGATTTTGATATGGCTGATGTATGTAATGAAATCTGTGAGAAACTAATTCACCGTCATCCTCATATTTATAGTGATACTGTTGTGAAAGATGAAGAAGAGGTTAAACAAAACTGGGAAAAACTAAAGCTCAAAGAAGGTAAAAAATCAGTTTTGGAAGGCGTTCCGAGAAGTTTACCTGCGTTAGTTAAAGCAAGCCGAATTCAGGATAAAGTTAAAGGTGTAGGTTTTGATTGGGAAGAACCACATCAGGTTTGGGATAAGGTACAAGAAGAGCTGGAAGAACTGCAAGTTGAAGTTAAATCCGGAGATCAGGATAAAATTGAAGCCGAATTTGGTGATGTTTTATTTTCGATGATCAATTATGCAAGATTTCTAAATGTAAATCCCGAAGATGCTTTAGAGCGTACCAATAAAAAATTCATTAAACGCTTTCAGTATTTAGAAAATAAAGCGGGAGAATTAGGAAAGCCTTTAATGGATATGACTCTGGCAGAAATGGATGTGTTTTGGAACGAAGCTAAAAAACTATAATTGTTCAGCTAGTTTTTTTAAGGCATGTATGTTTTTTAGCACGATTTTTTTACCAACCAATTCTATAAATTCCAGTTTATTAAAGTCAGATAATAATCGGATACAGCTTTCTGTAGCAGTCCCAATCATACCGGCAAGTTCATCTCTTGTCAGCTGAACTTTTAGTGTTTTATCTGCGTTTTCACCAAAAGCATCATGTAGATGGAGTAAGGTCTCTGCTAAACGTTGCTTTACGGTTTTTTGCACTAAGGCAATTTTATCGTTTTCAGAGTCTTTCAAATCTTCACAAACAGATTGCATCAGGTTCATAGAGAATTGATTGTTATTATTAAAGAAATGGATAATTTCAGATTTCGGAATAAAACAAACTTCCATGTCAGCAACCGCTTTTGCAGACAAATTTGCAGGTTCATTACTAATCATAGAACGTTGTCCTAAAAGTTCTCCTGATTTTACCAGTTTTACAATTTGGTCTTTTCCGTTGGCACTTAATTTAGAGAGTTTTCCAATGCCGTCTTTCACACAAAAAACACCATTTGTGACTTCACCTTCTTCAAAAATAGCTTCACCTTTTTTTATTTTGTGAGTCGTTTTACTATTAGCCAATTTTACAACTTCCTCTTTATTAAGCGCTTTAAGAGAAGAAAGTTGTCGTACGATGCATTGGTCACATTTGTTCATAGCAAAAATATTTACAGCAAAATTAACCAATAATCGCTTTCATAGGTGATAATATTTCTGAAAATACACTAAAGAAAACCATTCTTAATAATTTACTTATTTATTTTCTCAATTGAATATTGTATTTCATTGCGACATGATAAATGTCATAGTTATAGCCGCTTCTTATTTTGAATATTTGTTGTATAAAATAAATAAGTTATGAGCGGGCAGAGTTGTTTTCATTGTGGACTTACAATTGCTAAAAATGAAGTAATCAATTTTGATGAAAAAAATTTTTGCTGTAGTGGCTGTAAAACAGTTTACGAAATTTTTAGTCTTAATGATCTAACCTGCTATTATGATTTTGAAAAATCTCCGGGTGCTACCCCGCAGGACATTCAGGGAAAATATGACTTTTTGGACAATGAAGCTATCATCTCAAAAGTTTTAGAATTTCAGGAAGGAAATACTTCTATTGTTTCTTTAAATATCCCGCATATTCATTGTAGTTCATGTATTTGGCTTCTTGAAAATCTTAATAAACTACAGCCCGGCATAAGTGCTTCTCAGGTTAATTTTCCGGAGAAAAAAGTCCGCATTACATTCAATTCAGAAACAGTTTCCCTTAAAGCAATTGTTTATCTGCTGAGTTCAATTGGTTACGAACCTTATATTAGTTTAGAAAACTATGAAACCGGAAATACGAAAGTAGACAGAAGTTTAACCTATAAATTAGGTGTTGCTTTTTTTTGTTTTGGAAATATAATGCTATTGTCATTTCCCGAATATTTTGAGATCAGAGAGT
The DNA here is from genome assembly GCF_903819435.1 of Flavobacterium salmonis. Taxonomy (GTDB): domain Bacteria; phylum Bacteroidota; class Bacteroidia; order Flavobacteriales; family Flavobacteriaceae; genus Flavobacterium; species Flavobacterium chungangense. The sequence continues at coordinate 110,778 of NZ_CAIJDP010000090.1, read as the reverse complement.
TCTGGCTTGATAATTACAAACCGTTTTTCAGACTTTTGATTTTTGTTTTGGCATTGCCAAGTTTTCTCTATTCAGCGAGTGGTTATTATGTTTCAGCTTATCATAGTATTAAAACGAGAATGCTAAATATTGATATTCCAATCGCTTTGGGAATTATCGTGATGTTTATTCGTAGTTCTTATGATATGCTAATGGATCATGGTCCTGGTTTTTTTGACAGTTTGGCGAGTTTGGTTTTCTTTATGCTGCTCGGAAAAATGTTTCAGACAAAAACCTATAGTTTTCTGAGTTTCGAAAGAGATTTTAAATCCTATTTCCCAATTGCAGTTACCAGAATCAATTCTAATACATCAGAGGAAAGTGTGCCGATTTATGATGTTTTAAAAGGAGACAGATTGTTAATTCGAAATCAGGAATTAATTCCTGTAGACGGAATTCTGATTAGCGAAAAAGCTGAAATTGATTATAGTTTCGTTACCGGAGAAGCAATTCCGATTACTAAAAAATCAGGAGACAAAGTATTTGCCGGAGGAAAACAAATTGGAAAAGTAATCGAAATGGAAGTGTTGCATTCGGTTTCACAAAGTTATTTAACGCAGTTATGGAGTAATGAAATTTTTCAGAAAAAAGTTGATCAAAAGCATAAAACGATAACAGATGCAATAAGCCGGTATTTCACTCCAATCTTACTGCTTATTGCATTTGCCGGTTTTGGTTATTGGATATTCATTGATGCGAATACAGCTTTTAATGTCTTTACAGCGGTTTTAATTGTAGCCTGCCCTTGTGCACTGGCATTGACGGCACCGTTTACTTTCGGTAATATTCTCAGAATAATGGGTAAACAAAAAATGTATCTTAAAAATGCTTTGGTAATTGAACAGCTCGCAAAAGTAGACACCATTGTTTTTGATAAGACAGGAACCATTACAACCAATAAAAAATCAAATATAGTGTATGAAGGGAATACACTTTCTGATGAAAATTACATACTGATTAAAAATGTGCTTCGGGCCTCCAATCACCCTTTGAGCAGGATGTTATATGATTTTCTGCCGGAAGTAAAAAGAATTAAAATTGATGAATTTGAGGAAATTACAGGAAAAGGGATTTTGGCTTCTTTTGAAAATAAAACCATCAAAATTGGCTCGGCATCTTTTGTTGAAAGTACTAATGATACTAATGAAATAGAAAAAACAGCTCTTCATATTAGGATTGATGGGATATATTATGGAGGGTTTAATTTTCAGAATCAGTATAGAGATGGTCTTGAAACGTTATTTTCAACCTTAAGCAAAAGTTATCAAATAAAAGTTCTTTCCGGTGATAATGATGGAGAAAGAGCTAACCTGGAAGCTATTCTGCCAAAAGACACCGAATTGATCTTCAATCAAAAACCGGAACAGAAGCTGGAATTTATTAAAAAACTGCAGGAAAAAGGGCAAAATGTAATGATGGTTGGAGACGGCCTGAATGACGCAGGCGCTTTAGCCCAAAGCAACGTTGGAATCTCAATATCTGAAAATGTAAATGTATTTTCTCCGGCTTGTGATGCTATTCTGGATGCCAGTGAATTTTCACGATTGGATTACTTTTTAAAGTTATCTCACAAATCAATCAGGATCATAAAAATGAGTTTTGTTTTATCGCTCCTTTATAACATCGCAGGGCTTTCATTTGCCGTTACAGGAAACTTGCTTCCGTTAGTGGCTGCGATCATTATGCCATTGAGTACCATTACAATTGTGAGTTTTGTAACGCTGATGAGCAATTTTTATGCGAATAAAAAATAAAGTACTGATAGTGAGTGTTTTATTTTTATTTTGAAACTCTTTTAAATTTTTTGAGCATGATAATTATCATATTTTAATAGGCATCAACACTCTAATTTTGTTACTATAAATTTAAAGATATGAGTGTTATTTATCTACTAATCTCGGTAAGTATTTTTGTTGCAATTTGTTTTTTCATTGCCTTTATAGCAGCTGTCAAATCCGGACAATACGATGATGATTACACTCCCTCGGTCAGAATCCTCTTTGATGATGAAACCAAAATTACCTCTCAAAATAATAATTTACCAATCGAAGAAAAACAAGTTTAATTATGAAATGAGCAAAATAGAGTTCATCGTAAAACCATAACGATATGCTAGTTGCATATAACCAATAAAAAATAAAAAAAAAATCAACAACTTATGGAAATGGAACAATTTTACTACGACAACAAAATCGTAAAAAAATTCATTTATGCCACCATTCTTTTTGGGGTGGTAGGTATGTTAGTGGGGCTGACCCTGGCGGTTATGTACCTTTTTCCCAATATGACCGACGGGATTTCGTGGCTTAGTTATGGTCGTTTAAGACCTTTGCATACCAATGCTGTAATTTTTGCCTTTGTAGGAAATGCTTTTTTTGCCGGGATGTATTATTCGCTGCAAAGATTACTGAAAGCCAGAATGTTCAGTGATTTTTTGAGCAACCTGCATTTCTGGGGATGGCAGCTTATTATTGTTGCTGCTGCAATTACGTTGCCATTAGGTTATACGTCTTCAAAAGAATATGCTGAATTAGAATGGCCTATTGATATCGCAATTGCGTTAATCTGGGTGGTAATGGGAATCAATATGATTGGTACAATGCTTAGAAGGAGAGAACGTCATTTATATGTAGCGATTTGGTTTTATCTGGCAACATTTGTTACAGTTGCAGTTTTGCATATTTTCAATAATATCGAAATTCCGGTTTCAGGATTAAAAAGTTATTCTGTTTACGCAGGTGTTCAGGATGCTTTGGTACAATGGTGGTACGGGCATAATGCGGTGGCATTTTTCTTAACGACTCCATTCTTAGGATTGATGTATTATTTTATTCCTAAAGTGGCCAACCGACCTGTATATTCTTATCGATTGTCGATTATCCACTTTTGGTCTTTAATCTTTATTTATATCTGGGCTGGACCGCACCATTTACTATATTCAGCTTTGCCAAACTGGGCTCAGAATTTAGGAGTTGCATTTTCAGTTATGCTGATAGCGCCATCCTGGGGAGGTATGATCAACGGATTATTGACATTGAGAGGTGCCTGGGATAAAGTTCGTGTAGAACCGGTTTTGAAATTCTTTGTGGTAGCCATTACTGGTTACGGAATGGCAACTTTTGAAGGGCCAATGCTTTCTTTCAAAAATGTAAATGCTATAGCCCATTATACAGACTGGATCGTAGCACACGTACACGTAGGAGCTTTAGCCTGGAACGGGTTCATGTCTTTCGGTATCATTTACTGGTTGATTCCACGAATGACAAAAAGCCAATTATTTTCTACTAAACTAGCCAATTTCCATTTCTGGATTGGAACGTTAGGAATCATATTGTATACAGTTCCAATGTACGTGGCTGGTTTTCAGCAGGCATCTATGTGGAAACAGTTTAACCCTGATGGAACTTTAACTTATGGAAATTTCCTTGAAACAGTTACAGCGATTATGCCTCTGTATTGGATGAGAGCTATTGGTGGAACTTTCTACCTAATCGGAATGCTGACTTTGGTCTACAATATTATTATGACCGTTAAAGCAGGTAATACAATTGAAGACGAATTGGCTCAGGCTCCTGCATTGCAGACTATTAAAAGCGGTAGAATCAGTGGAGAGAAATTCCATTCATGGTTAGAAAGAAAACCGATTCAGTTAACCATTTTGGCTACGATCGCCATTTTAATCGGAGGTATTATTCAGATTGTTCCAACGATTATGGTAAAATCAAACATACCTACAATTTCAAGTGTAAAACCATATACACCGCTAGAACTTGAAGGTCGTGATTTATACATACGTGAAGGTTGTGTAGGCTGCCACTCACAATCGGTTCGCCCATTTAGAAGTGAAGTGGAGCGTTACGGGCCTCAGGCAAAAGCGGGTGAATTTGTTTATGATCATCCATTTTTATGGGGATCAAAACGAACAGGACCGGATTTACAAAGAGTAGGTGGTAAGTATAATGATAACTGGCACTTTAACCATATGTGGAATCCACAGAGTACATCTGCAGGATCAATTATGCCGGGTTATAAATGGCTGTTTGATAACAAACCATTGGATATCTCCTTAATCGAAAAGAAAATGAAAGTTATGGTTACGCTAGGAGTTCCTTATTCAGAAGCAGAAGTTGCTAATGCGCAGAAAACATTGAGAGATCAGGCTCTTACTATTGAAAAAAGTCTTGAAAACGATCCTGATTACGTAAAAAGTTATGAGGATAGCAGAAAAAGAGCTGCTGCAAAAGGCGAAAAATTTGTTCCTATGAACGAAAGAGAAATTGTAGCCCTGATTGCTTACATACAAAGACTTGGAACTGATATTAAGGTAAAACAAACTTCAAAATAACAGCATTATGTTTGAACAGATAAAACACAATATGGAAACCATATCGGGTATAGAAATTTACCCGATTCTTTCTCTCCTGATTTTCTTTTTCTTTTTTGTAGGGCTGGGACTTTGGGTGTTCTCTTATAAAAAAGATAAAATTAATGAAATGAGTCAGATACCCTTGGCTGATGGAAGTAGTTTAATTTTAAAAGATAAATAAAAATGAAAAAGTTTTTCCCAGTATATGTTAGATTACCATTGGTTTTCTTTATCGTATTTGCTTTGATGGAATATTTTATAGATTCAGGCGACAGGCCAGCTTTTATTAAATACCCAATGGTTTCAGTCTTTTTATTTGTCTTTTTGTTTATTTTGATTGCTATCGAAATTACATTAAGTGCTGTAAACCGCGTAATGTACCAATTATTGTCTTCCGAAGAAAAAGAAAAACTGGCATACGAAGAAAGTCTGAGTTTGCAGGAAAGTACATGGTACAAGAACTTAATGCACAAACTTACCAAGACAGAACCAATTGAAAAAGAAGGTGACTTGTTGATGGATCATGATTATGACGGAATCAAAGAATTAGATAATAATTTGCCGCCATGGTGGGTGTATTTATTCTATATCTGTATCGTTTTTGGAGTGTTTTATGTTTTCTATTACGATGTTTTTGGTGGAGATAATCAGGAAATGGAATTGAAGAAAGAAATGGCTCAGGCTAAAATTGAAGTAGAAGAATATCTTAAAACTGCTCCTGATCTAATGGATGAAAAAACAGTAGTTCTGCTTACAGATGAAGCAAGTCTGGCTGCCGGAAAAGAAATTTTTACCACTAATTGTGCAGCCTGTCACAGGGCAGACGCAGGAGGGCAGATTGGTCCTAACTTAACAGATGATAAATGGATTTTGGGTGGCGGAATTAAAAATGTTTTTCATACCATTACCAATGGAGGTCGTGACGGAAAAGGAATGGTTTCCTGGAAAACGAACGGTATGAAACCAAAAGAAATTCAAAAAGTAGCAAGTTATATTTTGTCTTTGCAGGGAAGTAATCCAAAAGATGCAAAAGAAGCTGAAGGTGAAGTTTGGGTAGACGAAAGTGCTCCAAAAAACGATGCAGCAGCAAAATAAAACAACAGATAGTACAGCAGTTAAAAAATAATTACCATGTCAAATTTACCAGACGAAGCTTTTAGAGATACCATCGGAACTATTGATGAGGGCGGAAAACGAAAATTTATTTTCCCTAAAAAACCGTCTGGTAAGTTTTACGAATATCGCAAAATAGTCAGTTATGTTTTATTGGCGATTCTGATTGCAAATCCGTTTATAAAAGTTAACGGAAACCAGTTCATGATGTTCAATGTTCTTGAGCGCCGTTTCAATATTTTCGGATTCCCTTTCTGGCCGCAGGATTTTTATCTTTTTGTGATTTCGATGCTCGTTGGGGTAGTGTTTGTCATTCTGTTCACCGTTGTTTTCGGAAGGATATTTTGCGGATGGATTTGTCCTCAGACCATCTTTCTCGAAATGGTTTTCCGCCGAATCGAATATTGGATTGACGGTGACCGCGGCGCACAATTGCGTTTGGCAAAGCAGGAATGGAATGCAGAGAAAATCCGAAAAAGGCTTACCAAATGGTTGCTCTTCTTCCTGATTTCTTTCGGAATTGCAAATGTTTTTCTGGCGTATTTAGTGGGTAGCGATACCTTGTTTCTAATGATGGAGCAGGGACCGATTGAACAAGCGGGCAATTTTACGGCACTGCTGATTTTTACCGGTGTTTTCTATTTTGTTTTTGTTTGGTTTCGAGAGCAGGTTTGTATTATTGCCTGTCCGTACGGCAGATTACAAGGGGTACTTTTAGACAATAAATCCATAAATGTAGCTTATGATTTTGTGCGTGGTGAAAAGGAGCAGGGGCGAGCCAAATTCAATAAAAAAGAAGACAGGACTTTAACCGGAAAAGGAGATTGTATCGATTGCCATCAATGTGTGCATGTCTGCCCAATGGGAATCGACATTCGAAACGGAACGCAGTTAGAATGTACGAACTGCACCGCCTGTATCGATGAATGTGATTCGATTATGGATTCAGTTGGTTTGCCAAAAGGATTGATTCGTTATGCTTCTGAAGACGAAATAGAGAAAAAAGCCCCTTTTAAATTCACAGCCCGAATGAAAGGGTATACGGCCGTCTTATTCATTCTATTAAGTGTTTTTGTTGGAATGTTGTTTTTAAGAACCAATGTCGAAGCTATTATTTTACGTTTGCCAGGACAGCTTTTTCAGCACAAAGGCGATAAAATCAGTAATGTTTACACGTATAAAATCGTAAACAAGACTATGAAAGAGTACAGCGATATTCATTTTGAGTTAATCGATCAGAAAGGTGAAATCAGCAAGGTGGGTGAACAGCATTTTAAAGTAGCAAAAGAAGAAATTTCACAGGGAACATTATTCATCGAAATCAATGAAGTCCTTTTGGAAAGCGATAAAACCAAAGTTAAAATTGGTGTTTACAACGGCAACGAATTATTAGAAACCACAACAACCAACTTTTTAGGACCGAGAAGTTTTAATTAAAAAAGTGAAAATATGAAAATCAATTGGGGAACAGGAATTGTCATAGCATTCGGATTGTTTATGACCTTTATTTTATATTTTGTTTTTGAAGTGCAATCCAACAGCAAATACGACAACGATTTGGTTGTTGAAGAATATTACAAACACGATTCACATTTTCAGGAGGAGATGGCACGAATTCAGAATTCACATGATTTGCAGCACAAGCCTTCGATTAAGTATGTGGAAGACGGAGTCAGAATTACTTTTCCTGGAACTTTTGAAAGCAATAAACTTAAAGGAAACGTTTTGCTGTATCGTCCTTCAAACAAAAAGTTTGATTTTAATACTCAGATTGTCCTGACCAATTCATCTTTGCTTATTCCGCAAAAGAAATTAGTAAAAGGACGCTGGGATGTCAATATGGAATGGCAGTACGAAGGCAAAAAATACTTAACCAAAGAGGTTATTTACGTTAATTAAAAAACGTGAGCAGGTAAAAATTGAAGTTATTTTTAGTTTTTGAATCTGCAAAATCTGTGATAAAAAATAAATAATAAATGTTGTATTCCGCTTTCATATTAGGACTTATCAGCAGTTTGCATTGCGTTGGGATGTGTGGTCCCATTGCGATGATGCTTCCGGTTGATCATCAAAATGAAGCTAAAAAAGTAACACAGATTATCACCTATCATTTGGGAAGATTAACAGCCTACGCCACAATCGGACTGATTTTCGGATTATTGGGAAGAGGTTTTTTCCTGGCCGGATTACAGCAGAAAATGTCTATTATTATTGGTGTGGCGATGATTGCTGCCGTTTTAATTCCGGAAAGAATCTTTTCAAAATACAATTTCTCTAAACCGGTTTATAAAGTGATTTCAAACCTAAAATCTACTTTAGGAAGCCAGTTTAAAAACAAAAGCTACAAATCTCTTTTCACGATTGGATTACTTAACGGTTTCCTGCCTTGCGGAATGGTATATGTGGCTTTATTTGGAGCCATAGCGATGCAAAGTGCCGGTTTTGGTGTTTTATATATGCTCTTGTTCGGATTAGGAACTATACCTTTAATGACGATTGTGGTGTACATACATTCTTTACTGAAACTGCCTTTTCGAAATAAAATTCAAAAAGCTATTCCTTATGTAGCTGTTGTGATTGGAGTTTTGTTTATCCTCAGGGGTTTAGGATTGGGAATTCCGTATGTTTCTCCATCTAATATGAGTTTGTTTGTACAGGGGAGTCCTGATTGTCATTAAGCTAATGTTGAATTTATATCAATTTGTTCCACAGTTACTTGTTTCTGGGTTAAGGTCACTTTAACCTTCTTTTCGTAGGGTTTTGTTTATTAGAAAAAAATGAGATTATTTCAATTTGATTATTCTGAAATCTATAATAAAGTGTATTATGATTTAATATTATAACCCTGCGAATACCTTTTTTGACATCAGAGATTTGGAATAAATTTGGATTTTCTGAAATGAAGCTTAATGTTTCCTCAATTTTAATAGCGAGATGATGTAATTCTTTCTCGGTCCAGTTCTCTTCTAAGTATTCAATTGTTTTTTCTAATTCCTTTAGAGCAAAGTCTGTCCAAAGTATTTTATAGCCATTTTTCATATAGCTTTCTTGCGCTTGAATGAGAATTTAATTTTCCGGAATTAGCATCATTCAGACCTTGCTCGATAGATTCTTTTTCACTCTCAGAAATGGAATCCCACCAATCTTTTGATTCATTATTTCTCAAAGCAATAATTTTTTCTATAATCGTTGAATCCTCCAATGTAGAAAGCCATTGGATTAATTCCAATTTTTTGTTTTGTATGTTCAATTCAAGTTTCATAGTCTGAAATTTTAATATTCAAAATTACAAAAATAGTTAAGATGTTTCTTGAGATGCTTTGTTAAATTTCTCTTTTATACTACTTGAAGTCTTTCAAAAAAGTTATTAAAAGCAGGGCGCGAAGTAAGGAAAATTCGTGAAATAATTTCAATCTGGTGCTCGTTTGCAACGAGTAACTATTTACTTATACAAACTAAATAAAGCGTTTGAAACGCAGCTGTTTACATGAATTCCCTACAAACTTATTTAATAACCGCATTAGAAATGCTACAATTTATCTTTTTAATTTATGTAGGTGCTCGTTGCAAACGAGCACCAGAGGAGGGGCTGTGCAACAGTAACCGCCATTAGGTGCAGTTTATTTTGTCAAATTGTTCTTTTAGGTTTAATATAGCGTCTGAAGGAACTATAGTTTTATAAATGTTTATAATATTTCCACTTGTAACTTCTTTATCTATTAATTTAATTATTTCAAATTCTTCATCACTCCACAATTGTTTAAACCGGTTTTGATTAATAAGAATTAAAGAAAGCCAATTGTCTTTCCATGTTTCATTATACCAAGGATGACCTGCTCGATCAATTTTATTAATTAAGTCCAAAATCCTTGATTTTAATATTTTTTCCATCTCTTTATCAAGTCCATCAATAAATATAGTTTCCAGTGTGATTTTTTTGAAAACAACAATATTGGATATAGATTGTTTTTTAGAAACGCGGTTTATTTGACCTATCCATCCATCACTTAAGTATTTCATTCTGTACTTTGTTGATAGTATCTTTTTGAATGAGTTAATAAAATTGCATTTGTTTTTTCGTGCAATCGTATAACCTGTAATAAAACTATGAACATTATTGATGTCAATTGGATTTATATACATCCCAGTTCTTGTCACGAAATGGATTAATAGCAATTTATCCTTCTTTGTCATTTTGTTGCGTAATTTTTGGATTAAGTTGCACCTAACGTTTTGGTGATAAATCGGTTTTGGAGCTAAATTAACTCAATCTGGTGCTCGTTTGCAACGAGTACCTGTTTAGTTATAGAAACTAAATAAAGCGTTTGTAACGCGGCTGTTTGCATGAATTCCCTACAAATTTATAATGAACTTTTGTTTTAATAACCACATTACAAATGCTACAATTTATCTTTTAATTTATGTCGGTACTCGTTGCAAACGAGCACCAGAGGGGTGCGGAATGATTATTCTCTGCTAAGATATAATTTCTTCGTAAAAACAAAACTTCATTTTACCGAAAACTCCGCGATTGCGGCTAAAGGCGGTTATACGCAGTTTCTTATATTTCTAAAAAAATGTTAGGGATTACAGGCAGAGCTAACCATTGTGCAAATTTATTGTAAGATTTGCCTAATCCTTGTAGATTTTCTTTCAAGTGTTTCGATTTTTTTATTGCTTCATTTAAAGACGATTCTTCGTTGGTCATTTGCTCAAAAAGTCGTTTAATTCTTTTAAACGGTTTTTTGTCCACACTTTCGAGTTCTTCCATATCGATATTTAACAGTTCAGTATCGATAACTTCAAGTTCACGTTTTAAATCTTCTGGTGTTTCATCATCTATTTTTAATCCCAAAAGTTTTTTCTGCAAGTCTGGAAATTCTAATCGCATTTCTACAATATTCTCATTTTGCAAAGATGCATTTGACTCCGAAACTGATTGTGCCGATGAACTTGTTATTGCGTTTACGTAGATTGGAATAGGGCGGGCATTTTGTAAACTTAGCAAGTTGTAATATTCGGAAACTTGATTTTCTAAAAATTTGACTTGGAAATTTTTAAGTTCTAATTGTTGTTTAAAATGGAAAACTTGTTGCTTTAATTCCAACGCTAAAACTTCTCGTTTGGTTTCCGTTAGTGGAATTTCGAAATTTGGAACAATGTCATCAATATTATTTTTTACAAAACCTAAATACTCGTTGAAGTAAGTATTAATTTCTTGGAGCCCATCGTCTTTTGATGTCTCTATCATTACACCGTCTTCTGTACTCCGTATTTCAAATTCAATATGTTTTCCTTTTGTTTTTTCTACATATTCTTGGAAGTATATTAAGTATTGCTTTACAGCAGTTTTCATTTCTTCAGGTACACGAAAACTAAATCCAGAAATATTATTTTTTGACTTTTCATTTACTAGAAAAAATAACATTATTCTCATCAATCCAGATTTAATAATTATCGGATCGGGATATTCTATCGGGTTGTTGTCCAATGTTAGATTTCGAAGGCCTATTAGATTTCCAAACTTCTCTGGAAGTCGTTTTAAATTATTGCTTCTCAAATATAGGTTTTTTAATAGCCACATATCGCAGAAACCTTCCTCAATGATTTCAATTTCATTCCCAATTAAACTCAACGTTTGCAGTTTCTTAAAACTTCCAAATCGATTTGAGATAACTTTTAATTTATTCTTTTTAAGTGATAAATTTTCTAAATTTTTCAATTCGAAAAATTCAGCAGGTAAATCTTTAAGCTGATTTTGACCAATTGATAACAATGTTAATTCAGCTAAGTTTTTTATCTCTTTAGGGATTTCCATTATTTGATTTTCTTTCAATGAAAGATTTTTTAAATTCCGCAATTCAAAAATCTCTTTTGGAATTTCTGTGAGATTTTGACCGCTAAGGTTTAGTGACTCGGCATTAGTCTCTTTAGCATTTGCTATTAACTGTAAGATATTTTCGTTTATCATGTAGACAATTGTTAGTTGAAATTGCGTATAACTTGTTTATATGCGAAATAAACATTCGCATATTTACCCAAATTTAGGTGTATATACAAATGTTTGTTTGGTTTCATATTTCCAAATATAATCTTTTTCGCTCTAAATTATCCTTTCGCCTCAATTACCTGTGAGAAAGAAATATCTATTCAAAGTAATATAAAATACTGTTCCTTTTAAACAGTCATCGAAAACAAATTTGTTTCCGGAGATTTTCTTTTCAAATGCAAATCAAAAGCCATACAAATATTGCGGACAAAGGGTTTTCCGGCTTCTGTGATGCTGATTTTGTTTTCTTCAATTACAATCAATTCATCGTTTTCTATTTCTTTTAAATCCAACAAAACTGCAGAAAGTTCTTCAAAATATAAGTTTTCATCACTCCAGGAAGTTTCAAATTCACAGGTTAAATTCAAAATGTGTTTTCGGATAATTAAATCTTCATCGGTTAGAATATGTCCTTTTACAACAGGCAATTTATCCCATTCCAATATCTGATAATAATCTTCCAGACTCTTTGTGTTTTGGGCAAAACTGTACCAGCTATCACTGATAGAAGAAACGCCCAATCCAATCATCAATTGTGTTTTGGATGCACTGTAACCCATAAAATTTCGATGCAATTCCTGATTTTGACTTGCCATATACAAACTATCGGAAATCAAAGCAAAATGATCCATTCCAATTTCGTGATAACCGTTTTTAGAAAGTAATTGTTTTCCAATTTCATATAATTTTCTTTTTTCTGCATCTTTTGGAAGGTCTTCTTCGTTGAATCCACGCTGACCATTTCCTTTGATCCAGGGCGTGTGCGCGTAGCTGTAAAATGCTAAACGATCCGGTTTTAGAGAATTGGTTTTTTCGACAGTATCTACAACATCTTCAATTGTCTGAAAAGGCAAACCAAATATAACATCATGTCCTATTGAAGTATAGCCAATTTCTTTTGCCCAAAAAGTAACTTTGGCAACATTATGAAAAGGCTGAATCCTGTGAATGGCTTTTTGAACCTTTTCTGCATAATCCTGAACACCAAAACTTACTCTGCGAAAGCCCAGATCGTATAATTTTTTAAGCTGTTCGTAAGTCGTATTATTAGGATGCCCTTCAAAACTAAATTCATGTTTTTCAGCTTTAACGGCAAAAGAAAGAATACCGTTTATGAGCTGTTCTAAATTATTTTTAGAGAAGAATGTTGGAGTTCCTCCGCCTAAATGAATTTCCTTTATGATTGGTTTTTCGGGAAAAAGCCTGCAGTACAAACTCCATTCTTTCAAAAGCGCTTTAATATAGGTTTCTTCGACAGCATGATTTTTTGTAATTCGTTTATTGCATCCGCAAAAAGTACACATGCTTTCGCAGAATGGCAGATGAATGTATAAACTGATTCCGTTTTGTGAATTGCTTTCTGAAAAGGCTTTTTGAAATGATGCTGTCCACTTTTCGGTTGTAAAACCGGTTTCATCCCAATAAGGAACTGTTGGATAACTGGTATATCTTGGTCCAGGGACATTGTATTTTTGAGTAAATGAAATTTCCATAGCAAAGCATTTTTAGAATACCAAAATTACTTCGTCATTTGAAAAATTAAAATGATAAATATCATATAGACCTTAAATAAAAAGAGACTCATAATGAGCCTCTTTTCTGAATTAAATAACTAACGTGAAATAGAATCTTGAATGGTTTTAAGCCATTTTTTTGCAAAAATATGATCCTGGTAAGCGCTTATCTGTTTGATGCGATCATCATCAAAATCATAGAATGGTATTGTAATTTTTTTAGAAGTTTCCTTTTCCTGAAATTCAAAATCAATTTTAAGTATCGTATCTGAATTTCCATCGGTGGTCAAAACCAATTTACAGGAAGAAACACTCTTTAAATCCAAAAAGGTTGATTCCTGTTGATTTGGATTGAAATTCATTAGAATGAATTTTCTATGTTTTTGATCTATTGTAAGTGTTTTATTGTTTTGAGATTCAGTTAAATCAAAATCCTGTGGATGTGTTGGATTGAACTTCTTTTTAATATTTAGAATTTTTGATTTGTTTGCAGCGTTCGATCGTGCTGAAAAATAGATTGGAATGGCTACTATGATCGCAATCACAATGCCAATTATGGTTACACTTGTTTCCATGTCTTTTTGAATTAGGTAAATAAATGAATTATAAACAGTTTATAAGTAGCTGTTTATTGTTTTTTTAGAAGAATGAATTCTTCGGATTGAAATTCATGTATTTAACTACCAGAAAAAATGGAAGGGGTAGAGCATCAGTAAAACCTTTTTGCTCTGAGTGAAAAATTGATTTGAAAAGTTTGAAGCTGATTTAATTGCCTGATGATCTGGTACAGCAACTAACAAAGTATCAAACCACTTGATTATAGCAGGATAGTCTGTTTTGATATTTGCAGCAAATTGATAATTTGACTGTGGCTGTATAAAGGCTAAGGAATCTGTATAATCTTTAGAGAAATTGGTGTCCGTTTTTTGACTTTTGATTTTTTGCACAGCAATTTGGTTTGCCTGAGTAGCAAAAAATCCCATAATTAGAAGGGAAACAAAAATGACGGCCTTACGAATCCAATTCATGGTGGCGAATTTAATTCATAAAACACAATTAATGAAATTTAAATTGCTAATTACTTCTTAAAAGTTATCCTCAACTTTTATGAGTTGAGGATACGGTATGTTATTGCTGCATTTTGAAGTAATAATCTGCTGAATGTTTTCCTCCGCCATAGAATAGGAAGAAAATACAAAGTAATAATACAACTATTGCCAAAATTAAACTTTCAGAGTGCATACGTCCCATAAAATTTACAAGGACGGCACCAAATAATATGGGTAATTGAGCGGCAATTGCCCAGCGGGTGAGTAGCCCAAAAACAATCATTATTCCTCCAATCATGTGGGCTGGAGCGATGTAATGTAAAAGAAACATGCCGCCTCCATATTGATCAATAGGAGAAATTAAATCATGTAAATATTGAGCATTGGTTACAAACGAAATTCCTTTCATAAACAAAAAAACACCCAAAACAATACGTATTAAATCTACTGGTAAATAAGTGTGCGAATTTGCCCATTTATTCAAACTTTTTACATTTTCCATGATGCTACGTGATTAAAAATTATATACTAAGTTACTAATTTTTAGTGATGTATTTGTTTTAAGTAGCTGAAAATAAGTTTTTTACGATTTATTTAACGCATTCTGAGAATTCTTGAAATCAGACCTGAATAACACCCATATTGAATGGTTTTTGAATAGGAGCGTGGTTGGCAGCTTCGATTCCTATAGAAATCCATGTACGTGTATCAAGAGGATCAATAATAGCATCTGTCCATAATCTTGAAGCGGCATAATATGGAGAAGTCTGCTCATCGTAACGTGCTTTTATTTTGTTGAATAATTCAGCTTCTTTCGCCTCGTCTATGATTTCTCCTTTTGCTTTAAGCGAAGAAGCTTCAATTTGTGCCAGAACTTTTGCGGCCTGAGTTCCTCCCATAACTGCAAGTTCTGCACTTGGCCATGCAAAAATTAATCTTGGGTCATAGGCTTTTCCGCACATGGCATAATTTCCTGCTCCGTATGAATTACCTACAATAACAGTAAATTTGGGTACAACCGAATTACTAACGGCATTGACCATTTTGGCTCCATCTTTTATGATTCCGCCATGTTCAGATTTTGAACCAACCATAAAACCCGTAACATCTTGCAAAAATACCAATGGAATTTTCTTTTGATTACAATTCGCAATAAAACGGGTGGCTTTGTCAGCGCTGTCTGAGTAAATTACACCGCCAAACTGCATTTCGCCTTTTTTGGTTTTGACTACTTTTCTCTGGTTCGCTACAATTCCAACAGCCCAGCCATCAATTCGGGCATATCCTGTTATTATTGTTTGTCCGTAACCATCTTTATAAGCTTCAAATTCAGAATTGTCAACCAATCGATTGATGATTTCCATCATGTCATATTGTTCGTTTCTGGCTTTTGGCAGGATTCCGTAGATATCCTTAGGTTCCAGAGCAGGTTTTTCAGCTTTGATTCGACTGTATCCGGCTTTATCATAATCGCCAATTTTATCTACAATGTTTTTTATTTTATCTAAAGCGTCTTTATCATCTTTTGCTTTATAATCGGTTACGCCAGAGATTTCGCAATGTGTTGTGGCGCCTCCTAATGTTTCGTTATCAATTGTTTCTCCAATTGCAGCTTTAACCAAATAACTTCCGGCAAGGAAAATACTTCCTGTTTTGTCCACGATTAAAGCTTCATCGCTCATAATTGGAAGATAAGCTCCCCCGGCAACACAGCTTCCCATCACAGCAGCAATTTGAGTAATTCCCATGCTGCTCATTTGGGCATTGTTTCTAAAGATTCGTCCGAAATGTTCTTTATCCGGGAAAATCTCATCCTGAAGCGGTAAATACACACCGGCACTATCTACCAAATAAATAATGGGCAATCTGTTTTCCATGGCAATTTCCTGCGCACGTAAATTTTTCTTTCCTGTAATTGGGAACCAGGCACCTGCTTTGACAGTAGCATCATTAGCGACAACGATACACTGTTTTCCTCGAATATATCCTATTTTGATTACTACTCCCCCGGAAGGACATCCGCCATGTTCTGCATACATTCCTTCTCCAACGAAACCTCCAATTTCTATGCTTTTAGAATTTTCATCCAACAAATAATCAATTCGTTCACGAGCAGTCATTTTACCTTCAGCGTGTAATTTTTGAATGCGTTTTTCGCCTCCGCCCAATTTTATTTTGGCAAATTTTTGTTTCAATTCGGAAAGTAATAGTTTATTGTGATCTTCGTTTTTATTGAAGTTTAAATCCATAAGAAATTGATGTTTTTACAAAATAGTGTTGGCTAATTTACAAAATCAATTGAAACCTACATAATAAAATATTTCCTGAAGAAGGAATGAAAAGAGTGTCCTAAATATTAAAAAAAATAAATGATTTCAGGAGGGAAATAGAATATTCTGAACAGTTATAAAACAAAAAAACAGAAGCGAAACTTCTGTTTTTTGAATATTTAAATATGTTTAGATTATTTTTTAGAATCACAAACCAATCGTTTTAAAATAGCCCATTGTTTCAAGGCATCACGTGCTTCAACAGCAGGATATCCAAGCATTGTTTTGCCTGCCGGAATATCTCCCGTTACACCTGAACCCGCACCAACAATAGCTCCGTCGCCAATTGTAGTATGATCTTTTATAGAAGCGCTTCCGCCAATAATAACGCCATTTCCTAAAGTTACAGAACCGGCTAAACCACTATTTCCGGCCATTATACAAAATTTACCTAATTTGCTATTATGTCCAATCTGAACTAAATTATCAATTTTGCAGCCATCACCAAGAACAGTAGAACTGAATTTTCCGCGATCTACACATGAATTAGCTCCAATTTCAACTCCGTTTCCAATAATTACATTTCCGATTTGTGGAATTTTCACCAAACCTTTTTCACTGCAAGGGCGGAAACCAAAACCATCTGCTCCAATTGTTGCATTTGGATGAATAATACAATCGTTACCAATATGACAACGTTCACGAACAACTGCTCCGGACCATATAATTGTGTCTTTACCAATAGTACATTCGTCTAAAATTGTAACATTTGGATAGATTGTAACATTTGCTCCAATTTCTACTTTTGGGCCAATATAGCAGCCAGCGCCAATTCTTGCACCTTCGCCAACAATAGCTGTTTCATCGATAATTGCTGTTTTATGAATATTATTGTGAAATACCGGTGTAGGCGGAGCAAAAAGAGCTAAAATCTGTGACATCGCCAAATCAGCATTTTTAACTTTAATAAAAGCACGATTTTCTCCAGGTTCAATAGAGATGTCTTCATTAACAACTGCAATGGAAGCTTTCGAACCTTCCCATAATTTTTCGTATTTTTTATTCCCTATAAATGAGATATCACTAGAGGTAGCTTTATCTAATTGCTCTGTAGCTGTAATACACTGAGATGTAGTGCCATAAATTACGCCTTTTATGACTTCGTTAATTTCTTGAATTGAATAGGATTTCATCTAATGAATTAATTGCTTAATAGGTTATTTTTTGCCAAATAAAACCAATTAGATTTTAATTACCTAATATTTTTTTTTAGTTTGTTTAAAATTATGAGTATATATTGAAATTTTAACATTTATTAAGTTATTTTCTAATGATTTTTTAATTTTGCTTATCGTGTTTGTTGGAGGATATAAACTATAACAGACTTTACTTCAGTATTTTTACTAAGTAAAAATGAGTGATTTTGTTATTGATAAGCAGTAACTTACAATTTTTTTGTTAAGCATGGAAGAATAAAAAAAAGCAATTCATTTTTAAAAGGAATTCCTTTGGTGTTTTTCATTATTTTACT
Organism: Flavobacterium salmonis; assembly: GCF_903819435.1. GTDB lineage: Bacteria > Bacteroidota > Bacteroidia > Flavobacteriales > Flavobacteriaceae > Flavobacterium > Flavobacterium chungangense. Next base: position 92,847 of record NZ_CAIJDP010000090.1, on the reverse strand, counting down.
TTAGAAAGTGAAACAGCATTTATGCAATATCTTAGACCGCTTGGTTCAGGTCCATCAGGGAAAACATGCCCTAAATGTGCATCGCAGGTATTGCAGACTACTTCAACACGAATCATTCCGTATGATTTGTCGGCATGATAGCCAATAGCATTTTCTTTGATTGGTTGCGTAAAAGAAGGCCAGCCGGTTCCGGATTCAAATTTTTCAGATGCGTCAAAAAGCAAAGTACCACAACATTTACATTCATATATTCCCGGATCAAACAGACTGCAAAGTTCAGAACTGAAAGATCTTTCAGTGCCTTTTAAACGTGTTACCTGATACTCTTCAGGAGTTAAAAGCTGCTTCCATTCTTCTCCTGTTTTTTCAACTCTTTTATCCGGAGTTGGATTTCCTTTATTTGTAAAATGAATTACGTCTGCCCATTTAATCATAATAGTATACTTTAAATGAAATTATTTTTTGAAATTTAACCGTTAAGGTATTAAGAAAAATAAAGCCAAACAATGCTTAGAATCTTAATGCCTTAACGGTGAAGTTTTAAATGGATTAAATTTATTCCTCTTCTTTTTGTCCCATCATCATTAAAAACGCTTTTAAAAACGGATCTATGTTTCCGTTCATCACGCCATCAACATCACTGGTTTCATAACCGGTACGAACATCTTTTACCAATTTATAAGGCTGCATTACATAATTACGTATTTGCGAGCCCCATTCGATTTTCATCTTTCCGGCTTCAATATCGGCACGCTGTGCTTGTTGTTTCTTTAATTCAATTTCATACAATTGAGAACGAAGCATCTGCATGGCACGCTGTCTGTTATCCTGCTGGGAGCGTGTTTCTGAACACTGAATTTGAATTCCGGTTGGTTTGTGTACCAATTGGACTTTCGTTTCAACTTTGTTTACATTTTGTCCTCCGGCACCGCTGGAACGAGAAGTTGTAATCTCAATATCCGCAGGATTAATATCAATTTCAATACTGTCATCGACAAGAGGATAGACATAAACAGATACAAATGATGTATGTCGTTTGGCATTACTGTCAAAAGGTGAAATTCTAACCAGACGGTGTACACCATTTTCACCTTTCAGATAGCCAAAAGAATAATCACCTTCGAATTCTAAAGTTACGGTTTTTATTCCGGCAACATCACCTTCCTGAAAGTTAAGTTCCTTTATTTTATAGCCATAACTTTCTCCCCACATCATGTACATACGCATCAGCATTCCAGCCCAGTCACAACTTTCTGTTCCACCGGCACCGGCAGTAATCTGAACTACAGCGCTAAGGCTGTCGCCTTCGTCAGAAAGCATGTTTTTAAATTCGATGTTTTCAATGTGCAGCTGCGTTGTATTGTAATTTTCATCCAATTCTTCTACAGAAAGTTCTCCTTCTTTATAAAAATCATAAGCAAGCTGAAGTTCATCTGTAAGTTCGACAGCTTTATTGTAATCTTCGATCCATTTTTTTTTGTTTCGAAGATTTTTTACAATGATTTCTGCTTCTTTTGGTTTGTTCCAAAAATCAGGAGCAAAAGTTTTTTCTTCTTCGTTTGCAATTTCGATTAGCTTGGCATCAACGTCAAAGATACCTCCTCAACGCACCTAGGCGCTCCACAATACCTTTTACTTGTTCGGCTGTTGTCATAAATTAATAGTAGTTTTATATTTTTTTTACAAATATTACGTTAATTTGGTTGAGTAATAAACCGCAAGTTAAAATTTATTAAAACTCGCTGTTAATAACTATCAGTTATACGTAATTTTGCACTACAAAAATAAGATATAGTTTTTAGAATATGGAAATAAATTTAATCAGCGATACTATTACCAAGCCTAGCTACGAAATGCTGCAGTATATGTTCAACGCTCATGTTGGCGATGATGTATATAGACAAGATCCGACGGTTATCGAATTAGAGACCAGGGTAGCTGAATTTTTTGGTATGGAAGCTGGGCTTTTTTTTCCGTCAGGAACTATGGCGAATCAAGCCGCAATTAAACTCCACACACAACCCGGAGAACAATTAATCGCCGACAAGTATGCTCATGTTTATCATTATGAAGGCGGTGGAGTTTCTTTTAATAGCGGAGTTTCATGCTGTTTATTAGATGGAGACAGAGGAATGATAAATGCGGCAAAAGTTGCTGCTGCAATTAATGATCCGGAGTTTTATCACAGTCCGTTAACGAGTTTAGTTTGTGTAGAAAATACTACAAATAAAGGAGGTGGTGCCTGTTATGAACTGGAAGATTTATGGGAAATAAAAAAAGTCTGCGATGCCAATAATTTGAAGTTCCATCTGGATGGAGCCAGAATTTGGAATGCATTGGTTGCAAAAAGGCAGAATCCCAAAGAATTTGGAGCTATTTTCGATACTATTTCAGTTTGTTTATCAAAAGGATTAGGGGCTCCGATAGGGTCAATACTGTTGGGGACCAAAGCAGATATTCACAGGGCGTTAAGAATCAGGAAGATACTGGGAGGTGGGATGCGTCAGGTTGGTTATTTAGCTGCAGCAGGATTGTATGCGTTGGCACATAATATTGAAAGACTAGCCGAAGATCACCGCAGAGCAAAGGAAATAGCAGCAGTTTTAAGGACTAAGTCATGGATTGCGGCAATCGAACCTGTAGAAACTAATATTTTAATTTTTTCTCTGGCAGAAGGGTATAGTGATAAACTTTTAATAGAGAAATTAAAACAGAAAAATATTCTTATTAGTTCTATGGGGCACAATAAACTTAGAATTGTAACACATTTGGATTATAAAGAAGTAATGCATACCTATGTTATTGAGACGCTTCAGAAGTTTTAAAGTTAAGATCAAATAAATTAAAAAAGGCAGGATTTACCTGCCTTTTTTAATTTATTTGATCTACTATTATGAAATTACTGTCAATTGAAGTATCCGATTTTAGTTCGAAATATTTATAAGTTTTAGACAAAACATTAAATTTTAAAAGAACAAATATTTCAGATCCTTTTTGTACACAGCATATATATTCATTATTATTTTTGTCGATGTATCCAGGTCCGTTAAGATATGTATATCCTAAACTGTCGTTAGGTAGTAAATCTTCGGAAGTATTGTTTGTTAAATCAATTTTTACAATTGTATTGCCTACGACACCTGTTTTATTTGTTATGCAGTATACTGAGTTGTTTGAAAAAACAGCAGCTTTTAAAAATGAAAAATTGGTATTGTTGAATAATGCCTTTTTTTCCGTGTTGTTTTCCGTGTCAATTTCATAAGTGTCCTGATTGTTATAAGAACTATATAATTTATTTCCATTTAAAAAAGTCGAAAAGGAAGCAGTTTGATCGAAACTTAAACCTGAATATGAAACTTCAAAAGTATCTGGATTGATTTTTACATAATACGATATGCTATTTACAGGTGTAATATAGGTGTTTGGTACAATTATTCCATGAAGAATTTTTTTCGAATTATCCCATATAAGTGCAGAAATTGATGGATTTGGACCAGTTACTTCAGTTGGGAAAACTAATGATTTAGAGGTCGTTTTTTTTGTTTTTTTATCAAAAACAAAAATCTTATTTGAGGGTGGATGATATTCGACTAAAAAAATCTTATCAGTACTCGAAGTGACTGTGTTTAGATTTATTGTATTAGAAGTTAGTCCTTCAAATTCTGAATAAGACGTAATTTGTCCACTGTTGTTTCCAATTTTGTTTATTTTTCCTGCAAATGTTACTGCTAAAAAATTAAAATCATCTTTAACTGATTCATCCTTTGGGTTTGATGAATCATTTACACAGGAAAATAAAAATAAACTGGCAAAAGTAATTGCCAGAGTTTTGTATGTTAGTTTCATATGTGGTTTAGATTACTTAAAAAGATTATCCATTCCCGGAATCATTGGCATATCCATTTTAGCAACAGCATCAAGCTCTTGTTCGTTTACCCTAGTTGCTTTTTCAATTGCTTTATTTAGCGTTACAATTAAATAATCTTCCAATTGTTCTTTATCTTCAAGTAAAGAGTCATCAATAGAAATTGATTTTACTTTTCTGTTTGCTGTTAATGTTACTTTTAATAATCCGTCGGCACTTTGCTCATCAATTAAAACTGTATCTAAGCGTTTTTTTGTATCTTCAATTTTTTGTTGGGTTTCTTTAAGTTTTCCCATCATTCCCATTAAATCCATTTTTGTTGATTTTAAATTATTTCAACAAAATTAGTTTATTACAATATATAATAAAGTAATATTTTATGAAAAAATTAATCCTGTTCTACTCTCTATGTGTTATTTTTGCCTTGTCTTATATAAAAACCAATGCCCAATCAATGCTAAACAATATACCGGCTCCACAAGCCAAATTAATTCCTAAATCATTAAAAAAGCATAAAGAAGTCCGAATCGATAATTATTTTTGGCTCAATGACAGAGAAAATCCGGAGGTTATTGATTATCTAAAACAGGAAAATGCCTACTACGAAAGTATGACTTCGCACACTAAAGGTCTTCAGGATGCTTTATACGAGGAGATGAAAGGCAGAATTAAAGAAGATGATTCTTCTGTTCCATATTTCTATAATGGGTATTATTATATTACCCGTTTTGAAACAGGACAGGATTATCCTATTTTTTCAAGAAAAAAAGGCAGTCTTTCTGCTGAAGAAGAAATCATGTTTAATTGCAATGAATTGGCAAAAGATCATGCTTACTTTAAATTAGGAGGCTTAAGTGTTAGTCCCGATAACAAATTTGCGAGTTTTGCTGTTGATATTGTGGGGAGAAGAATTTACACAATTCAGATTAAAAACTTAGAAACCGGAGAAATTCTCGCAGATAAAATAGAAAATGCAACTGGAGAATCAGTTTGGGCAAATGATAACAATACCATTTTTTATGTCAGACAAGACGAAGTTACTTTACGATCTGATAAAGTGTTCAGACATAAATTAAATACAGATGCTGCAACTGATGTTTTGGTTTTTAATGAAACAGATGATACTTTTAATGTATCAGTAAGTAAAGAAAAATCAAGAAAATATATTGTTATTGGTTCAGGAAGTACTTTAACGACAGAATACAGGATTTTAAATTCGGATAATCCTGATGGTGAATTTGCAGTATTTCAGACACGTGTTCGTGGTTTAGAATACAGTATTTCGCATTACGAAGACTCATTTTATATTTTGACCAATAAAGATAAGGCAACCAACTTTAAGTTGATGAAAACGCCAGAAAACAGAACAGAGAAAAAATTCTGGAAAGATGTTATTCCACATCGTGAAGATGTTTTATTGGAAGATATCGAAATATTCAAAAATTATTTAGTGGTTGAAGAACGCTCAAACGGCTTAAATCATATCCGAATCATGCCATGGAATGACGAACCGGATTATTATTTGCCTTTTGGAAGTGAAACATATAACGCTTATACTACAACAAATGTTGATTTTGATACGGATGTTTTGCGTTACAGCTACCAATCGCTGGCAACACCATCGTCTGTAATTGATTTTAATATGAAAACTAAAACTAAAGAAATCTTAAAAGAGCAAGAGGTTTTAGGTGGTAAATTTGATAAAAACAATTACATCGAAGAAAAAGTGTGGGTAACAGCTAGAGATGGAGTTAAAGTGCCTATTTCTATGATTTACCGTAAAGGACTAGAGAAAGATGGTAAAAATCCGTTATTGCTATATGCGTATGGTTCATACGGAATCACGATGGATACTTATTTTTCATCAACAAGACTTTCTTTGCTTGATCGCGGATTTGTGTTCGCTATAGCTCATATTAGGGGAGGTGAGGACTTGGGAAGGCAATGGTATGAAGATGGAAAACTGTTAAAAAAGAAAAATACCTTTACAGATTTCATTGATTGCTCTAAATTTGTAATAAACGAGAAATATACTTCTGCTAAACATTTATATGCAGAGGGAGGATCTGCCGGAGGACTTTTGATGGGCGTTATCGTAAATGAAGCCCCTGAATTGTATAACGGAGTTATTGCTCAGGTGCCTTTTGTAGATGTTATTACGACAATGTTGGATGATAGTATTCCGCTGACAACAGGTGAGTATGACGAATGGGGTAACCCGAATAATAAAAAATATTATGATTATATGTTATCGTATTCACCATATGATAATGTAAAAGAGCAAAAATATCCTAATATGTATGTTTCTACCGGATTGCATGATTCGCAGGTTCAATATTGGGAACCAGCCAAATGGGTGGCCAAACTTAGGAGTTTAAAAACAAATGACACTGTGCTGTTTTTAGATACTAACATGGATGCTGGTCATGGCGGGGCTTCAGGGCGTTTCCAAGCTTTAAAAGACTTAGCAAAGGAATTTAGTTTTTTATTAGATTTAGAGAAAATACAAAGCTAATTAGAAATTTTTTGTTAAATTTGCAACCTATCAAGGTTATTTAAAATTACCTTTGATTAACTATTTTTTTATGAAAGAAGAAATAAATGCTTATAATAATGTTTTAGAGTTAATAGGTAACACCCCACTTATTAAGCTAAATAAAGTCACCGAAGGGTTAGAAGGAAATTTCTACGCAAAGGTAGAAGCTTTTAATCCGGGACATTCGTCAAAAGATAGAATAGCATTATATATTATTGAAGAAGCTGAGAAAAGAGGGATTTTATCTCCAGGTGATACCATAATTGAAACAACATCCGGAAATACAGGTTTTAGTTTGGCTATGGTAAGTATTATAAAAGGTTACAACTGTATATTAGCAGTAAGCTCAAAATCATCCAAAGATAAAATTGACATGTTGAGAAGTTTAGGAGCAAAGGTTTATGTTTGTCCGGCTCACGTTTCAGCAGATGATGAAAGATCGTATTACAACGTTGCAAAACGTTTACATGAAGAAACAAAAGGTTCTGTTTACATCAATCAATATTTTAATCAGCTAAATATTGATGCACACTACAATACTACTGGTCCTGAAATCTGGAAACAGACCAAAGGACAAATTACTCACCTTGTTGCTTGTAGTGGAACCGGGGGAACAATCTCAGGGACTGCAAAATTCTTAAAAGAACAAAATCCAAATATTAAAATCCTAGGTGTTGATGCTTTTGGATCGGTATTGAAAAAATATCATGAAACAAGAGAATTCGATAATAAAGAAATATATCCATATAGAATTGAAGGCTTAGGGAAGAATTTAATTCCTTCAGCAACTGATTTTGATATTATCGATAAGTTCATGAAAGTAACGGATGAAGAGAGTGCTCATACAGCCAGAGAAATTACCCGTAAAGAAGGTTTATTTGTAGGGTATACTTCCGGTGCTGTAATGCAGGCAATTAAGCAGTACGCAGAAGAAGGAGAATTTACAAAAGACAGTAATATTATTGCTATTTTTCCTGATCATGGCTCTCGCTACATGAGTAAGGTATTCAGTGATGACTGGATGAATGAACAAGGATTCTTCGATAGTGTAAATGAGGAAGAAGTTCAAAAAATTGAATTTGTAAAGTAATCAAAAATCAACTTTTAGACATAAAAAAACTCCAGATGAAAATCTGGAGTTTTTTGTTTATTCTTATTTTGCTAAAAGCTCTAAAATTTTTGCTCTTAATTCAGGACCTCTTAAATCCTGTGCAACGACTTTTCCTGATGAATCAAGTATAAAGGTTGCAGGGATAGATTGTACATTATATTGCTTTGCAATAGGTTCTTCCCAGGATTGTAAGTTTGAAACCTGTGTCCAGCTTAAATTGTCTTTTGCTATGGCTTCTTTCCAGGCTGATGCTTCCTTGTCTAAAGAAACACCTATGATGTTCAGTCCTTTCGAGTGCAGTTCTTTGTATATTGCTACAACATTTGGGTTTTCTTTTCTGCATGGTCCGCACCATGAAGCCCAAAAATCTACAATTGTTACTTTTCCTAAACTTTCTTTAAGCGAAACTGTTTTGCCTTCAGGATTAGGAGCTGAAAAATCTGATCTTCATTTAGCGCTGCCAACCGGAGGAGCTGATGCACCTACTGCAGGCATTTTCATTTGGCCAATTTTTTCTTTAATAGCTTTTCCTGGCTTTGTGTTTTTTAAAGACTCATCTAAAGAGTTGTATAAAGCTTCTGTTTTTTTGAAATCTGCCGCTGGGTCATTAATTAAACTTTGGATAATTAAAGCTGAGATAAATGATTTTGGGTGAGTTTCAGCATAAGCTGTGTATTTCTTTTTAGATTCAGCCTGAACATCAGTTTGAATAGCCATATATTCTTTCATTAAACCATTGATAACTGCTGTGTCTTGTTTTTGCTGAGCAGCCTGCATAGTTTGAGTGTTTTTTTTCTGAAAATCCATTAATCTTTTTTGAACTTTAGTAAGATCTTCGTTGAATTTTACATACTCGTCATTACTGTAAGTTCCGGAAATTTTTGATTTGTGAATACTATCTTTATCAACGTCAATTTTAATTTCACCAGTTTCTAAGATAAACGGAACCGGACCTTGTAAATCCTGAACAATCAAAGTATGAAAAGCAGGTTCAGTAACTTTTCCTTTTATTTCAAATTTTCCATTTTCAACTTTTACAGTGTCAAGTGCTAAAGGAGCCATTGTTGTTGGATCCTGCCCTTGAAGAATTATTGTTTTTCCGTTCTCAATTCCTTTTGCAGTTCCGGTAATAAGGAATTCTCCGTCTTTAACTTTACTGCAAGAAATTATCGCTGCAGAAGCGGTAAGTAAAAAAAATATTTTTTTCATTATAAAAAATTAATTAGTTAATTGATTTGTGCAACAAAAGTATTTAAAAATATAGAACATCAATAATTTTACTACCTAAAATTTTGTTATAGTTTTTTTTATGTCAACTGCTTTATAGATAGTGTTTTAATTGATTTTTTTTAATTAAAAAACAGCTAATAATTTTATTATTCAGAATTAAATCAATGATTTTGTCACTTTTTAGCATAAAAAAAGCATTCTGGTGTCAGAATGCTTTTGAAAATAGTATTGTAGAATCTCTATTCCTGATTTGTTTTCTTTCTCCAGGTAAAAGAGTTTAAAATGTGTCTTTTTGCGAATCTTCCCGGAGAATCTGCATTAACCATTTTCACGTAAGTTGCTTTAGGAACACTAATATATTCGTAAACACTTCCGTTAGAAAAATCGATGATCAAACGACCTTCAACAAACTTATAATCTGTAATTGAACAAGTCGAAATCGTTTCAGTATATTCAGGTAAATTAGCTTTAATCGTCTCAGGATTAATACTTACTAAAAAGTGATATGCCTCAATGATAGCTTTACTTTTTTCTTCTGCAGCTTTCAAACCAGCATCATCTCCCTGAAATTTATCAGGATGAGATTCTTTCATCGCATTACGATAAATGGTTTTTAAATCTTTTAATTCTGCAGTTTTGTCTACGTTTAGTAACTTTCTGTATTCAACTATTTTTTTCATAAATAAAGGTAACTACTTGTCTATTAGTTTGAAATTGATGTTAATTGTTCAAAAAGACAAATTTTTTGCAAAGGTACACTTTTTTTTAACTTTTTACTTTTGATAGAAAAAATATTCAGAAAATAAGCAAAAATTAGATAATGAGTCAATTAGGAAATGTAAAAAATAAGGAGCTGTTCCCGCTATCCGTTCTAATCTTTCATGCCGAACCCCGGCATAAAAGGATTTCCACTTCTATCGGGGCTAGGGCACTTGTTTTTATAATATATTTTAGGATTTAAGCTAAAACTTAAGTAATTATTTGTTTTCAGGTTTATGATTTGCCTTATCGAAGTTTTTCGATTTTTTCGGATATTTATCATAACTGATATCGCTTGGGTTTTCAATAACCGATTTAATTGTAATCCAATCTCCAATAGTAAAGTTTGAATGCGCAATTTTATAATCTAAAAGATATTCACCACAAAAATAATTGTTGTTTTCATCTTTTTCGATGATGCCGGTGTAAACTCCTTTTTGAGGCATTTTTTCTTGTGAATCCTTAGACATAAGTTTTTTATTTTAAATTGAGGGGGCAAAGTTAATCAATATTCTGTTCAAATTAGCTGGTTAATTTTAACGCAAAGAATAGCAAAAGCTTTTTTATCTTCTAAATGTGTATATCTGTGATTTTTTATCAAAACGTAACGACAAACTTGTCATTTCGACGAAGGAGAAATCACTGAGGGTGAGCAACCAGTGTGGCTTCTCCTTCGTCGAAGTGACAAAATGAGAATAAAAGATAGCAACTAAGTTCGGCAATCTCAGTATATTTGCACATGCAAAAAAACTTTAAGCCACATCCTAATTCCTTTAAAAATACATTTTGTGTTTTTAATGAAGTCGTGCCGGAAGCCATTAAAGGATTGAAAGTTCAGTTTGAAAGTTCAGCAGGAAGCACTTATTATTATACCGAAGCCGGAATGTACCGTGTTTCGAATCATTGGGGAAGATTAGCTAACAGTAAGTGGAGATTAATTGCTATGGAGCCGGAAACTCCTTCTAAAACAAAAACAGGTTTTGCCGCCTGGAATGAATTTTATCCTGATACTGCTGAAGAAAAGTTGTATTATATCGAAGCGGATTATGGTAAAAACACCGTAACTTATCAGCACAAAAATAATCCGAAGTATGATAAAAAAGCAATTCTGAGAACGAGTTTTGAAACTACAAAGCGTATCAAACAAATCCGGAATCTGCAACAGCTGACATCCTGGGCAAAACATTTTGACTATGATGATATTGCAGATTTAAGAAAGCAAATCATTGATGAATTGATTTATACCGGGAAGACTTTAGACGAAATTAAAAGAGAAATATAATGGGACGCAACAACGAAAGGAATATCAAGAAGCATAATGACAAATTGCATAAAGCCCAAAACAAAGTAAAACAGGCAGAAATTGCAAGGAAAGAAAAGCTAAAAGAAATTATTAAAAAGTTTAACGAAAACAAAACTGAAGAGTAAAGTTTCAAGTTACGTTACGCAACCTGAAACCTGAACCGAGACTTTAGTCGAACTGGCGAGGCAAACAAAAAGTAACAACAAAAAATATGAATACGAAATTTGAAAGTTTAAAGGCAAGCGTACAGGAAATCATTGATTTGATTGCTGCAGAGAATAATAGAGAAGCGAATAATAAATTACTTGATGTAAGTGAAGTATTAGATGAAATGCTGGATTTTGCAGAAGAAGATGAAGAGTTGAGAGAAATAAGCCGATATCAGGTTTTATTGAATCAGCTGCATGTAAAACTTAATGGCGAAGAGCAGGTTGATGGAGAATAAAAAATGCTTTTGCGATACCGGTTTATTGTTCGCGGAATGTTGCGGATTGTATCTTGAAAAGTATCAAAAAGCCCCAACAGCATTAGCTTTGATGCGTTCGAGATATTCGGCTTACGCGACTCATAATGCCGATTATCTTTTAGAAACGACTTATGTTTCAGAAAGAAAATTTTATTCAAAAAGTGAAATTTTGAAATGGGCAGTGAACAATAAATGGCAAAAACTGGAAATTCTAAGTTTTACCGAAAATACGGTCGAATTCAAAGCTTATTTTTTAGACAGTAGTCAAAAACCTCAAGAACATTATGAGTTTTCGACTTTTAAATTTGAAAATAGTGCATGGTTTTATCTTGATGGGAAGTTTGAATAATTGTGAGTATCATCGCTAATTACTGTTCGTTTTATTTAAATACTTTAACTAAAAATTAGTAAACGTTTCTTTTTTCATAATTCTAAAAAAACGTACTTTTAAAATTATGAAAAACGAATTTAAAAAAGGTTTTTATTTCAAGACGTACGAAGCACCTTTTCAGTCTCCGTTTGAAAAACTTTTTGGCATTTTCAAAGAGTTAATTACCCATACCTCGGGAGATTTTGACGAAGCTATTGACTGGCTTCGTGAGTTAGATAAGGAATATAAGCTAACAGACGAAAATTACTCAATCGATGATTTTATTGAAGATCTCAAGAAAAAAGGATATATAAAGGACGAAGCAAAACCTGACGGAACTTCCGGTTTTGGAATAACAGCAAAGACAGAAAGGGCTATTCGCCAGCAGGCTTTAGATCAGATTTTCGGAAATTTAAAACGCGCAGGAAGCGGAAATCACAAAACCAAACATGCCGGAAACGGAGATGAACATACCGGTGAATTCCGTGAGTTTAATTTCGGAGACAGTATAGAACGTATTTCTTTGACAGAAAGTTTGAGAAATGCCCAAATAAACAATGGCGCTGAAAGTTTCATGCTGACCGAAAATGATCTGGTTGTTGAAGAAACCCAGTTCAAAGCACAAATGAGTACCGTTTTAATGATTGACATTAGTCACAGTATGATTTTGTATGGCGAAGACCGGATCACACCTGCTAAAAAGGTAGCAATGGCTTTGGCCGAATTAATCACAACACGTTATCCAAAAGATACACTTGATATTTTGGTTTTTGGAAACGATGCCTGGACAATTCCAATTAAAGATTTGCCGTATTTGCAGGTTGGTCCTTATCATACCAATACCGTTGCAGGTTTACAATTGGCAATGGATATTTTGCGTAGAAAACGAAATACAAACAAGCAAATTTTCATGATTACCGACGGCAAACCAAGTTGTGTACGTGAGCGTGACGGATCTTATTATATGAACAGCAATGGTCTGGACGAATATATTGTTGATAAATGCTACACACAGGCACAGCAGGCTAGAAAATTACACATTCCGATTACAACTTTTATGATTGCCAGAGATCCTTATTTACAGCGATTTGTGAATCATTTTACCGAAGCCAATCAGGGAAAAGCATTTTACACCGGATTAAAGGGTTTGGGAGAAATGATTTTTGAGGATTATGAAACGAATAGGAAGAAAAGGGTTCGTTAAGTTTTAAAGGTTTTGTAGAGATGCATTGCTGTGAATCTAACACCATTCTAAATCAAAATGTAATAACACAATCGATATTTCAATAAAAATGGAAATAAACAATATAAAGACATTAGGACAATTAAAAGCTGCAGGATATAAAAGCATAAGTATAAAAGACGAATTGCGAAATAACCTGCGTGAAAAAATCAAATCTGCAAAACCGGTTTTTGAAGGTGTTCATGGTTTCGAGAATACCGTAATTCCGGAATTGGAACGCGCTATTTTATCCCGTCATAATATTAATTTATTAGGACTTCGCGGTCAGGCTAAAACCAGACTGGCGCGTAAAATGATCGAATTATTAGATGAATATATTCCGTTTGTAACGGGTTCTGAAATTAACGACGATCCTTTCAATCCGATTTCACGCTTTGCTAAAGATTTAATTGCAGAAAAAGGGGATGAAACCCCAATTTCATGGCTGCACAAGAGTGAGCGTTTCTTTGAAAAATTAGCCACGCCAGATGTAACGGTTGCTGACTTAATTGGAGATGTTGACCCTATAAAAGCTGCCAATTTGAAGTTATCTTACGCAGATGATCGCGTGATACATTTCGGAATGATTCCGAGAGCGAATCGCTGTATTTTTGTGATTAATGAATTGCCGGATTTACAAGCCAGGATTCAGGTAGCATTATTCAATATTTTACAGGAAGGAGATATTCAGATTAGAGGTTTTAAGTTGAGAATGCCGCTTGATATGCAATTTATTTTTACGGCAAATCCTGAAGATTATACCAATCGGGGAAGTATTGTAACACCTTTAAAAGATAGAATCGGTTCGCAGATCCTTACACATTACCCGGAAAGTGTAGCAATTGCCAGAACCATTACAGAGCAGGAAGCAAAGCTGGATGAAAATCAGGCAGATATAGTATATGTTCCTGGACTCGCGAGAGATATTTTAGAACAAATAAGCTTTGAAGCACGAGAAAGTGAATACATCGATAATAAAAGTGGTGTAAGTGCCAGAATGAGTATTACAGCCTTTGAAAATTTAATTAGTACCGCAGAGCGTCGCGCTTTAATTTCTGGTGTTGATAAAACTTCACTTCGTTTATCAGACTTTATTGGAATCATTCCTGCGATTACAGGAAAAGTAGAATTAGTGTATGAAGGAGAGCAGGAGGGAGCGGCAGTTGTAGCGCAGAATTTAATAGGTTCTGCTATTAAAACTTTATTTTCTGATTTCTTTCCGAAGATTGAAAAATTAGAAAAACCCGGTGAAAAAACGCCATATTCTGATTTAATTGAATGGTTCTTTGCAGAAAGTGGTTTCGAATTACTGGATGAAGCTTCCGATACCGAATATCAAAATATTTTGGATGAAGTTACTCCTTTAGATATATTAGTAAAAAAATATCAATCTCAATTAGATAAAAAAGATCAGTATTTCATGAAAGAATTTATTTTGTGGGCATTGGTAGAACATAAAAAACTAAGCAAAGATCGTTTTGCAACAGGCCATCAGTTTAAGGATATGTACGGAAGTTATATTAGCAAATTATAAATTGTATGCTGACCAAAAAGCAAATTTTAATTTTATTTTTAATTTCAGGAAATCCCGGAATAAGAGGTATTTATACTTTGATGAAGTTTTTTGATAGAGCAGATTTCCCTTCTGATATAATGATAAACCTGAATGTTTTAGTAGAAAATAATTTTATAATTGGTCTTGAAAAATTTGAGAATAGCACTGATAAAAATTATATGATTACGAAAAATGGAGAGAATTTTTTATCAGAGAATTTTAGTAGTTCAGAAATTATAGATTATATTAAAACTATGGATGATCCAACTTTTATGTTAGAATTGACTAAGGCTTATATTGATAAAATCGTAGATAATACAAAAAGAGAAAATTAATAGTTTTTGTATCCTTTTCTTAAACTCACTTTCTGCCCCGACAGGTTGCAAAAAACTTGTCGGGTTTATTATTTCCAAAAAGAACCATTACCAGTTTTATTTCGGCTACCTTGCTACGTTGGCTGTATTTGCAGTTTTTCCCAAACAATAAATGGAAAATAGTTTCGAAGATTTGATTGCGAGTTATATTGAAAATAAAGTAGGTATTTCAGAGCATTTTTTAAGTAAAGAATTAGCTGATAATCTTAAACAAAATCTACTTGATTTAAATCACAAGAGTTTGCTGTCAGACGCTGGAATTGGAAATTCAGAAAAGCTTTCTTACGATGGCGCAATCAGGAGCGATTCTATTTATTGGTTAGATAAAACACATAACAATGTTTTTGAAAATGCTTTTTTTGCCCAGATCGAGGCCTTTATCATTTATCTAAATGAGAGTTGTTACGCCGGAATCACGGGTTATGAATTTCATTATTCTTTATATGAAAAAGGTGATTTTTACCTAAAACATCTGGATCAGTTTAAAAATAATCCAAGTCGGAAATATTCCATGATTAGTTATCTCAATAGTAATTGGCAAGAATCTGATGGTGGGGAATTGATGATTCATCAGGAAAATAATGATCAAAAGATTTCACCAACTCAGGGAAAAACAGTGTTTTTTAAAAGCAATGAATTGATGCATGAAGTTTTGGTGACCCAAAATACGAGAATGAGTATTACAGGCTGGCTTAAAAGCGATTAATTTCTTTTGAATAGTAGTTTATTTCTTTATTTTCTTCATAATAAAATCATAATTCAGGTTTAAGTAATTTGTATTTACGTTTCAATCCTTATTTTTGTTATTCATACATTTATTCAAATGAAATTACTCATAGTCGAAGACGAACCAAATCTACTTTCCATTTTACGAAAAGGATTCGCTGAAAATAATAACGATGTCAGCGTTGCTCTGGATGGTAAAACGGCATTGGAAATGATTCATAATTATACTTTTGATGTAGTCGTTTTAGATGTAATGCTTCCGGATATTAACGGAATTGAAATTTGCAGAAGATTACGCGCCAGCAAAAACTTTGTACCTGTTTTGCTTCTGACAGCCCTTGGAACTTCTGAGAATATTGTTACAGGACTCAATGCCGGTGCTGATGATTATTTGGTTAAGCCTTTTAAATTTGGAGAACTCGATGCAAGAGTAAATGCCTTAAACAGAAGAGCTAATCAGGATATAGACAGAGTCGATGTGATCACCATTGGCGATCTCGAAATAAACGGCCGTGCAAAAACGGTTAAAAGAGATGGAGAACAGATAATTTTAACTGCCAAAGAATTTAAATTACTGTATTATTTAGCGAAAAACAGTGGCAGAATTGTATCGCGGGATCAGATTTTGGATAATGTCTGGGATATTAATTTTGATATGAATACAAATGTTGTTGATGTTTATATTACGTATTTAAGAAAAAAAATAGACAAACCCTTCAAAACCAAACTTATTCATACCACGAAAGGTTTGGGTTATGTTATACAGCCATAAAATGGATATTAGAAAAAGAATTACTTTTACTTACGTAGCACTTTCTACCTTTAGTACTTTGCTATTGAGCATAATTGTATTCGTTTTATTTAGAGAAAATAATCGTTATCATTTCTTAAAAAGACTTGAAGACAGGTCTAAAATTGTGGCTTCTATTCATTTTCAGCATGATCCCGAAAAAATAAAATATTACAGTAATTTAAAGAAAAACGGGCTCGAAGAACTTATCGAAGAAGAAGAATATGTTCTTAAAATCAACAGTGCCAATAGTTTTGATTATAATACCAAATTAAATCTACCGAATGAATTTTACTCCAATATTCTGCAGACAGGCAAAGATTATTTTGAGATTAACAGCAAGTATTATTTAGGTCAGGTTTTTACAGAAAGAGATCAAAAATATATTGTAATTGTTGGGGCACGCGACCGAAGAGGGAAAACGACTACCGTTTATATTGTAAAGATATTGCTGTTTGGTGGCATCGGTTTTATACTCCTGGCCTTTTTTTTAGGACGCTTTTTGGCAAAAAGAGTCATCAATCCAGTAGCCAGGATTACGAAAGAAGTAAATAGAATTAGTGCTTCGAATCTCCATAACAGATTGCCGGAAGTTAAAAATGCTGATGAAATTTCAGATCTTACAGAAACGTTCAATGACAT
This sequence comes from Flavobacterium salmonis, assembly GCF_903819435.1. Classification (GTDB taxonomy): domain Bacteria; phylum Bacteroidota; class Bacteroidia; order Flavobacteriales; family Flavobacteriaceae; genus Flavobacterium; species Flavobacterium chungangense. The sequence goes on along the minus strand of NZ_CAIJDP010000090.1, from coordinate 75,898 downwards.
GCTGGACCGACTGGAAACTTCTTTTGAAATTCAGGCAAATTTTATTAACAATGCATCACACGAGTTAAAAACGCCAATTACAACCATAATTGCTGAAGCTGAAATTATGTTGATGAAAGAACGTCCAGTTTCAGAATATGTTCAGTCATTAGAGAATATTTACAGTCAGGCTTCCAGATTAGGAAATTTAACTGAAAGCCTTCTTAAGCTAACGCAAACAGGGTACGACGGAAACAAACAAGTTTTGGATATTGCCCGAATCGATGAGTTATTATTGGAAGTTAAGTCAGATTTGGATAAAATTTTTCCTGACAACCGCGTGAGTATCAAACTTAATTTTGCCCCTAAAGATTCCAATTTGTTGTTGATTCCGTGCAACAAACCACTTTTAGAACTGGCCATCAATAATATTATTACCAATGGTGTAAAATATTCTGATAATAATGAGGTTTTTGTAACGCTTTCAGCCAATAATGAGGCAATAAAAATTTCGATCAATGATATCGGAATAGGGATTCCGCCAGAAGATATCCCGCATTTGTATGAGCCTTTTTTCAGAGGAAAAATTGCAGCCAAATATATTGGTTACGGGTTGGGGCTTCCCCTGGCTTCCAAAATTATCCGTATGCACGATGGGGAAATTCAGGTACAATCAGAACAGGATAAAGGAACGATTGTGACTATCATTTTTAACAAATCAAACATTAAAAAGAGGAATATTAAAAATTCTAATGTTGAATCTTAGAAAATTCTAATTTTAGATTAAGACCCTTCTAATTTTCAGGTAGTTATTTTGTCTGTATATACTAAAAGATTATACATATGAAAAATTTCCTGATACCCACTACTTTAAAAGACGATACAATTTCTGCTGTAAAATGGGCGATAAACCAAGCAAAAAAATCAGATTGTGAAATTGTTTTAATGATGATTGCAGAAACTCCCGATTCTTTTTCATCATCTAATTTTTTGCGCGAAATGCGAACCGGACTTACCAAAAGTCAGGAAGAGGTTTTAGCAACCTGCAGGTATATGATCGATCATACTCAAAACTGCAAAATTAAAATTCATAATCAATACGGGATTTCTTCTCCTGTTTTTAGAGGGATTATTGAGCATTTTTCTGTAAAATTAATAATCTTATCTAATTCGTATAAACAGGAAACCAAGCGTATTCATCATTATCTGATACAATTGGCAGGAAATCAAAAATGCCCAATTCTGCATTTAGGGAACGAACAATTCAGGGAAGATTTCAATAAAGCACTTTATATTGAAAATAGCAATGCCAACATGCATGTAAAAGATGTACAGCAGTTTCTTAATGATAATTTTTCTTATGAAATTGTAAGTCAGGCTTCAAAAACTGAAGATCTCGAAAATATGACGCCTTTATCTGAAGCAATTTCAAAATACGAAATTGATCTTTTGGTTGAAACCCGAAAAGGAGAAAAAATCAAATTTAAAAAATCAAAAAAACAAAATATTAATGAAAAACTCGGACTTCCGATACTTTCATTATATGAGGAGCTGGTTTAATAGTTTTAGTGAATAAAAATTAGCCTTTGAACGCAATAAATATTAAAAAATACAGAGCTATAGCTATTCATTAATTACTAAGACTCAATCCCTGTAATATTAATTTAAAACCGAAAATATGTTATTAAAGAAAAGAATACCAATGAATTACGTTCTCGGGAAAATTAAAGTAGAACTTGCCCTAGTAGCCGCATACACTATAGTATTTGAGGTTTTTCATCACTATTTTGTTACGCTTCCTGTAGATATTCCGATTGCTATTCCAACCATGATTGGTACAATTATATCGTTATTATTAGCCTTTAAATCCAATCAGGCTTACGATAGATGGTGGGAAGCCCGAATTGTATGGGGAGCAATTGTAAATGATTCCAGAACATTAATCCGCCAGGTTTTAACCTTTTATAAAGATCCTGATTTTTCTGTTGGAGCGAGTGAATTCAAAGAGAATTTTGCTAAAAGACAAATTGCATGGTGCTATAGTTTAGGTCAGGCACTTAGAAATAAAGATGCCATAAAACCACTTAAGGGATTGATAAGTGAAGAGGAATTAAAGTACATCAAAAATCATCAGAATATACCAAATGCGATTTTGATGCTGCATGCACGTGATCTTCGAAATGCAAAAAATGACAAGCGAATCAATATGTATCAACAAGTAGAAATTGATAATACCTTGTCGAGACTATGCGATGAAATGGGTAAATGTGAACGAATTAAAAATACCATTTTTCCAACCACTTACAGCATGTATATCCGATTAACACTGTGTTTGTTTATTTTGTTACTGCCTTTTGGATTAACAAGCGTATTGAGCTGGTTTGCTATTCCATTAATTGTCGCTATTGCCGCTGCTTTCTTTTTAATCGAAAGAATGGCAATTCATTTACAGGATCCTTTCGAAAACAGGCCAACAGACACACCTGTTACGACTATTGCAAACACAATCGAAAAAAATATTAAACAAATGCTGAATGAATATCAAAGCGAATTTGATATTCTAAAAGAGTTTGATTTAGAAGACGAACCTAAAAAAGTGGACAGCAACGCTTATTTTGTTTTATAAATTAAAGTTAATTTTGGTATTTTAATTGTTGACCGGTCAGTGAGTAGTTGTACTGTCCGGTTTTTTTATGTTTTAATAGAGATTTTAAATACACAGATGAATAGATTAAAGTCCAAATTAAAAGAGGCTTGAAAAATCCGGATTTTCAATATAACTGTATGTTTGTATATTAGTGAGTGTGTTTATGTACAAAGAAAAACGATGTCGCTATGTGTTAATTTTAAATACTTTTGGCAGCCAGTTTACCTAATGTTTGTATAGATTGGCGTAATTCATTTGTCCATGGCAAACCAAAACTCAAACGCATACAATTGGAGAACTGATCCTGAAAAGAAAAAATACGACCGGGAGCAATGCTGATATTGTGTTTCATGGCCAAATGATAAAATTCGGCAGTATCTATTTTTTTATCGAGTTCGATCCAAAGAAAAAAACCGCCCTGTGGCTGACTTACCTTTGTGCCTTTTGGAAAAGATTCTAAAATAGTGTTGATGTAATTACTGCAATTATGATTCAGAATCTGACGAATTTTACGAAGATGATTTTCATAGCGGCCGTTTTTCAAAAAATCACCCACAACTTCATGTGTAATGGTAGGTGAAGAGATGGTATGGTATAATTTTGTCCGTAAAATTTCTTTTTTGAATTTCCCCGGAATAACCCAGCCTACACGATATCCCGGTGCCAAAGTTTTAGAAACCGAACTGCAGCACATCACGATTCCGCTTTTATCATACGTTTTGCAATTTGTTGGTCTGGCTGAGCCAAAATATAAATCACCGTGAATATCATCTTCAATTAACGGAATATTATGTAATTCCATTAAGCTAACGGTTTCTTCCTTGTGTTCATTAGGCATCATACTTCCCGAGGGATTGCTGAAATTACTCATTAACACACAAGCCTTAATTTTTTTAGTCGAAATAGCTTTTTTTAAAGCATCTAATTCTATTCCCGTTGTTATATTGGTGGGCAGTTCCATAACATACAAACCTAGAGATTTAGCCAGTTGTAAAACGCCAAAATAAACGGGGCTTTCTGTAATAATGGTATCTCCCGGTTTTGTAACCGTCATTAAGCAATGTGACATCGCACTCACGCAGCCCGGAGTAGTTATAATGTCATCTTCTGTTAGAGATCCTCCCCATGCAAAAGACCAGCGTGCGATTTCTTTTCTAAGATTAACATTGCCCTGTATTTCTTCATAACTGGTACCACTATTGGGTAGTTGCCGCATTGCCTGAACCATGCCCTTATTTAGTTTTGCTATCGGAAGAAGTTCATTTGATGGAAAACCTAATGAAAGCATGGTAACGTTTTTATCTGTCATATTTCCATAAACCAAATCAATTAAATCTTCTCTTTCAATATTTTGTGTGGTCAGAATAGGGGAGCTGGCTGTTGGTTCGGGAACAATTCTTGCCGAAATATTGCTTACATAATAGCCCGATTGTGGTCTTGATTCTATTAGAGATCTGCTTTCGATTTCATAATACGCTTTACTGACTGTACTCATGCTGTAGCCTGTTTCTGCACATACTTCCCTAATCGAAGGTAATTTGTCTCCCACACTTAAAAGACCCGATTTTATTTGTTTTTCAATAACATCGGCAAATTGCAAATACAGGTAGTTTGAGTTTTTCATATGAGATAATAGTGTTTAATGAAACATCGTATCGCGATTTTTATTCTTTCAGTTTATACGATTTTGGTGATTTCATAAAATAAAACTGTTATGGTGCAATTTACAAAAACTGTATCTGTATTGCTGTTTTATTTTTAAGAAATTTGCTTCATCAGATATACACCAAAAGAAACATCATGAAAACTACAAAATATTACCTGGCAGCTATTACTGCTTACACCGTTTGGGGATTTTTTAGTCTTGTGCTAAAACCAATTCATGAATATGCTTCAATGGATATTTTATTTTACCGTGTTTTTAGCTGTAGTATTTTAATGCTCTTAATTGCTTTTTTGTTCAAACGCAAAAAAATTAAGGAGACAATTGAGGTTTTCAATTCTTTATCTGCTTCTAAAAAGAGATACACCATCTTACTTAATATTGGAGGAAGCTTCTTTCTAATGGCCAACTGGTTTACATTTATTTATGTAATGAACCATGTAAGTGTGAAAGCGACCTCACTTGCATATTTGGTTTGCCCAATTTTAACAACACTGCTGGCCTATTTTGTACTGCATGAAAAACTGGGAAAAACACAATGGCTTTCGGTTGGATTAAGTATTTCGGGCTGTTTGTTGTTGTCGTATGCAGACATTATGGATATGTTTTTTAGTATCATTATCGGATTTACTTATGCGTGTTATTTAGTAAGCCAGCGTGTTAATAAAGGCTTTGACAAGTTTATTATCCTGACATTCCATATATCTGTGGCGGCTTTGTTGCTGGTACCGTTTTATCCGGTATATAGCGGTCCGGTACCTACTGAACTTACGTTTTACTTTTGTATCGAAACCATTGCTATATTTTTTACAATTATACCGTTGTTTTTAAATTTATATGCATTGGGCGGAATCAATTCTTCAACAGTTGGAATGCTGTTAAATATTAACCCGATGATTGCTTTTGGTCTGGCTTGTTTTGTTTATAAAGAGAAAATAACTCCGCTACAGATTCTGGCATATAGTATTATTTTCCTGGCGGTATTGGTTTTTAACTCGAATCATATTTTTGCTAAGAAAGTAAAAAATGTAGTAGCCGCTAAAAATTAAAAAGTATACAGAACATTAAAGTTTGAGGGAAGTTTTGGTAATCTTCTGCTTTTTTTGAATGAGTTTAAATACTACTTTTACAGTAAAAATAGTAATATGTTATTTCTGGTTTTAAGTATCATTTGCAGTGTGACAGTTGGTGTCATTTTTAAAATAACACGTAATTACAATTGCAATCCGGCTCAGATAATTACTTTCAATTATGTATTTGCACTACTATTTTGTTATTTTTCGTTTACTCCAAGTCTGGTTGAGGTTACCACAAACGCTCCGTGGAATATTTATTTGGCAGTCGGTTTTCTGCTGCCTGTTGTTTTTTTGTTTTTAGCAATATCCATTAAACATATGGGAATTGTAAAAACAGATGCTGCTCAACGATTATCACTCTTTATTCCAATACTGGCTGCCTGGTTTATTTTTAAGGAAGAATTCAATCTTTATAAGTTAGTTGGACTTGTAACTGGTTTTTTTGCACTTTTACTCATTTTAAGAAAACCAACCCAAAATGAGCAGAATAAATGGCTTTATCCGGCCATAGTTTTATGCGGTTTTGGTTTAATTGATGTTCTTTTTAAACAAATTGCACTCTATAACGCTTTACCTTACACAACTTCATTATTTGTTGTTTTTTGTATTGCTTTGTTGGTTTCTACATTTGTGGCTGTTTATATGTATTTTTCCAAAAATGTAAAATTTGATTCTAAAAATATTCTTTTTGGAGCACTGGTAGGGCTTTTTAATTTTGGAAACATACTATTTTATCTTAAAGCACATAAAGCATTTTCTGAAAATCCGTCGACAGTTTTTGCCGGAATGAATATGGGGGTTATTGTTTTAGGAACTCTTGTCGGTCTCTTTTTTTTCAGGGAAAAATTATCTAAAACCAATTTTATTGGGGTCATTTTAGCCTTAATTGCAATTTTTTTCATTGTTTTTTCTCAAATAAGGTAAAATTTATTCTCTTGTAAGAGTTTGATTTACAAGGCTTTTGTAAATATTTTTGTTTTTTTTAAATAAACTCTATCAATTCTATAGAATTTATAAAATATATTTATAAATTTGCCATAACAATGAAGAACTATAGCCAACATATGATGTCTTTCAATTGCAGCTCCACGATGTGCTGTATGTTGAATCATGTCTTGAAATGGTGTTAATAGAGAAAGTACTTGTTAGTTATTTTTTTTTTAGCCTTTCATACCCGTGAAAGGCTTTTTTTAGAATTTATTTAAAAACATAGATATGAGATCAAATAAATACACCAATACACTGATGCAATGCTGTCTGATGAAAATCCCATGTCGCAGCTACAGTAATTAGAGACAGGAAAACGTAAATATCTTTTGTCCATAACAGAAGACTTTAAAATATAAAATTTCAAAATCAATTGAATAAAATCTTAAACCTAAAAAAATATGAGCCTAGAAATAATTAAACAGAATCCTTTTCAGTCTATGATTGATCGTTTTAATATCGCAGCCGATATTTTAAACCTTGATGATTCGATCATACAGAAATTACAAAAACCGGAAAAACAAATTGTTGTAAATTTTTCGATTACACTTGACAATGGTAAAATTCAAAATTTTGAAGGCTACAGGGTGATTCATAATACAGCGTTAGGACCATCAAAAGGGGGAATACGTTATGATAAAGCTGTAAACCTTGATGAGGTAAAAGCACTGGCAGCCTGGATGACTTGGAAATCTGCTGTAACCGGAATTCCGTTTGGAGGAGCAAAAGGCGGAATTATTTGCGACCCCAGAGAGCATTCAAAAACAGAATTAGAAAAAATTACAAGAGCGTATACAAAAGCATTATCTGATATTTTTGGTCCGGAAAAAGATGTTCCTGCACCGGATATGGGAACAGGTCCGGACGAAATGGGCTGGCTAATGGATGAGTTTTCTTTAGTACACGGAAAAACGATTCATGCTGTGGTAACAGGAAAACATTTGCATTCAGGAGGTTCCTTGGGAAGGGTAGAAGCAACAGGAAAAGGGGTAAGTATCATTACGCTTCTGGCACTGCAAAAATTAAAATTAAGACCGGCCAGATCTTCAGTTGCTATTCAGGGATTTGGAAATGTTGGATTACATTCAGCTTTATTTTTATATGAAAAAGGATTAAAAGTGGTTGCCGTAAGTGATGTTTCTGAAGCGTTTTATAATCCGGAAGGACTTAATATTCCGGAACTGATTTTGTATTATAACCTCAACAATAAGAGTATCAAAGGCTATCCAAATTCCGTTGCGATCAAACATGAAGAGTTATTGCTTTTGGATGTTGATGTGCTGATTCCTGCTGCGAAAGAAGATGTAATTACACAAAAAAACGCAGGTGATATCAAGGCAAAAATAATCATAGAAGGTGCTAATGGCCCTGTTTCGTCTGATGCTGATAAAATTCTGCATGATAATAATGTACTGGTTGTTCCGGATATTTTGGCGAATGCAGGTGGGGTAACAGTTTCATACTTCGAATGGCTTCAGAACTCGCTTTTGGAATCCTGGAGAATCCATCAAATTAACAAGCGACTGGAAGATATTTTAGAAAAAGGTTTTGAAACTGTTTTCAGAGTTGCAGCAAAACATAACGTTACGCCTCGTATCGCTGCCTATATTATTGCTTTGCAAAAAGTTGCCGACACACAGTCGGTAAAAGATATAGCCTTAGAAGCGTCAAAATACAAACAGAACTAAGAATTATACATAATAAGAAAAGAATTTTTTATTAATGGAATGTCTGACAGACAGTTAAAATCAATTAATGAAAATTTCTTTTCTTTCATTAACAGAATTGAAAATAAGTTGTTTAGAGTCAAAAAATAATTTTTAAAAAATGGAACATATTAATTTTCTTGCGTTTGCAATGCCTGCGTTTTTCATTTTTTTATTTTTGGAATATAAGCTGATACAGCGCAGAAAAAAACCGGAGATTTTCAATTACGAAAGCTCGGTTTCGAATATTAGTATTGGTATTGCAGAAAGATTAATCAATCTTTTTATTGCTGCAAGTTTTTATCAGTTGTATTATTTTATTTATAACAATTACAGGCTGTTGGATATTCCGAGCAATATTTTTGTATGGTTTGCCTTAATTCTTGCAACTGATTTTGTGTGGTATTGGTATCACAGGCTTGGGCATGAAGTTAATTTTTTCTGGGCGGCACATATTGTACATCACCATAGCGAAGAGTTTAACTTTACTGCTGCTGCCAGAATTACTACTTTTCAGGCTGTCGTAAGAACTGGTTTTTGGTGTGTTCTTCCGCTTGTCGGGTTTCATCCGGCTATGGTTATTACTATGCTTATTGTGCATGGAGCCTATTCATTTTTTACCCATACACAACTTATCGGTAAAATAAAATGGCTGGAATATGTTTTTGTAACACCTTCCATTCACGGGGTGCATCACGCCTCTGACGAAAAATATTTAGATAAGAATTACGGAGATATGTTTACTTTTTGGGACCGTATTTTTGGAACTTTTCAAGAAGAGGAGGAGAAACCAAAATACGGTTTAACCCATCCGTTAAAAAGCTATAGTTTTCTGTGGCAGCATACTCATTATTACTTCGAGATTTATGAATTATGGAAACGCTCAAAAGGTTTTAAAGCAAGATGGAAAGCTGTTTTTGGTAGTCCTGCACATATGGATCAGGATATTAGGCCAACATTAGAAAAACGATTTTTGCAGGATAAAAGCAATCCGCATCAAAGATTGCGATTTAGAAATTACCTTTATATTCAATTAGGAATCTGTACTTTGATTCTAACTGTTTTTACTTATTATTTTAATCTTTTAAATGGGATTGATAAAGTCTTTGTATTGGCATTTATCCTAATCACATTAGTGAATTGCGGTGCTTTACTGGAACAGCGAAAATGGATGTATTATCTGGAATATGGCCGAATTTTTATTGTAACAACCTATTTTTTATATGAAGAAGACTTAACTTCATTCTTCTTTATTCCATTAGCCATTATGATTTTTGTAGAACAGTTGTTCTCGCTTAGTAAACGTTATCAAAATGTGGTACTTCAATTGGATAATTCAGAGTAGAAAGCACAAGCATTATATATTTCACCGCATGATTTTTAATCTTGCGGTTTTTTTATGCTTTTATTTATTGTAGTTTCAAGATGCCTTTTGTTTGCGAGAGAGTTTTTTTATGACTTTACTTCTTAATTTTTCTATTTAAAAATAATAAAATCTGACTATTTTGCAATAAATGCTATTATATTTTGATAGAATACTATTGCGTTTTGATTAAATAATACTACATACTGATGTTTCTTGCGGTTATTTTTGATGAAAATTTTTACAAAAAATAACTACCTGCAATTTCCAGTATTTCATGATTAAAAAACTACCTCTTCTATTTCTTGTCTTATTTTTATTTCAAATTGAATTCGCTTTTAGCCAGACAAATACAAATAATCTGATCGATAGTTTTGTAGCTACGATGGAAAATGCCGGTTTATCAAAAAGCCAAATTACCAAAGTTAAAGACTTACTAATAGAAAGAGACAGGATTATTGCTGAAGACGCAAAACAACAAAATGAACTGAAAGCTAAATATCCCGTTCCCTTTCGTGATGATGAAATTACCGAGGAATACAATAATAAGCAATTCATTCTGTCATTATCCAAACTGATTACAATCGAGCAATTCGGAAGAATATTTTTTCCTCAGTTAGAATATCGCATTGACAGGATTACTGCTGAAAAATGGCAATTAGCCAAAGAAAAATACACGCTTACAAAAGAGCAGGAAAAAAAGTACCGGAATTTACTTTATGAAAATACCAAAAAAGAAATCTTTGTGCGGGAATACTATAGCTATGATAAAGATTTGTCATGGAATACCTATACCGAAGAAAAAATAAAATCTTCCAATAAAGAATTTGACCTGATAAAAAGTTTTGGACAGCTCTATTCTAAAAATTCAAAAACAGATGCTTTAATCAAAAAGCTTACAGATGCTAAAATCGACACCGAGAGAATAAACCAGATTTTACTCGCATTGCAGATCTTTCAGGAACGCAACGATAAAAGACTGAAGACATGGAGAGAAAATGATGGAGCCAATATTTTTAATTTTCATGATCCGGGCGATGACGAATACGCCATCTATCTGGAGTTTCGCGAAAAATTATCCAAAACATTAAAAATAGAAGAATTCAAAACTGTTTTTGTATCCCAGATGCAGAACAGGATCAATCGGGATAGCGAAAAAGAATTTCAAACCTTAAAAAGTGCTTACAAGCTTACCGATCAGCAGTATGATGAGATTCAAAAGCTGGTGTTAGAAAAAAATACCGAAAAAATAGTAACCGAAGAATACTATAAATACAGCTACGAATTGTATCAGCAAAAATTACGCGCTGTAGAATACCGTCATGAAAAAGGAATCAGGGAAACCATTCAAAAATTTAATTCCCTGAAATCCTAAACTCTTTACCCATTACCATTAAATAAACTTCAAACCAAAATATGAAAAAAACAATACTCGTTATTCTCTTACTGATTATTTGTCACGTCTCTTTTTCGCAGGATATCGGCATAAACTATGTGAATTACATCAGTAAAAATATAGTTGACATAGGAGAAAATCAAAAGGATTTTAAATCTTTAGCTGAAATTGAAGCGTGTGCGGATCTGGGCGATGCCAATTGCCTGAATATTTTAGGGCTGCTGTACAAACAAGGCCTTGGGGTGCAGAAAAACGAAGAAAAAACTTTTGAGCTGGTGATGGAAGCCGCAAAAAAAGAGTTTCCTGCTGCCGAATACAATATCGGGAGATTTTATATGATTGGCCTTGGCTGTGATATTGATTTTGATAAAGCCAGGTACTGGCTAACCATAGCTGCAGACCACGGAAACCAGCGTGCAGCCTATGCCCTTGGCTATATGTATTTTAAAGGATTTGGATTTGCCCAGGATTATAAAACTGCCGTATCCTGGTTTGAATTGTCACCATGGCCTATGGCAAAACATTATTTAGGATTATGCTATTATTTTGGGTACGGAGTTGAAAAAGATGAAGACAAAGCCATTTTATATTTTTCTCAAAGCCATACAACCAACAGCGATATGCTTTTAAAACATATTACTGAAAATGTAAAAGAAAGTGTTGCCGCCAGCCTAGCAAAAGAAATTGGCGAAACAGAAACCAAAACCAATACAGCCATTGCAAAAGAAGCAATTGACAAAACAACAGAGAAATCAGACAACACAGAACCGGTTGCTTCAAAAAAAGAGTTAAAACCAAAATACTTTAACGGAAAATGGAAAGGCAAACTGGTAGAATTAGACTGGTCAAAAAAAGAAATAGTGAGGGTTTTGCCTTTGTCGTGTGAGTTTACCGCCGAAGATAACAATGTGCATTATAAATGGAACTTTAACAATGAAACTGCCGAAAGTACTGCAATTCTGGAAGACAATGCTTTGTATTTTGACAAACTGAACATGACTTTTGATATGCCGTATTCTGAAAATCCTAATTCGAATATTTTGGTTTCGCAATTATTATCCTCCCAAATGGAATTTAAAACAGTAAATAAAAAAGTCTATTTAACAGGCAGCCTTCAAACGTTTACAGAGGAATGGCAGGAACCCGGGCCGCCAATGCATATCATCCTGAAACAAACAGAAGAAGGGGATGGCGACGACCTGACCGCCGAAGAACTGCTGGCTTTAACCGACCAGAAAGAGCATTTTATTACCCTGTATCCTAACCCTTTTGTCAATGATGTTCTGATAGAATACGAACTCGAAAACGATGCCACTGTAAATGTTGGTGTATATGACTTTTCTGGAAATAATACTACCATAACCTTACAAAAAGAAACCCTTCAAAAACAGGGTAAACATCAATATAATTTAGACGGTACTACACTAAAATCCGGAATGTATATTGTACGTGTGGGCGTAGGAAACGAAATGCACTCCAGAATACTAATTAAAAACTAAAAACCATGCAAAAAACTATCTATATTTGTCTGATGACATTATTTTTCTCATTATCTGCTTTCGCCTATGGTTATGATGAATATGGGGGAAATTCAGGCTGGAATAGTGCTTCCTTTGGTAGTCCTGTAAACAATACCGGCGGTATGACCGCAGGGGGTAATTTCTGGTCTACAAATGTTTCTTCTATGATAGACAGGAATGGTGCTGTCACAAACAATTTTGACTACTATAGTCCTAGATATTATGTTGGAAGCGGAGGGAATACTCAGCAACAAGACGATACAAATTGGCAAACTGCACCTTCTATAATGGATTATGAACAACGTGCTGGAGACGTAATTAATATGTACTGGTTACACGAAACTACCAATCCCAGTTCGCCACTCGTACTGGATGCGAATGGAAACGCACAATTTGGGTTTATCATAACAAATGGAGGCAGTATCATGCAGCCGACAAATGAGTATACAGGATATACTCCGGCGCAAATCAATAATGCGATTATGGGTATTGGGAACTACGATCCTAATCCTCCTGTTAAGCCTTATTTTTCATATAACAACTATAATAGCACTAACAACACTAATACAGTGACTGTATATGAGGCCACACCAACAGGACCAGTAGTTGTAGACTCTAAGGTTATTGTAACTTATAACGATATTCCCAGAGTAGGAATATTAGGTTTCACTGCACAACCCCCTCCTGAGTTTTATGCAGCTGGACAATTGTTAAATAAAACAACTTTAACATTAAGCGAAACACATCAATTTATTGAAAATTACATAGATCGTATCTTTGCAGATGTTGATGGTCCTACAGGAAGAGTTGCGCAAATAAAAAATGCTATTGCTAAATATGCTAATAGTCTTTCAGATGAGCAAAAACCTTATGCTGAAGAAATCGTTATCGCAGACAAGTATAGTCTTGTGATAGATGGAAGCCCTCTAGCATCAAATCCATTTGTAGATGGTAAAAATTATGTTTTTGACTCAAATGGTTACCCAAAGGCTGCTGGAGCTGATGGAAAGTTAATTCAAATAGAAATAGATGGGGTAAAGAAATTGCCTTCTGAACTTGACGCTAATAACACTAGTCAACGAATGATTCTAACTAGAATCGCTATATTTTTAGCTCAAAAGATTAATGCTCCTGTTGGGTCACATTTTGCTACAGGAAAACACCCAAAACCTAATCAATTAAGTTCAAATGTGCCTGCATTTACCTCGCCCATAGCTCCCTATTTGATAGTATTAAATATGAGAGGAGGCAAGTATTCAGAAGATCTGGATAATATTTATAGCTTTACCCATATCGTAGTACATGAACTAGGTCATCAATATAATAAAAAACACGATATTGAGTCTAACGTAAAAACACACATAGATGTTTATATAGATGCAATGGAAACCACATCATTTAAATTATCGCCTCCAGAATTTAAGTTATCTATAGTTAAATCCTTAGCAAATTATATTTGGAATATGGATAAAAAACCAGGCTACTATCTAAGTGAAATCCAAGACAGAATTATTAGATTTAATAGTAACGCAATACATAATGGAGGGTATAAAATTGAAGCACCGAAAGATCCTGAAAATTTAGGACATATATTATTTAAAAAAGGGGAACTTAATAATAACAATTTAAAAGTATACAACCCTGAAACAGGTCAAAATGAAAATTTTACAATTAATTTCTTAGCAGATGAAAAATAAAATTCACTTATTATTCTTATTAGCAATTTTTATAAGTTGCAGTAGGACAAAAACAATCGAAGAAGTTTTAATCGCCAAACCAAATGATTATTGGATATATTATAGCCCTTATTCAGGTGGCTATACATATTATAAATTTGGTGAAGATAAAATAAGTCAGAGATATGAAAGAGACAGTAAAAATAAGTTTTATAAATATGAAGGAGAAGGAGACGTGATGGAAACACCTCAAAAATGGAGCGTATCTCAAGACAGTATTTTAAGATTTAAAGGTTTTGTATATGATGTGGTTAGCTACAATGAGGAGGTGGTAGTTTTATATTATAAAATCGAAGATAATAAAGAAGGCAATTTTGTTTTTTTGACAAAAGAAAAAACAAATAAACCTATAAATTATCCAGGTTTTTATCTTGACAGAAGAGTCAATCATCCAGAAAAGTATAAGGTTCCTTATTCATGGTGGATCTCTAAGTGAGGCACACAAGGGGATTTACTATTATTTGATTAAAAATTATACAATTAAATCATTTCTAAAAAAAATGAATAAAATATGTTATTAAATAAAGATTAGAACTTGTTTTGTAGCAAGTCTATTATCAATGCTATCTATTCTTTCATAATCTAAAAAAATAAAAATAAAATTCAAGGATGAACTTTGAAAAAAAATAAGTAAGAGTTCGTTAAAAAAATAGCTTGACCTATTCAAATCAAAAAAAGTATTTTTAAAACTGGTTAGCATTTAGCGAACCAGTTTTTTTTAAAATAAAATTATAGTAATTAAAGCTGAGATTTGAGTTATAAGTTAAATCCAAAAATCAATTAATTCTCTTGAATTGTAAATACTATTAGACAATAACAAGATTTTTTTTTCATAATCAAATTTATTTTAATTAGAACATGTGTTTAATAAAAACCCTAGCCATCATTTTATTTTTAAGTTTAATTTCTACAACTGTTGGTACCTCTCAAATTAAAAATACAGGGGTAACAAAAGTTCCAAAATTTGCCGAAGTTTTAGACTATTTTCATAAAAAAGGAGATAAAGAACAATACGATGCTGCTGTGTTTTTGGTGACTAATATGCCTATACATTATGCAGAAGATAATATATGGCTTGATAAAAATGGAAAAGAAACTTCTTTTAAAGTAACAAACTATAAAGACATCGAACAGGCCACTATAGTCTTTAACAAACAGAAAGACAGTATCGGAATGATTTCCAGAAATACAGTCATCAGAGACACTGATGTCATTAAAAGTGGGTTGTTGATTAAAAATATAGAAATGGCCTTTAAATCATGGAAAGAAAACCCATGGTCTAAAAGCTATGATTTTAAGACATTCTGTGAGTACATTTTGCCTTACCGCAGTTTAACGGAGCCAATGCAGGACTGGAGACCTGAATACCAGTCCAGCTTCGAAAAACTGTCAACAGGAATGGCTGACCCTAATGATCCGGTTGAATTGGCTTCTAACATAATAAACAATATAAAACACTTTGATTTTGTACTAAAACGTTTTGATCCTAAACCGCTTTTAGGCGCAACAGATTTATTATTCTGGCGTGAAGGCAATTGTCCGGATTTGGCCAATGTGGCAATTTTCGCCAACAGGTCTTTAGGTATAGCAACCACGTTTGATTATACCCCGCATTATGCCGCTTCTTCGAACAGACATTTCTGGAATACCGTTATCGACAATAAAGGCGTTCATATCCCTTTTAACGGGAATCAGGATTTGCCCTATTCTTATAACGCTGTGGCTAAAAGATTAGGCAAAGTATTCAGGGTTACATTTTCAGAACAAAAAGGAAACTTAACTACTATAATCCCTGAAAATGAAATCCCGGATGATTTTTTGAAAAGCAAAAATATTTTGGATGTCACATCAGAGTATGTAGAAGTTAGCGATATTAGCTATTCTTTTAATCCGCAGGTGACTTCAAGGGTAAGTTATATCAATGTTTTTAACAGAGGCAACTGGAGACCACTGGACTGGGCGAAAATAAATAATAAAATTGCCGTCTATAAAAATATGGGAAGGGACATTGTTTATTTGCCGGGTGTTGTGGTATCAGGAAAAATGGTTTTCGAAAAATACCCGGTCCTGCTGGACCAAAAAGGTATAAAAACAATTTTAAAACCCGATATGTTGAATTCATTTTCTCCAACATTGTCCAGAGAAAATGAATACAAAAGCAAGTACACCGATAACAATCCTTTTCAGATTATAAAAGGAGAAAAATACAGAATCATGGTTTGGGATGGAGACTGGCGTTTTGTAGAAGAACAAATTGCCTCAGATGACAATAAAATCACTTTTAAAAGATTGCCAAAAAACGGGTTGTTTTTAATGTTTCCCTTAAAACCGAATTTTTATGAAAGAATATTTACTATTGATCCCAAAACAAATTTAATAACGTGGTATTAAAAGGCTGCATCATGTCGGGCGATTTTTTTGGCTATGAATTTTTATCAACCATTTTCTAAATGATGAAATCCAACATATCAAATCTAAAGGATACTCTTGCAGGAATAATCGATTCTTGTTTTATTATTTTAGTTTTTGTACTTCCGTTTGTATCTTATCCGTTTATTTTAAATTCTAATAAAACCGGTAAGGAATTGTTTTTCGTAACCGTAGTTTTTGCATGGCTTTTTTTTAAAGCATTGAAAGGTTTTAAAAATAAAACACTTAATATCCATACAGCCGATTTAATGATGCTGCTGTTCTTTTCGTATGTCATTATACATTTTTTTATTTTTTCGTATTACGATTTCCTTTACAATCAATTTTGGGTATTTACAGGTTACATCGCATTGTTTTATTTATTTCGGTTAAGTTTGGATAACAAAAACAAACCAGGTGCTTCTTTTGATTTTATCATAAAACTTATTTGGTTTTCTTGTTTTGCAGAGTCTATTATTGCATTGCTGCAAAAAACGGATTATCTCAATGCAGGAAATGAATATTTCCAGGTGGTAGGTACCTTTATCAATCCCAATTTTTTAGGCGTGTATATGGTTACAGGCCTTATCATTACATTATATCAGTTTCTCTTTTTGGGACTTAAGAATAGCATCGCCAAATTGCTCCTGCTGTTAAGTGCTTTATTGATGTTGTATATTTTATATTTAACTGATTCGCGGGCTTCATGGATTTCATTAGTGGTTGGCGTTTTGTTTTTGTTATGTACTTCTTCAAAAAGCTTTACATTTCTAAAGGCAAATAAAAAGAAGGCAATAATGCTAATTTCAGCCCTGTTTTTTGTAGGTGTTTCAGGTTCATATTTTTTATATCAGCTGAACAAAGATTCTGTTGACGGAAGAACTTTAATCAGAAAAATTACAATTTCAGAGATTAAAGAAAAGCCCGTTTTTGGTAACGGAATTTTTAATTTTCCTGGAATTTATAATAATTCAAAAGCGGAATATTTTAATAAGCAACAACGTTCATGGGCTGAAATTAAAGTAGCCAATTACGTATCTACTGCTTTTAATGATTACCTTCAAATCCTTTTTGAAATAGGTTTTTTTGGTTTTGTTTTGCTGGGACTCCTGTTGTTTGTGATTATCCGAAAAACTGAACTTAATCCTAAAACGAGATTAGGACTCACTTTTGTTGTCATTTTTGCTTTTTTAGGATTGTTTACATCAGTATTATACAACCCGACAGCGATCGTCTTATTGGTTTTGGGATTGTCTCTTTTAGTTGTTTATGGAGGTAATAAAAAAGAAATGTTAACCATTACAAATCCTTTTTATATAAAAAGTATAAACATTAGTTTTATAATTGTGTCTTTCTTAATTACTGCACTTTTTTATGTAAAAACCCAAACATTAATTGATTTTAAAATTGTGTCAGATAGTGGAAACCAAAAGTTTTATTATAAGATAAGTGACAATAAAATGAGACTCATTGAAGACGATCCCTTTATTGAATTTAAATTTGGATTTGAAAAATTTCATGAAGGGGAATCCATTAAGGGAATTTTCATGATGGAAAATTCAGTTAAGAAATCACCGATTCCAGATGCAAACGTCGTTTTGTCAAATTTATATCTCCAGCAGAAAAAAATCCTAAACGCAGAAAAATTATTATTGTTGAATGTAGGTATAGAACCTTTTAGATTTGAACCACGTGAAAGCCTTCTTAAATTTTACATAGAAAATAAGAAGTTTGGAAAATCTTTTAAGACTGCAAATGAAATAATCAATCTGCCTATAAAAATTGAATCTAAAAAAGCTCATTTATATAAAGAAAATGCGAGGAAAATAATTTCCAGATATGACTTAGATTAATGACACTAATATGATTTATAATTATGAAGCGGATCAGATTAGAAAAACACACTGACTATCTTACGTTTTTTAATTAAGCAGTAAAACGATTATAAATGTTTAGTAAAATTTCTAAACAAAATATTTGTCAATATTGTTGGATATTGGATATGTTTTACTCCTTTTTATACCCTGTAATAATCCCCCTTCCAATTTACAATAGCTTGTTTGATGGCATCGCCGGATAGATTTTCTGCAAGGGCACGATCAATTAAAGATAAAAACTCAGTGTCTGAAGCAAATCGAAAAGCAAAAAGCTGGTCTTCAGTAAATTTATATTCAATAGTTTCAAATCTGGTTCCGGTAAGTACAAAGTAGCGATACCGAAGTTCAAGTTTAACGATTCTGTTTTGTAAAATCAAAGCATAATGCTGGCGCAGCATAAAGGCGAGACAAAAAAGGAATATAAAAATCACGGTTATAAATCCCCATAAAAGTTTCTCAGCAGTTGTAAATGCAAAGTAAATTGCAAAAAGCATGAACATTATCAAAATTGGATAATATACAAAATGATGCGGTGGGTAAAACCGTATATGATTTTTGTAAGATTGTGTTTTCATAATTATTTTCTTGTAAATCTAAAAAAAGCTATCCTAAAATAGAATAGCTTTTTAACCTAAATAAATCTAAAGTAACCAATTTTATTTTTTATCTAAATCCTGCTTAAGTTGTTTAGCATGTTGAAGATGTGCAGTCAAAGAGGCAACATTATTTGAAGCCCATGTTTTTATTTCTGGATCGTTTGCTTTTTCTGCGGCTTTAGTGAATTTATCGATTGCTTTTTCGTGACCGTCAATCATCATATCGGCAAATTTTTTGTCAAAATCGACACCAGATTTTTCATTTAGTTTATTATATTCTTCTTTTCCTTCTTCAGTAATTGAAGTTGGTAATGAAAAATTTTTGCTGTCTGCAATAGTTTTTACTTCTCCGGCTGACTTTGTATGTTCGTCTACCAGCATTTTACCAAATTTTTTGACTTCGGCATTTGTACTTTTAGTTTGAGCAAGTTTTCCAATTTCGATTTCAGCCAGATTTATTTCTGTTGCATCAACTAAAAATTCAGAATCATCTTCTTTTGAATCAATGCTGTCAAATTTAGCTTCATTTTGGTCTTCAGCAACTTCTTTTGGATCTTCTTGTTTTGATTCATTTTTACAAGAATTTAAACTCAATAACAAAATTCCTGTTCCTAAAACTACTTTGCTTATTAAAAGTATCTTTTTCATAATTTATATGTTTAAAATTTATAATGATAAAATTATTTAAACATCTGCCTGATATTTTACATTTTGAATTCATAATGTTATATCATTCAAACCTATATAAATTCTTTGATGGTTTTCCATTCATTCAACTTTGCGTCAAATGATTTGCCGGCGTTGGCAGGACTTGTTGAAGGCATGGTTATAAAATGATAATCAGTGGTTTTTAATGAAACATGTTTTTTAAAAAAAGATGCTGCCTTCTGTCCGTTAAAAACAATAGTTTTAATATTGGGATTTTGCTTAAAAAAAAGTTCAAAATCATTTGTGATTTCATTTTTAATAGCACTGTCCAGACTTCCAATTCTATCACAAAATTGCAAAACATCCCATAAGGCGATTTTATTTTTCAGTAAAAGGGTCTTTCTCATTTTATAATCAGTAGAGAAGTCTTCCTCCAAAATTTCAAACATAAATCGCCAGAAATTATTTCTTATATGACCATAATACTGTTGTATTTCAAGTGATTTTGTACCGGGCATTGTTCCTAAAATCAGAATTGTTGCATTGGGTTGAGCAATTGGAGCAAAAGAAAAACTTTTCATATTTAAACGAATAAGAGAATGTTATAGAAGTAATTATAAAACAAAACTCAAAAATTATATAACATAATTAATGGTGTTCTGAACGAATTTTGTAGTTCAGATTTTTTTCAATTAAAATAATGAATCTGTTTTGTTGACTAAAGATATATTTAAAATTTAAATCCGCCCAAATGAAAATAGTAACTATACATAACGATAAGATTAAAAATATATTTGAAGAACTAACATTAAGCTTAGGAGGAAAAATAATTTTTGATTCAGACGAATATGCCTTAGAAGTCAGCAATAATTTTGCCAAAGGCAGCATTGTAGGATCCTCTTTCAGTGATTCAGTTTCCTGTTTACAGTTTGATATGACTTTTTCTGAAGATGTAAAAATCAGTATTGGGAATCCGGATATTTCGCCAGTTTATTTTGCTTATTGTTCTAAGGGAAGTTTATCACATAGTTTTGGAATGTCCGGAGTTGAAAGAAAGTTAAAAAAATTTCAGACTGCTATAGTTTCATCAAAGCAAAAAGAAGATAATATTTTATTTTTCGACAAAAACACCAATACCAGAGTTACTTTAATTGTAGTAGGAACTGAAAATGCTGATACATCTGAAAATAATTTTTTCAATTTTAAAGTAAAAGAAACTTTCTTTGAAAAAAACAGGGATGGAAATTTTTTCTATCTCGGTTCATATAATTTGAAAATAGCAGAAAAAATAGAACAATTAAATGCTGTTACCCAAACCGGAATTGTTCGGAATTTGTTGAAAGAAGGTATTTTGAAAATTATTCTGGCAATGGAGATTCAGCAACATTCTGATGATATGAATAATTGTTTGAAAGAAACAAACTGCCTTACTCTAAAGGAAATGGAAGAAATAAAAAAACTTTCAGATCTTATAAAAGAAACTCCCGAAGAGCAATTTACCATTAAATCGCTTAGCAAGAAATCAGGTTTATCACCAAACAAACTACAAGAAGGTTTTAAAATGATTCATGACAGAACGGTCAATGATTTTATTACTCATATGCGAATATTAAAAGCCGAAATTTTAATTAAAAATTCAGATTTAAATATTTCCGAAATAGTGTATTGCATTGGTTTTACAAGCAGAAGTTATTTTTCTAAAATCTTCAAGCAAAAATTCAACTGTAGTCCAAAAGAATATAAATTCAATCAAAATCAGTTCGCTATTACCGCATAACTACTTTTTTCCCCAATTAGAATTATCTAAAAATTAACCCTGGTCTAATAATTCAATCAGGGTTAATTTTTAATGCATTGTAGTTTTAAAATGGTCAAAAAATTATGAGTAGTTTTTTATTTTGTTTCGATGTCAAATATTTTTTGTCCTTTATCTCCTAAATAATGTTTTAGTAAAGGTTCATATAAGTTACCACCTGTGTCCGAATTGGTAAAAATCAAGAGGCCTTGTTTTGTCTTTGGAAGAATAAATACAATTGTTTGAACACCATAGTCAGAACCTCCGTGAGATAATACATATTCCTGATTGCCCAAATCATAAATTTCAAATCCCAAACCAAAATGTTTTCCTTTTGTAGTTGCTGTCTGAGGTGAATTCATTTCATTAAAAACTTCTTTAGAGAGTCCCTCTGCGTTCATTACATTTACTAAAAAGTTTCCGTAATCTCCAATTGTAGTTAATAAGTCGTCTGCTGCATTTGGTGTTTTGTTTTTTACTGTTTCATAAGCATTACCCTCTTTATCATAGCCAACAGCAAGTCTTGATACATCTACATTTTTATCCCAGATATATTTTGTATCAGCCATATTTAGTGGTTTGAAAATGATTTGATAGGCTAATTCCTGAAGTGATTTTTTGAATTTTTTTTCTAAAGCTTTTCTCAAATATTCCATTCCTTCACCTGAATATTGATATTTTGTTCCAGGCTCAAACTCAAAACCAAGTTTTTTATCTTCGTTCATCCATCGCCAATTTGAAAAACCTGTCTGATGGCTCAAAATAAGCCTTGTTGTAAGTTTTTTATTTCTCGGGTCGTTTGCAATATCCGGGTCAGTCCAATATTTATAAATAGGTTCATCTAGTTTCCATTTCCCTAAACTCACCAATTTTAAGGCAACTATTGCAGTAACAGGCTTGGTTAAAGAAGCTACGTTAAAAATAGTATTGTAGGGTGCAGAGATACCTTTTGTAATTTCTCCAAAAACCTTTATTTGTTTCAGTTTTCCATTTTCAATAATTCCTAATCCTAATGTTGGTACTTTATTATTTTTCAGCCATTTTTCAATTTCGGTATCGTTATCAAAAATTGGTTTTTTTATTCGTTTATTTTCATATGGCTGATGATCAAAACTAAATGATACAGCTAATTTCCATATACCATCTTCTAATTTCCAAAGATTACTGAATTTTGCAATTCCGCTTTGAGTTTCCCGTTTTTCAGAAAACAGATGTTCTCCATTATGCACCGCTCCATAGAGTATTCCATTTTTATAAAGCGGAAAAATCTGCGTACTTTCCTTTACTAAAGTTCTTTTTACCTGACGAGTTTCAGGACTTTTGCAAAGCCCGTTTTTTAGATCAGAAAGAAATTTTGCTTTATCAGAAAAGCCGTCTTTGTCATGGTAAAATTTTAGATTTTCACTCAACAAAATTTCGAACTGTTTTATATCACAGGTATTAAAACCAATATTGAATAGTAAACTGTCTTTTGACAGGATTGTTTTATAGATAGCTGAATTTTTGTCAACCTGAGCTTTACTGTTTAGACTAAAAATAAAAGCAACGATAATGCTTAAGAGAATTTTTTTTGCCATAATAAATTTTGTATAATTATTTTTGACAAAGGTTAAAAACTCCTCTTTGCAGACCTAAAATTCTACCCGACAATAACCCGACAATAATCCGACAGGATTTATATCATGTTGAAATTCAGTTTGTAATGAAGCTTTTTGGTCTTGTCGATTTCTATTGCATTCCGAAGAACAATAAATACATTAGACAAAGCAATAAGTATCATTAGGATTAAAGTAAACTTGTGGCCAAGTTTCAAAAAAATGCCTGTCATAAACACAATAGGTGCTAAAATTGTCCAAACGATTTGAATTGAAATGAGTTGTTTTGATAAAACGTTTTTTTGTTTCATCGTAAACATCAAAACTAACGGAATAATAATATTTAACGGTGGAGTTATAATAAATGGAATTGAAGACAGGTTGATTAATTTTAGATACGAATAGTTCACCGGAATAGATTCTTCTGAGTTTTGCTTTTCTTCTGCAATTTGTGCAATGTTTTGTTTTGACTCTGTGCTAAGTAATTTGTTTTCTTCTACTTGCAATACTTTTGCCAGCATACGAAGGGTATAGCCTTTGGGATTTTTTCCTGTTTCAATACGTTGAATAGTTCTTACCGAAATTCCTGATTTTTCAGATAATTCTTCCTGAGTCAGATTGTGTGATTCTCTTATTACTTTAAGTTTTGACATACGATGGCTATTACTGTTAACAGCAGTTTGTTCTTTTTATTAATCAATCAGATAAATGTAACTGATTTGAATTACAAAAATAAAAATTTACGGTTTATAGTATCAGGACAATCCTCAGCAAATTTTACCTGCCAAACCTGTAATATTCCAAATCAGGATTTTCTTTGTCTTTGATAGAGTCCATAATCGAATTCATTGCCATTATGCTAAAAGTGATGCCGTTACCGCCAAATCCCAAAATATAGTGTTCGTTTTTATCAGGATCCGGTTTCCCAAAATAAGGCAGACCGTCTTTAGTTTCGCCAAATGTTCCAGCCCAGGAGTAATCTATCTTGAAATTGATTCTTGGAAATTTTTTTTGAAATTTATTTAAAAGAAACTTCTCCTTTTTTGGTAGAAATTTGTCTCGTTTTTTTGGGTCTTTAAAATCTTCATCGCCACCGCCCATTATTATTCGATTGTCAGTAGTCGACCTAAAGTATAAATAAGGTTTAGAAGTATCCCAAAAAACAGCATTTTTAAATATACTTGATAAATTAGGAATACTTTCAGATGCTATAACATACGTACTTTTTAGGTTTACGACTTTTTCTGTAAGTGTTTCGGTGCTTTCGTAACCGCTGCAATGTATGATATGATCAGCAACAATATTATATTTATTTTCGGTTTGTGCAATCATCTTACCGTTTAAATCCTTGGTTGATGTTATATTGGTACGATCAAAAATTTTCATTCCGTTTTCTCTGCAATAAACAAATAAATCGTGCGCAAACCTATACGGATCCAGAACAGCCGCAGTATTAGATTCGATAGCTGCGAGAGCATTTAATCCAAATTTTTCCAAATCCCATCTTTCTAGCCAATTTACATCAAAGCCATACTTTTTTCTTGCAATAAATTCATTTTTTAGAAAAGGAAGGTCTTTTTTAAAAGAACAAAAATAAATACTCTTTTTAAATTCAAATTGGCAGTCACTTTTTATATCATCAATAATGCTTCTTAAATCGAAAATTGCTTTTTTTCCGTTTTTATAGCTGTCAACGGCACATTCTACACCTCTTAAGTTTATTAGCTCATGCAGAGGAACATCAATTTCATATTGAAGCAAGGCCGTACTTGCTGCAGTACTGCCATTAGCTATATCACGTCGGTCGACAAGTACTACCTTTTTTCCTTCATTAATAAGTTTATAAGCGATTAATGCTCCAGTAATTCCACCTCCAATAATTAAAATTTGCGTATTTATATCTGAATCTATGGATGGATAACTCGTATCCATTGCATGTTTTAGTGGCCAGAAACTTTCTGTTGAACGTAATTTCATGTTTTAGTAGGTTTGACAACGATTTATATAAATATCTTTTCGTTGATGTTTTTATTTTGCCTTAACTTTTTCTTTCCTGACTACTTTATTGCTTTTTTCATTGTAGACAGCATCGAGTATTTCTTTTCCGGTTTTACTGAATATTTTTATTTTAGGATCCTCATGAGTACCCGTAATGGTAATTGGAAAACCAATAATTCCAAAAGGAGGGAGTCCTAAACGCATCCTAAGATCTAAAAGTCCATCGAAACTGGTCGTTCCTTTTATTGTGGGTTTAAAACTCGCCACGCTAAAAGTAAATGGAGTAATGTGGATGAGGTTATTATCAATTCTTGATTTGATTTCAATGCCTTGCATATCAGGGTTATTCAATCCCTCCTGTCCAGTTTTTGAGCTTATTCCGTCAAATAATTTGAGGCCTTTAATTTTTACATCGCGTAAATTTATAGTACCCATTCCTTCAAAAGACTCATAAATAGGGCTCATGTTTCCATTTAAATCACCTTTAATTTTATAATCCACAGAGATAATTCCTTCTGTTTTTTCTGCAGCGGTGACCATATCATGAAACATCGGAATTTCTTTGTAGGCTCTTTGAACGCTAAAATCTTTTGCTTTAAAATGAGCATCAAAACGTGCTGCTGTAGGCGATTCATCCTTATAGGAAGCATCAATCACCAAGGCACAGTCAATAATATTGAATATAGCATTTTCTAAATAAAAATTTCCTTTAGAAATACCGGTTTTTCCATTAAGTTTATTAAAAACAAGCCCATTGTATTCAATTTTATCAGCATTTGCAGTAAGGTTTACATTTAAGTTTTTTGGTACAATTACTACTCCACTTAATTTAGGATGGTCTTCTTTTGCGTAGGCAACTTCTAAATTCCGATCTTTGTTTTCGCCTTTTTCAAGTGCCATAAATTCGTCAACATTTATAAGTTTGGATTTCATATTGAAATTTCCGCTCAAAGTTCCATTAGATTCTAAAAAATAATTGATTGTATTTACCAGATAGCCGTTGATGTCAAAATCGGATTTTCCATAAGAGGCATAAAATTTTTCAAACCACATTTTTTCGTTTTGAAATCTGAAGTTTCCCTGTTTGATAAAAAATGCTTTTGGAAAAAGTTCTGATGTTGTTTTGATATTTTTTAATAAAATAGTGCCCCTGTTATTTAATTTGTCATACTGACCGGATGTAGCGTAACTTTGTTTTCCCTGAAGCGAAAGATCCGCTTTTGCATAACCTGTAACGTTCATTCCCTTTCGGGCAAATACTTTATAAATGTTGCCCACATTAAGTTCACCTTTTACTTTTGCATTATATGCCAGATCATTAAAGTCAGAAAGTGCTACATTTACATACACTGGATTTCCTTCAAAAACAAAAGAAGCTGGCGCAATTGCTACAATCAGATCCTTATAAGTACCGGCTTTGTTAAGTACATTGGCTATAAAAGTAATGTTAGTAACAGGGTTTGGATAGGAATCCGTTTTTAGCCAGCCGTTGTGTAATGCTATTCCGCCTCTTGTTTTAGGAAATAATTTTTTTGAAGCACTAAAAGTACCCTTTGCCTGAATATCAATTCTCAGGATTCCTTTTAAATCGAGGGAATATAACCCCAAAGCAGCATCAAGTGTAGCGAGATCTAATGCTCCTTTTATACTCGCATCTACATTCATTTCGTTAAAACCTTTGCTTCGTAAATAAGCTGTGAAATAATCTTTTTCGCCAACTTTAAATTTGAAAGTTTTTAAATTGATTAAAAGTTTTTCAATTTCAAGTGAAGGCATAATAGCATTCAGATTCATTTGAAAATCCGTTAATGGGGCAGGAGCATTCTGATAATTAATGGCTCCTTCATTAATTTTCAAATTAAAAGCAAGATCCGGTTTTTGCTTTTTGGCGACATTATAATTTCCTTTAAAAGTAAAAAGTAAATCACTTTTACCTGAAATTTCGGTCTCTTCAAGCCATGTTAAATATTCCGGAGGCATAACCGAGAACAAATCTTTTACAGTTGTATTTTTTGATGCTGCGTTGATATTGATTTTATATCCGTCTCTTAAAATGGTAAATAATCCTGTAAATTCTAAGGGTAATTTGTTGATCTTTAATTCATTTTTTTGAAGAATAAAAGAAAGTGCATGTGTGTTGATTCGGGTAATTAAATCAGCACGCAGTTCTTTTTTTCTAAGATACGCAGTTCTGTCATAATAAAAGTCAATGTTATCAATTTTGGCATCAGTATTCAAGTCGAAAATATCTTCACTTAAATTTCCTTTTCCAATGTAGTTAAAGCCTTTTGCATCTATCAGTATTTTAGCCGAACGATCATTGTATCTTACATGACAGTCTTTTAAATCAATCCGCTCCAATCGAATTGCGGTTCCTTCTTCGGTAGTACTGGTATCTTTTTTAATGTCCTTTCGGGCGATGTAAATATTATAATTGGCCTGCCCTTTTTGATTTACCATTAAATTTATATCTGCTTTTGAAACATATAGTTTGTTGATTTTTAATTCATTATCAAATAATAATCTTTTAATATTTATTCCAAAAGCAACCTGTTCTGCTTTTAATAAAGTATCCTTTTTAAAAGGTGTTGATCCGGTAAGTGTAACGTCATCGAGGGAGACTGTCAATGATGGAAAATGTGTAAAAAAAGAAAATCTGGATCTTGAAAATTCTATTTTGCTGTCAAGTCTTTCGTTAGCAATTTTTTTAACTTCAGAAGCTACTTTTCCGGGAAAAAGTAACGGAATCAAAAATAGTAACAGCAAAACTGATGCTATTACTATTCCTGAAATTTTGGCAATTTTAAGGCTTATATGTTTCAATTTACTTTGCATATAAAAATTTTTTATTCACTGCTGGGTGAAAAATTATTGAAGCTTGATCTTCATAAGAAGTAGAGTTTAAATCATTTATTTTTTATCTTTTTCTTTTTTGGCTTCTTCAGCCTTTTTTGCTTGCTCCTCTGCTTTTTTCTTTTCTTCTTTTAATTTTTCCTCTTTTTCTTTTTCTTTTTCAAGTTGTTCTTCCTTTTTTTCTTTCGCTTCTTCCAACTTCTCTTCTTTCTCTTTTTCTTTTTTCTTAAAATAACCTTTCAGAAGGAAATTACTTTTAGCTGCTTCCATGTTTTCGCTAAAACCTTTAGTTCCTTTTTCCAGGTTGCTAAGTGTTTTATCCATAGCATTGGCCATTCCCGGATCGCGCATTAGTTTTGCCAAAGCACCATTTCCATTGTTCATGCTATGACTGAAAATAGCCAATTCTTCAGAGATTACGCTTACATTATCCATGCTCTTTTTAACAGTTTTCATGATGTCGTTCATTTCTATTGCACTTAATGAGGCAATTTGTGCATTATTTTCAACTATTTTTTGCGATTTGACGCCAGGTGTGATGGTCAATACTTTATCACCCATTAAACCATCAGAACCAATACTGGCTTTGGCATCTGTTTTAATAAATTCGCGAACATCATCTTTAATTATCATTCCCACTACAACAGTAGAATCGTTTACCAGCTGAATTTCATCTATAGTACCAATGTTGATACCGGAGAATCTTACGTTATTACCAATTTCTAAACCACTCACTGTTTTAAAACTTGATGTAATGCGGAAGGTAGAACCAAAAAGATTTTTTTGTTTTCCAATAAAATAGACCGCCAGTATAAAAATCAGCACACCTATTGTTACAAATATTCCTAATTTCCAAGTATATCCAGATTGCTTCTCCATGATTTTGATTTTATATTTTATTCAAAGAATGATCGTACCCATTCATCTTCACTTTTTTCTAATTCTTCGTAAGTTCCTTCTGCCTGAATTTTACCTTCTTTTAATACAATTATACGATCTGCAGTCAATTTTGCACAGGCCATATCATGTGTAATAATGATAGAAGTTGTTTTACGTTTGTGTTTGATATCCAGTATCAATTCACTTATTTCTCTTGATGTTATCGTATCCAGACCCGTTGTGGGTTCATCATACAAAATGATTTCGGGCTTTAAAATCAAGGTACGGGCAAGTCCAATTCTTTTGCGCATTCCTCCGGATAATTCTGAAGGCATTTTATCGATTGCCTCACTTAAACCTACATTATCAAGTGCTTCAATAACTTCTTTCTCTACTTCCTCAGGTTTTAAGTCACGTTTGTGTTTTCTTAGTGTAAAAGCCAGATTTTCTCTTACGGTCATGGAATCGTACAAAGCACCACTTTGAAATAAAAAACCAATTTTGACTCTCATTTCGTTCAATTCTGCTTTTGGAAGCTCTAAAATGTTTTCGCCAAATACATTTATTTTACCTTTATCAGGTTGTATTAAACCTACGATACATTTTATCGTCACTGATTTTCCTGAACCGGAACGTCCTAAAACAACTAAATCCTCGCCTTTATAAACAACAAAATCTACCCCTTTTAGAACATAATTATTTTTTCCAAAAGTTTTGTGCAAATCTTTGATTTCTATAATGGCTTGTTTATTGTCTGTATTAGTCGCCTCAGTTGTTATATTTTCTTCTTTTATCATCTTAAAAAAATAAATCGGTTACTTGAACAGCTAACATGTCTATAATAAAAATGCTTAAAGAAGCGGTGACTACAGCAGAATTCGCTGCTTTGCCCACACTTTCTGTACCGTTTGTGGCATTAAAACCTTTGTAGCATCCAATCATTCCAATAAAAAATCCAAAGAAAAAAGTTTTGATTGTCGCCGGAATCAAATCCAGGAACTCAAGTGATTGGAATATTTTGGTGATGTATCTGTAAAAGCTAACATCTCCATGAATATTTATACCCACATATCCACCGAAAATTCCAACAGCATCGGCAAAAAATACCAGAATCGGAACCATTAAAGTGGTAGCTAGGATTCGGGTCACCACTAAATAATTGTAAGGATTAATAGCCGAAACTTCCATGGCATCTATTTGTTCTGTTACTTTCATCGAGCCTAATTCGGCACCTATTCCGGATGATATTTTTCCTGCACAGATCAAAGCAGTAATGACCGGAGCAATTTCACGAATTAAAGAAAGCGCCACCATTCCCGGAAGCCAGGATTCTGCACCAAATTTTACTAACGTTGGCCTTGATTGTAAGGTAAGTACCAAACCCATGATAAAACCTGTTATAGCTACCAGTGGTAAGGATTTATAGCCCATAACATAACATTGTTTCAGAAATTGTCTGGTTTCATAAGGAGGTACAAAAACCTCTCTAAAAAACCTCGTTGCAAATACAGTTGCATTTCCGATTTCTTCGAATGTATTTTTTAAGGTGAGTATCAAAATGTTTCGTGTTTAAAGTTGTGTATAAGCTGAAAATCAGTTTTTTAACAATTTGGGCTTCTCTTTTTATTATAGATGAAAGTTACCTCTATACTTGTTAAAATTCTTTACACAACTTTTAACTAACCTTATATAATTTTCATTCCGTATACTATTTACATTAAAATACCGTTGCACAATTTGCATAACAAAAAAATCCCTTTTCGTTAAAAAAGGGATTGGTTTACAATGTTTTAGTTTTTATGAATTGATAATCAGATCTGCCTTTGTTTTGATCAAATCAATTACCCGGGATTCAGATTCCTTAAAATTCTCCATCAATAAGCGCGCAGTTAAGAAACAAACTGTCGATTCAGCTCCCTGGTTTAGGTTTACATTTTCTTTTTCAAGACCATCATAACCGCCTCCGCTTATAGGATTGTACATAATTTGATTTAAATGATTTTTTCCTAAAAACCAATTAAAGGCTGTCTTCATATATTCTTTATGCAACGGATTTTTAAAAGCTGTGTAGAAAGAGTTTAAAGTCTGAATAATGTAAGAAACATCAATAGGCTGCTCGCCATACTCCTGTGGTTGAGAATCTTTATGATACCAGCCATTATTTGAAATTACTTTGAAACCTTTTTTAGTAAACATCTTTGAAAGTAAAAATTCAAGCGATTCTAATGCTATTTTTTTATAAATAGGTTTGTTTGTAACCAGATAGGCAAATAACATTGATTCCGGTAAAATACCGTTTCCGTATGTCAGATAATTTTCAAACCATTTCCAGTCTTTTGTTGCATGAATTTCGTAATTGGAAACCAATTTTGAATTCAGTTTATTTATAATTGCAGATACATATAAATTTGGAATTGTGCTGTTGTACAGGTAAAGTCCTTTAGTAGCAAAACCAATTGAACGGGGAGACTGAATGGTTTCAGCCCATTTTAGACTGTTTAAAAAGCTAGTTGAAGCTTTTTGAACGATTCCTTCGGGTAAAATATCTTTTATTGAAATCAAACTTCCCAGAGCCCATACACCTCTTGCATTAGAATCTTCCAGATTTACCTCTGCATTTTGCTCCATATGCTCCCTATTATATTGATCTATATAGTTTGTAAAATCTCCTTCCGGATTTTGACAGCGGATGATAAAATCAAGATAAATTAGTATATAAGGTAAATCGGCTTTGTCGTTTGTCAATTTATAATGCATGCAAAGTGCCACCAATGCTCTGGCGTTGTCATCTAAAGTATAACCTGTTGATAAATCAGGAACAGAAATTTTACTAAACTGAATAATTCCTAAATCGGTTGTCATTTTTTTAACATGAGACAATTCAATAGAAGGGTAGTTAAATTCAATTTCTGATGGGTTAACCATTAGGTTTTTATAGGTTTCCATATGTTTTATGGCAACATTTTCCCAAGATGAAGCTCTGGTTTTACGGAAAGCATTAATACCCATTTCTTCTCTCAGGCTATCATCAGAAAGCAATTTTATAGCAGCTTCTGCAAATTGATCACTATTTCCAATATCAACTAATATTCCGCAATCAGAAGTTAAAACTTCTACAGTATGAGGAATTTTTGATGCCACTAGAGGACATGCACAACTCATTGCATAAGCAAAAGTGCCGCTTACAGCCTGATTAGGATCTTTTGAAGTAAACATGTAAACATCAGTAGCTTTTAGATAGTTTAAAAGTTCGTTGGTATCTAAATATTGATTTATAAATCGAACATTTTTTTCCAGATTTAAATCCTTTACAATACCTTCCAGTTTATCACGATATGCATCTACACCTTCTTCAATCAAATTTGGATGTGTTCTTCCAATGACAAGATATAAAACATTTGGATGGTTTTTGATGATTTTCGGTAATGCGTGTAAACCGGTTTCAATACTTTTACCTTCACCTAAAAGCCCGAAAGTTGACAAAACCATTCTGTCCTGCAAATCAAATTTTGCTTTGGCTTCTTCCGGTTTTTCATAAATTACAATATGGGTTCCATGCGGTACACAAGTAATAATTTCCTTTTGAATGTCATAATCTTTTATCAGAATTTCCTGAGATTTTCTTGTCATTACAAAAACTGAATTACTGTAAGAAAGCAATAGCTTTACAAAAGTCTTTAATTCACTATTTGGATTTTGAATTACACTGTGAAAAGTAAATGTTACCGGCTTTTTTATCACATTTAGAAAATCTAATAAATGATCTCCATAATTACCATCAAATAATCCAAACTCATGTTGAATATGAATCAATTTTACAGCATCATCATTGTTGATTTCATTTGCAACACGTGTATAATCTTCTCTTTTTTTAGTATTTAATGTATAGGCCTGAGTTGGCTTTTCTAAAGGAGATTTTACCAGCTCACAAATTTCACAGGTAATTGAATTTCCGTAAACATCATTAATTCCTTTTATGGTATCCTGCGTGTAAGTAGCTATTCCACATTGTGTAGGTGGAAAAGTAGACATAAAAATTATCTTTGATTTAGCTTGTATCGTTTTCATAGGAATTATTTTTTAGTTCGTTTAATGAATCATTTTGGTTTATACAGAGAGAATTTTACTATTTTAAATACTTAATAAATTTGTCAAATGTTTTGCTAAACTTCCATTTGGATTTCTTTTTAAGTTCAATATTTCGTAGCTAATTTCTTCTTTTAAAAATATTTTCTATAAAATTATTCTACAAATAAGCCTATAATTAATCCAATCGGCTAAAAAATTAACTCAAAAGATTTAATGTGGGAATTATATAATAGAATCAGTGGGTTAAATGAACTTTTATAGTCAATAAAAAATTAAATTAGAATTAAAACAAATCATTTTAATCAATAAAATTTGAGAGACTTAAGAAGCTTTTTTGAGGATAAAATCTTTAATCTCTGTAAGGTACTTAAAATTAGAAGAAGAGTGATAGAAAATGCAAAGTTTCTTATTTAATATAAAAATGTTATGAAAGCAAATATAAAATCTCAGGAAAAATTGATGACCCTTTTAATTACTAAACCTGAATTGGCTATAGAGAAGTTAGATCTGGTTTATATAAGTGATAAATCGATGCCTATAGAAAGATGTAAAGAAGGAGATACTTTTGTTTATAAAAAAAATGGTAGATCTATTAAGCAAAAAAACGAATTAAAACGGATTAATAGTTTGGTGCTTCCACCTGCCTGGGAAAATGTAAGGATTTCAGAATTATCAAACGGACATCTTCAGGCTGTTGGTTTAGATCAAAAAAACAGAAAGCAATATCGGTATCATCCAAGATGGAATTTAATTAGAAACCAGACCAAGTTTTATAAAATAGCAGATTTTGGGACAAGATTACCTGCTATAAGAAAACAAGTCGATGCCGATTTAGAAAAAAAAGAGTGGTCTAAAAATAAGGTTGTAGCACTAGTAATTCGTTTAATGGAGGAAACCCATATCAGGATAGGAAATGAAAAATACGCCAAAGACAATAAATCGTACGGACTTTCTACTTTAAGAAAAAGGCATATTAATATCAATAAAGATGCAATACGTTTTGAATTTATAGGAAAAAAAGGAAAACAGCATTCAATTACGATCAGGAATAAAAAACTGATTAAACTAGTCAGTAAATGCGAGGAGATTCCAGGTTGGGAAGTTTTTAAATATTATGATGAGAATGGGGAGCGAAGAATCCTTGATAGCCATATGGTCAATGTATATCTGCATGAAATATCAGGCGAATATTTTAGTGCCAAAGATTTCAGAACCTGGTCTGCATCTGTGATTTTCTTTGAAACCTTAATG
The DNA here is from genome assembly GCF_903819435.1 of Flavobacterium salmonis. Classification (GTDB taxonomy): domain Bacteria; phylum Bacteroidota; class Bacteroidia; order Flavobacteriales; family Flavobacteriaceae; genus Flavobacterium; species Flavobacterium chungangense. The sequence goes on along the minus strand of NZ_CAIJDP010000090.1, from coordinate 41,835 downwards.
GAATTAGGTATTGCCGAAGATGAAAAAGAAATTAAAAAAAATATTCTTACGGCCTATGATGCTACAGCAGAGGCTTTAGGAAACACAAGAACTGTTTGTCGAAGTTATTATGTACATCCTTTGGTAGTGTCGACATATGAAGACGGATCGATTAAACAGTATTTTGAAAAGGTTAAAAGTTGCCGCAGTAATGAACAATACTTTTCACATACAGAAAGAGCATTTTTAGAATTAATTCAGGATTATCAGCCTGAATTATCTATTTGATGAATAATATTTTCGTGTTATAAATGCAATAGGAAGTCCGATGCAGAACATCAGAATTAAAATTGATATGATTAAAGGAAAATCCAAATGTTTCTCTGGCAATGCCGGAAATGCAATTGGCAAAACAATAAGATTCATCACAATCCAGACAAAAAATCCGTAAAGCAATCCCGAAATTAAAGTGTTCCTTTTTAAAAACGGCAAATAAGGATAAATTACAAAATAAAACCATGCAAAAGTCATGGCTATTAAGAAGTGCAAACCGAGTCCGTACCAAGCTATTTTTGAGCCGCCTTCGTATGCTTCTTTTTTAAAGATACCACTTGCGATAGACTGAAGGAGTTTTATTGCCGTTGTTTTTTGCAATATAAATGCATAAACCACAATTGCAGCAGTAACATCTAAAGTACCTGCAATTAAACCCGACAAAAAAATAGTTTCGGTTTTTGATTTCATATAAATTTTATTTTACAGATTTTAAAAATCCAATGAATTATACTGATGTAATCCACCACACATTCCCAAACGGATCTGTTACACCGCAAGTTCTGCCGTAATCCTGATCGCTCAGTTTCATTAAAGAAACAGCACCGTTTTCTAATGCTTTTTTATACGTTTCATCTGCATTTGGAACATATACAAATAAATTTGCGGTTTGTTTTGCCCAATCTGTAATTTCATCAGTTACCATTATTGTACTTCCGTTTAGCGTAATTTCGGCATGCATAATAGTTCCGTCTTCCCGAAGTGATTTAGTATTGGTTTCAGTTGCACCAAAAACAATTTTTGTAAAATCGATAAATTTGGAAGCCCCTTGTAAAATTAAATAAGGCATTATTGTCTGATGTTCTGCCGGTATATTCATTTTGTAATATTTTAAAAATTAGTATTCTTAAAATTACAATTTTTATTTTATATTTTGTAAATCAGCTTATTACGGATTTATAAGAGTACTTCACAATAAAAACCATGCGAATTTAAAAGTTCAATTATTTTATGATTGGAAATAGATGAAGCATGGATCCGCAAAATCTTATCACAATCCTCAAGATCAAAGTTGATAGGGCTGTTTGGAAAATATTCAAGAAGCTCCCCAATAATTATATTGCATTGCTCGGCTTCCTGAATATTTGTTTTGAAAACTTCTACCATGATTTATGGCTTATAAAGCGTTGCTTTTATACCGGCTTATTTTATGATAATAGACATAGGATATTGCTAAAATCAACAGGACAATCAGCGGAAAAAAGCCATCAAAAGTAACTCCGTCAACCGCAAAATGACTAATGGAAGCAAAGATAAAATCGAAGCCAAAACCTGCATATGCCCATTCTTTTACATTCCCGGGAACTTGCGGAATGATTAATGCCAGAACACCTAAAATTTTGAAAACAACTAATGCATTTCCAAAATATTCAGGATAACCCAAATGTCTGATTCCTTCTTTAGCCATTTCTGATTGTGATGTCAAGGCAGGCATAACGCCTTCAAATAGAAAAATAAGAATTGTTGTGGTCCAAAAAATAATTTTAGCTTTTTTCATGAAATAGTTTTTAATGGTTATCAGTTAATATAATACAAAGTTACACGTTTTGTATTCTGATAAAACGGACATTTCTGACTATTTTAGGGGCATTTGGGACAAGATTATGTGTTGCGTTAACCATAGTTTGTCATCTTCACGAAGGAAGAATCTCCACTAGTAGCTCCGTAAAGATTAATTACAAGCAGATATAAACTCTATTGGAAATTGGAATTTTTAAGTATTGGTATTTAAAACATAGTTTTTAATCAAAAATAAATCTTCAAAACCTAATCGCGTATAAATATCTTTTCCCATAGCTGATGCTTGTAAATGTGCAGTTTCAGCATTTAAATCGATACAAAGGTTCATTGCAAATTTCATGATTTCTTCGGCGAATCCTTTTCTGCGCATTTCAGGAATTACGCCAACCCCATGAATACCCATATCTTTTCCGGTTTGGTAAAGCATAAAAGTCCCTATTGGTTTTTTATCTGCAGCAACCAAATAAAAATGCACGTTTTGATAATCCTGAATTAGAATTTCCTTACTGATAACGTAACCAAAAGCATTCGGATAAACATCGGCCCAGATTTTGGCATCTTCTTCAGTAGTAACTTTTTTGAAAGTTAAATTATTTTGAAGCGTGAATTTTTGATTCAGTTTTAAAAACATACCCATTTGTTCGGTTTTGATTTCGAAGCTGTTTTGTTCAAGAAGCTGATTGGAATTACTCTTGAAAATATCCCAATATGGAACTACTAAACCAGGATTTTTATGTACAATTTGAATGATTTTTGAAAGATCTTCAGAAGTAATGTCTTCTTTAAACCATAATTTATTTGGCCAGCCAGAGTTTTCTATTTTACAATACGCAATAGAATCATTTTTACAATAGGCAAGGAAGGGAGTTCCAATGGTTTTCCAGAATCCGGTTAAATTGTCAATATTATCTTTGATGAGGTCTGTGTTTTTCATTTTTGGGAGACGAATTTAAATCATACTGCAAAGATAAATTCAGCCTTTCTGAAAAGCCTTTACATATGTTGATTTACAAATCTTTTTCGAGACTTTTTCTGATTCGGCTTAACTGCGTAGGCGTAATGCCTAAATGTGATGCAATATGCAAGAGCGGAACGCGGTCTGCAATTTCGGGATGTTTTTCAAGAAGTTTAACATATCTTTCAGTGGCGTTTTGCATAACGAGCGCTACTTCTCTTTGTTCTTTTTCAATAATCCAGGTTTTTTCTAAATGAGCAATATAGAAGTTTTTTAGATCGTCATTTTTGTTAATCAACTCCATATATTTTTTATAGCTGATGTTGATTAAAACACAGTCCTCCAGAGCTTCAATTGCAAAATTCGAAGGTGTCTGCAGCATTAATGAAACTTTAGACCCTGCAAATGAATTTTCAAGAAAGAGGTTTTTATTGTAAAAATTTCCCTGCTGGTCTGTAATGAATGCTCTCAGAATTCCTTTTGCTATAAAATGAAGGTTTTTAGCAATTTCTCCATTTTGTAATAGTGTTTCTCCTTTTTTAAGGGTTTGAAATTCTGTGATGTTTTGAATTAGTTTCCATGATTGCTCAGAAATTGGATAATAACTTTCAATAGTTAGTTTTAGATTGTTGAGGTATGTTTCTTTATTGAATGTCATTTTTGTTTTATTGAGTAAATATATGAAATTATAAAAAAGGACATACTGTGAGGAGTTTCTTGTGAAGATCCTTCTTACGTCAGGATGACAAAGCGGATTGCTTCGCTAATTCAGCGTTGCTTCATGTGCAGGACACAGCTCCTAAAAAAAAACGCCATGAAGAATGTCTCACAGCGTTTAAAAGTTTTTGTCAGAATGTATTATTCATAACAGGTATAATCTATTTTGATCGTTTTAGCAGTACCATCTTTGGTGAAATTGAAGGAATCTACCAAATTGAAGTCATCTAAATGAAATGTTCCCCATAGTTTGTAATTATCATTTTGATCGGCGCGTTCTGCTTCAGAGTAATATTTATCATAGGTTCTATCGTTTTTTTTCTCTATTTTGGATTTTCTGAACTGAAGGACTTCTTTGTTCTGATAGGATGTGTAGGTATGAATATACGGAAACTTGTTATTTGGACCACCACAATTATACGACCAGACAACATTATTAATAGAATAGGAGATACAGTTGTTTTCGAATTTTTCTTCTGTAAAAGTATTCATGTATGAAAACTTGTCATCTGTCATTAGGGTATATGATTTTTGTAATAATTTACTATTTTCAAGCCAAAAAACAGTTGTTTCATTGGCATCCCCGATGTTCTCAGTAAATATCATTTTGTTATCATCATAATTAATAGAGGAGGCTGTCTGATCCGCTTTTATGATTTTTGTAAGCATGCCATCTTTGTAGATTAATTCTTGTTTACTCTTTTTCTTTCCTTCATCCTCATAGTAAGTTATAATCAAAGGAAAGCCTTCATTGTTGAAAGAAACGCTTTTTAGAGGAACCCGGACTCCTTTCTTTTTAAGAAAATAGGATTCCAGCGTTTTTAATTTTGCAGTTCCCTGCTGAAAAACAGGTACGTTATCTCCTTCAATATCTGGAAAAGGCAACGAATAACCGCTTAACAGTTCTTTCATCACTTCTTTAGATTTTGAAGTGACCTTGTTTTTACCTAATAATGAAGCAACTTCTTTTTTGTATTTTCGAGTATTGATAACATATGAAGATTCTTTTTTTGTTTTCAACTGTTCCGCAACAAATTCAGTAGCCATTCTTTTACCTTCTTTAATCTGTACTTTATCATCTATTTTTCCGCTCCAGTAAGCAAAAGCCTGAAAAGAATTCCCGTTTCCGGTAATATCTAATGTTTGTTTGTTTTCGAAAAGGACGTAGGTATATTTATTAATGGTTATGATTTCGAGGTTCTCTTTTGGAAAATTGCGTTTCAATTCGGCTTTTTCAGAGTTATCATCATTGCCAGCTTCAACAGTATTTCCTTGTCCGGAAAACTCGCTCACATCGACTAAAAAGACATACTTTTTCCCTTTTTCTATTTGTAGGGTATCCGGCATTATCTTTTCATCTTTCATTTCTATTGTTGGAATCCCTTCCTGAACTGCAGTAATTTTAGTTTTAGGTATTGGTTTTTTTTTGCCTTTTTTTTGAGAATATCCCTGAAATGAGAATGTTAGAATAAGAAGGATGCTTAATAAGTGTTTCATTTTTAACAAGTTGATATTTTTTATTTATAATTTCTTACAAATATAATTGTTTTAAATGTTAAAAATAATCATTTTCTTATATTTTAAATTATCGGATTCATAGAGAGAAAGATTTTACTTATAATCACTAAAATGTTTTCTTCCGTTATTTATAGAAATCAGAAAACGCCATGATACCTAAGTTTCACAGCGCTTTCAGAAATAAATAATTAAAAACGGGTATTATCTCCAACCTCCGCCTAATGCACGATATAACTCAGTATTAGCAGATAATTGTTCTCTTTTTATGTTGGCCAGTTCCAGCTCGCTTTGCAATAAATTTGCCTGTGCAGTTATTACTTCCAGATATTCAGCCATTCCGTTTTTGAATAACAAATTCGAATTTTTAATGGCTTGCTGCAAAGTTTTGACTCTTTCTTTAAGGAAACCTTCCTGAAGTTGTAATTTTTCTACTTTTACCAAAGCATCTGAAACTTCGCTAACGGCTACCAAAACCGATTGTCTGAAACTTAAAACTGCTTTTTCCCTTTCGGCAATCGCAATATTATATTGCGTTCTTACTCTTTTATTGTTCAGTAAAGGTTGTGTTAAACCTCCTGCAACCGTTCCGAATAATGAAGCCGGAATGTTAAACCAGTTACTGGTTTCAAAAGAATTTACGCCACCTTGTGCTGTAATTTTAAGCGAAGGATATAAGTCTGCTTTTGTAATTCCAACATTAGCGTTCGCCACTTTCAAAGCCAATTCAGCACTTTTTACATCAGGTCTTCTGCTTACTAAAGAAGAAGGGATTCCGATTGCAGTATTGTTTTTTACCTCAATTGAACTTAACTGAATGCTTCTTTGTTTTGAATTTGGAAAAGAGCCTGTCAAAACACTCAAAGCATTTTCCTGAATGGCAATATTTTGTTCTAGTAATGGAATCAATTGCGCTGAACTTAGCCTTTGTGCTTCAGATTGTTGAATTCCCAAAGAAGTAACTTGTCCGGCATCAAACTTTAACTTGATGATATTGGTTGTACTGTCGTTTAATTGTACATTTTTCTTTGCGATATCCAATTGTGCATCTAACATTAAAAGATTGTAATATCCTTTCGAAACATTCGCAACAATAGTAGTCTGCAATGCTTTTTTTACTTCTTCAGACTGAAGGTAACCGGCATACGCCCCTTTTTTCTGATTACGGATTTTCCCCCAAATATCAGCTTCCCAGGAAAGTGATGCCCCGGCAGAATAATCATCTATATGTTTTTGACCCAGGGCCTGATTGAGGTTCATTCCGGTAAAACTGTTGTCAGACGGATTGCTTGTACTTGCATTCACAAACAAATTGACCTGAGGAACATTTCCCCATTTAGATTGTGTGAATCTGTATTGTGCAATTTCGATGTTTTTAGTAGCGATTTGTAAATCGTTATTTCTGGCCACCGCGCTGTCAATTAATTGAATAATATCTTTTTCTGTAAAGAAATTTTTCCACTCCAAATCTCCAATACTAGTCGCATCTGTTGAAACCGATGCACTCCTGAAATTTTCAGGAAATGCATCTTTTGGAGTTTCAATATCCTTAGAAACTTTACAGGATATTACTGTGGCGATCAAAATAGCGACCATCACGATTTTGGTTATATATTTTTTCATTTTATAAGATGTCATTAAATTTCTGTACAAGTATCTTTTTTAGCTTCAAGATCTTTTGAGATTCTGTACGATATATAGCCGATGCCCAATAGTATGGTCACCAGAATTGTCGTTATATAATTTTCCATATTATTTTTCTTCGTTATGAATTACAGCTACCGGTTTTCCGGAAACTTTTTCTTGTAAATGCTGGAATACGATAAATAAAACCGGGATGATCAATAACCCAAGAATTACTCCGGAAACCATTCCTCCAGCAGCACCAATACTAATTGAGTGGTTACCCTGAGCCGATGGACCTTTTGCACTCATCATTGGTATTAAACCAACAACGAAAGCCAGTGACGTCATGATAATTGGACGTAAACGTAATTTAGCGGCATCAATAGAAGCTTTGACTAAGGCCTGTCCGGATTTTCGTTTTTGGACGGCGAACTCTACAATCAGAATCGCATTTTTGGCAAGCAATCCGATAAGCATTACCAGTGCAACCTGTACATAAATATTGTTTTCGATTCCGGTTAAACCAATCGCAACAAATACTCCAAATATACCTGCAGGAATCGATAAGATTACAGCCAGAGGCAAAATGTAACTTTCGTACTGTGCAGCAAGTAAGAAATAGATAAAGATCAGACACAGTAAGAAAATAGTTGCCGATTGCCCTCCGGAAGAAATTTCTTCACGGGTTTGTCCTGAGAATTCGTAACTATAGCCTGCAGGTAATTGTTGGGCAGCCACTTCTTCGATTGCTTTAATGGCATCTCCGGAACTAAATCCAGGTTTCGGAATCGCATTAATCGAAATCGAGTTGAACAAATTATATCTTGAAGCAGTTTCAGAACCATAAATACGGCTTAGCTTTACCAAAGTATTTATCGGAACCATTTCGCCATTTTTGTTTTTTACAAACACACGGTCAATTGCTGTCGGATCTGCTCTGTCGGCAATATCAGCCTGAACAACCACTCTGTAATATTTCCCAAATCGATTAAAATCTGATGCCTGTGCACTACCAAAATAAGCCTGCATGGTTTGCAGAATGTCTTTTACTTTGACACCTAACTGATCTGCTTTTTCGTCGTTGATATCCAGTTGTAATTGAGGATAATCGGCTTTAAAACTGGTAAAAGCTACCGCAATTTCAGGGCGTTTCATTAATTCACCAATAAATTGCTGAGAAATTCCACTAAACTTATCCAGTTTGCCTCCGGTTTTATCCTGAAGAACCATATCTAAAGCCTCAACGTTACTAAATCCGGGAACAGTTGGGAAACTAAATACGAAGAAACTTCCACCTGAAATCGCACCTAATTTTCCGCGGACTTCATTCATAATTTCGTCAATATTTTTAACGTCTCCACGCTCTTCGTTTGGTTTAAGCAATACGAAAACTACCGCAGATGAGGGGCTAGTAGAGTTTGTCAGCAAGTTGAAACCTGAAATTGCAGTTACAAATCGGGAAGAACTTAAACCTCTTAACGTATTTTCAGCTTCGGTCATTACTTTTTGAGTTCCGTCAAGAGATGTTCCGGATGGCGTATTAACCGCAATTGCGATAAATCCCTGATCTTCTGTTGGAATAAATCCGGCAGGAGTAGTTTTTACCATTACAATCGTAGCGAAAGCAATTAAGGCCAAACCTCCTAAACTTACCCATTTATTACGGATTAAGAATTTTAATCCGCCAACATAACGGTTGGTCAAATTCTCAAAACTGTTATTAAATCCGTTAAAGAACTTTTGTTTAAAACCTTGTTTTACGTATGGAGTTTCACCATTGTGTGCGCCGTGATTATCTTTTAAGAATAAAGCGGCAAGGGCAGGGCTTAAAGTCAAAGCATTTACAGCCGAAATAACAATTGCAATTGCCATGGTGAAAGCAAACTGGCGATAGAAAACTCCAGTCGAACCTTCCATAAAACCAACCGGCAGGAATACAGCAGCCATTACCAGCGTAATCGAGATAATAGCACCCGTTATTTCGTGCATTGCTTCATGTGTGGCTATTTTTGGAGACAAATGTTTATGCTCCATTTTTGCGTGTACGGCCTCGACGACCACAATCGCATCATCGACCACAATACCAATCGCCAGAATTAATGCGAAAAGTGTTAGCAAGTTGATCGAGAATCCAAATAACTGCATGAAGAAGAACGTTCCTAAAATTGCTACAGGTACAGCAATAGCCGGGATTAATGTTGATCTGAAATCTTGCAGGAAGATAAATACCACGATGAAAACTAATATAAAAGCTTCCAGTAAGGTATGTTCAACCTGTTCGATAGATTGGTCTAAAGATACTTTTGTACTATAGAAAATATTGTGTTTTATACCAGATGGAAAATCTTTAGAAGCTTTTTCCATCATTTTATTGATCGCAATCTGAATATCATTTGAGTTAGAACCCGCTAACTGGATAACGCCAATTACAATTCCTTTTTTACCATTTAAACGAGTTAAACTGTTATAAGAATATGCACCCAATTCAACTCTTGCAACGTCTTTTAAGCGAAGTACAGAACCATCAGCATTAGAGCGAATAGCAATGTTTTGATAATCCTCAGGCTTTGTTAGTTTTCCTTTGTATTTGATTACATATTCAAAAACTTCTTTACTTCTTTCTCCAAATTTACCGGGAGCAGCTTCTAAACTTTTGTCCTGGATTGCTGCCATAACTTCATTTGGCGTAACATTATGAGCTGACATTTGTGTAGGGTTTAACCAAACACGCATAGAGTAATCCTTTACACCACCAAAAATACTGGCAGAACCCACACCCGGAATACGTTTTAGTTCCGGAATAATATTAATCTGGGCATAATTGGCAACAAAAGTCTGATCGTATTTTGACTCATCTTCGGTATACATACCGATTGCCATAATAAAACTGTTTTGTTGTTTCGCTGTAATTACCCCCTGCTGCACAACCTCTGCAGGTAGCTGACTTGTCGCCTGAGCGACCCTGTTCTGAACGTTTACAGCAGCCTGATCGGCATCTGTACCTAATTTAAAGAAAACTGTAATAGCTAGCGTACCATCGTTACTGGCAGTAGAGCTCATATAAGTCATGTTTTCAACACCATTTATAGATTCTTCCAGAGAAGGTGCCACAGAACGTAAAACCGTTTCTGCGTTTGCTCCCGGGTAAACCGCCGTTACCAAAACTGATGGCGGCGCAATATCAGGAAACTGTTGTAAAGGCAATTTCGTAAGTCCAAGTACTCCCAGAATCACCAGTAAGATGGAGATTACGGTTGCCAGTACGGGTCTTTGTATAAATATTTTGAACATTTTCGTAAAAATTATTTTTTGTTAGTTATTTGAGCAACCTTAGCAGCTTTCTCAGGCTGGATCACTTGTCCTTCCTGAAGTTTGTCAATACCACTTAATACGATTTGGTCACCGGATTTTACACCGTCTTTTATAAGATAGTTTGTACCGCTTTTACCCACTACAGTAATTGGCATTTTTGTAACCTTGTTGTTTTTATCTACCGTAAAGACAAAAACTTTATCCTGCATTTCAATCGTAGCCGATTGCGGAACCAGAATAGCATCATCATGCTGTAATCCTAAACGGATTCTTCCTGTGTTTCCTGAACGTAAAGTTCCGTTTGCATTAGGAAAAGTAGCTCTCAGCGTAATAGCACCTGTAGTTTTATCAAACTGACCGTCAACCATATCAATTTTTCCTGTTTGCGGATAGGCGTTGTTATCAGCCAATATCAAAGAAACCGGAGGTAATTTTTTGATTTTGTCTCCAATGCTGTTTCCAGAATATTGAGATTTAAAATTGATAAAATCTGTTTCTCCCAAAGAGAAATAAGCAAAAACTTCATGTACATCCGAAAGTGTAGTTAAAGGTTCAACATCTATTGCAGAAACTAAACTTCCTTGTTTTTTAGGCAATCTTCCGATGTATCCGCTAACAGGAGCCGTAACATTCGTATATCCTAAATTAATTTTAGCAGAAGCGACCATTGCTTTTGCCTGCTCGATATTGGCAGCAGCAATTTTTTGAGAAGCTTTCGCTGTTTTTAACTGATAATCAGAAACCACTTTGTTTTGCACTAAAGGAGTTAATTTATCTACTTCTAACTGAGCGTTGATCAAAGCAGCTTCAGCAGCATGAAGACTTGCCAAAGCATTGTTTAATTGCTCACGGAAAGGACGTTCGTTTATTTTGAATAAAGTTTGGCCTTTGCTTACATAAGCGCCTTCATCTACCAAAACACGGTCAAGGTTTCCGCTTACCTGTGGACGAATCTCAACATCTACAGTTCCTTGTATCGAAGCCGGATATTCATTATCAGTAGTTGTATTTTCGCTTGTTATAGCTGCAACAGGTAAAACAGGAGGTGGTGGTGGAGCTGGTACCTGTGATTTATCTGCGCAACTGCTTAGTACAAGTGCCAAAATAAAGCTGGTTATAATTACATTTTTCATTTTCATATTGGTTTTAATTTGTTGGACATTCTCGTTTTTAAAATTTTTATTTTTGGTATGCTTTAGATTCATTTTACGGGTATTAAATTTTCTAACATTGTTAAGTTGATTGATACAAAAAATTAAATAATTGTGTTTTCAGTCTGTTTTATAATCAGTATTAAATTATTTATCAGTGTTAAGTAACGAGCTAAAAAAAAGCCTTTTTTATGTTAATTAAATTATTTATCACTGTTAAGTAAAAGGGTAAAAAAAAAGGATTTGCTAAATTAACTATTAAATCATTTACCACTGTTAAGTAAAAATGAAATTTTTTTTATTGAATTGATTTTGTAATGCCACCAATTGCATCTTTTAGAATCTGATTATTGATTGTTTCCATTGTATCACTCTTGTTAATGATATTGATTGCAATCAATCCATGAATTACTGAAAAGAAAGTGAAATATTTTTGTTTGATAACTTCTTCAGTCGGGTTATTGTTTTTCATAATCTCTGCAATAACTCCTGTAAATAATTTATAAGGCATTTTTGCAGCATCACATTGTTCCATACAACAATTCATCTGAACACCAAACATTACCTGGTACATCTCAGTATCCGTAAAGGCAAAATCCCAATATGCCATCCACATAGCTTCTATTTGATCTTCAGGTCTTTCAAATTTAGATTTAGCATTTTCCAGCTCTTTTCCCAATTTGATAAAACCTTTACCGGTTAATTCTCTTAGTATTGCATCTTTATTTGAAAAATATTCATATATAATAGGAGCAGTATATTCGATTCTGTCGGCAATTTTACGCATACTCAAACCATTCCAGCCTTCTTCTTTTACGATATCATAAGCAGCGCCAAGAATATTATTTCTTGTCTCTTCTTTTTGTCTTAAAATACGATCTCTACTAGCCATTTTACATAAGTATTAAATTGTTTAACACTGTTAGGCAAATGTAGGGCGGTTTTTCGAATTACGCCATAATTTTATCATAATATTTTCTTATCGTACAATAAGCGTGTATAAAATATCTTTGTGGTACCTTGATTTATCTCAATTTTTAGGGTTTTATTTTTTTTTACACCAGAATATTTTTGTGTTTTTAAGGCGTTTTGTCCTGCTCTCCATTATATCTTTTGCGGTTAACCCCACCACAAAAGGATGCCATTTCGATCAGGGCTAGGCGAGAAGCTCTCATTTTTTATAATTTTTAATCCAGATTCTTCTAAGGATATTTCCACATAATAAAGAAAAATTTTGATAGGAATTATAAATTAAATTGAACCGACAAATGAGTTCCATACGAGCAGGATATGTTTAACCGGAAATGAATATGCTTCGATACTACGGATCTTTTTCATATGCTGTTTCTTTATAACCGGATTAAAATCCCGCCTTACAATATTGATTGAGCCGAATGGCTCTTTTTATATTTTTCATGTTAGTTTTCTCGAAAGGCAAGGATAAAAAATGCGATACAAAACCAGTTTTTCCTGTCTGTTGAATAGGTAATACGGAATCAAAATTTTGGAAATAACTATTTTTATTGTCTGATTATTAATAAAGTATTTGAGATAAAGTTATGATTAATCAAAATACTCAATTAGTTCTTTATCCTCCATTACAATATGATCTGTGATATGAAAGACTTCTTTAATCCAAGGGTGATCTAACGCTTCTTTTCTATCTAGAATATATCCAAGAATTTTATGGTTCCAGGGAGATTCTTCTTTATCCATTAAGCCTATTTGATATTCGTCATTATCACCAATCCATATTCTAAATGGAAATGAAAATCTATTTTTAGGCTCATCATCTGTACCCCAATCGCCAATGCTGATTATTCCAATTGCAAATTGATCATCATGACTTTTTGTGAATCTCAAATAATAAATGGCAAACGCATCTTCATTTTTATAGACAAATCGGGTTAGTTTAATTGTTTCATTGTTGCAGCAATCACAAACTTCGAGGATAGGTTCTTCAAATTCGATTCTTATCATTTTACAGGCTTCAAATATTTTTTCAAATGTATTAATTTTTGATTATGATTTACATTTTAGCTTTAGAGGTAATGTGAGAGCAAAAAAACTCTAAACGGATTAATATACTTTACAAACAATTTTTGCAAAAACATTTTGTATTATTACAGAAAAAGTAAAAATGAAACCAGCTTCAATTATAAAAATTGCGATTGTTACTTTAATTGTGCAATCAGCAAAGGCTCAGGAAACTAAAAAGGAGACAACTCCAACAGAAATAAAATATTCGCTTAAAAACTGTGTGAATCATTTTGACCTAAACAAAGCCACAAAAACGAAAGTGGGTTATCAATATTGGTTTGCCGATAAAAATTTCACTCAGGAAAATACACTTAAAATGAGTATCGTCGAGCCTGGGAAATCAACACACGCGCCGCATCATCATCCTGAAGAAGAGTTCTTTTATGTCTTAGAAGGTTCTGCCTCTTTTTTCTTAGACGGAAAAACGGTTATTGTTGGCGCAAATACAAGCTTATATTGCCCTCCAAATGCTGAACACGGAATTAGCAATGCCGGAAAAACCGATTTAAAATATTTGGTGATTAAGAAGGATTTGAGATAGTTTTTGTTGGTTAGTTGCATCAATAACAGTTCTTTATATATCAGTATTGTCTATAAAAATATTTTTTAAAGTAAAAAACTTAAAATATTTAATAAAGAAACATCAAAATACTTAGTATTTAAACTTCCATTTAATATTTTTGAGGATTATTAACTTAAATTATATAAATGAGAAAATTATTTTGTGCTGCTTTGGCTATAATGTTGACAGCAAGTGTTTTCGCACAGGAGCTTAAAGTCAAAAATGGAGAAGTAAAACTTGATGATAAGATAGTTGCTTTCATTGAAGGTAAAAAGCAAAATTTTAAAGTTTTAAGTTTAGATAAGCAGTACTCTGTTGATGCAGAATTAAAATTTTTAGAACAATCAGGAAAAAGATGGATGGTTTTAAAAAGTGATAAATCAGGAAAAAGCAACGAAGTTGATTATAAAAAATTTAATCCCTTAAACCAGCAAAAAAGTGCAATGGAAGCATTTATTGATAAAGGTTTCTTAAGCGCCGAAGGATTAAATATAGAGGCTATCGAAAATTTCCTGAACGGAGAATCAACTGGAGTTTCCAGTAAAATTAAAGCAGATGCAAATGCTGCTGATGATGCTCAACGACGTATAGCTGGTTATAAAGTTACAATAGATGATTCAGGAAATATATACAGAGTAATTGGACAAAATCCTGATAAAGTAAGATTTGGCAATATTAAAATTGTGTCAACAACAAGTTTAGGAGTTCAAAAATACGAAGTATATGATTTAAATAATGTATTGACAGGAACCTGGTATAATATGAGTAGTAAACATCCTGGATATGATAAATTTTTATATGAAGAGTTAATCACATTTGACAACAAAGTTTTTAATATTAAATACGACAGTTTTGGTAATACACTGCAATACAAAATGAGTTTAGACAGAACTGCTCTGAATATTGTAAATGTTTTGATTGACAACGGATACCTGAAAAAATAAATTTCAGCAGAAAGATTTAAAAATTTACCCTTACATTTCGTTGTAGAGTTTTGAAAAAGGACTTGATGTGTTGTTCAGGGTAAGACTAACAAACCTTCGCCAAACTACCCAAATGGATAGAAAGACGAAGGTTTTTTTATATACATTATTCTGCAAATACCTTTACTTTAGTGCAAATTGTTAGAGAAATTTTATTCGAGAGAAATTGATGTATCTTGATAGAATGAATCAGGAGAATATCATTTCAAAGATGAGTATCTAACTGACTCTTCTGTCAGCAGGTCTGAAATGCCAGGATAAAAAGATAAGAACTAAAAGCAATGTTGGTCCAAAATATTCCATAGCAACATCACCAACCGCAAAATGTGAGAAAATTGCTCCCGCCATTACAAAGAAAAATCCGGTATAAGCCCATTCTTGTAGTAAACCCAATTTTGGAAGAAGCACAGCAATAGAACCCAATAATTTCATAAAGTTGGTTTAGAAAGGAATATCAGGATTTAGAACAGATCGCAAATTATTTCATTCCTTTAATATTCATTTCTAACGTATAAACGCTTTTACCTGCAGTAATAAATAAGGTTTTAAATTTTTTTCCTCCAAAACATACATTTGCTGTCCAGGGTTCTTTTACATCAATGTGAGCAATTTTTTCTCCCTTTGGATTAAAAATTGAAACGCCTTTTCCGGTTAAGTAAATATTACCAGCTTCATCAATCGTGATTCCATCTGAACCTGATTCGGTAAAAAGTGTTTTTTCACCTAATGAACCATCATTGTTGATTTTATACGAGTAGGTTTTGTTTGCTTCAATATCAGCAACGTATAACAATTTTCCATCTGAAGTTCCAATAATGCCGTTGGGTTTTATCAGGTCACTGGCAACGTTGGTAATTTTAGTTTTATCAGGAGATAAATAATACACCGATTCTTTTTCTATTTCTTTCGAGGTATGTTTCCAGTAATCACGTTTGTAAAAAGGATCTGTAAAGTAAATACCTCCTTTCGGGTCAACCCAAAGATCATTTGGGCCATTAAGTCTTTTTCCTTCAAAATCATTTACCAATACCGTAATATTTTTGTTTTTATCTATTTTCCAAATTTCATTTTTTTCATCGGCGCAGGCCAAAAGATTCCCTTCGCGGTCAAAATACATGCCGTTCGCTCTTCCCGCATTTTCCATATAAACAGAAAGCAAACCATTAACCGACCATTTCATGATTCGGTTATTAGGCTGGTCGGTAAAATAAATATTGCCCTTTTTATCGGCAGCAGGCCCTTCCGTAAAACTGTATTGATCTGATAATTTTGTGAGAACAGCACCTTTTGCTATTAAGTTTTGATTTTGATTTTCTGACATCTGAGAAAATATGAAATTTGTACAGGCGAAAGTGAAAAGAAAGAAAACAAGTCTTTTTATTTTAAATTTTAATTGATTCATAATGAAGATTTAATAAGCTTAGGGATTGTATTTTTTTATAAACTCCTTAGCATCAATTAGATTCTTTGGATAATTTACTCTTAAAAAGACACCTTTTTCTATTTGTTCGTAAACCGCTTGGAACTTAAAACCATTTTCAACTAATAGTTTTACCATTTCCCAATTTTTTATTTCAGATTTTTTAGGAGGTTTGAATTTATGATTTACCAGAATCATTTTTTTACCACATTGGGGACAATTAGATTCTACTTGATTTTCATAATCATTTCCTTTGCTATATGAAGTTCTGCATTCTAAGCAGATATTTTTATATCCCATTTTGATTATAAACTTTGTAAATGATTTAATGATTCGATTGGGAACTTGTTTGTAACGTTCCCGTTCCTTGCTCAGTTTGCGACTTACGAAGACGAGTATTTTTGGCTAAACGAAAATACGATAAAAAAAGGAAATACCACTAAATTCGCAAATTGCACAAGAAGCGAGTTGGCAGAAGTTTTTTATTTACTATATACTAAAATATTGTATTATTTTATTAAAACAGTCTAAATCATTTTCTCCAAATACGGTGTTTTTTTTAATTGCTATTCCAATATGTATTGCGGAATTTCTTTTTTTTTGTAATTCAATTAAGCTTGAAATTGGAAATGAATTTGATTTATCTAATTTTAATAATCTTATGTATGTTATCATTTTTCCTAGCCCTAAAGTATTATCGTCTTCTAATATTTTTTTTTCAAAATCTTGTTCTAATAATATTTGATATAATATTATTTCTGTCATTGCACCTGCTAAAATAACTGCCGTTGAATACCTTTCGTTTTTGAGATTTAGTAAATAGTCATTAAAAAAATTATTGATTAAATTTTTTAATGGATTATTTTCATTTCTGATTATTATTTCATTTGGTGTATAATCTTTTAAAATGTTTTTAGGAATAGGGATTATTAATGAGTTTATTATTTCTCTAGGTACTCTTAAGAAAACAGTTCCTTTAGCATTTGAAATCAAATATTCACTTATAACTTGATTACTCAAAAACCAATGCAAGTAATTTTGTGTTATTCCTAATTTTGAACCCTCAATATTTATTTTTAATGGTATAGAAAACCCTTTATTTGGAGTGTCTTTTTCCAATATTTTCAATCTTAATTGCGTATCACCTGAGGCCATTATCACCAATGTTCCACTTGGAATTATGCTATTAGATTTTATTGGAGTTATAATTTTTTCCAATTTTAAAGTTTTGTGACCTTTAAATTTGGTTCCAATAAAACTTAAAAGTTCTTGATTACTCATTTTTTGTTTTTTTTTGGTAAACTTTTACCAACTTACTTATACCAGCCATTAAGTGGCTTAAAGTAATCTGAACAGACGGCTTTATGCCGTAAAAGTTTTTTTACATGTTTGCTAAAATAATCCTTTTTTGATATGAATTATCAAAAGCACTTTTTATTTGAATGATTTTTCTATGGTAAAACTATGTAGATTAATCACTACCTACTACACTTAAAACAAAAATTTTTATTCAATTATGCTATTTAAAACAAAAAAATTAACACATTCCCTCCAAAACCCAAAAATTAAAATCACAAATAACAATCCATAATTAATTGAAAGTAATATTTTTACGAAACAAATGCAAAAAACACACACATGCAAGTAGGAATAATAGGGCTGGGAAAAATGGGATTTAATCTCGCCTTGAATTTAAAACGCAATAACTATCAGGTTGTGGCACAGGATGTCAACACTGATTTTGTTTCAAAAATAGGCGAGGAGGGAATTGAAACTGCTTATACTGTTGAAGAACTTTGCCAAAAATTAACCAACAGAAGAGTCATATGGTTAATGGTTCCCGCTGGCGAAATTGTAGATGCTGTTATTGTTTCCCTACTGCCGTATCTGTCTAAAAACGATATTATTATTGATGGCGGAAATTCGAATTATAACGATTCAAAACGCCGTTATGCCCAGCTAAAAGAGCTTGGGATTGATTTTCTGGACTGCGGGACTTCTGGAGGAACTTCGGGAGCTTTAAACGGAGCATGTACTATGATTGGCGGAGACGCTGCCGTTTTCGATTATGTAGCCAAGGTTTTTAAGGATATTTCGGTTGAAAACGGCTTTCTGTACACTGGAGCTGCCGGAAGCGGACATTTTACCAAAATGGTTCACAACGGTATCGAATACGGTATGATGCAGTCTATTGCGGAAGGATTCGAGGTTTTTGAACATTCCGAATTTGATATTGATTTTCAAAAAACAGCCAAACTGTTCAATCATGGATCTGTAGTCCGAAGCTGGCTGATGGAACTCACGGAAAATGCTTTTTCAAAAGACGCCAGACTGGACGGAATAAAAGGAATCATGCATTCTTCGGGCGAAGGAAAATGGACACTCGAAACTGCTTTGGATTTAGGTGTTCCAACTCCGGTAATTGCCCTTTCGATTATGATGCGTTACCGTTCTCAAATGTCGGATACGTTTTCAGGAAAAGTAGTGGCGGCACTTCGAAATGAGTTTGGAGGGCATCCTGTTGAAAAAAGTGAATGATGGTCTGCTTTTAAAGATTAAAGCTTGATTTCCTGAGTTTAACTATCATCCTAATTTGAAACTATGTCATTACTGATTCTGATTGCCAGTATTCTTTTATTATTAATCCTGATTTCCGGGGTGAAAATCAATGCTTTTATTGCCCTGATTATTTCCGCTTTTTTTGTGGGAATCGCAAAAGAAATGCCTTTTACGGATTTGATTAATTCCATCCAGCAGGGAGTCGGAAGCACATTGGGTTCTTTGATCTTGATTATAGCTTTTGGAGTTGTTTTAGGAAATCTGCTTTCAGACAGTGGAGCTGCACAACGGATTAGTTCGGTTATGATTCGTTCTTTTGGGGTCAGGCACATCAAATGGGCGATGGTGATTACGGGTTTCTCTGTTGGGATTTCGATGTTTTATAATGCCGGTTTCATCATTTTGATTCCGATGGTTTTTGCTGTTGCCAAAAGTACCAAACAGCCTATAATTTATCTCGGGATTGCGATGGCTTCGGCGCTTTCGATCACACACGGTTTTTTACCACCGCATCCCGGACCAACAGCGATTGCCGTTATTTTTAAAGCTAATATCGGCAAAACACTTTTATACGGACTTTTGGTAGCTCTGCCTGCGCTTTTTGCTGCCGGAATTGTTTTTCCCGAGTTCATAAAGAAAATCAATGCTTTTCCGCCAAAAGGATTATTCGAAAGCAAAACGTTTACAGAAACTGAAATGCCTTCTTTCGGAATTAGTATTGTAACAGCACTGGTTCCGGTATTTTTGATGGGAATGGCAACCTTCAGTGAATTGACTTTACCGGAAGAAGGTACATTGCGTTCTGTTTTACTTTTTATAGGAAACCCAACCACTTCGATGCTGATTGCAGTGCTTTTTGCCGTGTTTTCATTAGGTATTTTTCGTGGAAGAAAAATGCAGGATATTATGGATAAGTCGGGTAGTGCTATGAGTTCTGCCACGATGATCATTTTAATTATTGGAGCAGGAGGGGCTTTCAAACAAGTTTTAATAGACAGCGGAATGGGAACAGATTTGAGTCAGTTTTTTGAAAAATCATCGCTTTCTCCGCTGGTACTGGGCTGGCTGATTGCTACAATAATTCGGATTGCTTTAGGATCTGCTACGGTTGCGGGATTAACAGCAGCAGGAATTGTGCAGCCTCTGGTCGTTGCTTCGGGTGTAAGTCCAGAATTAATGGTACTTTCTATTGGAGCCGGAAGTTTGATGTGTTCGCATGTCAACGATACCGGATTCTGGATGTTCAAGGAATATTTCGGCATCAGCGTTTCAGATACTTTTAAAACATGGACGGTAATGGAAACCATTATTGGTGTGATGGGGCTAATAGGGGTATTATTGCTTAATTTATGGATCAAATAATGAAAGCACTTTATATAGGAATCGACATTGGAACCACGGCGACAAAAGCAATTTGTTTTGACAGAAACGGAAATGTAATCAGACAAGTTTCGCAGCCATATGCGATGTACCATCTCAAACCGAATTGGAGTGTTCAGAATCCACAGGAGATTCTGGAAACGGTTTTAAATTGTATCAGCGAAATTACAAACGGCATTCAGCCAGAATTTATCAGTTTTAGTTCGGCCATGCAAAGTATTATTGCCATTGATGAAACCGGAAAACCATTGACTGAAGCTATTTTATGGGCAGATAATAGAGCAAGCGGAATAGCTGAAGAACTAAAAAGCTCAGAAAAAGGAAAGCATTTTTACGATAGAACCGGGATTCCGATTCATCCTTTTTCTCCCATGACCAAAATAGCATGGTTTAAGGAATATGATTCGGAAGTTTTTTCCAAAACCTATAAGTTCATTAGCATTAAAGAATATGTGTGGCATTATCTGACCCATGAATACTGTACGGATACTTCAATGGCTTCGGGCACGGGATTATTAAACATCCATACGTTGCAATGGGATGATGAAGTTTTGGAATATTTAAACATAAAACCACAACAATTATCGAAAGTTTGTGAAGTCACACATCAATGCAAAGGCATTTCAGATGATTTTTTGTATGTGATTGGAGGCGGTGACGGTGCCTTGGCCAATTTGGGAACCGGAGCGATGAATAAAAATTGTATGGCTTTGACCATTGGTACAAGCGGTGCAGTGCGATTGCCTATTGAAAAACCATATCTGGATGAACACATGCGTACCCAATGTTATCATTTGATGGATAACCAATATCTGACTTTGGGAGCGGTTAATAATGGTGCTATTATTTTGCAATGGCTCAGGGAAACGTTATTAAAAACAGACCAGTCTTTTGAAATTCTTTTTTCAGCAGCAGAAAAAATCCCTGCCGGTTCTGAAGGTTTGCTTTTTGTACCCTATCTGTTAGGTGAAAGAGCACCAATCTGGGACGCTTCTGCACAAGGTTCTCTTTTAGGAATGCAGATAACTCATACACAGGCCCATTTGGTGAGGGCAACTTTGGAAGGTATTTTGTTTGGATTGTTCCAAATTACAGAAATTCTACTTCCTGATCCCGAAAAAAGAAAACAAACCAAAGTCATGGCAAGCGGTGGATTCGGAAAAAGTGAATTATGGCTTCAAATGGTTGCAGATATTTTTCAGATGCAGGTAGAAACTTCGCAAACCATTGAAGGTTCTGCCTGGGGAGCTGTTTTAATAGGGATGAAATCTTTAGGAATTGATATAAGTACCGAAAACAAAAATAAAACCGGGACAACTTTTTTTCCGAATGCTGTGCATAAAAAGGTATATGAAGATGCTTTTATTAAGTTTAAAAAGGTTTATCCGGTATTGAAGGATTTCTAGTGACTTTTTTTATTTATCTTTTTATTTCAATGTTCCATCATCATTTATGTAGTTAAATCGATGTTTTCCATCAATTATTTCTCCTCCTAAACTTAAGAATAAACCAAACATACCAGTCCAATCTTCTAAGTCGATTTCTTTTTGCGTATCCCAACGAATGACACCGTGAAAATTTGGGTTATCAGTCTCAGATTTAACAACTACACCAAACTCTCCGTTAAGATGGACTTTCATTCCAGGATTAAAATCTTTTTCCATTTATATGATTCAATAAGTATCAATCACTGTTACCAATAAATCAGAATCTGCCAAATTAGATGGCGAAACTACTTTTTCTTCCAGAGGAATGTCATTACCATATCTTTCTTTCAGAATTTTTTTAACCCTTTCATCGGTTAAATTGAAATCTTTCAGGTGTTGTAGTTTCGATAATTCAATGTTAGCACCGTTTTTATAGATTTTCCAGACTAATTCTGAACAATAAATTCGGGTGTCGGTCCATTCAAAAAAAGCGTCGTACTCTTTACCCATAAATTGCTGGCTGTAGTCTTTCATTTTTTGAAGTGTATTTTTATTTAATACTTCAATAGCATTTTTTAATCTTTTTACAAGATAATTTTTCCCCCTTCCATGCGCAATCCAATCGTCTAAACGGGTTAGTTTTACAGGTTGAACAGCTTCAAAAACAAATAAGTTTCCGTTAATTTCATAGACGATTCCGCAATGTGAAAACTTCGAATTGGTTGCAATTCGTACCGCCTCACACTGAGGAGATTCTGATGTTTGAAAGATAATATCGCCATCCTGAATTTTGTCAGGCAAACTTGGCGTTCCTTTTGTTTTGGATGCTAAAAATGGATTGTTAGGAAAAACCTGCAGTGTTACATACAGTGCACAACAAAAACTAAGCAAAAAGGTAATGAGGGGCAGAAGGTATTTTTTCTTTTTCATGTTGAATTTTAAAACTTAAAAGTATTATTTATTTTTTAAAACATCTATTTTTAAAATAAAAGATGATAAATATGTACCAATAGACCATTAATTTCTACCTGATACCAATTCCTATGATTAGTTCACAAGGTCATATTGCGTCAATGACAGGCAGGTAATACTGAATACAATAGCCGATTTACTGGATAACGGAATATTAAAGTCAACACTAAAAGAAACTTTTATTGGACTTACCCCCGATAATTTTAAAAGACCATCAAATGCAGGAATAAGGCAAAACGACAGGAAAGATTTCAATTAAGTTTTAAAAAGACAAACCCCTGCTTTTTAACAAAGCAGGGGTTTGTAATGAAATTGTATTATTGGGTATTTTTAAACATTAGTTGGCTGTACTTCTTCAGTTTATTCTTTATCTTTACTAGGATAAATACCGTAAATAATAAGACCGATAAGTAAAGTTAAAATTACTTTGCCGCCGTATCTTGTATAAAGTCCTAATTGCAGAAGACTTTCTTTATCTAGTTTGTTATCTTTTATAATTTCAGCTAGCTGTTGATCTGTAAGCTCATAATATACATCGGAATCTTTTTTTGCCAGTACTAATTTTGGTTCCTGTGTAATCCATGCCGGAATTACCCATGCGATATTATATTCCTGATGTAATGTGGCTAAATCCAGATATTCTTTTGAGCCTTCACTAACAGTATATTTTTCATTATCAGGTAAATTCGCTACGATTTCAATTTTATCAATTTTGCCAAATGGAATTCTCACCTTTGCAGACGCCATAATGGAAACGGAGAACGCAATTATTGTCATTAAGAATGCTTTTTTTGTCATATCTGTCATGGTTTAAATTTATAATGCTTTAAAGATTTATTTTACAAATATAAAGTTAAAATTAGGTGTTTTTAGTAATCATATTTAGTGATTTTGTAATAGGTTTAGATCAAAAAGAGGTTTAAAACTGTAAAAAGTATTAGTTACAATATCCAAGGCTGAAATTTATTTTGCTGCTCTAAAAACAAGGAAAAATAGAGTTAAGCCGTTGGTTTAAATTGATTTAAAAAATTGATTTGATTATAAAAAGTATAAAATCGGGAGTAAAACCTCATTTATAACTTAAGGAATTGATGTCATCCTGAGTCCATTCAACTCCGCTCAGCCTGATACTTATTTTTATTTCACCCAGCGGGTTATAGTTATTAATTTATATCGAATAAAATACCCTCCCATCAGATAACTAATGGGAAAATTGAAATAAAAGTTCAATCAAGATTTTTCTAAAATGAAAAAACACAACAATTAAGATTTATTATTGTGTTTTTTGTTGGTATTATTTGACGTAGTTAGGAGAAACACACGCTGACCAATAATTTACAATTATTTTAATAGTTTCTCTAATTTCGTTATAATTGGAAGGTTTTACAAAAAAGCCCTGAATGGATTTTGAATAGGCATCTACAACGTGATTCTGCTCGGCACTTGTCGAAAAAAACAAGTAAGGAATCGACTTGAGTCTTAAATCCTCATTTTGATGAATTTTTTCCCGAAGTTCCATACCACTTAACTTTGGCATATTGATGTCAGAAAAAATAATAAAAGGTTCCACTTCTGTTACTGTCAAATAGGCCAGTGCCTTTTCTCCATCATCAAAAAAAATGATTTCATTTTTATAATCAAGTTCCTTGAAAACATCTGTTAAAATATCCTGATCATCTAAATCGTCTTCAATTATAATTATGGGACCGCCTTTATTCATTTTTTACTTTTTGATAAAGGTAACTTATTTATTCTGGTTGTTTATTTTTATTTACAAAACTACTAATGAGCTGCTCAGAATGGGATTTTTAAATATGATTATTCATTACTTTCAGCCAGTTCAAAATCCATTGTTTTAATGAGATCATCTTGAAACGTGTTAATGTGTTTTACGATTCCGTCAAATTCACTCATAATTGTATTTGTTTGGTTTGTATCTATTGGATTACCTGCACTTGCTTACATTTTGTTCGACTAACGCTTGTTTTTTTTCACTCCATTTAAAACAGCGTTCTTTTTCTAAAACCATTTTGTTTTTAATAACTTTGTATTCTGCCGTTGTAACACTTGATCCTGCGCAGCATTGGTTTGTTTCAATAATTCTTTTTCTTTTCTGATCAAATTCTAACGATGTTCCGGAAAAAGAGCTTTCAAAGTATTTTTTTGTCTTTGGATTATAAAGAAAGTATAAGCTTGAAGTATTTGGACCGGCGTAACTGGATTCAAATATCGAAAAATCGGTAAATCCGTCAAAATTAAAATCTCCGGCTGAAATACAATATAGACCTCTAAATTGACAATCAACATCAAATTTTTGAATCAGTTTATCTGTCTTTTTTTGAAAAATTTTAATTTCACTCACAGTTTGATAATCTGTGACTATTCTGAAATAATGATCATCGGCAGAAGCATATTGAATAATCCCATCGTCAATTTTCGATTTTTTTGATAAAGTAATTTTTAACTGTTTTTCATTTTTAAGATCTTTCCAAATTCCTTCTATTGATTCACTTTCACAATTAAATTTCTCAAAAGTCATGCTTGCGCTTTTCTTTCCTTTGGAATCTTTTTCAAATAAAATTAGTTCTTCTTTTTCAAGATTTCCTTCCAAAATTATTGGACTATCAAAAGTGGAGTAAACATAAACTCCGTATGAATTTCCGGAAGTGTTGATTTCTGCAGATAATTCAATAGGATATTTACCTATAAATCCCGAATAGTTAATTTGACCAAATACATTTTTTGAACTAAAAATTATAAGGAAATAAATTAATTGTTTCATATTCAGTTTGGTGAAATTATGGTTTAAGTTATTGGTTATTATTGTGTTGGGTTTTGAAACTGATTGGTTGAGTATTTTATGCTTTTAACTATGTCACAACATACTCTGCCCAAAAGTTAGCAGATTATTGTCAGGATCAAGTAGTGCAAATTCTTTTTGTCCCCAGGGTTTAACTTGTAAATGCCCGTTTGGATGTATGTTTGTTTTATTATCTAAAAGGGATTGATAAAACGTATCAATATCGTCTGTCCTAATGTAAACCTGACCATAATTTTCTTTTGGATCAAGTTCTTTAAATTCAAAAAAATGAATTTGAATAGCATCTTTTTGCAGCATTAGATAATGATCAAAATCAGCATTTCCAAATTCCTTAAAACCCAACTTATTGATGTAAAACTCTTTTGTTACAGTTTTATCACGCATGGGTAATTTTGGACTAATATCTGTAAGCATAATTATATAAATTTATTTTTGCCATTCTGTTTTTCTTCCCGCTTCAATATCCCAAAAGATTCATGATTCAAAGTCGTTTGTTACAAAGTTAAAGACTTTAATTGCAGATTCGTCTGCAGAAAGCCTGCCATTTACAATATTATCTTTGGCAATGGTTGTTCGTAGCCAACCAGGATGAACAGTTGCAATTGCCAGTTTACCCAAAAGCCTGTTATTAAAACTGTCTTTGTCATTTTTTTATCCATAGTAGTGAGAATTAACTACTTCTTTTATTATTTCTTCTGTTTCTGTATTATAGACTAAAACAGCTTCTTCGTTTCTGCCAAGTTGAGCAATTATTTGTCCTTTATCATTCCAGATTGTCGATTTACCCGCGCACTCATAGCCTCCGGATTGTCCTGTATAATTTGCCATAAAAGCAGTCATGTTATACTGTTTGGCAATATTCGATATCCTATTAACGTCTTTATCAATTCCGTTTACAGAATTTAAAACACTTGCAATATAAATATTTGCATTTTTTTCGTGAGCATTTTGAGCATGTTCTTCTATTGAGGTTTCATAACATATTGCGGGAGCTACGATATTTTTTCCATCAAATGGTAAAACAATTGGATTATTCCCTTCTGTAAAAATTTCAGCTTCGGTTTCATACAAATACTGTTTAGAGTATTGAATAATTTTCGCATTTGGGCTAAATATCAACATAGTAATAAAAATATTTTCATTGTCTATAGTTGGTATTCCTGCACAAATTGTTATCTTTTTTGTATCGCTGATTTTCTGAAATATTTCAAATCTTTTGTCTGCTTTATTTTTTGCTAATTGCCGTGCCAGATCCTGTTCATATCCTGTCAGTGAAAGTTCAGGAAAAACAATTATATCGGCTTCGTTCCGGGTTGCTTTCTCAATAAACTGTAAATGATTTTCTAAATTTTCTTCAATATTACCTTTTACGGGTCTTGTTTGTGCGATACTTACTTTCATTTTTGTTTTTTTAATTGCTAAAAGACGATTGTGAGATGAGAAAAATTATCTTTTTTCTGTTGATAAAATCAATTCATCAATGTTGTCTGTTTCATTATCCAATTCTTTTGATTTAATAAAAAGTGCTCTTGCTTTATCAATTTCGCCAATATCAAAATGATAAATTCCAAGATTTCGATATGAATATGAGTTGTTCTGGTCAAGCCTTATTGAATTTTCTATGTCAAGTAAGCCTTCAGTGACTTTTCCGGTTTTGATTTTTGAAAGCCCTCGATTGTTATATGAATAAGCAAAAAGCGGATCAATTTCGATTGATTTTTCAAAAAGCGGAATTGCTTCTGAATATCTTTCGAGTAGATTTAACGCATAACCTTTATTATTCAAAGAGTATACATTTTTAGTATTTAGTTCAAGTGATTTATCATAAAAATCTAATGCTTTTTCATTAAGATCCAATCTACTGTAAATAAGTCCTCCATTTGAATAATCATCGGAAGTTAATTGGAATTGTTTTTCGTAATCATCAAATAATATTTTTGCTCTTTCGAAATTTTTGACTTGCATATTTGCTGATATATTGAGTCTATAGATGTTTTGGTCCCTGAATTTCAATTTTATAAAATAATCCAAAAGATGAATCGAATTTTCGTACTCCTTTTTGTTGAAAAAATCAACTGCTTTTACGTATTGACCTGAGATTTTTTTATGTTTAAAAAGTTTAGCTAATAAATAACCATCATTGTAAATTATAGTCCCGTCAAATAATTCAATTGGTTTTTTATCAGGAATTAGATTTCTAAATAAATCGAGTATAGTTATAGCTATAAATAGTACCGAAAAATGGAACCATATGTCACTTAAATCTTGTAAAATAGAAAGGTATAAAAAAAGAGAAGCAACAATAAATGGAAAAACTGGTCCAAATAAAACATAGATAATTTGTTTATTTATAGAGATGTTTTCTGCTGATTGAATGCATAAACCATTTTTCCAGGATAACATTTCATAACTCAGCCAAACATCCAGAAGTCCAAGTTTAAAATTTAAACTTTTCTTTGGATTTCCATAGGATCCAATATAAATCGAAACTGGCTGTTTTGTTACTATAATTGCCGGAATTGCATGTCCAAGTTCGTGTAAAACTACCACTATTCCTCGTGCAATAACTAACAGAATAAGTGATTTGAATATAAAGGGTAATTTCATCTGCGGTTTTTTTTGAGTAAGATTAGTTAGATTAACGCAACTAAAGGTACTTCAGGATATTTCAAAGCATGTCAGTTTGCTTACTGCGTTTAATTAATGTTTTAATCTTGAGGGTTTTCTCTGTCGACGTAATGCAAGTTACCCCCCATACAATTATTTTCACCAGTTAAGATTTTACGATTAAATAAAGCATGTGCATATAAAATATTTTGGTCAGGATAGCTCATTTTCCACTTTTTTTCCCGAACAATGTGTTTTGCCAACGAGTCAAAATTCACCCTTTTTTCGAGGTTTTCTAAGTCTGACATTGAGTAAAATTGTACTCCTAAGTTATCAAGAGCATCCTGGTTTTTAAATTCGAAATACCTTTCTCTATTTTTTTTAGCTAATAAGAGTATCCAGTTGCGGTTTTTGTCGTCGTATCCAACATTTTTTTCGCGATGCAGCGCTCCGAGTAGTCCATTGGCATCTGTACAAATTTCTCGTGTTTGCCCGGTATTTAAATTTTTAAGTTTAATTACCATGTAATATTGGAAGGTAGATCCTTCATTGTTTAATGAAGCCAAATAGTTTAAATACAACTCATCTTTTTCTACAAATGATGATGCACCCATAATTATAATTGATAAAATTATGATTTTTAACTTCATATTAAAAAGATGTTTGTTGAAAACTAATGAAACAGAGTGTTTTTAGCATCAACGAAAATACAATAAAAAATGGAGTTCAGCTGTATTTTCAAATGAATAGCGACATGCTTTGCATTAGTTTGCTTCGTAGTTCGATTCCTTTTAGATTTAACTGTTTTAGAAAAGGCTTCGATAGATCCAGAAAAGTTATAATAATTTGCGAGAAATCTGGGAGCCTTATACGCAGTTTACTTTTTTTAAGAACAGTAGTTTTACATTAGCGTATAATTCTTAATATATGTTTTCCAATCTACTGAAAAAGGGATCTTTATGAAGTTACCTTCTGGTGAAATCAATATTTTTGTTGGATATCCGGATACTTCAAATAAATCATTGGTCTGTTTGTCAACCTCACTTACCGGAAATGTATATTTATTATCGTTCATGAACGCCAATAAATTTTGAGAGCCAAATGAGAATGTATAAATCCTTAATTTGGAATTTTTATTGCTACTATTTGCTGTAAAAAGAGATTGTAATTCCGGTAATTCTTCTCTACACGGGCTACACCAGGTTCCCCAAACATCAATATAAATCCAATTCTTTGGTTTCTCAGTTAAGTTTAGTTCTTCATTTTCATATTTTATTTTAACCTTCGGAACAGGCTTGCCCATTTTATGAATATAAGTTGTCCAGTAATCAGAAAATGGCAACTCATATTTTAGTTTTTCATAATATTCGCGCAATGACTTTATGTTAGAATCTGATGGATTTGTAAACGCGATATTGCACAATAAATTTAATGCTTCAGTATTTCGATTGTTTTCTATCAGATATTTTTGATATTTAGTCTGAAATCCAAATTCTCTTGTATTCCCGGTTAAAAGAGCAGCTTCATAAAAAAAGGCATGTTTGTTTAACCAATCATTTAGGTCAGGACTGTAATCTGAAGCTTTTTTTAAGTATTCTTCCTTAGGATTAATACTGTATAAATAATTGTAGGTATATGCTAATAAATATCTGTGCCAGGCTCTTTTTTCACCATCCAATCTATCAGCCTTAATTTTAAGGATATAAGGATAAGACTCTAAATTGGTTATATTTTTGTTTAAGATTTTTTCTTTGCTTTTAATAGCAATGGCGTTCTTTCTTTCTAACTCCTGTAAGATCAAAAGACTATATCTTTCTGTTTTCGAGTCATAATTTGAACTGTCTTTTTGGATACTATTGAGTTCTTCCAAAATCCCTTTCAGATCCTTTTCGTTAGTTGCTTCCATCGATTTACTCCACAAGTGAATTGGAGTTATGATAGTATTTATTTTATTGTTTTCCTTCAAAAGTAATTGCTCAAGATATTGTTGTCCATATAATCTTGGACCATTCTGTAATTGTTGGGCAAGTGTATTATGAATTCTGTTTATAAACATTGGTGGGTATAAGTCATATAGTTTAACAGAATATTCGACTGCTGTTTCTGTTTCACCATTACGCCATAAATCACTAAGAGAATTTGTTAATGCGAATGCTTCTTTAGGAATTTGTCCCATACATAAGCTAAAAGTGGAAAGACCAATGGCTAATGTTATCAATATTTTGTTCATAATGTCTGGTTTTTAATTAGTAAAGATGAATAAGTTTGTCAAAAGAATTCTAATCATACTATGTTAGCCTGACCTAAAATGACTTATTCATCTTTCCCAAATGTAGAAAATAATAGTCACAAACCTACAAATATTCATTTTTTACGATTTTAGTTATAGCTTCAATAAAGGTTAAATCTTGTATTTTATCTTACTTCTAAACTAAAAATACTCATAAATAGTGATTTTTAATGTAATACTAATCTGTATTTTTGCCTTTTGAAATAAAAAATAACTTATGAAAAAAATTACAATTTCGTTTGTATTACTTTTTACAGCAATCTTTTTTTTTGCATGTAGTGATGATTCTTCAGATTCTACCGCGGATTCTACTGGTGATTACTGGCCAACAAGTGTAGGGAATAACTGGGTTTACACTAAGGATGGTACTGATGCTTCGGCTAAAATAATAGGAGTACAAGAAATAAATGCTACTAAGTATTACGAATTTAATCAATTACCTATATTTAGAACTGGAATTTTTAATGATGGTACAACTTTGTTTATTAAGAAGAATAAAGGCGATTATTATATTAAAGCTGATGAAATCAATAAAACCTACGAAGGTGTTACTACTAAAATCACCGCATATGAATTCCCTTTTTTTAAAGATTATTTAGACGTTAATCAAACCTGGGGAGGAACTTATACTTTTATAGAAACCAGAAGCTCTTCTGATCCCCTTGTTATGGAAACAGAGGTAACCTATACGGGAGAGATTTTAGAAAAAGGAGTTTCATTGACTGTAAACGGAATCGTTTTTAAGGATGTAGTACGATTTAGATTTTCACAAATGATTGACAACAAATATGACGCCTGGCCTACCTGGGATTATACAGCCGATTATTGGATTGCAAAAGATGTTGGTATTATAAAATTTTCAAATGATGACAATATTGGGGAATACAAATCACATGTAATAAAATCACAGGATTAAAATTTTCAATTAAGGGCTCAAATTTTTTTTTTGGCTTTTTAATTTTAGAAAAAATCCTAATTGGCTTTTAGGTCATTTGTCCTAAATAAGTTTGTTACACTTGTAAAAGGCTTTAATTCTATACTATTCTTAAAAAATATGGTTATCTACACAAAGCAGTAGTTAAAAAAGTAAACCTTGTCTAAAAACTATATTTTTTATAAAGTCTTACTGTAGCTGACCTTGCTGGTCGTATATACTTTTTTATCGCAAGTGTTTTGGTTTAAGATGCTGTTCTGCATTCTTTACAATTTCGTCAATTCGGTTTTGTCGGGTTTCTTGTCGTTTGGCAACTACAATCCAGCTTAATATTATTTTCCTTGACGATTTACTCAAACTTAGAAAATAGTCTTTTGAACCATTGTGTTTCCGGAATGCATCTTCGAGGTCATTCGGTATTATCAGTTCTTCGACTTCGTCCAAAATAGTCCACGATCCGTTTTGTTTTGCAGTTTCGATACTTTTGTAACCCGCTTTTGTCATTCGTCCGCTATCAATGAGTTGTTTAACTTTTTCTTTGTTAATTTTCGACCAGGTACTATTAGGTTTACGTTTGCTAAAAAACTGAATAAACGACGAATCGTCAATCGTTTTTTTTGTGCTGTCAATCCAGCCAAAGCAAAGTGCTTCCTCAACTGCTTCACTCCAGTTAATTGTTGGAATATTCGACTTTTTTGTATAATAAACAAGCCATACAGACTTTTTTGACTGGTGATTTTTTTCCAGCCATTTTCGCCAGTCAGTTTGGCATTCAGGGCAATATGTTTCTGTTTCTTTTGCAGTCATACTTAATTTCGTAACAGTTTTATGATTTATGACGCAAATGTATACCTGACATGTGACAGCCCTATGTCAGGAGTCAAAAAAAATTAGTGACAGTCCCCAAACTATTCTGATAAAGTAATTTTGTGTGATGGAATTTGCTGGCAACTTGAATTTGGCTGGCAATGTTGAAAAAGATTTAAAACTGAAAATCTCAATAGTATTAGTAGTATTTTTTCATGACGAAAACTGTTAATACTCATTTTATTATTTCGTAAAGATTACAGTTTTATTTGTATTTGTTACTGTCAAAGTCAATGAAATATAGATTTTCTTTAAATCGATCGCCGACTTTTTCTTGTCTTGAAAAATAAAGTCTATTCTCTTTTTCGTGAACAAATGGGCAAAATTCTGCAAATTTTGAGTTAATCGGAATGCCTAAATTTTTTGGAGCCGTCCATTTATTTTTTCTGTTAAAAGAAATGTAGAGGTCTACTTCTCCAAATCCCGAATTATCGGAAGAAAAATAGATGATGTATTTTCCATTTGGCGAAATATATGGGTTTGATTCTCTTTCGTTTGTATTAATAGGTAAACCAATATTTTGAGGTTTCTGGTATTTTCCATCCTTTAATATCGAATAATAGATATCAGACAGTCCAGTCTTGTTGTCGTTCTCTTTCATGAAATAAATGGTGCGGTCTTTTGTCATTGAGGCATATGACTCAGAAGCTTCCGAATTAATATTGCCTTCCAGTCTGTAAGGTTCTGACCAGCCTGCATCGGTAAGATGTACTGCCCAAATATCAAAATCTTTCCTGTCAGATGCTCTGTTGGTGTTTCTGTTTGATTGAAAAAGTACCGTTTTGCCATCAGGAGAAAATATAGGATCAATATCTTTCCATTGCCCTGCTGCTGCTGAAAAAGAAGCAATACGGGCTTTAGTCCATTGTCCATTTTCTTTTACAGATTCCATTATGGTCAATGTATCTCTTTTTCCTTTTGACAAAACCCATAGCGCTATTTTGGAATCCGGTGAAATCGTTAAACCAAATACACCATTATTTGAAATGGTATTGGGTTCAAATAGAGTAGGGGTTTGCTGTGCATGTATGTAAAGCGTCAAAAATAGTAGTATAAAAGAAAATGTGATTTTCATATTGTTTTCTATTTATTAAGTGTCGTGTCGCTAATTTAAAAAATAATAAATATTAACGTCTTGTGGATTTTCTCAATAGGATGATTTTAATATTTACTTCTAAAGATAACCAAAATTCAGCTTATTAATCATAACTAATTGTAATAATAGATTCCCGCGTTTGGATATCTTTAATTTTCGATCCAACTATAGAATTTGATGTTGTTCCAACCGTAAATAGAAATACTGACGCCAGAATTTTTTTAGACATTAATGTCTATTGAATATTGATCGATTTTATCTCAGTTCTTTCCGTTTCGTGTATTTTGTCTAATTTTTTCATTATTGATTGATTTTGATATTTGTAAGAGTGGGAGGTTAGCTTACCCATACCAAAAAAAAACTTTTTCGTATTTCTTTTCCTCAAAACATTTTAAGCTTGATATTATTATTTCTAAATGTTTCTTCAAATCTTCACTTATGTATTTTTTCCATTTTTCAAGATTCTTGGTAGAGTTCTGAGAAACTTTGTCAATATAACTTTCTAATTCAGTAATCAAACTAATTAATTTGCTTGTTGATTGAAGATTTGTTGGTATCCATTCTTCATCATCATTTAAATAAACAATGTTTGTCAAAGGCTGAATATCGATTTTGGAATCAATGGAAATTTGATATAGGCATGATTCTATTTTTGTTTCAAAAAGATACTCTGAAATTAAATTATAATAAGATCGGTCTAAAAAGATGTCACAAGAGATATCTATCTGATTATTCTTGTCAATTGTTCCAATTCCTATATTGAATCCCATAGTTGTTTTTAGTTTAATGCATATCCACCAACGTTCTGGTATTGCAGTAGGTTTGGTAAAATTAAACTCATTATTTGGATTTGACAAATCATTCCAATATAACTCTGGCACCATAAAATACAATTCTCTGTTAACGCTGAGTACATTCTCCCGTTTGGATATCTTTAATTTTCAATCCAACTATAGAATTTGATGTTGTTCCAACCGTAAATAGAAATACTGATACCAGAATTTTTTTCAATATTAGCAGAATAATTATTTAAAGTAGTCGCCAGATTCTTAAATTCCTGAACATTCTTATATTTAAAAAATCTTGAAGGATGATTGACCCAATTTCCGGTAGTTGTTTTAGGATAAGGTATTCTTCCTTCGCCCTCAAATTCAAATTCTGTAAAATCCGCGTTTTGCTTTATCAACGCATAAAAATCAGTATAAATTTGCGTATTATTTTTATTCGTTCCGCACAGATAGGCAAATGAATTTGTCGGAATTCTAAAAGTTTTATTGTATAATGAGGTTGTGAAGTGCTTTTCAATGGTTGCGATAGCTATTTTCTGGTCATTAATGTCTATTGAATAGTGATCGATTTTATCTCCGTTTATAAACGTTATTTTCTCTGTGTTTTCCGGTAAGTCGATGTAAGAGATTGCCGGTCCAATTGCAGTAAAACAGCCACCCGGTTCTGCTATTTTGTCGAATCGCACGATTAGTTCGTTTCCTTTTGAAAACTGAGTAGTGTTTATACCATAATTAATGCATGGAAATTCTTCTTCGGTAATTAGTTTTAATTTTAAAACTGTTGATTTTGAGGCGTCTGCACCAGGATATATTTCTTCCGGCATAAAATTAATAGCTGAGACAATAGACTTTTTGACAATGTAGTCGTCATAGTTGGAGCTATTGTTCTTGTCATCATCAGAACTGCAGGCATTCATCATAAATCCAATCATGATTAGTACTATAATTTTTTTCATAACAGCTGTTTTATTTATATAGATGATTATTTTACAGAAGGTTGCGTAAAATGGCTAAAGTATAAAATTGAAATATAACTTTTTTGCTGGCCTCTTATTTTATTAGAAATACAATTCGCTCTTAAAAGTGTTCTTAGCACTCTAAATGTCTCAATCTGTTGCTCATTTGCAACGAGTATACATTGTATTTATAAAAACTAAATAAAGCGTTTGAAAAAGAGGTTTTTTAGATAGATTGTCTACATAAATATAAAAACTTTTGTTTTAATAACCGTTTTACAAACGCTGGAATTTATCTTTTAATTCACCTAGGTACTCGCTACAAAGGTGTATCAAAGATTCAATCAAATATTTTTTTAATCTTGCACAGATTTAAAAAAAAAATAAAATACTTTTCCTACTTTAGCGCGAATAATTTTGAAGTGAATCCAAGACAGCATGTACCCTGACAAAGTTTTTGTCATCAGAAATGGAAAAAATATATGATGTATTGATTATTAGTGTAATAGTTCGATATAACGTTAAGTCGGAAAACTGAAACAGCGACTTTAAAAGATCTGAAAGTAGGGCAATTATACAATTTTAATTCATGAAGAAAATTACTTTCTTATTATTAATCAACTTTTTTTTTAACAGTTATTCTTATTCACAGTTAACTTTAGAACATTCGTATAGTTCTGGTATACAAAAATCAAATATGTCAGATGTTCTGGGAATTAATACAGCTAACGGATTAAAGTATTACACATTCAACAGAACGACAAACATTGTAGAAATTTACAGCCAGTCTCATGTCCTTGAAACTTCTTTTACAATTCCTTTAGATGCAGGGCATTTTCTTTCAGAAATTATTTTCATAACAGACAAACTTTTCAATAGTGATAACCAAATTGAGTTTTTGTACAAATCATATAAGATTGGCGATTCTAATAATAGAAAATTATACTTATGTAATGATAGCGGAGTTCTTTTGCAAAATTTCCCCGGTAAGTACTATGCCGGAGTAGTTAAGGATAATTCGAACAATTATAAATTGATTATTACGGGTTCAGAGCAAAATCCTGCCACAAATGCATACGATTATGATGTGTATGGGTTAACAGGAACATTATCAGCTGAGCAACAGGATATTTTAACGAAAAAAGCTTTTGTATTCCCTAACCCGAGTAACAATGTAATCAATATTTCGAACACAAGCAGTACAGGAAAAGCTGCAACACTACAAATATTTTCTGTTGAGGGTAAAAAAATATTAGAAGAAAACCATTCAGAAGAAGAAATTAAAATAGATGTTACCGGATTTCAAAACGGAGTTTACATTTACAAACTTGGCAACAAGTCCGGAAAATTTATAAAAAATTAAATCTGTTGTAATATTGAGTCACTCAAACAGGTTGAGAGGCTTAATATAAAAATCCTGATTGCATATATTGTAGTCGGGATTTTTATTTTTAGTAGTAGATAAGAATCATAAATGACTAACGTACATCTTTTTTTCTTCAAACATCTTCCCATGCGCTCCTGCACGTATGGATTTGTGCGGGAGCGAGGCAGTTTTCATGAGAACACTTAGTAGAGCAGGCGTAGTTATTGCTTTACGGCTATTGCTACTCTATAAAACTCATATCCTTTTTCATCCCGATTTGGCAGATATTTTGAACGATATTCGATAGCGCCCATATCTTCAATGAGCATCATGTCAAATGATTTTAAATAATCTGATAATTCTTCCGGCTTAAAGCCAAAAGTCCATTTTTCTTCAAGTTTGTCGAGGTCGGTTAAAAGTTTTTCACCTCCTAAAAATGAACCTGGATTTTCGAGAATATCGTTGTGAACGTAAGTAAAAATGACATAGCTGTTCGTTGTGAATTTTTTAATAAACTCAAATGTGTTTTTTATTGCATCTTCTGTGAGATAATTGGTAACGCCTTCCCAAATGACCGTAGTAGGTTTTGTAAAATCAAAATTATGGTGTTCAGCCAATTCTTCAAGGCTTTGTTTGTTAAAGTCAATTTGATAAAATTCAATATTTTTTGGAAGCTGGCCAATGCGGCTTTTATAAGTTGCCATTTTAAATTTTGAAGTATTTGGATGATCAATTTCTATGACAGGAATTGATTCCAGAAAGGCAAGCCGCAATGCTCTGGTGTCAAATCCTGCGCCTAAAATTATGACTTGTTTTACGCCATTCGTAATTGTTGATTTTAATAAATCATCAATATATTTTGTTCTGGCGATTCCTGATGAAAGAGCTCCCGGTATTTTCTTCTGAATGGTATTACTGATATATTTTCTAATAATAGCATATTTAGACATACGTGATGCAAATCGCAATTTAGCTTCAAGAAAATGTATTGCATATTCGTCAGAAAATAATTTATCATTTGAATTGCGTTTTGTTTCCAATGCTCTGAATAGAGCCATATATTGAGCTGTTCGGCTTGTTTTGTGTGTTTTCATTTTTATATTGCTAAACTATTACCGTTAATGTTCTGGTTATCTAAATGCAGTTCTGTAAAATTATATTTTTTAATTTACATAAGGTCCGCCTGTTGCACCCCAGTCCCATTTTGGCATAGGTTCGTTTGAGTTTATTGGATTTTCTGTTAGCTGAGAATTTATAACAGCCAGACGAGTGCCCCATTCGATATACCCAACAAAAGCCGAACGAAATTCGGGGTCGCTTTTTAATCCAATTTCATCTGAAGTTTGCAGCAGTAAATGAACCCAGCGCTGTCTCATTTCTTCTGTCAGCATTTTGCCAATATGTTTTCCAATCATTTTTGCATGGCTGCCATTGTCATTGGAAGTGTATAATTTTTCACCGCCAAAAACCTCAGCAACAAAATGCGCTACATGTTCAACATGCTCAGGTGACATATTTTTGAAGACCTCACCCAATATTTCGTCATTCAGTACTTTTTCGTAAAATTTTGAAAATAAAGTCTCGAAGGTCTGCATATCGCCTGCCCATTCATACAATGTTGGTATATTTTTCATTCTTTTATATTTTACAATAGCTGATGGATAATTGTTTTATGTTAAAGAGAATAAATGAAATACTTGTTTGATTTACAGTGTGTTATTTTAACTCAAAAATATAAAAAAAATAATTACAAAATGATGTTTACTTTTCATAAGAACACTTTGTAGAGCACGTCCAAAAGCCCAGACGAAACGATTCGTACGGGAGCGGGTTATTCTCGTTTAAAAACGTTTTGTAAAAAGGCGGGAGACTTTTGAGAGATTTAGGATTATAACAACATTAAAAAAATTGCTCAAAGTCTAGAGACATTTGCCTTTTCATTAGAGCACTTCGTAGAGTAGAGTGTTTTTATATTCTAAGTAGAACTTCGGATTTTCTCCACTCAATCCGATAGCGCAGAATTGCATTCTGTGCCCGCAAAGGATAGCAAAAATAATTTGTCTTTAATTTGTGAAAGCTCAAAACAAATCTAAGAATACCACATCTAAATCATTTTCTAAATCCGATAGCGCAGAATTGTATTCTGTGCCCGCAAAGTAGATAAAAATAGATGCCTTATAATTTGTGAAAATATCAAAACAAATCTAACAATACTACCTCTAAATCATTTTCTAAACCTGCATAATTTCGTGCTGAACTAAAATAATAATCTTCAGCTAAAGTCACAATTTTGTTTTTCAGAGGATTGTTGTGAATGTAATCTATTTTTTGCCTGATAAAAGTGTTACTGTAAATATGTTCTGCGTGATAGCCATTTTGCCAAACTTTGTAAGTTTGATTCTTTTTTAAATGCTCACAGGCTTTTTGAAAATAATCCAGCATCCATTGGCTTCGCCAAACCACTTCGTTAGGTTTCTCTTCTGCTCTCCGGTTCATCAACTATTGTCTGAATTATTTTCTTTGATGTGAATTTTTTGAAATCCCTAATAATATCAGACAATATAAAACCTTCTGTTCTTCGCGCTCCCGCACGAATCCTTTCGTGTGGCTTTTGAAACCTAATTTTATGTAATGATTGTTTTCATGCTTAAAGCTAATAATTTATATATTTACAGAATAATCTTATTTTTTTTCAGAAATGAGCAGAAATTACAAATTTCATAATCCTGAAGGCCTCTATTTTATAAGTTTTGCACTAGTAGGTTGGTTAGATGT
This sequence comes from Flavobacterium salmonis, assembly GCF_903819435.1. Taxonomy (GTDB): domain Bacteria; phylum Bacteroidota; class Bacteroidia; order Flavobacteriales; family Flavobacteriaceae; genus Flavobacterium; species Flavobacterium chungangense. The sequence goes on along the minus strand of NZ_CAIJDP010000090.1, from coordinate 2,883 downwards.
GTTTACCCGAAATGAATATAAAGATTTATTTATTGAAAGCATTCTTTATTGTCAGAAAAACAAAGGATTAGAAATTCATGCATGGTGTATTATGAGTAATCATGTGCATTTGGTTTTTCGTAGTATAAAAGGACAAAAACCTGAGTTATTAGTGGGTGACTTAAAAAGGTTTACCAGTAATTCCATAGTAAAAAGCATACAGGAAAATCCAAAAGAAAGCCGAAAAGAATTTCTGTTGGATTTTTTCAGAAAAGAAGCCCAAAAGAGTTCAAATGTAAAACATTACCAATTTTGGCGTCATGATAACAAACCAATAGAGTTGTGGAGCAATAAAGTGATTCAGCAAAAAATAGATTATGTTCATAATAATCCGGTTGAAGCGGGCTTAGTATATAAACCTGAAGATTATGTGTACAGTAGTGCTATAGATTATTCAGGACAGCAAGGTCTTATTGATGATATAGTTGTATTTAGAATGTTTGAGGTATAAGAAACTCTGGTTTTAAAAGCACTGCTCCCGCACGAATCCTTTCGTGGCTTTGAAACCTAAATTTTATCATAAGCAGAAAAATTAGTTTCATAATGGCTTTTAGTCCCGCTGTCCTTCCAATCTTTTATTTTTTAAAGGAAAATAAAAGGATTTTACCTTCCATCGGGGCTAGATAAGATTTTTTTTTTTTTTCGCCTTATGCTATTTAATATGAAGGATAACAAGTTTTTTTGATGCTAAGGCTTTATTAGAAAGTTTGAAATATAAGAAATTCTGGTTCCAAAGCCCACACGAAAGGATTCGTGCGGGAGCGGGGGTCCACGAAAGCTGTTAGTATTGATATCATTTTACTTCAGCATTCTTTTCAGCTATAATCCTTAGTACGTCAATTAAATTTGGATAAACTGAGTTTACGATTGCGCAGTCCCAGTTATCTCCTGAACACATAGGATAATCTGTTAAACCACCTTTGGAAAGACCAATATTATCTTTGGATAATAAAATTTCATTTGTTTTAGCTGAATACAATTCAATATTTGTCTGTACTTTAAGTTCACCCTTTTCTTTGTAAAACTTCATTTTAGGGAAATTTATAATGAAGAAGTTTTTTTTGTTATTTGCAATCTCTGAATATTGTTTCTTATCTGAGGTTGAGGTTATCGTTGATACCAATATAATTCTTGGTTTTATTTTAAATGGTTTGTAAAGCCTGTATGCAATATATTCCCTAACAATCGTTGCAACATAATTATCAATGGTAAGGCTGTCGTAAAAATTAAGTTCGTTCTCGAACATAACTTTTGTGTAATCAGGCTGTTTGTTAAATTCTTCTATGTTTGCTTGTTTGTCTTTTGTTTTTTGCTCTTTTAGAGCACTGCGATTTTCTAATATTTCTTTTTTTAATTTATTATATTCAGTCAAATAGTTGTCGGCAACCTCTATTTTATATGGTGACAAGACGATTACTTTTAGGGTGTCAATTTGCTGTGCGAATGAATTATTGAAAAATAAAAGCCCAATGATTATCTTGAATGTGTATTTCATAAAATTTTATTGCTAACGTTCTTGTTAGATGTGGTTTATTTAAATGTCTTTTTTATCCAAACGAAATTTGCTTCTGTAACCACTTTATCTAGTTCAAAATGTAAATGGTTATTTACTTATTTCAATTTTATATTCCCAGACTTCAGTAGTGACTCACCCTACAAGGCAAAAGTCTTGTTTTTACTAAAAACGAGTTATTTAAAGCTTCATACAATAACTAATTTTTATCCCGAGAAATTAGCAGCCTAAAAAAAGTGATTCAATATAAGGCTTTATTTGAATTACAGTAGAGTAAAATCTAGAGGTTTTAACTGGAAAAGGAGGTTTTTTCACAGCCTGACTTCTTGGCACTACAGCGGGTTTGGGACTAAATTAAGCCCATTCTTCGGTTTTGCCAAATATTCCAAATACAAGCCCATTTTTCCATTAAGCCAAATACCCAAATCCGTTGTAGTGGCTGTTATAGCCAGTGGTTCTACGCTTATTTTAATTATTTTCACTTTCTCTTTGTAAGTCTTCACATTCATCATCATCCATGTTATCACTCGGGTAAAAGTCAAACCAAACTTGAACTAAATAATCGTGGAAACCCCATCCAATTCCACTTGTGTCATCTACTATTTTTTCTACCCGTTCTTCAAACGCACTTAGAAGATTTTCTTTGTCCATCATTTTCAAAGCATCAACGAATGTTGTTGATAAGCTATTGTAGAATGCTTCATTTACGTCACCAAAGTCATTCGTAAATTTTACACCTGACTCAACATAAAACAGCATAAGGTTGGCTAATAGTTCCGTAGCTGGTTCAAGTTTTTTGAAGTCACTAATTGCTTGTTTGCCGTCTTTGAGTTTATAGCTGTAACCACGTTTAGGGAAAAATGCTTCGAAAACTTTGTTTCGATATTTTTTGAACAGTTCATTCTCGTCAGGACTTACATAAAAATCTAAAAACTCTTTTACCGATTTGTTCTTTTTATACAAGTCAGCAATAAGGTCGATGAGTTTTTCTTTTTCGAGTTTCTTTAGTTCTTTTTTAAGATCTGTAAGTCCCATATTTTGTTATTTATTACAATCGTCCCACCATTGGCTATAACGTCAGTCTGTGAAAAAACTTTCGTTGATTAGCAACAAATATAGAAAAGTATTGTTTAAAAACAGGATTTTTCGTAATGCAACATATACAAGGAATTTCCCGCCAACAAATGCGTTTTTCAAGTTTAGAAGATGCAATATCTGCCGATAATCAGGTTCGTTTTATAGATGCTTTTGTAACCTTTTTAGATTTGGAAAAACTTGGTTTTGCAGTTACTTCTATTAAATCAGAAGGTCGACCGAGCTATAATATCAAA
>NZ_CAIJDP010000089.1 GCF_903819435.1 Flavobacterium salmonis | reverse complement strand
TGCCATCTTCTTGAATGATTCGTCAAATACTCTTTTCATGATAAAACAAATTTAAATCTATTTTTTTAAATATGTCTCCACTCAAAGGTAGCAACTCCAAACAAGCTTTTACAAAAAAATGATAGACTTTTAAATTAAAAATAAATATTGTCCATATAATCCAATGTAAACCGAGTTAGAAATGACTCGGTTTTTTTATGTCTGCAAGTCACTACAAAATGATAATTGTCATTTCCTTTTCAAATTCTTTTTTGTAATATTACTATAATAAATAATTTTTGATGCGTAAGATAAAATACAAAGAAGGCCGCAAGCTACAGCATACCACCTTAGAGTATACAGGGGCTCATAAAGATCACGAATCAGAAATGCAGCTTTTTGTATATAATGATGCTGATGTTGTTGAATATGAAAAGTTTACTGTGTTAGCGTTAAATTCCTGTTTTGATTATACCAAAAATAATTGGCTCAATATTCACGGATTAAACAATATTGATCTCATTAAAACAATCGGGGATCATTTTAAGCTGGACGACTTTTTACTTGCTGATATTTTAAACACAACAAAAAGAACAAAGCTGGAAGAACAGCAGGATGTTTTATTTTTCAATATTAAATCACTTTTACCTTCAGAATATTCAGACGGACTTAAAGTAGAGCAGCTTAGTTTTATTTTAAAAGACGGAATCCTGATTTCGTTTCAGGAAAAGCGAAGTGACTTCTTTACACATATCCGGGAACGCATTCGCACACATGCTGGAATTGTAAGGACTAAAAAAGTAGATTATCTGCTTTATTTATTGTTGGATGCGGTAATGGAAAACTTTTATATTACAATTGAAGATGAAGAAGATAATATTGAAGAATTAATTGATTTGACCAAAAAAGGAGCTGATCCGATTATTCTGGAAAAGATTGAAAATCACCGTGATAATTTTAACTTTTTAAAGCGTGCAATTGTGCCGCTTCGGGATTCTTTGTATTATTTGAAAACGATCAAAGACGATGATACAAACTCCCTTATTCAAAAAGAGACATTTAATTTCTTTGTGAGGCTGCATCAAAAAAGTCTGGAACTTTTGGAGCAAATCGATTCAGATATGAGTTCTTTAGAAAGTGCTTCAAATTTTTATTTTTCAGAACAAAGCAGGAAAATGAATGAAATAATGAAAACGCTGACAATTATTTCGGCAGTTTTTATTCCGCTTACTTTTATTGTTGGAGTATACGGAATGAACTTTGATAATATGCCCGAATTACATACCAGAAACGGCTACTTTATTGTTATGATAGTCATGTTTCTATTGGTTATAGCCCTTATTATTTATTTCAAAAAAAGACGGTGGTTTTAGTTTTTTAAATTACGATTTAGAATATAGTATTTAGTTTCAAAATATAAATTATGAGTAAAGCGATATATATTGCCACAAGCGATCAGAACAGCGGAAAATCTATTATTACACTCGGTTTAATGAGCATTCTGATAGGTAAAACAGCCAAGGTGGGTTATTTCAGGCCAATTGTAGAAGATTTTATAGATGGAGAATTAGACAATCATATCGAAACGGTTCTTTCGTATTTTAACCTTGAGATTAAGTTTGAAGATGCTTACGCCATTACCAAGAGTAAATTAATCAAGAAGAAAAATAAAGGCAAAATAGGGGAGGTTTTAGATTTAATTATAGAAAAGTATAAAAAACTTGAAGAACGTTTTGATTTTGTTTTGGTAGAAGGAACGAGTTTCACGGGCGAAGGAACTTCAATTGAATTGGATCTGAATGTTTTGATTGCTAAAAACCTCGGAATTCCAACTATAATTATTGGTTCAGGAGTTGGTAAAACATTAGAGGAACTATTGGATAGTCTGTATCTGGTTTATGATTCTTTCAAAGTAAAAGAAGTCGAAGTCTTATCTGTTTTTGCCAACAAAGTCCAGCCGGAAAATATTGAACTGGTAACTAAAAGTCTTAAGAAAACCTTACCAGACAATGTTCTGATCAATACGATTCCGCTAATTTCGAGTTTAAATAATCCGACCATGCAGGAAATCGTTAATGAACTTGATGCAAAGGTTTTATTTGGAGAAAATTACCTCAATAATGAAATTGGACATTTTAGTGTTGGAGCCATGCAGCTGCACAATTATCTTGTTCACCTTCATGATAATGCTTTGGTAATTACTCCGGGAGATCGTTCGGATATTATTTTAGGTGCTTTGCAGGCAAATGAATCGGCTAATTATCCAACTGTTTCAGGTATTATCCTGACTGGGAATATTCTTCCGGAAGAAAGTATTTTAAAGTTGATTGAAGGACTCTCTGCCATTGTTCCGATTATTGCTGTTGACGGCGGAACGTATCATATTACAAATAAAATAGGTGCAATTCGATCTGAAATTTATGCCAATAACACCCACAAAATTGAAACCTCAATTACAACATTCGAAAAATATGTTGATAATGATGCCTTATCTGAGAGATTAATCACTTTTGTACCTGAAGGAATGACGCCGAAAATGTTTCAGTACAATATGGTTAAAAGAGCTAAACAGCATCGCAAACATGTTGTTTTACCTGAAGGAAATGATGATAGGATTATCATTGCTGCTTCAAGATTATTAGATATGGATGTAGTCGATATTTCGATTATTGGAGATAAAAGACAAATTGAAAATAAAGTGACAGAACTCGGAATTTCGTTTGATTTTTCTAAAGTTAATATTATCAATCCAATAGAATCTGAGTTTTATGAAGAGTATGCCAATACCTATTATGAGCTTCGAAAGGCGAAAAATGTAAGCATCACAATGGCAAGGGATTTAATGGAGGATGTTTCGTATTTCGGAACAATGATGGTTTATAAAGGTCACGCTGACGGAATGGTTTCAGGAGCCGCACATACGACACAGCATACGATTTTACCGGCATTGCAATTCATTAAAACCAAACCTAATTCATCTGTAGTTTCATCGGTATTTTTTATGTGCTTAGAAGATCGTGTTTCTGTTTTTGGAGATTGTGCGATTAACCCAAATCCAACTGCGGAACAATTGGCGGAAATTGCTATTTCATCAGCAGATTCAAGTTCAGCTTTCGGGATTGAACCAAAAATAGCGATGCTTTCCTATTCTTCCGGTTCATCAGGAAAAGGGGATGAAGTGGAAAAAGTTCGTACTGCGACCGAAATCGTAAAACAAAAACGACCTGATTTAAAGATAGAAGGGCCAATTCAGTACGATGCTGCTGTAGATCGTGCCGTAGGAAAAAGTAAAATGCCGGATTCTGAAGTTGCAGGGCAGGCGAGTGTGCTTATTTTTCCGGATTTAAATACAGGTAATAATACTTACAAAGCCGTTCAGCGTGAAACCGGAGCTTTGGCAATCGGACCAATGTTACAAGGTTTAAACAAACCTGTAAACGATTTGAGCCGTGGCTGTACCGTTGATGATATTATAAATACGGTTGTTATTACGGCGATTCAGGCACAGGGATTGTAATTGAAGTTAAAAGTTAGAAGTAAAATGTTATTCGGTTTTTTCGTTTAGCAACAAATAGAAATAGAATTAAAAAAATGAAAATATTAATAATAAACTCAGGAAGTTCATCAATAAAGTATCAATTAATGTTTATGCCGGAAAACGAAGTAATTTGTACCGGAATGATTGACAGAATTGGTTTAGAAAGTTCGAATGTTACTTTTAAGGCTTCATCAAATTCATATGAAGAAACCATACCGATTGCGACTCACAAAATAGGTCTGCAAAAAGTAGCCAATATGCTGTTGGATGATCAAAAAGGAGTTATTAAATCGACTTCTGAAATCGATGCTGTAGGACACCGTGTGGTTCATGGCGGAAGTACTTTTACAGAAACCGTAAAAATCGACGAAAAAGTAAAAGCAAAAATCAAACAGCTTTTTGACCTGGCTCCATTGCACAATCCTGCAAATTTAGAAGGAATTAATGTAGCTGAAGAAATTTTTAATTCTGCCGTTCAAATTGCTGTTTTCGATACTGCTTTTCATCAAACCATACCCGAAGTAGCGTATAAATTTGCAATTCCGAATAAATTGTTAACAGAAAGCAGAATTCGCGTTTATGGTTTTCACGGTACAAGTCATAAATATGTATCTGAAAAAGCAATTGAATTTTTAAGAGAACATAATAAACCATTTCAAAATATAATTACGATTCATTTAGGAAACGGCTGTAGTATGACGGCTGTTAAAGATGGTAAAAGTATTGACCATTCTTTTGGATTTGGTCCTACAAATGGTCTGATAATGGGTACCAGAGCAGGTGATGTTGATCAGTCGGTTATTTTTTATATGCAAAATTCATTAGGATATTCTTTGGAAGAAATAAATAACATTCTGCAAAAACAAAGCGGAATGCTTGGACTTACCGGTTATAGTGATCTTCGTGATATTGAAGCACAGGCTGAAAAAGGAAATAAGGAATGTGAACTGGCTTTGTATATGAATGCCTATCGCATCAAAAAATTTATTGGATCCTATACGGCTGCTCTAAATGGTTTAGATGCGATTGTTTTTACAGCCGGAATAGGTGAAAACTCATCCTACATGCGAAAACTGGTTTGTACTGATATGAGCTATTTTGGACTCAAGCTGGATGAAGATAAAAACCAAATGCGATCTAAGGAAAACAGAGCTATAAACAGTCCGGATTCTAAAGTGAAAATTTTGGTAGTTCCAACTGATGAGGAATTTGAAATTGCCAATCAGGTTTATCATTTATTGGAGAATTAAATTCTAATTTTATGAATCAATTATTCAAAATTTATATTTTATTTATTTTTGGATTTTTATCAAGTAATTCTTTTTGTCAAAACTATAATCACGTAGTTTTTGAGGTATATGGAGATTTAAATAAAGATGGTTTAGATGATTTAGTACTTGTAAAAGAAGATAATAAAGACAAGCATAATCCATTTTTGTTAGAAATTAAATTTCAGGGAAAAGATAAAAGCTATCGTACTGTCTTAAGTTCAGAAACGGCAGTAGTTGCTAAATTTCCCGGAGAAGATAACATAACTATATGTTTGTTAGAAAGTATTGAAATAAAAAAAGGAATATTAATTTTTAATCAAAGTTTAATACGAGGAACATTTACACATAAATTTAGATTTCAGAAAAATCAATTTGAGTTGATAGGTATACATTTTAATAGTGCCAATCCCGGATACTTTCTAACTGTTGATTATAATCTTTCAACGGGAAAAATGATAGAAATAAAAAAAGCGTATGAAACAGATAAAATAATTGAGAATAATACAACAATAGAAAAAATTACACCTTTGCCAAATCTCAAAAAGTTTGATCCTTTAAATTTTTTATATTAATACTTGTCGTAAAAAGTATCATCTTTCTAAATTAAATATTTGTCAGTATATTTGAGTTTAAATCCGAATACTTTGAAATCGATACTCTTAAAATTATTTTTCTTCTTTTTCATTACCTCTCAAATTCAATCGCAAGAATTACTTCCCTTTGTAGAAAATTATAGTAAGTCCAATTATCAGGGTGACAATCAGATCTGGAATGTCGTTCAGGGAAAAGATAACGCCATGTATTTTGCCAACAATCATTACTTACTACGATATGATGGCGTAATATGGGAAAAATATACTTTACCAAACAAAACAATCATCCGTTCCATTATGATTGATGGAGATAAAATCTATTCAGGTTCTTATAAGGAATTTGGTTATTGGTACAGAAAAGAAGGTAAAATGCATTATGTTTCAATTACCAAAAAACTACGCTTATTTGCTGAAAAAGACAATGAGGAAATTTGGAAAATATTCAGATATAACGGTTCGTTATATTTTCAATCCTTTAATGATGTTTTTATTTATGATGGAAAACATATTAAAAAAATCAAATTTCCATTTTTAATATCGTACTGTTTTGTGGTGGATAAAGAGCTTTTTGTTGCTTCTGTCGATAAAGGACTTTTTAGAATGGATGGTTCCCGAATTGCAAATCCAAAAGGCTGGAATATTTTAAAGAACACAGTCGTTCATGCAATCGAAAAACACAAAGGCAAAACTTATATTTTTACCCAAAAGAAAGGGATTTTTATTGTAGAAAAATCAGGTTTGATTGCCTGGAATAATCCTTTAAACGAAACATTAAAAGTAAACGGAATCAATGTCGCGAGGTTTATTAAAAATAACAAATTAGTTATCGGAACCGGAAACAAAGGAGTTTATATTTATGATTTTAATTCAGAGACATACAAAAATATAGACCGAAATAATGTGTTGATGAACAACTCAGTTCTCTGTATTGGCTTTGATAAAGAAAATGATTTATGGCTTGGTCTGGATAACGGTATAGCACACGTTGAAGTGAATTCACCCATATCTATTTTTTATGACAATTCAGGAATTTTAGGTTCGGTATATTCCGTTGCAACCACCAATAAAGGATATTTAATTGCTTCAAATCATGGTGTTTTTGAATTTGATTCAGGTAAATTCAAAATGATGCCCAATACACAAGGACAGGCCTGGAATATTACTAAAATTGAAAATAAATACATCATTGGACATAATGACGGAACTTTTTGCTATGAAAATGGTTCTTTAGTTAAAACAAATAATATTAGCGGTGGCTGGAATTTATCAAAAAGCAGTATTAACAATACTTGTTTTCAATCTACTTATAGTGGGATTTTGGCATATGATGATATTTCAAAATTAAGTGATTATAAAAAAATTAAAGATATTTCAAAGCCTATAAAATATGTAGCTCAAAATAAAAAAAATGAAATTTTTGCTGCAGATAATTATCGTGGTTTATATCGTGTTGTGTATAGTGATGATTATCAGACTAAAAAGGTTGAAAATATCACCCAGCAGAGTAAAATACAAAATGATTTTGGGGTTAAGATTTTTGAATTTAGAAATGAAATTTTGTTTCTAATTGATAATTCATGGTTTACCTATAATTCAATTACCAATAAATTGGAAGAAAATGAATTGTTTAATACTAATTTTAAAAATATAACAGATGTAGTAGCAATTGATGAAAATCATTTTATGGTACTTCAGGAAGGTATTTTGTACCATATTTATGCTGTCGAAAATAAATTTGTCTGGAATATTATTCAGGAAAAATATTACAAAGGAAAACTCATAAATGACAATTTAAGGATTTTTAAAACTCAGAATCACTATTTACTGAATCTGGATGACGGATTTATTTCTCTTCAGCTTAAATATGAAAATAAGCAAAATACACATGTTAAAATTGAAGCATTTAATAACGGAATACTGCTTCCCGATGATTCTAAAATTAAATACAATACCGAATTAAGAATCAATGTAATATCAGGAATTTACGGAGCCAGTAAGCCTAATTTATTTTATAAAATCAATAAAAGTAATGATTTTGTACCCATTTCCGATGGCTTAATTGTACTGAATAATCTAAGTAGTGGTAATCATACCATTGTCGTTTATAAACATGACGGAGCCAATTATGATAAGGTCTGTAATTTCTATTTTAAAGTAGCCGAGCCCTGGTATTTTTCTGTTTGGATGATTTTATTATATCTCTTATTAGTAGGGACAGTTTTGTTTTTTTATTATAAGTGGAATAAATTTCGCTATATGCAAAAACTGGAATTGCAGGCAGAAGAAGAAAGACATCAAAGGAAAATTCTGGAAATGGAATTAAAGGCCGAAAACGAACTCAATATTCAGGAATACGAGAAACACATTCTGGAACTCGAACTGCAAACTAAATCATCTGAAGTTGCCGGAAAATCATTATCTATTGCCAAACAAAGTGAAATGATTGAAAATATTCAGAGTATTCTGGATTCTGAAAAAGATTTTAATAAACTGAAAAGTGAAATTAAAAAAGCAATTAAGATCAATGAAGTCAATAAACATGAATGGGAAATCTTTGAAACCAATTTGAATCAGATCCATAATGAATTTATCATTAATCTTTCGAAGAAATTCCCAAACCTGACTCCTAAGGATATTAAGTTATGTATTTATCTAAAAATGAATCTTTCTTCTAAAGAAATTGCACCGCTAATGAACATATCATTCAGAGGTGTTGAACTACACAGATATCGTCTAAGAAAGAAGTTAAATCTGTCTCAGGAGGATAATCTTTCTAAGTTTTTATTAAGTCTGTAAGATTTTGTTTTATTTTTTATACAAATACTATTTTTTCAATCCTTTTTTTACATTATTACAATACATCATTACTACATCATAACATTATGTTGATGAAATTTATTTAATAATTAAGTTGTTGTTTTAAAAGGCTTTAATTGTATTTTAAGAGTGTGTGATGTGGTTGTGTAGTAGTACTATATGATGTACTCAAACGTTGTAATTGTTTAATTTGGCTCTACTAACTTAAACGATTTAAACTGTATGAAAAATTTTATTTTTAGCTTTTTGGCTCTCTTGCTTTTACCGGCTTATATGTCGGGTCAGGCAATTAAAGGAAAAGTAATAGATAATAGCGGAATGGGAATCCCCGGAGCAATTATTAGTGCCCCCCAATCCAAAACTACCGCCGATGCTGATTTCGACGGAAATTTTACAATTAATGCCAAACCAGGTGAAATTCTAAAGATTTCGATGCTGGGCTTCGATGCTGTTTCTGTAGCAGCAACTTCCGGTTTAATGACAATTACTTTAAAAGAAGCTGGCGATACTGCCTTAAAAGAAGTAGTAGTAATTGGATATGGTACCAGAAAGAAAATTGACAATACGTCTGCCATTACTTCATTAAAAGCAGAAGATGTTACAAGAACAAAGGTATTAAATGCTTCTCAGGCTATTCAGGGAAAAGCTGCAGGGGTTCAGGTAACTTCTTCAGATGCACCAGGGAGTACACCTTCTGTAGTCATTAGAGGTTTGGGTACTGCATTAGGAGGCAGAAATCCTTTATATATTGTTGATGGTATGCCAACAGAAAATATCAATAATATCAATACAAATGATATTACTTCTTATGAAATCCTAAAAGATGCTTCGTCCCTTGCTATTTATGGCACAAGAGCAGCAAATGGGGTTATCATTATTACTACTAAAAAAGGTAAAGGAGATAAAGTTTCTGTAGAAATTGAAAGTTTTGGCGGTATCAGAACACCCCTTAAGAAAGTAAAGATGGCAGATTCTAATCAATATGCAAGCTATTCTAACGCCTCTTTAGGCACAAACAGATTCTCTACCAATCAGCCTGTTAATACAGATTGGTTTGATGAAATTACAAGAACGGGTACTTATACTCAAAATAATATTTCTATTTCCGGAGGTTCAGAAAGTGTTAAATACTTTTTCAGCGCAGGTAACTATCAGGAAAAGGCGATTCTTAACGGCTTAGATTACAGCCGTACAAATTTTAGAAATAATAATGAATTTAAACTTTCTAAAAAAATCACTTTAAATCAGAACTTTAGCTTTACATCGGCTAATTCTACACCAAAACCATTAAGCGCATTTACAAATGCTTACAAACAGTCATCAATTGTGCCGGTGCGTTTTGCGAATGGTCAATATGGCGCTCCTTTTGCAGATGCAAGCGGAGTGGCAAGCCCAACAGGTACTTCATTTAATAATGTTGGAAATCCTGTATCACAATTAGATTTTTATAATGAAGAACAAAGAAGTATTACGCTTCAGGGTGGTTTGAAACTGGATTATGAAATCTTAAAAGGCTTAAAGTTTACTTCACAATTTAATGGGGAATACTATACCTGGAAAAATTATAATTTCGAGGATACTAAAAATGTTTGGTTAGCGGCTAATCCAACCCGTAAAGATGCTGATTATTCAAGTACTGATCCTATTAATTTATTAACGAGAGGCAGAGAACAGTATTTTAACTGGAACCTGTCTAACTATTTTACTTATAATAAAGTATTTGCTAATGTTCACGATGTAGAATTAACAGCAGGTATTGAAACTTCTGTAAAAGGTCCAAGAGAAAAATTAGTAATCACCAGAAAAAATGTGAGTCCTGATTCTAACTATTGGTCTTTATATAATGCGACAGATGCAGAAGGTGTTGATTACTCAGGTACTGTTACAAATTTACAGGATATTGTTTTCAATGAAAGTAAATTAGCATCTTATTTTGGACGTTTCCAATACAAATTAATGGACAGATACTTAGTAACCGGAACTATTAGACGTGACGGATCTTCAAATTTTGCAAAAGATTACCGTTGGGGAACTTTCCCATCTGTAGGTCTTGGATGGATTATGACTAAAGAAAGTTTTCTGACAGATGTTAAAGGAGTTGACTTAATCAAATTAAGAGGTAGCTGGGGTAAATTGGGTAACCAAAATGTACCATTAAACAGTCAAAGTTATAATTCGGGTTTAAACAGTTATTTAGGAGGTTCAATTTTATATGAAGGATCAAGTATAACTTCTCAAATTGACCCGTCTTTAACATGGGAAATTACTGAAGAGGCTTCTGCAGGTGTAGATTTCGAACTTTTAGGCAACAGATTAAAAGGATCTTTCGATGTTTATGACAAAAATACAGATAATGTAATTTTATATGTAAAACCTTATCCAACTTCTGGAATTACAACGGCTTCTCCTTCTCATGTTGGTGAAGTTTCAAACAAAGGTTTTGAAATTGCTTTACGTTGGGATGATAAAATTAATGACAATTTAAGCTATTGGGTTGGTGGTAACTTCTCACACAACAAAAATGAGCTTACAAGCTTAAAAGATGTTTCATTATCTCAGGTTATTGGAGGTAATTTAGGAAATGGTCAGGATACCAAATTATTATACAACAACTCAATTGGCCAGCCATTAGGTAGTTTTTATCTTTATGAATATGCAGGTGTAGATCCGGCAAATGGAAACATGCTTTATTACGATTTTACTGGTGCTAAAGTAACTCAGGATGCTTTATCTGCAACAACTGATAAAAAATACGCTGGTTCAATTTTACCAAAAGCAAATTACGGAGTTTCTTTAGGGCTTGTTTACAAAAACATTGATTTTTCAGTTGACGGATATGGGACTGGCGGAGCAAAAGTGTACAATGGTAAAAAAGCACAGCGTTTTGGAGGTGAAAACATCGAAGCTTCTATGACAAATGATTATTGGACGGCAACAAATACAACATCTCAGAATCCAGCACCATTTAATATTGTTCCGGTTGCTTCAACTTATTATATGGAATCTGCAGATTTCTTTAGAATCAACAATATCACTGTAGGGTACAAACTTCCTCTTAAAGAAGATCAATTTATTAGTTCTTGCAGAATTTATTTTAATGCAATTAACCCGTTTATTACACAGAAGTATTCTGGTTTTTCTCCTGAGTTAAATGGAGATGGTAATCCTTATGGAACACAAGGTGTTGAACTGGACGCTTACCCAACATTAAGATCATTTGTAATTGGTGCTAATTTAAAATTTTAATATTATGAAAAAAATATATATATCAATCTTCTTGTTATCGGCATTAACTTTTACAGGATGTGCAGATGATTACCTGGATGTTAAACAAACTGAGACTATTTCTACAGATGATATTGAGTTATTTAACAACGACAGCGGAGCAAAAACCTTTGTTACCTCAATTTACAGTAAGTTTTTAGATTGGGACATGAGTTCATTCGGATGGATTGGCTTGGCAAGTATTACATCTGATGATGCTGATAAAGGTTCCACTCCAAGTGATACAGGTACTGATAAAGATGTTTTGGACGCCTTAACTTATAATGCATCAAATCCATCTGCTGAAAGTACTTTTAATGCAAACTATGATGGAATCAATAGATGTAACCAGGCATTAGCGATTCTTCCTAAATTAGACAAAGCGGATCCTGCATTAAGAGAAAGGTTAATGGCTGAGGCAAAATTTTTAAGAGCTTTCATGTACTTTACTTTAGTAAAATGTTACGGAGGAGTGCCAATTGTAGATCACGTTTCCAGTATTCCATTATCAGCAGAAGATAAAGCAATGCAGTTAACTCGTAAAACAGCTGCTGAAGTGTATGCTTTTATTGAAAAAGATTTAACTGAGGCTGTAGTGGTTTTACCAAATAAATCTGAATATGCTGATTCTGAAAAAGCCAGAGCTTCAAAAGGAGCAGCTTATGCTTTATTGGCAAAAGTAAGTCTGTATCAGAAAAAATGGCAAGACGTCGTAGATAACTGTAATCTGGTTACAGGATATAGCATATCTCCTGATTATGCTAAAATGTTCAGACTTGAAGGAGAAAATGATGGGGAATCTATTTTTGAAATAAACGGTAATGGGGCAGTACCAACTCGTGGAATTCAAGGATATTCTAATACTCAAGGTGTTCGTGATGCATGGGGATGGGGATTTAATCAGCCTTCTAAAAGTTTAGTAAATGCTTATGAAGCCGGAGATGTTAGAAAAGAGGCGACGATAATTTTTAGAGGTACAACCTTATATGATGGAAGAGTAATTCCAGTAGTTAGTGCAGACGATCCTAATCCGAGATATAATTATAAAGCTTATTCTTCTGCCTATACAAGTGCATGGGAAACAGATGCTAATATTAAATATTTAAGATATGCTGAAGTTTTATTAATGAAAGCAGAAGCTTTAAATGAATTAGGGCAAACTTCAGAAGCAATTCCTTTGTTGAATCAAATCAGACACAGAGCCGGATTAGGCGATACTCCTGCGACTTCGCAGTCAGCGGTTAGAACTGCAATCTGGAAAGAAAGAAGAGTTGAATTAGCTTTTGAATTTGACAGATTCTTTGATCTTGTCAGAACAGGACAGGCCAAAGCTGCTTTTGAAGCAGATAAGAGCGATATTTTCCCTAATGGAAGAGTCTTTACAGAAGGAAAAAATGAATTGTTCCCAATACCGGCATCATTCTTATTACAAGCCAACGGCTTATCGCAACAAAATCCGGGATATCCGAATTAACAGCATTAAATCACTTCCTTCAGATTTTCCGGAGGAAGTGTATTTACCATAATCTTAAATTTTTATAATGATTAGAATTTCAGTTTTATTATTAGTTTTTAGCTTTTTTGGCTTTGGATCTAATTCCGAAAAATCAAAAGAAAATAAAGGCCAAAATACTGCAACTGTAACATTAACAGATGAACAGCTTTTAGATGCCGTTCAAAAACAAACATTCAAATATTTCTGGGATTACGCAGAACCCAATTCAGGATTAGCACGGGAGCGTTACCATCCAGACGGAAATTATCCTGAAAACGATTCAAATATCGTGACCACAGGCGGTTCAGGTTTTGGATTAATGGCTTTGGTTTCGGGTATGGCTCAAGGTTATATTACCAAAGAGCAAGGAGTCGAAAGACTGAACAAAATTGCAGATTTTTTAGACAAAGCAGATCGTTTTCATGGGGCATGGCCACATTGGATTGACGGAAATACAGGAAAGGTAAAACCTTTTGGAACCAAGGATAATGGTGGCGATTTAGTCGAAACTTCATTTTTGGTTGCAGGGATGATTACAGTTCGTGAATATCTTAAAGATGGCTCTGAAAAAGAAAAAGCGGTCGCAAAAAAATACGATGATCTTTGGAAAGGAGTTGACTGGCAATGGTACACCAACAATAAAAATGTATTGTATTGGCACTGGTCACCAAATTACGCATGGCAGATGAATTTTCCATTACAAGGATACAATGAATGTTTAATCACGTATGTGATGGCTGCATCTTCACCAACTCATTCAATTGATGCAAAAGCATATCATGAAGGATGGGTCAGAAGCGGTGGAATCGTTTCATCAAAAACAAAATATAATATTCCATTGATTCTAAAACATAACGGAGCAGAAGAATTTGGAGGTCCATTATTCTGGGCACATTATTCTTATGTAGGATTAGATCCAAATCAATTGAGTGATAAATATGCTAATTATTGGGATTTAAATGTAAATCAGACTAAAATCAATTATGAATATTGTGTAGAAAACCCTAACAAAATCAAGGATTATGGACCAAATTATTGGGGATTAACAGCATCCTATTCCAGAAATCCGGACGGTTCTATTGGTTACAATGCGCACATGCCAAGTAATGATCAGGGGGTTATTTCGCCCACAGCAGCCATAAGTTCTATTGTTTATACTCCAAAAGAATCATTGGCTTTGATACGTAATTTATATGAAAATCATAAAAATGAAACCTGGGGAGATGCAGGCTTTTATGATGCAATTAGTTTGGGCAATAAGTGGGTGGCTAAACGTTATTTAGCAATCGATCAGGGACCAGAAGTTGTAATGATTGAAAATTACAGAACAGGTTTATTGTGGAAATTGTTTATGAATGCACCGGAAGTAAAACAAGGTTTGACAAAACTTGGATTCAAATCTGGAAAATACGGAATTTAAATAGTTTTTTCATGAGGTATAAAGCAACATTTTTATTCCTGTTATTTTCAATAGTTGGATTTTCCCAAAGTGAAACAACCGGAAAAATCAATACAGTCATACTATCAAAATATGAATTGGGTTATGCTTTGCATCGTCCAGCCAATCTGAAAGAGAAAAAGCCATTAATCGTTTTTATTTCAGGAGATGGAGAAAAAGGAACT
The DNA here is from genome assembly GCF_903819435.1 of Flavobacterium salmonis. Lineage (GTDB taxonomy): Bacteria > Bacteroidota > Bacteroidia > Flavobacteriales > Flavobacteriaceae > Flavobacterium > Flavobacterium chungangense. The sequence goes on along the minus strand of NZ_CAIJDP010000089.1, from coordinate 334,161 downwards.
GACATTGAAAAAGTAAAAATTAATGGCCCTTTTAAGTATTTAAAAACACATCAGTTAGATGCTTATGTTTTGGCTCCTCAATGCAAAGAAGATGAAAATTGGGACATTGAATCCATTTATCAGCTTATTGTAAAAATTCAGAAAGAAAACAAAATCGATTCAGAAAGAATATATGTTACTGGTTTGAGCTCAGGAGGATGGGCTTCCTGGAATTTGGCTTTTGCACATCCGGATCTATTTGCCGCAAATGTACCTGTCGCTGGTTTTGTAGATTTAATTCAGTTAGAACACGCTTGCGCAATAGCCAATATTCCAACCAGAATTTTTCACGGATTACTGGATGATGTAGTGAATGTGAATTATGCGATTACAATCTACAAAGAATTGAAAAAATGTAACGCCAAAGATGTAAAACTGACCATTTTTGATGATGCAAATCACGATAGCTGGACAAGAGTTTATGACAATCCCGAAATTTATGACTGGATGTTTAGACAGATTAAAATCAATAAATAAAAATAAATACCACAGAATGAAAAATCGCCATTGTTCCGAACCAAAATAGGAATACACAATGGCGATTATATAAAAATCAATAAATATTTATATATGAAAAATAAATTAGTTTTACTTTTTTTAGGATGCGCTGTTTTGGGTTACGCCCAAAAAAAGAATACTAAAAATGCTGTAAAAATTAAACCAAAGTCGGAGTTTGTGGCAGAGTTAATGTCAAAAATGACTTTAGATGAGAAATTAGGTCAGCTAAATTTACCAACATCGGGAGATATTACGACAGGTCAGGCAAACAGTTCGAACGTTGCAAAAAATATCGCTGAAGGTAAAGTAGGCGGATTGTTCAATATTAAATCGGTTCAAAAAATAAAAGAAGTGCAGAAAATTTCGGTTGAAAAAAGCCGTTTAAAAATTCCGCTGCTTTTTGGTATGGACGTGATTCACGGTTACGAAACCACATTTCCAATTCCGCTTGGATTATCCTGTACCTGGGATATGAATCTAATTGAAAGAAGTGCTCAGATTGCTGCACAGGAAGCAAGTGCTGATGGCATCAACTGGACATTTTCTCCTATGGTAGACATTTCGCGGGATCCTCGTTGGGGAAGGATTTCCGAAGGTTCAGGAGAAGATCCGTATTTAGGAAGCCAGATTGCAAAAGCAATGGTGAACGGGTACCAACAGCACGATCTTTCTAAAAACAATTCCATTTTAGCTTGTGTTAAACATTTTGCCTTATACGGAGCTCCGGAAGCTGGTCGTGATTACAATACAGTAGACATGAGTCACATCCGAATGTTTAACGATTATTTTCCTCCTTACAAAGCGGCTGTTGATGCGGGTGTAGGTTCGGTTATGGCTTCTTTCAACGAAATTGACGGAATCCCAGCAACGGGAAACAAATGGCTAATGACCGATGTTCTAAGAAAACAATGGGGTTTTAAAGGTTTTGTAGTTACTGATTTTACAGGAATTCCGGAAATGATTGAACACGGAATGGGAGATTTACAAACAGTTTCGGCTTTATCATTAAACGCCGGAGTTGAAATGGATATGGTTGGAGAAGGTTTCTTAGGAACTTTGAAAAAATCTTTAGACGAGAAAAAAGTAACAATTGAGCAGATTGATCATGCGGTTAAATTGATTTTAGAAGCAAAATACGATTTAGGATTATTTCAGGATCCGTATAAGTATTGTGACGAAAAAAGAGCAAAAACGGAGATTTTTACACCATCTAGCAGAAAAGAAGCACGTGATATAGCGGCACAATCATTGGTATTGTTAAAAAATCAAAATCAGGTATTGCCTCTTAAAAAATCGGGAACTATTGCCCTTATCGGACCATTGGCAGATGCCAGAAACAATATGTCAGGGACCTGGAGTGTCGCCACTATTGGCGAAAAATGTATCTCATTACTGCAGGGGATTCAGGATGTAGGTGGAAAATCTGTAAAAGTACTTTACGCAAAAGGAAGCAATTTAGATTACGATGAAACTTTTGAAACCAATGCCACTATGTTTGGTAAAACCTTAAATCGTGATGCTCGTCCTAAAGAAGAATTAATTGCAGAAGCTTTAAAAGTCGCTGAACAATCAGATGTAATTGTGGCTGCCTTAGGAGAATCTGCCGAAATGAGCGGAGAATCCAGCAGCCGTACCAATTTAGAAATTCCGCAGGCTCAAAAAGATTTACTGAATGCTTTGCTAAAAACAGGAAAACCTGTCGTATTGGTTTTATTTGACGGACGCCCTTTGGTGTTAAATGATGAAAACGCAACGGTTCCCGCCATTTTAAACGTTTGGTTTGCAGGAAGTGAAGCAGGTCACGCTATTGCGGATGTTTTATTTGGAGACGTTAACCCTTCCGGGAAATTAACTACTACTTTCCCAAGAAGTGTTGGTCAGGTGCCGATTTATTACGCGCACAAAAATACAGGAAGACCTCTTTCGAATACAGAAGGAAAGTTCGAGAAGTTCAGATCAAACTATCTTGACGAAAGAAACGAGCCGTTATTTCCATTCGGATTTGGTTTAAGTTACACCACTTTCGATTATTCAAACCTGAAAATTTCTGCTGATAAAATGAATTCAACCGGAAAATTAAAAGTTACGGTTGAGTTAACTAACACCGGAAATTTTGATGGGAAAGAAACCGTTCAGCTATACATCAGAGATTTAGTGGGTTCAGTAACAAGACCGGTTAGAGAACTAAAAGGTTTCCAAAAAATAGCCCTTAAAAAAGGAGAAAAACAAACAGTAAGTTTTGATATCACTGTTGAAGATTTAAAATTTTATAACTCTGATTTACAATTCGTAGCAGAGCCCGGACAGTTTGAAATTTTCGTAGGAGGAAATTCGGCTGCCGATAAGAAAGTTAGTTTTGAGTTAACTAAATAATTGGTTTGTTATTATTAATTGCCCTTCGTACTGGTTATACGAAGGGCTTTTTTTTAAATCGCAAACAGGTTAAGATTTAAGCGCACAGTCTGTCATTCCGTAGGAATCTCAACACATTGTTTCCTTAAAATCTGAGATTTATATGAAAAGACAAGATTGTAATTTTTTAATTGCATTCGTATGTTTATAAAATACAAAATGATGAAAATAATTTATTCAATTCTATTTTTACTGTTGCTGATTGGTTTTAATTTTAAGACATCAGCACAGAATAAACTTGGTAAAACAGCATGGTTTGATCCTGCCAGACCTGCAACAACCTATTGTAATCCAATTAATATTGGTTACAATTATACCACACACAATCACAACGGAATTCCGGAGTCACGCCGTTCCAGTGCTGATCCGGTAATTATTACGTATAAAGGAGATTATTATTTATTTGCCACAAATCAGGCAGGTTTCTTTTGGAGTAAAGATATGTCCGATTGGAATTTTGTTTACGGAAGTTTCCAAAGAAAGCCTGGCGATGATGATCAGTGCGCTCCGGCTGCCTGGGTGGTAAATGACACTTTATTTTACGTAGGCTCCACATGGAAAAGGGATCATCCCATCTGGAAAACAGCCGACCCGAAATCAGGCAGATGGACACGTCATGTTGATAAAGCAATGCTGCCTACGTGGGATCCGGCCATTTTTCAGGATGACGACAAAAAAGTATATATGTATTATGGTTCAAGCGGAAAACTACCTCTTGTAGGTGTTGAGGTTGACTATAAAACCTGGCTTCCAAAAGGAAATCAGGGAGATTATGCGACATTATACAAAGCGACCGAAGTTGAAGATATTCAGCGTCCGTATGGTCAGATTAAAGAAGTGGCTATATTAGATCCTTCAGCTCACGGCTGGGAACGTTTCGGGCCAAACAACGATATGGAACCTGCGCCCTGGGGGAATTTTATTGAAGGTGCCTGGATGACCAAACATAACGGTAAATATTATATGCAGTACGGTGCACCGGCAACCGAGTTTAAAGGCTATGCCAATGGTGTTCACGTAGGTGATCATCCGTTAGGGCCTTTTACGTATCAAAAACACAATCCAATGTCGTATAAACCGGGCGGATTTGTAATTGGAGCCGGACACGGAAATACTTTTGAAGACAATTACGGAAATTACTGGAATACCGGAACCTGCAAAATCTCTATTAAAGACCGTTTTGAGCGTCGTATCGATATGTTTCCTGCCGGATTTGATAAGGATGATGTTATGTATTCTATTACTTCATACGGTGATTTTCCAATCGTGCTTCCAACCGGTGAACGCGATCAGACAAAAGGCGCTTCATCAGGATGGATGTTACTTTCGTATAAAAAGCCTGTAACTGTTTCTTCTTCGGAAGAATGTATGGAAGTCGAAACACACCGAATGGATAACGGCGGAAAAAAAGTCTATGAGAAATTCTGCTACGGAGCTGAAAATTTGACGGATGAAAATATTCAGACATATTGGTCGGCTAAAACCAATAATGCGGGTGAATGGCTTCAAATGGATTTGGGAAGACCTATGGAAATAAAGGCTTTGCAGATTAATTACGCAGATCATAAAGCAACACAGTTCAATAAAGCAATGGATATTTATTACCAGTACAAAATTTTCATGTCTGATGATGCTGTAAACTGGATATTGGTTGTAGACAAATCCAAAAATGATAAAGATGTGCCTCACGATTACCTAGAACTCACAAAATCGATTAAAGCGCGTTATATTAAAATGGAAAACATTCATAACGCTTCCGGATTATTTGCAATTTCAGATTTCAGGGTTTTTGGTGATGGATTAGCAGCAAAACCAAAAGCAGTTGCCTCTTTTAAATTAAACAGAAATAAAACCGATTCAAGAAATGCCATAATTTCATGGAAAAAACAAAATGATGCAGTCGGATACAACATTTATTACGGAATTACTCCGGATAAATTATACAACAGCATTATGGTTTACGGAGACAACACGTATGATTTTAGAGGTCTCGATAAAGGCACAAAATATTACTTTACAATCGAAGCCTTTAATGAAAATGGAATCGGTATAAAAAATAAGATTATCGAAGTAAAATAATTTTTATTTAAATAATTTATAAAAGCTCTGACTGCAAATTGAAGAATTTGTAAATCAGAGCTTTTTTGTGAAAAGGCTGAAGAAAAAATCTGACAGATTTGGAGAATTTTTGTTTCTTTGTGAAAGAACTAACCAACACAAAAACACCCAAAACACATATAAAAACGATGAAAAAAACAACTCTTCTGCCTGTTTTGATTTTAAGCGGTTTGATGGCTTTTGCACAATCAAATGATGAAAAAAATATTAAATTATTTTATAAAAAAGCCTTAACCGATTCCAAATGTTATACTTGGTTAGAGTATTTGTCCAACGATATTGGGGCTCGTTTATCAGGTTCTCAAAATGCACAATTGGCGGTTAATTACACCAAGTCCCAATTAGAGAGTTTAGGACTTGACAAAGTCTATCTGCAGGAAGTAGTGGTGCCGCATTGGGTACGTGGCGAAAAAGAAACAGCATTTATCTTAGACGGAAAAGTAAAAACCGTAGTGCCAATTTGTGCTTTGGGAGGCTCTGTTGCCACACCAAAAACAGGATTAACCGCTGAAGTAATAGAAGTACAGGGTATCGAAGAATTAAAAACGTTAGGAGATAAAGTAAAAGGAAAAATTGTGTTTTTTAACAGACCAATGAATCCTGAAAATATTGAAACCTTCAAATCTTATGGAGCTTGTGTAGACCAGCGATTTGCAGGCGCAAAAGAGGCGGCTAAACTTGGTGCAGCAGGAACCATTGTTCGTTCAATGAATTTGCGTTTAGATGATTTTCCACACACAGGAGCTCAGAGTTATGGCGACTTGCCAAAAGAGCAATATATTCCGACTGCGGCGATCAGTACGAATGGTGCTGAATTATTAAGTGCTGCTTTAAAAAATAATCCTGCGTTAAAATTTTATTTCAAACAATCCTGCGAAACTTTGCCGGATATACTATCTTATAACGTTATTGGTGAATTGACAGGAACAGTGACACCTGAAAATATTATGGTTGTAGGCGGTCATTTGGATTCCTGGGATTTGGCAGACGGATCTCATGACGATGGTGCAGGAGTAGTGCAAAGTATGGAAGTGGTGCGTATCCTTAAAAGTTTCAATTATAAACCTAAAAATACGATTCGTGTCGTATTATTTATGAACGAAGAAAACGGTGGAAAAGGCGGAGCCAAATACGAAGAAGTTTCAAAGCAAAAGAACGAAAACCATATTTTTGCTTTAGAAAGTGACTCAGGTGGATTTACACCAAGAGGATTCTCAATTGAAGCAGACGATGCTAATTTGAAGAAAATCCAGGGATTCAAAGACTTTTTCGAGCCATATCTGGTACATAGTTTTACGATTGGTCATGCAGGTTCAGATATTGGTCATTTAACCTCTAAAGCGATCGTTAAAGCAGGCTTAAAACCGGACTCACAACGCTATTTTGATTATCATCATGCGGCAAATGATAAGTTTGACGCCATCAATAAAAGAGAACTGGAATTGGGTGCAGCGACTATGACAACTTTACTTTATTTGATTGATCAGGGAGGGATTGTTTTGCCGGGGGCTAATTGATTTTTAAGAGAAATATCAAAAAGCTGTGAATAGTTGGAAAAATTGGGAGTCGGGCAATCTCTAACAAAAAAAGAACCACCACTAGCATTTACTACAACGAATTTAGATAATAGATTTAATTGAAACTTGGTTTTGCAATTGGGATGATTTTGCAAATTTGCAAAGCCATCTGAAACTGAAACAGAATAAGAACTCGAATGAAAAAAATAATTTTTGAACTACTATTTTTGTTTCCATTATTAGTTTTTGGACAGAATGTTAAACGAGGCATTATTGTTCCTGCTATTGACAGTTTGAAAACTTCCGAAAAATATTGTTGTATTCTTTCGCCAGAACAAGGATTTTCAGTTTATGACAATCCAAACGGTAAAATTATTGGAACGCTAAAAAGAATTGGTGACATGAAAAAAGACGATCAAGTTCCATATAAAATCTATTTTGTAACAGGTAACCAAAAAGTACAAATTGAGAATTATATAGAAATTGGTTATGAAATTTATGCGATAAATTATACCGATTCAATCCAAGGATTTGTAAAAGTTCTTGACACATCAAAAAACTATTGGCTCAATGTTGCTGAAATTAGAAAGCAAGGCTTTAAGGTTATAAGTTGGTTTGATTATTTGATTAAGCAAAGCAAAAATGCATCGGGTTATTATGCCAATGAGCCGGGGTTGAGGTTACGAAAAGAACCAAACTCAAATAGTGAAATAATTGGTTCTGTCAGAGGAGATTTATTTGAAATCAAACTTACAACAGAAACTTTTGGGCAATGGTGTAAAGTTAAAGCCATAAAATATAAAGAACATCCCTGCAACACAGAGTTAACTGAAAAACAAAATTTAGAATATATAACAGAAGGTTGGTTAAAAGTTATTGATGATAATGGAGAACCTAACCTTTGGAGGTATACGAGGGGTTGCTAATAAACAAAGTTTTGCAAAATGAAAAGATATTTATACTTCTATTCAAATTTATTGATAGCAAAATGTTTCTTGGCCCGAACACAAAATTCCAAAACGTTGACCAATTCTCATCCAAAAATCACATAAAAAATGCCTGAAAAAATTAGACAAGAATTCAATCTTTTATACAAGGACAAATTAATTGGCACTTTTTTAATCGAGAGTATGGATTTCCCAAGTACATCTGGACGGATAAAACTGAATACAGATACAATTGAAAAAGAAAAAGAATTGAGAGAGTACATAAATTTTTCAATCGAATCTTCCGAGAAAGTATTGTGTGACGATATAGCATATGGAGAATTCATAGATAAAGAAGAATTTAAACATCGATCTATTATTAACAGTTTGGATTGGACATTGCTCTCGAAAGATGGAGAAGTAACAAAGATTTTAGTCCCGCTTTTCTTCTCCAATAATGAGATGAGTTTTAGATTTCAATAATCACAATTTCATCGCAATAACATAATACAAAACCGCAATAGGAATATTACTGAGCAACAGCAAAATCTTAAGCGCTATATCTCTCTATCTGGTACTCGTTTGCAACGAGTACCTATTTACTTTTTTAACTAAATAAAGCGTTTGTAACGCGAATAATCTAATGAAACATTTAGCCATCATAATCGCTTTTCTTTTTTTTTCAAACTGCTACTTATTTGGACAGAAATATGTATTAAACAATGAAAAAATAATTTATTCTTTTCAAACAAACAATGGAAAGGTAATGACTCTTTGTAGTGATAAAACGGGAAAGTATATTGTCTATCGATTTGGAACAAAGGAAAACATTGAATTAGAATTCCCAAAAAATAAAGATAAATCGAGTTGGAACAAATTTGAATATTCTTATTGGCTTAGAGGTGGAGGTGTTGAAAACGAAGGGATTGATCTGAACTATGTTGCATTTATAATTGAAAAAACTAAGTATGTAATTTATGATACTTATTTTGCCAATGGAAAAAAATATGAAGTTGGAATTAGAGTTATTAACTTATCTAATAATAAAATAGTAAAAATCATTGGAAATAGAAAAACTCAAAAAGGAACTTTAATAGACTTCAGGTTTGATAAATCAATAAAAGAAGGTGAAGAGCTTTATGACTAAGTTGCTACAGTCTAAAGCTTTGTGAATTCATACCCTTTTTTTATTTCAAATAATTATGATTTCATCGAAATCACATAATATAATAACCCAATAGGAATATTACTGAGCAGCAGTAAAATCTTAACAGCTATATCTTTTCGTTCCTTATATAATTTTATAAAACGGCCTGTCAGATTAAAGAGCATGATTGCGTTTAAAAATAAAACTGAAACGGCAAAAGGAAAAGCAAATAACAGAACATTAGCGTTTTGGCTGGTAAACATATAAAAGACAAATAAGATAGTACTGATTATAAAAGTTCCAATCACTAATTCAATAGTTTGGGTTTCTTCTGAAAGTTTTTGATGTGTAGTTTGCATAAGATTAAATATTAAAAATGTGTTGAATCGTTTTAACTGGTACAAAAAGCATATTTGAAAAATTCAGATAATAAAAAGAATGTGCTTTTTTGCCTCTTTTGTATTGTTCAATAAAATACCGAATCTGTTTAGGGTAGAAGGGAGTACCTGAAAAGATTACCAAAAACAAATAAATACTTCTCTTTCCGTTTCCTAAAAGATAATACTGCATCCCGATCTCATCAATAACTGAAATTCCGGTATTGGTTAAAACATGAATAATGTCATGATCTTCTAATTTGGGCTGCATATCAAAATGATGTTTTGAAAGAAATTTTCCTAAACCGTTTCCTAAAGTGCCTTCGGGATAATTTAATAGTGTTGCTTTGTCAATTTCCCAAGGGGTATTTCTTTTAAAATATTTTTGATAAGGCTTTTTTGTGTATTCATACAATTTTTCAATAATGTGGTCTTTCATAATACATGCTTTATAAAGTTCTTTGAAATTCAAAGCATTTAATCAAATAAAAAAATAATGTAATTTTTAAATAACAATCTAAATATGTATTTTATCTTTCGTTATTGTTTTTAAAGTACTTTGAATTGCAAAGTAAATAATAAAAAAAATAGCTGCCAAATAAAATTGCAGTTATTTTTTTAAATAGAATAATGCTTAATTTTTATTTAAAAGTTAAGTGTTGTTATTTATATTTGTCTGAAAAATAAATTAGAATTAGTAAGTTAATTGAGAATTAAAATATGAAGAAATTATTTGTTGCAGTATTGTTGTTTTTTTCTGTAATTGGTGTTAAAGCACAGGTTGTAGGCCTTGAAGTAGGGGATATAGCTCCAGAAATTGATCTTCCGGATACAAAAGGGGAAAAAGTAGCACTTTCATCTTTAAGAGGAGGAATTGTATTAGTTGACTTTTGGGCATCATGGTGTGGTCCATGCATTAAAGAACAGCCTGAATTATTGAAACTATACAACACATATCCCGGAAAATTAGATATTTATGGGGTTTCATTAGATACTAAAAAACCTTCCTGGACAGGAGTAATAACAAAACTCAAACTTCCATGGACACAAGTAAGTGATTTAAAATACTGGAGTTCTGCAGCAGCAACTGATTATATGGTACAAGCGTTGCCATTTAATGTTTTACTGGACAAAAACGGAATTATTCTGGCAAAAAATATTCATGGCAGCAAGTTAAATGAACTGGTAAAAGAACTATTGACGAAATAGTTATTTTGTGCAATTTTGCAGATCAATTAATTCAAATTGATCTGCAAAATTTCAAATTGATCTGCAAAATTTTAATTTACTTTAATACATTTCGCCACATCAACCATTGTCGCAACCCAAATATCTTTTTTTCTTTTCTTTAAATATTCCAGTAATTTTCGGTGTTCTTCCAAATCGATATTCAGAGAATGTTCGCCGCCTACACCGTGAAACAGAAAAACAATAAAAGAGCCCTTTTTTTCAGCTTCTTCAACCTGAGCTATCATTTGTTCGGCTGTGCTTCCGTTTTGAACAAAGGAATTTACATTAGAAAGATCAACTTCTTTCTTGTTTAAATAACCGGCTGCAACTCCCCGTGCAGCAACAAAATCATTTTTTAAAAAATTATAATACAATGTATCATTAATGGTCAAATCTCCGCAAGGATAGGCAAAAGTACGTTCGTTTTTGCCGTCAATAGCTTTTAGTAAAGTATTTGTAATTCTGGTTTCATTAACTGCCCTTGCAACCGTATATTTGGATAAATCAGCTTCAGCTGTTACAAATTCTCTTCCGGGTAAATTTCCGTCACACGGATGGTTTAACGTATGATTACCAAGTTCATGTCCTTGTTTTGCTGCGGTTCTCCATGCTTCAATTCTCTGTGAAACAACAGGGGAAGAGCCTATCAGATAAAAAGTCCCTTTAAACTGATACGAGTTAAGCATTGGGATGACTTTGTCAAGATGAATATTTAAGGCGTCATCATATGTCAGTACAACAGCACATTTTTTACCATTCCAGTTTGTGTTTTGTGTCTGGGCAAAAACGGCAGCAGAAAACAGATAAACAATTACGGCAGCTATTATGTTTTTGAGATTCTGGTTTAATAGTTTACAAGGAAAAGTGGTCATGTTAGTTAGCTTTTATTTAGAAGGTTTCAATTATTCTGACCAGAAATATATGAAAAAATATTCAGGCAAAATGACAAATGGTATTGTTTTATTTCTTCGGTTTTTAGAAGATTGCATCAGATAGAAAATAGCTATATTTACACTTATTTATTATTTATTTTATGGAAGAAAATAAACATGTAACGATATACGATATTGCTGAAAAGTTAAATTTAGCAACATCAACTATTTCCAGGGCTTTAAAAGACCATCACACGATTAGTGATAAAACAATAAAAAAGGTTAAAAAAACTGCCGAAGAAATGGGTTTTGTGCCTAATACTTTAGCAGCAAGTCTAAGAGGAAATAAAACCAAAACCATAGGCGTTTTGATTCCGACAGTTACCCAGCCCTTCCTGTCATCATTAATCAGCGGAATTGAAATTGCCGCCCAAAAATCCGGTTATACGGTTATCATTATGCAGTCGCATGACTCTTCTGAAGAGGAAGTAAATATGGCCAAATCTTTATACAGCAATCGTGTTAGCGGTGTTATTTGTTCGCTAGCTATGGAAACCAGGGATACATCACACTTTTTGCAATTTTCAAACAATAATATTCCCCTTGTTTTTGTCGACAGGGTTCCTAAAGATTTCAATACATTCAGGGTCATAATTGATAATTATTCAGCAGGTTATAAAGCAACGAAACATCTTATTGATCAGGGCTGTACCAGAATTGCACATTTGACCGCTGGATCAGAATTTGGTAATTTATATAATGAAAGGAGAAGAGGTTATATCGAAGCTTTAAGAGATCATAATTTACCTATGGACGAGGAACTGATAGTCAATTTAAAGTCAGTTACATATGAAGACGGAGTAAAGGCAAGCAATAAATTATTTGATTTGAATCCAATTCCCGATGGTATTTTTGCAGCTGGAGATATTATTGCTGTAAGTGCTGTTCAGACGGCTAAAAAAAGAGGAATTAAAGTTCCGGAGGATGTTGCTGTTATTGGCTTTAATAATGATCCAATTTCGCAAATTATTGATCCAAATTTGTCAACCATAACACATCCTGCAGAAAAAATGGGTAAGGCCGCTGCCGAAATTATTATTAAAAACCTAAAATCTTCTAATAGTGATGAGGTTAAAGAAATCACTTTTTTAAATACGGAGGTTTTGGCACGCGAGTCTTCGAATAGAAAGTAGTTATTTAATCTTATTTCTAATTGGAATTGAATTTTTTATTTCAGAGAGTACAACTTTTAGACAATCACAAAGTGAAAGAAAAATATTTAAGAAATCTTGTTTATAGTTTGATAATCATAAATATTTGGACTTTGTACTGTTTATTCAGTTCATATGAAAAACAGGTTTTCTACGGATTTATGCTTCAGAAATATTTTTTAAAAAGTGTTGCCGCGGCTGTTTTTTTTGGAACGTCAATAATTGTTTTGAGATTAATTTTGTACAAGTTGGTTAGGTTTCAAAACATATTGAAAAGTAACTTTGTTTATTCCTTTTTAGGTGTATTAAATCTTTGGCTTTTTGCAATTTGGTTGATAGTAATATTTATGAGAGTTAATACTTTCGGTTTTTTCGATTCATTCGAAATATTAATATTTACATCTCCTTTATTGATTTCGACATTCATATTTACAGACTTGTATATTTATAGACTTGTATATTTTTAAGAAAGTTGTATTATAACTGTTGTTAACAGCAACCTTTATCAAAATCTCTAAATCAACTGCCAGCCATCTTGATCAATCACTTAATTATGAAAAGATATGTGATAATTACAATTTAGCTTTGAATTTAGCAACTTTAAAATTCTTAGACTTAATTACTTTTCCGTTATCAGTAATCATTAAACAACTGTAATCCGGGAATTTTTGAAGTAAAAGCACCCCATCATCTTTGCCCAAAACCATTATCGAAGTACTTAATCCGTTGGCAGTTTCAGCATTGGGACCAAAAACAGTAACACTGCATAAACCAGTTGCAGGATAGCCAGTTGCGGGATTTATAATGTGAGAATATCGTTTGCCGTTAAAAACAACATATTTTTCATAATTGCCTGATGTGGTTACAGCACCCTCATTCAAAGGAACAACCGCCAAAAGTTTTTCAGGTTTAAAAGGGTTTGTAATTCCGATTTTCCAGTCTTCGCCGTTGGGCTGCTTTCCCCAGGTACTCATATCACCGGATCCGTTTATGATTCCGGCTTTTATTCCTTTTGCGACCATCATGGTTCGGCATTTATCTGTTGCGTATCCTTCACCCAGAGCGCCAAATCCAATTTTCATTCCTTTTAGCTTTAAGAAAATAGTCGATTGAAGACTGTCTAACACAATGTTTTTAAAGCCAACTTTGGCTACCGATTTTTTTATGGCTTCCGCCGAAGGCATTTCGGTCATGGAACCGTCAAACTTCCAGATTCTGTCCATGGCAGCAAAACTGATGTCGAAACCACCATTGGTTATTTCAGAGAACCGGATGGCTCTTTGTGTCAATTCAAAAACTTCCCGATCCACTTTAACGGGTTTGATCCCCGCATTCTGATTCACCTCAGAAACCTGCGAATCCGGTTTCCAGTCTGAAATCAGGTTTTCAATCCGGCTGATTTCTGCAATTACTTCATTTATATTTTGTTCTGCTGTAATAGAATCATTGGCAACAATACTAATATCAAAACGTCCGCCCATTAGCAAAGTAGTTCTTTTGCGCAATAGCTGAGAATACCCGGAGATGTTCCATAAAATTACAAAAGCAAGTACAATTTTATAATGAGATAACTTCATTGGTATAAAAATATTAATAACAGTCAGTTAATAATTGTCCGTTTTTCTTATAATCATAAAGGTTTTTGATGTTTCTTTCCAGGCATAATTCGTTTAAAATTGCTTCTACATCATTTTGCATTGCCAGCGAACCACAAATCATGATAACGCCGCCTTGTTGTAATAAATTAACAAAAAAGGAAGCATCACGTTTTATCAAATCCATCACGTAAATATGTTCTGCTTCCCGGGAAAGAGCCAGATGAAAACCTGCAAGTTTTTGTTTCTGAATCATTTCAGCTGAAAAATTTTTGTAACCCGTAACAGTTTCGGTTTCCATTCTGAAACCGCAATACAAATGAGTTTCTGTTTTTTTTCTGTTTTGCTCAATCATTCCAAGAAAAGGGGCAATTCCTGTTCCGTTTGAAATCAGAGCAACTTTTGGAGCTTTGGCAGGAAAATGAAAAGCATTATTATGTATGATTCGGGCTTTAATGATATTTCCTGCTTCAAGGTTATTTAAGAATTCGGAACCCAGTCCGTTTGGATGTAGTTTTACAACCAATTGTATGTTTCCGGAATGATTTCCAATAGAGTAGAGGCGTTCGCGTGAATCATTTGCAGGATAAATGGCAAGCAAATCTCCCGAACTGAATTTTGCCCGCATATTGGCCCGTAAGGTTAATATGAAAGTGTGTTCGGTTACGGTAACTTTTGTTTTGTCTAAAACCATTAGTTTTTGAAGTCCTTTTGGAACATGGTTATATAAGGAAGGTGTCGTGGCTAAAGGAATTCCGGTTTTTTCGCTCCATAATTTCACCCAGTTTACAAACTCAACAGCCGATTTGTCATTAACCGTCTGCAATTCAAGAAAACGTTCTGTCCAGTTTTGGATTTCCAGAAGCTGATCGGCTTCTACTGCAAACTTGCAAAAATCAGGATATGATTTTGACCCAAAACCGATTACGGAAAAATTGATTTTCTGTTTTTGTTTCTGCTTGTGCAAAAGAGATTTAAATTGAGTTCCGTTTGAAGGCGGATCTCCTAAACCATGCGTAGAAGAAAAGATAATGATATGTTCTGCCTTTGGATAAACAGAAAAACGGTTTAGTTCGGTTATAAAAGCTTTGTGTCCCTGATCTGTAAGTTGCTTCAAAATAGCATTGGCAAACCTGAAAGAGCTCCCGTTTTCAGAACCTACTAATAGAATGATGCTGCTCTCATTCGCTTTGAATTTATTTTTTATTAAACCAGATCTTCGTTTTAAAGTAATTGCAAATCCTGAATAAACAAAGAAAAGAATATTGATGCAGGCAATAGCCAGAATAATAGCCCATACGGCATTGATTCTTCCGGTATGAACATCAAGGCTCAACGCTGCTAACTGAACTGTTACAGGAGAACATTTTTCAGAAACAACTGTGCCGCTAACCTGATTTACTTCAATTTCACGATCTTTTAATTCGATAATGTAATATTCTTCAGGGTCATCCGTAAAAGGAAATTCTATTTTTTTTACGTCTGATAAAAGTGTATTTTTAAAGATTGAAGTTTTTTTGACTTCCGAAGAAAGTTCGGTATTTACAGGTTTGACTTTTTTATTGCCCATAAAAAAGTTGAATCTTTCCAGAGAAAGATACATTCCGGTAAGTGCAATAATAAAAATCGGAATCAAAGCCAGTCTTCCAAAAACAACATGGTAATACTGAGCAAAATATTCTTTGATTACTTTCGAAAAAAAGTTGCGGATTCCTCTTTGTCTTTTTAAAACAAGCACAAAACCCGAAATTGAAATCAGAAACAATAAAAACGAAATTACACCAACAAAAAATCGTCCCGCTTCATGAAGAAACAAGGAACGATGAAAACCGGTAACCCATTGAATAAATTCGCTTTTTTTTAAAGGCGTGCCTAATGTCTTACCGGTTTTGGGATCGATATATGCGTTGATGTCATTTCCATCCTCATCGATTGCCTGCAATGTTACAAACTGGTTGTAATCGATACTCAATTCTGTAATTTCAGGATATGCTTTTTTTAATATTGGCAGTGTTTCGCCTAAAGTTAACTGGTCAAAATTAGCTGCTTTGTACGGCAATGTTTTTTCCTGCGCCGCATCGATTGCCAGAATGATTCCGGTTACCGAAGCCAAAATTAGAAATACAGAGGAAAATAGGGCCAAAGCGAGGTGTGCGTAACGCCAGAAAGAAAGAGTCATTGCGTGTATTCTAGAAATATAATCGTATTAAATTTTGTTCAGTCTTACGTATCTGATATAACCTTTACCTTCTGTTTTTTCAGCGAGACCTTCAGTTGTAAGTGGAATTTCAAGATCGTTTACGTAATATTTCTGGTCTTCAACTGCCGATTCAAATCGTAATTTGTATCCTTTGTTTATTTTAGAATTTTCAATTTCAATAGTAGTAATACTGCGGTCTCCACCAGTTACAGAAGCTCCGGTTTTAGCACTGATATCGTCTGTTTTTTGAGCTGTATAAAACTTGTTCCATTCCTTCAATGATTTGTACCATTTTTTGTCATCTCCCATCACATAAAGCGTTTTTTCGTAATCTCCTTTAGCATTAATTAGTGATACGACTATATAGGCGCCTTCTCCCATATAATTTGACATTTGGAGCATGCATTTGTATTTGCCCGACTGTGCATTTATATTGAAAGAAACAAGACATATAAGAACGGCTGTAAGGGCAATTTTAATAGATTTCATTTGAAATTGATTTATTTTATTGGAATTTGGAATTTAAAAAATTGAAATTTAATGATTGTTTACTTTAAAAATTCAACAGAAACATTGCTTTTAGTAAGTGATTCATTTTCTTTTGCCAAAGCGTAAGCAGTTTCGTCAAATTCAGTTGTTACGTCTTTTTTTGCACCAACAGAAATAAGATATTTTAATATAGTATCATCTTTGGCAACCATTGCTGCTTTATGCAAAGCCGTTAAACCGTCTTTATTTTTAGTATTAATGTCGATATTTAAATCTGCAATTTTTTTCAGTAATGTTAAATCGTTTTTTATGACAGCTAAATGGTATAGTGTGTTTCCGTCTTTTTGCGGAGTTGTCAGGTTTAGTCCTTTATCCTGTAATAATTTTATTTTGGCAGCTAACGGATCTTGTTTTGCGGAAGCTCCATCACCAGCACGTCCCATCATTTGAGGACGGTAAGATTGTATTAGATAAAAACCAAGGTTGTTTCCGTCTTTGTCTAAAACTTTGGTATCAGCTCCTTTACTTAAAAGAATCTCAACAGCACCCGGAGTTCCTGTTTTAACCGCTAATGTTAAGGCAGATTCTCCCTTTAAATTCTGTGTATTGATGTTTTTTGTATTTGGCAATAATTGTTCCAATGCAGTTGTTTCTCTGGCAGAAGCAGTGATCATTAAAGGAGTATTTCCTTCATTGTCAGCTTTGTTACTATTTACTCCTTTTGCTATAAAGTAATTGATAATTTCTGTCTGGTTGGGTTTATTTGCCAGAAAATGAAGTACAGTTTGTCCTTCTTTATTTGTAGCTGTTGGTTTTATTTTTAAATCTTCGATAAGATATTTATAGGTATCAATTGTGTTGGTTTCCCTGCGTGAACCTTGTGCTGCAATTAGTAGTGCATTGTCTGTATATTTTACGCCTTTTTCTAATAGTGTTTTTAAAAGTGAAATATTTCCGGTTCTGGCTGCATAATCAAAAGCAGTATTACCATCATTATCAACATCTTTAAGTGATAATCCTTTTGTAATAAAGTAATTCGAGATGGAAAGATTTTTGTCATACGGTATTGCCATAAGCAACAGGTTTGTACCATCTTTGTATTTTTTCTTTGGATCTATACCTGCTTTAAAAAAAGCTTCGTATACTTCTGTATTGTTTTGGCCAGCGCTTGCTGCTGCTGTAACAGGAAAGCTGCCATGGCTGTCTTCTAAATTAATATCAGAACCTTTTGCAATGAGGTATTTTACGATTTCAGCATTTCCTTTTCCGGCAGCCCAGTGAAGATAAATTCGGTTATCGTGTGTGGGTTTGTTTACTTCATTCCCTGGTTGTTCCAATAAAAATTTAATTATTTCTGTTGGAGCATCATTATTAATCGCTATAACAACCACATCAAAAGCATTTGAAGTAGAGGCAGATGGACTGTTGCCTTTTGCTATTTCTGCTTTAACAGCGCTTACATCCGGAGAAGTTTTCCAGAAAGATTGCTCTAATAATGTGTTTTTTTGCTGGGCATTTACGAATAAAGAAGCCACTAAGGCAAAAGAAAGAAAAAGGTTATTTTTCATAAATTTTATATAAGGTTTTTTGCCAATTGGGAATAATACGCCTGTTAGATACTTTTATTCTCAAAAGGTTTAAATTTAGCTGTGTTTTTTATTTAATTATTTAGAATAAATAAAAATAGCGCAAATATAAAAATAAAAAATATAATATCAATGTTTATTTGGTTTTAAAAAGTGGGGTTTTGAGTGACAAATTGTAAAGAAAATGTTTTAGCAACGCTAATTTTAAGATTTACCTGATGCATAAAATATACATTTAACTGTATGAATTTTGTAAAAGCCTCATCACTAATAAAATTAAAACATACTAATTGCCTCTTTCATTTTTGTGGATACAGAAATAATTTCTGTGCTATCTTTGTGTTGATATTTTATCGAGGTAGTTATTCATAACAATTAAGGTTTGAAAAACAAATATAAAGTATGGCCACCTTTTCTTTACAAATTATTTTCCATGCATATTATCGTGATCTAATCGTGCAACAGGATCTCCCATTTTTGCGGTTATTCTCCAAGAAGGAAAGTTTGTGCGTAATTCGAGAATAGCAGCTTTTAGTTTTTCCTTTAGTAAAGGACTTTCTCCAAAAACAACTATTTTAAATTGACGAACTGTTGGTATCCATTCCATAATTATTTCAACGGACTGACCAGTTTCTTCATGAGCCCTAACAGTAACATTGTTTAAATCACCCTGAATAACGTTCATTTTTTTTGTTACTTTTTCTAGTATCTGTTTTTTAATCCAAGCTTCAATTAGTTTTCCCTCTGTTTGTTTGTGTTTTGATGGAATTTTTGATTTATCTCCAAAATGTGTTAGTTTATCTTCGTAAATTTTTTTGCGCCCGAAACGCAGCCTGTCAAATTCTGCTAAATCGTTTTTTTTATCTTTTTGCATTAAGCGTACTCCCTCATGTGTAGGGTCTTCAGAATCGCTATCTGAATCAGTAAAAACGTCTTCTTCATCTATAACATTAGCACTAGCGTTTAAAAGGGGTGTAGCTCCTAACTCCAACCATTGTCCATGTGTTCTGGCATTTTCTTTGCCTGCATATAGAGAAAAACGATCACCTCCTTGTTCAATTATGTAAAACATTTTATGATTACTTTGATTATAATACCATCTCACACCTTTAATAGGAATGTCCCATTTTAAAAGCGGACCTTTATTGCTAATCCATTTTGGTTGAATGTTTGCCGTATTTATTGTTTTTAACTGTCTGTTTTTTTGTTTTTCTTCAAATATTTTCATTTGCAATGCTTTTGCTCCCATCACATCAGCCTCATTCTCCAATACTTTATCATCATTTACATTTACCTTACCTCTCATCTGCAAAGTAGGTTTTACCCTTCCTTGTTTTTGCTGAACAACATGCCAGGCTTCATGTGCCAGATGTTTTTCCTGTCCTGAAGCAACATGAATATCCGTACCTTGAGCGTAGGCGTGAGCATTGAGTTGTGCAGGTTTATTGGAGTTATAATGTACCTTCACATCATCCATGGAATGACCGGAAAGATTTTCAATTCCTGATTTTAGATTATCGGGAAGGCCAGTGTTATTCTTTTTTCTTTGTAAAATGGAAGCTGGGCGATTGTCTTGCAGTTCTATTGCTTTATTTTGAATAATTTTGCCAGTGTCACTACTGGCAGAATATTTTGTTGTATTATTATTTTGATAATATTTCATAATTTTCAAAACTTATTTTTTTAAATGATCCCAACTTTGTTTAGAGTGCACCAGCGGATCCATCCCATCACTCCTTGGTAAGTCCATTCGTTCTAAAAAGTTTATGAGTTCATTTTCTTCACCTTCACTCGCAATTTTTTTATAAAATGCCCGCCAGCCCATAATATTTGCTAATTGACTTGAATCTCCCAGTTGCACATACCATTCATGTTCTTTTCTTGTGGGATCTGTTACACGATCTCGTCTCGCAGTATCAAATGTTCCTGTTTCATGTTGGGTGATTCCTTTCAGATAGTATCTGATTTTGGTATATATTTCAAAATATTTATCTTCATTAGAGATACCTGGAGTTGTACTTTGACTTTGTCCCTGCATAATAAATTGCCATGTATGATCAAGGTTTTTAAATTTAGATCCTCCTATACCGCTTATTTCTCTTTCCCTGACAGATGCGGCAAAATGTTCCAGTGTTACCCAGTCTGTACCTGATTGCAGTATTTTTGTTGCATAATGAAAAGCACCTTCTTGTCCTGCATTATAATTTTTTAACTGATGCGCATTTTGAGAAGTAAGTTTGTTGCCAAGTAACGTAGAAGCTTGTACATCGCAGGCCCTGAAAAGTACCAGATTATCTGGAGAAAATAAATTTTGGATAATTTCTAAATTAAAATTGTACTGATGAAATGGCATCATATCTACAGGCTGGTTGGGAAAAACACTGATTAATGTACTTAAATTATCCCGAATAGAATAAACAATTTGATTTATTAAATTTGGATTATCGCGATCTTCTTCATCAAACCAGGTTTCAAGTAATGTCTGTTTAGCTGTAATTAGTTTGGCCTTTGTTAAATTAGTCTCATAAAGCGGATGATCGACTGTTCTAATTAATTCTAAACCAACATGAGCAAGGTTTTTAGAATCTTCATAAAAATCTCCTTTATTTGCGATTTCGCTATTAAATACTTTTTTAAAGAGATTTAGAGAAGTTATCAGTTCGTATAAAGAACCTATAATTGCTGAAACTACTGGTTTTGATAGACCAATATTCTCAATTTTATGTTTAGCAGAATTTAAAATTAATTGTCTATAGGCTTTAATGTGCGGTAAGACATTATGCTCATATTGCAATTGAACATTTTCTGTTTTTTTTGATTCAAAAAAATCTTCTTTTATATCTTTTCTTTTAATTTGTTCCTTTCTTCCTTCGTCTACCAATCGATTAGTTTTATATCGAAGCCCGGCTTTTAGCATATTTTTACCGAATAATTTTTCTTTTGCACGACCAAAAATTTCTAAAGGCGAATTCTCGATCATAGTATTCATTACAGGAAAAGCCTGTGTGTGCTCCACATAAAAATCATGATTAGGACTGCCCATACCAGTAAGCATATTTCCATTATTTGATTGGGAATAAATTCTATTGTTTTCAGGCGCTTTCTTAATGGAATAACGCTGAATTGGTAAATGATTAGGAGTTGTGTTTTTTGCACCAGATAATATAACACTATTATTATGAAAACTTGATTTCATTTGTAACGCCTTCGCGCCCATGACATCAGCTTCTTTTTCTAAACCTTTATCATTATTTACACTCACTTTTTCCTTCATTTGCAAGGTGGGCTTTACCCGTCCTTGTTTTTGCTGTACGACATGCCATGCTTCGTGAGGTAAATGTTTTTCCTGTCCTGAGGCAACATGAATATTCGTTCCCTGAGCATACGCATGAGCGTTGAGTTGTGCAGGTTTATCAGAGTTGTAATGTACTTTTACATCACCCATAGAATGTCCTGAGAGGTTTTCTATTCCTGATTTTAGATTATCGGGCAAACCGGTATTATTTTTTTTTCTTTGAATAGGTGTAAAGCCCGATTCCTGATTTGTAGTCTTTTCAGAAAGTTTTTGCTGAATGGCAGAACTTTTCCGATTATCTTTTAACTGCACGGAACTACTTTCGCGATTTATATTCGCGGCAGATACTTCTGTCTTATTATCGGATATTTTTTTCTGATGTTGCATCTTTTCAGAATTTATAGTTTAATCATTCAGTAATGTCATATCCACAGGTCCAATTGCTCCCGAATAATCAATAGCCGAACAAAATGGATGATTTCGAATAAACAATTTTAAATCTTCAAGCTCGCGATTATAATAGGGCAGTACTACTTTTTTTCCTGTAATGAGAAGTACCAAATGTTCATTTTTTAAGGGCTGTAATTTAAATAATGGCCTTCTGATAGTATAAAAAGTGCTATCCTCTTCATCAGCAATAAAATCATTTTCATAGCTGTTTTGTATTTGTTTCTTGTGTATTTTGAGCAAAAAATGAATATGAATTTCTATTTTTTTCAGCAGGTTATCAAATGTTTTTTCATTGGTTTTTAAAATCAGATAAACCGTTTTGGATGTAATCAGATAACCTTTAATTATAAAATCCTTGTTTTTAGTGCAATGATTTAAGGTCATTGCAATTATAATGTTTACATAATTTAAATCGAATTTTTTGCTCCAGTTTCCTATCCTAAGCTCTATTTTATGTTCGTGTAAACGCTTTTCGATAGTTATGGAGATAGATTTGTCGTTTACCTTTTTCATATCAACTCATTTGTGAAACACTAAGTGTTCGGTTCTCTTTTTTAAATTCACGTCTGATACCTTCTAGCAAATCCTGATTACTAACAATAGTTTCCTTTTTCTGAATTGCTTTTAAAGCACAATACCTCAATACATTAATAATAGCTCCTCCCGCCAGTTCATATTGTTCTGCAATATTTTCGATATCAATATCAGGATCCAATTTGCATTTTCCTGAAAAGGCATTTTTCCATAATAGCATGCGTTCTTCTGGGGTTGGCATTGTAAAATGAATCATAGATTGAAATCTTCTCGAAAATGCTTCATCCATATTTTCCTTTAAATTTGATGCTAATATGACAACCCCGGGAAAGTCCTCAATTCTTTGTAATAAATAACCTGTTTGCTGGTTGGCATGCCTGTCGTTTGATGATGACGCACTGGTTCTTTTACCAAAAAGTGCATCTGCTTCGTCAAAAAATAAAATCCAGTCTTTATGCTGGGCAACGTCAAATATTTTAGAAAGGTTTTTTTCTGTTTCTCCGATATATTTTGATACAATCATCGAAAGATCAACTCTATATACTTCCCGATTAGTACTTTTTCCTAATAAGGTAGCAGTTAGTGTTTTTCCAGTTCCCGGGGGTCCGTAAAAAAGCGTTCGATAACCGGGTTTAATTTTGCTTTCAAGCCCCCATTCGTTCATAAGTGTTGATCCATGTTTTAGCCATGCATCAATTTCCAGAACTTGTTCCATGACGTGATCTTCTAAAACTAAGTCTGACCAATCCATTTTAGTAAAAATTTGTTGAGCAGGAAATGAAACACTATGCTCTAATTTGGGTAATGTACCCGTTATAAAATACTGCAGCCAGCGTTCGTTAATCGAGATTACCTGATTTAAAAGTGGTGTATTGGATTCTGTGGCTTCTAAAATTAAAACCTGTTCTTTCAAAAGAATATTTGATGGGTTAAGAACATTCAGCATTTCAATTCTTAATTCAGGATTAACAGCTGTAATTAAAAAGGAAAAGGTTTGACCGGTTGGTAAAAATCCGCTGTGAATTTTGTTTACAACTCCTCCAAATTCAGTAAAACCACGATCGTACATGGCATTTTTACTAAAGAAAATATCTAATGCTTCGGGCTTTATCTGAGGGGCAATTATTAAAGCAAGACAAAGTCGCTCAAATTGATTTAAATCCCACTCCTTTAGTTTTTTATAATAAGCAGTATTTTCTGCATCTTCATCTGTTTCAGGAAATGGAATGTCCATCCAATGATTTTCATGACCTTCCTGAAGCAAGTAACTACAGATTACCTGATCAATTACTTTTTGAAGCCAGTCTATTTCTTTGTATAAAATGACACTATTTTGTTTAGCTTCCATACCCTTCAAATAGTTTTTCGACATCATCTAAATTGGTATCTGTCCATTTAAAATATAATAATGCATTATTCGGATTTAATTCATTGGCTTGTAACATATCCAAAAAATGACTTTGTGCATTTTGCATGATTATTTGTGAACTTAAGGCAATATCATTATGAAAGTTTGAATCAAAAAAAGTATCTGTCCACTCGCTTGAATTATAGGTTTTATGTAAAAAATCACTAATAAAATAAGCCAGTTTATCATCTTGGACAACTAGTTTTTTTGCCTTGAAATAAGCTGGCTTTCTTTTGGTTTCACGATGGTAATAATCAATATCCTTAGATTGTATTGTTTTGGTATTATCATGTCCGAATATATCAACTAATCCAAAGTTTTCAGAATCACTTGCTAATTCCAGTTCAGCATTTGCTTCACCTGCAACAGCCAGAGTAGTGCTTGCAGCTGTAGCACTTTCTGTCACAATATAAAGTTCCCGAAAAGAGAATAAGGTTTGCGTAAGTTTTATAATTAATTGCTGTTGAATATCATTCCAATTCTCAATTTTCATGGATTCGGGTTCTGCAGCCCTAAAAATGAAACTTCCTTTATTTGTAAAAGCGAGTATCTGTTTGCTGAATTCAAATTGTCCTTCAATAGCACTATTACCAAAACCTCTTCCTGAATAGGGTTTTGAGATGCCATCACTAAAACTCCAGCTTGATGGATTTAGTTTAATTACAGGGCTTAAACTAACTTCATCCGGAGACAGAATACCGTTGCGATATAAATTCCCCAAAAGGGTAATCGTACCATTTTTAATTTGGAAATAATCGCCAGGAAACAGGTTTTTATTTAATGGTTTAGTAGGTAGAAATCCACCTGTTTTTAAGTAAAAATGCCTGTAATAATTTTTATAAATTAAATCCATAAAACTAAAAATTAGGTGGTTAAATGCCCACTGAATCTTTGATTGAAACAGTGGACTTTTTTATTAAGAAGCCAAAGCAGCAGCGTTTGCAGCAGCCAAAGCAGCCTGTAACGATTTAAGTTCAACCTGAGCTTTATTTAAGTTGATATTTGCTACATTCAATTGTCTTGTCGTTTCATCATTTGCTTTATTTGCTTCAAGATAATTGGCTTTTGCTTCATCATTTGCTTTGTATATCAAGGCTTGTACGGAATTATTACCCTCTAAAATAAAG
Organism: Flavobacterium salmonis; assembly: GCF_903819435.1. Classification (GTDB taxonomy): domain Bacteria; phylum Bacteroidota; class Bacteroidia; order Flavobacteriales; family Flavobacteriaceae; genus Flavobacterium; species Flavobacterium chungangense. The sequence continues at coordinate 309,130 of NZ_CAIJDP010000089.1, read as the reverse complement.
GTATCTTGCGGGTCTTTTTTTCCGGTTAGGGTCAAATAAAGGTTTAGAGCCTGTTTTTGTTCAAGAGCTGTAGAAGCCTCAGATTCAAGAGATAATGATTGTGCAGCAAATATTGATTTTAAAGCAACCAGTGTAAGTGCGATTGCATTATTAGAATCTGTACCGGCAGCATTTATTTTGGTTATCAAATCATCTGATATAAGCGGGTTTAATGATTTTTTGCGAATAACAAGATTGGATAGTTTATTAATAATCTCTACAGAATAGATAAGCTTATTAATTAACACCGTTACTTCTTTTGCAACTTCTCCTGTAGCCTCGTTTGCCACAGTCATTTTTGAAAAGGCAATTTCGGAATTCTGAAACAAATCTAATCCGTTCTGAACCACCTGGTCTACAAGTTCTTTGTTGCTTTTTGCCTGAGTTCTCGAACTTTCAGCATCCAGTAAATATCCTTGATATTTTATTGATTTTTGATTTAAGGAAGCAACAACCGTTGATTGTTGATCTACAACTGCCTGGGCATCTGTTACCTGAGAGTTTAATAAATCGATATCAGATTTTTTCTTTTCGGTAATTCCATATCGCTTTGGATTTGAATTTAGTATAGTGTCCATATTTTAGGATTTAATTGATTAGTATTTTTTGGTTATTAGCAATTGAAAAAGTAAAACTTTCTTCATTTTCCCAATCGGATAAATTGTTATTATACTGTTTTCTGTTCGTTTCACTTCCTTTGTAATAAGACAGAATTACCGGAATGTACAGTCTGTTGTCTATTAGTGAATTACCAAAATTATCTGTCGTAGCAGGATCAATTTTTACCTCATAAACCAGCGGATCGTTTGAAGTAGGGGCAGCAACAGTATAATTGCCCGAAGGAACGTTTTCGGCTAATTTTTGATTAAAGAAAAAAGCTTTTGTATTTTTAATTTCAGCAGTTTTTTGGGAATACATTTTTTCAAGTCCAATATACAAATGGTTCAATTTGGTCAGTGCGATTTCAAGTTTTGAATTAGTTTCTATCTCAACCAGGTTGTAACTATTTGATTGATTTTTAGTGTTTTCTATTTCATTATTCAATTTTTCTTTATTAGATGAGTCAGGAGATTCCTGTTTCTTATTCAGTGGCTTATCCAGTTGGTCTTTGGGGTCCTTATTTTTATCTTTAATAGATTCTAATTCGGTTTCGTACTGCGTAATTTCATTTTCAACTGTTTCTATTTCTTTCTTTAAAATAGTTTCCTGAATAGATTCTTCAAAGTTGTCAAGGTCATTTTTTGTAAAGTCTTTTTCTTTATAAGGCAAAAACATACATCTGTATTCTGTAATTGACTTATCATCTTTATTCACGGCAAAGTTTACAGCAAAAGGCGATAGCGTTGGCAAACCTATTTTTGTAGTATCCTTTTTTTCAGGTTCTTGTACAATGTTAATGTCTTTTACCGCATTTACTGTTTTCTTTAAACTAAAAGTTTCAGATGGAGCTGATAGATAATCATCGTAAGTATTTATTCCTTTTTTATATTCGTCTGTAAATACAGTAAGAAGAAAGATGACATATTTTTCTCCTAAAACGATCACTTCGTTATCTGTATCCACTAAATCTAAAATGTTAATGGTTTTAAAAACATCTTTTTTTTCTTTAAAAGCAGCTTCAGCAGTTTTCAGATTTGTTTCATTAGTAGCAACTAATTTTTGCGCTTCTAATAATTCATTTTCAGCTTTTGCGGCATTTGTATTTTCAGCTTTTAAATTATCTGTCGCTACTTTCTGAAAGTCAATTGCTTCTGTTTCGGTAAGTGTGGCAATATTTAGGGATCGCTCAATTGTATCCTGATCTCTGGCAGCCTGTGCTGAAGTTTTGGCAAGATCCTTATCGTCAGGATTTTTTTTGGCTGCTTCTGCTGCTTTTGCTGTATTTTGTTTAGCAGTTTCTAATTCTTTTGTAAGTCTGGTAATGTTGTTTTTCGTATTGTTAACAGCAGTATCAGCATCACTTTTTTCTTTGGTTGCTAATGCCAAAGCAACATTGGCTTTACTTAAATTATCTTTTGCTTCAATGGCTTTTTGTTGGGATGCTCTTAGATTATTGATTGCCTGAAAGCGGGTTTTATAATTAGAAAGGATTGTTTTACTTGTTGATAAATCTGTTTTGACAGCAGTACCATCAGAAGGAAGTATCTGGATATGCTGAAGCGGATTAATCAATAATTCTTCAGCAGCTGATGCAGAAAAAAAAGATTTTTTACTGTCCTTAACCAAAAATAAATTGTAGCTTTTGACAGGGTTATCTAATCCAAGCTGTGGCGTATTTGTTCCTTTTTCATCTGTTTTAAAAGGTGCCTTAAAATAGTTAAAAGAAACTTCATAAGAATTATTATAAATCTTAGGAACATTGACTCTTAAATTGTAATTAAGACTTTTGTTATTAAGGAGATAAGCTACTTTTGCAGCTTCTAACTCTACTTTGTTAGATTCAATGATTCCCTGAGCTGCTTTTGTATTTACGCTGGCAGCCGCTTTTGCATCATTATCGGCAGCAACAATTGCTGCTGTAGTTGTAAAATTTGTACTGGATACCTGCAAAAGATTGCTAATTGAAGTATCCGTAGCTTTTGCCTTATCCTGTACTGTAGATGATGAGACTTCTGCAATAGCTGCAGAAGCTTCCATAGCATGCTGAGAAGCGACTTCTGCAAGATAAGCCGTTCTGTTCATCAAATTGTAAGCTTCGATACTTTGCTGATAAATTTGAGTACCGTAATCCGCCGCATTAATAATACTAAAAATGCTTCCCATATCACTTGCCAGTCGTACAATTGCATTAGTAGCAATTTGAATGTTGGCCGCACTAACAGCCCCATTGCTTACAGATTGCAAAGTATTTGTGTTTTGCTGGGTAGCCGACATTACAATATTGGTAGAAATATTTTTGGTTTTAACCGCTTGCTCCTTAACCGTCTGAGCCTGATTGTATTTTTTTGTAGCCAATTCTAGTTTGTTATCGGTAACGATTTCTGCACCTTCGGCATAATAAAGTGTAAACATGGATGAATTTAATTGTGAATCCAATTTTTTCTGATTCATCTCCTGGCTTTCTAATGATGCCAATACACTGGAATGTAAATTTTCGCTGTAGCTGTTCATAATTGATTTTTTAATTGATTAATTTTTTATTTTAAGAGATTGTATTTATAGTTTTAATAAGGCCAGTTAACATGCAATGGTTTGTCCATCCAGGCATATTTTATAATTGAAAAAGCAAAAGGTGATTTGTTGATCAGTACATCATAGGCTTTCTTGTCTACTGTAAGTTCCCATCTGTCTTCAAGTTCTGTCAGGATTCCGTCGCGTACAAGCCAGTTTCCTCTAAAACCATCTACTGAACAATCGCCAATTGCATCCCAGTAAGAAATAGCAGCCAAGATTAAACTGTTGATTAATGTTTTATTTTCTTCGGGAATTTCGATTTCGTCCGGTATGGCATGCATCATCGATAATCCGCACAATACCTTGTTTAGGGGTAAATATGCTTCTTCTGTTTTTGTTAATCCTGTAACTACATATTGCAGGTATTGAGAAGCGCGAATCTGATTTTCTATACTGGTAAATTCGTTATCAGCTACCAATTTAAGCCTCTCAAAAAGCATAATGATATAGCTGTTTAAGATTACGATTCCGGCGTTTCTGACAGCAATACCCTCCCGAATAGGGGCTTTTGTTTTTTTACTGATGCTTATTCGTTCCATTTTTTCAAGTATTTCAATATTTTTTGAGATTAGAGCAGTTTGTTTTTCGGCATTGCTTACTGCTCTAAAACTAAGTTGTAAAGACAGTGGAAATAGGTGAATGTGTTTTTCAATGTCGATCAGGAAGGTTTTTTTTGTAATTCCTTTTTGGGTTACCACTTCCCAGATTAATTCATTCCAGATTTTATCAATCGAAATGAGCTTCCAGTTATCATTTGCTGCGGCTTTGAGCAGTTTTCTTAATAACAGTATTTGTATTTCTTTTGAGGCTATTCCTTTAATCGCAACGGTTCCTAAAACGGAGTGGAATTTTTTTAGGATTCTCAGATAAGACTCTCTGTTTTTATCTAATTGACCAATTGAGCTGCATAAATTGTCAAAATCAATAGTACGGCTAAGCCAGTCTAATTGCGCTTCGGCAACGAATTCATTTTTGATTATTCCGAAAAATATTTTAGGATGGTTTACTACAATTTCACCGAGTAATTCCTTAATGTCAAATGTTCCGGAAATACTTAAGGCAACAGGAATTTGTTTTTGACGGATGATGAGTGAGAACCACTCCTGTTTTTCTTTTTCTGAAAGGTTTTTACCTGCAAACAAAATTTTGCTTTTAGTTTTATTCTTCAAAGGCAATGTATCCTCAGGCAGATTTCTCATGCTAGGATTTTCTATAAAAGAGGGGAGGGCCTTATTTTTTAAATCTATTTTATGAAGACGTTTTATCTCCTCTATAAGCTGATTTTGATTATTGCTACTATTGGTTTCCAGGTAAACGTTGAGCGCATTTTGCAGCATTTTTTGAAACAGGATTTCATTTCCTTTATAGGCAGAATATTTTAAAATCGTTATCCAGAACAATTCATTTAATCCAGAACAAATTTCTGTTTTTGAAAGTGTTGTGATTTTTTTAGTCAATAGGGCAGATTGTTCTGCTATCCAGTGTTTTTTTAAAGATGTACTGTTCTTTAAAAAATAATGCATAAGGATTTTACTTTCTTTTTCGTCCTTTTTTCGTAATAAAATAAATTTAGGATCATCAAAATTCAGAATCAGCAAATGAGATAATTCAGAGTGGGATTGTTGAGATGTGCTCTGTATCAAAAGTGCTAGTTCTATAACGTCTATGGCGCTGTTGTTTCTCAATTGATTAAAAAAAGTATTTTTGACTGCGACTCCAAAAGACTTTATTTTTTTAGAAAGCAATAGTTTGGTTATAAACTGAAAGTAATTTTTACGATGTGTATGGGTTACTTTTTGGGATAACTGAAGAATAATGGTTTCCAGGAACAGCGATGAATTATGTTCCGGATGAAGAAATATTTCCTGTATACCAAACAACAGCAAATCATTAGTAAGAAGCTCTTCAGGAAAATCGTATTTTTCTTTGGCATTTAAGATTTCGTATACCATCTGAATCGTTTCTACCAGTTTTGTTTTTTTATAGTTGGCAGTTTTAACCAATAGTTTCAATAATTCACGGTTAAGAACCAATGGAAGTATTTTTTTTAGCAAATCTTTATTGCCATACGAAAGCATTACTTCGAAAGCCATTTTGGGATGCAGCGTGATGTTTTTGATAAGTGATCTTTGCAGGTCTGTAAAAAGCTCTTTTTGGGCTGATTTTTTTTGTAATTGGATTTCGAGTTTTGATAGTAAGTTTTTGAAATGAGTGGCAGGATAACTCGAATTATTACGGGTTATTTCACTGCAATAAATAGCATTGAGGCTGTTGTAAATTATTTCAGAATTATGATTTTTTACATCAGAAGGAATTCTGGAACTGGTAAACGATTCTAATAAATGTTCCGGATCAAGATTATTCTTCTTACTTAATTCTGTAATGCAGTGGAGTATAAATGTACTATGATTTACATTTTTATTTTTTATCAGAAAAACAATTGAGATTTGCCATAAGGTCTTGCTGTTTGTTTTCAACTTAAGGGTGCTGCTTAATTTGTTCAGACAAATTATAGTATCCAGATGCAACGATGATGAAGCTGTATCGAAGTTAGAAAACAATAATCTGAGAGCTGTTTCATTTAGATCCTGAATCAGTAAAATAAGAGCATTATCGTTATGTAAAGCTTTATTTATGAGTGTGCTAAATTTTGTTGGATTCTCATTGCTCAGCGCAACAATCAATTCATTCAAATCGTTTTTATTGGTATTTGTTTTTTCTTTAATTGTATTGTTTAGCAATTGTTCGAAAATATCCCAGTAATCTTCGTTTTTTTCAGGCTGATAAGGGTCTTTTTTTTGAGATTCAAATTCCTGTGTAAGTGTTTTTAGCGAAACAATAAAATCATTGTCCTGACTGGTTTTATCAGAAAGTTTTATAATCGTGTTTTCAATCAGCAAAATAAGTTCAGTATACGAAATATTGTAATGATTTGCCATTTGAAGAATACTGCTTTTCATAAACGCCAGTTTATTAAAAAGAGTTCCTCGCTCCAGCAGCAGAAAATTGAATATAAAAAACCAAAGATTTTTTTTGAAATTGATGGCACTGGTCTGAATAATAGTTTCTTTTACCTTAAGTTTCGTCATAACTGAGGTGAATTCAACTATAGTATTGCTATTATTGGGTTCAAGTGCAGCGATTATTTTGGTTATATTACTTTCGTTAAATTGCCAGGCGATTCTTTTTCTTACCTGTTCATGGGTAATTCCTGCTTTTTTGATGATAATACTAACCTCGGCTAAATTATTCTGAAGTAATTCGGCCAATATTTCGTTAATAGATCCTTCTTTGTTTTGGTAATTCCATGGCAAATAGCCTTCCATCAAAAAAACAATAAGATTCTCCAGGATCGATTTTTCTTTGTTGTAAACCGAAATCAGGTTTTTCTTCTGATGATTTTGGTAGATAATCATTTCAGCAATTTTTTCCTTCAGCTGATTTCGAATTTTGGTGCTTAAATCAAACTCAAGATCATCATAATCGCACGGGCCAAGGTTTAATTCCAGCGATTCAATTCTCCAGCTTTGTTCAGGCGGACAAAGCTCATTAAATATATTAGCGACTTCTCTGGGTAAAGCGATTTTGCTCCACGAACTCAAACGGTCCTGAAGTTTGTATCCTTCATTTTTTTGATCAAAAGTAGTGTCCCACTTTAGGCTTGATACAATATGGCGGTTAATTTCTTCCATTTTTTGCTTCTAAAATTGAGGTTAAACTGCTTATGAGATTCATTGCAGACTCAACAGGATTTATGGTCACTGTTTTATCTGAGTTATCTGTTGAAGGATACTCTGAATCATTTCTAATCGGAAGTAATTCATCTTTGTATCGTAAACTTTCATACCAGTAGAGATAATCCGGAATAAATCCTTCTAATTGCTGACTGGTTAAAAAGAGACATTCATAGTTAACATTCACCGGAAGATTGATTTTAAGAAACTGTTTTAAGCGTTTTTTAAATTCAGCAGTATGAAACGGATGAATAAAATTTGGGAATATCAGGAAAATGCTCTTTTTAAAAATTTTAGAATCAAGAGTTACTTTTCCATTTCCTGATGAAATCGTTATCCGGAAAGAATAATTGGACAGTGCCGTTTTTACATAATCGCTTTGATTTTCGATAGTTTCATTTCCGGGAGTGAAAAAATATTTTACATCAGCAAACAATAAAAAATTTTGCTGTAACTGCACATCTAACGTAGTTTGATCTGTACTGTTTAAAACATAATTCAGATTGGTTACCGTTTGAAAATCAATGTTTTCAATACTGTAAGAAGCATAATTTACCTGATTTGCTTTTATTATTTCGAGATTAAATTTTAATTGATTTAAAAAAAGTACCGATTCCAAAAGCACACTTCCGTTTCTTTTTTCTGTAAACCATAATGCTTCACGTATCGTTTTGAAAGCATTACTATCCGATTGATTTTCAGAGTTATTTTTTAAAATATCAAGTTTGCTTGTAATGAAATTAGAATATATATTTCTTAACCCGAAGAGTAAATTCAGTTTTAATTCAATTCCTGAAAAATTGTTGAAATCATTCAAATGTAATTTCTCTTTTTTATTGATTTTTTCAGATCTGAAGATGAAATCAGAAGTGTTTTCATTTATAAATTGAAAATTGTTTACCTTAATTTTTGGCAAATTTATATCCAGTTTACCATTAACTGGATTTGCTATTTTTGAGGCACTTAGAAAATTATATGCTTTTTGTCTGTTGTATGACAGCAGACCAAGATTTTGTAAATAAAGGCTTTTTAAAATTATTTGGTCTTTTCGTTTGTCTCCGGTATAAATCGTATCATCAATAATAGAATCAATGACCTTTGGAGATTCGCCGTGACGTGAAAGCAGGTGATCGAGTAATTTATTTCTTCGGTCAAGGCTTACATTTTCCTGTTCCATAAGCTTCATTAAACCAAATATGTATGGATTATAAGGATCCTGCTGATATTCAATCCAGCTTTTTTCTTTCAATTCTGCCTGAGATTCATTACCGTAGCTGTAATTAAACGTATTGCTGTCTTTTAATAAAGGCTGGATATGAGGAACTGTATATAGTGACTGATAATAATAGCTAGGCGAAAACATTTTGTAGGGTACGGGATATTCTAAATGCTTTTGCTCGTATTTATCTTTTACGGCATAAAAAGCTTCTTCATCTGAAGGGGTTCCACAAACAGAATTCTTAAAAGAAAAAAGTTTAGAAATATTAGCCAATTGCGAAAACTGATTAGCCAGTATTTGATCAAATAATGTCAAATATCCTTTTAACTGCCGTGATTGTGCCACCTGAACCGGTTTTGTCTCATCTTCGATCGTATCATCGCCAATATTGTATTGCGCCGGAAATGTATTTTGAATAGAATAATAGGTGTTAATATCCCTGAAGTAACTTTTAGGTAATTTTAAACCTGTACTATTGCTTATAATACTGGTTGTTTTTTCAAAATTATCAATGTTGGCCAATAACGGTCTAAAAGAATCAAAAGACAAATCTTTACCGTTACAGCTCAATATCAGGTTTTTATTTTGATAAGAGCCCAAAATATCAATTGACAAAATTTGATTTACTGTAGACTGAAGCAGAGCAACAGTTTTTTGTTCCTGATAAAGCTGTAAACCGGAAATGGAATCAACTCCAGCCACATATTCTATTACAGAAACTAAATCAACTGCCTGAATAGTATCTTTTTTATCAACTAAAGATTCTGTTATAATCCAGCCGTTTTCTAAATAAGGGCCATCATAAATTTCAGATGAAGTATATCCAGCAAGTTTTAAATTATCCGTACTTGTTTGTGCAATTTTAGAAAACACATAAGAACGGAGTGCAGCTTGCAGTTCCAGTAATACGGTATAGGGGTCAGCTTCTTTTTTGAGGTCTAATTTTCCTCCAATCCAGCAATTTACAGGCTGGAGTGCAATAGGGACATTAAATAGCTCTCCTAAATTTCGGCTTTTGTTGAGTAAATAAAATGCCGATTTACAAATATTTTTAATTTTATTGGGATTCGTAATTTCAGGATTTACATAAAGATAAACCTGATATACTTTATTAAAGGGAAAAATATTATTGTTATAGCAAATTATGGCAACATTATAGACCTCTTCGATACCATCAATCAAATATTTTTTATAATCATCAATTGTATACGGAGCAGTTGTAAGTATTTGATATGGTAAATAAAACTGGTTATTAATTTCGAGATCACCGTTTGCATCTGTTAAAATATCCGGAATACTAAAATCAGTACAATACCCCAATTCAGTGAGTGCATAACAAAACTGATCTAAAATAGTCATTCCCGGATCACTTGGGTTAAAGTTTGTCCATTCACTTCCAATATGTTTTTGGATATAACCAAGTGCTTCGTTTTTCAGAAAAGTGAAATCCTGATGCGGAGGAAGCGGTGTCTTTGTTATGTGATTGATTGTATCCATTTCTCAGATTAAAAAGTAATATTGTGATCAGGTGCTGAAACTAAAAGTGTCGTTGGACCATAAGCTTTAAGCGTAGCTTTATTTTTTTTGCAAACCGTTTGTATTCCTGTTTTGGAATTAATGTAATAACTGGAGAATGAAACATTTTCAGCCAAAGCTACCCCTTCGATATTTTGAATAAAAGTGGTCACTTTGGCATTAATCAGTGGTTTGTCAATTTCTGTCTGAGCTGCAGAACTGTTAATCCAGGGCGACAGATATAGTTTTAAAGCATCATTTACATTTTTATGAATTAGGATTGGCTGATAACCGCTTTCAACAACTATTTTAGCAGTAACAGAAACATATTCCATATTAAAATTCGAAACTGTAATGTTTGCAAACGGAGAAGCATTTTCTTTTAAAAAATCTTCTACATCGATTTCCAGACTGTTTGACGCCAAAGGGATAAAAGCATTACTGTCGTTCCCACTGTCCATTTTTTTTACCAGATAAACAGTACAGCTGTTTTTATATTTTTTATTTACAATTTTTGAATAATAAACACTATCGTATTGTTGAGCGATTAAAGTATAATAATCAGAAGACGTAATGACTCTGTTTTTTGTTTTGATAGTAGTACTAACTCTTTGATTTTTATTGGTTTCGTTTTCTGCTGCTTTTCCTCCAAAAGAAGCAAATGGCTGAATCAGTGTTGCAATCTGTGGAATTGCATTTTGCGGTTTGGTGATTGTACCGCTATTTATCTGTGGAGTTTCCGTATCCAATAAAAATTCTGTTCCTGTTCGCTGAACGCTAAATCCGTTTGTTTGTAAAAAAGTCGTTTTAGAGTAGGAGTCAGGCTTGCCCGAAACAACAATAGAAATCCAATTGTTTTTCCCGGGCATGTAAATTTCATTGTTATTGCAATCTGCCGGAATAGGAAGTGTTATAATTCCTGAACATTTAAACTGATTCGTTTCGTCAGCTAATGGTTTTATTTGGCTCCAGCCGGAATTGTTTAAATAGGAGTAGTTAACGCTGTGACCAGGTGTAATTGCAGTTGAATTTCGGGCTAATTCAAAATATAAATTTAATGAACTGTTGCAGATTAAATTTTCGAGTTCAATAAATAATCCTCCGGTATAATTAAACGAAGGATAAAGTGGCAAGCCAGCTGTAACAGTTGGATTAGGCTCTGCAATAGAGGTGCTTGCTGTATTGGTCTGGTCAGAATTATCAAATATCTGATAATTGCTAAAAGGCGTATAGATAAAATACTGCAAGGGATATTCTGCTGCCGTGCTGTCAAATTTATACGTTACGGTAGCCGAATAACTAGCCGAAAACGATTTGATTTTTGGCGCAAACGGCAAATTTGCAGACGGAATAAATACAGCGTCTTTTTTTCCTCTGGCTCTCGCAAGACTATTAGCATTATCCAGTGCAATAGAAGTTACCACATTTGGATAAATTTCTGACCCAAAACCGTATTCCGGCCCGGATAAAATCATTTTTATAAATCCGGAGGAACTGCTTTCAGTAAATTTTAAAGGTTCATTCTGAATGTTCGGGTCAACCAAAAAAGTATGATCCATTACAACCTGAGAAGCTGATGTAGTGGTTTTGGAATACATATAATAACTGCTCGAATTGGTAACAAAAGGTAGAGTTGGATCTCCTTCATTAGTATCGAACAAAAAGACAGGGTTGTCATTGTCTACTTTTGGAGCAAGCACATCAATACCATTTGCGCTGTCCACTTTATATATTTTAAGTTCCTGCCACGATTTTTCTTCCAACACATTAAAGTCAACAATAAAACTGCCATTGCTAAAAGTTTCGTCATCATCATCTACAGTAACAGTTTCTTTTCTGGCACCAATAAAATTCATAAATCTTTCTCCAACTCCCGGTTTTTCATCGTCAGTTGAACCCGGATTCAAATAATCATTGTATTGTTTGTAATACGTTCTAAAATCCGAAGGACGTTTATCCCAGTTGATTTCTGTTATAAAATTATCAATAGGCTTACTGAATATTTCATTGTTTCCAATTATAAAATTGGCATTTTCTAAAGGAATCGGTCCAAAAGGAGGAAAGGGATTTTTAGTATTTAATTCCCCAAAATCGTTATACAACTGAAATGTTTTAACCTCATATACTTTTACACCGATAGTAATAGAAAGCACTTTTGGAGGCGTAACCGGATTTGGAACTGATTCAAATAATATTTTAAGCATTGGCCATTCAGTCTTTAATCCATCAGGATTAATCAGGAAAGGCTCTATTGCAGCTTCTGTAGCAGCAAGGCTTATTTCTATTGTCACGGTAGTTAAGGAAGTATTTATATTAAAAACAGTTGGGTCTAATGCAAGTTTTAACCAATCGTTTTGGGTACTTAAAAGATAGGAAGCTTTCTGTAAAAAACTTAAATAAATTGCCGAATCAAATTCCAGCGTAAGCGTGATGATCCTTTTCCCTTCCCGTAATAATAGCATAGGCGATGCAAAAGCAATTCCGATTGGTACTGAAGAAGCTTTCGGATTTGATTCCCCAAAAGTTGGCCAGCTTATTATTTTTCCATCAGGATCTTTTTGTACGCTGGTGGCTTTAATCGATTGTAAGTTATAAGATGAAGTATCAGGCTGATAACAAAGTGTATTTGCACTTACAATACTGGCCGGATTTAAGGCAGTGTTTTTTTGTGATGCAAATAATATTGGATTTTTTTGTGCATCAACTCCGGCATTAAATAAAGTTCCAACCGGTAAATTATAAACTGAATCCGTTTTGGCAAGTGTGGCACACAAAAATGTACTGTCGGCCAGAGCAGGTAATTTGGTTTGTTTTAAGATATCACGATAATAAAAATCAAGATGTTTTTGTGAAATGCCGTTTAATTGATCTTGTTGTATTTTTAAAATATTGATAAAAGATCTTAAAAGTGTTGTATCTGGAAATTTACTTTTTTTATGGCTTAATTTTTTAAATTCATCAGATGAATGATGAATTACAGTTTGTAAAAAACTAAATAACTGATCCGCTTTTTTGGTCAGAATATTCAAACTGAAAGCAATCATTGTTTCTGATGTATTCAGAATATTTTGTTCTGATTCAAATCCAAAAACTTCCCAAAAAGGAGTTTTGTCTTTATTGATACTCCACAAATGGGTTTCAAAAGAAACAAATTTACTTACAGGCGCAGGCTCAATAAAAACCTTATTCACAGATGAGGTATATAAGTATTGTCTAAAAGATTGGATAGCCCAAAAATCTATGCTCAGTTTTGTCTGTACTTCGTGAAGGATATAATTTTTAAGATCATATTTTTCATTTGTTTTTTGCATATAATGGGTCCAGCTTTCGATAATTTTATAAATAGCATTCAGGTGGTCGAATAATTTGCTTAACGCTTTTGAATTCAAATTACCTGCGTTAGCATTTAGTGTCTGTTTTTGAATTTCTGTACAAATAGTCTTGTAGACAGCATAAAGGTTTTTATAATTTGTTTTGGATATAGAAGCCATTAAAAACACCGGATCTTTTAATAAAAAAGGATTCCAGTTTCCTTCAATGGTATTGGTGTCATTATAAAAATTGATTAGCTTGCTAAATTCGGCAGCAAAGTACAGCCAGTCCTGCTCAGTCCTTCCATCAATCAAAGTGGAATTAGGAATGAGTGACTCATTAAGTGAATTTATGGCGCTATTTTGATCAATTACAAGCATTATTTTCCGGCTAAATTGGTTCCTTCGTTTAAATGAAAAGGAAAAACATAATTATGTCTGGTATTCGTTTGTGCGTAGATGTAAATAATTAATATTTCGACAACACCATTAATTAAATCTGTAGCTGCTACCCGTACTTCCTGAACTATTATTCTTGGTTCGTAACGTAACAAGGAAAACTGAATAGTTTCTACAATTTCTCCTTTCAAAGTATTGTCGATTTTTCTAAACATAAATTGCTGTAATCCGGATCCAAAATTCGATTCCAGCGTACGTTCTCCTTTACGGGTATTCAAAATGATATTGATAGATTCGTTTATATTGGTTTCGTTTGCTGAGATATTTACCTGATGATTACCTGCAGAAAAAGACACAGGAAATGCCCATCCTGAACCCAAAAAAACATTTTCTTTTTTATCGGCTATTTTATCCACCTATTATCACATTAAAGGCTCCAAGGACAATTGATCCCCCATGAGCGGTTTTATCTCCTATTCTTGCGGCGGGCATTCCACCAATTTTAACAGTTGCCGATCCTTGTACTATAGAATCAGGCGGTCCTACGCAAACCAGCATATCACCAATTCTCGCTGCCGGTAATCCTGCTATCAAAACCGTTGGCTCTCCCGGCCCAACAATTGGACCGCCAACATGCGGAATCGGAGGTACAGCCGGCGTTTGCATCGGGCATTCATGAAAATCTGTAAGTCTTGCTGCTGGAGGCATATTTTTTTTAATTGATAATTGATAATTGATAATTGATAATTGATAATTTTTTTAATTAATCATTACCATGGCGCCTTTCAGCGTTAATTCCATTCCTCCGGAAACCTGAGCTGTTTGTCCGCCCTGAGCAGTATACTGCATATCTGCAGAGTCCTTAATATTCATTCCTTTGGTGGCAACATCACCACCACTAGACTGAATTGAAACGCCCTGTGTTCCTTTGATGGTCACATTTTCCTGAGCCGAAATAGAAATGCTTTTTTGGCTTGACAGATCGATACCACTGCCAGACATGACAACACTATTCTGATTTTCATCCTGAATTGTTATTTTTTTGTCTTTATCGCTGATAATGATGGTGTTTTTATTAGGCGTGGCAACGGTCCAGATTTTATTTTCATCATCAAACTCTACTGAAATTCCGGATTTGGAAACAATAGCTTTTATGGAGTTTTTTTCATTAGGCGCTAAGTCCTTAAAAGGTTTGTTTTTGGTTCCGCTGTACAAACTTCCTAAAATCACAGGATAACGGGGATCTTCGTTTAAAAAACCAAGGATAACTTCATCACCAACTTCGGGTAAAAAAAACGCTCCCGCTCCACTGGTAGAATAAAAGTTGGAAAGTCTGGCCCAGATTCCTGCGCCATTCGTGTCAAATAATGGAACATCTACTAAAATTCGATATTGAGAATCGGGATCATCAAACATTTTTTTTACAGTAGCGTTAAATAAACCTCTTGCTCCCGGTAAAAGGCCGGATGCGGGAGGAGACATAACATCTGGTTCTTCAGTAAACCAAAAAGGCGAAAGTCCAAGTGAAGCATGAGAAACCCAATTTCCTAGTGACAGATCATGAACAACACCTGAAATAATATAATCACCATTAAACCGATCGCCAACACCATCAAAAGTCATATATTTTCCCGGATCAATTAAGTTTGTTCCCTGAAATTTAGCCTCACCAATTATTTTAGAATATTCACTTTTAACAATTTGAGCTTTTGACCAATTCGTTAAATCAGCAGTTTCTAAAGGTGCTGAAGTTTGCAATTGAAAAGCAGAGAGTCCAATAACTTCAGATAATTTTTTTGATGATAAATTTCCGGATCCGGCTACATTTGGAGTTGCTTCACCTTTTACGATTACCTGATTTTTGTAATCCCAGCTATTAGAAGTAACATTTCCTAATTGTGTCGTGGCATTTAATTTAGCATTAAATTCCAAAAGACTGTTTCCGTAAGTTACAGTCAGTACAGATGTTGTATTGTTATCAGGCGTATTGACAGAAACTTTTCCGTTTATCGTCGTCACAATTAGTCCGTTGGCTTCGGCAAGAGCCAAAATATAATCCCAGTCGGTTACATAATATTGTACTTGTTCAGGCCACTGAGTAGTTGTAGCCGTTACATCCGATGATAATCCATAAGTTCCAATAATGGATGAAATGATATCGCTGTCTTTTTGATTAGAATACGTCAGGCTTTTTCTTCCCACAATCATTTTTATTGCAGCATCCCTGCACTCAATTTCTAAGGCTGATCCAACCGAATCATTAATACGAATGGATTGCCCCATAATTAAACCCGAAAAAATAACGGTGTTTTTATTATCATATCCGGCCTCTATACTTACAGTTGCACCCGGAAGAAAAGTAGAAGACGAACTTGCATCAAAAGTTCCTGTATTGGCTTCTCCGTCCAGAATCATAATTTTTGCAATAGCGATCCGATTTACTTTTTTTTCGATGTGAACAGAAAGCACACTAAGTTCATCCGGAATTGTATTGCCGTTGACTTTGACTGAGAATGTTGCGATTCCCCCACATGCTATTTCGTTTGAAGCACTCATGATTAAGATGGATTTACAGGAGGAAATATTAATTTATCGATCCCTTTGAGATTTCTGAATTTGTTCAGGTTGTTGAATTGTGCCACTTGTATATAGAGGGAGTCATCATCCCACGTTTGTAAACACAACTGAGGTAATGACATTCCCTCTGTTACATTGACAATATGCGTTAAGTCCAGTGATTGAGGAGCATCAATCATTGTTACTGATTTGGGAGAAATATATTGACTGAAAGCCAAAGATATTTTTGCTCTCAAAGGATTCCCGTCTGGTTTAAACAGAGTGTATGAAATATCTATAGAATCCAGAACCCCATTAAAAGTAATATTTTGACCCCACTGTACTTTTACGAAATTAGGACGGTGAATTTTACCGTTATACGTATAAATAATAGTTTCCAACGCCTCTATTTCCTGTGCCATATCAATGCGTTTTGCATCTACAATACCTGTACAGTCTATTATGATTTCGAAACTTAGTTTATCGCTGGGAGTACTTTTATATTTTTGAGATGCAGAGCTCGTTGCAGGAGCCTGCTGTTCATTATATTCAATGCTTTTTTGTATTTTAATGGTATCAGGATTAATCATAAAGGCATACGGGCTTGCTGAGAATTTATTTTGAAATTCTTCATCAGTATATCCTGTTATTTTCATTAATTCCAGACTTGCCATTTTTTTATTTTTAACGTTTATAGCTATTCTCCTGATTTTTTTCGGCAATCAGCCTTTTGCATTCTTCCAATACCTGTTTTCTTAAAACAGATAATTCTTTTTCTTTCACTACAGAAGAATTTTTCGTATTGCTGCTTACGATTTCTGTCTTGATAATGAGTTCTCTTATTTCTATTGGCATAATTATTAAGTAAAAAGGTTATCAAATTTTGTGTCTGAAGAAATATCAAAATAGGTATAGGCGAGTTCAATAGATTCTATTGCAATACCGCTTTCCTGCGAGTTTAAGTCAGAAATAGTATATTTTACAGGATAAGCATTATTAAAAGTCCATTGCATGCATACAATACCGGTGGCATTAAGCAAACTCAAAATCACATTGTGGGGCTGAATCGTATTTGATAATCCCTGATCAATAGAGTTTGCACACCAGTTTACCAATTGAGATCCCACGGGTACTACGGCTCTTTTAAGAACTAAGTTTTGGCTGTTAGAAACAGTTGGGAGGCGGTATTTAAAACGATTCTCGCCTCCGCAAACAATTTCTTCAACACTTAATTCTTTCGAAATTCCTGATACCTCTTTGAAAGCTGCATCTACACCTGAAAATGAAAGTGTAAAATAGAAGCTAACCGGATAATCCATTATTTGCCACCATTTTTAATGATGAGCTGCTCATGTGCAATTTCGATAGTGTCTACTGCAACCTCATTTCCATCAGATTTTAAATCGGTGCTGGTAATTTTGGTTGGCCAGGCATTATTTAATGTCCATTGCATGGTTACATCGCCTTTTTCGTCTAATAATTTGATCAAAACTGTTCTTCTTTTAATCGTATTCATCACGATTTGCTGATGCCAGTCCCAAAAAGTATTATCGTTTACAAAGATGCCACGCTTCATGGTAACATTTCCGTATTTGGTAATTCCCGGCATTTTTTCTACAGAAAAAAGAGGGCTGTTACTTTTACGATATTCTATAATTTGATTTTCGACATCCATTCCTGTAACTTCCTGAAAAGCTACTTTTGTCAATTCGGTTCCAAGGTCTACTTCGAACCTAAACTTTGGCATTGGCCATGTTGCGCCTTGTACGCTTCCGTCATCTGGTGGTGGCATAATATTTTATTTTAAATTAAAAATTTCTTTGATTAACTAGAGTATTTCTTTGATTAACTAGAAGTTGCCATTTGCTGTTGAAATGTCAATACGATAAATTCTGCAGGATGAACTACTGCTACTTTTACAGTTACATTCATAAAACCATTCAAAAGATCATCTGCTGTCATTGTAGAGCCCAATCCACAGGCAACTGAATAAGCATCTGATGCACTCGCACCTTGCAGACCGCCTTGTTTCCAGATCGAATTAAGAAAACTGCTGATCATCGAAATTACGGCTTCCCAGGTATTTTTGTCATTTGGCTGGAACACATAAGCCTGAGCTGCGAGTTTACAAGACTGTTCAAGAAAAATCATGGTTCTTCTTACCGGAATATATCGCCAGTCCTGGCTATTTCCGTCTAAGGTTCTTGAACCCCAAATTAAAATACCCAATCCATTAAACATTCTGATTGCATTGATAGATTTTCCTGAAACGGCATCAACATTTAAATTTGCCTGCTGACTTTCAGAAATACTGATTGGTAATGAAGCTGCTCCAACAATAGAAGTATTTGCAGGTGCTTGCCAAGGGCCAACAGCATTGTCAGTGGTAGTAATAACCCCAGCCATAGCACCGCTTGGAGGCAGAATATTAGCATCAGTCAGTACGTGTTTTATGATTAACGAGTAAATTGGGCTCGCAATCAAAAGAGCGTTGTTGTTCTGAGTAACACTTAAACCGCTATCAGGATTTTGAATGTTGGCAATAATCGTAGCAACGGCCGGGTTAGGTGCACTTGGCGGATTAAGAATTGAGGCAAGCTGTTTTATATCACCACCAAATAAATTGGTATAATCAATATCCGAATTCTGCATTATGGTAGTTCCAATAAATGGATAATAGGCCATACCATAATTTAGACCCTGAGCACCCGTGTTATTCCTGAAATTGATAATGTCCTGAGTATACAAAATAGGATCAGGATCATCACCTCCAATAATATCAAATAAGCACATGGCTGTTTGCATTTTTGTAGCCTGAAGAAGCATTGATTGCATAAGGGTACCATTGTCTGCAAGATTTAACAAAGTAGCTTCAGGACAAATGTACATCGTTGGTTCCGGTTCGTTTAGTAATAAAGTAAGACCGTTAGATAAGTCGTTTAACTGTACATTCGGATTCACAATCGGAGTACCCGGAGTCATTGGCTTTTGTGATCCGGGGCCATAAGTACCCACAGATACAATATACGCATCGCCACCGCCATTTTCATAAAAAAGCTTCACGCTGTTATACAAATAATAGACTGTATTAGGATCCGGAACTATAGAATAGTAAGATCCGTTGATCAACATATAGTCTCCCTTTGCCGGCTGACTTTTTTGTTGTACCAAATAATATTCAGGGCTATATTGTTTAGCAGGACTTGCTGGACTCGCAGGATCCGGTAAACAAAAAAATGCCTGAAAATCAGAGAACGATGTGATTCTTACCGGTACATTCGTGTACGATTTACCTTCGTAAGAAGCTTGTGGCGTGTATCCAATAAATGCCGGTACAGCCGTAGCAACTGCTACTACTGAATTTGGAAAGGCATTTAATTCCTGAATATACACACCAGGGGTTTGGATGGTAGATAAATTCATTGATTTTTAATTTTTAATGTTCATTTTAATTTGTTTTTTATAGATAGATATACATTGGTGATGCTATTTGATTTGTCTTACTGTTTTTGACTATTTCAATTCGTGAAACATCAGGAACAGGTAGTCCTTTAATGATTACTTTTCCGTTTAAATTGCTTTGACCGGATCCATTTGATGTATTTTTATTAATTAAATCAAATTTGTACTTCGGTTTTTCACTAAGCAGAATATTAGTAGTGCTTGATGTAAAAAGGAGCGCTTTTTCTCCTGTTTGAAGAGTAACCTGCTGCGGACCATCAAATTGAATATTTTCTTTTTCAGTAATCGCCGGATTGTTTAAGGTAACGGCATTTTTATTAATAAAATAGTATTGCCATTGTGTCGCTCTGGCTTTAAATTTTATTTCAAACTGAAAGGGAGTAGTGGTTTGATTTTTTAGAATATCAGCAAAATAAATTTTTAAACTGCCAAAAAACGGAGCCATTGATTTTGTTTCTAATGTTGGGCTGAGCGTTGTAATACCATTGTTATTCTGATTTTTATCATCATGGCTGTCAAATATAATTTCGCCGAGCCAGTTTATAGGTAATGCTGTAAAAAGAATGAAATTTGGATTACTGCATCTAATATCAAATTCAAAGTAATTCTGTGTAGTAGTTTTCGAAATATAATCGAATAAATTTGATAGTGATGATGTAGTACTGAACAAATCAAAACCGTTGTAAATAGTATTGATTTTAAAACCAAATCTCTTTAGTATTTTTTCTGTTTTATGATTAGCAATAAAATCAAGACAATTGCACTTGGTGTTATCAAAATAAGTATGATACACAGCTGTAGTAAATATTTTTATGTAATTGCTTTGTATCATGTTGTCAGAGCATTACTGGTATTGGTTACAGCTGGTGTAATCGCGATTGTTTCATTGGCCTGAACTTTTATAAGTTTCATTTTATAAATTATTGACGGCTGGTATTTTGCTCCCATTGCGGTCCATAAACTATGCATCTGATGGTACGAAATCTTTTCGTATTCAAATTCCAGTTTTGACAAGCCTTCCGGAATAGAAGAAGAGCTGGAAGCATCCAGATAATTATTAATCTGAAAAAAATAAATAATGGCATCGAGAAATTTTAGAGATTCATTATAATCGTCAAAATTACTGCTGATCAGGATGTCCAGATTGTATCTTTCGACAGGGTTAAAACTGGAATAATTTCCGTTTTCGAGCTGTTTGTTTTTTATATAAAATGGCTGATTGGTTTCTTTCTCCACATTGATTAAGGATAAAACCACTTTATTCTGATTCACTTTAGGAAATGTGCCATTCACATCTACAATATAATTCAGGACGATTTTATCTTCGTCCAGTCCAAAACGGTTTTTTAAAAACTGTCCCAGTAATTTATTCGTAAATTGAAGTGATTGATTGATCATTTTAATATGATTTAAATTATTCAGAAAAGAGATTGTCAATGGCAGTGGTAAAATTACTTTAGAATTGAATTTGTGTAAGATTTTCAGAATGTACTTTTCGTATACATTGTTTAAAATTTCTGATGTTATATAGACAAAATGTAGACAGGAATATTTTTTAGTAAAAAGAAAGGATTTATTCATTATGTATGGTCAGTTTTAATACGATTTATGAAAGATGATTTTAGTGGTTTTTAGTTTTATTTAGGGTATGCTGTTAGTTTGTTATAAAATAAAAATTGATTCAGTTACAGGTTGTAAAATGAATCAATTAAGCTTTTTTATATCGAAAGATGAAGTGATTTTAAGAGACGCTTCTTAAATACGAAATGATATCCTGTTTTTTTTCAAGTGTCAATTTCTTTTTTAAGCGGTATTTATGAGTTCGTACGCTTTCCTGATTAATACCGAGAAGGTTGGTAATGTCATTATTACTCATATTCATTTTAATGTAGCAGCAATACTTTAAATCTTTAGGACTAAGGGAAGGATGTTTTTTGGCAAGGGCCAATAAAAATTCTGGATCTGATTGTTCAAAATAAATTTTAAAATCGTCCCAGAGTTTATTGTCATTGGCAGCCGTTTTAATACAATTTGCGATAGACATTAATTCTCTTCTGATAGTATCATCAACATTTGGGTACAGGAACGAAATACGTTTTTTAATATTTTGAAGTACTTCTACTTTTTGATCAAGTTCCATCACATAATGACTTAATTCTCTGGTATGATTAAAATCATTTTTTTGTAAGGCTGCTTCTGCAAATGTTGAACTCGCTTTATTTGTAGTTTCTGTTTTTTTTAAGACAAATATAGATTTGATTCTGTAGATTAAAAAATCAACATTATTAATAAGCTTATATGGATGTGTAAAAATAATACAGTTTTTTGACCAGCATGACGATTCGCATTCATAGCTTTGAGTTAAACATAAAATAGGAATATCTATTTTACTGGAATTGAAAGTACTGTCGTTTATAACAGGCTGATTTCTTTTGAAGCCTAAAATAATTAAGTCCGGTGCCAGTGATTTTGCGGTATTATATAAATCGATAGCTCTGGAAACAGTAACCGTAGAAAAAGTAAAATCAGACATTGTTGACAATACATTTAATACCTGGGTTAAAACGAAGGTATCATCACATCCTATCAATATTGATTTTTTTTCAGGCATTTTGGTGATCGTTTTTTTGGGTTGGTTTATTATAGCAGTTTAAAATTAAAAATCTAATCATTTTAAAAAAGGAGAGTTTGTCACAGAACAGGTTTTTCTTGTCATGAAAAACATATTTTTTGTGTTGTTGATTAAAATGAAATGACTTTCTGTGAATTTTTAGCCGAGATTTATTTCCTTACTTTTTATTCTTTAATTGTCTAAATTGTATTTTATATTGTTATATGAAATAAGTTGCTAATGTTTAAAATTATATAAATCATAAGATAAATTGTATAATTTTTTATAGAATTAATTTTAGATTTTTGAAAACTATTACAAAAAATTAAATCCAAAATACGATGAGAAATACAAATCAAATTCTGAGTCTTTTAATTGCATCTTTTACATTATTCAGCTGCTCGAACGATGATAAAAACACAAACGATCTGGGAACACCGACAAATCCGGTTGAAAATAATTCAGCCAATACAACTTATACTCCTGCGTTTGAGGGACAAACACGAATAGGCGGACTACAGACCAATACGAGTTATGAGGCAAAGATTATCACTTCAGCATTGACCAGTCCCTGGGGGGTCAAAAGCCTTCCGGATGGCAGACTTTTAGTTACCGAGAAAACAACAGGAAACTTACGCATTGTTAAAGTAACAGGTGAAGTAAGTGCCGCAATTACAGGTTTACCAGCGGTAAATTCGGCAAATCAGGGAGGTTTATTGGGCTTGTGTCTTGATCCTGATTTTACATCCAATAGAATGATTTATTGGGTGTTTGCTGAAGCAGGAACAGGCGGAAACCTAACAGCAGTTGCGAAAGGAAAGTTATCAAATGATGAAAAAACAATCGAAGGAGCGACTGTAATTTATCGTGCAAATCCGGCAAATGCAAGTACGCTTCATTATGGAGGTCGTATTCTTTTTGATAAAACCGGAAATCTTATCGTTAGTACAGGAGAACGTTCAGTGTTAGCAACCAGACCGTTGGCACAGTCGGTTTCTGCCGGTTTAGGAAAAGTGGTCAGAATAACCAAAGACGGACTGCCAGCAACTGGCAATCCTGTTTTTAGTCAGACAGGAGCTTTAGCAGAATTGTATACTATAGGGCATAGAAATCCGCAAGGGCTGGCACTTCACCCGACTACAGGTGAAATTTGGCTAAGTGAACATGGACCGCGTGGGGGAGATGAAATTAATCGATTAAAAGCAGGCTCAAATTACGGATGGCCAATCATAACTTATGGTATAGAATACGGAGGAGAGGCAATTGGAGATGCTATCCAGAAAAAAGAAGGCATGGAACAACCGGTGTATTACTGGGATCCTGTTATATCACCAAGCGGTATGACTTTTTATAAGGGTGACCGTGTGCCGGAATGGAAAAATAATTTATTTATAGGGGCATTAAGTGGTCAACATATAGCACGTCTTGCAATAGTAAATAACCGTGTTGTGGGAGAAGAAAGGCTTTTAGCTGGCGAAGGTCAGCGATTTAGAGATGTTACTCAGGGCAATGACGGTGCTTTGTATGCTGTAACCGATCAGGGTAGACTTTATAAGATAGATAAGAAATAATGATTTCAATAAAAATGGCGCTCTCAGGCGCCATTTTTTATAGAGAACTGCGTTCAATATATCCAAACGGATTTTTGAAAAACTCTTTTTTATTGCTCAGTACTAATTCTGCAGCTTTTTGTCCCATGGCTTTAAAATCGCTGCTTAGAACACTAATGTCAAGAAGCGCCTTGAGTGGGGTTTCATTATAAGAAATGACACCTACATCAGTACCAATTTGTAGCTTTTTTTCTTTTATCTGCTGAACAAGCTGCACCAAATCATTATCATCAATAACGATATAAGCTTCTTTTGATTCAAATTTCAGATCATTATTTACTTCTTCTATGATTTCAAAGTCAAGGGAATTATTTTGACAGAATTCTTTAAAACCATGTAATAAACCAACCGGAATTGGAAATACGGTTTGGGTTGAAAACACCAAAATGATCTTTTTGTATTTTTTTAATTTTGCGAAAGCTTTTGTCAGCGCATACATTATATCCTCTTTAAAATCCTGATAAACTGCTGTAAAATTCCCTGAAATTTCAGAATAAGAATTGTCGAGTATCAAAAGTTTATCTTTCGGAATGGTTTCAATAGCTTTTAGAACTCTGTTTGTATAATTAATATGAGTTTTTTTGCTGGTTCTAAAATGAGGCATAATTATAAAATAGTTATAATTATTAATGTTTTTTTTCAAAGCATTAATAAAAAGCTGCTCATCACAATAATAGATATACATATTGACATGTCCTTTATTTCCAATTGTATCAACAAAAGCATTGTAAGCCTCCATTTTATAGGTACATGGTTTATTGATAAGAAAAAAAACATCAAACTTTGCTTTTGAGCCGGCATAGGAAACAAAATTTCCTGATCCCATCACGGAAACTATTAATTTCTGATTCCTTAATATTTTATAAGCTTTTTCTGCAGTGTCCCGCGAGATCGAATTTTGGGTACTCAATTCATTTATTGATGGCATTTGCTGGCCAGTCTTCATTTTACCATTCACAATTTCTGTGGCGAGAAAATCGGCTACCTGTATAAATTTAGGAGAGCCGGAATCCATTTTCAGGTTTATAGTTACATTATTTCTTTTTGATGCCATATAGGGGTTTCGGATATATTTTATAAAACTTTCGTTAATTTTTAACCACCTTCATTTTTGAAAATTATAGGTATGAGTTTAATTGTATGAATACTGAGTGAAGAATTAAAATTTTAACAAATATTTTATTTTATTTTTATGATTAATGTGTTTGGGTTGCTAAATGTTAATTTGATTGTTCTCAAAAATATAGAAATAGAATGCTGCATCTGTCCTGTGCTGTGCTGAAAATGTTTAGTGAATTATTTTTTTAACAAATACTAAATATCCAACTGCTAAATCATAAGTTGTAAAACTCAAAAGAATGAGTTTTTTAATCTTTCAGGAAGTATATTTTTACTATTTTTACCTTTAGCAGCTATCATACAGTAGCATTGTTTTGTATGAAATACTGATTTGTTTTACTAAATTTAAATATTAAAAAATGAGAAAAAACAATGATTTAGGTTTGTTAATACTTCGTATTACAATTGGATTTTTAATGCTTTTGCACGGTTTTGCAAAATTTGGAGGAGGGTTGGAATTCATAAGCGGTATGCTTGTAGAAAAAGGACTTCCGGGATTCTTTGCTTATGGTGTTTTAGTTGGTGAAATTTTGGCTCCAATTGCCATTTTAATTGGTTTTAGAACAAGGCTTGCAGCACTTATTTATGCATTCAATTGTTTAGTTGCCGTATTAATGGCGCATAGTGCAGATATATTCAAATTAGGAGAACACGGAGGCTGGGCGCTTGAGCTTTTAGGATTGTATTTCTTTGGTGCTCTTGCTTTATTTTTTACTGGTGGGGGAAAACTGGCAGTTTCAAAAAACAACAACTGGGACTAAAATATTCATTTTAAATCTGTAGCGAACTAGAGATAAGGGTCAGGCTGAGCAGAGTCGAAGTGGCTTTCAAATTATAAAACTTTTATCATCCTGTCAATTTCATCTAACAGATTAGGATAGACTATTTTATCATATACAAAGAGACTTTCGGGTCTCTTTTTTTGTTTTCTATTAAGAAAAAAATAACAGAATGAAATCCAATTCTAATGTTATTTTAATGTTGGTCATAAAATTTCGTCCTAACTTGCGCCACTTTAAGGACAGGGAAATGTTGAGCAGAATTAAAAATAGTATCTTATGTAAATGCCTTCAGGTATTGCTAATTGGGTACTTTCTAATCAGCAGTATTAACGTCTCAAATAGTTTTGGCCTTATCATCGCTGATAATGCAGAAACAAATACGGTTAGAGGTATTACCTGTAATTTCCTGAAAAAAATATTCAATTGCGACAGTATTCCGGAAGAATTGGATGACTACGAAACTAAGGAAACAAAAACCACTAAACTCGCAAAAGGGATTCCGTCATTAGATTATCTGGTACCTTTAAACACTTCATTAACTGTTTTGTACTTTCAAATTAGTTCAAAAACAAAAAACTATGTTGATAATCAAATATTCTCATTTGGTTTTCATGGTAAAATTCATTTACCTCCACCTCGATTCTAATATAAATACTTAATTTTGTTTGCTGTTAGAAGTAATTCTGACATCCTTATCTATGGTTTTTACCGTATGTAACATTTATTAATATTGTATTTATATAAATTCATGACACCATTAAAACGTTTTTACAATTTGCTTCATCTTGACAAACGCGATGTATATCAAATTATTTTTTATGCTGCTTTTGCCGGCCTTGTAAACCTTTCACTTCCTTTAGGGATTCAGGCAATTATTAATTTTATCCAGAGCGGACAGCTGAGTGTTTCCTGGATTGTACTTGTGATTTTGGTTACAATAGGAGTTGGTTTCGGCGGAATTCTGACCATTTTACAGCTTCGCATCGTAGAAAATCTGCAGCAGCGAATTTTTGTGCGCTCTTCATTTGAATTTGCCTACAGATTGCCTCTAATCAAATTTAAGGAAATGTATTCTGAATATGCCCCGGAAAAAGCCAATCGTTTTTTTGATACTTTAATGGTACAAAAAGGAACGGCAAAACTTTTACTGGATTTTTGTACTGCTTTTTTACAAGTTGGTCTGGGGATTATATTATTAGTCTTGTACCATTCTTTCTTTACGGTAATTGGTCTTTTGTTTATCGTCATTTTATATATCATTTTTAAATTTTCGTATAAAGATGGACTTGAGACGAGTCTTAACGAATCAAAATTTAAGTATAAAGTGGCAGCGTGGCTTCAGGAAATTGCCCGTAATAGGGATAGTTTTCGCAAAAAAGGAGGTTTTGAATATGCATTAGAAAGAAATGATGACTATGTAAGCAAGTACATAAACTATCGTGAAAAGCATTTTCAGGTAATGAAAAAACAATATATTCAGCTTATTGTTTTTAAAGTTATTGTTACGGCTGCCTTATTGTCTATTGGTGGTTTCCTGGTAATTCACCATCAAATGAACATCGGGCAGTTTGTAGCAGCTGAAATTGTTATCGTATTGCTGATCAATTCGGTTGAAAAAATTATTTTCGGATTGGAATCTTTTTATGATGTACTGACTTCATTGGAAAAAATTGGACAAGTAACAGACATGGAAATCTCATGTATCCCTGAAACATCAGCAGTCTCTGAAACAGGAATTAATATTGAAACAGAAAGCGTGGTTTACAATTATCCGGATCACAATAAAAAATCACTTAAAAATATTAATCTGAAAATAAATCAGGGGGAAAAAATCATTTTAAGAGGAACAAACGGAGCAGGAAAAAGTACTTTATTACGTTTATTATCTGGTTTACTTGAACCTGAAAGCGGTGCGATGTATGTGACAGATAATTATATGAACCGTTTAAACGAAGATGCCTACAGAGCACAGGCCGGAACTTTTTTACAAGGGGATACGCTTTTTGCCGGAACCATTCGCGAAAATATCCTTTTTGGAAACGATGCATTGAATAATGATGATCTAAAATGGGCTCTTGATAATGTTGGGCTGACGCCTGACATCAAAACATTCCCAAACGGGCTAGAACATCAGGTGCATCCGGGTGGTAATGAACTTTCTGCTTCAGATATCCAAAAGATTCTTTTAGCACGTAGTATTGTTCATAAACCTAATATATTATTTCTTGAAGATCCTGTTGACAAAATGGACGAACTGACTTCTGGTAAAATTGTAGATTTTTTACTTTCTGAAGAAAATGACTGGACGGTAATTGTAACTTCTAAAAACGATATCTGGAAGAACAAATGTGACCGTATGATAACGATCGATAACGGAAAAATTATTAACGACATAAAGCTTTAATCATGCTCAATATATCTAAAGATAATAATGTACTGATAACTCCGGGTAAATACAAATCTATTACCAGCGTAGCCCGCAGGCCACATTATAAAATTTTAAACAGGGTTATAATCGGATTTTTGATCTTTTGTGTAGCTTGCCTTTTTCTGCCATGGACACAAAACATTTCAGGGAGCGGTTCAGTAACGACCTTAAAACCTGATCAGAGACCACAAACAGTACATAATGCTATTGCCGGAAGAATAGAAAAATGGTACGTGCAGGAAGGTGATTATGTAAAAAAAGGAGATACAATTGTTTTTATTTCGGAGGTAAAAGAAGATTATCTGGATCCGAATCTTGTTGGCAACACCAAACAGCAGGTTGATGCCAAGAAAATGGCTGTAGAATCGTATGGAGACAAAGTAAATTCGCTTGAAGTTCAGGCACAATCGCTTAATACAGAAAGAGAATTAAAACTGCAGCAGGCCCAGAATAAAATTAAACAGGCCCAGCTGAAAATCAAGAGTGACAGTATGGATCTTGAAGCGATAAAAACACAGTTAAGAATCGCTAAAACTCAATTTGACCGTTCGACAGCATTGAATAAGGAAGGTTTGAAGCCGCTTACCGATGTGGAGCAAAAAAGACTGAAACTTCAGGAGTCTGAAGCATATATAGTGACGCAGCAAAACAAGCTTTTGAGCAGTAAAAACGAATTGATAAATGCAAGAGTTGAAATTAACCGAATTACAGCTGAGTACACCGAGAAAATTTCGAAATCAAAAAGCGATAAATATACTGCTTTGAGTACGCAATATGATACAGAAGCCCAAGTAAATAAATTGCAGAATCAATATGTAAATTATAGTCTTAGAAACGGTCTGTACTACATTAAGGCTCCTCAGAGCGGTTATGTCAACCGTGCTTTGCTGGCAGGTTTGGGAGAAACAATCAAAGAAGGGACTCCAATTGTGAGTATTATGCCGGCAAGTTATGATATTGCGGTTGAAACCTATGTTGATCCTATCGATCTTCCGTTGGTACATCGCGGTGCGAAAGTACGTGTCTGGTTTGACGGATGGCCAAGAATCGTATTTTCAGGATGGCCTGGATTATCTTATGGAACCTATGGTGGAAGAATCGTGGCAATCGAGAATTTTATAAGTTCTAATGGGAAATACAGAGTGCTTGTTTCACCTGATGGTCCGGATAATAAATGGCCAAAAGAATTAAGTATAGGAGCAGGGGCACAAAGTATCGCTTTACTTGAAACCGTTTCAGTATGGTACGAAATATGGCGTAACCTGAATGGCTTCCCTCCAAATTATTATAAATCAGACGAAAAAGAGGCGAAGGATGGTAAGGACAAAAAATAAATTGAAGTATGCTGTTACAGTCTTTTCTCTTTTATTTTTATTCGGCTTTTCTAATTTATACAGTCAGGATTTTAATAAAGAAGAATTGAGCTATAGCGAGTTTTTGGGATACGTAAAAAAGTATCATCCGCTGGTCAAGCAGGCTAATCTTGAAATTAGTACGGCTCAGGCTGCATTGATGCTTGCCCGAGGAGGATTTGATCCTAAAATCGAAGTCGATTACAATAAAAAAGAATTTAAAGGAACAGAATATTATTCGCTTTTAAACAGCAGTTTTAAAATTCCTACCTGGTACGGAATCGAAATTAAAGCAGGTTTTGACCAGACAGACGGGCAATACTACAACCCACAAAATCGTACTCCTGAAGCGGGTTTGACTTCTTTGGGAATTAATGTAGCCTTAGGTCAGGGAATGTTCATCAATCAGCGAATGGCTGATGTAAGGGAAGGGAAACTGCAGGTAAAACTGAGTGATGCACAGCGAAAACTTAAAGCTATTGAGGTTTTGTACAAAGCCAGCGAAGCGTATTTTGAATGGAGAAAAAGCTACAATGAAGCTGAACTTTATAAAAGATATCTTGGTTTTGCCAGCACTCGTTTTCAGGGTGTAAAAAAGCTGATTGAACTGGGGGACGCTCCGGCCATAGACAGTGTAGAGGCCGGAATTACTGTTCGAAACCGTGAATTAAACGTAGAAAACGGAAATCTGAAATTGGCTAAAGCGAAATTATATCTTTCGAATTATTTATGGATAGAAAATGTTCCTGTTGAGTTAGGAGATGCTGTTAAACCGGAAGAAAATCTGATAAAAACGCTGGAAGAAACCCTAAGAACGGATGCAATGATGGTGGATGTTCAGGGTCTGGACTCTCATCCGAAGATTCAGGCTCTGGAAACTAAAATGGGGATGCTGGAAATCAGCAGGGAACTGAAAGCAAATTCATTGCTTCCAAAGCTGAATGTGGGGTACAATTATATTTCGGAGCCTTCTTATTTTAATTCTTTCAATACCGACGATTATAAGTTTAATGTCGATTTCAGCATTCCGATTTTTTTGAGAAAAGAGCGCGGAAGCTTAAAACTGGCAAAACTTAAAATTCAGGATTTAAAATATGACATTGACCAGCAGCGACTAGAACTTAAAAATAAAATCAAAGCACAGCAAACCGAAATTGCTTCTTTAAAAAGGCAAAAAGGCGTCATTGATAATCTGGTAAAAGACTATCTGACAATGCTGAATTCTGAAGAAAAACTGTTCTCTTTTGGTGAAAGTTCTATCTTCCTGATCAATTCAAGGGAAAATAATCTGGTGAGTGCCAAACTATCACAAATCAGCATCGAAAATCAGTTTTACATTTCAAATGCCGAATTGTTTAAAATACTGGCAAATCCTGATTGATATTTTTTTTCTTTTCCAAACCACTTATTTATTCAGGTAAAATAAGTGGTTTTTTATTTAAAGGATATTAGTTCAACCGTTCAGAAGTTGCTGTTCTCCTGCAATGTTCGGTTCCCAGATAGAGCGGGTTTCCGTGTTTTTCAGACCAAAATCCTTCGAGTATATCTTTGGTAATGCATCTGTAAACCGCCACTCCTTTGTATGTTTTTTTGTCTTCTCCTTTATAACTAAAATTGATTACGAGAATATTATCCTTAAAAAATCCTGAGCCTTTTTGTTCCTGAACATTGTTGATGATCCACCTGGCTTTAATCCTGTTGTTTTTATCAAGAGAGAGTGTCAGAACACCTTTATAAGTCATTTCATCAGAGCCGTCCTGATTACTTCCCAAAATAGAATAGCTGCCAGTTAAATCTTGTATTGTCATTATTTTATTTGTGTTTTAAAAAGAAAGTCGGCAAATATAATCGAACTTTTAATAATATAGGTAAATTGTGATTTTATTTATTTTTTATTCTTTTTTCTTGTGATTTTTTAAATTATTGATAAATTTATTGCTTGATTATTCTTTTCAATTTAAAATAAACAAATCTTGAAGAAATTTTTTATAAACCTGATTCTATTAGTGGGATTTTACGCACTTGTTTCGGCGCAGGAGAATCCGGTAAAATTTCTTGACATATCTGATGGGTTATCCAACAATTCGGTGACTACAATATTTCAGGATAGTGATGGTTATATGTGGTTTGGAACTTATGATGGACTGAACCGATATGACGGATATAATTTTAAAGTATTCCGAAACCGTATCAACGATAAAAAATCCTTGCCATTCAATACTATTTATAACATCGAAGGAGACTCGAAAAAAAATATCTGGGTTGGTGGTTCGAATGGGGTTTGTATTTACAATAAAAATACAGCCACATTTCATCCTGTTCGTTATACAGCTACAAATAAAAAAGTAAAAGTTTTAAAAGACATTATTCATCAGATGCGTTCTGTTTCTGATGATTTAGTACTGATAGCTTCTCAGAGTTTAGGATTGATAAGTTTTGAAAACGGCTCTTTCATCGGCAAACAAATTCCGCTTAAAATTCAAGGTAAAAAAAATAGTATTGATAATTATGATGCAGTAGCTATTCAGGATGATAAAAAAAACAGCCATTCCTGGGTATATGTCCGTAATATTGGAATCTGCAGGTATTCCTATCAGTCTAAAGTTTTACAAGTAGTTTTTCCGCTTTCGAAAGAAGTAAAAGCAATGAAACCGGCTTCTGATAGAAACCTTTGGTTAGGCACAGATGAAGGGCTTTTTCTTTTTGATACAAGATCGGGTACTCTTTCTGAGAATTATTTTTCAAATAAATGCAGTGTTACCGATATTCTTGTTGATAAGAAAAAAGAAATCTGGATTACGACTGACGGTTGTGGGATTTACAGAATTATTGGTAACCAGGCTATTTGGCAGAATGAAGTTAATGGTAATCAACTGGCCAAAAGTAATTCGGTTTGGAGTTTGTATGAAGATAAAACCGGAAATAAATGGTTTGGTTCATTGCGTGGCGGAGTCAGTATGCTAAGCAATATTCCCAAGTATTTTAAAAGCATTAGATATAATGCAAAAGATCCCGCTGAAAATTTTATTTTGTCTTTTTGCGAGGATGAGAAAAATAACATTTGGGTAGGAACAGACGGTGCAGGTTTAAAATACTGGAACCGAAAAAATAATACTTATGTAAACTACGGAAATACCCTTTCGAGCAAATTTATTACCGGAATAACACGTGATAATAATAACGATATCTGGATCTCTACCTGGGCCGGAGGTGTAAACCGAATTAATAAAAATAATAACAGTGTAACCCAGTTTTCATGTTACAACCCATATACCAAACAAATAGAAAAAAACATCTGGTTTGTTTATATGGATTCAAAAGCTAATATCTGGGCAAGTGCTACAAACGAAGGTTCCTTGTATCTTTTTGACCGCAATAAAAACAGTTTTGTACTTTTTGACCGAAACATCAATAATTTGCAATGTCTAATAGAAACCAGGGATGGTAAGCTTTGGGGAGCAAATTACAGTACTTTGTTTTGTATAGAAAAAACACCAAAAAAAGTCAAAAAAACGGTAATTGGCAATCCGATTCGATGTATTCATGAAGATAAGGACAAAAATCTCTGGCTGGGGACACAGGAAGGCGGATTGGTTATGTTTGACAGAAAAACCAATCGTATTAAAAGATTTACTACAGATGAAGGCCTTCCGTCAAATACGGTTTTGAGATTACTTGAAGATAAGGAAGGGAATCTCTGGATGAGTACTTACAGCGGTATTTGCAGATTTGATAAAAAACGAAAAACATTCCGTAATTTTTCTGTAAATGACGGACTTCAAAGCAATCAGTTTAGTTTTAATGCCGGGATTCAATTATCGACAGGCGAATTTCTTTTTGGCGGTATAAACGGTTTTAATATCTTTTTTCCGGAAGCGATTAAGGGTTTCAATCAAAAAAATAACGTATTGCTGACTGATTTTTATGTCAACAATCAGCCAATTGAAGTAAGCGGAGTGGAAGTAACAACTTTAGACTCCGACAAAATGAAAGAAGTAAGTCTGGATTACGATCAGACCACTTTATCGGTAGAATTTGTTGCTTTGGATTATAATAATGCCGATAAAATAAATTATGCTTACCTGCTCGACGGCTGGGATGACCAATGGAATTATGTGGGTCAGGCCCGAAAGGCAAACTATTCAAGACTGCCGGAAGGAAAATATACTTTTAAAGTAAAAACCACCAATTTTGAGGGGGGCTGGAACAATGAAATCAATCTGATTTCAATTGAAGTTTTGCCGCCCTGGTACAGAACGTGGTGGGCTTATAGTTTATATGTTCTGGCTGTGGCAGGAATTCTTTTTGTGTATCTTGATTATCAAAAGAATAAGGAAAAATTAAAATATAAGGTAAAAATCGCTGAACTTGAAAGCAAGAAAGAAAAAGAAGTTGCTGAGAAACAATCATCGATGTTTACCTATATTTCACACGAATTCAGAACACCGCTTTCGCTCATTATAAATCCGCTTAAAAAAGCAGTTCAGAAAGAAAGTGTTCAAAATGGATCTTCAGGAAGTGATTTGGCTATTGCACACCGAAATGCCAGAAGACTTTTGAGTCTGGTAGATCAGCTTCTGCTTTTTAGAAAAGCCGAAAATGATGCTGATTCCCTTAGATTATCTCCTATAAATGTCAACAATCTTTGTAATGAAGTGTATCAGTGTTTTGTAAATCAGGCAAAAGAGAAGAATATAAAATACAATTTTGATATTCCGGATCATGAAATTGTGATTATCGGTGATTATGAAAAAATTGAAATCTCACTGTTTAACCTGATGTCAAATGCTTTTAAGTATACCTCAATTGGTGGGCAGATTGATCTTAAACTTACAGAAACTGATGATGATGTACAGCTAGAGATCGCTGATAACGGCGATGGAATCGAGAAAAAAGATATTGAGGTAATCTTCGAAAAATTCAAACAAATCAATTCAAAAGTTTCTATTGGAACCGGTTTTGGAATCGGGCTTTATATTGTCAAATATTTTACAGACAAACATAAAGGAACTGTAAGCTGTAGCAGTGAACCTGGTAAAGGGAGTACGTTTAAATTAACTTTTCTGAAAGGAGACAGCCATTTTGAAAATGCAGAAATTACAAACGACGTTCAAAAAAGAAGTCAGCTTTTTGATGAATTGATTATTGATGATGCCGAAGAAAGCAATGCGCCAGTTAATACAGTAGTTTCCGAAAGTGATTTACAAAAAGTGATGCTTACTGAAAAAAGAACGGTTTTAATTGTTGACGACAACGCTGAAATAAGAGGATATCTAATCAAATTATTTTCTGAAAATCATATAGTGTATAGTGCCGAAAATGGTGAAGAGGGTTTAAAACTAACCAAAAAACACATGCCCGATTTGGTAATCAGCGATATTACCATGGAAGAAATGGATGGTCTTGAATTATGCCGAAAAATAAAAGAAAGCAATGATTTATCTCATATTCCTGTAATTCTGTTAACCGCATCAAAAAATCCTGAAACCCATTTGCAGGGAATAAATGATGGTGCGGATGATTATATCACGAAACCATTTGATGATGAGATACTCGTGGCCCGTGTCGAATCGTTATTGCGAAACAGAAGCAATTTACGAACCTATTTCTTAAATAGCATAACTTTAAAAGAGAATACACAGAAAGTCCCTGTAGAATATCAGGAAATGCTGAAAAAATGTATTGATATTGTAGAAGCTAATATTCACAAAAGAGATTTTACAATTAGAACTTTTGCTCTTGAAATGGGTATGAGCCATAGAACACTTTATACCAAAATTAAGATCATTTCGGGACAGACTCTAAACGCTTTTATACGTTCACTGCGAATCCGAAGAGCTGCCATGTTGATGCTTACTGAAGATATTAATATTGCACAGGCAAGTGCTGAGGTTGGTTTTGAAGACCCGAAATATTTCAGACAGCAATTCGTGAAATTATTTGGAATGACACCTTCAGAATACATCAAAAAGTATAAGAGTTCTTTTAATTCTGATTTGAATATTATTAAATAGTACTTGCTGGGTGTAATTCAAAACAGTTGTCAGGCTGAGCGGAGTTGAAGCCCTTTTTGATGATTCAAATAGCGATTAAACAGTAGTTTTATATTTAAGCCGGTATTCCCTGGGAGATATTTCCATGACCATCCTAAATGATTTTGAAAAATGAAACGGGTCATAATAGCCCAAGAAATAAGCAATTTCCTTTATTTTCATGGTGCTGAACTGCAAAAGAGAGCAGGACTTCTGAATTTTTAACTGATTGTAATAGTCCATAGGGGTAAAGGAGGTTTTCTCTAAAAACAGAGACCCAAAATGCGAACTCGAATAACCGGCATGCTGTGCAATATCATACAGCGTGATTTTACCAGTTAGGTTATTTTTCATGTAAATAATACTTAGTGGTATAACATCTAATACCTCTGTGTCTGCTGTTTTTATTTTTAAGAATTGATCGGTGTATTTTAGACTGGCCAGAAAATGCTGCAGACAAATGCTGGAATATTCAAGATTGTCAGGATTAAAACCCATTTCCAGATTTTGATATATTTCTTCGAATAAATTTAATCTGTCCGTTGATCTGCTGTCGTTTAGATTTAGGATCTTTCCTGAAACAGCAGTATGTAAAGAGTTTGAATTTCCTTTAAAATGGAGCCAGTAAATACTCCAGGGTTTAGAAATTTCTGCTTCATAGCTATGTGCTTTGTGAGCCGGAATTATAAAAGCCTGATCTTTCGTAAGCGAGAATTGTTCGTTTTCAAGGGTTATAAAACCTTTTCCGGTTTCACAATAAATAAGAATGTTTTCAAGTGCGCCTTTTGACCGTTTTCTAAAATGATATTTTGCATTAGGATAATAACCAATATGTGTAATAAATGCGTTTTTTGTCAATTCATTGCCTGATTGAAAATTACGTACACTATATGGAACAACGATTGCTCTTTCGCCCTTAAAACCATCTGCTATTTGATTCATATTAAATTATATTTATTGTAGAAACTAAACATTTGAGATGTATTCAAAAATCAAATTTAAGAAAATATATGTATAACTTAACCGTGATAATTTACATATTATGTAATTATGTTACTTAAAAAGGTATGATAATGTATCGTAAATAATGCTTTAGTTGGATATTTTTTATATTAAAGTTGTTTGTTATGTTAGTTTTTAACTCTAAAAATGTATTTGCAATAAAAAAAGGTTTTTTTATTTTTAGTATGACAATGGTTTGTTTAAAATCGTTGTTTTATACATGTTTTGCATAAATATTACATTTTTAAAAGCCTGCCAACTAGCGATATTTGTAAATAATAAATTAATTTAAAATTATACATATGAATAAGTTTAATTCTTCATACCTGCTTTTTATCGCATTGGTTTCAGCCATGGGCGGATTACTGTTCGGATATGACTGGGTTGTAATTGGTGGTGCGAAACCATTTTATGAAGTCTTTTTTAATATTGCCAATTCACCTTCGATGCAGGGATGGGTAATGGGAAGCGCTATTTTAGGATGCCTCTTGGGTGTAATGATTTCGGGAAGTTTATCTGATAAATACGGAAGAAAACCACTAATGATTGTAGCTTCAATCTTTTTTACACTGGCAGCAGTTGGCACCGGAATAGTCGATACTATTGAATGGTTTATTATATGGAGAGTTGTTGGCGGTATCGGAATTGGAATCGCTTCAAATCTTTCACCAATGTATATAGCCGAAATCGCTCCAAGTGAATCCAGAGGAAAATTTGTTTCGATAAATCAGTTAACGGTTGTAATAGGAATATTGGCGGCTCAAATTGTGAATTGGTTAATTGCAGACCCAATTGTAGAAGGACAGGATATTTTGAATTCCTGGAACGGTCAATGGGGCTGGAGATACATGTTTTGGGCGGGAGCCATTCCGTCAGTAGCCTTTTTTGTTTTGATACTAATTATACCAGAAAGTCCAAGATGGCTGGCGAGTCAGCGTAAATATGCAAAAGCCGAATCTGTTTTTACTAAAATTGGCGGGCTTGCCTTTGCAAGAGAACAAATTGAAGAATTAAAATTAAGTGCCGGAGACGTCAAAGAAGAAGCCAATTATAAAATGCTATTTGAAGGTAAAATGCTAAAGATTCTTTTGTTAGGAATCGTGATTGCGGCTTTTCAGCAATGGTGCGGTATCAACGTGATTTTTAATTATGCTCAGGAAATATTTTCAGCAGCCGGTTATGGCGTTTCGGATATCTTGTTCAATATCGTAATTACAGGTGTAACGAATGTAATCTTCACTTTTGCAGGAATGTATTTTGTCGACAGATGGGGAAGAAGAACATTGATGCTTATCGGTTCAATAGGATTGTTTTTCATCTATGCAGCACTTGGCACCTGCTATTATTTTGAAATAACAGGGCTTGCAGTTTTAGGACTTGTTATTGCTGCGATTTCCTGCTATGCCATGACATTGGCACCCATTACCTGGGTCGTTTTATCTGAAATATTCCCCACAAAAATACGTGCCATGGCAATGGCGGTTTCGACTTTCGCTCTTTGGACAGCCTGTTTTGTACTTACTTATACTTTTCCGATACTAAACAAAAGTCTTGGATCGTACGGAACATTCTGGCTTTATGGGGTTATCTGCTTAGCAGGATACTTTTTCCTTCGCATTTCGCTGCCGGAAACTAAAGGAAAGTCTTTAGAAGAAATAGAAAATGAATTGACAAAATAATAGTATATAATAAAATGGAAAATACAATTGCAGATAATTTACATGCAAAACAAACAATAAAAGAGACAGGGCAGGACGAAAAAATCACAGCCTATTTAATTCAGTCAACGGTTAATGAAGATGGTGTTGTACGTGTTTGGAAAGAAGATATTTTACTGCCTACGTACCAAATTGGTGAAGAGGAAAAGAATCCGATTTTTTTGGAAAAACGAGTATATCAGGGAAGTTCAGGAGCTGTTTATCCTTATCCTGTTGTAGAAAAATTATCAGATGAAAAATTCGATAAGCCGTATAACGCCGTATTTTTAGAAAACAAATACATCAAAATCATGATTCTTCCTGAACTGGGAGGGCGCGTTCACATGGCGTATGACAAAGTAAAACAGCGTCATTTTGTTTATTACAATCAGGTTATAAAACCGGCTCTTGTGGGGCTTACCGGACCTTGGATTTCCGGCGGAATTGAGTTCAACTGGCCACAGCACCACCGTCCGAGTACTTTTTTGCCTACAGATTATAATATTGAAGAAAATGAGGACGGAAGCAGAACAATATGGTGTAATGAAGTAGAAAGAATGTTTAGAACCAAAGGAATGCAGGGATTCACGCTGCATCCTGATAAAGCTTACATCGAAATTAAAGTAAAAATCTATAACCGTACCGCTTTTCCTCAGACTTTTCTTTGGTGGGCAAACCCTGCTGTGGTGGTGAATGACGGTTATAAATCGGTTTTTCCTCCAGATGTTAATGCCGTATTTGACCACGGAAAAAGAGATGTTTCTAAATTTCCAATTGCGACTGGAGAATATTACAAACAGGACTATTCTGCCGGAGTCGACATTTCAAAATATAAAAATATTCCGGTTCCAACATCTTATATGGCGGTTCAGTCCAAATATAATTTTGTGGGCGGTTACCAAGATGATGTGCAGGCAGGATTGTTGCATGTTGCCAATCATCATGTTTCGCCGGGAAAAAAACAATGGACGTGGGGGAACGGAGATTTCGGACTTGCATGGGACAGAAATTTAACAGACAAAGACGGTCCGTATATTGAATTAATGACGGGTGTTTTTACAGACAATCAGCCTGATTTTTCCTGGCTTCAGGCTTACGAAGAAAAGTCATGGGTACAATATTTTATGCCGTATGCCGAAGTAGGTTATGTAAAAAATGCAACAAAAGATGCGATCATTAATATTGAAATTGAAGGAAACGAAGCTGATCTAATTTTGTATACAACTGGTTTGTATGAGAATTTGAGTATTGAATTAAAAAACAAGCAAAACGGGGTATTATTTCAGGATGAAATTACGATTTCGCCTTTAAATCCGTATAAAAAACGAGTTTCAATTGGAGAAACGGTCTCTGAAGATTTAATTTTTACAGTTTATACTTCGAATGGTAAAATTCTGGTTCAATATCAGGAAGAAAAACCAGAAATAAAACCAGTTCCTGATCCTGCAAAAGCGGCTCTTGATCCAAAAGATATCGCTTCAATGGAGCAATTGTATTTGACAGGACTGCATTTGGAACAATACAGACATGCTACTTACAATCCGCTTGATTATTATTTTGAAGCTTTAAGCAGAGATTCAAGAGATTTGAGATGTAGTAATGCTATCGGCCTTTTGATACTGCGAAGAGGTCAGTTTGAAAAAGCCGAAAAGTATTTCAGAACTGCGGTTGAAGTTTTAACAGAGCGCAATCCAAATCCAATCGATGGAGAACCTTTATACAATCTGGGTTATTGCCTGAAATTACAAGGGAAATTTGATGATGCTTATAATTCACTTTTCAAATCAACCTGGAATGCAGCGTGGCAGGACGCCGGTTTTTACGCTTTAGCACAAATTGACAGTATAAAAGGAGAATGGTCAGAAGCGTTGGAAAGAGTCGAATCATCATTGATCCGCAACTGGCACAATCACAAGGCACGTCAGTTGAAAGCTTCTATTTTGCGAAAGTTAAACAGAAATCAGGAAGCTTTGGCATGGATTGAAGAATCGCTCAAAATTGACCGTTTCAACATGGGTTGCCGTTTTGAGAAATATCTGCTGACAAAAGACCAGACTCTATTGGACGAAATGAATACCATTATGCGTCAGTGGTCACACGGTTATATCGAATATGCGCTTGACTTTGCTGGTGCCGGATTGTATCAAGAAGCTTCTCGATTATTGCAGGAATCGATAAATGATAACGGAGAAGTTTATCCAATGGTATATTATGCTTTGGGTTATTTTTCTTCTATGGATGGAGATAAAGATAAAGCTTTAGAATGGTACAAAAAAGCCGCTGCGGAGTCACCAGAAAAATGTTTTCCAAACCGTATTGAAGAAGTTAATATCCTGCAGGACGCTATTCGTTTAAATCCTAAGGATGCAAAAGCACCTTATTATTTAGGGAATTTTTGGTACGCTTTCCGCCAATATGATGATGCTGTAAAATGCTGGGAACTGTCATACAGCATCGATGATACGTTTCCAACTTTATTGCGAAATCTTGCACTCGCTTATTTTAACAAGACAAGTGATAAAGTTAAGGCTCAGGTAATGTTAGAAAAAGCATTTGCATTGGATACAACCGATTCAAGAATTTTTATGGAGCTGGATCAGCTGTATAAGAAAATTGGAAAATCACCTGAATATAGATTAGAGCTTTTAAACCAGTATTCAAATTTGGTCGAAGAGCGTGATGATTTATGTATTGAACGTATTACACTTTACAATCAGATAGGAAAATATGCTGTTGCAAAAGAATTGATTGCACAGCGAAAATTCCATCCCTGGGAAGGAGGTGAAGGAAAAGTAACAGGGCAATATACGTTGTGCAGAGTGGAATTGGCAAAAATAGCAATTGCAGAAAAAAGATTTGAAGAAGCAGTACAATTGCTGAAAGAAACCGAAGTTTATCCGCACGATTTAGGTGAAGGCAAACTGAAAAATGCAGAGGAAAATGAAGTTTTTTATTATAAAGGATTAGCGTATAAAGGTCTTGGAGATTTAGAAAAAGCAACAGCAAATTTTGTTGAGGCAACACTTGGATCCTCAGAGCCTGTTCAGGCATTTTTCTATAACGATCAGCAACCGGATAAGATTTTTTATCAGGGACTGGCCTGGCGTGAATTAGGAGATGAAGACAAAGCCCGAAGCCGTTTCAACAAACTGCTGGCACACGGAGAGAAATACCTGTTCGAAAAATCAAGAATCGATTATTTTGCGGTTTCGCTTCCGGATTTGGCGATTTGGGATGATGATCTGAATGTTAGAAATCAGGTGCACTGTTATTATGTGATGGCATTAGGTCACAGCGGATTAGG
The DNA here is from genome assembly GCF_903819435.1 of Flavobacterium salmonis. Classification (GTDB taxonomy): domain Bacteria; phylum Bacteroidota; class Bacteroidia; order Flavobacteriales; family Flavobacteriaceae; genus Flavobacterium; species Flavobacterium chungangense. Next base: position 267,784 of record NZ_CAIJDP010000089.1, on the reverse strand, counting down.
TAATGAAACCGAATCTGAAAAATATTATCAGAAAGTAAAACAATTAGATATCAATAAACAGACCTTTTGTAAATAAGATGAGTTTTAACATTGTTTAATAATTAACACATATAAACATAGATTTCTATCTTTCGAAAAAAATATAAAGAGAAACTCATTTCTCAACACATAGCTATATGTTTTTGAATGAGTGAAACGCCTTTTTTAAGTTTCCAAATCTATGATTCTAGCCTGCACTGAGGGGAGTCGAAGTGTGTTAAAATCGACAAATTATTTAATTAGTAAAATTTAAGAGATGAAAATCAAACATATCATAACGTCTGTTCTGCTTCTGCTTTTTCTGTCTTCATGGGATTCGAGAGAAAAAACAGTTATGGATATTGCCGGAGAATGGACAGTACAGCTCGACAGCACAGACAGCGGACTGAAAAATGGCTGGCAGAACATGAGTTTTAAACAGCTGATGAAACTGCCGGGAACTACAGATGATGCGGGTCTTGGAGTTCCTAATAAACTAAAACCAAGTTTAGAGAAACTGCAGATGAGTCATTTGACAAGAAAAAATAGTTATTTAGGTGCAGCATGGTATACGCGTGAAATCTCAGTGCCGAAAAACTGGAAGGGGAAGGAATTTATTTTAAAACTGGAACGTGTTATCTGGAAAACCAATGTATGGATTGACGGAAATGAACTTCCAGCAGAACAAAACAGTCTGATAGCACCGCATTATTATGACCTTACAAAATATCTTACTGCCGGAAAAACACACCGTATAACCATTCGTGTGGACAACCGTAAACTGTTTGATATCAGTGTTGATAATATGGCCCATGCTTACACTAATGAAACTCAGATTATCTGGAATGGAATTATTGGCAAAATGGAAATCGAAGCTTTTGATGCGGTACGGATTGCCAATCTTCAGGTAAAACCGGAAATAAGTACAGGAACTGCTAAAGTGAAAGTAACGCTTAACAACAGCGCAAAAAACACAAAAGGGATTCTAAGTATTACGGCAGTAAATAAAAAGACTAAGATTTCGGCAGCAACACTTCAAAAGGAAATTCAGATAAAAACCGGGGAATCAATCGTTGAAGCGGATTATAATATGGGCAAAGACATAAAACTTTGGAGTGAATTTTCACCTGAGTTATATGAATTAAAAGCCGAATTAAAAGCCGGGAAAAACAATTCGAATGTTTCTGTTGATTTTGGAATGCGGAGTTTTTCCAAAAAAGGTTCTGTACTGACGATTAACGAACAGCCAGTATTTTTGAGAGGAACATTAGAATGTAATATTTTCCCGCTCACCGGGCATCCGCCAATGGATAAAGAAGGTTGGAGGAAAGTTTTCGGGACAGCCAAAGACTGGGGATTGAACCACCTGCGTTTTCACTCCTGGTGTCCGCCTCAGGCAGCGTTTGAAGTAGCTGACGAAATGGGGTTTTATTTACAAGTTGAACTTCCGGTTTGGGTGTTGAAAATTGGCGAAGATCCAAAAACAACTGATTTTCTTTATGCCGAAGCACAACGCATGATTGATGAGTATGGAAATCATCCCTCTTTCTGTATGTGGTCGATGGGGAATGAACTGCAGGGCGACATGACCGTTTTGACAAAATTGATGAACAGTTTAAGAGCGAAGGACGATAGACATCTTTACACAACAACTTCGTTTACTTTTGAAAAAGGACATGGCGACTGGCCGGAACCTGAAGATGATTTCTTTATCACACAATGGACAAAGAAAGGTTGGGTTCGCGGACAAGGTGTTTTTAACAGTGAATCGCCAACTTTCAACAAAGATTACACTGCTTCCGTTGAAGGAATGACAGTGCCTTTGGTCACGCATGAAATTGGTCAGTATGCTGTTTATCCAAAAATTGATGAAATTTCGAAATATACAGGAGTTTTGGAACCCATCAATTTTAAATCGCTTAAGGAAGATTTAGAAAGAAAAGGATTAATCAATAAAGCAGCTGATTATACAAAAGCATCGGGTAAATTGGCTGTAATTCTTTATAAAGAAGAAATTGAAAGAGCATTAAAAACAGCAGGAATCAGTGGTTTTCAATTATTGGATTTACATGATTTTCCGGGGCAGGGAACGGCTTTAGTCGGACTTTTGGATGCTTTTTGGGATAGTAAAGGCTTGATTTCGGCCGAAGAATTCAGGCAGTTTTCAGCTCCGGTTGTGCCTCTGCTCCGGTTTTCTAAAGCGGCTTATACAAACGATGAATTTTTTACAGCTTTTTTGGATATCAGTAATTATTCGGATTCAGTTTTAAAAGATCAGGAAATAGAATGGAGCATTAATGACGGCAATACTATAGTTGCTTCAGGAAATACAAAAGCAGCAATTTTTATTGGTTACAACCATAAAATATTGGATATAAATGAAAGCCTTCAGAAAATAACGAAAGCGACGAAATTAACAGTTATTGTAAATCTGAAAGGAACAAATTATAAAAACCAATGGAATATTTGGATCTATCCCCAAAAACAAAACATAGATTACGGAAAAGTAGTTTACACCCGAAGCCTTGAAGAAGCGTACAAACTACTGAAAGCCGGTAAAAAAGTATTGCTAAATCCAGATTGGAAAAAGATTAAAGGAATCGAAGGAAAATTTGTACCTGTATTTTGGAGTCCGGTACACTTTCCCAAACAAGCTGGAACGATGGGAGTGCTTTGTAATCCTTCGCACAAAGCGTTGGCCGATTTCCCGACAGACATAAATACCGACTGGCAGTGGTGGGATTTGAATGTGAATTCTACAACACTCATTACAGACGGAATAGAAGGAGGAAGCCCGATTGTAGAAATGGTAGATAATTTTGCCAATAACCGAAAACTGGCTTCGCTTTTTGAAGGAAGCGTAGGATCTGGAAAATTGGTTATCGCATCTTTTGATCTGGCCACAGATTTAGATAAACGCCCAGTCACAAAACAGATGCTCATATCAATCTTAAAATACATGAACAGCGAATCCTTTAATCCGGAAGCTATAAAAAATCCTGAAATTTTAAAATCTGTTTTGACGGAACAAAAGGAAAAAGGTAAGGAGGATGCGAAGAGTATTTATTAAAACAAAATCAAAAAAAAACATTTTCATTATCATAATTATAACGTCTTTTTTAAAACATTGTTTTCTAAACTATAAATTGAATTAGTGCAAAAACTTTAAATGCTAATCAACTTTTAGTAAAGCATAATCAGTATTGGATTACAAAGATGTTTTAATAATGAAAATTGCAATTTTAGATAGTAATTGCGTATTGTGTAAAAAAATCCTGTTATTTTTTTTCACTTGGTAATTTTAAAGGTTAAAAAACGCCTGATTGCGATTTTGACCTCCTTTTTTTTCCAATTTACCCCTCTTTTAAAGTATGTATTAAACATTTCTTTGCAGTAATAGTAATAAAGTTATCAATTACTATGTAGTTATAAGTGTTTTTTTTACGATAAGTTTTTATCTGATTTAAAGAATTTGAGCACTCTTTAAATGTAGAAAGTAGAGTTAGTTTATCTTGTTACTTATCATACCCGCAGATTAATACCTGCGGGTTTAAAAAAAAATTAAATGCTGCCATAAGCAGGCAGAAACATAAATAAAAAAAAGAATCACTAACAAATTAACCAGACCAGATAATATGAAAACAATCAGTTAATCATTTGCCTGTTTTCCCAAAAAACAGTTAAAGCAAAATGCTAAAATTAACCTACAATTACAACCTACAATTAAGCTTTAAAAAGAAAACTTACTAAACGAACCTAACCTTAAAATTAAAGAAATGAAAAAAAATGTATTTTTATTTTTTCTTGCCCTTTTTGCTGTCCTTTTTACCGGATGTCAAAATAACGAATCAGATTTTCCAAGTTCTGATAACCCCACGGTAGTTGTATCAACAAAAGAAATTTATGGTGCACCAACCCGAAAATTTGAAATCAAAGCTGCTTTGGCAGATGATTTAGGACTAAAGAGTGTACACATTCAAATTCCTGAGCTGTCCCTTGATAAGGTGATTACTTTTGAAACTGATCCTTTACTTGAAACCTATAACCTGAGTTATTTTTTCGAGGTTCCTGCTGATAGAGGAACATCTGAAGCTTTTAAAATAAAACTGACAATAACTGATGTTTCAGGAAACGCTGTTGATGAAGAAATTAACCTGCGCTTAGACGGAGAATTTGCTGCTCCGGCAATAAGTATGCTTTCCCCAAATGAAGGAGCCGTTATTTTATTGTCGACCAGTAATATAATGCCGGTAAATTTTGTAGTTAATGATGATTCAGGTATCGATTATGTTCAGGTTAAGTGTGCTGCTCTTAATATTGATGAAACTGTTCAGTTACAGGGTTCTCCACAAACTTATACATTCAGCAAAGAATATGTCTTACCTGTTACTGCAGCAAATTATGTACTAACAATTACTGCTAAAGATAAATTTGCTATTCCTAATACAGGATCATTAAATATCAATGTTGTGGCTACGAATGAGTATCCTGCCATTTATTTATGTGATCAGCCAAAAGGAACTAACCTTAAAACAGATGCAACTGGTGTTCCTATGTATTTCCATGAGAAAAACGGACAGAATTTTGAATTCAAATATTATGCTGATAAAGACAATAAAGAAATTTATTTCTTAGGACAGGAATCTGACTTTGCCCCACATTGTTTTGGATTAGATGGTTCAGGAAACATCGTTGATGCTGCTTCTTCAGCACCAATTATTTTACCTACCAAAGGATATTACAACATAAAAATGAATCCAAATACAATGGCTTATACAGTTACTAAATATACACCTTCAAGTAAAGTTTGGGCAGATATTGCTAACGGATCATGGAATGATGATGAAGCACTAAGAAAAACTTTTGTGAGTGTTTGTGGTGAAGGTGTTAAAGACGCTAACTGGGATACCTGGAACGCATGGGTTATGGGAAGTTTACACCTGGCTAATAATCCGGATAATCCATATCAATTAGTTGGAGAGATTACACTTACAGGATCAACTATGAAAATTACTTTTACAGGGCAATGGTGGAATCCACAATGGAGATTGATTAATAATGGTATTGCCACTATGTCTCCAGGAGAAAATGGTAATGGTGCATACACAGCAGCTCCGGGTGTTTACAAAGTTATTGTTGATACCGAGTTGGAAAGAGCCTTTATAACAAAAAAATAATTTGTTATAGGCTTTGTTATAACATTAATAAATAAAATAGCTAAATATGAAATTTAAATATATATGGTTTTTTATTGCCTTATTATGCAGTGCTGCATCATTTGCGCAAGTAACAATCAAAGGAACTGTAAAGGATAAAGCCAATGTGCCGATTCCCGGGGTTAATGTAATTGTTAAAGGAACTTCTAACTCAACAGCAACCGATTTCGATGGTAAATATTCCATTTCTGTTCCTAATGCAAACACTCAGATCGAATTTTCTTTCATTGGTTTTACATCTAAAGTCGTTGCTGCCGGAGATAAAACTACTCTTGATGTTACTTTAGAAGAGTCTAGTCAGGTTTTGGATGAGATTGTAGTGGTAGGTTATGCATCTGTAAAAAAGAGCGATGTAACAAGTTCAATTTCTTCTGTAAAAGGAAAAGAACTTCAGACTATGACTGTTGGTAACGTGACCGAATCTTTGCAGGGAAAAGTAGCTGGAGTTCAGATTACCGGACAAGGTGGTCCGGGAGCACAGCCAAGGGTATTGATTCGTGGTATTTCAACTCTTAATCTTGGTACAGATCCGCTTTATGTTGTTGACGGTATTCCAATGGGAACGAGTATCAATTTTTTGAGTAATAACGAAATTGAGTCTATGGAGGTTTTAAAAGATGCTTCAGCAAGTGCTATTTATGGTTCGAGAGCATCTAATGGAGTTATTCTTATTACTACGAAAAAAGGTAAATCAGGAAAAACAAGATTTACTTTTGATCTGAGCTCAGGTATGCAGATGATGGAGAATCCATACGATATGGCAAATGCTGAAGGCTATGCTAACATTATGAATACGGCTTATAATAATTCGGGTTATTCAGATTATTTACCAAATGCTTCTCAGTACAGAGGAAAAACCACAGACTGGTGGGGTGCAGGAATCAGAAAAAGTTCTCCGGTAACAAATGCTTCTTTAGGAGCTTCGGGAGGTTCAGACAAACACACGTATGCAGTTAGTTTAAACTATTACAATACAGAATCAATGTATGAAATAGGAGGATGGGAAAGAATCACAATGAGAATCAATAATGATTTTAAATTCTCAGATAAATTCTCAGCAGGAATCACTTTAAATCCTCGTTATGAAAGTTGGGGAGGTCCTGGAAACTGGGCAGATTTTGTTAAAATTGATCCTATTACCCCAATTTACAAACCGGCAGATCAGTTAACTGGATTAGAAAATGAATACAGTATTTATGCACGTTCTCCTTCGTATGTATGGAATCCCGTTGCCGCTGTAAAAAGATATGATGATTATACAGACCAGTATAATTTAAACACCAATGGTTATTTGCAATATACACCTATCAAAGGACTTGTAATTCGTACGCAGGCTTCTATCGAAGTGGGTAATAAAGTACAGAGTATATTCAAACCGGATTTTATTATTGATGCAGCTCATGAAAAAGCAGAAATTAATAGCGTTGAGAGAAGAGCGACTACAAATCATGACTGGACATGGCAAAGTACTGCAACGTATTCAAGAAAATTTGCAGAGAAACACAATGCATCGCTGATGATTGGTACTACAATGGAAGAGTATAACGGTAATGATGTCTGGGGCTATGGAGAAGGTGTGCCTAACAATTCAGAATCGATGAGAGAGGTAAATGCGGCTACTAAAAACCGTGACAGCGAAGGTAATAGCTGGTCCAGTTCTATAATGTCATATATTTCTCGTTTTTCTTACAATTATGACAGTAAATATTATTTTACGGGTACTTTCAGACGTGATGGTTCTTCAAAGTTCATGGCAAATAATAAATGGGCCAATTTCCCGTCTGCTTCAGCTTCATGGAGAATTTCGAATGAAGGTTTTATGGAAAGTACTAAAGAAGTTATAAGTGATCTTAGATTAAGAGCAGGTTGGGGTAAAGTAGGTAATCAAGGGCTGCCGGCTTCAGTTTATCAGTCTAATATCGGACAAGGTTACTACGTAATTGGAGGTGAAATGGTAGATACTTCTTATCCGTCATCCATGGCAAACAAGGATATCAAATGGGAAACTGTCGAGGATATCAATTTTGGAATTGATTTTAGTTTGTGGCAAAATAAATTTTCCGGTTCATTAGAATACTATCAAAAGAAAACAAATGATATGTTGTTCAAGAAACAATTTCCAACATACAGTGGTTTTCCTGGATATGCGACAATCTGGACAAATGTAGGTGCTATGCAATCCAGCGGTATAGATTTATTGCTTTCGTATAAAAATAAAAAAGGAGATTTCTCATACGGTGCAGACCTGACTTTTACAACGGTAAATGTGGAAATGCTTTCTTTATCAACAGAAGGAGAAAGACTTTATGGAGCAGGAAACAGAACTTTGACAGTTAAAGGCGATGAACCGGGTTATTTTTACGGGTATGTAGCAGATGGCTTATTCCAAAATCAGACAGAACTGAATGCACATACAGATGAACACGGAACTAAATTACAGCCTTATGCAAAAGCGGGTGATATTCGCTTCAAAGATTTGAATGGAGACGGAAAATTAGATGATAAAGACAGAACAAAAATTGGTTCACCTTGGGCTGATTACAACATAGGTCTGAATCTGAATTTTGCTTACAAACAATTTGATTTAGTGGCTAATTTCTATTCAAGTATCGGAAATGATATCGTAAACCAGAATATTTCAGATTTATACAACGGTGCAAGCTTAACAAACAAAGTAGACGGATTAGATCAGATGGCATGGCACGGAGAAGGAACTTCTAATTATGTTCCTCGTTTGTCTAAAGATGACAACAATGAAAACTTTAGTAAATTTTCTTCTTTTTATGTAGAAGACGGTTCGTTTGTACGTATGAAGAACATTCAGTTAGGATATACATTCCAGAATAAATTTGGTTTAGACAAGTTGAGAATATCGTTGTCAGGACAGAATTTATGGACATGGACAAACTATTCAGGTGTTGATCCTGAAGTTGCAGGAGGAGATCCTAAAAAAGACGACGGAGTTAAAGGATCAGGTTTTGGAGGATGGAACTATCCGGTTCAGCCAACCATTTTGATGGGTCTTAATGTAGCATTTTAATAATAGAAAACATGAAAAAAATAATTTTATCTATAATAGCTTTTTCAATGTTTGCAGTTTCCTGTGAGGATTTTATTGAAAAAGAAGAAAGAGGAACACAGACGCTGGACAACTACTTTCAGACAGCGCAGGAATGCGAAAACTATACTAATGAATTGACGCAGAGATTACTGCTTTCTAAAGACTGGTATACATTACTTGCTCCAAGATTAGTAAACGAAACTGCTACTGATGATGCCTGGATGGGAAACACAGGACAGGATAATAGTGCGTTTAGACCAGGGGCGCAGTATGTTATCACTCCGGACAATATGGGAGGTTTAAATAGTCTTTATACGGCTCATTATTATACCATTCAATCAGCAAATATTGGTTTGGAAAAAATGGCTGTTTCGCCAATTACGGACACTCAGAAAAACCAATATATGGGAGAATCTTTGTTTGTTCGTGCCTATTGCTATTATGAATTGGTAAACTTTTTCGGGGCAGTACCTTTGTATACAAAATCTTTGGGAACCAGTGATTTAAAACTGGAGCGCAGTCCGGCAACAGCAGTTTATGCACAAATAGAAGCCGACTTAAAAGAATCTGCAGCAAAGCTGGAAGGAATCCCGGTAGCCAGAAACGGAAGAATAAACAAATGGGCTGCTTATGCTTTATTGGCTCGTGTTTCCTTATTTCAGGAAAAATGGGCTGAGGCAAAACAATATTCCAATAAGGTAATAACAGAAGGTCCTTACACCCTGGAAGAAAATTTTCTAGACATCTGGAATGTAAACAATCATAACGGAAAAGAATCTATTTTAGAAGCTCAGTCTTCCTCTATACAAAACGAAGCTTTGGGTTCTATGCTGCCAACTTTTTCGGGAGCAAGAGGAGAAGACAAAAAAAACTTCCCTAGTAATGATGCAAAAGATGTTATTGATGGTTGGGGATGGTGCATGCCAACCAGTGATTTAGAGAATGCTTATCTTTCTGAAAATGATGTGATCCGTCGCAGAAGTACTATTACAAAATGGGGAGAAGCCGCTTATGGAGATGAGGTTTTAAATCCGACTCATAAATTCAGTTTAAATGATAATAAATCAGGACGTATCTGCCGTAAATATTATATTCCAATCGCTACACGCCGTACATTAGATAAAAAAGACGGGCACTTACCATTAAATGTTCCGTTGATTCGTCTGGCTGAAATGTACCTGACAAGAGCAGAAGCAAGTTACCATACAAGCGGAGATGCTTTGGCGGATATTAATATCATTAGGGATCGTGTCGATCTAGACCCTAAAACCGGAATCTCAGGACCAACGCTTTTAAACCAAATTTATAAAGAGCGTCGTCTGGAACTGGCTTTTGAAGGATTACGTCTGTTCGATATCCGTCGCGAAAAAGATCCAACAACAGGAAAAAGAGTAATTGAAACTTTGATGGGACCAAACGGAACTTTTGTAAAATACAATTTAAGTTCTACAGATCCTTATGAAACAACAAATACAAAAGAATCTCAGGATAAGGGGATTAATTTTGATCCTTCAAAACATTTACTTTGGCCAATACCGCAAATCGAGAGAGATTTAAGTGGAGGTGTAATTACTCAAAACCCTAATTATTAAGATGACATTATATAAAAATAATAAAGTAAGTCTGCTGTGTGCAGGCTTGCTTTTCGCCAGTTCTCTTTTTGTGAGCTGTGATTCTGATAAAAACGAAAATTCTGATTCTGATAATGCTGTTGCAGAACTAAAAATTAATCTGGATGCTAATCTTCAAACCATGGAAAGTTTTGGTGCTTCTGATGCCTGGCAGTGTAATTTTATTGGGAAAAACTGGCCTTCGGATAAAAAAAACAAAATGGCAGATTTGCTTTTCAGCAAAGAGTTTGATGCTGAAGGAAATCCAAAAGGTATCGGTTTGTCATTATGGCGTTTTAATTTGGGTGCAGGAAGTGCAGAACAGGGCGATGCCAGCGATATTGGTGATGAATGGAGACGTACAGAATGTTTCACTACAAACGGAGTAAACTATGATATGACCAAACAAGCCGGTCAGGTTTGGTTCATGAAAGCTGCAAGAGAACGTGGAGTAGATAAATTATTGGCTTTTTCAAACAGTGCCCCGGTTTATTTGACTCAAAACGGAAAAGCGCATGCAAGTATCAAAGAATATTACAATCTGAAAGAAGGAAAAATGTCTGAACTGGCTGATTTCTGGGTAACATCTTTAGATAAATTAAAATCAGAGCACGGATTAACAATCGATTATTTGAGTCCTTTCAACGAACCGCAATACGAATGGGATGGTTCAGGTCAGGAAGGTTCACCTGCTACAAATGGAAATATTTACAGTTTTGTGAATGTTTTATCTCCAAAATTACAATCTAAAGGACTAAGTTCTCAGATTGTAGTAGGAGAAGGAGGTTCTTATGAGCCTTTATACAAAACAATTTCAGGTAAAGAAAACAGATCGAACCAGATCGATTATTTTTTTGCTTCTAATTCTTCCAAAAACATTGCAGGTTTAAGCAACGTTAAGAAAACCATTTCTGCACATAGTTACTGGCAGGCATGGCCTTTAAGAGAGTTAGTAAATTCAAGAGAATTAGCTGCTGTAAGAGCGCAGTCTGTTGGAGGATTGAGTCTTTGGTCTACAGAATATTGTGTTTTAGAAAGCCCAGGAACGGCTGAATTGCCAGGTGGCGCAGGTCCGGGAAGGGATTTAGGAATTTCTCTGGCACTTTGGACAGCGCGTATTATCAGTACTGATATTGCTGTTGGTGGCGTAACTTCATGGCAATGGTGGACAGCTATTAGCCGTGGAGATTACAAAGACGGATTAATTCACGTTGATAATGGTTCAAGCAATGGAGCCGGTGATGCAAATTATTGTAAAAATGATGGATTTATCCGGGATTCCAAAACACTTTGGGCTTTAGGAAACTTTTCTTTCTTCGTAAAACCGGGAATGGTAAGAGTTCAGGTTCCAAGTGTAGATAGCGCAAAAGCTGTAAACGATGTGATGGTTACAGCTTATAAAGATGTTGCATCCAAAAAACTGGTAATTGTTGCAGTGAACATCAGTAAAGCAGCAAAAACATACAAATTTAACCTTTCAGGAGGTGTGTTAACAGATAATAAATTAACACCTTACACAACTTCTGAAACCTTGAGTCTTAAAAAAGGAACAGCTGTTGAAGCTACGAATTTAGAAATTCCTGCAAGATCAGTTGTAACGTATGTAGGAACGTATAAATAAAACAGGTTTTATCCGTAATGTTTGTCGTCCTTAGGAACGAAGGATCTCCGGTGCAAGATCGACAAAGATTTTTGCTTTTGATTGAGGAGTTGCTTGCTGAGATTCCTCCTGCGTCGGAATGACAAAAACAGTATTGATAAAAATAGAAAGAATTTAAAAAATGAGAAGAGTATATATCTCGCTTTTAGTAGTAATGAGTTCGCTGTCTTATGGACAGCGAACCATCACTATAAGGACAGATAATGTGGTACAGACCATGGATGGTTTTGGAGGTTCGGATGCCTGGAGAACACAATTCGTGGGTAAAAATTGGCCGGAGCAGAAAAAAAATGCAATTGCAGATTTGTTGTTCAGCAAAGAAATTGATGCAGAAGGAAACCCAAAAGGAATCGGACTTTCGATCTGGCGTTTTAATCTCGGAGCAGGAAGTGCAGAACAAGGCGAAAACAGCAAAGTTTCTGACGAATGGAGAAGAAGCGAATGTTTCCTCAATGCAGATGGAACCTACGATTTTTCAAAACAGGAAGGGCAGAGATGGTTTTTGCAGGCAGCTAAAAAAAGGGGAGTCGAAAAATTCCTGATATTCACCAACAGTCCGCCGGTTCACATGACGCACAACGGATTATCTTTTTCTTCACAAAAGAATAAACTGAATCTAAAAGATGGTGCAATTCCAAAATTTGCCGATTTTTTAGTTCAAAGTATTCAGGGACTGGAGAAAAATGAAGGTATAAAATTCGATTATGTCAGCCCATTAAATGAACCGCAGTGGGAGTGGATGCCAAAAAGCGGTGACACCAACAGTCAGGAAGGTACTCCGGCTACAAATCAGGAGATATACGAGGTAACGAAAGCACTTTCTGAGAAGCTGAAAGCCAAAAAAATGAGTACAGAAATTGTAGTTGCCGAAGCAGCACAAATCGATTATTTGTATGGAAATGTAAATGCAGAAAATCGCGATAATCAGATTGATTATTTCTTTGGAAAAACAAAAACGAATATTTCTAAATTTTCGAATGTTAAAAATGTTATTTTAGGCCACAGTTATTTTACAACCTGGCCGGTTGAAAAACAGGTTTTAAGCCGAAAATTAATTGCAGCAGAAGTAAAACAGAAACCGGGTTTAAAGTATTGGCAGTCTGAGTACTGCATTTTGGAGAACCCGGGTGAAGCTGAAATTCCGGGAGGTTCAGGCGGAGGAAGAGATTTAGGAATTCAGACAGCTTTGTTCGTAGCGAGGTTAATTCATAATGATATTGCACTTGCAAATGCTGCTTCATGGCAGTGGTGGACATCCATTACCCGTGCTGATTACAAAGACGGTCTTGTTTATCTCGATGATGGAAAAAGCACAGGTTCAACAGCACCGGATTATGTTCGAAATGATGGAGAGTTTCACGATTCAAAATTGCTTTGGGCTTTAGGGAATTACTCTTTGTTTGTACGTCCGGGAATGCTGAGAGTTGATGTTCCGGATCAAAATGAACTTGATGCTGCAAATGATGTGATGCTCACAGCTTACAAGGATGTTCAAAACAAAAAACTGATTGTAGTAGCAGTGAACTGTGGAAAGTCAGCTCAGCAATACAAGTTTGATTTATCAAAGGGAACAGTAAAAAGCAATGAATTTACACCTTACACAACTTCTGATACTTTCAATTTAAAAAAAGGAACAGTTCAGAAAATGGATAATCTGGAAATTCCGGCAAAATCAGTAGTAACGTTTGTTGGAGAATTACAATATTAAAATATTTCAGGTTTCAGGTTTGATAACGAGCTTGAAACCTGAACCTGAGAAACCGAAGCAAAATATTAATTAACAAATTAAGGAAAGCTTAGAAAATTAGATTCTTAGCATCTTAGAACCTTTTAAAAAATGTTTACAAAAAAGATCTTATTACCCGTATTGCTCTTCTCGTGTCTGTCAGCGACCAGCCAGATTTCGTTTGGAGATTCTAAAAAAATTAATGACAACTGGAAATTCAATCTTCAGGATACACCGGATGCTCAAAATGCAGCTTTTAACGACAGCAAATGGCAACAGGTAAATGTACCTCATGACTGGAGTGTAAAAGGGCAATTGAGTCCAACATTGGCAAGTTGTACCGGATTTTTGCCGGGAGGAATTGCCTGGTACAGAAAATCAATCAATATTCCGCAGAGTAAAAATGGCGAAAAAGTATATTTATATTTTGAAGGCGTTTACAACCGAAGCGAAGTTTTCATTAACGGACATTCTTTAGGCAAACGTCCAAACGGTTATATTTCATTTGCATATGATGCAACACCATTCGTAAAATATGGTGGCGAAAATACTATTTCAGTTCGTGTAGATCACAGTCAAAGTGCCGATTCAAGATGGTACACCGGTTCCGGGATTTACAGAAATGTATGGGTAGTGTATGCTAATCCGGTTCATATTGCACAATGGGGAGTTTACGCTTATCCGGAAGTGAATAAAGGTAACGGAACTTTGAATGTTGAGGTTGAGGTAGAAAACGGTTCTAAAGCAAAATCAAGTCTTACGGTTGTGAATGAATTGATTTCGAAAGATGGAAAATCAGTTGCTAAATCTTCTTCTAAAGTTGATGTGGCAGCCAATCAGAACGGAAAGATTTCGACTAAATTAAATATCAAAAATCCACAATTATGGGATTTGGAGAATCCGAATTTGTATCAGTTAAAAACAACGGTTTTAAAAGACGGAAAGCAAATCGATGAAACGGTTACCAAAACAGGTTTCAGAAAATTCACTTTCGATTCAAATAATGGTTTTGCATTAAATGACAAATGGATGAAAATGAAAGGGGTTTGTTTACATCATGATGCCGGAGTTTTGGGTTCAGCAGTTCCTCGTGAAGTTTGGAAAACCAGATTGCAAACGCTGAAGGAAATTGGTGTAAACGCAATCCGTACGAGCCATAATCCGCAGGCTCCTGAATTTTATGAACTTTGCGACGAATTAGGATTATTGGTATTAAACGAAGCGTATGACGAGTGGGAATTCCCTAAGCGTAAATGGCTGGAAGGCTGGAATTACGGAACTCCTGGATTCGAAGGAACGTTTGATATTTTTGCCGACTGGGCAGAAAAAGATCTGGAAGATTTTGTACGCCGCGACAGAAACCATTTATCAGTATTTGGATGGAGTATCGGTAACGAAGTAGATTATCCTAACGATCCGTATTCTCACCCTGTTTTGGATAAAGGGAAAGAAGGTTTCGGACAGGCAAATTACGGAGGTTATAAAAAAGATGCTCCAGATGCCATGCGTTTAGGAGCAATTGCAAAACGTTTGGTTGCAGCCGTTAAAAAATACGATAAATCACGTCCGACAACGGCAGGATTAGCCGGAGTTGCGATGTCTAATGAAACTGAATATCCGGGAGCTTTGGATATTACCGGATACAATTATACAGAAAGCAAATACCAGTCGGATCACGAAAAATATCCAAACAGAGTCATTTTCGGAAGTGAAAATGTGCATGATATGGAGCCTTGGTTAGCTGTAAAAAACAACAAACATATTTTTGGGCAGTTTTTATGGACAGGAATTGATTATTTAGGTGAATCAGGAAGATGGCCTTCAAGAGGATTCTATTCAGGACTGGTTGATTTTGCCGGAGTAATCAAACCAAGAGGCTATTTCCGTCAGTCATTATGGTCAGATAAACCAATGGCATATTTAGGGACTTATCCGCTCAAAAATGAAAAAGATATTTCTAAAGACGCCTGGGCAATCTGGAACTATGAAGCGGGACAAAAAATCCGTGTCGTTTGTTATACGAATGCTGCAAAAGCTCGTTTGGAATTAAACGGAAAAGTAGTAGGCGAAACCAAATTGTACGACGAAAAAACTGGAATCATTTACTGGGATATTCCTTTTGCTTCGGGAAAATTAGAAGCTGTTGGATTGGATAAAGACGATAAAGAAGAAAGCCATTACGCAATTACAACAACACAGCAGCCTGTTGAATTGACTATTGCAGATAAAAATATCACAATCAGTAAAGACAGAGGTGTTGCTAAAATAATGGTTCAGGTTAAAGATCAAAACGGTCTTCCGGTTATGCTTTCAGACAATGAAGTAGCTTGTACCATTAGTGGTCCGGGAGTTTTATTAGGACTTGAGGCAGGAAACAACAGCGACATGACAGATTATACAGATAACGTTCAGAGGGTATATCACGGTCATATTGCTGCATATATTGAAGCAACCGGAGAAGCACAGCCTATCAAAGTTACTTTTACAAGCCAATGGTTGAAACCGGTTGAAATTACTGTGAATGTAAGATAATTTAGTTAGTTTATTTTAATTTGAGTTAAACCTGTCTGCATTTCGGTATTCGCAGGCAGGTTTTTTGTTATAATGAAGAAAAGTTTATTATATTTGAAGTGTACTATCAACACTTATTTTTTTTACTGATATGAAAATAAAAAGCATAATAATATTTAGTTTAGGAATTTTTTTAACATCATTTTTTTCAAATGCTCAAAAAGCAGTTTTTAAAAAAGATGAATTTAAGCAATGGGCACAAACGCCTCCAATGGGCTGGAACAGCTGGGATTGTTATGGTCCAACGGTAGAAGAACACGAAGTAAAAGCCAATGCCGATTATATGGCAAAAGAGCTGAAAAAATATGGTTGGGAGTACGTAGTGGTTGATATCAGATGGTTTGTAGAAAATGACAAAGCAGGAGGGTACAACCAAAAAGATCCACGTTATGTAATCGATCCATATGGAAGATATTTGCCTGCTGTAAACCGTTTTCCTTCCGCTAAAGATGGTCAGGGATTCAAACCGTTGGCAGATTACATCCACAAAAAAGGATTGAAATTCGGAATTCACATTATGCGTGGGATTCCTAAAAAAGCGGTTGAAGAAAAAATGCCAATTAAAGGAGCAAATGGAGTTACAGCCGACCAGATTTACACCACAGCCTTACAGTGCGAATGGTTAAAAGATAATTATACTGTTTTAGCAGACAAACCGGGAGCACAGGAGTATTATGATTCTATTTTTGAATTATATGCACAATGGGGAGTAGATTTTATTAAAATTGACGACCTGTCAAGACCGTATCACGAAGGTGAAATCAATTTGATCAGAAATGCAATCGATAAATGCGGACGTAAAATCGTATTGAGTACATCACCTGGAGAAACACCAATTTCAGCAGCTGCACACGTAACAAGACATGCCAATATGTGGCGTATGGTCGATGATGTTTGGGATACATGGCCACACATTACACACCTGATGGATGTTGCTCAAAAATGGTATCCGCATATTGCTCCGGGAACATGGCCTGATTGTGATATGATTCCGTTAGGACGTATTTCAGTTAGGGGAGAACGTGGAGAAGACAGAATGACGCGTTTGACAAAAGACGAACAATATACACTGATTACATTCTTTAATATTTTTAAATCGCCTTTGTTTTTTGGTGGTGATTTACCAAGTAATGATGCCTTTACTTTATCATTATTAACGAATAAAGAAGTGGTAAAAATGCACAACGAAAGCACAAATGTAAAACAGCTTTTTCACAACGACGGAAAAATTGCCGTGACTTCAAAAAATCCAAAGGACGGAAGCGTATATCTGGCATTGTTTAATATTTCAGATACAGATTCTCAAAACGTTTCAGTAAGTCTTTCAGATCTTGGAATAGCGGGTTTTGCCGGAGGAATAAACATGTGGACAGGTGAAAAACTGAATGTTTCTTCCAAAGAAGTTTCCGTAACCTTAAAACCTCACAGCTCTGTTCTTTACAAACTAAAAAGCAAAAAATAATGAAGAAGTTTTTACAGCAGCATTTTTTGGGTCTTGCAGTACTTTTTGTAATTGTCTTTTTATTCTCTGGTTTTAGTTTCAAATCCAAAGCAGACAAACCGGATAAAGTATATCTTTTTGCCTATTCGAATTTAAAAAATAACGGTAAAAACGGACTTCATTTTTCATGGAGCACCGATCAGAAAAACTGGTTTGGGATTGGTCCTGAACACAGCTTTTTAAAATCAGATTACGGAAGCTGGGGACCAACAGGAAAAAGTATGTCTGAAGCTTTTTTAATAAAGGATGATAACGGAATTTTTCATTGTTTTTGGAGTGTGAAAGACGATGTTTTAGCACAAGCTTCAAGCAAAGACCTGATTAACTGGAAGAGTCAGCGTTATATTCAGGCAATGAAGAATATAACTAAAAAACTGGACGAGAAACCGGTTATTCAAAATATAACTGTAGGTAAAAAAGACGGTCAGTATGGCATTCATTGGGTTTCAGATAATACTAAGTATTACAATACGACCAAAGATTTTGTAAATTATACTGAAACGAAAGAAGATACAGACAATGCCCCTAAATTAACTGAAATTACGGTACAAGGCGACATTCAAAAAGGGACTATCACAATAGTTGACTGGAGTGTTGTCGAAATGCTCATCAGAACAATGGAATCTGTAAAATTCAGAGATAAGAAGGATAATACTTCGCCCAAAAGTGACAGCCTAATGTTGGCGGGTTTAAAACCTGTAACTGCTCAAATCAATATAAATGGCAGGGATGTTAAAAAAATCAGCAACATGCTTACGGGTGTTTTCTTCGAGGACATCAATTACGCAGCCGATGGCGGTTTGTATGGAGAAATGATTCAAAACCGTGATTTTGAATATGCCGTTAGCGATAAAAAAGGAAGAGACGAAAAGTGGAATGCCACTATGGCGTGGGATGGAGATTTTAAAATTTCTAAGGAAAATCCAATTCATGCCAATAATCCAAATTATGCAGTTCTTATAAAAAGTAGTGTCAGTAATACCGGTTTTGATGGAATTGTTTTGAAAGCCAATGAAAAATATGATTTTAGTGTTTTTGCAAAAGGGGTAAAACTTACCGTTAAATTAAAAAGTTCTGCAGGAGAAACTCTGGCAGAAACAACTGTAAGCCCAACGGCTTCATGGAAAAAATTAACAGGTGTTCTAAAATCATCAAAAACAGTAACCGATGCACATTTAGAAATTAGTACAGCCGGAGAAACTGCTGTTGATATGGTGTCGCTTTTCCCTCAAAAAACATTCAGAAATCGTAAAAATGGTCTTCGTGAAGACTTAGCAGAAGCTATTGCAGGAATGAATCCAAAGTTTGTACGTTTTCCGGGAGGCTGTGTAGCGCATGGAGACGGAATTCATAATATTTACAAATGGAAGAATACGATTGGTCCTTTAGAAAGTCGTATTCCTGCCCGAAACATATGGAACTACCACCAGTCAATGGGATTAGGGTATTTTGAATATTTTCAGTTTTGTGAGGATCTAGGAGCCCAGGCCGTTCCAGTTTTGGCTGCAGGCGTTCCTTGTCAGAATTCATCTGATGGAGGAGCCGGACAGCAATTCGGAATCCCGATGGAAGATATGGACGAATATGTTCAGGATGTTCTGGATCTAATCGAATATGCCAATGGAAGCGTGAATACTATCTGGGGTAAAAAACGTGCAGAAGCCGGTCATCCGAAACCATTTAATTTAAAATATGTAGGTATTGGTAATGAAGATCTGATCAGTGATGTTTTCGAAGAACGTTACCGAATGATTGTAAAAGCAGTTCAGCAAAAACACCCTGAAATTATTATTATTGGTACAGTTGGACCCTTTTTTGAAGGATCAGATTACAATGAAGGCTGGGCAATTGCAAACGATTTGAAACTGCCAATGGTTGATGAACATTATTATCAAAGCCCGGGCTGGTTCATCAATAATCAGAACTTTTATGACAGCTATGACCGCTCAAAATCCAAAGTATATCTGGGCGAATATGCTTCACGAGGTAATAAATTTTATAATGCCCTTTCAGAAGCTTTATACCTTACCGGAATCGAACGAAACGGAGATGTGGTAACAATGGCTTCATATGCACCTTTACTGGCCCGCGAAAAACATACCCAGTGGAATCCCGATTTAATTTATTTTAACGGTTATGAAGTAAAACCTACAGTAAACTATTTTGTACAACAGCTTTACGGACAGAACCCAGGTGATTTTTACCTTCAGAATACCGTAAAATTATCTGATGCGAATGACGAAGTTAACAAACGTATTGGCGTTTCCGCAGTTCAGGACAAGACAACAGGCGATTTGATTATAAAACTGGTCAATGTACTTCCGGTTTCCGTAGCACCTTCGATTACAGTAGCTAATCTGGGAACAGCAGAGAATGCAAGTTATACCTTATTATCAGGAAATCCTGAAAAAACGACTGCCAGACCTGTAACTCAACAGATAACTGCAAAAGAAGTATTTTCAAAAGAACTGCCTCCTTACTCATTTGCCGTAATACGTATAAAAGTAAATGAGAAAGTACTTTTAAATGAAACTTTTTAAATTTTGATATACTCGATTTTTTATTTAAACTCAACAGAATAATGAAAAGAACACAATTTAGCCTTGTATTATTTTTAGCGATTTTTAATCTTTTACAGGCCCAGAATATTCCGGCAGGAACACCTCCTGTTATTGCCGGCAAGGATTTAACCGCTTATTTATTTGTATATTTTACAGGAAATAGCATCGAAGAAGAAGCAGTTCGTTATGCCGTAAGTGCCGATGGGTATCATTACCATACCCTTAACAGCGATAAACCGGTTATAGACAGTAAGGTAATCAGCTCTACAGGAGGGGTGCGTGATCCCCATATTTTGCGTGGCGACGACGGCAAAACATTTTATATGGTGCTGACTGATATGACTTCTTCAAAAGGATGGGACAGCAACCGTGCCATGGTTTTGCTAAAAAGTACTGATCTTGTAAACTGGAAAACCAGTATCGTGAATATTCAGAAAGCATTTCCGGGCAATGAAAACCTGAAACGTGTTTGGGCACCTCAGACGATTTACGATGCCAAAGCCGGTAAATATTTGATTTACTTCAGCATGCAGCACGGAAATAATGCAGATAAAATCTACTACGCTTACGCAAATAAAGATTTCACAGCGCTTGAAAGCGAGCCAAAATTATTATTCATTCCAAAATCTGAAAAAGCCTGTATTGACGGAGATATTATCGAAAAGAACGGTGTGTATCATCTTTTTTACAAAACTGAAACCGAAAATCCGGGAATCAAAGTGGCTACCACAACCGATCTGACTTCAGGAAAATGGACAGAAAACGACAATTACCTCCAGCAGACCAAAGAGTCCGTTGAAGGTTCCAGTGTTTTTAAACTAAACAATTCGGACGATTATATTCTGATGTATGACGTTTACAAAAAAGGAAAATATCAGTTTACAAAAAGCACCGATTTAGAAAATTTCAAAGCAATTGACGATGAAATTTCAATGGATTTCAAACCACGTCACGGAACTATTTTGCCAATCACCCGTTCTGAATTGAAAAGGCTTTTTGCAAAATGGGGAACTCCTGCAAAATTTCCAAAAATAAATAACAACCCGGTTTTACAAGGATATTATGCCGATCCTGATATTTTATATTCAAACAAAACCAAAAAATATTACATCTACCCAACCAGCGATGGTTTTGATGGCTGGTCAGGCAAATATTTCAAAACTTTTTCATCAGAAAATTTGATAGACTGGAAAGACGAAGGCGTTATTTTAGATCTTCCAAAAGATGTAAGCTGGGCCAACAGAAATGCCTGGGCACCTTGTATCGTAGAGAAAAAGGTAAAAGGAAAATACAAATATTTCTATTATTTCACCGCAGCGCAAAAAATTGGTGTTGCCGTTTCAGACAATCCGGCAGGACCGTTCAAAGACAGCGGAAAAGCCTTGGTAGCAACCAAACCTGAAGGAGCAAAAGGCGGCCAGGAAATCGATCCGGATGTTTTTACAGATCCTAAAACCGGCAAAAGTTATTTGTACTGGGGTAACGGATACATGGCTGTAGCCGAATTGAATGACGATATGATTTCATTCAAAGGCGATATAAAATTGATTAAAGTAGACAAAACGTTCCGTGAAGGAACCTACGTGATTTACAGAAAAGGAACTTACTATTTTATGTGGAGCGAAGACGATACCAGAAGTCCAAATTACAAAGTACGATACGGAACTTCAAAATCACCTCTGGGACCAATTGAAATTCCGGAAAACAACATCGTAATTCAGGGAATCCCGGATCAGGGAATCTATGCAACAGGTCATAATTCGGTTTTACAAATTCCAAACAAAGACGAATGGTATATCACGTACCACCGATTTTCGTACCCAACCGGAATAAAAATGGGAGAGGCCGGAGGTTTCCACCGCGAAGTCTGCATTGATAAATTAGAATTCAATCCGGATGGAACCATTAAACAGGCAACCCCAACACATACAGGAATACAGACAATTAAGTAATACCTATTATTTCGTTGTAAAAAGCTGCTCTACTTTGCCCCGGAGCAGCTTTTTTTGTTTTATAAATTTTGAGTTTTAGATTTAGGAGCTGTTTCCTGCTGTACACTATATCTTTTGTGCCGAACCCCGGCACAAAAGGATGCCGTTTCCATCAGGGCTAGGGTTTTTAGGTTTCATAACAATGTTAAAATTACAATTACCTACTTAAGAAAGTATTCGATAAGTCTAGAGTCTTTTTGATGATTAACAGGAAATTATCATATATTTGACCAACAATAAAATCTGACATTTGTCAGACATAGCGACCTGATTTAAGGTGGATAAGTCTTATATTGTCAGACATATATACAAGTTGTGCGTAATACTGCGTAAAGTGCTAAAAATCAACATCCCCATATAATCAAATATTTATAAAATGGAATATAAAATTGAAGAAATAGAAATTAATGATCATTTGCTCAGATTATCTATTCAAGAATTAAATGAATTAACATTTATTCCTGAAAATATTGAATCTGCAAATACTAAAGAGGATTTAATTTTTACTGAATCTATAATTGAACTTCATAAATATTTTAAACTTAATAATATACATATTAATTCATTAGGAGTTGAACCAGAGTTATTAAGAAGCAGAAAAAATGCAGACATTTATCTTCCTGCAATTTTTATAGCTTATTCAACTATTTCGGAAAATCCAAATATAGTTTCATTAGCATTAAATGTTATTTCAAGTTTTATTTATGACAATCTTAAAGGTACTATCGGAAATAAAACGGCTAAAATTGAATTTTACGTTGAAAAGAAAAAGGGTAAAATTTCTAAAATAAACTACAAAGGTGATGCAGAAGGATTAAAAAATTTTGATAAAATAATAAAAGCTCTAAAATGATGATTTTTTTTGAGAACCCAAATTTATTAATTTCTGAGTTTAATGAAATGGCTTCTATTGCCCAAAATAAAGCATTCATCACGATCGGAATTGAAATTCAAAAAGAAGAAATCCAAACTATCCAGAATTATATAAAAGAACTCAATAGTTTAAAAAAAGAATATGTTAGTAAAAATTTTGAAAACGAAGCAAATCTTGTCTATTGTATTGAAAACTCTTTATTAGCAATTGCTTATGAATTACAAATGCTTGTAAACATAAAAGAAGATAAAATGGACGAAGCTTGGAATAGTTTAGTAAGAGCTCAAGTAATATATGGAACTGTAATATGTAACTCAACTTTTCCTGATGAATCAAACGAAAAATATTTAACTAAATTAGAGCAATACGAAAAACTACTTTTTCCTAATCTTTATTTTCAAAGTGTTGGAGGAATTATTAAACAAAGCCATTGTTCTATCTGCAATGAAAAGTCAGGTAAATGCAATCATATTAAAGGAAAACTTTACAATGGTGAACTTTGTACAAGAATAATAACTGAAATGGAACTTGAAGAAGTTTCATTTGTGAAAAATCCAGCAAATAAACATTGTAGAGTTATTTCAATAGAAGAAAATGGAAAGAATATAGATATTTTAACTTTAAGAGAAATTAAAAAAGAAAAATAAGTACTACGCACAACACACGCTACAAGCAATTTGGGTATTAGGCTTAATTTGAAATTGGTTTTGTATTTGGAAGATTAGGCAAATCCGAGAATAGGTCTTAATTTAATCCCAAACCCACTTTAATCCCAGAACTTTATACTTAATTTAAGTGACGATGACAAGAGTTAAACATATTAATCCTATAATAACGAAGATTTGCTTAATAATTCTTGTTTTGTCAATAGCATCATGTGACAATTCTGTTCAAAGACCTAATGAGTTAGAATATTTAATAGGGACTTGGGTTTTGGACAGTGCTACTTACCCCAGAGGAAATGATTACCAAAAAGTGGAAGCATGTGACTATTTAACTTTTCTCAAAGACTCTGCTTACACTTTCAAAACAAATTGTGGTTGCATTCATTTAGACTTTAAAGGAAAATATTTTTTATTGAATAATCCTAAACGCGGACTTAAGACTATAACATTAGTACCTGATATTGAAATTTACGAGGGTGATACTATTAGAATTGGCTATGATAACTTTGACATAGTAAAAATTAGTAACCGGCGACTTCAGATTGTTCGAGAGACTGAATTTTTCGATAGAAACGACTTGCATTTACGATTTAACAAAAATGAAATTTATAAAAAGATAAAATAAACTGATTATAACAGCTACAACGGATTTGGACAATTGGCTTAATGGGAAAATGGTTTTGTATTTGGGATGATTTGATTTGCCTGTTCGCTATGACTCGGGTGGAAATCTAAATATAGGCTTAATTTAGTCCCAAACCCGCTGATAACAGAGCGTTATGTGATAGTTATCGCCAAAAACAGGCACATGAAAAACATCAGAAGAGACGTTTTTTAAGCAAAAAAATTAAAAGCAGAAGCGTTAAAACTTGAAAATTACGATTGTACCTTAAACTAAAATACAACCTAAAAGCCGTTTGGCGAGATTTTAAATGAACACATACTCAATAAATAAAGCGACAATTAAGGACTCAGGATTAATTTCAAAATTAATTTGCGAATTATTAAAGGATTTCAATCAACGAAGTGGAAGTAACTTTATGATTGATGCATCTAAAATTGAAGATACTTGTAAAGAATTATTGGCAAGAGACAATTTTGCAGGATTCATTGCAAGAGATAACATAACAAATGAAACTGTCGGAATAATAACAATAGCACAAGGAACTGCTATTTACAATGGTGGAGACTTTGGAGTCATAACAGAATTGTATGTTGACAGAAACATTAGAAGTAATGGAATCGGAAAACTTCTAATTAAAAATGCTTTAGAATTTGCAAGAACGAAGAATTGGAACAAAGTAGAGGTCGGTGCTCCTAACAAGGATGAATGGCCTAGAACAATTGAATTTTACAAAAAGAATGGATTCGAAGAAAAAGGACCTAAACTTAGGGTAACAATATAGAAAATTGAATCTCGAACTATAATAGGTTATATCAATTACTAAATAAAACTGAAGATTTTAAAATTTGCGGTAAAAATAACCATTACATAGATGCTACAACTGAGCAATAGGCTTAATGGAAAGTTGGTGTTGTATTTGGAATATTGGCAAATCCGAAGAATGGGCTTAATTTAGTCCCAAATCCGCTGTAGTCACAGAACGTAGTGGTAACCTTAGTAGAAGAAAACTTAAACGAAAGAATGACAAAAGAAAACGAACATAATTGTAGAGATGATAATCGGACAAAATCTGATATAGAAAAATATGGACTCTCTGTTATACTTATTGAAGCGAGTGACTATTTGCCTTCTTTCGCTTATAGTATTGGACTTTGGACTAAATACAATCATCCCGAAATAATTTGTTTTGGACTTAGCACCCAAACTTTACATTCAATAATCAATGATGTCGTTGACTTAGTAAAGAGTGGACAAAAAATTGAGACAAATAAAACATACAATGATATATTTGAAAATAGTAAAGCCGAATTTGTCCAAATTGACAACAGAAATTTAGCTGACTATTTTGGAACTGCAATAGATTTCTACAATACAAATGATTTTCCTGCAATTCAACTTATTTGGACAGACCGAAATGACAAATTTCCTTGGGAAACAGATTTTGAAGAAGAGTTTATTTACAAGCAACCTTTACTTGACAGAAACGCTGATTTTAAATTCAATGAGGCTAAAAACGTTGCTGTTTTTACAACAAGACAATGGCTTGAACTTGGAAAACCTATATTAAGAGTTGTACACGACAATGATGGAGATTGGCAGTTTTTAACAGGCGACCAAATGCTCGAAGATGCTAAACTTATTGCATTAGAGCAAATGACAATCAAAGATAAAACTTTAAATGAAGTTTTTGACCTTGAGTATGGAGAGCAAGCTGAAAGAGAATTTATAGGTGGAAAATGGACAAGAAATATCATTGAAAATGATGATGATGAATAAAAAGGCTACCACTAACTGCTACAACGGATTTGAACAATAGGCTTATGGAAAGTTGATTTTGTATCTGTAATGATTTGGCAAATCCGAGAATAGAGCTTAATTTAGTACCAAACCTGCTGTAATCCCAGAACGTTAACCGTCATTGTACGGCAGAAAAGAGAAAAAGAACTAAAATTAAAACCAAAACGAAACTAAAATAATGTCAGAAGAAAATCAAATTGAAATACCATTGAGTAAGCAAAAATTATATTTAATGTTATTAGGCTGAATAATATTTGTTATAATCGGAACTTGGTTAGTAGTAAATCCACCTAAAAGTAATCATCAAATCTTTGGAAATCCAATGATAATTTTTATAAGCGGAATATCTGCAATTGTTTTTTTTGGGTATACTACGTTTATACTTTTAAAAAAAATGCCTGATAATAAACCAGGTTTAATAATTAACTCTGAAGGAATAATTGATAATTCTAGTGGAGTTTCCGCAGGAATAGTTTTGTGGAAAGATATAATCGAAATTTCTACAGCGAATGTAATGAACCAAAAATTCTTAATGTTTATTGTAAAAAATCCTGAAGAATATATAAATCGTCAAAATGGAATTGTGAAAAGAAAAGCAATGGAAATAAATTATAAAACTTATGGTTCACCAATTAGTATTTCCGCAAATACTTTAGACACAAATTTCGAAGAGTTATATAAATTGTTACAAAGAAAATTCAAAGAAAGAGCATAAAAACAACGAACGGCTACAACGGATTTGCAATTGGCTTAAAGGAAAAATGTTTTTGTAGTTGGGCTGATTTAGCAAATCCGAAGAATGAGTTTATACCGAACTTACGCAGAAAACCAAAAAGCCATGAAAATTTTCGACTTTTTCAAAAGCAAAAAAAAGAATTTAAAACTAATCAAGGTGGAAAAGGAAAATCCACTAATTAACACTTTGATAAATCATCACTTTTGTATAAAAGATTCAAATAATAATGAAATTCTAAAAGTTTTGAATGCTTCTTATACCGAAAATGTATTAGTTGATAATAAATTTAATTGGAATTTTCTATTTGATGAAAAAACGAAAAATTTTGACAAACAATTTTTATTATTTGATAAAATTAATGAATGGAATTATCTACGATGGAATGTTTGGGATTTTGAAGAAACTAAAAAAATGACATTAATTCTTTCAAAAGAATTAAATACAAAAGTATATTATTTTTTTATTGACCCTTGGATTTGTACTTGTAGATGGATTATGGCAGACAAAGGCCAATTAATAGAATCATATTTTGAAAGTCACGAAAAATTTTTAAATGAAGATGGAAATTGGGAATTTGTGAATAAACCAAAAAATAAACAAAACAAACAAGAAAAAGCCGAGTTTTGGGAAGACAAATTTTGGAAGTTATACAAACGATCATGCCAACCAATTGACATAATAAATCACAGACAAAATATTTCAGCAATTAAAGGAGAACTTAAATAAAAAACAACTTTCTTAAAAAAAGGTTAAACCAAAATAAAACCACTTTGGATTTGCGAAGTATTATCGAATAGTATGAATTTGAATGAAAAAATCTTAAGGAAGTTTGTATTCTGATAAAAAAATATATTAAAACCAAATAGTTTACAGCTACTATAATGAATTTAGGCAATTTGCTTAATCAAAAGATGGTTTTGTATTTGGAATAATTTGGTAAATCCGAAAAATGGAGTTAATTTAGGTCTAAACCATCTGAATACCTGATGTTTGCGTCAATTATCCGGGTGACTACAAAAAGTAAATCTTTGATATATTACCAAATTTAAAATTATCAATATTTAACCATGACAACTACTCTTAATTGTAAAAAGTATACCCTTATGCTTTTTTTGTTTTTATCATTGCAATCAAAAGGACAAAATGTCGAATTGTTTAATCACATATCTAATGAAGTAATCACAATACCATCCAAAGTACTAAATGAGGAACGTCAAATTTACATTCATGTTCCAAAACAGGAATCCGCAAGCCCTAACAAGACTTTTCCCGTGTTGTATTTATTAGATGGGGAAAATAATTTTCATATACTTTCCGCATACATTGACTACTTAAGCTATTATGAGATAATCCCTCCAATTATAGTAGTTGGTATTATTAGTAAAGACCGTAGAAAAGACCTTACACCTACCAAAAGTGCAATTGATTATTTTGGAAAAATTGACTCTACCTATAAAACAAGTGGTGGTAATGAACATTTTTTTCAATTTATGCAATCAGAGTTAATACCCTACATTGAAACAAATTATAAAGCTGGATCATACAAAATATTTGCCGGGCATTCTTTTGGTGGCATTACAACTATAAATTGTATGTTTACTCACCCTGATATGTTTAATGCCTATATAGCCATAAGTCCTTCGCTTTGGTGGGATAATAAATATATATTAAAACTCGCAGAAAACAAATTGACAAAATCAGTTTATCTCAATAAAATGCTTTTTTACAGTACAGGAAACGAAGGTATTAATGAACAGAATTCATTTCATACTGATGTGTTGAAATTTGATGGTTTGATTGTAAATAGAACACTAAAAGGACTTTTATATAAGTACAAATGCTACCCGGAAGGAAAGCCACATGAGTGAACCAATAGTTGCTTATTATGACGCATTGCGATTTATTTATCAGGACTGGAAACCTCCATTGAAAAAATAATAGTGGAGATTATCACTGAAAACAGCCGCTAAAAATGTAAAGAATTTTCTTTGGGCTGTCTGTTCTTAAATTAAGGAAAAAGCAAACACATTACATTAAAACGTAGTAGCATTTTATAACGAAATTCACAATTAAAGATATTATGAAAAAAAATCAAATTCTCGTTATTTTAACCCTTATTGCAACATTTGTTAGTTGTACAAAAAAAACAACTAACAAGATTGTTGAAGACAAATTAAATTTCTTGCTTGAACAGAAAAATTATTTTCAATTACAAGATGAACTATTCAAAAATTTGAATGAGTTGAGTGATGACCGGATTTTGTACTATAATGTATTCATAAATAAAGCATTTGGACAATGGGAAAAATCCAATCATGAAATTGAAATTCTTTTAAACAAACACAAACAAGCTTTAAACGACAGCTTAACCGTTAAGTTACTTGATGTTCAGGCATCCAATTACCTGTTTTTATATGAATACAAAAAGGCAACGAAAATTTACAACGATATTTTGACTACTTATAAAAAGGTTTTGGACAGTGCTGATTTAGAAAATTATAAAAACACAAAAAATTTGTTTGGGACATTTTCGGATGTAAATCAGCAGAAAATGCACAAAGCCAAAGATGTAACTTTAAAATCGTATAGAAACAAATTCAATCACCTTATGATACCGGTAAAGGTAGATACTGTCAACGAAGATTTTATTTTTGACACTGGAGCAAATTTGAGTACAATATCTGAAAGCCAGGCAAAGAAAATGAAGCTTAAATTGTTTGAACAAATTGTAGATATTGGTTCATCAACTCAGAAAGATGTTCAGTCTAAATTGGCATTAGCTGACAGTCTGTATGTAGGAGATATACTTTTTGAAAATGTGTTGTTTATTGTTATGCCTGATAGCCAATTAACATTTCCTCAAATAAATTATGCCATAAAAGGAATAATTGGTTTTCCGGTAATTAACCAATTGGACGAAGTTCACTTACATAAAGACGGTAAGATATTTATTCCGGGAGCTGCTTTAAAAAAAACTGAAAAAAATATGTTTTTTGAAGGGTTAAATCCAGTAGTTAGGCTTTTCTCTAAAAGTGACACTTTATTATTCACATTTGACACTGGTGCCAAGAATACAGAATTATCCTTTAAGTACTATAAGGATCATAAATTGGATGTTGAAAAAAAAGGAATTATGCAAACAAATCAAAGGGGTGGTGCTGGCGGCAAGGTAGAAGTTAAAGAATATATGCTTTCAAACTTCCCAATTCAAATTGGACAACATAAAACAAGTTTAGATAAAATTCCTGTTACGTTGGAAGAGTACGATTTTAATAAATACTTTGACGGGAATTTAGGACAAGATGTTTTTTTAAAGTTTGATACGTTGATTATCAGTTTTAAAAATATGAATATAGACTTTAAATAAATAATGAATGTACAAAACGGTTGCTAGCAATGTAGCAAGAAATGTCTAAATATCATCTTAAATTAAATTTCTACTTTTATTTTATACAAACCAATGAAATTACAATTAATACTTTTCTTTTTAATTTTTCAATATTTGGCAAGTGCTCAAAATGACCCGGAACTGTTTCCTAAAAAGGACAGAATAGCTGGAGGACTTGGCTATTTTCTTGAAGACGGAACAAATGTAGTAAAAGGTCAGTTTTGCTCAGCATCTTATAACATTGACGGCTATTATATGGTTTCCATTGCAGAACACGAAATTAGCGAGAATGGATATAAAAATGAAAATCATATACCTGGAACTGAAAAATATGGACTCCTTAACAGCAAAGGCAAATTTGTTGTCAATTTTGAAGAAAATTACAGTTCAATTGATGTATCAAATGGTATTATAGTGGTTCAAAAAAATAGTTTGTACGGAGTTGTTAATGAAAAAAAAGAAATAGTAATTCCAATTGAATATGATGAATTAGACATTCAAAATCAAGAAATATTTATTGCTAAAAAAAACAATAAAACGGCTGTAATAAATTATGAAAACAAAATTATAGTTCCTTTCATCTATGATGAGATATTTAGTTTTGTAGAAAACAAAACAACACATAATTTCTTTGTAATTGTTAAGAAAGCAGATGAAATGGGAGTTATAGACAGAAACAATAAAATAATTATTCCGTTTTCAAAAAAAAATTACAATTTATAACAGAAAAATTAATATGTATAAAAAAAGGAGGAAAATATAGTTTAGTTGATTTTAATCTAAAACCGATTATAGCAAAAGATTTTAAAACGATGTCCCAGGAAAATATAGATAATAGTGAAATTTACGCTGAGGATGAAAATTACAGCTATTATTTTACAAATAATGGAAAGGTTTTGAAGAAAGAAAAAATATCAAAAATGAAAGATTAAAAATGAAGACATTAATTTTTTTATTATTGATTTGTGTTACTTCGTTTTCACAAAGTAAAAATGAAAAAGATACTTTTACTTTTTTGGTAACAAAAGTCATTGGAGATTTAAACAAAGATAATTTAGATGATAAAGTAATAGTTACTCAAGATACTATTAATCAGGAATCCCCATATAAACTTCAAATATTTTTTGCTCAGCCAAACAGACAATTTAAATTAATTGCTGCTTCAACTAAGATAATCTCACCGCAATATCCAAACGGAAGAGATGGATACCGAACAGGAGATGGATTTGTAGATGTTACAATTAATAAAGGAATAGTTAGTGTGAATTTTGGTTTATTACGAGGACACTTTGAACATAATTTCAGGTTTCAGAACGGAAATTTTGAATTAATTGGTTTCTCTTACATATCATCGGATGGGCACGGAACAATTTACACTACTGACTTTAATCTTTCAACAGGAATAAGACTTGAGAAAACAGAAAGTTATGGTGAAGAAGAGGACAGGGTTTTGAGTAATACAAAAAAGAAAATACTCATAAGACCTTTGCCAAAAATCCAAGACGTTGAACCATTTGAAAACGAATTATACTAAAAAAAACAAATGTCTAACAGTTGGAATAATGAATTTGAGTAATGGATTTAATTGAAAGATGATTTATATTTGGATGATTTACTTCGTATGCTCGCTATCGTTTGGGTAGTAAATCCGAAGAATGGGCTTGATTTAGTATGAAACCAGTTGTAGTTCCGGAACTTTTGGAGCAGTATTTCGGCAACTAAAAAAAACACCTAAAAAAACACCTAAAAAAATGGCTGAAATAAAATTATATAAATCAAGCTGGAAAGGAGCAAGACTTATAGCATTGTCTTTGCCTTTTGTTATAATTGGTATTTGGATGATTTTGGAAGAACAAATAGGAACATTTGACTATATTATGGGATGGCTTTGTGTTTCGTTTTTTGGTTTAGGAATTCCATTAGGATTTTTTGTTTTATTTGATAAAAGACCACAAATAATAATTAATGAAAATGGAATTTCAGATAGAACTTTAAAACAAGGAGAGATAAAATGGGAGCAAATTATTGAAACCTATCCTATTGATATTCATAATCAAAAATTTATTTCAATAGTTGTTTGCGAAACATTTGAGTTTAAGAAAAAACAATATAAGTGGGCTGAAAAATTAAACGAATTTGTTGGTTCTCAAAAATTAAATTTAAACTTAAGTCAAATAAAAATTGATGAAATTGAACTTACCGAATTATTAAATAAAATTATAAATTCAGAAAAAAACGAAAGACAAAATCATATCAGAGTATTTTCATCAAACCAAAAAACTATTCCAAATTTTGAACTTCAAAATTATTTAGTTTATTTCATCATTTTAATTGTTTTGGTTTTGACATCATTAAGCAATTTCAAAGCTTTTATGACTATTATAATTTTAATGGGAATAGCGGCAATAATTGCAAGATGGCATCGAGGAACAAATAATAAATCAATTCTATATAAATATGCCCGAATAATGACTTTCTTAGGCTTTATCAATATAGTTGTACTATTACTTGTGTTTAAAATTTATGATTTTACTTCTAACAAAATTGGAATTGAAATACACAACGAAATAGAAACGTATAAAAGCAAATTTGGAAATTATCCAAATGACATTAAAAATATTCGTGAAAAACTAAATTTAAATCTAATTCAAAATTATATTGTCGACAAAATAGAATACGAAAAGAACGGAAATGAATATAAATTGAAATTAGAAACTTTAAATCATAATCAAAAAGAATTTGATACTGAATTAAATGAGTGGAATTAATACTGCTACAAACAGCTAATGCAACAGATTTGGGCAATTGCCTTAATGAAAAGTTGGATTTATATATGATTTGGCAAATCCGAAAAAAGGGTTTAATTTAGTCTCAAATCGCTTAAATTGGGCTAAGATTTAGTTCCTAACGAGGATTGATTTAAGAGTCCATAAATTAATGAATTAGAATAAATAGGTAATATAATGAATATTGATAATTCACAATTAACAAGATATGAAGACAACAATAATGTGTGGTTGTCTAAAAATAACAATCAGGAATTTAATTTTATTGATTACGGGATAGTACCCACAGTTCTTAGCAGTGAAGCTGAGGTTGGCCAGGCAATGTTAAATGAACTTTACAGCACTGCAGCATCAAAAGAAGGGGATATTAATATTGCACTACTGGGTGGGAGAGGTGCGCAGGAGTTACACCGTTTGCTTGGTGCGTTAGCAAAATCAACAGAACAGGATCAGCTGCTTGCCAGACTAAATGTTTTTACTCAGGATGCACTTGCTCCTTTGAGCATGAATAATGGTTTTAGCTTTGTTAGGGATTTTGAGCGTATTTTAGGTGATGCCTTTTTCAAAAAAATAAAAAGCTTTACACCAATGCGAACAGATACAGAAGATTTAGAGTTAGCGCTTATAGCATATTTGACTAAATTGGAAGATTTAGGTGGTTTGGATATTTTTTTTATTGGTCATGGTCCGGAAGAGAATCAGGCATCACACCTTGCCTATATAAAACCTTTCTCTGGAGCGCAGCCTCATCATTTCGTAGGTATAATTCCAATATCCGGAAGTATTTTGGAGCATCACATTAGCAAGTTTAAAGCTGGTGGAAGCCTTGTAAATGAAAGCGATGAAAAAGAATGTCGATCTGCTGAATATATTCTCACATTAGGTCCAGCAGTGATATTACAAGCCAAAAAGATTGTTCAGTCTGTAGTAGATGCCGATTCTGCTCCTGCTAAAATTCAAACTTATGCAAACGTGCTTAATACAGACCTGAGTTCAGATAAAGAGGAAGCTTTATTGCAATTAAATACAAATCCGGGGTTATGGATAAGGTTACATCCTAATACTAAGTCTTTTGTGTTGCCTAATTTAGGTTTGTAATATAGAATGAACTTAATCTAAAAGTTTGTGAAAAGCCAATTTTAATTTGGACACTCATTATTTTTATTCTAAAATATACAAAATTGATTATGATTTCAAACAGCTTATAATAAAGCTTTAAAATCCGAAAATAAAGTTAACAGAATTTGTCACTTATAAAATATCAAAAGAATTGATAAAAAGAATAAGTTAAATATTTGTATTACAATAATTTACCTGTCCTTAATTGAAAGTTCGGAGGTGAAATTTTCCTAATTTCATGAAATAGGGAGGTTACAGGAAATATTGATAAAATCTGTTTATGAAGAAAATTGTAAAAATTCTTAACCATAATTCTATTTTTAGCTCAACCAAATTTAACAACAAATAAAATATGAGCGAACTAATATATTTAAATGAAAAGACTTTAACGCAAAGAATTTTTACATTCGCATTATTAACTATTGGGTTTGGCTTAATCGTTGGAAATTATATATTTTATGGTTCTATTTTTATTTTTATTGGATTGTTTGTTTTCTCATCAAGAGGTTTAGAATTTAAAGTTGAAAACAATTCTTATAGAAAATTCTTAAAAATATTTGGAGTTCACATTGGAAAATGGATAAATTATCCAGAAGTAAAATTTATCACAGTTATTAAGACTAGAATATTAGACGATGATTATCCACAAAACAGAACATATTCTGAACTTATAAATGTCCGTTTATTTTTTAATCAACATCAATATTTTACAGTTTATCAGAATGGTAACAAAACTGAATGTTTGCATATAGCAGAAAAATTAAAATCAATATTAAAAATTGAAATTTTTGATGCAGCATGAATTATGATTGTTGTAACAAATTCCTTTTACAGAGATTTATCAAATTATTACGTTTAGGATGGAACTCAAAACAGTAAAGGTGAGACGTAGAAATTATTGCTAATCCTATTCCCAGTTTAAATATAGTTAATGAAAACAAATATACAAACGCTTCTATAGCATTAGAAGGAAAGTCTCTTACAGCTAGTCCAAAAAATGCAGCAAATATCTGGGCGAGTTATACAATTACCGAAGGAAAGAGCAAAGGACTTGGTTTAGGTGTCGGAGGAAATTACGTAAGCGATTCTTGGTTTGAAACATCAAATACATTTGTTCTTCCTTCTTATACGTTGTTAAACGCTGCATTGTTTTATGATCAGCCTAAATACAAAATCTCTTTGAAAGGAAATAATCTCCTAAATGAAAGATATTGGAATGCAACTGGAATGCCTCAAAAACCTGTAAACATATTAGCAGGTATTACATTTAAATTTTAATTCTAAAATAATAATTAGTATAAAAAAAACAGTAGCGAAATCATATTTGCTACTGTTTTTTTTATTTGAATAGATTTTAAACCAACTCTTTTTTCAAAAACTTAGCCGTATAGCTTTTTTTGTTCTGAGCGACTTCTTCAGGAGTTCCTTTTGCAACCAATTGTCCGCCGCCTTTTCCGCCTTCAGGACCAATATCGATAATATAATCAGCTAGTTTGATGACATCCATGTTATGTTCGATTACCAGAATTGTATTTCCTTTGTCAACGAGTTTATTAATCACATCCATTAAAACACGAATATCTTCAAAGTGCAATCCAGTTGTAGGTTCGTCTAAGATATAAAACGTGTTTCCAGTATCTTTTTTAGACAATTCTCCGGCTAGTTTAATACGTTGTGCTTCACCACCAGAAAGTGTTGTACTTTGCTGACCAAGTGTAATATAACCTAAGCCAACATCCTGAATCGTTTTCACCTTGCGATAAATCTTCGGAATGTTTTCAAAAAACGGAACTGCTTCGTCAACCGTCATATTTAATACATCCGAAATTGATTTTCCTTTGTACCGAATCTCTAAAGTTTCTCTGTTAAAACGTTTTCCCTGACAAGTTTCGCATTCTACATATACATCCGGTAGAAAGTTCATTTCGATGGTTCGTACGCCTGAGCCTTCACAGGTTTCACAGCGCCCACCTTTTACATTGAAACTAAAACGTCCGGCTTTATAACCACGAATCATACTTTCTGAAGTCATTGTAAACAGATTTCTGATTTCGGTAAAAACTTCAGTATAAGTCGCCGGATTTGAACGCGGTGTTCTTCCAATTGGACTTTGGTCAATATCAATTACTTTGTCGATATATTCTAATCCTTCTATTTTTTTATAAGGTTGTGGTTTTTTTACACCGTTAAAGTAATAAGCATTTAGAATCGGGTAGAGGGTTTCGTTAATTAAAGTCGATTTACCACTTCCCGAAACTCCGGTTACACAAATTAATTGACCTAAAGGTATTTCTATAGAAACATTTTTAAGATTATTTCCGGTTGCTCCGGTTAGTTTTAAAAACTTTCCATTTCCTTTTCTTCGTTCTTTAGGAATCTCAAGTTTCATCGTACCGTTCAAATATTGAGCAGTAATAGTATTCGATTTCAAAGTTTCAGCAGGTGTACCAATACTGATAATTTCTCCTCCGTATTTTCCTGCTTTCGGACCAATATCAATTACATAATCGGCGGTTTCGATCATGTCTTTATCGTGTTCTACCACAATTACCGAATTACCGATATCACGTAATTGCTCCAGTGATTTAATCAACTTTTCATTATCTCTTTGGTGTAAACCAATACTTGGCTCATCCAAAATATACAAAACACCAACCAATTGCGAACCAATTTGTGTTGCCAGACGAATGCGTTGTGCTTCTCCGCCAGAAAGTGATTTTGAGCTTCGGCTTAAAGCCAGATAATTCAAACCTACATTCATCAAAAAATTCAAACGGTCTTTGATTTCTTTTACCACTTCAGATGCAATCAAAAGCTGTTTGTCTGATAAATGAATATTTAAATCCTGAAACCAGGCCGTTAAATCAGATATGTCCATATCACACAATTCAGTGATATTTTTTCCATTTACTCTAAAAAACTGAGCCTCTTTTTTTAATCGTGAACCATCACAAACAGGGCAGTTTACTTCGTCCATGAAATCTTTTGCCCAGCGTTTTATCGTTGTAGAGGCACTTTCGTCATATTGATTTTTGATGAAATGAGAAATTCCTTCAAAATCAATTTTATAATCGCGAGTAACACCCAAATCTTTTGAGTTTACAAT
The DNA here is from genome assembly GCF_903819435.1 of Flavobacterium salmonis. Classification (GTDB taxonomy): domain Bacteria; phylum Bacteroidota; class Bacteroidia; order Flavobacteriales; family Flavobacteriaceae; genus Flavobacterium; species Flavobacterium chungangense. The sequence goes on along the minus strand of NZ_CAIJDP010000089.1, from coordinate 230,773 downwards.
GAATTTATCTTTTCCGCCATGCAAAATCATAGTCATGGCTTCTTCCGGAATTTTTTCGATTGGATCAGTTATTTTAAAACTGAACTTCTCACCAATAACTTCTAATTGTTTAAAAATCCAGGACGATTTATATTCACCAAGTGGAGCAAAACCGCCACTTTTAATTGATAATTTCGGATTAGGGATAATCTTTTTAATATTGATTTCATGAACTGTTCCTAATCCGTTACAATGCGGGCAAGCACCTTTAGGCGAGTTAAATGAAAATAAATTCGGTTCAGGATTTTGATAAGATATTCCTGTTGAAGGACACATCAAATTCCTGCTGAAATAACGTACTTCATTAGAGTCCTGATCCAAAATCATCAATACATTTTCACCGTGATGCATGGCTGTATTGATACTTTCAGATAAACGCTTTTGATTATCCTCAGTATTTTCAATCAACATTCTGTCAACTACAATTTCAATATCGTGGGTTTTATAACGATCTAGTTTCATTCCGGATACCAAATCCTGAATTTCACCATTTACACGAACTTTTAGAAAGCCTTGTTTAGTGATTTGCTGGAATAACTCGGCATAATGTCCTTTTCTGGCACGAATGATTGGGGCGAGAATATTAATACGTTTTCCGCTAAAATCCTGCATAATCAAATCCTTAATTTGTTCATCAGAATAAGAAACCATTTTTTCGCCTGTGTTGTAACTGTAAGCATCAGCACCTCGCGCATATAAAAGTCTAAGAAAATCATATATTTCAGTAATAGTTCCAACAGTCGAACGCGGACTTTTACTGGTTGTTTTTTGTTCTATAGCAATAACTGGTGAAAGCCCATCAATTTTATCTACATCAGGGCGCTCTAAACCACCAAGGAATTGTCTGGCATACGCCGAAAAAGTTTCTACATAACGACGTTGTCCTTCGGCATAAATAGTATCAAATGCCAAAGATGATTTTCCCGAACCAGAAAGCCCTGTAATTACTACAAGTTTTTCTCTGGGAATTGAAATGTCTATATTTTTTAGATTATGAACTCTTGCACCAAGAACTTCAATAGTATTGTCTTTATCTAGCATAAATTTGAGCAAAACGCAAAGTTACCACTTTGATTTGTTCTTTTGTAGCTAGAGTATAGAAGTTTATGTTAAAAATTGTAACAAAAAAACGCCAGTTTTAGCTAGCGTTTTCTTTTTCTGGCAGACATATATTCTTCAATAGCTTCTTTGGTTGTATACCAATTTCTACCTTCTTTATAAGCATCTATTTTTCCGGTTCGGGCTAATAAACTAACATATTCCTGGCCGTAAGGAGTTTCTGGTTCACTTACAATATCAGAGATTTTTTGATAATCATAATCACTGCCGGGCATTGCACTCAAATAAATATTCAAAGTTCGTTCTAAAGCCTGACACATCAAAAGCGTTAATTTTTGATAATTACCATTATTAGCTTGATTGAGAGCTTCATAATATTTTTTTCTGTCATTTTTAAGAATAATGGCTGGAGGGAAACCACAACGCATTAATAACAAATTCATACTCAAACGAACAGTTCGGCCATTTCCATCAAAGAAAGGATGAATCCAAACTAATTTATGATGGTAAATTGTAGCCAGTTCAATATCGTTTAAGTTTAATGGATTTGTATTGATAAAATCAATTAATTCATCCAGATAATCTGAAACTTTATTAGCATTTGGAGGCATAAAATTAGCACCTGAAATTCGAACACCTCCATTACGTAATCGTCCTGCGAAATCATCTTCAATAGAGCGCAAAACTAATCCGTGAATGGAAAGAATATCGATGCTTCGAAGTTTGTAACTGTCATCTACAATCGAATATAAATAGTCAATTGCTTTATCATGATTATGAGTTTCAAAATGTTCCCGAAGCGATTTACCTTTTATAGTGATTCCTTCCTGAATTACCATTTGGGTTTGCCTTAAACTCATTGTATTTCCTTCTATGCTATTCGAATTGTAAGTCCATTCTAAGGATAAGCTTTCACGAATCTTATTTAAGGCAATATTTGGCAGTGGCCTGCTATTTTGCAAATCCAGCCTTTTTTGATACAATCGATCAAATGTTGATTGAAATTCAGTTCTATATGTTAAGTCTATATTCCACATTACACAACAAATGTACTTCTTAATATCGGATAAAAAAAAATATAAGCATATCCGATACTACTTACTCAATTGTCATAGACCGAAGTTTTGTTCTATATGCCTCAAGTGCTATAGATTTAGAAATAAAGCCGTAGTATTTATTATTTCGTATTACGGGAAGAAATGCGGATTTGGATTTTTCAAATTTGCTCATTACAATTTCCATACTGTCAAACGAATAAATGATAGCAAAAGGTGTTTTCATTACATCTTTTATTTGAGTGTATTTTACCCTGTAAGAGTTAAATATAATCTCTCGGATATCATTAAAATGTACAATACCAAGGAGATCTTTTTCATTATTTACAACAGCAAAAACAACCTGATTGGAATGTGAGATAAGATCAACCAGCTTACTTAAGTTATCATCAGGGTGAACGGTTAAATAATCGCACTGAATTATCGTTTCAATATCTAAAGTTGAAAGGATATTAGAGTCTTTATTACTTGTAAAAGCGTGACCTTTTTTGGCAAGATTTTTTACATCAAGGGAATATCTTTCAAAACGTTTCGAAATCGCGAAACTTATAGATGAGACAATCATTAGTGGAATCATTAAACTGTAACCACCTGTTATTTCTGCAATTAAAAAAATTGCTGTCAGAGGAGCATGAAACAGTCCACTCAAAATACCTGCCATTCCAACCATGGTAAAATTAGTAATAGGCAGTTTTGATAAACCAATAAGAGTAATAAATTTTGAAAAGAAATAACCTAAATATGAACCTAAAAACAAAGACGGTGCAAAATTTCCTCCATTCCCGCCACTTCCAATTGTAAGACCCGAAGCAAATACTTTGATCATCATCGTGCATCCTACAAAAAGAAGCAAAATCCATTGGTTGTTTCTAAAATCTCCAAACAAAGTATTGTCTAATAGTTTACCCGGATCAGTTTCTGATAAAGTCCTGATACTTTCGTAACCTTCTCCAAAAAGGGTAGGGAAAACAAAAATCAGTAATGCCAAAAGCGATGAGCCAAATAAAGCCTTTTTATAAGGATTCATTTTTAATTTTGAAAAATAATGTTCGACTCTTTGAAAATTTCTTGCGTAATAAACCGCCATAAACCCAGTCAATACGCCTAAAAGCACATAAAAAGGAATATTATGATAATTAAAAACTTCTTGTTTTTTAAAAGATAATAAGATGGTTTCATCTAATACAATTGCAGAAACCAAAGCACCTGTAGCCGCAGAAATCATAATAGGAGTGAAGGCAGAAATACTTACATCAACCAGTAAAACTTCAATAGCAAAAAGAACACCGGCAATAGGAGCGTTAAAAGCTGCTGAAATTCCTGCTGCTACGCCACAGCCAATAAGTAAAGTTCTGTCTTTATAAGGTAATTTATAGTTTTGTGCGAAATTCGATCCAAACGCTGCTCCTGTAATTACAATTGGACTTTCAAGACCGGCAGAACCTCCTAAACCAACAGTTAATGAGCTCGTAACGATTTGAGCATACATTTGTTTCTTAGGAATGATACTCGCTTTTTTAGCAACAGCATATAATATTTGAGAAGTTCCTTTTTCAATGCTTCCGTTTAATATTCTATTTACAACGAACACGGTTAGTACAATACCAATAATTGGCAAAATACTGGTTATAAAACTCCATTTTAAAATTCCGGTGATATAATTGGCAAAAGAAAAAACACTATGGGCAAAAGTTTTTAAAACGATTACTGCCAATGAACAAGATATGCCTATTAAAACGCTTGATAAAAAAATAAACTGCTTTGGTGTCATTAAAGATTGCGCCAAAGCAATAATGCTTTCTAGTCTTCTGAAATATTTTTTTAGCATTTGGGTTTGAAAAAATTAGGGGGATATTGCAAATTTAGCCTTTAACATTCAAATTTGTATAATTTTTACTAAAAATCTATTCAATTTAAAAACCAACCGCTGTATCGTCTCCACGAAAATCTGCTCCTGCTTCCAAACTTTTGTTTGGCAGGACCAAAATAGCGTCAACTTTACCAATTACAGGAGTTGTTTTTTCGCTGATTAAATATCCTTTTGCCTTAAGTGTGTCAATGGTGCTATTATCAAAAGTATTGGGCTCAAAAGTAACGAGATCGGGTAACCATTGATGGTGAAAACGAGGTGCATTTACAGCATCCTGCATACTAAATTTATATTCGTAGACATTTAGAATAGTTTGCAAAACAGATGTTATTATTGTTGAACCGCCGGGAGTTCCTACTACCATAAAAAGTTTTCCGTCTTTTTCTACAATTGTTGGTGTCATCGAACTTAACATACGTTTTTGTGGTGCAATACTATTAGCTTCGTTTCCAATTAATCCAAACATATTTGGAGATCCCGGTTTGGCACTAAAATCATCCATTTCATTGTTTAAAAAGAAACCTAACTCATCACAATAATATTTGGATCCATAACCATCATTTATGGTTGTGGTCGCCGCAATTGCATTTCCAAATTTATCTACAATAGAATAATGTGTAGTTTCGGTACTTTCATTATACGTTACATTTCCTTCTTTTATTTCTGAGGATAAACTGGCTTTGTCGACATTAAAAGTTGACATTCTATCTTTTAAATAATCTTCAGAAAGTAATGCTTTTACAGGAATTTTTACAAAATCCGGATCACCTAAAAACTGGCTTCTGTCTGCGTAAGCTCTTCTTTCAGCCTCAACAATTACCTGAATAGCTTCTGCCGAATTATGTCCCATTTTTGCTAAATCATAAGGAGTAATCATCTTCATGATTTGTGCCAGACAGATTCCGCCGCTGCTTGGCGGAGACATGGATGTGATTTTTAAATCTTTATAAGTAAATTGAAGTGGTTTTCTCCATTTAGCTTCATATTTTTCTAAATCTTCAAGCGTAATGATTCCGCCATTTTTCTGAAGATAATCAACTAAAATTTTTGCTGTTTCTCCTTTGTAAAATTCATTTCTTCCGTTCTTTGCAATTCGTTTTAAAGTATTGGCGAGAGCAGGATATTTAATAGTGTCTTTTTCTTTAAAATTAGCAGCTAAAAGTGTGGTTTCGCCATTTACTTTTACAATGGCATCGCGATAATCGTTCAGGTTTTTTTCTTGTTTTTGAGTTACTACAACTCCTCTTTCGGCTAAAGCAATAACAGGTTTTAAAATTTCAGACATTCGCATTGAACCGTATTTTTTATGAACAGCAAAAACTCCGGCTACTGTTCCGGGAATACCAATTGACAAAGCAGTTTCGGTACTTTTTCCTTTTATGACATTTCCATCTTTATCTAAAAACATATCTTTTGAAGCTGCCAAAGGGGTTTTTTCGCGATAATCTAACGATCCAACTTCGCCATTCGCTTTTCGGTATACCATGAAACCTCCACCACCAATATTGCCTGCAAACGGAAAAGACACTGCTAGAGCTAATTCAGTTCCAACCATTGCATCAAAAGCATTTCCGCCTTTTTTCATAATTTCAACGCCTATTTTTGAGGCTTCTTCTCTTGCCGAAACCACCATAGCTTTTGAAGCGACTAATCCAGTTTGATTAACGTTTTCTTGTGCAAAACTAATAGAGAAAATGAAATAGCATAAAAATGTAATTTTTTTCATAAAGTAAAAATTTTTGATTTTTATAACGAAAGTAATTTTTGTTTGGCCTGATTTTGAATGTCCTCAAAGAAAGTAGTGAATTCTTTTTCAAATTCAGTGTAAAATTCGTTTAGTTCTTCGCTTGCAAACTGCATTTTTGATAAATTTTTTGATCGCCGGTCCATTTGAGTTAAAATCTGGTGAATTCCTTCGACTGTTCTGTAACTTAAAAGCCAATTTCTTTCAATCATATAGGGCATTAAACCCTTTGTCTTTTCAGTAAGAATAGAATAATTATCATGTAATGAATTATAAAAACGATTGATAAAATCTTCTAGTTTTTCATCGGAATATTTTGACCAGTTTTTAGCTAAAAAATGATCGTAAACAATATCCACAATTACACCAGCATAATGATGGTATTTTTCGTGTAATCGTTTAGTACTTTGCCTGAAAACATGGTGAGAATCAGTGTGTGTGTCTATAAAACGATGTAAAATAATTCCTTTTTGTACATCATCGGGAAAATGCTCAAATTGTTTTCCGCGTATACCATCAGCCATAAAATTACCAATTTTGATTAGATCATTTTCACCTGAAAGATATATATGTGCAAGGAAGTTCATCGTTTGAAGGTATTAAGATTCTGGTGCTGTAACATGCTAAAAATTGCTATTGTAAATGTATTAAAAACTTTTTAAAACATTTTTGTTAAAAAAGCTAGCTGTTTATCTATACTATTTAACGATTATTTTAAAATCTTAGTGTTTGAACATATCAGTAACTCAGCAACTTTTTTATATTTGTAATAAATAACTATAACTCAAAAAAATGACTTTAATAAAATCGATTTCAGGAATAAGAGGAACAATCGGTGGAAAGGTAGGAGATAACCTTACTCCTGTGGATGCTGTGAAATTTGCATCGGCTTATGGAACCTTTCTGAAAAATAATAGTCCAAAAGAAAAATTAACGGTGGTAATTGGTCGTGATGCCAGAATTTCCGGTCCAATGATTCATAATCTGGTGGTAAATACATTGATAGGATTAGGAATTGATGTAATTGATCTTGGACTTTCTACAACGCCAACTGTAGAAATTGCTGTGCCATTAGAAAAGGCTGATGGTGGAATTATCCTAACAGCTTCTCATAACCCAAAACAATGGAACGCATTGAAATTATTAAATGAAAAAGGAGAGTTTTTAAGTGGTGCTGAAGGTGCAAAAATCCTTGAAATTGCAGATGCTGAAGCTTTCGATTTTTCTGATGTGGATAGTTTAGGTGAAATTACAATAAATGATGCTTACATGGATATTCATATTGATGAAGTACTGAATTTGCCATTGGTGGATGTTGAAGTTGTTAAAGCTGCTAAATTTAAAGTTGTTGTTGATGGGGTAAATTCCTCCGGAGGAATCATTATTCCAAAACTATTAGAATTAATGGGGGTTGAAGTCGTAAAATTATATTGCGAACCAAACGGACATTTCCCTCATAATCCGGAACCATTAAAAGAACATTTGACCGATATCTCTGAATTAGTTGTAAAAGAAAATGCTCATTTAGGAATTGTAGTAGACCCCGACGTTGATCGATTAGCTTTTATTAGTGAAGACGGGGAAATGTTTGGAGAAGAATATACTTTAGTAGCTTGTGCAGATTATGTTTTAAGTAAAACTCCTGGAAATACGGTTTCAAATATGTCATCCTCTCGTGCGTTAAGAGATGTAACCGTTGGGCATAATGGAAATTATGAAGCTAGTGCAGTAGGTGAGGTGAATGTTGTAGAATTGATGAAGAAAAATAATGCTATTATTGGCGGAGAAGGAAATGGTGGAATTATTTATCCGGAATCACATTATGGAAGAGACAGTTTGGTTGGAGTAGCTTTATTTTTAACACATTTGGCAAATAAAAATATGTCAGTTTCTGCATTGCGTGCTTCATATCCGGAATATTATATGAGCAAAAATAAAATTGAACTGACACCACAAATTGATGTCGATGCAATTTTAGTAGCTATGACTGATAAATATAAAAACGAGGATATTTCAACGATTGACGGTGTGAAAATTGATTTCGCAACAGAATGGGTTCATTTAAGAAAATCAAATACAGAACCTATTATTCGTATATATACAGAAGCCCCTTCTCAGGAAAAAGCAGATGTTTTAGCACTTCGAATTATAGATGAAATAAAAGCAATTGCTGGTATTTAAAAATTAATATTACTTGTATAAAACAAAAAAGTTTGATGAGATAATCATCAAACTTTTTTTTTATTTTAAAATTGAATTTTTTTAATATTTTTTAACCTTGCTCAGAGCGGTTTTGTAATTTTCGTTTACTTTTTCCCAATTGATTAATTTGTAAAAAGCATCGATATAACTTCCTTTTCTGTTCTGATAATCCAGATAATACGCATGTTCCCATAAGTCTATCCCTAAAATTGGGGTTCCTGGTATCAACGCATTCCTCATTAAAGGGTTATCCTGGTTTTCAGTAGTTGTAATTTGTAATTTTCCGGCCTTATCAACAACCAGCCAAACCCATCCTGAACCGAATTGTTTAGTAGCCTCATGTTTAAATTGAGTTGTAAGGTTGTTAAAAGATCCAAATTCTTTATTAATTGAACCTGCCAAAGTATCTTTGGGAGTTTGCTCTTTCGGTGTTAAAATATCAAAATAAAGAGTATGATTGTAATAACCGCCTGCATTTTGACGAAGTTTTGCATTGTTCATATCCATTTTTTTCAGAATATCTTCAATGGAAGCATTTTCAAATTCGGTAGAGGCAATTTCTTTATTTAAATTATTGGTATACGTTAAATAATGTTTGGAATAATGAGTTTCTAAAGTTAATGATCGTATAGCAGGGGCCAAGGCATCATAGCCAAAAGGTAATTTTGTCAAAGCAAAAGAACCTTCATCAGCTTTTACATCTGCAGGGGTTCCAATTGTAATTTTTTCTTCCTTTGTTGGTAAAGGAACTTCAACAACTTCGGTTAGCTTATTGTCATTACAGGAAAATAACATCAGTAATGAAGCTGTGAAAGTAAAACAGATTATGTTTTTCTTCATAATTTAATTATTTTGATGTTAGCGAATTGATTATGTCAATATAATTCTCTTTTGCTTCTTCAATTGAAATATGACTAATTTGCATCCATGCATTTGTTTTGAATGCATCTCGCAAATCAAAATTTTCAGTTTGATTGTAAATAGCAGTTCCAAATGTAGCCTGTTTATAAAAGGCATATAGTCTTAACTGCACATCTTGAGGCAGGGAGGCTTGAGTCATTTTCATAGCGATTTCTACAGCCTCAGAAAAACGGGTATCTAAATCTTTTTTAGTCATTTAAGCTTTTGTAGCTATAATAGTTTTACCTCCAATAGCTTTCTGGTTCAATACTACGTTAATTGGTGTGCCTAAAGGTAAAAATAAATCTACTCTTGAACCAAATTTAATAAAGCCTGCATCAGTTCCCTGTATAACCTGAGTTCCTTCCTTAGCATAATTTACAATTCTGCGTGCCAATGCACCGGCAATTTGTCGGTAAAGTATTTGTCCAAATGTGTCGTTTTCAATTACAACAGTGGTTCTTTCGTTCTCTTCGCTTGCTTTTGGATGCCAGGCAACTAAAAACTTTCCAGGATGATACTTACTGAATTTTATGATACCGTCCATTGCATAACGTGTTACATGCACATTTATAGGAGACATAAATATAGAAACCTGTAAACGCTTATCTTTAAAAAACTCACCTTCATAAACTTCTTCAATAACCACAACTTTTCCATCTACAGGAGCAAGAATGTGATTGCTGTTTTTGATTGCAATTCTTTTTGGGTTTCTAAAAAATTGTAAGATAATAATCAAAACTATCACACCAGCAATTTGTACAAGCATTCTTAGCCATGTAATATCAATGAATTTGTCAGCAATTAAAAGTACGGCAACTGCGAAAACAGTACCTAATAAAATGGATGGGCCTCCTTCTTTATGAAACATAATATAAAATTTGATAAAATAAAAATATAACTGGTGCTACAAATATAACACTATCTAATCGATCTAAAACACCTCCATGACCAGGCATTATTGCTCCACTGTCTTTTACGCCTGCAATTCTTTTAAATTTTGATTCAATCAAATCTCCTGTTGTACCAAAGATACTCACAATTAAGGCAATAATCATCCAGATTAAAATAGATTTATTACTGAATTCTGGATTGGGCTGAATATAAAATTTTGAAATTAAAAAACCTGCAAAAGATGCAAAAAGAGTTCCTCCAAGAAATCCTTCTATGGTCTTTTTAGGAGAAATACGTTCAAAAAGTTTGTGTTTCCCAATAGATTTTCCAACTAAATAGGCAAATGTATCATTGGTCCAGATTAGAATAAATAAACCTATAATAATTTTGGGGTTATAATCATTAGCACCAAAAGAAATTTTAACGATGAATACAAAAGGAAGCGTAATATATCCCAACAAGTATAAATATTTTGAAGAAATACTTATTTTTTGTACACTATCATAAAATAAAAATAAAATGCATTTAATTGATATAACAATAGTTACAGCAAGAAGTATTAAATCTAATTGCTGAATATTGGTATTTAAATTTAATGTGTCATTAAAAAATGCAGTAGTCTCTTTGTTATAATGACTAACCAATATAATAACTGTGTATAATAAAATTCCAAAAATAATTGAAAACACTTTACCAAGGTTAACTAAATTGCAAAATTCGTAAATAGCAATAATTAAAAAAATGCCAAAAAGAATAATAAAGCTTTCGGTAGAAAACAGAATAGAAGTTAGTAATAAAGCGATATAAACAGCACCAGAAATGGTTCTCTTGAGTGTTTCATTCATCTTAAAGATCTTCTAAGAGCAATAAGTATAAATTTTTGGCAACACTCCCGTATTGTGTAAAATCTTCCTCTTTTGCTTTTTCGAAATATTTTATTGTGGTAATATTAGTAGGATAATCTCTTTCGTATTTTCTTTTAATAGCACTTAAGCCATCGCTTTTCACGGGCAGGATTTGGCTGGTAGTTGCTATAATAACAATATTTGCCGGAAGCTCATTTGGTTTGTTTTGTCTAATTTGTTTTGATGAAAATAAAATTGAGCCTTCATCAGCAATAAGGTTTTCACAGGAAGCCAGTAAGAATTTTGGATTTTTAGGTGAAATATAAAGTAGTTTATTTTCTTCCAACAAATGAAAGAGACTTGGTTCATAACATAAAGCTTCACTTTCAAACCAGTCATTTTCTTCTAATATATTTTCAAGTTGCTCTTCAATTTCTTGTTTGTTTTCACAATATAAAAATTTCCCGCCATTTTTTTTAAAATTAAAAATGAATTGTTCATCTATTGATAAATGACTGTTTGGAGTTGGGTTGTTTCCATACTCACTCTCATTTTCTTCATCAGATGCAGCATTGGAAGAGCCAAATATTTTTTTGAAAAAACTCATTTTATATGAAATACTTTACATGTTAATTGAAAACGTTCAAAGATAAAAAAATCTTAATTCAAAAGAGGTTTTTGAATTAAGATTTTGAAAAATATTAAATATTTCGTTGAAATTTATGAAACTACTTCGCCTAAATTTTTATCAAAAGTACGTTTTCCAAAAATAGTTTCTAAGTCATCCTTAAAAATCACTTCTTTTTCAATCAATATATCTGCAAGTTGGTTTAGCTTATCTTTGTTATCCTCTAAAATTTGAATAGCTCTTTGGTATTGCCCTTCAATTAATTCTGAAATTTCAGCATCAATAATTTTTGCAGTTTCATCAGAATATGGTTTAGAGAAGTTGTATTCACTCTGTCCGGTTGAATCGTAATAAGTAACGTTACCAATTTTGTCATTCAAACCATAAATTGTTACCATAGCACGCGCCTGACGTGTAACTTTTTCTAAATCGCTTAATGCTCCGGTAGAAATTCTGTCAAAAGTTACTTTTTCAGCCGCTCTTCCTCCCATGGTAGCACACATTTCGTCTAACATTTGGTCAGTTCTAACGATTTGTCTTTCTTCAGGTAAGTACCATGCAGCTCCTAAACTTTGTCCACGAGGAACGATAGTTACTTTGATTAATGGAGCAGCGTGTTCTAACATCCAGCTAACAGTAGCGTGACCTGCTTCATGAATTGCAATTGCTCTTTTTTCTTCAGGAGTAATAATTTTATTTTTCTTTTCAAGACCGCCTATGATTCTGTCGACAGCATCTAAGAAATCTTGTCTGTCTACTGCTGCTTTGTTATTACGGGCAGCAATTAAGGCTGCTTCGTTACAAACATTTGCAATGTCAGCACCTGAGAATCCTGGAGTTTGTTTGGCTAAGAAATCTAGATCAAGACCTTCAACTTTTTTTATAGGTTTTAAGTGTACCTGAAAAATTTCAGCTCTTTCGCGGATGTCTGGTAAGTCAACAAAAATTTGTCTGTCAAAGCGACCTGCACGCATTAATGCTTTGTCTAATACGTCTGCTCTATTGGTTGCTGCCAAAACGATTACGTTAGAGTTTGTTCCAAAACCATCCATTTCTGTTAGTAATTGGTTCAATGTATTTTCTCTTTCGTCATTTCCTCCAGACATATTACTTTTTCCTCTTGCTCTACCAACAGCATCAATTTCGTCAATAAAAATGATAGCAGGAGATTTTTCCTTTGCTTGTTTGAATAAGTCACGAACACGTGAAGCACCAACTCCAACGAACATTTCCACAAAATCAGAACCTGATAATGAGAAAAATGGTACCTGAGCTTCACCAGCAACAGCTTTTGCAAGCAATGTTTTACCAGTTCCCGGAGGTCCTACAAGTAAAGCTCCTTTTGGAATCTTGCCTCCAAGATTAGTGTATTTTTCAGGGTTTTTAAGAAATTCTACAATTTCCTGAATTTCTTCTTTTGCCCCTTCTAAACCGGCAACATCTTTAAATGTTGTTTTGATGTCTGTTTTTTCGTCAAACAGTTTAGCTTTCGATTTTCCTATGTTGAAAATTTGTCCACCACCACCACTAGCTCCGCCTGACATTTTACGCATAATAAAAATCCAAACACCAATGATGATAATGATAGGAAGTAAGCTAACTAAGATGTCACTCCAGTTGCTTGCCTCTTTAAAATCATAGTCAACTAATTTTTTTTCTGATTTAGCTTTATCAAGTTTCTCCTGAAAAGATTTCAGATCACCAAATTTCGTAGTGTAGTGAGGACCTTTATTAGGTCTGTTAAACATATCTTTGGCTACTTTTTTATTTGCAGGATCTTTTAATGCCGCATCAGAAAGATAAATTTCAGCATCTTTATTATTGAAAATGATAACATTTTTAATTTGCCCTTTAGACAGCATATTATCAATATCAGACGATTTTAATTGAGCTGGTTCGCTTATATTAGAACCTCCTGTTGCAAAACTTATAAATAAAAAAACCAGAAGTATTGCGGTGTATATTAACCAGGGACTTATTTTAAATTTACTCGGATTTGGATTATTATCTTTAGCCATTAGAGAAAGTTTCTTTTAGTATTTATTTTCGATTGTAGTTATTTTGGCGTCACCCCAAAGGCTTTCGATGTTGTAATATTCGCGAATATGCTTCTGGAAAACATGTACTACGATATGTACATAATCCATAAGAACCCATTCGGCATTATCGGTTCCTTCTACATGCCAGGGTTTATCTTTTAAATCTTTAGATACTGTTTTTTGTATTGAGTTTACTATGGCATTAACCTGAGTGTTTGAACTTCCGTTGCAAATTACAAAATAGTCACAAACTGCCGTATCTATTTCCCTTAAGTCAAGAATATCGATATCATTTCCTTTTACTTCTTCAATCCCTTTGATTATGTTCGCCAACAGAACATCATTATTAATAGTCTTTTTCGCCATGAATTATTTATATGAATTTGTAAAGTTACCAAAATTTGTGATTATTTTTGAACCTTAACAAAATATTAAATTAAGTTATTAAATTATTTAGATGAAACTAATCAAACTCGATGCCATAGATTCTACGAATGACTTTCTTAAGGCATTATCAAGCCACGACGAACTGGATAATTTTACAGTGGTAACAGCTGAAAATCAGACAAAAGGAAAGGGGCAGATGGGCTCTAAATGGGAGTCGGAATCAGGTAAAAACTTAATTATGAGTGTTTTGGTAAAGGATTTTTTGTATGACAACGAACAGGTTTTTAATATAAGTATTATAGTTTCATTAGCTGTAATTAAAACGTTAAAAGAACTTGATATTCCTGATTTAAGTATAAAATGGCCTAACGACATTATGTCATACAACAAGAAAATAGGTGGCATACTTATCGAAAATACAATCAAAAGTGATGGCAGAATCGTGTCAGTAGTTGGATTAGGTTTAAATGTTAATCAGGTAAATTTTGAATTTTTACCAAACGCTTCATCCATGGCAGTTATTTCTGGAAAATCATACGATAAAGATGTTTTGCCGGAACTAATTGTTGAAAAAATCCAGCAAAAGATAGAATCCTGGCAAACAAAATCCACTGATTTTTGGAAAAAATATTACAATACGTTATTCAGAAAAGGTGTTCCGATGCCTTTTAAAAACCTTCAAAATCAAAACTTCATGGGAATTATTCAGGGAGTTTCATCTGTTGGTAAGTTACAGGTTTTACTTGAAGATGATTCGGTTTCAGAATTTGATATTAAGGAAATACAGATGCTTTATTAGAGAAAGTAATCATATAAAGCATACCCTTTTTTAGGTAGTTTTTTTATAGCAAAAGCCTGATTTACAATCAGGCTTTTTAATTTTATAATATTACAGAATAGCCTAATAATTCATAATTTAGTCATATTATTTGCTAAAGTTTCAATAAACTTACTTATAGGTCCTTTAATCATCATTGCCATCATAGCATTAAATTCTCCTTCAAAAAATAACTGAACAGCACTTTCTGAATCAGAAATACTATCAATATTTGAAACTAAAGTAAAAGGAAGTTTATCGCTTGCAGCCCCTAAAACAATTTTGTTTGGTGCCACTTTTTCTTTCATTTTAAGTTTTATCTCCGGCATTCCTTTTAGTCCAAAAATAAAAGCGTCTTCGCCAATTACTTCAAATTTAGCAATATTATCCGGCATTAATTTTTCAAAATTCTTTACATCAGACAGCAAATCAAATAATTCCTGAGCTGATTTCTGTACATTAACTTTTGGACTTTCTAAGTTCATATATTTTTATTTAAATAAAATTCTAATTATAAATCTAAATCAATAATCTAAATTTATTGTTGCCCCCAGGTTGACGGAATTTCATTCCACTCCAGCAAAGCAGATTGTTGGTCTTCGGTAATATATTGTTTTTCTACGGCTAAGTTTAATAAATTTTCATAATTACTTAGCGTATATAAGTCAATGTTTGCATTCTTGAAGTTTTCCTGGGCAACACCAAAGCCGTAGGTAAAAATTGCTGCCATGCCTTTAATATTAGCACCTTCATTGCGTAAAGCCTCTACAGCCATAAGACTGCTGTTTCCTGTGCTGATTAAATCTTCAACAACAACAACATTCTGACCTTTTTGTAAAAATCCTTCAACCTGATTTTGTCTTCCGTGTTTTTTGGGTTCCGGGCGTACATATACAAACGGTAATCCAAGGCTTTCGGCAACAAGAATTCCAATTCCAATAGCTCCGGTTGCAACTCCGGCAATAACATCTGGCTTACCAAATTGTTTCTCTATATTCTTTGCAAATTCATCGCGAACATAATTTCGGATGATAGGAAATGAAAGAATTAACCTATTATCGCAATAAATAGGTGATTTCCATCCTGAAGCCCATGTAAAAGGATTTTCTGGATTCAATTTAATTGCATTTATTTGCAAAAGCAATTCTGCTGTTTTTTCGGCGGTATCTTTATTAAAAATCATAGTACAAATGTATAAAGTTTTTGTGAACGACAAACCACTTTTTTTGACAAATGAAATCTCAAGAGAGACTAATTTTCAATTATTCTTGTTAGAAAGTATTGATATCGAGCAGCTTATTGTGAAAATATTTCAAAATAAAATTCAGAAAGCTTATTTGTATCATCCTGATGAAAAGGAAATAATGAAAACTTTGAAAGCTAAAATACCGGTTAATAAAGCTGGTGGTGGATTAGTCTATAATAAAAAAGGAGAAGTTTTATTTATTTTTAGAAACGGGAAATGGGATTTGCCAAAGGGCGGAACTGAAAAAGGAGAGGAAATTGAAGATACTGCCATGCGCGAAGTTGAAGAAGAGACAGGTGTTGGTAAACTCAGAATTACAAATAAACTCCAAAAAACTTATCATGTCTTTAAACGTAACGGAAAATACAAACTAAAAATAACGCATTGGTTCGAAATGCACACTGATTTTGAGGGGACTCCACAAGGACAGCTTGAAGAAGGTATCGAAAAAGTAGCCTGGCTAAATCCAGAGCAAATCAAAGAAGCACTTGCCAACTCCTACGAAAACATCAAATTGTTGTTTGAAGAGGAAAAAGTGAAGTATCAATAAAGTTGTTGGAAATCCAAGTATTTAAAATTCCAACTCGATTTCTAAGTTGGAATTTGGAATTTTTTATTTAATATTGAAATTTATTACCCTACGTAGCCCAGCAATTCCAGCTAAAAATTGCTTTCCAATTATTTGATTGACTGTCGCGTTCGTAAACGTAAATGCATTGATCTGAACACATTAAACCACAGAAAAACTGCTGTGTAACAAGAGTATATTTTTTGTCAAGTGAAAAAAGCGGCATCGAAAAAGAATACGAATAGTTTGATCCCATTTTTTTTGCCTTTTTTACTGTGTTCGACGATTTTCTTTTGTTCCGCCGAATCTGTTATGTTGAATTTTTTAAAATCGTTTTTCTGCCAGACCGAATCTTTTTGGTTTAAATATTGTTTTTCAATAAACTTTAAATCTTCAGATTTAAAGTAATTTCGAAGCGCTTTATATCTTAAAATCCCGCTTATAAATGAACCTATTTCTACTGCAAAATTCTGTTCTCCATAAATATCATAATCGGTCCATAAAATAATTTTACGATCAATTTTTTTGATTTCTTTTCCAGGAACCTCTAAGTTTTCCAGAAAATGAACAATTTCTTTATTAGTTGGGATATTTTCATTGGTTTGCGAAAAACAACAAATCGAAAATAAAACGGCAAAATAGTTAAAAACACTTTTCATCATTAATTAATACTATTTAGTTTTTCTATTTCACTCTTTATAACTTGAAGACTTATTTGTTGAAAAGCAAGATTCTTTTCGCCCATCGAAGATGTTGTTGTTTCTTTGGTTGCAATAAAAGGTTTTCCGTCAAAATATTTAATCGCAATTATGGTAATTTTTTTTTCGAGTGGAATGTTTTTGAAAGTAACCACATTATCTGTTGTGTTCTTAGTAATTATTGATTTAATATCATGAAAGACAATGCTAACGGTTGTATCGCTATTGTTATCAAATTTAATAGCAAAGTTTGTTGCTGAATTTTCGCTTAGATTTAAGAATCGGTCGCAATTGATCATTCCCATTTTAACACTGCTAAACAAATAATAATCGATTTTCAATGTTTTTTCTTCTAGTATTGTTTTTTCAGTATAATTAGTTGTTCTAAACTCATTAGTAAAAGAAGTTAATTTTCGTGATGGAACATCTTCTTCATCTACACCTGTAAAAGTAATAGGCAAATGATAAGTTGTATTGACAGGAATACCATTTACTTTGCCGGGAATAAATTTTGGAATTTTTTTAAATGCGTCTACAGCAGCAGTATTAATATCTATTGTAAGACCTTTAGTAATTTTTACATTGGTTATATTTCCTTCTTTATCAACGATAAATGAAGTATAAACCTTTCCAGAAACGCTTTCTTCAGGCTGTCTAATATAATTGCCCAAGAGCTTATAAAATTTGTTAATTCCGCCAGGAAAAAAAGGAGGTTCGTCAACCTTGGTATAAATCTGATTTAAATTAATTGAATTTTGAGCAACTTCCCAATTAATCTGATTGTTTTTCCAGCTTCCAGAAAAAAGCTGCATGCCTTCTTTTTCTTTTTTTCTTGGAAACCCAATTTCGATCGCTTTGCCAGATTTTAACTCACATTTTTCATTGTTAGAAAAAGCATTAATTTCCAGCATACCAGCCGTTTCTAGCAATTTTCCGTTAGAGGCCGTCGAAAGTCTTCCTAGTAAAATATCCGAAATACTATAATATTCTTTAACCGAAATTTTGATTTTTCCCGTAACGGCATTTTTAGAATTTGAGATTATAAAACTGTTGGCACGAATCGTAATTTTAGTTTTTTGAACACAGATAATTGTTGTGTCTTTTGTGTTGTTAATCGTAAAGAATTGTGGTTTTTTATCATTTTTTAAATAAAAATCAGCCAGTAGTTTTTTGTCTGCTTCTAAATTTTCGGTTGAAATAACAACTTTTGAAGAATCGTTTTTCGTACTCTCGGTTGTAACCGTATCTGTAATTGTTTTTTGAGATTCTACAGCGGGCTTATTTTCTTTATTATCATTTTTACAAGCAATAAAAATCAAAATAAAAGCAAGAGAAAGCAGTCGTTTTGGCGTCATTTGAGGTTTTGGTTTTGGATGAGCGATGTTTCAAATATAAATTATTTCTTATCATTTTTGAAATTTAAATTCCAAAAATGAAATGCCTAAAAAAATAACCTTAGAACCTAAGTATCTTAGCATCTTAGAACCTTAAATCTTATTCAGCTCCGCTACATTAATCCATCCTTTTGAAGTCTTTTTTCCAAAATATGTACAAAAAGCTTTTCCGTTTTCCATTTTATCAATGCAGACCGCATCGCCTTTTACAAGATATATTTTTGACGGATTTTGGTCTGATTTATTCTTATAAAAATAAGCTTTTACTTTATCTACATATCGAATCTGTATCCAATTGGATTTCTTTTCTAAATCAAACTTCGGATTCTCTACAAAATGCATTACGTTCCAACAACCGCCATGTTCTTCCGGCAGTTTTATTTTGATGGTTTTGTTGTTTACAATTTCAACTGTTCCTAAAATCAAATCTTCTTTTTTGTCTTCGGGATAATAGGTTTTAACGTTGAATTTATTTCCTGTTACTTTTCCTTCAATATAAAAAATACAAGAGAATTGAGAATTCTGTGTTTGTTCATCCCAGCCTGTATAACTTTCAAAATAACCTGTCAGCAGGTTTTTAGAGGCGTCATACGAAAGTTTTAAACCCATTTCGTATTCGCCAGAAATTACTTTTTGTCCGAAGAATAAGTTTGATGATGTTAATAAGAGAATTAAAAAAAGATTTTTCATGCTGTTTTTTTACTAAGATTTATGATTCTTCAAATGTTTAATATAATTATCGAGTAGACTTTGTATTTGCTGACTTGCCACAGGATTTGCAGAATGTACGTAAAAGGTTAAATCTCTTAAGTTTATCCCGGAATCGTAAACCAGCCATTTCGCACAAGCATAACCATCTTCGGCAATGAGATCGTTTTCATCAAGTCCTAAATCATTATCAAAACTTATAAATTCGGGAAGCCCTTTTTCGAGAATTACTTTTTTAAAATCATGAAAATTTCTAACGATTACAAAATCGTCATCTGTCAGATCTTTGTAAACCATTTTGACATCTCGTAAATCGTCTAGAAAAAGTTTGTAAGACATAGTTTTGCGGTTTAAGAAGACTCAAATATAAAAATACAAATCAATATTTTTCATGCTGATTATTTTATATCTCAAAAATCGTACTTTTGTCAGAGAAGCAATAAGTAAAATAGAGAATAAACGAATCTAATTATTTTGCTTATATTGTATTTATAAAAATTGTTTTTACAGATTGCTTTTTATTACTCTTACACTTATCTTTGAATTATGAGCACACTAACAAAACCAAATCACATAGGACGAAAAATAAGCCGAATTCGTGAACTTAGAGACATGAAGCAAGAAGCTTTGGCGCAAGCTTTAGGAACAAACCAACAAGCTATATCTGCTTTGGAAAATAGTGAAACTATAGATGATGAAAAACTTAAAGCTGTTGCAAAAGCTTTGGGAGTAAGTGTTGAAGCTTTGAAAAATTTTTCAGACGAAGCTGCAATTAATTTTTTTAATAATTTCTATGATAATAGTGGAAGTCATGGCACTAATTTCGGAACAAATAATACATGTAATTTTAATCCACTCGATAAGTTAGTTGAAGCTTATGAAGAAAATAAAAAATTGTACGAACGTTTAGTTCAGGCTGAAAAAGATAAAGTTGAGTTTTTGGAGAAAATATTGAAGGATAAATAGTTTTTTATTCTTGTTTATAATGGAAAAGCCTAATTGAATGTAATGTTTTATTAGGCTTTTTTGTTTGGTTTTAGGAAGTGTAAAAAATCTCATTCCCGTATTTTAGCTAATTCATTGTTTATAATTTCTTAATCTTTGTATATTGTATCTTTATTGTTATCTAATATGTATAATATTTTGTAAGTACTATCAGCCTCAAAAGAATATTCGGCTAAAATTTTAGCTCCAAATTTATTATTTGCTCTAAATGAAAATATTCCATTGTATTTATTTTTATTTAAAGATTGTAGAAATTTGCTTTTTGATTTTAAAAGAGAAACCATTTTTTGGGATTTTGAATCTTTTTGGCTGTTAAGAGTTTGAATGTCTTTTAAAATTGTTTTGGTTTCTTCTCTATTTGTCATGTATTCTAAAGAATCTAAATAGAAATAATTAAAATTATAACTGTTGGGGTCATTTAGTTGTGCCTTTATTTTGTTTTCAATTTCGTTTTGTAAATTTTCTTGTTTGCTTTTTTTACAAGAAATAGTTAAAAACAAAACTCCTAAGAATAATATTTTTTTCATAATCATTATAATTTTTTATTTTTTCAAAATTAAAAACTCCCTGACATTTCTTTTATGTAAAACCGTAAAGAGAAATTAGTGCTTATTATGAGTTCATTTGAGTTGTGTTAAAGCACCCGATAAACAGCATACTGATATGAGTTTTTTCATAAATATACAGAATGTTTATAAATCTAATCCAATTGTACTTCCGGATTTTCAGCAAAATAGTATTAGTTTTTAGCTTCTAATTCTTATTTTAGATCTAGGTCCCGCAGTATCTTCAAAAATATAAGCTGAATAATGTGCATTAAGGTTAAAATCATCAGCATTTAAACCTGAAACATCAAACAAGAAAAACCT
The DNA here is from genome assembly GCF_903819435.1 of Flavobacterium salmonis. Lineage (GTDB taxonomy): Bacteria > Bacteroidota > Bacteroidia > Flavobacteriales > Flavobacteriaceae > Flavobacterium > Flavobacterium chungangense. The sequence goes on along the minus strand of NZ_CAIJDP010000089.1, from coordinate 209,806 downwards.
GAAACAAATTTTCCCTACTTTTGCAAAATGAATAAAAAACACCATTCCAACAACATACTTTCGAATTTAGGAATTCAGAGCCTAAACGAAATGCAGGAAATGGCACAAGATGCTATTTTAAACGAAAACAATGTTTTATTGCTTTCTCCAACCGGTTCCGGGAAGACATTGGCTTTCTTGCTTCCTGTTTTAGAACTATTACAGCCTGAAATTTTATCAGTACAGTGTCTGATTTTGGTGCCGTCCCGAGAGCTTGGATTACAGATTGAACAAGTTTGGAAAAAGATGGGGACGCAATACAAAGTTAATATTTGCTATGGCGGACATTCAATCGATACTGAAATTAAAAATTTAAGTAATCCGCCGGCGGTTTTGATTGGAACTCCCGGAAGAATTGCAGATCATATTGACAGGCAAACTTTTAGGACAGATAAAATTCAGACTTTAATTTTAGATGAATTTGATAAGTCACTTCAATTGGGATTTCATGAGCAAATGTCATATATAATTGGAAAACTTACGAAACTGAACAAACGTGTTTTAGTTTCCGCTACTTCAGATATTGAGATTCCAAAGTATACAAGAGTAGTTGATCCCACCGTTTTGGATTTCATTCCGGAAGAAGAAGAAAAAGCGAATCTTTCGATAAAGATGGTAGTTTCGCCTATAAAAGATAAACTGGAAAGCTTATTCAAGCTGATTTGCTCCTTAAAATCGGAGTCTGCTATTATATTTTGCAATCATCGTGATGCGGCAGAACGTATCAGTGATACTTTAAACGAAAAAGGAATTTATTCGGTTTATTATCACGGCGGAATGGATCAGGATGAGCGTGAGCGTGCTCTCATTCAGTTTAGAAACGGAAGCATGAGTTACTTAATTACAACTGATCTGGCAGCCCGTGGTTTAGATATTCCGGAGATGAAACATGTAATTCATTATCATTTGCCATTAAAAGAAGATGAGTTTACGCATCGAAATGGTCGTACAGCGCGTATGCAGGCTTCTGGAACAGCATATATTATTGTACATGAAAGTGAAAAACAATTAGATTACATTGACTATGAAATGGAAATTCTAAGAGTTGAAGATGAAATCAATTTGCCAAAACCTCCACAATTTCAAACCATTTACATTAGTGGCGGAAAAAAAACGAAATTGAATAAAATTGACATTGTAGGATTCTTTTCTCAAAAAGGTAAACTCGAGAAAGACGATTTGGGTTTGATTGAAGTGAAAGATTTTATTTCGTTTGCAGCAGTAAAATACAATAAAGTGAAAGACTTGCTTAAAAATGTAAAAGAGGAGAAGATGAAAGGGAAGAAATTTAAGATTGAAGTTGCCAGAAAAGTAGTAAAAAAAGAGGAGGAAAGATGATTTTATGAGAATTTTTTAGACCTTGATTAAAAAAAATGTCGAATAAAAGAATTTTATTTTTTATGTAATTTGTTGATTATTAAATATTTGTGATTTTTTTGTTTTTGATTTAAATAGATTTGCATAAAATTCACAATTTAATGTTAACCAATGCTTAGATTTAGAAGTAATTTTTCATAATTTCGGCGATTATTAATAGTAGTAAAAATTAACCCCAAATTCATTATGAAAAAGATTATTACCCTTGCCATTTTATTCTTTAGTTTTGTTTCAGTTGCACAGATCAAAGTTCTTGAAACTGTACCGGTTGAAAAATTAGGAAAAGTAAATAACAATTATATTCAAAAAATTGGAGATGAATACACTGTTTACTATACTAGTATTGTGAGTGATGATGATGATTCTTCAAGCTTAAGAAAATTCTCTTTCAAAAACGTTAATAACGATTATACAAGTCTTTACAATATTATTATGAATGGTTTTAATGCTACTCCATTGTATGATATTAAATTAGAGTTGCCTAATAATTACATTTGGTTGCATTATACAGGAAGTACTCTTCCGGAAAAATCTACTGTTCAGTTTATGGTTTCAAGCAAAGATGCTTCTTCAGGTTCAAGTAATGTTTCTGAGCCTTTAGTGAAAGATCAGATCAATAAATTATTTCAAAAATAATTTATTAAAAATATAGAACAAAAACGGCTATTCAGAAATTGAATAGCCGTTTTTGTATTTAGAGCTTATTTTCTAAAATTCTTATGATTATGTTTTCGCTTGTAATGAGTTTGTTTTAAGAGCTTTTTGTCTTCAGAAATAACACTTATCGTACCATCCATTTCTAACATACAAAGTTTTACATCTGTAAAATGCTCCAAACCATGTTCTCGCATAGCTTCTTTCAACTCGTTGTTAGAAATATCTAATTTGCTTAAAGTTTTGAAATCTAACTTTCCATCATGAATTAAGACTTCTGGTTTGTCTAAAAGTAAATCATTAAGAATTTTGTATTTGTGTGTCAGTTTTTTGATTATAAAATTAATTACAAATAAAACCAAAGCAGCAATCAAACCTCCCCAGAGACTTGTATCCAGACCAACCATTGCATTTTGAACCGAATTGCTAATTAGTAAAATCAGGATAATGTCGGCGGTATTTAGCTGAGAAAGTTCTTTTTTACCGAATATTCGCAAAGCAATTGTCATAAAAAAATAGACGGCTGCACTTCTTAAAATGATATCTAAATAAGGGAAAAGCATATTTTTTATTTTAAAGTTTAAAAAAAGCTCCATCAATATTTTGATGAAGCTTTAAATATAAGGTATTAATTAAAATTAGTGATTTGGAAAAACTGATTTAACACTATAACTTAAAATTCTTTTCAATCGCCTTTATCATTTCTCCTGCAACATCCTTGTTTGTAGCGCCTTCGATTCCTTCAAGGCCAGGAGATGAATTTACTTCTAGTAATAACGGCCCTTTAGACGAACGAATAATGTCAACACCAGCTACTTTCAAATCCATCGCTTTTGCTGCTTTAATGGCGATCTTTTTTTCTTCTGATGTTACTTTTATTACAGAAGCAGTTCCTCCAAGGTGAATATTGGCTCTGAATTCGCCAGGCATGGCTTCTCGCTGAATGGCAGCAACCACTTTACCATCGATGACAAAACAACGAATATCTTTTCCGTTTGCTTCTTTAATGAATTCCTGGACTAAAATATTTGCATTTAGGCTTTTAAAGGCATTGATAACACTTTCTGCTGCTTTTTTTGTTTCGGCTAATACAACGCCTTTTCCTTGTGTTCCTTCAAGTAATTTTACAATTAAAGGCGAACCTCCAACCATTTTAATTAAGTTGTCAGTATCTAAAGGCGAATTTGCAAAACCGGTTGTTGGAATATCAATACCACTGTTTAAAAGTAGTTGCAAAGAGTATAATTTATCGCGTGACTGCGTTATGGCTGTAGCCGAATTTAAAACAAAAACTTTCAGTGCTTCAAACTGGCGTGTTAACGCACAGCCGTAAAAAGTGATACTTGGTCTAATTCTGGGAATTATAGCATCAAATTGATTTAATATTTTTCCGCCTCTGTAATGAATCTCCGGAGTCTTTGCATCAAGTTTCATGTAGCATTCTTTGATGTTCAAAAAATGCATTTCATGACCGCGCATTTCGCCTGCCTCCATAATTCTTTTATTGCTGTATAATTCTGGATTGCTGGCTAAAAGTCCAATTCGTAAGCCTGAAGTTGCTTTTTCAGAGTTTTGGTATAATTCTTTTAATGTTTCGGTAGAAGGCTGCCCCAACATATATTTTTCTTCAGGATCTACCAAGACACGCCCGCTCATAGCTTCTCTGCCTAAAAGCATACGGAAACCCATTGAATCGCGATTGGTCAATGTCATTTCGATTGGCCATTTTATTTCACCAAGTTTAATGCTGGTCTGAATTACATAACGATGTTCTCTGAAGCCGCTTGAACTTTTTACAATTCTTTTGTCGACCAAAGGAGCTTCACAATGAATTACGGTTTTAATATTATTCTGAATTGGATTAATGTCGAATTTTACCCAATTGGCATCATTTTTTATAAAAGGGGCTATGTTTATAGCGTGCATTGCAGAAGTTTTTGCACCGGAATCCACACGGGCTTTGATTGTAGGGATTCCCAAATCAGGAAATGCACACCATTCTTCACTACCTAAAATGACTTTGTTTTGAAGCATATATTGTTTTTTATTGTAGAAATTTAATATTCAAAAATAGCTATTTGCATTTATTAAAGATAGTGATTTACCTAAAAAAAACACCCGTTATGTTATGAAAACGTAACGGGTGTGTTATTTCTGTTATAAATTTAAACTACTTTATTGATTAGTCGGCTCTTCTGCTTTGTGAATTTCTACTGAAAGTTCCTGAGAGTCATCTTTTAAATCCATTACGATTTCATCACCTGAATGTATTTTTGAAGTGATAATTTCTTCAGCTAATAAATCTTCAACATATTTCTGAATTGCTCTTTTTAGAGGTCTTGCGCCAAATTGTCTGTCAAAACCTTTTTCAGCAATAAATGCTTTAGCTTTGTCAGTTAAGCTTAAATTGTAGCCAAGTTCTGAAATACGAGCGTATAATTTTTTAAGCTCAATTTCAATAATAAGATCAATGTCAGCTTTTTCTAATGCGTTAAATACGATTACGTCATCAATTCTGTTTAAAAATTCCGGAGCAAAAGTTTTCTTCAAAGCATTTTCGATAATGCTTTTCGAATTTTCATCAGCCTGAGCTACTTTTGCAGCAGTTCCAAATCCGACACCTTGTCCAAAATCTTTCAACTGGCGTGCTCCAACATTAGATGTCATAATAATAATAGTGTTTTTAAAGTCGATTTTACGACCTAAACTGTCTGTTAAATAACCGTCATCCAAAACCTGAAGCATCATATTGAATACATCCGGATGTGCTTTTTCGATTTCGTCTAAAAGTACAACACAGTATGGTTTTCTACGAACTTTTTCAGTCAATTGACCTCCTTCTTCGTAACCAACATATCCCGGAGGCGCTCCAACTAAACGTGAGATCGCAAATTTCTCCATGTATTCACTCATGTCGATACGAACTAACGCATCTTCAGAATCGAACAATTCCTTGGCTAAAACTTTTGCCAATTGTGTTTTACCAACTCCTGTCTGACCTAAGAAAATAAACGAACCAATTGGTTTGTTAGGATCTTTAAGTCCGGCTCTGTTACGTTGTATGGAACGTGCAATTTTTAAAACAGCATCATTTTGACCAATTACTTTGTTTTGAATCAATTCAGGTAATTTGGCTAGTTTGTTGCTTTCTGTTTGTGCAATTCGGTTTACTGGAATTCCGGTCATCATAGAAACAACATCAGCTACATTATCTTCTGTAACTTCAATTCTGTTGCTTTTAGAATCTTCTTCCCATTGTTCCTGTGCAAGAGCTAAATCTTTTTCAATACGTTTTTCATCATCACGAAGTTTGGCAGCTTCTTCATATTTTTGTTTTTTAACTACCATATTTTTGTTTTCACGAACTTCTTCCAGTTGACGTTCCAAATCAAGAATTTGTTTTGGAACATCAATGTTAGTAATGTGTACGCGAGAACCTGCTTCGTCAAGTGCATCAATAGCTTTGTCTGGTAAAAAACGTTCAGACATATATCTGTTTGTTAATTTAACACAGGCTTCAATGGCTTCTTGTGTGTAAGTTACATTATGATGATCTTCGTATTTGTCTTTTACGTTATTCAAAATTGCAATTGTTTCTTCAACAGAAGTTGGTTCTACAATTACTTTTTGGAAACGTCTTTCTAAAGCACCGTCTTTTTCAATATATTGTCTGTACTCATCAAGAGTTGTAGCGCCAATACATTGAATTTCTCCTCTTGCTAAAGCGGGTTTGAACATGTTTGAAGCATCAAGAGAACCAGTTGCTCCACCTGCGCCTACAATTGTGTGAATTTCATCAATAAAAAGAATGATATCATCATTTTTCTCAAGTTCATTCATTACAGCCTTCATTCTTTCTTCAAATTGACCGCGGTACTTTGTTCCGGCGACTAAGCTTGCAAGATCTAAAGTAACCACGCGTTTGTTGAAAAGTATACGAGATACTTTTTTCTGGATAATGCGCAAGGCTAATCCTTCTGCAATAGCAGATTTACCAACGCCAGGTTCTCCAATAAGGAGTGGGTTGTTCTTTTTTCTGCGGCTTAAAATTTGAGAAACACGTTCAATTTCTTTTTCGCGACCTACAACAGGATCAAGTTTTCCTTCCTCGGCCATTTCTGTTAAATCTCTCCCAAAATTATCTAATACAGGAGTCTTAGATTTTTTGTTTGACTTATTGGCTGGATTGTTGAAACTACTTTCTTTTAGACTGTCATCTTGTCCTGAATCATCATTATATGATTCGTTTTTTGGCAAGTTTTCTAAGAATTCTTCTTCGTTTGGAGTCATATTTAAATATTGTTCTTTAGCTATATCATAATCTATTTTCAGCTTATTCAATAACTTGGTTGTTGGATCATTTTCGTTTCGTAAGATACATAAAAGCAGGTGCGCCGTGCTTATTGATGAACTTTGAAATACTTTAGCTTCTAAGAAAGTTGTCTTCAGGGCTCTTTCGGCCTGTCGGGTAAGATGAAGATTCTTCTTTTCTGTATTTACTTCAACGCTCTGGTTGGCTGGACTCAGTATTTCTACCTTCCTGCGTAAATGATCTAAATCGACTGCCAGGTTATTAAGAATATGAATAGCTTTTCCGTTACCATCTCTTAAAATGCCCAGCATTAGATGTTCAGTACCAATAAAGTCATGTCCTAGACGTAGGGCTTCTTCTTTACTGTATGTAATAACATCTTTTACTCTTGGTGAAAAATTATCATCCATAATATATAATTGGTATTGTAAATTTAATGATTTAGTTTTTGAAAAACAAAAACCATACCCTTTGAAATCTCGTGTCAGCTAATAGACAAAAAAAATAACAATAAAAACGTTAAAAAACGCTTAATTTATTAACTAAAGCATAAAATAAAGTTGTTAATAAATCATTGAAATAAGTGTGTGAAAATAGTTATAAAAATTTCAAAAAAACGTATCTTGGCACGCTTTGAAACTAAAATAATTATTTAATATAACAACTTATGTCTGAAGGAGAAAAGTTAATTCCTATTAACATCGAAGATGAAATGAAATCAGCTTACATCGATTATTCGATGTCAGTAATCGTATCAAGAGCACTTCCAGATGTTAGAGATGGCTTGAAACCAGTGCATCGAAGAGTTCTTTACGGAATGTATGACTTAGGAGTAACATCAAGATCAGCCCACAAAAAATCTGCGAGAATCGTAGGAGAGGTTTTGGGTAAGTATCACCCACACGGAGATACATCTGTTTATGATGCCATGGTACGTATGGCTCAGGAATGGAGTTTGCGTTATCTTTTGGTAGATGGTCAGGGTAACTTTGGTTCTGTAGATGGAGACAGTCCGGCTGCAATGCGTTATACCGAGGCCAGAATGAAAAAGATTTCGGAAGAAATTATGGCAGATATCGAAAAAGAAACAGTTGATTTTCAATTGAACTTTGACGATACATTATATGAGCCAAAAGTTATGCCTACCAGGGTTCCTACTTTATTAGTGAACGGGGCAACGGGTATTGCTGTTGGTATGGCGACAAATATGCCTCCACATAATTTAACTGAAGTTATTAATGGTACTTTAGCATACCTAGACAATAACTATATTGAGGTAGACGAATTAATGACGCATATTAAAGCTCCGGATTTTCCAACAGGAGGTATAATATATGGTTATGAAGGCGTTCGTGAAGCATTTAAAACCGGTAGAGGTCGTATCGTAATGCGTGCTAAAGTTGGTTTTGAAGAAGTTGATGGAAGAGAATCGATTATTGTTACTGAAATTCCGTATCAGGTTAATAAAGCTGATATGATCAAACGTACAGCAGACCTCGTTAACGAAAAGAAAATCGATGGTATAGCTAATATTCGTGACGAATCAGACAGAAACGGTATGCGTATCGTTTATATCCTAAAGCGTGATGCAACTCCAAATGTAGTTTTAAACACCTTATATAAGTTTACACAATTGCAGTCTTCTTTCAGTGTAAACAATATTGCATTAGTAAAAGGCCGCCCACAAATGCTGAATCTGAAAGATATGATTCATTATTTTATTGAGCACCGTCATGATGTTGTAGTTAGAAGAACTCAGTTTGAATTACGTAAAGCTGAAGAAAGAGCACATATTTTAGAAGGATTAATTATTGCTTCAGACAATATTGATGAAGTAATTGCGTTAATCAGAGGTTCGAAAAATACAGAAGAAGCCCGTGAAAAATTAATTGAAAGATTTAAATTATCAGATATTCAGGCTCGTGCAATTGTTGAAATGCGTCTACGCCAATTAACTGGACTGGAGCAGGATAAATTAAGAGCTGAATATGAAGAATTGATGAAATTAATCGATCATTTGAAAGCTTTATTAGCAGATGTAAATTTAAGAACCAATTTAATTAAGGAAGAACTTGTTGAAATCCGTGATAAGTATGGTGACGAACGTCGTTCCCAAATTGAATATTCGGGTGGTGATGTAAGTATTGAAGATTTGATTGCCGATGAAAATGTTGTTATTACAATTTCTCATGCAGGTTACATAAAACGTACAAATCTTACAGAATACAAAACTCAAAATAGAGGAGGAGTTGGTCAAAAAAGTGCAGGAACAAGAGATCAGGATTTCCTTGAACACATGTTTGTTGCTACCAATCACCAATATATGATGTTCTTTACGCAAAAAGGAAAATGTTTTTGGATGCGTGTTTACGAAATTCCGGAAGGAAGTAAAACGGCAAAAGGTAGAGCAATTCAAAACTTAGTGAACATTGAAAGTGATGATAAGGTAAAAGCTTTCATTTGTACACAAGATTTGAAGGACAAAGATTATATCAACAGTCATAACCTTGTAATGGTTACTAAGCAAGGTCAGGTTAAGAAAACATCTTTAGAGAAATATTCTAAACCTAGGGTAAATGGTGTTGCTGCTATTACTATTAAAGAAGGTGATGAGTTAATGGGAGCACAATTAACTAATGGTGAAAGCCAGATTATCTTAGCAGTAAAATCAGGTAAACTGGTTCGTTTTGAAGAAACAAAAACGCGTCCAATGGGAAGAACAGCTTCCGGAGTTCGCGGGATTACTTTAAAAGATGATACTGATGAAGTAATTGGTATGGTTACTGTCGATAAAAACGATATTCATGATTCACAAATTTTAGTTGTTACAGAAAACGGTTATGGAAAACGTACAAAATTAGTTGATGACGATGGAGAAGATGTGTACAGAATTACAAACCGAGGTGGTAAAGGAGTTAAAACTCTTAATATTACTGAGAAAACTGGTAAATTAATATCGATTAATGCTGTGACCGACTCTGATGATTTAATGATTATCAATAAATCAGGATTAACTATCAGAATGGCTATTGAAGACTTACGTGTCATGGGACGTGCAACTCAGGGTGTAAGATTGATTAACCTAAAAGGTAAAGATTCAATTGCAGCGGTTACGAAAGTAATGAAAGATGATGCGGAAGAAGTTGTAGTAGATGAAGATGGAAATGTAATAGAATCAGTAATCGAAAGAGTTAAACCAGATTTAGAAGTTCTTGAAGATGATGGTGTTGTAGAAGATGATGAAGATGATGATTCTGAGGAAGAAATTGAAGACGAGGATGATTCTGAAGAAGAAGAATCTGAAGAATAGAAAATTTATCCACACAAATTAAAATTAAATACACAAATTGAATATTATGAAAAGTAAATATGTAATACTTGCATCAGCATTATTGATTTCAGTAGCTACTTTTGCTCAAAAAGATCAAATAAAAAGTGCTGAAAAAGCATTAAAAGGTGGTGATGCTCAAGGAGCAATTTCAATATTGAAAGATGCTGAAAATATGGTAGTAAATGCAAAAGATGTTGAGCAGGCTCAATACTATTTTGTACAAGGTAATGCTTATTTAGAGCTTGCAAACAAAAGTGTAGAAACGGGTAAAAACCTGTCTTTATCAGCAGAAAGTTATAAAAAACTAATTGATTTGGAAAAAGCATCAGGTAAGCAAAAGTATTCAACTCAGGCAGCTACATCAATTACGCAAATTAAGGGTAAATTGATTAATGCTGCTATTGCCGATACTCAGTCAAATAAAGCAGCAGAGGGTGCAAAAAAATTGTATGATGCTTATTTATTAGATCAAAAAGACACAATCAATTTATATTATGCAGCATCAACATATGTAAACGCTCAGGATTATGATGCAGCTTTGCCATTGTATGAACAATTGAAAAAACTAAATTATTCAGGAAAAGGAACTAGCTATACTGCCCTAAATAAAATTTCCGGTAATGAGGATGGCTTCAATACGGCAAATGAAAGAGATATGGCAGTGAAATTAGGTACCCACGAGAAACCTAAAACTGAAACAATTCCTTCTAAAAGAGGTGAAGTTTATAAAAATTATGCTTTAATTTTGCTTCAAAAAGGACGTACTGAAGATGCAAAAAAAGCAATTTCAGATGCAAGAAAAGCAAATCCAGACGATAGTTCTTTAATTCTGTCTGAGGCTAACTTGTATTTAGAAACTAAAGATTTTGATACATATAAAAAATTAGTTGGAGAAGCTTTACAAAAAGATCCAAATAATAAAGAATTAATTTTCAATCTTGGCGTACTTAGTGCAAATGCAAAAAACGCTGTAGATGCTGAGAAGTACTATTTAAAGGTTATTGAAATCGATCCTAACTATGCAAATGCTTATCTTAATCTTGCAGCATTGAAATTAGAGGCAGAGAAACCAATTATTGATGAAATGAATAAATTAGGTACTTCTGCAAAGGATATGAAACGTTACGATGTACTTAAAGGACAGAGAGAAGCTGTATTTAAGAGTGTTATTCCTTATCTTAAAAAAGCAAATGAGTTAGATCCTAAAAACCAAGATGTTTCTAAAACATTGTTAGGTGTATATAAAGCACTTGAAATGACTGCTGAAGCTAAAGCATTAAAAGCTACAATGTAGTATTTGAAATGAGTTAACAATAAAGTAAAACCGTCTAAATATTTAGACGGTTTTTTTTTTATACCGTAATTTAAATATTAAAGATAATTATTTTTTCATTACTGTCGGATAAATTTATTTCGATATCTATAAAAAAAAAGAGTATCAATTTTTTTGATACTCTTTTGTGTTGTAAATTAATACTTATCTTCTTCCGTGACCATGATGATCATCGTGTCTGTCATTTCTATCGTCTTGGTCATGTCTATCATGTTTCTCGTGTCTATCATGTTTGTCATAATGTTTGTAATTTTTACGATTATCATGACGACGGTCATTGTAACTGTAAGCAGCTCTCGGTTTGTAACATCTTTGAGGAGCGCCATGGTATCCTTTATAGTATTTTACTTTATGGCGATCAAAGTATTTATAGGGAGTTCTTCCGTGGTAATCTGTTAGTACCACCTTGTAGCCTCCATATAAATCATAATTTCTGTATGCTCTTGGTAAATATGTTGTTCTAACCCATCTTCCTCCTCCGAAATAAATAAATTGTGAAGCACGTACATCATAATAAGCTTCAATATCAGGAAGATAATAATATTCCATTTCTGAATATCCTGCAGGTCCCCATGCAGGCGGAGTTCCTATATTAACGTTTATTGATACCTGAGCTTGTGTCGTATTTGCAACTATTAGAAATAATCCAGCGATTGCTAATTTTATAGTTTTCATTTTTAATAAAATTTAATTGTTAATCTGTGTATGGATATCCATATACTGTGCCAAAAATAATATTCTAGAATGAATTATGTCTGTAAAAATATTTTTTTTGAAAAGTAAAATATGCTGTAATGCTTGATTTTGCTGATTTTTAGAATCTTATGAAATTAAAACAACAGAATCAAAAATTAGATAATTTTGGATTAGATTATTTATATTCTACAATTTTCGGTTTTCCTAATTCAAAAGAGTGAAGGCCTATATCTGAAGTTTGAAAAGTATTTGTTTTGAAAATATTTTCGCCCTGAAAAGGTATAGTTGGATAATATGAAACAGAAAGCTGAAATGAACTGAAGACGAGATAATCATTACTTATTAAAACACCCATACTAACTTTTGAATAATATTTGTTTTGAAGTAAACCTGACGTACTGTTTCCCAGAACGGCAATTGAATAATTTAGGTAGGGATTTAATCTAAAACCTAAAATTTCTTTCGGAGCATATGTTTGCGTTTGTAATGTTAATACCATTTTGCTTTTGCCGTAATGAGCTGTATTAAATCCCTGAATTCCGTAATTTTCGTTTATGGTGAGCTGATCACCTATAGAATTAGCCCTGTTAATTCCGATCATTACTTCGGGTTTAATAAATTGCCTTAATTTCCAGTCCCCAAATGTCAATAAATTTGTAAAATAATTGGCTTGAAAGGAAATAGAAGTCTGATAGGTTTTTGCTTGATGAAAAAAAGTGCCAATCTCGAAATTAGTACTCAAAAATCCCCATTTATAATAGTCGCCAAAAGAGGCTTGTGCTCCTATATATGGTCGCCATATTTTATTTTTATACTGATAACCGGCCGTTATTCCGTAAATTCTTCCAATAGGAATGTCTTCAGTATTTCCATTTCTAAAAATATAATTGTCTTTGACGAATTCCCGTGTATTTATTCCAAGACCCAGTAAAACCATTTTTTCGTCTGAAAAAAAATTGATTGTATCAAATGCCAGGCTAGGTTTTTCAGTGTAATCGATGTTTAAAAAACGGCCCGAAACAATAAGGTTAGTTGTTCTTTCTTTTTTTGGACTTACACCTGTAATATTAAAAGCTTTACCAACCCAAAAATCATGAGTGTTGTATTTGAAGGGCTGAAATTCATATTTTAAATTTGCATCTTGTAAAGTGTCCCGTTTAAATTGCTGTCCTAAAATAAAACCGCCCGCCCATTTAGTTAAAGGTGAATAAAAAGGACGCTCCATAGAGATACTTTTTATATAGTTATCATCTAAATCATTGTAATATCTTAATTTAGTAGTGATAAAAGTATTTTTGATATTCGGAATAGTGTATAAGGCATCATGTGCATTATGTCCATCGTCAAATCTATTGGTAAATTTATATTCGAGTTGTTGTCCTGAACCTAAAATATTGCGGTCGTTAAATCCAACACCAACTCTTGAACTCGATATTGAGAATTTTGGAAGTAAGCTCCACGAATCTAAAACCCGGACAGTAATATCAATAGAATCATTGCTTGTTGAAACTAGTTCTCCTGAAATTGTAACTTTGCTGACATATCTTTGAGATCTGATAATACGTTCTGTTTCTTTTATTTTATAGGTATCATACGGTGAATTACGTCTAAAGAGTAATAAATTTTGTATAGCGAATTTTTTAGTTTTAAGGTGTAATTTATTTCCTGTTCTCTGTCCCCAATTCTTTGGTGCCATTGTAGAGTCAGTATCTGATCGACCAAAAGGGTCTAAGGTAATAATTCTGATTTTTCGAATAATTTTTCCATCAACATTCGGAAGAGATTCTTTTTTGACCAAAGTTTCATTTTTCTTTTTTATTTTGGAAGGTTTGAAAATGATTCTCTTTAAAAAAGTTGTGAATTTTCTTTTTTCTGAAAGTTTTTTTATTTTATCATATTTCTCAATACTATCTTTTTTAGTCTGTTTTTCTTGTGAAGAAGCGCTTTGGGAAAAATTCCAAAGGAAAAGAAAAAGCAAAAAGATTTTGATAAAGTTTCGAGACATGCAAATAAAGTTAGCGTAAATTATTGGTGATTCTATAATTTAAAATAATATGCAGAAGATAAAAAAAACAATTTTAATTTTCAGTTTTTAATTTTCTGATTCGCCATGTAAATTTTTTCGGCATATGATTACCCATAACGTAGCCCCAAGGTTCTAAGGGTTCGATTCTGTCAAAAATAATTTTTAAAATAGCCAAAAGCGGAATTGCCAAAAACATTCCTGAAATTCCTGCAATACCCCCGCCTATGATAATTCCAATTATTGAAACTAAAGCATTAATTTCAACTTTTGAATTTATAATTAGGGGAACAAGTATATTGTTATCTATGAGTTGTACAATAATATTTACAATAAGAATACTTATAATTATAGACAAATCAGGAGTTCCGGTAAGTGAAGATAGAATAGTTAGAATGCCCGCAATCATAATTCCGATGTATGGGATTAAATTTAAAATTCCTGTCATAAGTCCAAGTAGAATGAAATATTTGGCTCCTATAATCCATAGGCCAAGACCTGTTAAAATAGAAACTACAAACATTTCGAAAATAAGTCCCAGGATATAATTGTTTATAGAAATTTTTATTTGAGTAATGATCTCTTTCAATTTTGCATGATCTTCCTTGTTAAATAATTTAGCCAAAAAGAGAATAAAGTGAGTTTTGTATAAAAGAAACAAAAATGTAAAAACGACCACAAGCATGCCATTGAATAATATATCGCTTAGTGAACCAATTGCAGTTCCTATAGTTCCAGAGCCATTTTGTACAGAATCGTTCGTTACTTTTTCAATATATTTTTTTTGCTCCCAAATACTTATTTGAAACTTTTCATGAATATAGGATTGCGCATTATTAAAAAAAGCTATCGCATTTTTTTTAATAATATCAAAATCATTGGCAATATCTGTTACCTGATAAGATATGAAAGCTAAAATTGCTGCTATACAAAGAACAAAAATCACTACAGTGATAAATGAAGCAAGATATATAGGAATATGTATTTTGTGATGTAATAAAGTGTGCAGAGGCAATAACAAAACTGTAAATAAAAAGGCTAACATTACAGGAGTGATTATATTACTCCCAATGTAAGTTATGATACCAATACAAATTACAGATAATAATATAAAGGTTAATTTGGCATAAAAAGGGAGTGTGACAGGTTGATTCATTTTATTGGAATTTAAAACTAAAATTAGGCTAATCAAATATTAAACTTTATTTACTTTATATTGTTTTAGCTTTTAAAAAATAGTTTATAAAATTTCCATTAAGTGCTAATCAAAAAATTCTTTCTCTTCATACGTGCTGGTCATTATAGAGATTCCTTTCTGTAGTAAGAGATTATTAGGGAAGATGATTTTCTCGCCTTCTTTTGTCCTTAAATTTACATGAAAAGCACTTATGTCTTCAATTTCTGCTTCAATCGGGAAATCTTTGTCATGAATTTTTATAGTGTCTCCAATTCGGAAAGGAAAGGAAAAAAACAAAATCATTCCGGAAGTGATATTGCTTAAAATTGACCATTGTGCAAACATAGCAACGCCAATTACAGTTGTAATTGATGAAACGGTTATAAATATATCCTTAGTATCGACTCCCCAAATGATGATTAAACTAATAATCACCAGTGTATTCATTAGTAAATGAATGTATTTAATAATAAGGTTTGTTCTGTGTTCAAGTCTTTCACTGGTTTTTGCAAATTTTCGAATTAGTTTAGCTACTATTATTCTAAGCAATATTAATACTATAAAGAGGACTATTGTTGCTAATATTTCTTTTGAATATTCCTTGAAAGAAAACATAATTAAATTTTTACTCTAATATACTTAAATAATTATAAACTTTTGATGTTGGTAATCCCATAACATTGGTATATGAACCTTCGACTTTAGCAACAGCCATAAAACCAAACCATTCCTGTATGCCATAAGCGCCGGCTTTATCATAAGGTTTATAGTTTGCTATATAGTATAAAATAGCTTCATCAGATAAATTATTGAAAGTAACTTTTGTAATATCATTTAAAATTGTAGAAGAAGAGCTGGTTTTAAAACAAACCGATGTTATAACTTCATGAGTAGTACCGGACATAGATTTTATCATTTCAAAAGCTTCTTTAGCATCTTTAGGTTTGCCTAATGCTTTATTTTGGTGCCATACAATAGTATCGCTGGTAACTAAAATTTCGTTTTCTTTCAATTCTCCTTCAAATGCATTTGCTTTCAAAAGTGCTAAAAAGTCTGTAATTTCTATAGCCTTTAATTCTGGAGGATATATTTCTTCAATATCTTTTAAACGAATTTCAAACTCCAAATCCAAATCCTTAAAAAATTGCTGTCTTCTAGGCGAACCCGAAGCCAGAATTAAGGTATATTTTTTTAGTTTTTCTTTAAGCATTATAATGAATGTTTAAGGTAATGACCACAATTGATAAAATTCCGAAAAGTAAAATTAATTTTAAAACAATACTCAAATGATGAAACTCTTTTTGTGATTTAGCAGTAAATGCTTTAATTATAAAATAAAGGAGCGGCGCCAAAACGAATATAAATGAATATAAGGTAGCTATAAAAAGACCATTTTCAACAAAATAGTTTTTAATGTAAAAAAGCAATAGAACAAAAGGAATAATGGAAATAATTGAAGCAATTTTTGTCGTCCGGCTAACACCAATAGCAATAGGAAGCGTATTCATCCCCTGGTTGTAATCTCCATTAACATCTTCTATGTCTTTGATTATTTCCCGGATAAAATTAATCATGAAAGCAAATAGAGCATAATCGGTTAAAATGGAAAACAAACTGGTCATTTGTGCTTTGTTTTCGGGTATTATTGCAGGAAAAACATCGAAAATCCCAATAATAATTACACTCAGTGCCAATACCAAAGCCACAATAATGTTTCCTAAAATCATAATTTGTTTCAGGGTTGTGGAATAAAAATAAAGCATTGAAGCAATTAATATAAAAATAGTAGCAAAACCCGGTCTCTGAATAACATTTGATAAATAAAATCCAATTGCAACACCCGTAATATTCAGGGCAATATAAATGTTATAACCCCTGGCTTCAGAAATTCCTTTACCAATTATAACATCGTTTGGTTTATTGATTCTATCAGTTTCAGTATCAAAAATATTATTAATTACATAACCTGCAGCAGCAATTAAAACGGTACTTAAAACCAATAAACCATATTGCCAGTCTGATAAGGCCAAAGGAATATTCTGTCCTTTTAAAAAGGCATAACGGAATAAAAACTGCATAAATGCAAGCATTAATAGGTTTTGATAGCGAATGAGTTTAAGATATTTCATTTTATAATATTCTAAGTAGTTAATTGTTAGGGATTTTGTTAATTAAACTAATCGTGTTGACCATTAAAATATTCCATCCATTTTCCCTGTACTTTCATGACTTGTTCGATTACATCACGAACAGCACCTCTTCCGCCTTTAACATGTGAAACATAACGGCAAATATTTTTAATTTCAGGACTTGCATCCTGAGGGCAGGTTGGTAAACCAACAAGTTTCATAACATGAAAATCAGGAATATCATCCCCCATATATAATACATTTTCAGGTTTAATGCTATTATTTTCAGTATATTCCTTAAAAGTTTGTACTTTATCAGGAGTTCCTAAATATATATCCGTTACTCCTAAATTACGCAATCTGATGCGAACGCCTTCATTGCTTCCGCCGGAAATAATACATACTTTAAAACCACTTTCTACAGCTGCTTTCATAGCATATCCGTCACGGATGTTCATTGTACGAAGCATTTCGCCTTCGTTGGTTACAAAAACAGAACTGTCTGTAAGTACGCCATCGACATCAAAAACAAACGTTGTGATGTCATTCATTATTTCTTTAAAGTGTTTTGCCATTATTTTGTATAGATTGTGTTAGGATTTTATAGATGTTTCTCTGATTTTCATTAGTTAAATAATTCAGATGCGCCTCAATTGTGACAGAATCATTGCGTTTTGCCGGACCTGTTTGGGCGTCAACGGGTGTAAGGGTTTTTATTTTTTCTGCAGTTTCGAGAATGAGGGGTTTTAAAATTTCGAAAGGAACCTGGTGTTCTTCACAAATTTCTTGTCCAATTTGAAACAAATGATTTGTGAAATTGTTGACAAAAACAGCTGAAACATGTAATGCTTTTCTTTGTTCTGAACTGATTGAAAAAACAGTATTCGAAATGCTTTTAGCAACCGTTTCCAAAATACTGTAATCCGCTTCATTTTCTGCTTCCAGACAAATCGGAATAATTGAAAAATCAACAGGCTTGGTTTTGGAAAAAGTTTGTAACGGATAAAAAACGCTTCTTCGGTTTTTCAAATTTAAAAGATTAATTGAAGAAGTTCCTGATGTATGAGCTACTAATTTATTTTGAAAAGGTAATTGTTCTGATACTTCAGAAATGGCATCATCTGTAATCGAAATAATATACAAATCGGCTTCTTTTAAATCTGAAAAATCAGTTACAATTTTTTCAGAATCAACCAGATGTAATAAGGCTTCTTTTTTTCTGCAAAATACTTGTCCAATTTTGACTGATTCACTTTTAGTGAAAGCTTTTATCAAATGCTGAGCGACATTTCCTGAACCGATTATTGTTGTTTCAATCATGTCGCAAAATTAGCATTTTTTTAAAGATATAGAAATGTTAGAGTTTTGAATTCATTATGTGAAATTTGTACTTGAATGGTATAAGGAGTCATTAAAATTGAATTGTAATAGAAAACCTGTTTAATTAAGATTTAACTAAGTTTAAATGAACTCTTTTTGGTTTTTATTAACAAAAGACAAATACTGCAACTCAACATTTTTAAGTACTTTTGTGCCACTTTTATACACAGTAATTCCTTCAAAAATGGATAAAAAAATATTCTCTTTTTTGTTTTCTACACGATTAATGGCCGTTCTTTTTTTAACATTTGCAGTCGCAATGGGTATTGGGACTTTTATCGAAAGTAAATACAATACGGATACCGCCCGAATTTTGATTTATAACACATGGTGGTTCGAGGCTATAATGGTCTTTTTTATGATAAATTTCTTTGGAAACATTAAACGTTATCAATTATTGAAAAAAGAAAAATGGGCAACTTTATTACTTCACGTTGCTTTTATTTTTATTCTTTTAGGAGCTTTTATTACTCGTTATATCAGTTATGAAGGTGTAATGCCAATCCGTGAAGGTGCTGCAGAAAACCAAATTCTTTCAGAAAAAACATTTTTAACCGTTTTTGCAGACGGAGAATATAAAGGAGAAATGAAACGCAGAACTTTTGAGGAAAGCTATTTGTTTTCGCCTGTTACCAATAATGATTTTACACTTTCGGGTAAATTTGACCAAACTCCTTTCGAAGTAAGTTACGTTAAATACATCATGGGAGCAAAAGAAACTATAAAGCCGGATACAAAAGGAGTCTTATACATTAAATTAGTTGAAGCAGGAGCCGGTGGACGTGAGGAACATTTTCTGAAAGAAGGTGAAGTTCAAAATATTCACAACGTTTTATTCGCCTTGAATAAACCAACCGATGGTGCAATTAATATAAATACAACTGGAGATAAATATACTATTCAGACTCCTTTTGAAGGGGACTTTATGCGAATGGCAGATCAGTTTAAAGGAAAAGTAACCAAAGATAATGTACAACCTTTAATGATGCGTTCTTTGTACAGTATTGGCGATATCCGAATTGTTTTCCCGGATCCGGCCATAAGAGGAATTGTGGACTATGTATCGAATAATGACTATAAAGCTAAATCTCATACTGATGCTTTAATCGTAAAAGTTAAAGCGGAAGGTCAGGAAAAAGAAGTACGTCTTATGGGGTCTAAAGGAAGTGTGGGAGAGCCACAGACCGTTAAAATCGGAAAAATTGAATACAGTTTATTTTACGGAAGTAAAGCCTATATTTTACCTTTTAAAGTAAAACTAAATGATTTTATTGCAACAAAATATCCAGGAACAGAGAAAAGTTATTCCGCATTTGAAAGTAAGGTTACTGTTCAGGATTCTGCAGAAACTTTTGATGCTGATATTTATATGAATCACGTTTTAGATCATAAAGGATACAGGTTTTTCCAGTCTTCGTTTGCCCCCGATGAAAAAGGGACTGTGTTGTCTGTAAATCACGATTGGTGGGGAACTTCGATTACTTATTTAGGATATTTCATGTTGTTTTTTGGGCTTATGGCTATCATGTTTACCAAAGGTTCCCGTTTTACAGATTTAAAACGAAAACTTGAAAAAGTAAAAGAGAAAAAAGCAAAATTAATTACGATTTTAGTTTTAATGTTGAGCTTTAACGGTTTTGCACAAGAGCCACATGTTCATACACCTGGAGACAATCATAACCACAATCATACACACACTCATAACGATGATCCTAATGATCATGCCAATCACGTAACACGCCCGCCAAGCCAGAAACAAATAGATTCATTGTTGACTATCTACAAAGCACCGGAAGCTCATGCTGCTAAATTTGGTCGTTTGATTATTCAGGATGCCGGAGGAAGAATGAAGCCTATTAATACTTTTTCGTCAGAGTTATTGAGAAAAGTAAGCCACAGCGATACTTACAACGGTATGAATTCTGATCAGGTATTTTTGTCGATGACACAGTATGCCCAGGTTTGGATTCAGGTTCCGCTAATTTATATTAAGAGTGGAAACGACAGTATCCGTAAAATCATAGGAGTTGACAAAGACGCAGAATTTGCTCCATTTGTGAAGTTTTTTGATGAAAACGGAAATTACAAATTATCTCCTTATTTAGATGATGCTTATAAAGCTGCAAATCCGAATAATTTTGAGAAAGATTTTGTAGAAACAGATAAGAAAGTAAACCTGATGGAATCTGCTTTAAGCGGCAGTATATTAAGGATTTTTCCAATTCCGAATGATCCAAATAATAAATGGATTTCTTATTTAGAAATTGGCAACGCTGGTTTAAAAGGAATGGATGAAACTTATGTAAAGCAAATAATCCCATTGTATTTTAATGCTTTAAATAACGGTTCAATTTCTAAAGATTTTAAAACTGCAGATGATTTGGTAGAAAGTATCAATGGTTTTCAAAAGAAATTTGGAGCAAAAGTTCGTCCAAGCGAGCAAAAAATTGATGCCGAAATCGCCTATAATAAATATGATGTTTTCAAAGTACTGCCATATTGGTATATAACGGCTTCAATTTTGATGTTGTTTTTTACCATCTTAAATATCTTTTTTGAGAAAAAATGGATTCGCATAACGGTAAATGGTTTCCATATAATTGTAGCATTATTATTTTTGCTTCACACATTGGGATTGATTGCACGCTGGTATATTTCAGGTCACGCTCCGTGGAGTAATGCTTACGAATCTATAGTTTATGTGGCTTGGGCAGCGATGTTCTTCGGATTAGCTTTTGATTTCGGAATTATTTTTCCTAATATGTCTATATTATGGCTTTTATTCCATTTGTCTGCTATTAAAACGGAAAGTAAATCAAAACTGACCGTTGCATCATGTGCCTTTGTAAGTGCAATGATTTTAATGGCGGCCTACATGAACTGGATTGATCCGGAAATTGCCAATTTACAGCCTGTTCTTAATTCCTATTGGTTAATGATTCACGTTGCGGTAATCGTAGCGAGTTACGGCCCATTTGCATTAGGATTTATACTTGGTTTTGTGTCTTTGGTGCTGATTTTCTTTACCAACAAAAACAACAAAGCCAAAATGGATTTGAACATCAAAGAGATCACATACATCAACGAAATGGCATTGACAATTGGTTTAATCATGTTGTCGATAGGAAACTTCCTTGGAGGCCAATGGGCCAACGAAAGCTGGGGACGTTACTGGGGATGGGATCCAAAAGAAACCTGGGCTTTAATCTCGATTATGGTCTACGCATTTGTAATTCACGCTCGTTTTGTACCAGCTTTACGCGGAAAATGGTTTTTTAATTTAATGAGTATGTTTGCTTTTTTATCTATTTTGTTTACTTATTATGGTGTAAATTTCCACTTGGTAGGTCTTCACTCATACGCAAGCGGAGAGGCACATTCGTTAAACTGGATCTGGTATTCATTAGGGACGATTTCAATAATTGGAGCCATAACATATCCTAAATATCGAAAATATTATAAAAAATAATAGTTATTAATTCACATAGAAGGTTCAGCTTTACGGTTGAACCTTTTTTTCTTTAGAAGAATTGGTTTGTAATTTAGTAAGTTTAAATTTAGAAGCTGTTCCTGCTGTCCACTATATCTTTTGTGGCGAACCCCGCCACAAAAGGATGCCGTTTCCATCAGGGCTAGGGCTTTTAGTTTTCATTATAAAATTTAAGGCATAAAAAAAGGATAGCTTTTACTATCCTTTTTTTATAAATATATTTTATTAGATTATTTTTTAATGATTTCCTCTAGAACAGCTTTGTTTTCGTAGTTGGTCACTTTAAGAATAATCTCTTGGTTTTTAATCGTTTTTCCTTCTATGATGTATAATTTTCCCTTTTTGAAAGGAACATTGCTTTGATCAAAATCTACATCACCAAATTGCAGTGTATTTTTAATATCAGCAGTATCAACCCATTTATCGTTCAGGGTTTGAATTGCTTTCTCAGAATATTGAAATGGTTTGGTTCTTAAGCTATTCAAAACCCGAGCATTTGGAAAGTAGTTGCATCGAGTATCTTTTCCACTAAAAACGAGCGCTACAAAAAAGCATCCCATAACTAAACCAACTAAATAATAAGCAAAACGATGTACAAACTTCATGAATTAATTTTTTTGCAAAGGTAAGCTAAAGTTGCTTTAGAAAACAAGTAAATTAATATCGTTATCAGGTAAATCAAACCATTCTCCAATAGCTTTGTTAGTTAGAATTCCATGGTATAAATAGATTCCGTTTTTTAAACCTTTATTACATCTTATCGCACTTTCCAAACCACCATCTTCAGCTATCTGCAAGAGATAAGGAGTGATTATATTGCTTATGGAAAGTGACGCCGTTTTAGAATATCTGGATGGAATATTAGGTACACAATAATGCAAAACATTACTTTTTATAAAAGTTGGTTTTTCGTGGGTTGTTACCTCAGAAGTCTCAAAACAACCTCCGGTATCAATACTTACATCAACAATTACAGCACCTTTTTTCATATGTTCTACCATAGTTTCAGTAACAACAATCGGACAGCGTTCTTTTCCTCGCATAGCACCTATGGCAACATCACAACGTCTTAAAGCTTTAAGTAATGCTTTCTGTTGAATAGTGGATGTAAAAATTCTCTGGTTCAGATTGTTTTGTAAACGACGTAATTTGGTAATAGAATTATCAAATACTTTTACATTTGCGCCTAACCCAATAGCGGTTTTTGCAGCAAATTCACCTACGGTTCCAGCACCTAAAATAACAACATCAGTAGGAGGGACACCAGTAATGTTTCCAAATAAAAGTCCTTTTCCAAATTCATTTGTAATCATGAGCTCTGCAGCAACCAGAATAGAAGCTGTTCCGGCAATTTCGCTTAATGATTTTACGGCAGGATAGGAGCCGTCTTCGTCTTTAATATATTCAAAAGCAAGTGCAGTGATTTTTTTTTGAGCTAAAGCTTCGAAATAAGCTTTCTTTTTTGTTTTCAACTGAATCGCAGATATGATTGTCGTTTCAGGATTAATCATTTTGATTTCTGCCAAAGTAGGCGGCTCAACTTTTAGCAATAACGGACAACCAAAAACTTTTTTAGTGTCTTTTGTGACTTCTGCTCCGGCATCACTGTATTCCTTGTCAGAGTAACTGGAACTTTCTCCTGCCCCGGATTCAATCATAACACGATGTCCCGCATATGTTAAGGAATTTACTGCATCGGGAGTTAAACAAATACGGCGTTCCTGATAACTTGTCTCTTTGGGGATACCGATAAAAAGTTCTCTTTTTTTGCGGCCAATTTCAAGTTTTTCTTCTTGTGGCAACAATTGTTGTTTCGTAAATGGAGTTAAGGTTATTGACATGGGGTACGCAAAATAATTAAGAGTACAAATTACGTAAAAAGTTTTAAAATCATATAAAAATTCTGCTAATACTGCTGTAATAATTAAGGTATTATTTTTTCCATTTTTATGTCTGCTCTTTCATAAAGTCCTTCTTCCAGAACAATTTCAGTAAAGCCGAATTTTTTATATAAATGAATTGCTGGAAGTAAAATTCGATTTGAATAAAGAATAAGTCTTTTAATATTATTTTCCTGAGCAACAGCCAAACAATGATCCAGTAATTTATTTCCAATTCCAGATCCTTGAGCTTTATCTGAAACTGCCATTTTACTCAATTCATAGGTGAGATCATCAATTTTCATTAAAGAAGCAGTTCCTAAAATTTCATTATTATTTTTAGCATAAAAAATAAATCCGCCCTTATTAATTATTTCTTCCTGTGGATTTGAAAGCACGAGATCATCTTTTTCTTCTACTTTGAAATATTTTGTAAGCCATGCAAGATTTAAAATTTTAATGTGATCTTTCAAATCTGATGAAAAAGGGATAATTTCTACGTTATTTTGGGTTTTCATAGTAAATAAAAAAATATAAGTTCACAGAGATTCAGGAAGATTTTAGAAATGTTCCAATCGTTTTTTTTTTTTTGATTCTATGTTTGGTTTTTGTGACATCTTTTATATTTTTTTTAAACCAGCTCTAAATTTCTTTTTCCATCAGCCTGTAATTCAATTGTAACTGCAGAATGTTCTTCAGGAATCAGATTGGCAATTTTCTCAGACCATTCGATAAAACACCAATTTCCCGAATATAGATAATCGTCAACGCCCATATCGAGTGCTTCGGTTTCTTTATTTAATCGGTAAAAATCAAAATGATAAACGGTTTGATTGTTAGAAGTATAATATTCGTTTACTAAAGAAAAAGTAGGGCTGCTTGTAGCATCTTCAACTCCTAAAGTTTTGCATAATTGTTTAATAAGAGTAGTTTTTCCAACACCCATTTCTCCGTTAAAAAGGATTATTTTTTTTGGATTTTGAGCAATAATTTTTTCTGCTACTTCCTGAATCTGATCTAATGAAAAAACGATATTCATTGGTTTGTTTCTTTAATTTAAATCAGTCCCGGAATGTAATTATAAAACCGGGACTAAAATTGTTTATTTTGGGTTGAATACCAAAAACGGAATAATCATTTCTTCGAGCGAAATTCCGCCATGCTGGTAGGTGTTTTTATAATAACTTACATAATGATTGTAGTTGTTTACATAAGCTAAAAACAAATCATTTTTCGCAAAAATAAATGAACTGCTCATGTTTATGGCTGGCAGACCAATAGTTTTTGGTTCTTTTACTACATATACATCTTTTTGTTCGTACGTTAAGCTGCGACCGGTTTTGTATCGTAAATTCAGACTTGTGTTTTTGTCTCCAACCACTTTCGATGGGTTTTTTACGTTTATGGTTCCGTGATCTGTTGTCAGGATTAATTTGAAGCCTAAAAGTTGTGCCTGCTGAATGATTTCCAGCAAAGGCGAATTTTTAAACCAGCTCAAAGTTAGTGAACGATAGGCTTTATCGTCTGAAGCTAATTCTTTTACAACCTCCATTTCGGTTTTGGCATGAGACAACATGTCAACAAAATTATAGACTACTGTTACCAGATCGTTACCTTTTAAAGCTTTGAAATTTTCTGCCAGCTTTTTCCCCCCCGGAATAATTAGTGATTTTAAAATAATCTTCCTTAATATTTAACCCCAGGCGTTTCAATTGAGCACTTAAAAATTCAGCTTCATAAAGGTTTTTTCCACCGTCTTCGACATCATTTTTCCAATATTCAGGAAACTGTTTTTCCATTTCCACGGGCAGTAAACCTGAGAAAATTGCATTTCTGGCATATTGTGTAGCGGTTGGAAGTATTGAAAAATAAGGAACTTCTTTTTCTAATTTATAATAATTTGAGACTACGGTTTCAAAAGATTTCCATTGGTCATAACGCAGATTGTCAATAACAACAAACAAAATAGGTTTGTCTTTCTTTTTAATTTCCGGAACAACCAATTCCTTGAATAAATTATGTGACTGAATAGGTTTGTCTGCTTTTGGAGCAAACCAGTCTTCGTAATTCCGTTCGATATATTTTCCAAACTGTGAGTTGGCCTCGACTTTTTGTGATTCTAAAATTTCGATCATGGCCTGATCGTTGATGTTTTCTAATTCTAATTCCCAGAAAATTAACTTTTTGTATAATTCAATCCAGTCTTCAAAAGAATTGACCATGGCTAATTCCATTGAAATTTTTCTAAATTCCTTTTGGTAATCTAAAGTAGTTTTTTCAGAAATTAATCTGGAATGATCCAGATTTTTCTTTAAGCTCAACAGAATTTGATTAGGATTTACGGGTTTTATCAGATAATCGGCAATTTTAGAACCAATCGCTTCTTCCATTATATATTCCTCTTCACTTTTGGTAATCATAATCATAGGGATGGCTGATTTTTTTTCTTTCATTTCAGAAAGAGTTTCTAAACCACTCATTCCAGGCATATTTTCATCTAAAAAAACAATGTCGAAATTTTCTTCTTCAAAAAGACCAATGGCATCCAGACCGTTGTTGCAGGTTGTAACTGAATAGTTTTTTTTCTCCAGAAATAATATATGAGGTTTTAAAAGATCGATTTCATCATCGACCCAGAGTATTTTTATCTTATCCATAATCATAATTGACTTTAATTTTACTGCAATTTAAAAGTCTAGAACTTAAAAACTATTAAAAATAGTATAAAATTAAAGGTTCAGTTGTAATTATCGCGTTTGAAAACAGGAGAGGGGAAAACTATCCGTGAATTGTTTCACCTTTGCCATAATTCGTAATAATAGATTCTTCAAAAGCCAACCATTCTCTCCAGCGTTTTTCAACATCAATTCCTACGCCGTATTTTCTTGCGTATGTGATGAAAGTAGTATAATGTCCTGCTTCGCTTTCCATTAATTCTCTGTAAAAAACAGCTAATTCTTCATCCTGAATGTTTTCAGATAAAACTTTGAAACGCTCACAGCTTCTGGCTTCAATCATTGCTGAAAATAATAATCTTTCAACTAGACCAGAGACACGGCTTCCATCACCGCTTTTTTTCATGTATAAGTAAAGTTCGTTTACATAATCATCTTTGCGCTCACGGCCAAGTTTTAATCCTCTCTTGATAATAATATTATGAACTTGCTCGAAATGATCAATTTCTTCTTTGGCTAAAGCCAATAAATCTTTCACTAAATCCTGATGCTCAGAATTATTGGTTATAATTGTAATTGCATTTGTAGCGGCTTTTTGTTCGCACCACGCATGGTCAGTCAGGATTTCTTCGATATTTTTTTCAACAATATTTACCCATCTTGGGTCAGTTGGCAATTGTAATCTTAATACGCCCATGGTCTTTTTGTTTATTTTGTTTCAGGTTTCAGGTTCTTAGGAATGAAAAAAGTTTAAAGTTCTGTTCTGCGTTTTTCTCGCGCATTACAAAACTTTAAACTTGAAACTTTAGACTTGAAACTATATTAATATACGAAAATCGGTTTTTCGCTCATCATTTCGTCCACTTCATTAGCAACTTCTTCGATAACAGCTTCATTTGTGTGATCTGCCAATACTTTATCAATTAATGCTACAATAGTTTCCATGTCAGCCTCAACCAAACCACGAGTAGTGATAGCAGCTGTACCAACACGAATTCCAGAAGTTACAAACGGTGATTTATCATCGAAAGGAACCATGTTTTTATTTACAGTAATTTCGGCTTTTACTAATGCATTTTCAGCATCTTTTCCTGAGATATTTTTATTTCTTAAGTCAATCAGCATCATGTGATTATCAGTTCCTCCAGAGATAATATTGTAACCTCTTTTTACAAAAGCATCCGCCATTGCGTTTGCATTTTTTTGCAATTGCATCGCATAAGTAAAGAACTCATCTTTAAGAGCTTCACCAAAAGCAACCGCTTTAGCAGCAATAATATGCATTAAAGGTCCACCTTGATTTCCAGGAAAAACAGCTAAATCCAATAAAGATGACATCATTCTGATTTCTCCTTTTGGAGTAGTTAAACCCATAGGATTTGGGAAATCTTTCCCCATCAAAATCAAACCTCCACGTGGTCCGCGTAATGTTTTGTGAGTTGTTGTTGAAACAACATGGCAATGTGGAATTGGGTCGTTCAATAATCCTTTGGCAATAAGACCTGCAGGGTGAGAAATATCAGCAAATAATATTGCTCCAACACTGTCAGCAATTTGTCTGAAACGTGCAAAATCCATATCGCGAGAGTAAGCAGAAGCTCCTGCGATGATTAATTTTGGCTGTTCTTTAGTTGCTATTTCCTGAATTTTATCATAATCCAATCTTCCTGTTTCTTTGTCTACGCCATAAAAAACCGGATTGTAAACACGTCCTGAAAAATTTACAGGAGAACCGTGAGTAAGGTGACCTCCATGTGATAAATCGAATCCTAAAATTTTATCTCCCGGTTGTAAACAAGCGTGAAAAACAGAAGCATTTGCCTGAGAACCTGAGTGAGGCTGTACGTTAGCATATTCAGCTCCAAATAATTCCTTTGCTCTGTCAATAGCAATTTGCTCAATAACGTCAACTACTTCGCAACCGCCGTAGTATCTTTTGCCAGGATATCCCTCAGCATATTTATTAGTTAAAACAGAACCAGCTGCTTCCATTACTTCATCACTTACGAAGTTTTCTGAAGCAATAAGTTCTAATCCGTGAATTTGTCTGTCTTGTTCCTCTAGTATAAGGTCAAAAATTTGTTCGTCGCGTTGCATTTTTTCGTTTTTCGTTAATTTCCTGCAAAAATACAAAAAAACGTTTGTGATACTGTTAGATTATGATATATTTGACATAGAATTTTTCAACAAATAATTAACATTCACATGCCAATAACCGCCAACGATACCAAAAGAAAATCATGGTTAGAAGTACCAGAGAATAGTGATTTTCCTATTCAGAATATCCCTTTCGGTGTATTTCTTACCAAAGAAAATGTCGTTACAGTAGGAACCAGAATTGGCGATTTCGCTATAGATTTAGGAGCTTTACAACAATTGAACTATTTTTCAGGGATAGAATTGACTGATGATATGTTTATGCAGGACACGCTTAATGATTTTATTTCTGATGGAAAAAAAACATGGCGTTTAGTTCGCAATCGCATCGCTGATATTTTCGATGCAGAAAACCCACAACTTCGGGATTCAACAAAAGACAGAGATATTGTTATTTTCAAGATTGATGATGTAGAGATGCAATTACCCGTATTGATAGGGGATTATACCGATTTTTATTCCAGTAAAGAACATGCTACCAATGTTGGTAAAATGTTTCGTGATCCAGAAAATGCATTATTACCAAACTGGCTTCACATTCCGGTAGGATATCATGGTAGAAGTTCTACGATCGTTCCCTCAGGGATTCCTGTACACAGGCCAATGGGGCAAACTCTGCCGGCTGGTGAGAAATACCCGGTTTTTGGTCCTTCACGATTAGTGGATTTTGAATTAGAAACCGCTTTTATTACTACTGATGTGAATGTTATGGGCGAAAATATTTCGACTTATGAAGCAGAAGATTATATTTTCGGAATGGTTTTGCTGAATGACTGGAGTGCACGTGATATTCAAAAATGGGAATATGTACCGCTTGGGCCTTTTTTAGCTAAAAACTTTGCCACATCAATTTCTCCGTGGATTGTAACTATGGATGCTTTAGAACCTTTTAGAACAAAGGGACCAAAGCAGGATCCAACTCCACTTCCATATTTACAGACAAAAGGAAAAAAAGCATTTGATATTCATCTGGAAGTTGCCATTAAACCAGAAGAGCAAGAAGAAACTATTGTTTCCAGATCTAATTTTAAATATTTATACTGGTCAATGACTCAGCAATTGGCACATCATACTTCAAACGGATGTCGTGTAAATTCTGGTGATATGATGGGTTCCGGCACTATTTCAGGACCAACTCCTGATAGTTTTGGATCGATGTTAGAATTGACATGGGGAGGGAAAAATCCTTTAAAATTAAAAGACGGAAGCGAACGTAAATTCATTGAAGATAATGACACGGTTATTATGAGAGGATTCTGTGAAAATGCTGAAGTTCGAATTGGTTTTGGAGAAGTTGCTAATCAGCTTCTGCCACCATTCATCAGACAATGAAGAACAGATAGATTATCTGAAAGAATATAAAAAAGAAAAACCTTGGTGATAGCGAGGGCACTGAAAAAGTCTTTTCATAAATAAATTGTTAATTAAAAGGAGCAGAGGCTAAAAGTTTTCTGCTCCTTTTTTTTGTATCTTTTCAGTGCAATAATAAGTTTTTTTAGATGTTAATTCAACAGCAACAAATTCAGTTTAGTCCCTACTCTTCATTATATGATTTAATTGTTGCTCAGGATAATCTCCTTAGAAAAATCAACGAACTTATAGATTTTTCATTCATCTATGATGAGTTGCTAAATAAATATTGTACAAATAATGGTCGCACAGCAGAAAGTCCGGTGGGTATGTTTAAGTATTTGCTTCTAAAGACAATTTATGACGTATCGGATGTTGATGTAGTAGAACGTTCACTTTTTGATATGTCTTTTAAGTATTTCTTAGAAATGACGCCAGAAGAGGACGTTATTAATCCAAGTTCTTTAACTAAATTTCGTAAACTTCGTCTTAAAGATACAGACTTATTAAATCTACTCATTGGTAAAACAGTGAATATTGCTGTTGAAAAGGGAATCATTAAATCCAGGTGTATTATAGTGGATGCGACACATACTTTATCGAGATCTAATCCATTTTCAGCAATTGAAGTATTAAGAGAGCATTCTAAACTACTTCGAAAATCGGTATATCTATTTGATGATCAATTCAAAGAACATATGCCAAAGAAGAGTCACACCAATGAAGTAGAAAAAGAACTAGTCTATTGTAGAGAACTTGAGCAGCGTATAGAAAAAGAAGAATCTTTGAGTTCTATACCTGCTGTAAAAGAAAAGCTTAACCTGCTTAAAGAAACTATAGAAGACATCCAAGAAAACTTTAACTTCTCAAAGGATACAGATGCTAAAATAGATCATAAATCTGCTGAGAGTTCTTTCTTTGGATATAAGACTCATTTAGCGATTACAGAAGAGCGTATTATTACCGCAGCTGTAATAACCTCCGCAGAGAAAGGAGATGGGGCGGAATTACCTAAACTTTTGGAGATTAGTCAGGAAAACGGAATTAATGTTACTGCCATTATTGGCGATGCGACTTATGCAGGAAAAGAAAATCTAAAGCTCACAAATGAACAAAACATTAAAATAGTAGCCAAACTAAATACTACAATAACACAAGGTATTAGAAAAGAAGAAGATAAATTTGATTACAATAAAGATGCCGACAGGTTTGTTTGTCCTGCAGGCCACATGGCTATAAGAAAAGCTCATCAAGGCAAAAAGAATGTTGGAAATAATCAAGTAGATACATACTATTTTGATCTTGAAAAATGCAAGTCTTGTCCTTTAAAAGAAGGATGTTACAAAGAAGGATCAAAGACAAAAACATATTCGGTATCGATAAAATCAGAATTACACCAAGAACAAATTGCTTTCCAAGAAACCGACTATTATAAAGAAAAGGCCAAACACCGGTACAAAATAGAAGCCAAAAACAGTGAATTAAAAAACGTACATGGTTATGATAGAGCACTATCGTATGGCATCACCAATATGCAAATGCAAGGAGCAATGGCTATTTTTACAGTCAACTTAAAAAGAATACTGAAATTAATGTAAGAAATTATAAAAATAAGTATGCTTATACAAAATACCCTTCTATAAATCAAAAATCGACTCATATAACCGCAAAAAAAAACAGTTATAAAAAGAAAAACGCTTACAACGGATATTTTTAAATCCTGTTATAAGCGTTTTTTATTGTCTAAAAAATATGCCTGATCAAAATAAGGGATGTTTTTCAGTGCCCTCGTGATAGCCAAGGTTTTTTTGTACTATTATTTCATGCTTGAATTTCGCAAAAAAACGTTGCGATTTGTGCCTTTTTAAAGAGAAAAATCATTCAGTAATCTGTTGACTCAAACAATGTAGTGTACCGAATCCCCAGATGAAATCGATACAGCTTATTCCGATTACTTCTCTTTCTGGGAAACATTCTGATAATATATTTAAAGCAACACGATCGTTACTGTCGTTAAATGTTGGTACTAAAACACAATTATTCAGAATTAAGAAATTGGCATAACTTGCCGGTAATCTTAAATCTTCAAAATCAACTCGTTTTGGCATTGGAAGCGCAACAATAGTTGGCGATTTTCCATCTTCTAATTTTGCGTTTTGCAAACGTTTCAAATTATCCTGTAAAGGCTTGTAGTTTGAATCGTTTTTATCTGTTTCAACTATCGTTACAATAGTATCTTCATTTACAAATCGGCATAAATCGTCAATGTGTCCGTGTGTGTCATCACCTTCGATTCCGTCTCCAAGCCAGATAACATTTGTAACCCCAAGATATTCTTTAAAAACGGCTTCATAATCTTCTTTGGTAAAACCTTGATTTCTAACCTGAATTGTTGGATGCATCAGGCATTCTTCAGAAGTTAGTAAAGTGCCTTTTCCGTTAACATCAATTGCGCCTCCTTCAACAATTACAGGTTTTCCTTTATATAGTACCTGGGTCAAAGGAACATCAATAAAATTAGCTATTTTGCCAGGAACAAACTTATCTAACTGATAGTTTTTATATTTTGCCCAGCCATTAAAATTGAAGTTTAGAGCCTCTCTTTTTGAACCATTTTTCACAATAATTGGACCGGAATCACGCATCCAGCTTCTGTTTGTTTTGTGAATGATAAAAGAAATATTAGCAATGTTAACACGTGCTCTTTCTAACATTTCGGCAACTTTTTCTTTTAATTTTTCATCGGCTACGACCAAGAATACAGTTTCATAGGTTGCTACCTTTTTAATGAATTCAATAAATGCCCACTGAACTGCTTCATATTTTCCCGGCCAATCATTTCCATTATGAGGAAAACATAATACGATTCCTTGTTGTTTCTCCCATTCTGCAGGAAATCTTCTATTATTTGCTGTCATAAAAAGTTTCTAATTAAAGACTGCAAAGATAAGCATTCATTAGGATTTATAAACATAAAGAGTAGTCCTGTTATAAAAATAAATAAGAGTTGAGGAGATAATTTTATTGAATGAAAGAGAGATTAAATGTGAGATATTTCTAATTATTTTTTTTAAAAAAAGTAAAATTTTATTAAATAATTCTTACAAAAAACGTAACATATGGAAATTATATAAAATTCAAATGTATGTATAGAACAGCTTTTTATTACTCTTAGTATAAGTTTGTTGTGAGTTTACAATAAAAACAACCTAATAAAACATAAATTTTAAAACACGTAGATATTATGAAAAAGAAATTAACTTCCTTAACATTTTTTGTGCTGTCATTTGTAGCAAGCGCACAAAATGTAACTACTCCTTCAAACGAACCGTCTATTGATGAGTCCGCTTATAATAAATGGTCTATAGAATTAAATGGTGGTTTAAATAAGCCAGCAAGAACAATGACAGCGGGCTATTATACCCAAGTTTTTAATTCTCTTCATGCTGATTTGGGTGTAAGGTATATGTTTAATCCAAAATTTGGTCTAAAATTAGATTTTGGGTATGATAAATTTTATGAAGGAGACAACTCTCTTAAATTCGATAGCAAGTATTTGAGAACTAGTTTACAAGGTGTTGTAAATCTTAGTAGAGCCCTGAACTTTGAGACCTGGACAAATACCATTGGGATATTGGTTCATGGTGGATTTGGTGCTTCTCAAATTACAAGTAAAACTGGTTTTGACGATGAAGATTATATGGTTAATGGAATTTTGGGTTTAACAGGTCAGGTGAAATTAAGTAATAGAGTTGTATTGACAGGTGATTTAACAGGAATTGTTAATGCTCAACAGAATTGGAATTTTGATGGAATGGAGAAAGTTCAAACTGGTGCTTTTGACGGTGTTTTGATAAATGCTTCCGTAGGTTTGACAGTGTACTTAGGTAAAAATCAAAAACATGCTGACTGGGTTGGAGAAGTGGATAAATATGATAAATTAGAACGAAGAGTTGAATTGATTGAAAGTGGTCTTCTAGATACTGATAAGGATGGTGTAGCTGATTTGTATGATTTAGAGCCAAATTCTATTACTGGTGTTGCTGTAAATACAAAAGGACAATCAATTGATAATAACCAAAATGGAGTTCCGGATGAATTAGAAAGTTACTTAGAAAAAACGTATGGTCAAAAAAGCGATAAAATTGCTACAAATAGTACGGTTCAGCAACTAATTAACGATGGATATGTAAATGTATACTTTGAGTTTAATTCTTCTAAACCAACAAATGCATCTTTATCTGGTATTGACTTCCTGGTTAAATATTTGAAAAATAATCCGGATAAAACTGCAGATGTAGTAGGGTATGCTGACGAAATTGGAAGTTCAAGTTATAATATTGAATTGTCAAGAAAAAGAGCTGAAGCTGTTAAGCAAGTGGCAATAAATGCAGGAATTGATGCTTCAAGATTAAATGTAATTGCCAACGGAGAAGATACTTCAGTAAATAAAAACTCAAAAGAAGCACGTCAAATTGTGCGAAGAGTTTCTTTTCAGGTGAAATAAATATTTTAAAAAATTATACTAAAAAGGCCGTTTCAAATATTTGAAACGGCCTTTTTTTATAACAAACTAAATTAATCAATTGCTCTTTTTGTAATATCCCCAAATGCATCAATTCTTCTGTCTCTAAAAAATGGCCAATTCTGACGTACATTTTCCTGTAAATCCAAATCTACTTCGGCAATTAAAATTTCTTCCTGATCATGTGAAGCCTGCGCTAAAATTTCGCCCTGAGGACCTGCAATAAATGATGCTCCCCAAAACTGAATTCCTTCAGTTCCTTCAATATATTGTTCTAGACCAATTCGGTTTGCTGCAGCAACGAAAACACCATTTGCAACAGCATGTCCTTTCATAACATTCATCCAGGCGCCATATTGATTTTCTCCGTATTGTTCTTTTTCTTTTGGATGCCATCCGATTGCTGTAGGGTAGAATAATACTTCTGCACCTTTTAAAGCTGTAATACGGGCTGCTTCAGGATACCATTGATCCCAGCAGATAAGCGTTCCTATAGTTCCTTTTTTAGTTTCGATTGCCTGAAAACCTAAATCACCCGGAGTGAAATAGAATTTTTCATAAAAGTGCGGATCATCAGGAATATGCATTTTGCGGTATAAACCGGCTTCAGTTCCATCAGTATCAATAATGTAGGCACTATTATGGTAAATTCCTGCCATTCTTTTTTCGAAGAAAGGAACAATTATAACAACTCCTAATTCTTTTGCTAATTCACTAAAAGCAATAAATGATGTACTGTAAAGTGGTTCTGCTAATGCAAAATTATCTACATCTTCGCTTTGACAAAAATAGTGACTGCTATATAATTCAGGAAGCAGGATAACTTCTGCACCTTTACCTGCAGCATCTTTCACCCAGCTAATGCATTTTTTAAGATTATTTTCGGCAACGTCATTAAGGTTTAACTGAATAACGGCTATTTTATATTTTCTTTTCGGCATGACATAAAATTTAGAGTGCAAAAATAGTAATTTTTTAAGCGAAAGGCAAAGGCTGTTCATTGTTCCTGTTAAAACTTCATTTCATGATTATATATAAAAAAAAACACCTGTACTGATATACCGGTGTTTTAGTGATTGAAAACTGTTCTTAAAGTATTTATTGTTTTTTGATTAAGCTTACATTTCCGTAATTCGAGTTTACGGTGACTTTATTTTGGCCTTTTCTTTTGTTATAACCACTTATTTTTTTTGAAGCAGATTTGTTTTCGGTTAAGGAAATATCTAATGAATTGTCTTTTTTAATATTTCCGTATTTGGTGTTTATATTAAAATCAAATGTATAATTGGTGTCATACCCCAGATATATATCAGAGTAACCGGAATTAATATTAATGTTATTGGCTTGTTCCGTTATGTTTCCAATATTTATTTTGCTGTAATTGGTATCAATATTTATATTGTTTGAAATTTCGGCAACATTGATTGTTAGATAATTACCGGACCCTGAAAGTGAGTTTATTTTCTGAAATTTAATATTTCCGTAATTACACTCATATTTAACGTTTTGACCATCAGAAATAACTAAATCTGTATAATTTGTATCTAAAATCAGATTTCCGGAGTCATTTATTTTTAAACCTGAATAGCGTGCTTCAATTATTCCGTTTTTAATATAATCAATAGCTGAGTTTTGGCAATATTCTATCTGAATGCGATTGCTTTGTCCGTTTAATTTCCCAAGCATAACTTTTCCATATTTACAGGAAATATCAGTAGTTGACTCTAAAGCAAGAGCAGTGATATTGCCATATTTATTATTTAATTTTACTGTTCCGCTTTTTGGGATTTTAATTACATAATTGATTTCGAAACTGTTGCTGCTTCCTTTGCCTTTTAAGGACGAGCTCCCAATTTTGGTATTTGCTGTAACCATTGATTTAAGAGCTGTAATATCAACATCAATACTATTCAGTTTTTCGTTGACCCAATTTTCGTTTCCTCCGGTAACTTTTATAGTAATGTCGAGGTCGATTTTATCTTCATCCCAAGTCGATACTGTGATGTTTCCGTATTTGTTGTCGATATCTATTCCTGCATTCGAATTAACGATATAGGTTTTTTTGATGCTTTTTTGTTTTGAAATAAAAGTATCATCATTTGAAAACCCTAAAAAAGGAATTAAAATAAATAAAATCAGTATGTTATAGTGTTTCTTCATTTGTGGTATTTTTTAAGTTTTCATTTTCTTCAATACGCTGCAAAACCGTTTGTAAAAAGGATATTCGGGTCTGCAGGTTGCTGATCATTGCGTAAATAATTTGTTTGTTTTCACCGTTTTTCTGAACCTCTTTTATAATTTTTTCATAATCGGCATCAAAAACTTTCATTTGTTTTAAAGCATCGTTTATGATTTGCTCATTTTCCGGAGAACTTTTTTCTTTCAGTTTAACCAGTTCATTTTCAATTAAAATACTGAAAATAGAATCCGTTCGTTTGGTTTCTTTTGATGCAAATTTAAGTTCCTGAGGTTTTGCATTACTATTGTAGAAAACGGATATGCCTAATAATAGGACTATTGAAGCAGCAATGGCCCAAAAAGAATAATTCTTTTTCTTTGGCTGTTTTTTGTTCAGTTTATTTAAGAAATCTAATTGATGGTTTGTATTCATTTCCTCAACATCCCATTGTTTTTCAAATTTTTTAAATAACTCGTCTAATTTGTCATTTTCCTTTTTCATAAATCTTCTTCTAATTTTTTTCGTAAACTTTCCTTAGCCCTGCTTAATGTAGTTCTGCAGTTAGGATAACTTATATTTAAGATTTCGCTAATTTCTTCCTGATCATAACCTTCAATATAAAAAAGAGTTAAGACCATTCTATAATTATCTTTTAAGCCTGATATGGCATCGATTACCTGTTTTACCTTAAGTGAATTCAGATCGATATTGTCAGAAAGAATAGTGTCGTTTTCTTCAATTTTATAAAGTGTTTTGTTTAGGTCTTCCATCTGAAAAGCATTATTCTTTTTATAAAAATCAATGCTGTAATTCACAATAATTTTCTTTAGCCACGCACCAAAAGCAACTTCTTGCCTGTAGTCGTTTATTTTTGTAAAAGCTTTCAAAAAACCTTCCTGCATGACGTCTTGTGCAAAATGTTCATCTTTTACAATTCTGTAAGCCACATTATACATAGCTTTGCAGTAACGATTGTAAACTTCAAATTGTGCTTTTTGATTATTTTCTTTACAAAGTTTGATTAACTCTTCGATATTTTGATTGGTTGTATTCAAGTAATGATTGCTTGTTTCTTATAAGGACTTCGCTTTTTTCGGTTTGTTACACTTTTGATAAAAATAATTGTATTTTTTTTGAAATGCCTGTCATACTTATATAAAATAGTTTTGGACATTAAAATTTCAATTGCAATGTCTTTGTTTTTGGCATAATGATTGTCTATTTTTATGGCCTAACTTTCAAAGATAATTTTTAGCCTGATTTTATTAAAACACAGCTTTCGTAGTTAGTATTTGAGATTAGAACAAACCTTTTAATGACAAAACGACTTATATATTATTATGTCAAACCATAAAATACTTACTATTGACAATCTGTCACTTCAGGAATTTGACTCGGAGGCAGAATTAATTCCATTATTAACTCCCGAAGATGAAGAGGAAATGAACAATGAAGAGCTTCCACTTTCGTTACCCATTTTACCTTTACGTAATACTGTTTTATTTCCCGGAGTTGTGATTCCAATTTCGGCAGGAAGGGATAAATCAATAAAATTAATCAACGATGCCAATGCCGGTGAAAAAATCATTGGTGTAGTTTCGCAAATTAATGAAGAAGATGAAGATCCTTCTAAAGATGATATTCATAAAATAGGAACAGTAGCCAGGATTCTGCGTGTTTTGAAAATGCCGGACGGAAATGTTACTGTAATTCTGCAAGGAAAAAAACGTTTTGAAATAGAGGACGTAGTTTCTGAAGAGCCTTATATTACAGCAACTATTAAAGAAGTTAACGAAGAGCGTCCAGCAGAAAACGATAGTGAATTTACTGCCATTTTAGATTCTGTAAAAGAATTGGCGATTCAGATTATTAAGGAAAGTCCAAACATTCCATCAGAAGCAACTTTCGCAATCAAAAATATTGAAAGCCAATCGTTTCTAATCAATTTTGTTTCTTCTAATATGAATTTGTCTGTAAAAGAAAAACAAGATCTTTTATCGATAAATGGATTGAAAGAGCGTGCTTTAGAAACGCTGCGTTATATGAATATTGAGCTTCAGAAATTAGAACTGAAAAATGACATTCAGTCAAAAGTTCGTTTTGATTTAGATCAGCAACAACGTGAGTATTTCCTTCATCAGCAAATGAAAACCATTCAGGAAGAATTGGGAGGTGTTTCGCAGGAAGAAGAAATGGACGAAATGGGACAGAAAGCGAAAACCAAAAAATGGGACGAAAAAACGCAGAAACATTTCGAAAAAGAGTTGTCAAAAATGCGCAGAATGAATCCACAATCGCCTGATTTTGGAATTCAGCGTAACTATTTAGAGTTGTTTTTGGAATTGCCTTGGGGGGAATATTCTAAAGATAAATTTGATTTAAAATTTGCTCAGAAAGTTTTAGATAAAGATCATTTTGGACTTGAAGAAGTTAAGAAAAGAATGATTGAACATTTGGCGGTACTGAAACTTCGTAACGATATGAAATCTCCAATTATTTGTTTAACAGGGCCTCCGGGTGTTGGTAAAACTTCTATTGGACGTTCTGTTGCCGAAGCTCTTGGACGTGAATATGTACGTATTTCTTTAGGAGGCTTGCGTGATGAAGCAGAAATTCGAGGACATAGAAAAACGTATATTGGAGCCATGCCGGGACGAATTATTCAGAGTTTGAAAAAAGCCGGAACTTCAAATCCTGTTTTTATTTTAGATGAAATTGATAAATTATCAAACGGAAATAGTGGTGATCCTTCTTCAGCTTTATTAGAAGTTTTAGACCCAGAGCAAAACAGTGCTTTTTATGATAATTTCCTTGAAATGGGGTATGATTTATCTAAAGTAATGTTCATTGCAACATCAAATAATATGGCTGCTATTCAGCCAGCTTTGCGTGACAGGATGGAAGTAATCAAAATGTCAGGTTATACAATTGAAGAAAAGGTAGAAATTGCAAAACGACACCTTTTTCCAAAACAATTAGAAGCTCACGGATTAACGGCTAAAGATTTGATAATTGGCAAAAAACAATTAGAAAAAATTGTTGAAGGTTATACACGGGAATCCGGTGTTCGTAATTTAGAAACTAAAATTGCTCAGGTAATTCGTAACGCTGCAAAAGCAGTTGCGATGGAAGAGGAGTATAACAAAAAAGTTACTGACGAGGATATTGTAAAAGTTTTAGGTGTTCCAAGATTGGAGCGTGATAAATATGAAAATAATGATGTTGCCGGAGTAGTTACAGGTCTTGCCTGGACGAGTGTAGGTGGCGATATTTTGTTTATAGAATCGTTGATTTCTGAAGGAAAAGGAGCCTTGAGTATTACAGGAAATCTTGGTACTGTAATGAAAGAATCGGCTACGATTGCTTTAGAATATATTAAAGCAAATGCTAAAAAGCTTGGACTTGATTCAACTTTGTTTCAAAAATACAATATTCACCTGCATGTTCCTGAGGGGGCTACACCAAAAGACGGACCAAGTGCCGGTATTGCAATGCTGACTTCTTTGGTTTCTTTATTGACTCAAAAGAAAGTGAAGAAAAGTTTAGCCATGACAGGCGAAATTACCCTTCGTGGAAAAGTTTTACCAGTTGGTGGCATTAAAGAAAAAATCTTAGCGGCAAAGAGAGCTGGTATTAAAGAAATCATCTTATGTCACGAAAATAAATCTGATATTGATGAAATCAAAGCAGAATATTTAGAAGGTCTGAGTTTTCATTATGTGAAAGAAATGAGTGAAGTTCTGGCTCTTGCATTGACAGATCAAAATGTAAAGAATGCAAAACAATTGAAATAAAATATTTTTTATTATTTAAAAAAAGCATTTTTGCATGCTGAAATATAAATTCCAAATTTCAATCTGAATTTTCAGTTTTGGAGTTTGGAATTTTAAATTAGAAGAAAATGAAAGTAGTTCCTCAGCTTTTATACCACCATAAAAATGTTAGAAAAATTATGGTTAATGGTTTGTCTTGTATCGTCCATAAAACCATGGATACAATAGATTTGAATACAGACCATTATGTTTCTTCACATGTTTTGTCTGTAGTTTTAAAAGGAACACTTAATATTGAAACGTATTACGAGGAAGAAAGGTTTTGTCTTAATCAGAATCAATTGGTTTTTATACCAAAAGGAAGGTATATGATTTCGGATGTTCTGCCTGAAAATGGAGAATTCGAGGCTGTTTTTTATTTTTTTGAAGAAAATATTATCAATGAATTTTTGACAAAAATTAATCCGGTCAAAACTTTAGGACCACCCCCTTCCTTGCTTTTGGGATATGCCGAAAGTATTAGAATTTTTACAGAATCAATTTTGAAAGTATATACAGAAAATGCAAATAAGGAAGTTGTAAAACTTAAACTTTTAGAATTATTATATTTAATTTATCATTCACCACAACAGAATCATTTAATTCAAATTTTACTTTCCTTAAATACCAGAAAAAAAAGAAATCTCGAAGGATTAATGCTCGAAAACTTTGATAAACCTCTATCTGTTGAGGATTATGCATTTTTAGCAGGAAGAAGTATTTCTTTATTTAACAGGGATTTTCAAAGAAAATTTGAAATACCTCCTAAAAAGTGGATTATTCAGAAACGGCTTGAAAAGGCTGTTGAACTTTTGACCGATACAAATTTAAACATTGCGCAAATTTCGTTAGAAGTGGGTTACGAAAATGTCTCTTATTTTATCAATTTGTTTGGGAAACAGTTTGGTGTTTCTCCGAAACAGTTTCTTTTAAAAAAAAGAGCTGATAAACTTTTGAATCAATATTGATACTTTTGAGAAAAATCTAAATTTTACTTTTTCCTGTCGTTTTATTTTGGAAGAGAATTTAAAAATATTAAAATGAGTAAAGTAAAAGTTAGTCAGACATCAGAAGCGATTGTAAATCTTGATGCCGATAAAGTTTGGGAAAAATTAGTTGATTTTGGAGCAACAGAAAAATTTGTACCAGATCTTATTGAAAAAGTAATTTTAGAAGGAAATGGGGTAGGTGCTCTCAGGACAACTTATATAAAAGGCGGAGGTGATATCTTAGAAAGGCTAACATCAATTAATCGAAACAAATTAGAAATGAAATTTATTATTTTATCGCCGCCAATGCCTGTGTATAATTATGAAGGTATCTTTCAAATGGATCCTAAAGATGGTGATAAATGTAGTGTGAAGTTCGAATCTATATATGAAGTTGCAATTCAGGAGAGAGAAGAAATTAATACAGTAATTAAAAATTTTCAGGAAACCTTCTTATCAAATTTAGATAAATAGTTATGGTGAAAAATCTAAATTCCGATCTGTAAATCACAGTATCGGAATTTATTTTTTATTGCTTCTTTTTTTCTAAAACTGCAAGACCAAACCTAATTTTATCATATCCCATTTTTTCTTCAAAATGGTCAAAATAAGGTTTTAAAGCATTTGGATTTTCAAGTTCAGTCCTGGCTTTTTCTAATTGTAAGACTTCTTCATCCGAAATAAATTGGCTGACATCAATATCAACTCCGTCTAAATATAATTTAGCCAGATGAGAAATAACTGTCGAGAGGCCTAATTTTCTTGTTTTCGCAATTTCTTGTACAGAATTTCCGTTTTCAAACATTTCTAAGGTTGTTTTATAAGTAGCGCTTTCCTTTTTTATTTTAGTATTTGAAACTTTACTCTTTTGAAATTCAATAATCGCATTTATAAATTCAGAACCATATTTTTCGAGTTTCGTTTTTCCAACACCATCAATTGCCAGAAATTCTTCATCACTCATTGGTCGTAAAGTTTCCATTTGCCTTAATGCTGCATCACTGAAAATGACATACGCAGGAACTTCATCTTGCTTGGCAATTTCATAACGCAATTTTCTGAGGGTTTCAAAAAGTGAGTTTGTGGCAGGTTTCGGTTTAGTTTTTGCTTCCTTAATTTCGTTTTTATCGATTACTTTTTTAACAACCGTAGTTAATTTTACTTTTTCGCCTTCAAACAATACTTTTTTGGCAAAAGGAGTCAGTAAAATTTTGTTGTGCTGATGAAAAGCAATTTCGCAATATCCTAAATTAATTAACTGAATTAGATATTGATTCCAGTCGTACCAGGAAATGTCAGCACCAATTCCGTAGGTTTTTAATTCCTGATAATTTTTTTCGTAGATATATGCATTTTTTGAACCTCTTAAAAAATCAACAATTACAGCTAAAGGCTCAGATTCTTTTAAACGGGTAATTGCAGATAATGCCTTTTGTGCCAAAATTGTGCCGTCGAAAAATGTTGGCGGATTTTTGCATATATCACAATTGCCGCAATTTTCAGTAACCAACTCCCCAAAATAAGAAAGTAGAATTTTCCTTCTGCAGCTCAATGCATCGGCATATTGTTTCATTCGGTCTAATTTTGCCAGCTGTACATCAGAGTTCAAACCTTCTGAAGCAAATTTT
Source organism: Flavobacterium salmonis (assembly GCF_903819435.1). Classification (GTDB taxonomy): domain Bacteria; phylum Bacteroidota; class Bacteroidia; order Flavobacteriales; family Flavobacteriaceae; genus Flavobacterium; species Flavobacterium chungangense. The sequence goes on along the minus strand of NZ_CAIJDP010000089.1, from coordinate 166,670 downwards.
TGTAGTTGAATCACATCGGCATAACTTTCAAACAAAACAGTTTCTGCCGGTAATCCATCACGACCTGCCCTGCCAATTTCCTGATAATAACCTTCAATGTTTTTTGGTAAATTATAATGAATGACCCAACGCACATTCGATTTGTCAATCCCCATTCCAAAAGCAATCGTAGCACAAACTACCTGACAGTCATCATTTATAAATTCATCCTGTGTTTTAGCGCGAATAGTATTATCCAGTCCGGCATGATATGCTTTTGCAGTCATTCCGCTTTTTTGAAGTTTTTGAGCAAGTTCTTCAGTGGTTTTCCTGCTTAGACAATAAATGATACCTGATTCATTCGGTTTGTTTTCTACAAAATCAATAATTTGTTTGACACGGTCAAGTGCCGGACGAACTTCGAGGCTCAAATTTATTCTATCGAAAGAAGCAATGAAAGTCTTTGAGTTTTTTAAATTTAATTGCTTTGTAATATCGGTACGTGTTGCTTTGTCTGCTGTTGCGGTCAAAGCAAGAATAGGAGTAGAGGGGAAGCGGTTTTTTAAATATCCCAGATTAGTATAAGCTGGTCGAAAATCATGTCCCCATGACGAAATACAATGTGCTTCATCAATTGCAATTAGACTGATTGTTAGATCATTAAATACAATGTCCAGGTAAGACAAACTTTCAGGAGCGATGTAGACAAGTTTAAAATTATTCGATTTTAAATTCTCAATATAAAATTGCTGTTCATCACTTGATTGACTGCTATTGATATAACAAGCAGAAATTCCGTTGGTTTTTAAGCTATCAACCTGATCCTTCATCAAAGCTATTAATGGAGAAATAACAACAGTAATTCCCGGCAGAATTAAAGCAGGTAACTGAAAGCATATAGATTTTCCTCCTCCTGTTGGCATTATAGCCAGCGTATCCTGGCCTGAAAGAATCGTATTTATTATATTTTCCTGATTTGGTCTGAATTTTTCAAAACCGAAATTTTCTTTTAGTTTGGCATGTAATATTTCTGAATTCATTTGGCTTATATTTTTTTCAAAGATATAATAAATTATAATATTTTTCTTATAATTAAAAATATTTCATGTTAGATTATAAAAAAAGGAACCCTGATTTAGAGTTCCTTTATTTTATTTAAATATGAATTAATCTTCATCGTCTTCATCATCATCTTCATCACTGATGTCGTCTTTGTCCTCATCATCATCGTCATCATCACCATCTGTATCAGGTTTGTCCTGGTTATCATCATCATCGTCATCATCACTATCATCATCAAGATCAATTCCTTTTACAGGTTCGATTGTATCAACATCAAGATCTATATCGTCATCTTCATCATAATTTTCAATTCTGTCAGCAAGTTTTGTACTAATTTTTACTAAATAAATAGTGTCTTCTGTACGAACTTCAACAGCTTCGATCAATTCGTTTTTAGCATTTCTAAAACGGATAACATCCGAATCATCATAACCGTCAGGAAATTTTTCTACCAAAAGGTTTAAAATTTCGTTGGTAAGTTTGGCGTAGTCTACTATAACTCTTTTCATAAATATCCTATAAATCTAATAAGTAAGCAAAAATTAATGGGGCAACAATTGTTGCATCCGACTCAATAATAAATTTAGGGGTTTTAATATCTAATTTACCCCAAGTGATTTTCTCGTTTGGAACAGCTCCGGAATAGGATCCGTAACTAGTTGTTGAATCTGAAATCTGGCAGAAATAACTCCAAAACGGAACATCATGCATTTCCATATCCTGATACAGCATTGGTACCACACAAATAGGAAAATCTCCTGCAATACCACCGCCAATTTGAAAAAATCCGATTCCGTTTTCACTGTTTTTGGTATACCAGTCAGCAAGGAATGTCATGTATTCTATACCGGATTTCATGGTTGAAGCTTTTAACTCTCCTTTAATTACGTATGATGCAAAAATATTACCCATTGTACTATCTTCCCATCCCGGAACAATAATAGGTAAATTTTTCTCGGCAGCTGCATACATCCAGCTGTCCTTTAAATCAATTTCGTAATATTCTTCCAAAACACCGGACAACAACATTTTATACATGAATTCATGTGGAAAATAACGTTCTCCTTTATCATCAGCATCTTTCCAGATTTTGTAAATGTGTTTTTGTAAACGACGGAAAGCTTCATGTTCAGGAATACAGGTGTCGGTAACACGATTCAGTCCTCTTTCAAGTAAGGCCCATTCGTCTTCCGGGGTTAAATCACGATAGTTTGGCACTCTTTCATAATGAGAGTGTGCTACTAAATTCATGATGTCTTCTTCTAAGTTAGCTCCGGTACATGAAATAATCTGAACTTTGTCCTGTCTTATTATTTCGGCAAAAATTTTGCCAATTTCTGCTGTACTCATTGCGCCAGCCATACTTACCAACATTTTAGCTCCACTTGCCAATTGCTGTTCGTATGCTTTTGCAGCATCAACCAGGGCAGCAGAGTTAAAGTGCAAATAATGTTTTTCAATAAACTGACTGATTGGTCCTTTCATTTGTTGTTTGTTTTTTTTTTGTTTTTTTGTTTTTTGAATTAAAAGTTACCTTTTTGTGATACTGCAAATTAATAATTTTAAAGTTATTACCTTTTAATTTGCAGATTTTTTTTATGCTTTTTTAGTATAACCTAAAATTTTTAAAACATCGTCAGAAGTTTGTTGTTCTGAGAAAACTTCAGTGGCTAAAATTCCGTTTTCGTCACGATCGATTAAAATATGTTTCGGTTGTGGAATCAAGCAGTGGTGTAAACCTCCGTAGCCTCCAATAGTTTCCTGATACGCTCCCGTATTAAAGAAACCAATATACAATGGTTTTTCTTTGTTGTATTTAGGTAAATAAATCGCGTTCATATTTTGTTCAGAGTTGTAATAGTCATCACTATCGCAAGTCAATCCGCCTAATAAAACCCGTTCGTAAGTATCATTCCAACGGTTCACCGCCAGCATGATAAAACGCTTGTTTATAGCCCATGTGTCAGGTAAAGTGGTAATGAAAGACGAGTCGATCATATTCCATTTTTCTCTGTCATTTTGTTGCTTTTGATATAAAATCTGATAGATAGCACCGCCACTTTCTCCAACTGTGAATGATCCAAATTCTGTAAAAATATTCGGGACATCAACTTCGGCTTCGTCACAGGCAATTTTAATCTGATTGATAATTTCATCAATCATATATTGGTAATCATATTCAAATGCCAATGAGTTTTTAATAGGGAAACCACCTCCAATGTTCAGGCCATCAAGACTAGGACATTCCTTTTTAAGTGCAATGTATACTTTGATACATTTTACCAATTCGTTCCAGTAATATGCGGTATCATTTATTCCGGTATTAATGAAAAAGTGAAGCATTTTAAGCTCTAACTTATCATTTTCCTGAATTTGTTTTTTGTAAAAAGAAACTATGTTTTTGTATCCGATACCTAATCTTGAAGTGTAAAATTCAAATTTAGGCTCTTCCTCCGCAGCAATACGAATTCCGATTTTGAATTTTCCTTTGATTTCTGCCTGAAGTAAATCTAATTCTTCATAATTATCGATAATCGGAATAGTATTTTTATGTCCGTTATTGATTAATCTTGCGATGTTGGTAATGTATTCGTCTCTTTTGAAACCATTACAAATAACATAAGTACTCTTGTTGATTTTACCGTTTTCTAGTAAATTTTCAACAATATTAATGTCAAAAGCAGATGAAGTTTCAACGTGAATGTTATTTTTGAAAGCTTCATTCATAATGTATTCAAAATGAGAGCTTTTTGTACAATAACAATAGTAATATTTTGCTTCGTATTTGTTTTTTTCCATTGATTTTCTGAACCAGGCTTTTGCTTTGTTGATATTTTCAGAAATCTGTGGTAAGTAGGTGAATTTTAATGGAGTACCATATTGCTCAACCAATTTCATCAAATCGATATTGTGAAATTGTAAGTTGTCTTTATTCAGTTTGAACTCTTCCTGAGGGAAATAATAGGTTTGATTGATTAGGTCAGAATATTTTGTATTCATTTAGCAATATTTTAGCATGTATTTTTAAATTTAGTAAACGTCTCTAAATCTTAAATTCAAACCCTGATATTGGCAAATACAATTTCCAGTTTTTCGTGTTCTGCCTTTGAACATAAAAAAACGTCTAAACAAAACGGACTTTTACTATTATAAAGACGGTTCAATATTCTTAATAAAGAACTATTGAGACGGTTTCTATAAGAACTAAAATGTCTTTGTTTATTGTTTGTTTTCATTGTGGCAAATGTAAAAAATAATATATACCTAATGCAATGCTTTTTATTAAAAAAATGTTTAAGACTTATAATCCTGAAACGCGTCCAGAATCAATTTATTTTCAACTGATTGATTAATTTTTATTTTCCCGATCCCTTCAATCAATGCAAATTGAATCAGACCATACTCGTTTTTTTTGTCGTGAACAAGTAATTCTAATATTGGATCGATGTCGTTTTCTTCAAATTGGACATCATCATAAATGCCTTTGATAGCAGTTTTGATTTCAGCATATTCTTCAGGTGAAATAAGGTCTTTATGTAAGGAAATGTAGCTTTCCAAAATCATTCCGACAGCAATAGCCTCACCGTGTAATAAGGTAGTTTTAGCCTCGCTTTCTAAAAAGTAACTTTCGATAGCGTGACCTAAAGTATGTCCGAAATTCAATGCTTTACGAATGTTTTTTTCCGTTGGGTCCTGAATTACAATATCGTTTTTAATTTCAACCGAGCGGTAAATCAATTCATCAAAGTCTGCATAGTCAATGGATTTTAAATTTAAAAACTGTCTCCAATAAGAGGCATCATAAATTAAACCGTGTTTCAGCATTTCGGCAAGGCCCGAACGCATTTCACTTTGTGGTAAGGTTTCTAAATATTGGGTATCAATTAAAACCATCTGTGGTACATTAATTACCCCAATCTGGTTTTTAAGATTTCCTAAATCAACACCGGTTTTTCCTCCTACAGAAGCATCTACCATAGATAATAGAGTTGTCGGAATATTGATGAAATCTACTCCACGCTTAAATGTAGAGGCTACAAAGCCTCCCAAATCAGTAACAACTCCTCCACCCAGATTAATTACCAATGATTTTCTATCGGCTCCTAATTCAGTAAGTACATTCCAGATTTGAATACAGGTTTCTATATTTTTATTTGCTTCCCCAGATTCGAATTCTATAATTTCAATAGTTAAATCGGTTTCTAATAAAGGTAAAAATTTAGGTAAACAATGCTCATTTGTTTTATCATCAACTATAATAAAAACATTGGAATATTTCGTCTCCTTTAAGTGATTGTTTAAGGCTTCGTATGCATTTTGGTTAAAATGTACTAAATAATTATTTGCTTGAATAGATTGCATAATTCTTCGGTTAATTGAATCGGCAAAATAAGGCATTTTTAACTAAATAATATTCAAATCCCGATTCTAATTTGTTTTAAAAATAAGTTTTTATAATCGTTAAAAATAAATTTATTTGATTAAATTATACGGTATTTAACCCTCATTAAGTTCTAATTCCTTCTTTAATACTAATTTTAGTCGGACTCTTCATCTGATTATTTAATGTTATGAATTTTTAAAAATATCCCTCTTTTGTTAAATAATATTCAAAACACTCTTTATCTTTGCCTAAAAACTAACTTAATGGAAAAAATATTCGACAATACTCAGGTTGCATTTTCGTTAAAAAGCGATACAGAACTTGACAGGGCTTATTTTCTTTTTAAAATGATTGACAGCGAACCTTTGGTAAGGATTGGTACAGCTGTTACCAATTTTGCCATAAAGGCACATCTTCCTGTTGAAGGGCTTATTCGTGCCACTGTATTTGACCATTTTTGTGGTGGTATTAATGAAGACGATTGTATTACAGTTGTTGACAAAATGTTTACCAAAGGAGTTTCGTCTGTTTTGGATTATTCTGTTGAAGGAAAAGAAGAGGAAGAGCAGTTTAATGCTGCACTGGAAATGACTTTAAAAACTATTGAATTCGCCAAAGAGCGTCTGGCAATTCCGTTTGCAGTTTTTAAACCAACTGGTTTGGGACGTTTTGAATTGTATGAAAAATTAGGAGAAAAACAAGTTTTAACCCCATCAGAACAAGAAGAATGGAGTAGAGTTGTAGCTCGTTTTGATCATGTTTGCAGTGAAGCACATAAGAAAGATGTGGCATTACTAATTGATGGAGAAGAAAGCTGGATGCAGGATGCCGCCGATGATCTGGTAACTGAGATGATGCGCAAATATAATAAAGAAAAAGCCATAGTTTTTAATACTTTACAAATGTATCGTTGGGATCGTTTGGATTATCTGAAAAGGCTTCATGAAATTGCTAAAAAAGAAGGTTTCTTTATTGGAATAAAATTAGTTCGCGGCGCTTATATGGAGAAAGAGAATAAAAGAGCAGAAGAAAAAGGATATATTTCTCCAATATGTGTTTCTAAAGAAGCGACTGATGAGAATTATGATGCTGCTGTACTTTATATGCTGGATCATTTAGACACGATGTCAATTTTTGCAGGAACCCACAATGAATTGAGCTCTTATAAACTCATGGAGCTGATGGAACAAAAAGCAATCGCCAAAAATGACAACAGAATCTGGTTTGGGCAATTATACGGAATGAGCGATAACATCAGTTATAATCTTGCAGAGAATGGATATAATGTTGCAAAATATTTGCCTTTCGGACCTGTAAAAGACGTGATGCCGTACCTGATTCGACGTGCAGAAGAAAATACCTCTGTGGCTGGGCAAACGAGCCGTGAATTGTCAATGATTAAAGCAGAACGTAAAAGAAGAAAAGGGAAATAAAATTTTTCAATATACTACTATCTTAAACAAAACCGTCTCATAACCTGAGGCGGTTTTTTTTGAGTTTATTTTTTTCTCATAACATTCACTAAACAATAAAAACAAAGAGTTAATCATAAAGTAACTATTACATTAATTACAAAATTTTGCTGTTAAATAGATTTGTACCAAATTAAAATTTACCAATATGATAAAATCTTTACTACTAAATCCACACAACGCTACAACCAATTTTAAGTCAGAATTATTTAATCTAAGAACAGGATTATTATCAATTATGGCAATACTAGGTTTTAGTCAAAATAATGTGGCTCAGACTGTAGATCTTTCGACTTATGTCAGATTAGGACGATACGATTTGCCGGAGCCAACAAGAACCGCACATCCTTTGAATAATTTACTGGCTCAGGAAGCTTCGGGAGTAACTTACAACTGGGATACCAATACGCTTTTTATTGTGGGTGACGGAACTACTTCAGTCACTCAGGTATCACTGACAGGACAGTTTATCGATACGATGACATTAGCTCAGGGAAGCAGCCCACAAGGAAGTGATTTTTATGACTCCGAGGGGATTACTTACATTGGTAATGGTCAGTTTGTAATGACTGAAGAGCGTGACAGACAAGTCGTTTTGTTTACGTATGCTGCGGGAACAACACTTACGAGAAGTAATACAAAAACGGTAAAACTAGGAGCATTCGTTAATAATACAGGAACAGAAGGACTTTCTTATGATCCGCTTACGAATGGTTATATTGTTTTAAAAGAGATATCTCCAATGGGAATTTTCCAGACAGGAATTGATTTTGATGCAGGAACAGCAACTAATGGTTCGCCTACAACAGATAACTCTGTTAATCTTTTCGATCCTGCATTGCTAGGTTTTTCAGATGTTGCTGATGTTTTTGCTTTATCTAATTTGCCGGCACTAAATGGTCAGCCTTTGTATAACAATTTATTGGTATTGAGCCAAGAAAATGCCAAAGTAGTAAATATAGACCGAAATGGAGTAATTTCAAGTACTTTAACTATCGTGTCAGATCCAGGAAATCCTTTAGATGCTGCTAATCAGCAACACGAAGGAATGACTATGGATCGTAATGGTAATTTATATATCGTCAACGAAAATGGAGGTGGTGATATCGATCACCCGCAGCTTTGGGTGTATGCTCCTTCAGCTTTACCAAATCAGGCTCCAACAGCTGTTGCTTTGGCAAATACAATAAATTCCGTTTTAGAAAATACAACGACTACACCTGCAGTTAAAATTTCAGATATTTTGGTTACAGATGATGGATTAGGTACAAACACCTTATCATTATCAGGTGCAGATGCAGGTTCTTTTCAAATCATTGGTTCAACTTTATATATCAAAGCAGGAAAGGTATTGGATTATGAAACTAAAACGAGTTACAGTGTGACTATAAATGTAGATGACACAACTGTTGGTTCTACTCCTGATGCTTCTGTTAACTTTACCTTGTCAATTACAGATGTAACTAATGAAGTAGCACCAATTGCAACAGTAAGCATTACAGAAGTAGCACCCTGGTCCAGCAGTGTTGATCCAATTAAAGCTGATTGGTTTGAAGTAACAAACAACGGAACTACTGATCTTGATATTACAGGCTGGAAAGTAGATGATGATTCTAAGACATTTTCTTCAGCTTTAACTTTGAATGGAATCACCACTATTAAGGCTGGAGAATCTGTAATTTTCTTAGAAACAACGGCTGCAAATAATGCAACTGTTATCGCTAACTTTAAGTCTACCTGGTTTGGAAATACTATACCGGCAGGTTTACAAGTTGGAAGTTATAGTGGCGGTTCAATAGGTCTAAGTTCAGGAGGTGATCAGGTAAACTTATTTGATGCGAGTGGAAATCTAAAAGCAAATGTCATTTTTGGAACATCAACTACTAATGTAACATTTAATAACGCAGCCAGTCTTAACAATGCGACTATTTCAACATTAAGTCAGGTTGGTGTTAACGATGCCTTTGCAGCTAAAAATGATGCGAATCAAATAGGCTCTCCTGGAACTACAGGAAAATTATTTATCTCTGAAGTGGCACCATGGTCAAGCGGTGACAGTCCTGTAGCAGCTGACTGGTTTGAAATTACGAATACTAAAGGAGTAGCGGTTGATATTACAGGCTGGAAAGTTGATGATAATTCACAATCACCTGCAGCAGCCGTAGCTTTAAACGGAATTACAAGCATTAATCCGGGAGAATCTGTAATCTTTATTGAAACTAATGATTTAGCCGGAAAAACTACGACATTTTTAAATAACTGGTTTGGAGCAAATCCTCCGGCAGGTTTGAGAATTGGGAATTATACTGGTTCCGGAATTGGTTTAGGGACAAGTGGTGATCAGGTGAATCTATATAATGCTACAAGCAGCACACCAGTAACTTCTGTATTGTTCGGGGCTTCATCTACAGGAACTTTCAAAACATTTGATAATACTGAAGGGGTAACTACTATAACTACACCAATTACGCAATTGAGTGCAGTAGGTACTAATGGTGCATTTTTTGCCGCTAACAGCAGTACTGAAATTGGTTCTCCGGGTGTTTTTGTTAAAACAAGCCCTAATTTAGGTATTGAGAATCCTTCAGAAATAAATACTTTTAAAGTAGTAGCTTATCCGGTTCCTTACAGTTCAGTTTTTCAGTTAGATTTAGGAACACTTAGTAATGATAGCGTTGTAATAAATGTATATGACATGAACGGAAAACAGGTAGATGCTTTTGAGTTCAGTAATGCTGATGAAGCGCAAAGCCAAAGAATAGGAAATGATTACGCAACTGGTGTTTACAATGTAGTTGTAATTCAGGGAGGAAACAGAAAAACAATCCGTGTGATTAAGAAATAATATTAGAATATTTTCTAAAAGAAGAAGCCGTTTCAAAATAACTTGAAACGGCTTCTTTAATTTTATAATTCTTGATCTTTTAAGAAAAAACAACTGTTTTATTGCTGTAAACCATTGTCTTACGCTCAGCATGTAATTTTATGGCTCTTGCCAGAACAATACGTTCCAAATCACGACCTTTCATTATAAAATCTTCTACCGAATGTATATGTGAAACACGTGCAATGTCCTGTTCAATAATTGGGCCTTCATCTAACTCTTCTGTTACGTAATGGCTCGTTGCACCAATAATTTTCACTCCTCTTTTAAATGCTGAATGATACGGTTTTGCACCAGGAAAAGCAGGTAAAAAAGAGTGATGGATGTTTATAATCTTATTTTCGTAAAGCGAAATCAATCCAGGCGTAATAATTTGCATATAACGCGCCAGAACAATAAAATTAATTTGATATCTTTTTAATAATTCGATTTGCTTAGCTTCACCTTCTTCCTTATTGTCTTTTGTAAAAGGAACACAATGAAACGGAATATCAAAGCGCTCTGCTATAGAACGCAGATCATTGTGATTACTAATGATTAACGGAATTTCAACATTCAACTCACCCGCACTGTATCTTCCTAAAATATCAAATAAACAATGATCATATTTAGATACAAACAAAGCCATTTTAGGCTTTTGCTCCTGATTATACAAGTCCCAGGACATATCAAAATCAGCGGCAATGGTCTGGTTAAAATCATCTTTTAGATTTTCAATTGTAATGTGATGGTTGGTTAATTCACATTCTAATCGCATAAAAAATACATTTTGTTCTGTATCAACATGCTGATCGATATAAATAATGTTTCCTTCAACTTTAGCGATAAAAGTAGTCACTGCTGCAATAATTCCTTTTTGGTCTTTACAGTGAATCAGAATGGTGATTTTTTGCATTATAATTTTTTAGTTAATCGGTTATTTGCTTATTTGTTATCCTGCATGGCAAAAACACTTTTTAACAACGGAGTTGTTCTTGCACTGATATTATTTCGGATTTCTTTTTCTTCTACGGCAATCATTTTAAAAACACCTGCCAAAGCCTGATTCGTAGTGTAATCAGTTAAATCAGGATTTACTTTTTTTACCAGCGGAATAGTGTTGTATTTGTTAATAATTTTTGTCCAGATAACATCAGCACCCACTTTTTCAAACGAACTTTTAATTACAGGATTAAATTTTGCGTACAAAGGAGTTGTGGTGCTTCCTTGTAAATAACTTGTTGCAGCACTGTCATTTCCTAACAAAATGTTTTTAGCATCAGTAAAAGACATGTTTTTAACAGCTGAGACAAATATTGGCGTTGCCTCCTTTACGGCATCTTCAGCCGCACGGTTCAATACTTTTATTCCTTCATCTGCAAGAGAACCAAGTCCCACTTTTCTCAAAGTTGCATCTACTTTTTGAAGCTCTGCAGGCATAAGTATTTTTACCGCTTCATTTTTATAGAAACCATCGACAGCAGTCAATTTGCTTACCTGTTGCGTTATTCCTTTATTTAAAGCTTCTTTTAGACCAGCAGAGATATCAACACCCAGATTTGGAATTTGTGAAGATAATTGTGGTAACTGATTTAGTGTTTGTTGTACCTGCGCACAGGAGTTAAGAGAAAATGCCAATGACAGAAGTATAATCTTTTTCATTAAAATGGGGTTTTTATAAGTTTCAAAAATACTACTTATTCAAAAACAAAGCCACAATTTTATTTCAGGAGCACAAACATTTTGTTTCATAGTTAACTTTTGTCCTGCTGTCCGCTAAATTCCGCACAGAAAAAGTGCGGGATACCGCTTCCATCAGGGCTATTTTAGAAATTTAGACTTTATAAGACCTAAAAACAAAAGAGCTACCCAAAACTGGATAGCTCTTCTTTAAAAACAATTTTTTAAATTTAGAATGAACCACAGGTATTACCTGCAAATGTAGCACCGGCACCGGCAGAGATGTCTGCTTTAACAGCAGATGCTGCAAGAGTTGGGATAGTATAAGGAGGAGTAAATGAAGTGTTTTTTCCTGCAATATTACCACTTGTATTAGTGAAAACATTTCCTGATGTAACAGTTACTGCTGTAAGACCTGTCATTAAGTCAATTGGTGTTTTTACATTTTCAAAAAGGTTGTTTTCTACTTTTATATCAGCTTCAAAACCTGCAGCAATACATTTGTTGCTGGCAGAACTATTGAAATAACTGTTTATGATGTGGATTTTTCCAAATCTAACTCTTGGCATTCTTTCTTTACATCCGCTTGCCCACCAGCAACGTGCAAATGTAATTCTTAATGTTCCACGGTCTCCTGTAGCGCTATCGCTTGAACCAATTAAATTTGAGTATCTGTGATCGTCAGAACCTCCTGATCCTCCTGCTTTAGGGGCTTTTAAATAAGTGAATTTTGTATAAGAAACAGTTACATAATCAGATTTGTTTTTGATATCAAAGTTTCCATCAACTCCATCTCTGAATTCGCAGTGGTCAACCCATACATTCTGGCAGTTGTCTAAAGTTGCATTGTCCCAGCCATCTGTATCATAAGCTCCCGGACCTTCAAAAATCAGGTTTCTGATAATGATGTTTTTACAACCTTTAAAGTAAATGATACCAGAACCATCTTTAGTCTGATTTGTTGAAACAATTTTTGCACCGCTGGTACCGTAAATTGTTTTTCCGGTTTGGTTTTGAAATGATAATCTTGCAGAAACAGTAATAGTTCCGGACACTTTTATCACTTTTACAGAAGTATTCTCAATCGCCGACTTTAATTGGGCATAAGTAGTCACTGGTGTTTCTGCTGATGTTCCTCCTCCGGTTGTTCCTCCGTTTTGAGATGCCCATCCGGGAACTTCTGAGCAAACTCCAACTTTTGAGGTTGAAACATTTTGACTCGCAGCGGCACTTGCATTTTCAGTACTGTCTGAAGTATCTTCTGTATTACAGCTTGTAAAAGCCAAAGCAATTGTAAATAATGAAATAGTTAGTTTGGTTTTAAATTTCATAATGGTTTTTGTTTGGTTAAAAACTAATTTTTATAGCGATGCAAATATGTTTATTAAATCCTACAGTAATATTGAACTTGTTCAATAAATTTGTAATTAATTTGAATATTTAATTTTTTTTAGATATTTAATTTGAATATAATATAATTTTAGTATTTTTGCGTAATCGATTACATTATTTAAATTCACTCCCCAATGTTATGAAATTTAGAAATTTTAATTAAGAAATAATTAAAAATTATGTACGAAGCACTAAGACAAAATATAGAAAGAAAAATCACTCTTACAGATCAGGAGTGGGCTTTCATACTAGATAAAACAGAGTTTATTAAATTGAAAAAAAATGAATTTTTACAGATTCAGGATTCTAACAATTCTTATGAAGGTTTTATACTCAAAGGTGCTTTTAAAACCTATATTTTGAATGAAAATGGCACAGAAACTGTTATTTTCTTTTCATTTGAAAATGAATGGATGTGTGATCTGGAGAGTTTTTATTACCAAAAACTGACAAAATACAATATAAAAGCCATTGAAGACAGTGAGATATTAGTAATTAATAAATTAAACAAAGCATTGTTATTCAAACAGGTGCCTAAACTTATACAGTTTCATATCTTAATGGTAGAAAGAGCCAATATTGCTATACAGGAAAGGCTTTTGGATGTTTTGAACAAGACTTCAAAACAGCGATATATTGAGTTTGTAGAAAAGTATCCTCATAAAACAAAAAAAATAAATAATAAAAATTTGTCTTCTTATTTAGGCGTTACTCACGAATTTTTATCAAAAATCAAAAAGAGTTTTTAACTCAAATTAAATCTCTCTTTTTGGGTTATTAAATTCCCTTAAAGCATTGCATCATTTTATTATCTGAATATATAATTTAAGATGATAGAAATCTGTATGTCTGCGAACTAATTATTTTTTGTTAACATAAAGCTATCTGTTCATTGAATTGTTGAAATATTTTGTAAATTGCGCTATAAAATTATCATATTCGCAAAATGGAACAACAAAATATATATATTCCTAAAAATAAAGTAAGAATTGTCACAGCCGCTTCGCTTTTTGACGGACACGATGCAGCCATTAATATTATGCGCCGTATTATTCAGTCGACCGGTGTTGAAGTGATTCATTTAGGACATGACCGAAGTGTTGAAGAGGTGGTAAATACTGCTATTCAGGAAGATGCAAATGCTATTGCAATGACTTCTTATCAGGGCGGACACAATGAATACTTTAAATATATGTATGATTTGCTTCATGAAAAAGGAGCGGGGCATATTAAAATTTTTGGTGGCGGAGGCGGAGTAATTCTGCCTAGCGAAATCCAAGAATTACACGGATATGGTATTACCAGAATATATTCACCAGATGATGGTCGTTCTTTAGGACTTCAGGGTATGATTAATGATTTGGTGGAACGTGCCGATTTTCCTGTTGGAGACCAATTAAACGGAGAAATCGATCATATCGAAAACAAAACGCCAACTGCAATTGCACGTTTAATTTCCGCTGCAGAGAATTTCCCTGAAATTGCAAAATCGGCTTTTGATACAATTCACAAAATAAATTCCAATTCTAAAATTCCGGTTTTGGGAATTACAGGAACGGGCGGAGCAGGAAAATCATCTTTGGTGGATGAATTGGTTCGTCGTTTTTTAATTGATTTTCCAGAAAAAACAATCGGATTAATTTCTGTCGATCCTTCGAAAAGAAAAACCGGAGGAGCGCTTTTAGGCGACAGAATACGTATGAATGCGATTAATAATCCTCGTGTATATATGCGTTCGCTGGCAACGCGTCAGTCGAATTTGGCTTTGTCTAAATATGTAGCCGAAGCCATTCAGGTTTTAAAAGCCGCGAAATACGATTTGATTATTTTAGAAACTTCAGGAATTGGGCAGTCGGATACCGAAATTATGGATCATTCTGATGTTTCTTTATATGTAATGACACCTGAGTTTGGAGCTGCAACGCAATTGGAGAAAATCGACATGCTTGATTTTGCCGATTTAGTGGCTTTAAACAAATTTGACAAACGTGGTGCGCTTGATGCGTTGCGCGATGTAAAAAAACAATATCAAAGAAATCATAATCTTTGGGATAAAAATCCGGACGAAATGCCGGTCTTCGGAACCATTGCTTCGCAGTTTAACGATCCGGGAATGAACACGCTGTACAAAGCGATTATGGATAAAGTGGCAGAAAAAACAGACTCGGACTTGAAATCGACTTTTGAAATCACAAAAGAAATGAGCGAAAAAATCTTCGTGATTCCGCCACACAGAACACGTTATTTATCTGAAATTGCCGAGAATAACAGATCTTATGATGAAACGGCAATTGCACAGCAAAAAGTAGCGCAGAAATTATACGGAATTTATAAAACCATAGAATCGGTTTCGGGAAAAGTGCCTCAAATTATAAAAGCAGGAATAGACGACTCTACTGTTTTGCCAATTGGCATCACAGAACATGACGAAAACCGAATCTTTTTAAACCTTTTACTAAATCAGTTTGATAAAGTAAAAATGGATTTAGATCCCTACAATTGGGAAATTATCCTGAATTGGGCTGATAAGGTTGCGAAATATAAAAATCCGGTTTACTCGTTTAAAGTTCGTGATAAAGAAATTAAAATTGCGACACATTCTGAAAGTTTATCGCATTTACAAATCCCAAAAATTGCTTTGCCTAAATACGAAGGCTGGGGTGATATCCTGCGATGGAATTTACAGGAAAATGTTCCCGGCGAATTTCCTTTTGCTTCGGGATTGTATCCGTTTAAACGTGAAGGCGAAGATCCGTCGAGAATGTTTGCAGGCGAGGGTGGACCGGAAAGAACAAACAAACGTTTTCATTACGTAAGTGCAGGATTGCCTGCAAAACGACTTTCGACCGCTTTTGACAGTGTAACTTTGTACGGAAACGATCCCGATATTCGCCCTGATATTTACGGTAAAATCGGTAATGCAGGCGTTTCAATCTGCTGTTTAGACGATGCCAAAAAATTGTATTCAGGTTTCGATTTGGTTCATGCATTAACTTCGGTAAGTATGACGATTAATGGGCCTGCGCCAATGTTGTTAGGTTTCTTTATGAACGCTGCAATCGATCAGCAATGCGAATTGTACATTAAAGCCAATGAATTAGAAAAAGAAGTTGAAGCCAAAATCAACAAAATTTACAAAGAAAAAGGAGTAAAGCGCCCGCATTATCAAGGCGATTTGCCTGAAGGAAACAATGGTTTAGGATTAATGCTTTTGGGTGTTACCGGCGATCAGGTTTTACCTTTGCATATTTATAACGAAATCAAAAGCAGAACTTTATCTCAGGTTCGTGGAACAGTTCAGGCAGATATTTTAAAAGAAGACCAGGCGCAGAATACCTGTATTTTCTCAACTGAATTTGCTTTGCGATTAATGGGCGACGTTCAGGAATATTTTATTACTAAAAACGTTCGTAATTTCTATTCGGTTTCGATTTCAGGATACCATATTGCAGAGGCGGGAGCGAATCCAATTACGCAATTGGCGTTTACGCTTTCAAATGGTTTCACTTACGTAGAATATTATTTGAGCCGCGGCATGAACATCAACGATTTTGGTCCAAATTTATCGTTCTTCTTCTCCAACGGAGTAGATCCGGAATATTCGGTTATTGGTCGTGTGGCGCGTAAAATTTGGGCGAAAGCCATGAAAAACAAATACGGAGCCAACGAAAGAGCACAAATGCTGAAATACCATATTCAGACATCCGGACGTTCGTTACACGCACAGGAAATTGATTTTAACGATATCAGAACAACGTTGCAAGCTTTGTATGCCATTTATGATAACTGTAATTCGTTGCATACCAATGCGTATGACGAAGCGATTACAACGCCAACAGAAGAATCTGTACGTCGTGCCATGGCGATTCAGTTGATTATCAATAAAGAATTAGGTTTGGCAAAAAACGAAAACCCAATTCAGGGATCCTTCATCATCGAAGAATTAACCGATTTAGTTGAAGCTGCCGTTTTACAAGAATTCGACAGAATCACAGAACGCGGCGGAGTTTTGGGAGCAATGGAAACCATGTACCAGCGTTCTAAAATTCAGGAAGAAAGTTTGTATTACGAAACCTTAAAACACAACGGCGATTTCCCAATTGTGGGCGTAAATACGTTCCTGAGTTCAAAAGGTTCGCCAACGGTAATTCCGGCAGAAGTTATCCGAGCTACCGAAGAAGAAAAACAATACCAGATTACGATGCTGGATAATTTGCATCAATTTCACGAAGCAAAAGTTACTGAGCATTTAAATAATTTGCAGCAAGCGGCTATTAAAAATGAAAATTTATTCGATCATTTAATGGAAGCTACAAAAGTTTGTTCTTTGGGTCAGATTACTTCGGCGTTATTTGAGGTTGGTGGGCAGTATAGAAGGAATATGTAAAATGAATAATTTGCCTAAATCAAAATGAATAAAAATCTAGTGTTTTCGGTACTTTAATTGTTGTTTAGGTTTTAATGAATTTATCGGAATACACTTTTGGTTGACTAATTGTTAGCTAAAAGTGTATTTTTTATTTACATTTGATTTCAAAAAAATTAAACATGGCAACTATTAAATATTTAATTCAAAGTAAGAATGAAAATGCAAACATTTACGTTCGTTATTCATTGAATAGAGAATCTGTATGGAAGCGTAAGACTGGTTTTGTAGTTAATCCAAATGATTGGAATAAAGACAAAGGTCAACCAATTCAGAAAAATCAGGAGTTGAAAGCAATTAAATTTAAGTTGGATAAATTGTCTGTCTTTATTAATGATGCTTATAACAATGATGTAGATAAAGGAATAATATTTACTGGTGAATGGTTACAATATCAAATAGACTTATTCAATAATAAAGTTGTTGTTGTTGACTTAGATGTATTAACTAACTCTATAGATTATTATATTGATAGTGGAGATAATTTAACTAGAGGTTCTATCAAAAATTTAGAAAACCTAAAAAAATTTATTATTAATTACGAAGTTGACCATTTAAAAGGTAAACCAGTAATTATTAGAGATATTGGTTTGGATTTTATTGATACGTTTAAAAAGTACCATAAAGCCAAAGGTCGTTCTGTGAATTATATAGGCACTTACATTTCAATATTACGAGCAGTTGTTAATAAGGCATCATTTAATGGAATTCTGACGCATCCACAGTTTAAACAAATCAAATCTATAAAAGAAGTCAAAGAATCTGAGGAGATTATAATACTGACAGAAGCAGAACAAGAGCTTATAAAGAATGCAGAGTTAGTACGTGAAGCACACATTAACGCTAGAAAATGGCTATTGTTAGGCTGTTTAATTGGACAAAGAGCTGGTGATTTACTTAATATTACAGACAAAAATATTAAGATTATAAAAGGGTCGAAAATTATAGAATTAAGACAACAGAAAACTGGTAAATTGGTTGTTATTCCATTACTTCCAAAGGCATTAGAAATAATTGAAAATGGGTTGCCATATAAAATAAACCTAGAGCATTTTAATCATTACAGTAAAGAAGTATGTAAAGAAGCTAAAATTAATACGAAGGTAAAAGGTAAGATGCGTATTGATGATAAAAGGACTTTAACTTTTGGAGAGTATGAAAAATGGCAAGTTATTAGTTCTCATGTTTGTAGACGTTCTTTTGCGACTAATTTTTATGGTCATATTCCAACTTCAGTTTTGATGGGAGTAACTGGTCATGGAACAGAGCAAATGTTTTTAAAATATATTGGCAAAACGACTTATGACAATGCTTTTCAAATGTTAGATTATTTTAGTAGATTGTCTCCCGAAACAAAACCAACTAAATCAATAGAAAAGTGACTAATAGCGAAATAATTGAATTTTACGAAAATATCGATAAACTAACTTCTTTTAAAAGAATTAGAACCGTCTATGACTTGACAAATGATTTGGATATAAATCTTTTACGTTTTCTAAGAAAAGATTTTTTTATGTATCATTTGTTAAAAATAAAAGCAGAAGTATATCTTCATAGTGATGTGGACAGTAAAGATATCGAACATGTTTACGATACACTTTTGGACGGAGACTATTATATGTACTATATAGAAGATACAATAGATACGTTTTGTGAGTATATTGATAAAAGTTTTATTAATGAATTTATAGATAAGATAACCCACTTCTTTCCTGAGCTTAACATGTTGACTCGTATTAGCTATACTAAAATAAAGCGAACCCAATTCGGAGATGAAAAGTTGCCATCAGAACCTTATGATGAATTAATGGAGGAGTACAATATTCCAATAATTAGAAGAATTTTATATCTTGAAAAACTTGGCGTTATTGATTTCCTTAAAAAGGAGAGACCTTTTAATACATCTATAAACAGCATGGCAAATATTTTGGGTCATATTATTGATGCAAAACCAAGTTCAATTCAACCATTGTTGAATCCGCTTTTAGGCAACGATTTAGACAATAAAAACAATCCGTTAAATTCAGCTAAAAATGTAATGGCTGTTGAAACCCATTTAATGAAAATCGGTTATTCTGTAAAGAATGCTACTAATGTTGATATTTAACTTTTAATATTATTTGAAGAAATAATCAACTTCTAATTTTTTGAAACTTTGCATCAATGTAAACATCTGCTAAATCAATTCCATCTTTATAGGATGTATTTTCCAACCAGTCATTTACTATGATACTAAAGCCAAACATGTTTAATCGCTTTGCAATTATAGACCAATCATTGTACTCGCTTTTGTCAGGAAATGCAATAATTTTGTATTGCTGAATAGGCTTCAAGAACTCATATTTAAAACCACTTTTACTACCAGTAGCCATCCAGACATAGTCTGGCTTAAAAATACTCATTATTACTGCTGTTTTTTCACTTTCCACCAATCCAATTACTTGTACTTCAGTATCTTTAATAAGGTGTAACCCAAATAAGCATTGGTTAAGGTTGAATTGGTTTACAATTCCTTTCCTTTTCAATATACTATGCACCCAATCAATCAAAGCTTTACCATCATCACTTTTACTTCGTTTTCCCGTTTCTTGATTATAAGCTAATATTTTGCCAGCATGAACACGTTCATAGTTATCAATTTGCCAAAAAATAGTAGCACCAATCCAACGCTTAGAATTACAAATAAGATACTTTAGTACTGCTTCTTTCACTTGCTCTTCAGAGAAAAGAGTTTTTAAAAATTGAACAAAATTATTCTCAAAATTTACCATCATACTTTTCTCTACCAATTCCAAACCATGAAAGCTTTTCGCTAATGGTAATGACGGCTTTTCATTTATAGTGATTATTGAACCTGTAGGAGAGCTAAAATAACCACACCTACTTTCACGGTCACATCTACCCAAATCATCACTCATATACATTCGGCTTTCACTTTCAACGAACTTAACGAACGTCTTCTTTAAACACTTTGGGCAAATAAACTTTTTACTGCTCCTGTCTAGGCTATATTTATACTCTCTCATTATTATTATTATTATTATTATTATTATTTATTCACTGTGTTCATGGTGTTCACTCTTTTAATAATGAACATCATGAACATTTTATAGTTTGAGATACTTATTTACTGCTCCTAATGAAATATTCAACTCTCTAGAAATTTCTCTTTGACTTTTACCATTATCACTCAATTCCTTAGCCAGTTCAATAACCTCATCTCTATCTGCTTTATTTGATTCTTTTAAATGAGTTTTTTCTTCATCAAAATCCACAAACTCAAACTCTAGAAAATTGTGAGGTTTTACTATTTGACAAACGCACACATTTTCAGCTCCATAAATCTCTTCGGTATTTCGTTGTTTTATCTGTTTGATGTATCTTAAACTGGAATCTCCCGAACTTTGACCAATAGTAAATGAACTATCACAAAAATTCATTAACATCCTACTTCCTGCCAAATCATTTTTAGTTATCGCTTTGGACATATCTCTTTTAGGGGTATGCGCTAAAACTAACATGGATAAATCGTATTTAGTTTTCAATGCCTTCAATTCTTTCATTAAAGGAAGTGCATCTTTTGCGGATTCATTACCACTTTTAAGATATGTTAGATTATCAACTATTATAGTTTTAGCACCTGTACTAGCAATTGACAACTCTAATGATTTCAAAAGGTAAGTCTCAAAATCTGTATTCGGTGGTAAGTCCGCATCACTATTGATTTCTATTCGGCTAAAACCATTATCGAAAAAATAATGCTCATCATAATCCTTAGAATATCTATTTTCAAATTGTTTAGCGGATAACTCAAAATCAAGATATAAAACATGGTGCTTTTCTGCTTCTAATTTAAAAGGTGTTATCTCCTTATTTTTACTTATACTGTCAGCTATTTGTACAGCTAGAATTGATTTTCCCACATTGGAATCAGCAAACAGAATGCATAATTCTCCCTCGAACCAAAACTCACCAAAAAGCATTTTCGGCATAGGTTTATTTTTTGCTTCTTGTATCCATTCATTACCAGTTTTAATTGTGAATAAACCAATATTTTTATTTTTAACTATATTATTACTTGCAGTCATTGCTTTATCAATTACGTTACTTAATACTTCTAATCCGTTGTTTACATTTTCCATAGCTTATGAATTGATAGGTTTAACAGCTTCTAATACTTCATCTCTTTTATAGTACACACGATTTCCAATACCATAGCTTTTAAGCCTTCCACTTTTTGTATGTTTCCAAAGACTTGTTTTGTTAAAAGAAAGAAGCTCACAAACCTCATCTCTAGTTAGAAATGGGTTGCCTGATTGGATTTGTTCCTGAGCGTTAACAGCTAGCATTGGTTTTAATATTTCTGCGAGTTGCTCAATTGTGATACCGTTTAAAAAAATTTGATTGTTCATAATTACCATGTTTGTTATTTGATGGTACAAATGAAGATTAGGGATTTTTTAGGGTTTCCCTAATTCGAATAGCAAAAACTTAATCACTTGATTTTATACAAAATAGGTGCAATAATTTGTTTTGCAATTGGTTCGATGCTGGGGTAAAAATGAACTTTACTAAGACCATTCTTGAAATAAAAACACTTTTTTTTTAGTCAAAGTGCATCTTTTTCAAAAGTTTCACATATTTATAAATAGACAACAGACATAACCAAGAGATTAGTAACCTCTCTTGACCTTATTATATCCAAATTAGAATGAAAGAAAAGTTTAATGAATTAATCAACAATGCAAATAGTAAAAGATATAAGACCTATTATAAGCTTAACCAGTTACCAGAAATAACAGGTCTATCAATAAGAATGCTGAAATACAAAATGATTAGAATCAAAGAAAAATATGCTGGAGTGACCAGTTTATTAGATAAAGACGGTAAGCAATGGAAAATACACTACTCAATCATTAACGAATTTATGCCAATCAACAAAAGAAAAATTTATACTGAGAGCAACTATGATTGGCAAACTTTCGTGAGTTGGAATCCTTTTGAAAACTATGACAAGGAATACCATCAAGAACTGATTTACCAGATAAAAAATGAAATGCCAGACAAATACATTAAGTATACAATAGAACTGGATGGAAGAGGATTTAACCATGTTCACTTTATCACAGATGGGAAATTACCAGAAGTAAAAACAATAGTTGAAAATGTGATTTACAAGTACTTTTCCTGGAACGAAATATCTTTTGAAGCTACAAGCATAACAAACAAATATAACAGCGTAAACTACGCTAATAAAGCACCAATAATAACAGAAATAATATAACAACCAGATGAACGAATATGAAATAACAAATTTTGATTTCAGTCCACACTTACGAGAATTACTGAAAAACTATTGTGAAATGAAATATGAAGAAAATTCAATAACCGATGATTGGCACTTGTGGCAAGAGTATCAATTATTAAAAAACAATAAATTGAACGAACTTTTTGTAGTTGAATATCTTTTAAACTCATGGAAAAATGGATAACATTGACGAAAAAATAAGAATCAAACAAATGGAAATGAGTATTGAAGAAAATCCAGAAAGAAAAGCTGAATTACATAAACAAATGACCAAATTACAACTTCAAAAAGAAATTGCTGTAATAAGAAAAAAAATAGAGCAGTTAGGATAGCCCTCCCTCTTCTTCCTCCCCCTGTTCCAAAATACATGTGCTCTAGTTATCCGCCTCCTAGGTAACAATTTTTAGCTAAGTGAAATCCCTTACATCAGATTGGCTTTCAAAATTTCGACACCAAAATCGCAAATAATAGTTCCAAAAGTGCAATTTATAGGTACTAAACGGTTCTAATTCGTACCTAAATGCTCCTGTCTTTACTCAAGTGTTTTCACAATAAAAAGCCTCTATTTACAAGAAATAGAGGCTTTTTTAATGATGTGTTGAATGCGGTCTTGTTATTTTTGATTGCAGATTATCTTCACTAAAGGTTACTAGGTCATAACGTTGTTCTTGCAAAGAAATACCAAAAACGTTAGTTTCCTTTTCTTTCGTTAATCTAAATCCGAATTTTGTATAAAGAATATCTACTTTTTAAAAGTTTACTAACGCTTATTTTTTGATTATTTTCTTCTGCGTAATTTCGGTTCATGTCTCCAGTAACATCTTGACGTTACAAGAGGTTTGGGATTAAAGATGCGAGTTTTTTCCATTATGTACAAGTTTTACAAGTACAAAACCATTTTTAAATTCAGCCAAATGCCCAAATATCTTGGAACGACTGTTGTAGGTAGTTAGTTTTTTTAGTCCCAATTTAAGACGTCTTCAATTTCGTCACTAATGACTGATTTTATAGTTCCGTCTGAAGTCATATATGGACTTCCTCCTGAACCCATTCCAAACCCAAAACCACCACCAATCATATACACCAAAATATCTCTATTATATGGTTCGTTTATTCTTCTTATAATACTTTTAATTTCATCATCGTTAGTTGATATATTATATTTCGCCTTAATATAATTTATTAAAGTTGATGGACTAACAGCTCCACCATCAGAGTCAAAATCTTCGAGTAGATGCATTAGTAAACTGTATGCTATAATTTTATTTCTGTTGTTAGAATTTAATCGATAGAGTTTATTTAATGGTTCAAAGGTTTTTTCATATTCCCCAAGCATTGTGTAACATCTTGCCAAATTGATTAAAGCATCATCATTAATTGGCATTATTTTTAATGCTTTTTCAAAATTTTCTATTGCAAGTTCTATGTTATCATTTCTATATGCATTTGCTCCTTGATTATTAAACGCATCAGTTTGCGATGCAATTTGCATTTTTTCGGACATTGACATTGACTGGAATTTTCGCATAAAATCTTCAAAACTATCAGTATTTGAATAATTATCTAATTTCTTTTTCTGGTCATTATTTTCAGCCTTTACATAGATTATATCAACATTTCTGTCGTACATATGAATTGAAACTTTATTTATATTTCCATTAAATTTATGGAGGGTAAGACCATAATCAGCAAAAGACGAGCCCATTATGTCATTACCAAAACCTCTTAAAATAATTTTACTATCTGTTTCTTCCAACATTTTCATTTGCTTTTCAGCCATTTGAATATTATCGCCCCAAACTGGATGATTTTCATTCATATTATACATTGTAACATAGAAGGTTTTATTGTTAGAAGTTTTCACTCTAATTCCTCTCCAAGCGCCTTTGTTATTTGCATTAGTTGATTGCCCATTTTGGATTCGTGTATGGTCGTCTGATAAAAATTTGAAATCAGTTAAATCAATTGACGGATTCTTATCAGAGTCCGATTTTAAAAGGTCAAATATTCCCATTTTTTCGTTTTTTATTTTTCTTGGCTATTTTCGGTCTAATTACCTACAACTTGTGCATACTCGCCATAAACTACGACAAGCTGTCCGATTTTGGATGTATAGTCGCGCTATTGTGTATTGCCTTTATACAAAAATAGAAAAAATATTATTGTAAATTGCGCTCAGGATAAAATTTATGGAATACTCAAAAGAGGAGAATCATAAAAGTTTCACTTCTAACAATAGTAATACTTTTTATTTTAGCTAAAACATTGATAATGAGTGATTAATAATGTTTTGATGAATTTTACAATTAAAATAGTTTCACTTTTAATTCAATTTAATTGTTTTTGAAACTTTTAACACTATCTTTACAGTAATAAAAATCACAGTCATGAGCCTTAAAAATTCAATCACTACTAGCGACTATCTAAATTTTGATTCAACTCTGAACAAAGCAATGAAAATCATCAAAACTGAAAAAAACTATAAATTAGGTTTTCTAGTCGTTTTTGGCATAAATGCTGGATTGCGAATTTCTGATATTCTAAAATTGAAATTTGAAGATTTAGAAAATGACTCAATTTCATTAGTAGAATCTAAAACGAATAAGAAGCGTGTTATTAGATTAAACGACAATATTAAGAATGCTTACGAAGTTCTTAAAACAAGAACAGATATAAGAAGTGGTCATGTTTTCACTTCAAATCAATCAACAGTAATAACGGTGCAATATGTCAACCGTAAACTAAAAGAAATGTTTGCTACTAAAAACGTTGCAATTAGTAGTCACTCCCTCAGAAAGACGTTTGGTCGTCAAGTTTGGGCTAACAATGGAGAAAGTGATAAAGCCCTTTTATACCTGAGTGAATTATTCAATCACTCATCCCCAGCGATAACAAAAAGGTACTTAGGAATCAGACAAGAGGAATTGGATGATATATACATGAGTTTGTAGTGTTCATGTTCACGGTGTTCACGCTTTTAAAATATGAACACCGTGAACATGAACAAAAATACTAGACAATTTAATTCTTGCCTAATAGTTGTTCAAGCAATAAGAAATGTATTCTAATCAATATTTAAGTTCGATTTTTTTAAAATTTGACTATTACTACTTCCATCATTAACTAATAAGTATAGTTTGTTGTTATAATACGTAAAACCGTTGCAAAAAGATGGAGACTGAGTGAGTTTAATAACTTCTTCAACAATTAGTTTTCCATTTTGACTATCGACTTTCCAAATAATTGGGTCATTTAAGCCAACATGATATTTATTTGTAGCAGTTCCCATTAAGTATAAATAGTTATTTATCTGCTTAAAATATGAAATTTGCCCCACTGATTTGCTATTTTCCATAGCTAATTCTTTGTACCATTTTATATTTAGGTTTTCATCATAACAAATTATTTTTCCTCCATCTGAAATAATTTCAAAAAAATCGTTATTGTTTTTACTAAATAATTTGTAATCAGCATCCACAATAAAATTGTATTTTACAAGCTCTAGCTTAGGATTCAGAATAATTGCTAATTGATATTTATGAGATGAAGCCATTGGTAGGCTAGTGGGATAATGAACTTTATATTGGTCATACAAGTTAATATTTAACAGAATATTTCCATTATTCAGATAATCCATTGAATCAATGTCCCATGTATATGCTCTACGCCCAACTTTAGTTTCAACAATACCATTACCTCGATTTATCATTTTTGGCATATCACTATTTTCAATAATGTTACTTACATTTAGCATTTTCATATTAATAAATGCTTGTGAACTATTGAATAACTGAATATATACAAAACCATTTTGATTTTGTATATCTATAGCTTTGGAACTCATTGCATAATTTCTATTTTTGTCAATACTGAAAAAATATGATTGGTCTTCATTAAGCGTATTTTTTGTAACTTGAAATCTATAAATCTTACCGTCTTCTTCTATATCAACGTATGTACCAACTTTCGTAAATTCGCACATGGCATTTGGTGAATAATAGCTCCACTGTTCGTTTTTATAACGAGGATAATTGTAGTATTCAAACATGCTATAATCTTTTACAGAATATGATGATTTATACACCTTCGAATTGCGAAAAGTAAAAAATAAATTCTCATCAAAATCTGGTCGTAAAATATTTAAAGCTCCTAGCTTACTAGCATTAGAATTAGTTCCATCTAAATATTCAATTGTACCAAATTGTTTTTTATTTAAGTCATAAACAGAAAAACCGTCAAGTTGCCAATGTTGACCACCATTACTACTTCGAGGTACAAATAATAATCCATCTTTAATGAAAAGTTCATCTTTC
This sequence comes from Flavobacterium salmonis, assembly GCF_903819435.1. Lineage (GTDB taxonomy): Bacteria > Bacteroidota > Bacteroidia > Flavobacteriales > Flavobacteriaceae > Flavobacterium > Flavobacterium chungangense. The sequence continues at coordinate 139,791 of NZ_CAIJDP010000089.1, read as the reverse complement.
CAATGTTGAGCTTTATTTCTACTCTTTGCCTGTGCATCATTTTTTATTGCGTCTAAAAAAGAGGGGAAAGGCTCAAAATTTGATTCTTTTAGGTTTTCAAGAGAAAAGGAAGTTTGAGCACTTATTTTAATGGGACTCAGAATACATCCCAAAAAGAGAAATTTAATAGCACAGAATAGAACGATGTTTTTTTTCATTTTTTAGAGTATTTACTTATTAGTGAACATGAATTTTTTCACAAATATATATATTTATAGCACAAGTGCTATAACAATTTTCATGTAAATATCTTCTTTTTGATAAGTGGAAAAGAATGATAAAAAAACTAGAATACTAATCTTCGATAAAGAAGGATTAATGTTGTTGGCTAGACGACTAAAAGAGCTACGTTCTGAAAAAATGATGTCTCAGGAAGAACTTGCTGATAAGTCAGAAATTACTTTGTCACAGATTGCAAGAATTGAAACCGCAATAATAAATCCAACCGTTAGTACAATATTTAAAATTGCTAGAGGTCTGGATGTTTCACCTAAAGAGTTGTTTGATTTCGAATTAACTAAAACATCGAAATAAAAAATTCTTGGCTGACTTATATTACTTCATTTTATCGATATAAATTTTATTTTGTTGTCTAAAGGTTGACTAAAAACGTTCTAATACCAACAAAACATGGTTAAATCAGTATAGAAGGAATATGTAAAATTTACTTTTTATAATTTTTAAACGCATTTGGTTAATGATCGAATGCGTTTTGCATTTAGAAATACTGTATTGAAAATAAATCGATTAAATTAATTTTCTTATTTTCGTTTAAACCTAAATAATTAGTACCCTAATTACATAACCTAGTTAATATGAAAATACAAAAAATAAATTTTGAAGAAGAAATCACATCAAAATTAGATCTTCAACCAATTTTGATGGATCGTTTAGGTAATGTTGTTTTATTAGCAGGAAAAAATGGTTCTGGAAAAAGTAGAACACTTCAATTAATTAAGCAACAAATTAATATTTTTCCTGATAATGAAGAAATTAAAAGATTGGAAGACGGAATCAAAAATCATAATGAAAGTATTTTAAAATTTGATCTTGATATTAAGCGTATAGATTCGAAATTAACTAATGAAATTTTATCCAAGGAACAGACTAATCCGATAAATGAAACTAAATCAAATATTTTATCAAATATAGATATTGCAAAGAGAAACGTTAAATCTTGGAGCGAAAAACTACAAAACAAAAATAATTTTTTGATTTTTCCAGAAAAAAAAGATGGTTTACTAGTTGATTTTGTACCTCAATCTTTAAACCTAGTTGATAGTTTTACTATTTCTCCGCAACAACGTGACGGTCATGCTAAATTAATTTATAATATTGGTATGAATAATGTTTCGCTTGGAGCTATTTCAGCAATTGAAAAGATTCAAAGGAATTTTGTAGATGCAAGTGTTCCGGATGATTCAAATATAAGTGAAGAGGAAAGAAAAGATATATTATTTCAATATGAAAAATTAAAAAGCTACATAAAATTATTTCTAAACACTGATTTAAAAAGAACTAAAGATGGTTATCCTGAAATTTTTGGCAAGCGTATAGGTGAAGCAAACCTTTCAAATGGGCAAATAATTCTATTACAATTTTGTATGGCGCTTTATGGACAAGAAGTTAATTTAGAAAATGTAGTCATATTTATGGATGAGCCAGAAAATCACTTACATCCAGCAGCTTTAATTGAAGTTCTTGATAAAATTATTCCTCATATCAAAAATGGACAGTTATGGATTGCAACTCATTCAATTAATGTATTAGCTCATTTTGACCCATCTTGCATTTGGTATATTGAAAAAGGTAAGATTTCTTATGCAGGCGATATACCTGAAACAGTTTTAGCAGGTTTATTGGGAACTGAGGAAGAAATCGAAAAATTATCGCATTTTTTATCTTTGCCTGCTCAAATGGGGAGTAATAAATTTGCATATGAAAGTTTGTTTTATCCTGAAGTATTAATAACTGGTTTAAAAGATCCTCAGGTAGCACAGATTCATGACATTATAAAAAAACGCGCTGAATCAAAAGAAAAATTAAAAGTTCTTGATTTTGGGATTGGAAAAGGAAGATTGCTTTCTACTATATATGAGAATGAAAGGTTAAGAAATTCAGATATCACTGAGTGGTTGGATTTTTATGGATACGATAAATTTGATGGTAATAAAGATATTTGCATTAAAGTATTTGAAGATATTTATGGTAGTTCAGATAATAGATATTTTAATGATACAACACAACTGTTATCAACGCATGATGAAAATACCTTCGATATTATTGTAATGTGTAATGTATTTCATGAAATAGAGCCAAATGAATGGTTAAATTTATTCAATTCTATAAAGTCTCCTTTTAAATTGCTTAAAGAGGAAGGCTATTTATTGATTGTAGAAGATCAGTTTTTAGCAATTGGAGAAAAAGCACATGCAAAAGGATTTTTAGTTTTTGATCAACTTGAATTCAAAAAATTATTTAAAATTACTTCGGAAGATGGCTATGTATCTACAGACTATAGAAAGGATGGACGATTAAAATCACATCATATTCCTAAAAAGTGTATAACTAGAATAGATGCTAAATCAAAAATAGAATCATTAGAAGTATTAATTCAAAACTCAAAGGATGCAATTAAAGAATTAAGAAAAACTACTGAACCAACATTTAAGAATGGTAAAAGACATGGTTTTTGGTCTCAACAATTAGCAAATGCTTCATTAGCATTAGAAGAATTAAGTTAAAATACTTTTTTGATAAAGCGAACGTTCCCCCCACGAACCCAAAGTTTCCCCTCTCCAATTTGTCATTTCGACGTAAGGAGAAATCTCCGTAAGTAGCTCCGTACAGAATGTCGCCCATCTTTGTAGAGTTTCTCGTGAAGATTTCTCCTCCGTCGAAATGACAATATTATGGTTATCTTTAAAGAACTCAATCTTTACCAATAATCTTTCCAACATTACTCAAAAACTCCATTTCCTCCAAAGGAAACAGCTGAAGCACAGTTTCTAAAATAAGTCCCACATTAATAGGTTCATTGTTTTTTTCAACAATTTTAGGTGTTTCCGGATCCAGCGCCAAAATACACAATTTAAGCAGGTCGGTAATTAAGCCGCCGAGTTCGACATAATTAGAAACCTTAATTTGAGCGATGTAGGCTTTTGAATTGTCAGGAGTCGGTTTTAGTGTTTGAAAAGACCGGGCAGATAATTTTTTGAGAATTTCTAAATTTATAATTTCAGTGGTTTCCATTTCGTTGGTTTTTGAGTGTGAATTGTTTTAGAATTTGACTTTTAGAATTTGTTATTATCAGAAAAAATGTATTTTTGTTTCACACTGCAAGAAAGAAATAGATTACACGGTATCAAATCATTTTTTGCCGTATGATACGGCACTAAATATGTTTTTTACATATTTCTTGTTAATGAACTTAATTGTTATCTTTGAATTATGAGCACACTTACAAAACCAAATCATATAGGGCGAAAAATAAGCCGCATTCGTGAACTTCGTGATATGAAACAGGAAGCTTTGGCACAGGCTTTAGGAACAAACCAGCAAGCTGTTTCGGCTTTAGAAAACAGTGAAACCATTGATGAGCAAAAGCTTATTGAAGTTGCAAAAGCGCTTGGTGTAACGGTTGAAGCCATTAAGAATTTTTCTGAAGAAAGTGTAATCAATTATTTTAATAGTTTTAATGAAGTTGTAAATAATAGCCATTTTGGAAATAATAATAATTGCACTTTCAATCCATTAGATAAATTAATGGAAACTGTAGAAGAAAATAAAAACCTTTACGAACGTTTGCTTCAGGCAGAAAAAGATAAGATCGAATATTTAGAAAAATTACTTAAAGGGAAATAATATTCCTAAAAAGGTATTGATAAACAACAAAAGACAGCTCCAAAAAGCTGTCTTTTTAATTTCAAAATAAAAATGACGCATCAGCAAATACTGGATAAATTAGCATCAAAAGCATTAGTACAAAATATCGATGATGATTTTGCAAGGCTCACTGCAAAAGCGATGGCGTATGCCAAACATGACGCAAAAATTGCTGAAAATCTTACAGGTTATATTCTTCCTAAAATCTTATTGCGCTGGAATTGTGTTCTAAATGCCGATCATACAGAAGTTACAGATAATTATAAACGTACAACATTTGTGGCGTTAGCGGTAATTCTTCATAAATACGGACTCAAAGATTCTGAAATTACAGAAAAAGCAATAGACGCAATTGATGCTTTAAACCGCGATGTTGTTTTAAGCGATGACTTTTTTAGAAAATCAGATCAGATAAAAAAACTAATTTGTTCAGAACCCGTTCCGCTCAGGCGCAAACCATCATTGCCTGATAATATTACTTTCTACAGACCAAAGGATGTAATTGCTATTCAGCTCGATAAACATTTTTATTGTGCTTATGTACACAAGCTTTCACGCCCCAACGAAAGCCCTATAATAGAGTTTTACGATACAATATTTGATAAAGTTCCTGAAATTCAGGAATTAGAAAAGTTGCCTGCAAAAGGAAAATTGTACAATGATGGCAGTAAACGTGTTTCTAAATATGCCGTTTCAGGAATCAAGTTTTTGCCCGATTTGGCAAATCAAATCAAACTTATACATTCAAATGTTGAAACTTCGCCTTCTAATGCTCATCTGGAAGAATCTGTAGGGCTGTATGCCGTTATGGATATATTTGAGATACAAAATGAAATTGAGCGACTTTTTTAGCTAATAGTTTTTATTAAAAAAGATGTTTCTTTGTACTTATTTTTGCCTATCTAAAATTAGAAATTAAGTTATGACTGAAAAATTTACGCTTACCGGCGGAGCAAGAATCGGAATGGCAAATGCCAGTTTTCCTTTGGCCGATTTATATGTTGACAAAGAGGTTTTAAAAATTAACGCATCAATTGTTGGTAATTTGGTATTTCAGCCAAAAGACATTATTTCTATAGAAGCGTACAGTTCGGTCCCGATAATTGGAAACGGAATTAAAATAAACCACAGAATAGAAAAATACAATTCAAAAGTTATATTCTGGACTTTTAAGAATCCGACCACAGTTATAAATGAAATTAAAAAGACGGGATTTTTAGAAAATACAAATTCAGAAATAAGTACAGAAGATTTGAAAATTCTTGAAAGGCAAAATCAAGGAGGATTTCCAATTAAAAAACCGGTTGCTGTGTTTTTTATAATAGCATGGAACTTGCTTTTTTTGTCTGATATAATTCCCTTTATGCTGCAGGATAAAAAAGAAGGACTTCCGATTGGAATTGGTGTGAAACTAGCTCTTGGTCTGGTTTTTATAAGCTCAATTTTAGCATTAGTTTCAGAGAAATTCAGAGGGCTGATTCTAAAAGAAGGAAGAGAATTTGATGATATTAAGAAATTTATATATTTAACTGCTTTTATAATCGGAATGTTATTTATTCAGTTTACAGTTATGAATATTTAATTGCAATAAATAGATTACGCAATTTGTGGTAAAGCGATTGCCAAAAAATAATATAGTTTTATCAATCATTAATCTATGCGAAAAATAATTCTTTTTCTTTTATTATTTACAATAGTGCTTTTGGGTACGATAATCCTATTAGAAAATTCTAAAGAAAACGTTTTTAAAGCTTCTGAATTCAATAAAAAAACACCACACAAACTGACCAAAAGAGTAGATGCCGTAAAACAGCTTATAGGCAATAACTCCAAATACAATAATAAGATAGCCTTTTTTATAGACATGAAAATCAAGTCTGGGAAAAACAGATTTTTTATATACGATTTAAAAAAGAATAAAATAATTGATCAGGGATTGTTTGCACATGGCTCCGGATCTGAAACCGGAATAAAGGATAAACTGCGATTCAGCAATGTCAATAATTCACTTTGTACAGCATTAGGGAAATATTATATCGGATACAGTTATAATGGAGATTTTGGAAAAGCATATAAACTTTATGGCTTAGACAAAACCAATGATAATGCTTTTTTAAGGAATATTGTTTTGCATAAATACAGCAAAGTTCCGTACGAAGAACAAGACAATCCAATTTGCAACAGCTATGGCTGTCCGATGGTAAATGAAAAATACTATGCGAGGATAGAGAAACTGATTGACAGTTCTGATAAAAGAATTGTTTTGGACATTTATTATTGAATGTTACCGGTTGCAGTATCGAAGAAATTTGTTAAAAAATCAAACCTTCTTTTTTACCGTTCCTTTTGTTTTCAGCTTTTCAAGAATAGCATCGGCTTTTTCGTTTTCGCAGATGAATCTTAGGGATTCTGCATAACGGTAATAATATACAGGTTCTAAATCGGCAGTCATGGCAAATAGTTTATCGTACCATTCGGCTGCTTTTTCGAGTTTAAAATGTGAATAAGACGAATCTCCTAATTTTTGAAATAAATCTACAGACTTGTAGCCTTTTGCAGCAACTCTTTCATAGGTTTTCATTACATCAACATAAGCATAAGTGTCGCTTACTTTGTCAGTAATAAAGACTTTTTCATTTTGGGCAGCAGCACTGAATGAAAAAAAAGTCCCTAATATTAAAATAACAAGTCTGTTTTGCATACCCATTGGTTTAAGAGAATATCTGGATTTTTTGTTTTTTTTGTTTCGCAAATATATCTAAGTCAGTGATATAAGGTGTGTTTGGGTGGTTTTTTATGAATTTTAACTATTTCAAGCGTGTTATCTAAAAGTTTTCAGACATTTTTAATGGAGAAAAATGTTCAATGAAAACTATATGGTCTAATTTTATGGATTCAACCAGTATCATTATGACTATCCAGGAGTATTGTAACAAAATCAACGCTTTAAAAGCAGATGAAAATATTTCTCCGCTATTTGATGGTATAGATTTAGAAAACAGTGTTTTAAAAATTTTACAAAATACTACGCAAACTTATTTTACTACTGAAGCCATTTGTAATCAATCTGTTCCTGAAACTGTTATTCTAAATAACGAAATTGTAAAACTATTTGCAGATCATTTGGGCTTGCTGTTTCTGAGTGAAAGAGAAGCCGGAAATGTTTGTTTTGCCAATAGCAGCGAATTACGTCCTGAATTCAGGCAAAGTTTCATGGCCATAGAGTTGTTAGATTATATTTATGCATTTGTACATTCTTCTTTTTATAAAGAATTTCAAAAAATAGCTATTACATCAGAAGCTGATATTTTTTGGGAACTGGTAAAAATTGGAGCCGGTTTAAGGAAAGAAATTAAATAAAAAAACAGCTCATATGGAGCTGTTCTTAAATAGGGGGCAATATGATTAACGACGAAAAGCCGGGCTTTCGTTTACTGATTGGTCTAACGCAATTGTTTTTGATTTTTTATTAGAAACAGTAATTTTATGATTTACTATTTTGTTGTTTTCCAAAACTTTTAGATAATAAGTTCCGGCAGGATAACTTTCAAGGTTTAGGGTTTTTGAAACTTCTAATTCGTTTGTAGAAAATTCTCCTGTGTAAAGTAAGTTTTGTTTTTCGTCAAGAATTGAAAAATTTGATTTTTCGTCAGCGTTTAATGTAAAGCTTACTACTTTTCCATTTCCGGTTTTGATATACGTACATAATCACTTTTTTCATTACTTGCATACGTACTTAATGCTGTTAATAATACAGCTACAACAAAGCTCAGTCTTAAAATTTGTTTCATCTCTTTTTCTAATTTTAATTTTAATTTCTAATTCGTGGTATTGGCGAAACTACAAATAGTTCTCTTATTTCAAAATTTTTACTGTTTTATTTTTCAATAGTAAGTTGTTGAATTCAAAGGTTTTCCATTGTTTTACTAAGATACTTACGTGTTTATTGATGTTTTGAATTTGTTTTTTTAAATTATTTTTAAAGTTTTAACATTCAGTTACTTGTGTTTGTTAAGTGATATTTTGTTGAATTTTTTTTGCTTTTTGCATTTATTTCTGAGATGTGAGAAATATATAACAAAAAAAACAGCTCAAGAACCACCAAGAGCTGTTTTAAAAACCGTAAGGTTTTAAACTTTACTAACTATCTAACCTCATTTTTATACTTATGAAAAGCATAAACTTTTTTAGCGTACTGCTACGCTTGTATTGTTTGCAGAAGAACCTGCTTTATATATTGATGTAACTGCTTGTCTTGATATCACAGCAACATTGTCTTTTATAGTAATTTGGTGTCTTGTAGTTTTTACACTGTCTTCTACCTGTAAGAAATAAGTTCCTGTTGGAAATTCTTCGAAGCTGAATGTTCTTAGGATTCCGCTTTTGCCAGAAGCACTTTCAGAATAGATAAGATTACCATCTACATCGTATATTGATAAGTGTGCTTTTTTTACATTGTTTAATGCAAAAGTTACTTCACTACCGTTTCCTTTAATTACATGAAGAGCAAAATCTCCATTTCCGTCGATTGCATAAGTACTTGTTCCAAAAAGTACTGCACATACTAAACTTAATTTTAATGTCTTTTTCATGATATATTTTTTTAAATTATTTCGTCTATTTCTATACTGCTAAATTACTGCAGATGTAAGGTAAAGTACACAACCCTATTTGCTGATATATATGCTATATTCTCATTTACGAAACCGTTATATGTTAAATTTTAAATTATTGTTGGAGTTTTGATCGATTTGATTATAATTTTTTAAAATTTCACTTCAAATTACGAATATAAAAATCATTGCATTGTTTTTGTTAGGATGTGGTAATTTTAAGTAGGAAAAAATTAGCTTATAATAATTTTTACCTACTTTGAAATTGCATAAAGTATAATTTAGGAGTAAGATTTGTTGCTTCTGTTGTTAAAAAGTATGTAAAAAGACGAAAATAGGATATAAATCGGTAGAAATGAATTTTGCCAGAAATTACAAATTTGTGGAAATTTATCAATGCTGTCATTTAATTTATTTTCAAAAAGTATTTTAGAGATCTGATAGATTTTCTAAAAAAAAAAGAAATAAAAAAAACAGCTCCATAACCACAAAGAGCTGTTTCTGAAAACAATTAAGTTTTAATCTTTTACTATCTAACCATTTTTATACAATTATTAAAATTGTAAACAGTTTTAACGAGCGGCTACAGTTGCATTTTTAGCATTATTTGTTTTGTAAAATGATGAAATTGCTTTTGCAGACAAAACTGTTTTGTTATCTGTAATTGTAATTTCATGTCTTACTATTTTTATGCTGTCTTCTGCTTCAAGGAAATAAGTTCCTTCAGGAAATTCTTCCAGGCTAAATGTTCTCAAAATTCCATCTTTACCTGAAGCACTTTCAGAATAAATCAGAGTACCGTCCTGGTCGTAGATTGTTAATTTTGCTTTTTTTACATTGTTTAAAGCAAAAGTGATCAGTTTTCCGTTCGCTTTTAATACATGAAGATTGAAGTCTTCATTACCATCGATTGCATAAGTACTTGTTCCAAAAAGTACTGCTAATACTAAACTTAATTTTGAAATCTTTTTCATGACAATAGTTTTTAAATTGTTAGTTCTAATTATCTGATGCTAAATTACTTACGAAATATGTTATTTTGCATAACCCTATTTGCCGATATATGTGCTGTATTCTCATTTACGAAACCGTTATAGGTTAAAATTTAAATTATTATCACTGTTGACGTTAATTTGATTGTGATTTGATAATTTATTTAAATAATTGACAGGCATAAAAAAAGGGGTTTATCTCGCTATTGATCAAAATATGGAACAAAAAAAACAGCTCAAGAACCACCAGGAGCTGTTTTGAAAACCGTTAAGTTTTAAACTTTACTAACTATCTAACCTCATTTTATACTTATGAAAGTATAAACTTTTTTAGCGTACTGCTACACTTGTATTGTTGGCAGAATAACCTGCTTTGTAAACTGATGAAATTGCTTTTGATGATAATGTTGCAACACCGGCTGTAATCGTAATTTCATGTTTTGTAGTTTTTACACTATCTTCTACTTCTAAGAAATAAGTTCCTTCCGGGAATTCTTCAAAGCTGAATGTTCTTAGGATTCCGCTTTTGCCTGAAGCACTTTCAGAATAGATAAGGTTGCCATCTGTATCGTAGATTGATAAGTGTGCTTTTTTTACATTGTTTAATGCAAAAGTTACCTGGTTCCCGTTCCCTTTAATTACATGAAGAGCAAAATCTCCATTTCCATCAATTGCATAAGTACTTGTTCCAAAAAGTACTGCACATACTAAACTTAATTTTAATGTCTTTTTCATGATGTATATTTTTAAATTATTTCTTCTTATTTGATACTGCTAAATTACTTCAACTATACGGTAATGTGTACAACTCTGTTTGCTGATATATATGCTGTATTCTCATTTACGAAACCGTTATAGGTTAAAATTTGAATTATAATTATTGTTAACGTTAATTTGATTGTTATTTGATAATTTGTTTAAATGAATGACAGTATTGAAAAAGATGCTGATTTATGATATTTATAAAAAATATTGAACTGAAAAAAAGCAAAAAAAAACAGCTCAAGAACCACCAAGAGCTGTTTTGAAAACCGTAAGGTTTTAAACTTTACTAACTATCTAACCTCATTTTTATACTTATGAAAGCATAAACTTTTTAGCGTACTGCTACGCCTGTATTATTACCAGAAATTTCTGTTTTATAAACTGATGATATTGCTTTAGATGATAAAACTATCTTGTTATAAGTAACAGTGATTTGATGTTTTGTTGTTTTTTCTTTATCTTCTATCTTTAATATGTAAGTTCCTTCCGGAAAATCTTCAAAAGTGATTTTTTTTAGGATTCCATCTTTTCCTGAAGCTTTTTCAGAATAAAGTACAGTACCATCCTGATCGTATATCATTAATTTTGCTTCAGTTACATTTAATCCAAAAGTAACTTCATTACCTTTTTCTTTAATTACATGAAGAGAAGAATCTTCATTTCCGTCGATTGCATAAGTACTTGTTCCAAAAAGTACTGCACATACTAAACTTAATTTTAATGTCTTTTTCATGATATATTTTTTTAAATTATTTCTTCTAATTCTATACTGCTAAATTACTTCAACTGTAGGGCAAAGAGCACAACTCTATTTGCTATTATATATGCTGTATTCTCATTTACGAAACCGTTATATGTTAAAATTTGAATTATTCTTGGAGTTTTGGCGAATTTGGTTATTATTTTTCAAAATATATCTTTCAATTATGAATATGATGTTCTTTGGTTTGTTTTTGTTTTAATTGTGTAATTTTTGTAGGAAAAAAATAGGATTATTATAATTTTTGGGTAGTTGATAATTCCTAAAAGTTTAATTTTGTACCTTCTAAAACATGTTTTATTGAAAATAAATAGTAAAAACAAGGAAAACGAGGGTAAAATGACCAAAAATGGATTCTTCCGGATTTACTGTATCGATGCTGAATTAACAACTCTATCGGTTTAAAAATAGAATTTTATTTGTGGCTTCAAATTTGCATGATTCCAATTCCGAAAGAAGACATAAAAATAGATCAGGAATCGGTGAGAGGTTGTTGTGAAACGATTTGATAATTTTATAAAGTATTTAGTTTCTTTTTTTGAAATAATATTCAATGGTTTACATATAAAACACGAATATTATATCTCTTATTTAATAGTGAAAGATTTTTTTAGTAATTTTTTAAACTCCTTTTTCAAATATTCCTTTTCACTTTTATTGTTTAAGAGAGTCAAATTCATTACTTTAATTTTACCTTTTTAATAACATTGATTTTTAAAATTAATGTCTAATTTTATTCTGTTAAAAACAATTCGGTTTTTTATTGAATACTATGTGTTATTCTTAGTTACGAAAGCGTTGTAGGTTAAAATTTAAATTTTTTTAGGTATTTTTGTTAAATTTGCTCTTATTATTTAATCATTACGAAATGAAACCAATTGCCCCAGCTCTTGAAATAATATCAAACTCATACGGAAGCTCGTTTACTTACACTAAGCATGCTCAAAAGACTAATAGTAAATCCCATTTATTACATTACCATCCTGAAATTGAAATTGTTTTTGTTAATGGAGGAGCGGGAAAGAGACAAATAGGGAGTCATATTTCGTATTATACGAACGGTTCCCTGATTTTGATAGGTTCTAATTTGCCGCATTGCGGATTCACAAACGAAAAAACGGGTAATACAGATGAAACCGTAATTCATTTTAAACCTGATTTTCTGGGAGGAGATTTTTTTGGAATTCCTGAAATGAAAAAAATTCAACAACTTCTTGATCAGGCAAAAGCGGGTATAGCATTTGGAGGTGAAACTAAAAAAAGAATTGGAACTAAAATGGAATTGATGGAGAACAAATCTCCGTTTGAGCGTTTCCTGACTCTTTTGAGTATTTTAAAGGATTTAGCGACTTCAGAAGAATATACTGTTTTAAATGCAGATGGGTTTATACTCGAAATGCAGGTACCGGATAATGATAGGATTAATGTTGTGTTTAGTTATGTAAAAGATCATTTTCAGGAGCCAATTTCAATAGACGAAGTCTCTAAATTGGTCAGTATGACCACGCCGTCTTTCTGTCGTTATTTTAAAAAAATATCAAATAAAACATTCACTGAATTCGTCAATGAGTACCGTTTGGTACATGCTTCCAAACTTCTGGCAGAGAAACCTATTAGTATAAATGAAGTATGTTATGAAAGCGGATTTAATAATTTCAGTCATTTCAGCAAGTCATTTAAACAATATACCGGCAAAAGTGCTTCAGAATACAGACAAGAGCATCGGGCGATGATCATGTAAACAGATTGTACTTATTTTTAATAGAAAACCATCAATTTTGTTGATGGTTTTTTTATGCTGTTTTGGGATTATCTGATTCTTAAAAAGTATATTTATGTTCTTTTAAAAAAAATAAAATCATGAAGTATTTTAAAATTTTACTATTTCTATGTGTACTGTCTTCCGGAATTTCGCATGCTGCAAAAGTAGATACGCTGCAAATTGCCAGTACGGCAATGAGTAAAACATACAAGGCTGCTATTGTGTTGCCTAATTCATATGCCAAAAGCAAATCGGCATTTCCGGTAATGTATTTATTGCATGGCGCTTACGGACATTTTGATGACTGGTTAAAAAAGACGCCGGACAGTGAACTTGTAAAGAACTTAGCGGATCAGTATAATTTGATTATCGTAATGCCCGAAGGTGAAACATTTAGTTTTTATATCGACAGTCCGGTAAATACAGGAAGCCAGTTTGAAACCTTTGTGACTAAGGAAGTAATTCAGAAAGTAGACAAAACATACAGAACTATCGCGAATAAAAATGGGCGTGTCATTACCGGACTTTCTATGGGAGGCCATGGAGCATTGTACTTGTCTGCCAGAAATCCTGATTTATTTTGTGCAGCCGGAAGCATGAGTGGCGCAGTTGATATGAGTGTAATGCTCAATCGTGATTCTTCTGCTCAGGTTCTTAAATTAATTGAACCTGTTTTTGGCGACAAGAGTAATGATATAAAAATGTATGAGCAGCATGCGGTATTAAATATGATGGATAAAATAAAAGCCAATAAACTGCCACTGATTATTGACTGTGGCATAGATGATTTTTTAATTGAGCCAAATAAGGAATTGCATAGAAGATTAGTATATAATAAGGTAGAACACGATTATAGTGAAAGACCGGGAGCGCACACTTGGGAATATTGGGAAAATGCATTGCCATTTCATGTATTATTTTTCAATAAAATAGTGCTTAAAAATCAGGTAGTTGTAGGGAAATAATAAAAAATAATACCAAAAGGCATTCAATTATTTTTTTTGGTTTGATTTTTGGAATACCTTTAATATATAAACCTTTAAAATAAAATATATTATGAAAAAGATATTGACACTTTTCGCAGTTGTTGGATTATTTGCATTCTCTGGTTGTTCGGATGATGAAGAGGATAATGATACTATTAGTTATGTTTATGAAATTACTAAAGTTAACTTCAGTTCAACCGTTGAGTCTGAAATATATGAAAATTTCAATTCTAGGATATATTCTGGTGATGTTATTTTGATTTTCAGATATGATGGACCTGATCCTGATACTGGACGCGATATTTGGACTCCGCTTCCAGAATCTCATTATTATAGTAATGGTTCACTTCATTTTGCTTATAAATATGATTTTACTCAAGATAATGTTAGAATTTATACTCAAGGATTTGGGTTAAATACTAATCCTATACCGTCAGATTTTGTGGTTGATCAAATATTTCGTATCGTAATTGTTCCTGGTGATGATGGAATTAATACTAATAAATCAGCCAATAAACCTGACTATTCAAATTACTATGAAGTTATCAATAAATATAATATTGATGTTAGCAATATTCGAAAATTATAATAGCAATAATTTATTTTATAAAAAAAGGAAATCTTACGATTTCCTTTTTTTATGGATATATGTTTTTCAGAATTTAATCCAAATCAACATCCGTAAGTTCTTTTTCTTTTCCAAATTTTAAAGAAACCAAAATTCCAACTAAAAGTGAAAGGGCGATAAATCCTAAAGAAGCCCATTCCGGAACTTGTATATAATCGTGAAGCAGCATTTTTAATCCTACGAAAGCTAAAATAGCGACTAAACTATATTCCAGATAACTGAATTTTGCCAGCATATTGGCTAAAAAGAAATACATAGAACGCAATCCTAAAATGGCAAAAATATTAGAGCTAAATACCAAAAACGGGTCTGATGTAATGGCGAGAATTGCCGGAACACTGTCAACGGCAAATAAAACATCCATAACCTCAATTACTATTAAGGCAACAAATAGGGGAGTTGCTGCTTTTTTTGCAGTTTTAGTTGTAACGAAAAAATTTTCTCCCTCCATTTCGGATGTAATCGGAATAATTTTTCCTAATGTTTTGTATACAAAAGAATCTTTTGGATGAAAATCTTCATCTTCTCCTGAAAACAGCATTTTTATAGCGGTAAAAATCAGGAAAATTCCAAATATATAAGTTGTCCAGCTAAATTTATTGATTAGTAAGACACCAAAGAAAATCATAAGGCCACGAAAAACAATTGCTCCCAGAATTCCCCAGAATAAAACACGATGCTGGTATTTTTGAGGTATTTTGAAAGAAGCAAAAATGATGGCGATTACAAAAATGTTATCAACGCTTAACGAAAGTTCTATTAAATATCCTGTAATGAACTTCATTGAAGCAACTGCAGGTTTTAGATTATCCGGGTTTGCAATGTAATCTGTTGTGTATAGCCAGTAAATAACTCCTGAAAAAAGAAATGACAATGTTACCCAAATCAATGTCCATTTGCTGGCTTCTTTGGTGCTAATGATATGTGGTGTTTTGTTGAACACACCTAAATCCAAGGCAAGAATAAAAATAACAGATAATAAAAATAAAGTCCAGACTATCATAATGCTCTGTATTTAAAGTGTATATACAAAGATAGGTCTTGAAAATTAACTTAAAAAGTTAATTTTATAAGAATGTTTCTTTTGAAGTTCGTGATTTGTTATGTCAGAAAATAGAAATGTTAAGGTTTTTAATCGTTATGGCGATAAAGCAGCAGAAGTTAAAAGTTTGTCGGATTGTTAAATAAAAAAAAGTGCCATCTAATGATGGCACTTTTTAGTATATAACCTAAGCTTTGAATTATAGCGCTGATTTTACAGTTTTGATAATTCTTGCAGCAATTTTGTATGGATCACCGTTTGAAGCAGGTCTTCTGTCTTCCAACCATCCTTTCCATCCTTTTTGAACAGTAATTAAAGGAATTCTGATTGAAGCTCCTCTATCTGAAATTCCGTAAGAGAAATCATGGATAGAAGCAGTTTCGTGTTTACCAGTTAAACGTTGGTCATTGTAAGCTCCGTAAACTGCAATGTGCTCAGCAGTAACAGGACGGAAAGCTTCACAGATTCTTTCGTAAGTAGCCTGGTCTCCGCATGTTCTTAAGATGTTGTTTGAGAAGTTAGCATGCATACCTGAACCATTCCAGTCTGTATCTCCTAGTGGTTTTGGGTGGTATTCAATATAGTAACCATATTTTTCAGTCAAACGATCTAAAAGGTAACGAGCAACCCAGATTTCGTCTCCGGCTTTTTTAGCACCTTTAGCGAATAATTGGAATTCCCATTGTCCACAAGCAACCTCCTGGTTAATACCTTCAAAGTTGATTCCTGCAGCGATACATAAATCAGCATGCTCTTCTACTAATTTTCTTCCGTGAGTGTTTTTTCCACCTACAGAACAGTAGTACATACCTTGTGGAGCAGGATAACCTCCAACAGGGAAACCTAATGGCAATAAAGTTTTAGTATCCATGATGAAATACTCTTGTTCAAAACCAAACCAGAAATCATCATTATCATCATCAATTGTAGCTCTTCCGTTAGATGGGTGTGGAGTTCCGTCAGCGTACATAACTTCAGACATTACTAAGTATCCATTAATACGAGTTGGATCCGGATAGATTGCAACTGGAACTAATAAACAGTCAGAAGAACCGCCTTCAGCTTGTTTTGTTGATGAACCATCAAATGACCAGTTCCCAAGTTCTTCTAATGTTCCTTTGAAATTTTCGTGCTCTTCAACTTTAGTTTTACTTCTAAGATTTTGAGTTGGTTCGTATCCATCTAACCAAATGTACTCTAACTTAATTTTAGCCATAATAATATAAATTAATTTTTTTTGTTTTTTCGCTGGGTCAAATATAGATTTATTTTTTAAGTCGTAAAAATTAGGGGGTATATTTTGTTTCAATAGATATAATTTTTTACATAAGCGCAATTTAGGTAGGGGTATATTTAAAAAATAGCAATTTTTTAATGTTTTAAATATAAATTCGTAATAAACACCTTTGTTTTTTAAATTTATTTCTATCCAAATTATGAAAAATTGTTGATTTACTTAGTAATATTCGTATGTTTTGTTATATTTTTTAAAAAGCATTTCAGAATTCTTTACAAAATGAACCTTTTATTGCTAAAATGCTTTTCAAAAATCTAAAACTTATGATTAAAAAAGGCTTTTTTATTGTTTATATTTGTTCTTCTTTATTTAATCAAAATTAGTACGAATTTTTAAACTTATATACATGTCAACACTACGTTTTCAAGCCTTAAAGGAAGCTTCTTCAAGAAAGCCGGTACATTTTGAAGAAATTGACAGAAAGTCAACTATTTTTGGGGCGAATGTTTTTAATGAAAAAGCGATGAAGCAATATTTAACTTCAGATGCTTTTAAAGGAGTGAGGGATGCCATTCAGCACGGAACTAAAATAGACAGAAAGCTGGCAGATTATATTGCCATGGGAATGAAAGAATGGGCTCTTGCAAAAGGAGTTACACATTATACGCATTGGTTTCAGCCGCTTACCGGAACTACAGCAGAAAAACACGATGCATTTTTTGATATATCATATGACGGAAGCGACCCTGTAGAGAAATTTGGAGGAGCACAATTGGTTCAGCAGGAGCCTGATGCATCAAGTTTTCCGAATGGCGGAATCAGAAATACCTTCGAAGCCAGAGGATATACAGCCTGGGACCCAACTTCTCCGGCATTTATATATGGTACAACTTTATGTATTCCTACCGTATTTATTGCTTACACAGGAGAAGCTTTAGATAATAAGATTCCGTTGTTAAGAGCTTTATCAGCAATGGATGAAGCAGCAACAGAGGTTTGTAAATATTTTGACAAAAACGTAAAAAAAGTAACAGCTACTTTAGGTTGGGAGCAAGAATACTTTTTGATTGACAAAGCCTTGGCAAATTCCCGTCCTGATTTAATGATGACCGGGAGAACTTTATTGGGGCATACTTCGGCAAAAGGACAACAGTTAGACGATCATTATTTCGGATCCATTCCAACACGTGCCTTAACTTATATGAGAGATTTAGAGCAGGAATGTATGTTATTAGGAATTCCGGTAAAAACGCGTCATAATGAAGTAGCACCAAATCAATTTGAATTGGCTCCAATATTTGAAGAAACCAATCTTGCTGTCGATCATAATTCTTTGTTGATGGATGTTATGCAAAAAGTAGCAGAGCGTCATGATTTTAAAGTTCTATTTCACGAAAAACCTTTTAAAGGCGTAAACGGTTCAGGAAAGCATAATAACTGGTCACTGGCAACAGATACAGGAGTTAATTTATTGAGTCCGAGTAAAACACCAATGAGTAATTTACAGTTTTTAACGTTCTTTATTAATACCATAAAAGCAGTTAACGATTACGAAACCTTGTTAAGAGCTTCTATTGCAACAGCCAGTAATGACCACAGGTTAGGAGCAAATGAAGCACCTCCGGCAATTATTTCGGTTTTTATTGGCGAGCAGTTGACAAAAGTTTTAACGGAACTGGAAAGTGTAACTACTGGTAAATTATCTCCAGAAGAAAAAACAGATTTAAAACTAAACGTGGTTGGTAAAATTCCGGATGTTCTTTTGGATAATACCGACAGAAACAGAACGTCACCGTTTGCTTTTACAGGAAATAAATTCGAATTCAGGGCTGTTGGTTCAAATTCGAACTGCTCGAATGCAATGACTACTTTAAATGCTATTGTAGCCAAGCAATTAAAGGATTTTAAAATTGAAGTAGATACTTTGATTGATACCAAAGGTTTGAAAAAAGATGAAGCAATTTTCAATGTTTTAAGGGAGTACATCAAACAATCGAAAAAAATACTTTTTGAAGGAGACGGCTATAGTGATGCCTGGGAAAAAGAAGCAGCCAAAAGAGGTTTAAGCAACTTTAAAACTACTCCGGAAGCCATTAAAGCCAAAGTTTCTAAACAAGCTTTAGATTTATTTGCCGAATTAGGAATTTTGAATCATGTTGAAGCAGAAGCTCGTTATGAAATAGAATTGGAGGAGTATACTAAAAAGATTCAGATTGAAGGAAGAGTTTTGGGAGATATTTCAAAAAATCATGTTATTCCAACCGCAATACGTTACCAAAATGCCTTAATTGAAAATGTAAAAGGCCTAAAAGAAATTTTTGGCGCAGCATTTGAAACTATTGCTAAAGAACAAATTATTCTGATCAAGGAAATTTCAGGTCATATAGAAGGTATCAGTTCAAAAGTGGAGGCTATGACAAACGAAAGAAGAACAGCAAACCATTTAACAGATGCTCAAAAAATGGCTGAGGCCTATTGTAATAAAGTAATACCTTATTTTGAGGATATTCGTAATCATTGTGATAAATTGGAATTATTGGTTGATGATGAAAGCTGGACTTTAACTAAATACAGAGAGCTTTTACTTACGAAATAGAATAAGTTTTTGTAATATATATAAATGCCTTTCCATTTTATGGAGAGGCATTTTTTTATGTTTAGAGGTAACAATTGTAAATAGAATCTGATATAAGTGTGTATATACAACTTTATTAACCTCAAAATATTTTATTATGAAAACAATTGTACATCTAATTACGGGATTGTTCCTTTTAATGTGTGGCTCTGTTTCTGCACAAAAATATCAGGACACATTAATAACGGTCAAAAATGTCAGACTGCATTACGAATATGATATGAGCTGGACTAAAGAAGTTAAAGCGAGAAACATTGAACAATTTATTAAAAATCAATCAGAACCCTCGATTAAATCTTCTACAAAAATTCAGTCTATTTTACAGAATATAGAATTATCAAAAGAGCCATGTGTTAATTCCGGATTTGAAAGTGGTTACAGCGGATGGACCGGTTTGAGCCTGAAACACGGAGTTACGACACTTCCTATTGAAAATGGCTTAACACTAAATCCGGGTGTTTTATCCTTACCTTTTACTGGTACGGCATCTGGACAAAATTTCACTTCTATCGAAACAACAGGAACAGATGCTCTTTTATTGGCTTCCAGTCCTTCTTTTTCAATGTCTAAAACTGCTCCGGGATCCTCAGGCACACAATCAATTCGTTTAGGAAATGATCAGCCGGGTTATGGTGCAGAAGGGATTGCCAAGCGTTTTGTGGTAACGGCAGCGAATGCAAAATACTATTTTCAATATGCCTTGGTAATGGATAGAAGCCATTCAAATGCAGATGGGAGCGTAAATGGTTCTGAAGTCTTTTTTGTTGCAGAAGCTGTAGATATGGCCGGAGTAACTGTTGATAAAATGGTGGATATTGCTGCTCCGTCTAACCCATTTATCAGTGCAACTAATGCTCCAGGTGAAGGAATAAAGTATTACAGAGACTGGCGTTGCGCCTATCTGGACTTATCAAGCCATATTGGAAGAGAAGTAGTAATTATGCTTATAAACTCAGATTGTTCTGCTGGAGGTCATAATGGATATACCTATATTGATGACACCTGTACGAGTTGTAAAAATACTTCAGAGGGCGTTATTGATTTAGATTTAAAAGGACATGATTGTATAAAACCGAAACAAACTTTTAATGGAACATTTACTGTTCCTGCAGCGGCAACCAATGTTCAGATCAGTTTTGAAATTTATCAAAACGGAACATTATTGAATACTTTAGCGGCGTCCACAATTTCAGGCTCTAATTATTCAGTTGATGTAGCAGCAACAGATTTCCCAAATCAGACACCGGGGACTTGTTATGACGTAGTAGCAAAACTGACCTTTAATTTAGTGGACTTAAACGGAAACGTACAAACAGTTGTTCAGTATTCTGCAAATCCGGTTTTAGGAGTGCAATACGGACAAACGGCGGGTTTTGATAATGACATCTGTTTCTGTATTAATAATTTAGGCGCCTATTGTTGTGATTCTGAGAATTTAGTTGTCAACGGTAATTTTGAAGCTGGAAATACAGGTTTTACCAGCGCCTATACTCTGGATTCATCTACTTATCCGGGACAATATAATGTAACGAATTCTGCAGCAGCTTTTGGAGCAACAGTAACCGATCATTCGTTTTGTGTTGATCCTGTAACGTATGCTTCAAATGATAATTATTTGACGGTAAACGGAAAAACACAGCAATCCGGCTCTTCTGTAGTTTGGGAGCAAACAATAACAGGATTAAGAAGAGGAGAAAAGTATCGTTTCTGTGCCAATTTCAAAAACATGAAGGAATGTACTTTTGATATTCTTCCGAAAGTCAGAATAGAAGCAGGGGCTACAACTTCAGCGGTATTTACAGTAAATGTGGCGACAGCTAATGCTTGTGACTGGCAAAATGCAGATGTAGTTTTCACGGCAACAGGAACCAGCGAAACCGTTCGGATTTATTTAGACGAAACTGGTAATGGTGACGGAAATGACTTAGCAATAGATGATATTTATGTTGGTGCTTTGGGAGATCCGGGACTTGCGATTACCGTACAGCACAATGGCACAAACAATGCAATTATTGCATCGGTTAATAGTATTGCAACGTCAGATGACAGTATTAAAGGAAATTGCAGAAAATACCACTGGTATGTAGCCGAGGTAACTTCATATCCTTCTGTCGTGATTAACTGGAGTACTTTTGCACACGGAAATAATGCGGGAAGCAATCTGCCTCCATTTGCGGGAACCTCATCGGCTACAACATGGGATTTGACCACTACTTTCCCTGGTTATACTTTTGTAAATAATAAATTGTATATAATTGGAATGTACACACCTGAATGTGATTGTTATGATAGTGGTTTTACGTACCAATTGACCTTTAACACTACAGCTAAATCCGCAAATGCTGCCGGTATTACAGAAGAGCAAAAAGCAGAAATTATTGATGCTATCCTAAATGGATTAAAGCCAGGAAAAACAGATTCTTCGGATACAGATAATTTGGGTACTGAAACCAAAGATAATGTTCAGCTTTATCCTAATCCTGTAATGAATGAATTGACCGTTTCAGCTTTAAACGAGGTAATTACAGAAGTAGTTATTTCAGATTCGGCGGGTAAAATAGTTAAAAAACAATCTTTCAGATCTCAGAATAGTATTGAAAAAATCAATGTTTCAAGCTTAAATCAGGGACTGTATTTTGTTAAAGTAATAAGTGATAAAAACACCTATTTATCTAAACTGATTAAAGATTAAAACATTTAGTTTTATTATAAAATGGGCTATCTATAATTCTTTAGATAGCCCATTTTTCTTATGAAATGCAAAATCATTATTTATAGTGATTCCCTTCGTTTTGGTAAAAATTACATTTGCTCACAGAATGTTATTAGTATAATCACATGTATTTGCAGTTTAGAAATCTAGTGTTAAAAAAGCATATTGATATGAATAAATATGATACATAATAACTGAAAGAAAAATAAATAGTTGTGACATTACCCCAAATACTACCCATTAACTAATAAAATTAATTTATGAATTACAGTAAACCGATTTTCTTTTCCTTTCTTTTTTTTTTCATTGGAATCTCCGTATTTTCACAAGTAACTACTGAAGGAAATAATGATTCTAAAACCTTTGCAACTGCAAATATTTACAGTTGGAACATTGACCCTGACCACAGAACGGGTCAAAAATTACCCATGCGGCTCATATATCCCAGACCAGATGCAGAAACTCCTGTTTATGCATTGCACAGAAAAGCAAGTTCTAAATGGACATATAAAACAAGAATTTGTATTCAGGGTGGCGAAGCACCTTTTAAATATGAACTAATTTCGGGACCGGCTTCGGCTACTATTGTAGGTGAAACGGATCGTACTCAGGATCCTGTTACCGGACTTATTTCTCACAAAATACCAACAGATTACGCTACAGTTTTCTGGACAAATCCAAGTAATGCTGGTACTTTTTATGTAAAAGTAACTGATCAGTCAGGAGCAGTTACAGATGTTAAATGGACAGTACAAACTGATGAATCAGCCTTTGTGATTCTCGATCAGGAGAACGGAAATGATGCAAACGCAGGAACATGGAATAGTCCGTTAGCAAGTATACCGGAAGGATTATGGAAAAATAGTGACACTGATGCTACTTATGCAAATAAAATAGCTGTTTTTAAAAAAGGAACTTATCCTGTATATAGTACAGCATACAATACAGATTGTTCTATTAATGCAGGCGTAAAACCAAGATCTTTTCTGGCAGTTGAAAACGGTGTTGTTTTCGATACAAACGGAGGGCATTTTTATGTAAATACGGGTAATGTAGCTTTTGTTGGTATTGAATTTAGAGGATCCAAAACGAATGTCGAAAATAACAGAATTATACAAGTATCTGAAAAAGATTCAAATTACTTGTTCTGGAACCTGAAGTTTAGTAATCAAACCGATGGAACAGTAGCTAATGACAATCCATCCTGTATTGTATTTATGGACGACAATGTATATAGTCATAATATAGCAGTTGTAGATTGCGAATTACTGCCTACATCTGCTATACAGCTCATCTGTACTTTTGCTTGTGATGGAATACTTGTAGAAAACAATAAGGTTACTAATGTAAATCAGTCATTATCAAACGGCTCAACTTTTATTCATATTAAGGATGACTCAAAAAATGTAACCGTTCGGTTTAATCAGCTTTCTGGTAAAGCCCCATCCGGCATCATCAGAATGAGCAACCAACAACATGCAGGGATGCTTGCTTTTAATCAGGAAGTTTGTTATAATTTTTTGAAATCAGATATAATAGAGTGGGAAGCAGGTTTGATTATTTGGAATCAAAATGCTACAGAAACCAATAATGCCAGTAATACACATTGTTACAGAAACACAATTGTTTGCCCGAATTTTGCCGTTTCTACAAGATCATGGAACGGAGGTGATAAAGTAAAACTTTCAGGGAATGCTTATGTTTCTGCAAATTTTTTATTTGGAGGCGTAGGATATGAAGAGATAGCTCCGGTAAATGTTAAACTTCTGGCCACAGATCTTAATTCTGATGGAACAATCAATAATTCTGCAGGTAAACGGGCTTTGTATGCCGGGAAAAATGGATTCGAAATTCTATCGGTTCAGGATCCGGTTTTATCTGTAGCCACAAATACTTTAAAAAAGTTCAACGTGTATCCAAATCCATGGAAGGATAAAAATTTGACAATTGAAGGATTGGATGATTCTTCAAATACTATTATTAAAGTTTTAAACCTGCAAGGACAATTATTATATCAGACACAAACTAAAAGTGATGATTTTAAAATAGATAGATCAATTTTGAAATCAAGTGGAACTTATATACTGTGCGTAAGTCAGAATTCAAGAACAGAAACTTTTAAGATTATGGTTCCATAATTTAGTTAAGATGATAATCTTCCTTCGATATTTAAAAAAATCAAAGTATCGCAGGTTTATAAATCAAGTGTTTCAATCTAATTTCAATTTTTATTTAATGAAAAATATTGTACTAGTTTTATTTCTGTCTTTTAGTATTTCAAATTACGGTCAATACACCAAGATTCCTGATGTAAATTTTGAAAAAAAACTCATATCCTTAGGAATCGATAGCGGAAATCCTGATTCCAGAGTTTTAACCACGGCTGTTACAGCTGTAACCTCACTGTCTGTAGACAATAGCAGCATAGCAGACTTAACAGGGATTGAAGCTTTTACGGCACTAAAGGAGCTTTATTGTTATTATAATTCATTAGAAAGTCTGGATCTTTCAAAAAATACCAACTTAACTATTTTGCAGTGTTATAACAAC
Source organism: Flavobacterium salmonis (assembly GCF_903819435.1). Taxonomy (GTDB): domain Bacteria; phylum Bacteroidota; class Bacteroidia; order Flavobacteriales; family Flavobacteriaceae; genus Flavobacterium; species Flavobacterium chungangense. The sequence continues at coordinate 115,184 of NZ_CAIJDP010000089.1, read as the reverse complement.
AGTTTGAATAATTTGAATGTTACAAAAAATGTAAGTTTGAATTATTTAGATTGTTCAGGGAATAATTTAACAAGTCTGGATGTTTCTGCTAATAATGAATTGAAGACACTGCAATGTGTTTTAAATCAAATTACAAATATAACATTACCTCAAAATGGTATTCTGGAAGAACTGCTATGTCACAGAAACCTATTAAATACTTTAGATTTGTTAAAATCGGCAAAACTGCTAAATCTATCTTGTTACACTAATAATTTGTCAAGTTTAGATGTTTCAACTGCTACTTTGCTAAAAAGACTGGACTGTTCTAAAAACCAATTAACCGCTATAAATATTTCTAATAATACCCAATTAGATTATGTAGTGCTGGGAAATAATACATTAAAAAGCATAGATGTCAGCGGCTGTAAAATGTTAACCTATCTGAGCTGTCCAACAAATGAATTGGTAAGTCTGGATGTTTCGCAAAATTTGATGCTGAAAAATTTATCTTTTTCATCAAATCTGCTTACTTCAATCAATATTTCTAAGAATGACAAGCTCGAAACATTACAATGTAATTTAAATAAACTGAGTGTTTTAGATATTCAGAATAATAAAGCTTTAATCAATTTAATCATTTCGAGTAATCAAATTACTGCTCTTGATGTTTCTAAACAATTAAATTTAAACCGATTAGAGTGCGGGGATAATCTATTGACAAGTCTTGATCTTTCTCAAAATAAGATTTTGGAATTTTTAAAATGTGAAAACAACAAACTAACCACATTGAATTTGAAGAATACAAATAATGCAAAAATTTCCTATTCGTTTAGTAATTATCCCAATTTTAAAAACAATCCTGATCTAAGCTGTATTTTAGTCGATAACCAAAGCTATTCTGATGCCAATTGGAATACTAAAAAAGACCAAACATCTAACTATTCAGAAAATTGTAGTCTTGGAACGGATAATTCTGTTTTTCAGGAAACGATTCTTTACCCTAATCCAACCCGTGGTTGGCTTACTATTAAAAATGGAATTTTAGACAAAGTCATAGTATATAATGTTTTAGGACAATTACAAAAAACATTTGTGTTTTTAAACAATACTGAAGACCATACCATCGATTTATCTGAACTGACAAAAGGAGCTTATATAGTTGTTTTGGAAAAGGACAATAAAGCAGCAAGGCGAAAAATTATCATCCATTAGAATTAGCAGGAAAATAGGGATTTTGAAAATGAAGGTCATCTTCGGGATCAAAAACAAACTATATTATTAATACCGGATTCAGATGAAGAAAATCATTTTACTCTTTTTACTTTTTAACGCTGTAATCTCTCACTCCCAAAACAAAAATATGAAATACGAATACGATCAGGAAAAATTAAATGGTGCCGGGCAGCGTGAAGGCGAATTAATTCATACTTCTTATAATGAAATGACAGAATATAAACATTTGTATAAAGAAGGAAAATTAATTCAAGCAGAAAATTATCGTTATAATCTTGAGGGAATCAAACCTTTGATTGGCAAATACAAGAACGAAAAACCTTTTGAAGGATACTTTGTTTACAGCAATGAATTAGAAATTCCACTTATTGATTATTATGAAAACGGAATATTTAAAGCCCAATATACTTGTTCTTTGCTTGATTTAATGCAATATGAAGGGCAGGAATTTAATTTAAAATTCACTAAAACAACTTATAAAAACAACAAACCTGATAATGGATTAGTTCATAAGGATGAATTTCGTTTGGGAGAAGCTCATCTTTTAGTATCTGAATATTATACGGATGGCAAAATTACAAACGCAGATTTCTGGATTATGGCGATGCATTATGCCGAATTGATTAAACTTAAGTTTTTGCCAAAAGGTTATACAATTTATAAAGAAAGTTTACCAAACGCAGAGGATGAAGCAATTGACAATAAATTTAGAAGTATTACGGTTGAATTTGAAGACTCAAAAAATGGAAATGTACTTTTTGAGGTAGAGAATAAATTAATAGCAAAATCTCAATTCAGTTATTCTGATATATCTCAAAAAATAAAACCTTCAAAAGGATTTATATCTTACTTTTTCTTCAATGATGACCAAATTCTTATGGCTCAAAATGTTACTCTGGAAACCAATAAAGAGTTATATAAGGAAGCTTACGGACCAAATTCTAATTTAATTTTGCAGGTTTTTTTAATGATGAACAATCAGCCAATTCCTTATTTTTCTAATGAAGGCAAAAATGATTATTCGCTCGTTTTAGAATTAGATGAAAGCATCAATACCCATGTAGCGCTATATGTTGACGAAAAAGGAAATCCAGTCAGAGGATTTTTAATCGAACAGCAGTCTGATAAGTATAAATACACCCAGTATGAAGATTCTAAAATAGTTTCCAAAAAGGATTCATTGACTTTAGAATCCCTGAAAAAATTAATTCTAAACGCAAAGCAATAATAACATGAAAAATTTTGAAAAAATAATCGATCAGGAAGTACTGGATTTTGCAAAAGATAATACAGGTAACTATAATTTAATTGCCGATAAAATAAGATCATACTTTGGGAGTAGTTACTCAAAGGGAGTTGACTTCTATTATTTTAAATCGTTTATAGAAGGCTTAATAAAAAAATACATAGATCAGGCCATTGAGGAATACAAAATTTCAAAAAGCAAAAATCTTAGGATGCAAATCATCGAGATTGCAGATTATATGCTTGACAGGCGTTATGATGTAATGATTTCTTTGGATGAGGATGAAGCTTTTCAAAAGGTTTTGGGATATGCAACTGATTTTTTGAAAGGTGGAGACTTTTTATATTTTCAAAAATTATATGTAAACAGTCAATCACTTTATGCATTGGTAAAAGCGTATTACAATCCAAAATTTAAGAGTGATGTGGTTTTGTTTTTTAAAACAGCGTTTGATTATGCTAAAAATTACGCCAGAGACAATGATAAATTAGGTACAAGCACAAGTGCAGATCCAGATGGAGAAACCTTATTAGAACTGGTTCAGGCTATTTCGTCTTTTAATGATGAAGACAAAGAACAATTTGCCGGTATTGTATTTGAAATTTATACCTACAGCTCCCATAAAAAAAGAAGGTACGAAATGAACCAGGCATCGGGCTTTATGGCAATTCAGTTAACTTATTTTCAAACCACTTTTGATATTAATGTTATAATAGATGCTATTGAAATAACAGGTAAACATTCTGCTGATGATACCTTCGTAAAACAGACTTGGTATGCAAAATGGTTTTTTGAAGAAAACACAAAAGAAGCATTCCTTTATTTTCAAAAAAACAGCAATCCAATATTCGCCGTTTTTGCTTTAACAGATTTAGGTTTTAAAGAGGCACTTCCATTATTTATCGAAAAGAAAAAAGAAGAAGAAAATCCTGTAATGTGGGAAATTTATAATGAAGCTATTCAAAGGCTTCAGTCCGGTTATATTCCCAAAAAGAAGGAAGACAGAATGATTTGGCTAAACGGAAACCTGACTCCTGCACAAAGGGTTCTGGGTGCAGAAAATGATAATGTTTTTGTAGAACGTGCAAAACAAAAAATAGCTATTGATGATACGGTATATGAAACTGATGAAGACTAATTTGTGAAAAAAAAAAGAAGAAATATAATTCTCCTCTTGAAACTTATTTTAATTCTGAATATGATTACTTCTTTCTCCCAGCAAGCAAAAATGAAATATACTTTAGAAGAATTAAAATCTAAGCCAAAACAAGAACTGATTGATATTTCACTTGATATTCTAAAGGAAAAACAGCCTTCTTTAGTACTTAATTCTGATGATTTTGAAACTACTGCATGGAAAAACGGTACAGAAATACTAATCAAATTTAGAAGATACATTCGGTTTATTGCATTAAATGCTGAGCCGAATCAATATTATGACATCACCATTAACCTAATCACAAAACAGATTTTGCCGTTTGAATCCGGTTATAATTTTAGTTTTTACATTCCATCAGAAGAAGATAAAAAGAAACTGAATTTTATCAAACAAAAAACAGATTTTCAAAAAGATCCCTATTCTGAAATAACCATTACCGAAAACATGGATTATTATTGGATAAGTAATTTTAGTAAGACTTCCTTAAATAAGTTTTTTATAAAAAAGGGTAACCGCTTTAAATCGGCTATAATGCAAAATACATTTTCAGAATTTCGTCCTAAAGCAGTTTTGGAATCTATTTATGAACAGGAAGAAAAGATTCAATTTTTTGACGAAGAAGAAACGACTCAAAAAACAAAAAAAGCCATTATTGAGATGGGAATTACGTTACTGAAGGAAAAACATCCTTCATTGACATTGAATTTGGATGATTATGAAAGTAACGTTTTAGGTGACAGTAAAAACACTCTTGTTGAATTTAAAAGGATTATACGCTATGTCCCTTTTAGAACGGATCCTGAAAAACGTTTTTCGTACGATATAGCAGTTAATTTAAATACGAACGAAATTGCTCCTTTTGATGATTATTTTAAGTCGGAGTTTTATATTGAAACCGAAGAAGATAAAAAGGCAATTGAATTTATAAAGAAAAATTTTGGAGGGTTTTCTGCCAGTTTTGAAAATACAATTCACGAAGGCGAAAAAGACTATTCTATAACCAGTACAAATAAATATTCATACGGGAAATATGTTCTAAATAAAGAAACAGGTGAAAAAAAGGCAATGTTGCAAGGATCTTATGTGCCAATGCCAGCACCAAACGGATTTGAAGATTTGAATATATTTACAGAAATAAATAATTAAAAAATGACTAAAAATTACAGTTCTTATAAAAAAACAAAAGAGGTTTATTTTGGTGGAGACCTTGCTTTTCCTGTTGCAGTAGTATTACTGGCTGCTCTTATCACGTATGGATTATTCTATTTTTTTGGTATTACAGTTGGAATTATTTTTAATGTGGTTATTTCCTGGTGCCTCTATTTTTTCATATATTATTTTGGAAAATCAAATACAGGAATAACTTTTGATTTTTTATTAGGTGTAGCCTTTATATCCGGAGTGCTTCTATTTGTTGATTATGGAGTTTATACATTGGTTGTTTATCAAAAAACAGGGATGTTTAATAAATTTTACTTTCAGTTATGGCTCTGTGTTTTATTTAGTATTCCAATAGCCTATTATGCTTTTCGTCATGGAAGTTATTATTTGGCAGAAAGATCCATGGCAACAGAATATTTAAGAGTACCACTCAAAATACGTCATGACAGGGAATTGCTTATGTATATTGACAATATTCAGTTTGTTAATACTTCAAGGCGAACCATGTCAGATATTAAATTAGAGAAGCCTAATTGTTTTTATTCGGAATCTGAATTAAATAAAATGGATAGCAGCAATAGAAACTATTATCTCGTAGAAATTATTTATAGCGAGATGATACATATGCCTTTTAGTGCAGATTCTCTTTTGATGTCCTGGTATTCTGTTATTGAAGATAAATATTATGATATTGAATTACCTTTTCCATTTGAGAAACTCACAATCGAACAGGAAAAATATCCCACAAATGTCTCCAAAGTTTTGCGTGGCAAGAAAACCAAAAGGTTAAATCTGCATATACATGCCAATGGTGGAATCCGTCTTTTTAACGATGATATGGTTTTAATTTATCTTCAGGACAACATTCCAACTGTTATTTCAGAGGAGGTACGAAATGAAAAAATAGACCTTCACCGCCAGTCACATGATTATTACAGCAATCCCAAAGCTTTTTTGAATTTGATAGAAAAAATTAAAACTTCAGGAGGAATTGAAGAGCGATTTTTGATACAAAACAAATTGATTCCCTGGCGAATGACTATCTCTGGCCTTAGAGGGAATAATTATCTGGATGTTGATGATGTTTCATTTAGTGAATACAAAAGTGAAATCGCTGAAATGGAAATAGATAAATTGCGATTTCTGCCCAAAAAAATCGGAATTGTGTACAGAGGAAATTATCTGTACGATTGGCTCACTCTAATCTTCAATAGCCAGAAACTCTTTCAAAGTATACAAAAACTGACAGACGGAAATGATGAGGTTGCTGTTAGGTTTGATCTTAATTTTGAAAACGGAGACGAGACAGATTTACAATTTAGAATCATTGCAAATGATAAATCCATATTATTTGGTGATTGGGAGATTCAGGTTAAAAAAGACCGCAAACAAGATATGGTGGATCATTTGCTTGATAGTGATGAAGACCAGCAAAAGCGATCGCTATATAAAGAAGCCTGGGATTTGGTGTTTGATAAACAATACGATCAGGCTCAGGAAAAATGTGACATGATTAAGGCAATAGATCCAAGGTATGGTTTTGCTTATTTTCTGGAAGTCAGATTATTGTGGTATAAAGAAGGATCGAAAGCCTGTTATGCCAAAAAAGATTATTTTATTGCAAAAACGCAGCATGAACCGGCTGCTCTGGCACATATGCACAATAACTACGGATGTTTATATGATCAGGAATCCCGATATGAAGAATCCCTGGCTGAGTTTGAAAAAGCAATTTCAAACAATCCTAAAGAAGGAATTTATACCTGCAATCTTGCAGAGATTTATTGCAAATTGAATAATCCCAAAAAAGCTCTTGAAGCTGCAGAAAAATCTAAAAAAGCAGGTCACCAGTCTACTACATTAAATGCAATTTTAGAAAGCAAAGGCACACGTTATGTATAGCAAAATCACTACAAATAGTGACAATTAAGAAAATCAATAGATCTAAATTTGATTTCAAATTGTAAAATATGGAGAAGTCAAAAATGCTTTCTAAGATTGAAGCCCGTAATAAAAATATCTGGGAACAAATAAATAAAGCCGATTCAGAAATAATTGACAGTTTACTGGTTTCACCTGCGGATGTACAAAAGAAACTGAATGAGATTGATGATGAGGCTATATTAAATCAGCTTACAAATGAACTTAAGGAAGCATTTGACCAGATAAGCAGCCAGTCCAAAACATATGAAGCCGTAAATTATGAATGGAGGTATGACAGTTATGATTTAGAAAATCGTGCTATTGGAAATGCATATGAAAAATGTACGTATAATTTTTTGTTAAATTCCGATACCGGACCAGATAATAACTGGATTGTTCTTGATTCTGACAAACCTGTACTAACTGGCGAACCGTTGTATCTAAAAAGTTTATCAGCTTATCTTGTAATGAAATTCTGGTATGGTGAATTGTTAGCAGAGAATCAGAAACCAGAATATGAAGCTGATGATTACGATAATCCCTATATGCTAATGTTTGATGAATTATTTAAATTAAAATTCTTTAGCTTATTAGATACTGCTTACTCAAATATAACAGGAGTGAAGCCCGGTTATTTTTGTGTTGCTCTATTTGGACACTTGTATTCCGGAATTCAGGAATATATAAGTCAATCTTGATTAATAATGCAAAATTATGAAAAGATATAAATTATATAAAAAAGCAGAACCTGTCTGTTGCAATTTTGAAGAATTACTGAGCCATATTATTTTGCCATTAGTTATAGCTTCTTATGCTTCTTATCCGTTTTTATACTTTCTGGGTCTTGAGTCTGCCCTTGTTTATAATAGTATTCTTGCTGTTATTGCGACTTATTTCTTTGATGGTTTGAAGAAATTCATACCAATATTAAATGACAGGGATACAACAGGTTTTAAATCGGTTTTTTACTCTTTTGTTTCTTTTTTAATCATATTAAGCAGTTTATTAATTACCGGTTTCGGATTTTATTTATTGGTTTTGTATCAAAAAAATAATGAATTCAACATCTTTCATTTTTATTTATGGCTGCTAATTTTATTTGGTTTTCCGCTATTTTATTATGCCTTTAGATCAGTTCGGTATTATTACATAAAAAAACAGCAGGACGAACACTTTGTAAATATAGTGTTAGTTATTAATCATGATCTGGATCTTTTTCTGGCTATAGACAATATTCAGTTTGTAAATACGGCAAATAGGAATTCTTCTGATATAAAAATTACGAATAACATACAATCATATTCTCAAAAAGAATTTATTGCATTGAAGACAAAAACCAGACATTATTATGTTAATAAAGAAGGTTTTAGAGAGACGGTTCAGATTCCTTTTAATGCAAATGCCTTTTTATTATCGTGGTTTTCATACACTGAAAATAAATATTATGCTGTAGAATTTCCTTTTCCTTTTGAGAAGTTTATTGCAGAGCAGGAAAAATGTTCGACAGATAAATTTAAAATATTTAGACCCAGGGAAACAGAACCTTTATATCTCCATCTTTATTTGAATGGAGGAATCAGATTTTTTTATAAGAATGTAATATTAGTAGACATTCCGGTGAATAATGAAAGTGCAGTTAATGGTAAAGATAAAAAGGATTTTTTTGATTTGAATGAAACGATTAAAGAGTCCTACATAAAATACAATAGAAATTTGAGATAGAATCATAAGAACAGATACCGTTGGATTAAATTAAAAATAAGTCTCAGGCTGAGTCCATTCGTCTTCGCTCAGGATAAACTTAGTCGAAGCCCTTTGGTGTTCAAAAGCCTTCGACTCCGCTCAGGATCACATCAATTCCTTAAGTTATAAATGATGTTTTACTCCCGATTTTATACTTTTTATAATCAAATCAATTTTTTTAATCAATTTCACCCAAAGGGTTAGACTAAATATTTTTTATGCAAAACATTTATATTTTAATTACCGTTTTATTATTGGTATTATTTCTTTTTGGACGAATTCACAATTCATCAAAGTACAAATACCTTTTTCGGAATAATATATTAGGCAGTTCCAAAAAGTATGAGTTATCTCCTGTACTTCGGGGACGAGTTTATTATCCTAAGTATTTTTACATTCCGTCGTTAAAACAATACATGGTGTATTCAGATTTGGACGAAAGCGGTTCTTTTAGAATTTACCAAATGACAAGTAAGCCTTACGGAAAGGCTTATTCTCTACTGGACGAAAATGGAAACAATATTATTACCTTCGAAACACCTCTAAGTTTTTCTTACCGAAGCGGTTATTTTTACGGATCTGCTTCCTATATTCCGTTTTTAGAGACCGGAAAAAAAGAAGAACATCCTTATCATCAAATACATAATTCAGCTTTGGATTTAGGACGAAGGGATTTTGAAAAGCTTTTTATAAAATTATACGCAGCTGCTGAATATGTAGAGTTTGTAAATCTTCGGGTTTTAGGAGATCAAATTCATGAAGCAGGGATTATTTTTAAAATAGGAGGTAAGGTTGAAATTTTATTATCGGGTGTCAATGATAGTCGCATGATCCGTAAGTTTCAGGAAGACAAGACAATTAATAATTTCGGTGATTATTACCTTCCCGATATTCCAGGTGTAGAAACTTTTCCACAATCGAATCCGTCCATTGAGATGATTTGGATGCGTACAAATGACACAAATCCTTTTGTGCATTGGCGTACAGGTTTACATTATGAGTTTCGTATAAAAAAATACATTAATACTTATAATTCCGGCTGGCAGGGTATTATGAAGCTTGCAGGTATCCCAATTTACGTACCCGGTGAAACTTCGGGTACGGTATATGTACGTTTTAGAACTAAAGGGGAATCTTTTCGAATAAAAATTTTAAATGTTGAAAAATTCGGACCAGTCTATAATTTAGGTCTCCGAACCTTTAAGGTGCCGAAAAACCTCCGTGCAAAGAATTCGCTGGTGTTTATGGAATCTGTACAAAATTGTGGAGATAACCGTTTAGGCGGAGGTGTATTTGTGGTTCGTCCCACTACAAATAGGAATGCATCGGGCGATATTCCGTCAGACATGACAGAAGATCATTTTAATACATTACCCTTTACTCTGCAGGAAGCACTTTTGCATCCTGAAACAACATCATTAAAAATAGTTGATCATAAACATATTGGATGGATTCCTGAAATTGAAAGATTGAAAAACCTTACTCATTTAGAAATAAGCATTACAATGGACGAAATTCCTGATGCCATTTCCAAACTTCCCAAATTGCAGCATTTGAAGTTTTTGAACTGCAAAATTCAAAAAATCTCGCCTCAGCTGGTCCAACTTACAGAACTAAACGAGTTGGATTTATCTTCAAATAAACTGACTCAGTTTCCGGAAATAGTTTTGGAACTCAAAAAACTAAAAAGACTGGATATTGGAGACAACGAAATTTCAAATATCCCCGATGATATTACTATTTTAGAACAATTAGAGCATCTCAATATAACCTCAACCCATGTTGCAACACTTCCCGAATCAATGATTGGGATGAAAAAATTATATGTTGCCAGCGATACTAAAATACAAGATAAATTACCGAAATCGTACAATCATTTATTTGATTATAAGAAAACATTGCCTGATTATTTAAAAAATACTCATTAAATCTTAAACAGTTTCTAAGATAAAATAAAAATCATTGGTAAAAATTTAGCTGATATTTTTTGGTTAGAATAATTTCGACGAATACTTTCTTAAAATGTAAAATCATCATTTATAGTGATTACTGATAAAAAACGCAGCATTAGATTTGCACAATAAGTTTTAAAAAGTAATTAATAATAAAAAATTAAATCATGGGTTTAGCAGAAAAACGTTTAGCAGAATCAATTAAAGTAGAAAAAATTCCGGCTTTTGAAGCAAAATTAAAAGACAAAGCCGGATATGATATCAAAGTAGATGTGGATTGGAATACATTTACAGCATATGATGAATATCCGCTTTCTAGATTAGACATCGTTTTTGATGATTTGGAATCATTCGTGAAAAGAATATGTTCTGATGACATGGGAAAAGAGGCTTTACAGGAAAAAATGTCAACTATTCATTTAACAAATTCAGATAACAATGATGATGTAAAAATGGAACTTAAAGACAATACATTATCTTTAACAGTTCAGTTGGTTCAGGGATCTTTTAGTTCTCAAACCGATTCTCAAATTGCAGATTACGTAGAAAAGTTATTGTAAATGATTCAATCTTATAAAAAGAATCTGTTTATAGAATTTTCAGGCTGGTTTATAAAACTTGCTGATTTTGCTGATAAGGCAGAGGACGTTTACAGTTTGCCTAAATTAGAATTGTTATTGCATACTGGAAATGTTATTCGGGGCTGTATTATAGGATATGACAGAACCAGACAGGAAAAACTATTGATGGTTATAGGAATTCCAGATGCTAATCCAAAATCTGAAATCACATTGGTTCCGGGTTCTCAGGTTGCAGCGATAACTTTTATGGATGCCGATACTACGCTAAGGGTTCTTGAGCCTAATTCTGTAGTCAGCACTTTAGAATTAAAGCGTACCGCCAAAAAAGCCGAAGAAGATTTAGAAAAAAGTACAACAGAAAAAATCAATTTGGTTTTAGATACTGATAATTACCCTGAAAATAACAGAAAAATTGTTCTGGAAACCATAAAACTGTTACCCTCAATTTTTGAATCTTTAATTGAAGATGAGTTAGGAAAAAAAGCAGTTATTGAAAACATAAAGAATATTAAAATTTCAATAGCAGAAGATGATTCAATTGTTTTAGAAAATAAGGAACTTCATATCAAAATAAGTTCTGTATACAAGTTTCCATACAAAGAAAAAGAAAGAATCAAAAAACAAATTGAGAACGCTTTGTAATGATTTTTTTCAATTCAAAATAAGACACTACCCAAAAATAAAGGGTTATTCTGAAATATTTTGGAATAACCCTTTTTAATTCTAATGGTTATCACAATAATACAATATGTTTTATTTCCTAAGACAAAATCTTTTTGAACAACAGAATATGGTACAGCTTGTTGGCCATACTTCAGAAACAGGAGTGCTGAGCTGGATAGCCGGTCATAAGTTTGCGGCACCGTTGAAACCTCAAAGCTTAATGATTGATTCTAAGCATGGCAATAATTTTCCAGATTTTTTTGATACCACTGTACCGATAATGTCTAATCGATTAATAGCTTCTTTGGTTACTCTCGGTGTTGATAATATGGATACTTATCCTGTTGTACTGCATAACAATGTTTCTGGACAAGATGTGTTTGGGTATTCCGCAGTAAATGTTATTGGTTGTATTGATGCAGAAAAACTTGAAGGTTCAGAATATCGCCTTAGATTTGGAGAACCATATTTTACTGGTGCGATTGTTATAGATGAGCTGAAAGTACGTGATTTAACTTTTTTTCGCACATTATATGGTCCAGGATTTATAGTTATTTCTAAAAATATTGCCGATGCACTTAAAACTGAGTCCTGGTCAGGAATTTTATTGCAAAAAACCGAGGATTATGAAGGAGTGTAAAAGCATATAATAAAGGTTTTATTACTAGCTATAATCAATCAACTAATCCGTTTTCGACTGCATATTTTACAAGTCCAGCCGTATTTTTGGCATTCAGCTTGGATAATAAATTACGTCGATGCGTATTAACTGTGTTAAAACTGATAAAGGTTTTTTCGGCAATTTCGGCTGTATTATATTCTTGCGCAATCAAAACTAAAATCTCTTTCTCTCTAGAACTTAGTTCAGTAATAGTAGAGATTTGTTTTTCTATTTTTTGGCTGTTATTCAAATATTGCTCTTCTACTTCTTTAGAAAAATAATTTTTGCCATCAGCAACACTGTAAATTGCTTCTAATAATTCTGCCTTTTCAGCATTTTTCAATAAATAACCATTTACACCAATTCTGATTAATCTTGAAATTATTTTAGCGTTACTGTGTGTACTCACAATTATAATTTTTATAAAAGGATATTCTTTTTTTAATATTTTGCTTAATTCAATTCCGTCCATTTCTGGCATACTGATATCCAGAATTACCATATCTGCATTTTGAATTTTTAAAATATTCAAAACTTCAATGCCATTTACCGCTTTGCCAATTATTTTTATCCCCGATTCATGTTCAATTAGTGATACAATTCCTTGCAGGAACATCGTATGGTCATCAGCAATAATAAGTTTTAATTTTTCCATTAATTCAATAATTTGGGGTTATAATTTGGTTAGATTATCAAGTTGTTTTTTTACGTTAATTCCTTTTGTGATATCATTCTCCGTGTTTGATATTAATAAAACAGGAATTTCAATATTGGCAATCGTACCTCTTTTAGGTTTAGAGTCTAATACAAAAGAGCCATTTAATTTAGCTATTCGGTTTTCTAAATTTATAAATCCAATGCCGGGCTTGTAATTTTCCGGATTAAATCCAATACCGTTATCTTCAAATAAAATATTCAGGACATTTTCAATAAGGTTGAGCTGTAAGTCAATTTTTGAAGCTTTTGCATGTTTTATGGTATTGGTCAGAAGTTCCTGAATTATCTTAAAAATCTCGATCTGTATTTCTTCATTTAAAGCATCAATTTCTTTTTTCGGGTATACTGTAAAATCCGTTTTGATATTACTGGCTTCACCAATATTATTAAAATAGGATTCTAAAACTTCGCAAAATTTGTGATGTGTAAATTTCTTGGGAATCAATGTATGCGATAAATTTCTGACCTGCTGGTAAGTTTCATCTAATAAGGCAGTAAGATTTTTAATTTTTGGAGAATTTGAAATTACTAAATGATTCAATTGAAGTTTTATGGCAGCAAGATTACCGCCAATGCTGTCGTGTAATTCCTGTGAAATACGTTGTCTTTCTTTATCCTGCCCGCTAATAGCTGCCTTTATCAATTTTAATTCCTGATCTTTCAGGAGATTATTGATATTTTGACTACTTATCTCAGCCTGCTGAATATTTAATAATCGTTGCGTTTTAAGTCGTTTATAATATTGCAGCAATAAGCCAATAATAGGAATCAAGACAATAAGAAATCCAAAAACAGTTAACAATTTGGTTTCTTTTTCCTGTTTAATTTGAAGTGATTTTAGCTGTTGGTCTTTTTTTAACAGAGATATTTCGCTTAGTTTTTTTTGAGATGAATTTTGAAAAAAAAGTATAGTATTTTCAGTTATCTTTTGAGAAATTTCTTCCTGAAGATTCATGTTCTCAATAGCTTCTTCCTGTTTTTCGAGTTTTAATTTCTTGGTTGTATTATCAAGTTGTAAAAAACGTATTTCTTTTTCCCTTTGAGCTGTTTTGTATTTAATCTCGAGCTCTTTGATCTCCTTTGCTTGCTCAATTTTACTTATCGAATCCTTTACTTTGGTTGATTTAGTCAGATAATCGAAAGCACTTTTATAATCTTCCTGTAAAACAGCAATTTTTTTAAGCTCATCATAACAATAGGCCTGATTATCTAAATAACCAAAATGGATGGCTTTTTGAAGAGCATGCGAAAAAACGTCTTTTGCTTCCTTGTATTTTTTTAAATCAATGTAGGTGTCTCCAATATTTTCACGGGCAATTAAACCGAATCGGTTTAATTCATTTTTATCAGTAATAGATATAACTTCATTATAAGCTTTGATGGCATCATCTGTTTTTTGCTGTAATTGATAATTTACACCAATACTAAGGGTAATTGAGGCTTCGGCTTGCTTATTATTTGTTTTTTCGCTGAGTTGTTTTCCTTTATTATAATAATAATTGGCTTTTTCATATTCTTCTAAGTCAGAATAGATATCACCAATATTTATATAACTTCCTAGGGTTATTTCTTCATCTTTTTTATAGTCTAAACATTCTTTATATAATTTTAGAGCATTTTTGTTATCTCTTAATGCTTTATAACAAGTGGCTAGACCATGTAAGTTGGTATAGTATAAATTGGTTTCTTTGTATTTTTGAGAAACGTCAAGCCCTTTTAAATGCCATTTTTTGCTTAGATCAAACAATCCTTGCTTTTTATAATTTAATCCCAACAAATTGTATCCTAAACAAAGAAGTCTGTTTTTTAAAGAATCATTGGTTATTTTGTTACTGTATTTTAGTGCCTGATTGGTATAGTAGTTTGCTGAATCTAAAAGATCTCTTTTGTTATAATAATAAGCTTGTAATAAAATAGCACTGGATATATTTGTGGGATACGTTGCATTTTTTAAAAAAGTTTTGGTGTTTTTGAGCGCTTTTTTTTCATCTCCGCTATTGTATAATTTATAGAGGGCTGTAACGGTTTTTTCCTCGGCTTCGGGAGATTTTTTTACAACAGAAAATTGTTTTTTATTATGACCATCGATTTGTGCAGACAAACAGACTGACATCACTGAAAAGAGTAATAAAAAGAAATATTTAAAGTTAATAACCATTAAAATTAATTGAAAAAATAAAATTAAAGTACTGAATATCTGTTGTTTATTTGTTCTTTGAAAATTTTCATAAAGCATATAAAAATAAGGTAAAAAGTGTTGATAATCTTTATTTTATGTAAAAAAAACGCCTAAATTAGTTAAATAATTTAGGCAGTATAATTCAGTCAAAAAAAACTTTAAACTGTATTTAAAATTAAAATTATAGTACTTTTTAAATAAATTCTATAAGGAAAAAAGTTAGTATTAGAATAAATTTACAGTAATCAAAAATTAATGAAATCATGACAAAAAAACTATTCATCTTAGCTGCATTGTTTATAGTTTTTTCCTGTGCAACAAATCCAATTACAGGAAAAAAGGATCTTAATTTTGTTTCCAATAGCGAACTATTCCCTTCATCTTTTCAACAATATAATACCTTTTTAAAAGAAAATAAAGTAATTACGGGAACTGCAGATGCCCAAAAAGTGAGTGCTGTTGGAGCAAGAATAAAAGCTGCAGCAGAAAAGTACCTAACTTATTTAGGACAAACACAATACCTGAAAGATTATCAATGGGAATATAAGTTAGTAGAAAACAAAGAAGTTAATGCCTGGTGTTTACCCGGCGGTAAAATTGTAGTTTATTCGGGTATTTTGCCTATTACACAAAATGAGTCAGGTTTAGCTACTGTTATGGGACATGAAGTTTCACATGCATTGGCAAATCACGGTGCTCAAAGAATGAGTGCTGCTCAATTACAGCAATTAGGAGCAGTAGGAGTTGCAGTGGCTACTGGAAATCAAAGTGCTGAAAATCAGGAAATGTGGCAAAAATATTATGGATTAGGATCAGAAGTAGGAGTGATGCTGCCTTTTAGCAGAAGTAACGAAAGTGAGGCCGACAAAATTGGTCTAACACTTATGGCGATTGCCGGGTATAATCCTGATGATTCAATTGCGTTTTGGACAAGAATGTCTGCTAAATCGGGAGGCTCCGGAACTCCTGAGTTTTTAAGCACTCACCCGTCTGATGCAACCAGAATTGCTAATTTAAAATCACTAATTCCGCAGGCAAGAGAAACAGCTGCAAAAGTTGGGGTTATTAGAATTTAATTTAAAATATAAACTCCTCATTTACTAAATTATAATCCGGTAATTTTAAGCTAGTAATTAATATTCTGTTTTGAATATAATTTTCGAAACTCATATTTGTACTAAATGAAAACATGAATTTGTTAGGTTTATCACTATCAAGATTAGTTAAATAATTTTGTAAATTGGATTTTTCAACGGAAATCCCATTAACCAATATTGAATTTTTTTTTGTGAAATAAATCAAGATGCCAAATTTAGGCTTATTCATTTTATAATACACTTTCGTGAAAGGTAAAAAAGCTAAATTCTTTCCAACAGAATCGGCATAAGAATAATAATTCTCGGCTTTTTCGTTTTTGTGTGCACTATCTTTGCGTTTCTTTTCCTGTAATTTTATAATTTCAGGAATTACTAATTTTAAAGGCAGACGTTTGTCAATATTGAAAATCCAGTTAGTTGAAATTATGCTGTTTTTTCGGTTTACTTCTGCTAAAGTATCTTTCCCTTCAATTTTAAAGAAAATATAAATTGGCGAATGGTCCTGAACATCTTTTACAATTGAAACATTTGATTGTGGTAATAAAACATCCTTTTTTTCTTCACATGAAAAAAGGACACAGATAAAAATTAAACAGAAGTATTTCATAATAATTTAACTCATTTTAGTAAACAAAGTAACACATTCCATTGCTTCTTTAACATCATGAACCCGAAGAATTTTTGCTCCTTTTGTCAAAGCAATTGTATTTAGAAAAGTTGTTCCGTTTAAGGCTTCCTGTGGTGTAATATCAAGTGTTTTATAAATCATTGATTTTCTTGAAACTCCTGCTAATACAGGTAATTCGAGCAAATTGAAAAGTTCCATTTTCTGCAAAACTTCATAATTTTGATCTGTTGTCTTAGCAAAACCAAAACCGGGATCCAAAATTAAATCGTTAATCCCTAAACTTCGGGCCTTTTTTACTTTTTCAGAAAAATAGAAAAGTATTTCTTTTACAATGTCATCATATTGTGTAAAAGTTTGCATGGTTTGTGGATTTCCACGCATGTGCATCATAATGTACGGAACGTTATAATGCGAAATAACCTCAAACATTTTATCGTCTAATTCTCCAGCTGCAATGTCATTTATAATTGCCGCACCACTTTCTATACTGGCTTTAGCGACTTCAGATCTAAATGTATCTATTGATAATAAAGTATCAGGAAAATGTTTTAAAATTAGTCTAATTGCAGGTACAATCCTTTCTATTTCTTCTTGTTCCGAAACAAATTCTGCACTTGGTTTGCTGGAGTAAGCGCCAATATCTATAAATGTTGCGCCTTCAGAAAGCATCTTATCTGTTTGCGATATAATGTCGTCTTCATTTTTATATTTTCCTCCATCAAAAAATGAATTAGGAGTTATATTTAAAATCCCCATTACTTTAGGAATTGTTAAATCAATCAAACGGCTTTTGCAGTTAATAAACATTTTCTTTTTATTTTTATTTGTTTCAGGTTTTAAGCTTCAGGTTGCACGATTAACAATTTGTTTAGAAAAAACTTGAAACAAAGAAAACCTGAAACTTGAAACTATTTAATTTAATCCTTATTTTTGAACAAATTTTAGCAAATATACAGCAATAAATGAAGAATACTTCCTTAGAATTTGATAATGTAATTACGGTTTGCCGTACCTTATTTATTAATAAAATGAAAGATTATGGTAGTGCATGGAGAATTTTAAGACTGCCATCACTGACGGATCAAATTTTTATAAAAGCACAAAGAATCAGAAGTTTACAGGAAAACGAAATCCGTAAAGTTGATGAAGACGAAAAAGGAGAATTCATCGGAATTATTAATTATTCGATAATGGCCTTAATTCAGTTAGAATTGGGAGTTGTAGAACAACCAGATCTGGATATTGACAAGGCAACGGAATTATATGATGCTAAAATTAAATTGACAAAAGAATTAATGGAAGCCAAAAATCATGATTACGGTGAGGCTTGGCGTGAAATGCGTGTAAGCTCACTGACTGATTTGATTCTTCAAAAACTACTTCGCGTAAAACAAATTGAAGATAATAAAGGCAAAACTTTGGTTTCTGAAGGTATTGATGCTAATTATCAGGATATGATCAATTATGCTGTTTTTGCATTGATTTTAAACCCAATTAAAAAATAAAAACCTCAAATAAATCCAATCCAGATTCATTTGGATATAGATATACCTACTTTAAATTATGAAAAATTTCATTACTCAATTCTCAAGAATATTTGTCGGCGTACTTTTTATCATCTCTGGATTAATTAAACTGAATGATCCGGTTGGTTTCTCTTATAAATTAGCCGAGTATTTTAGCGAGCCGGTTTTTAACATGCCCTTTTTAACGCCTCTTGCTTTAGGGTTAGCAATCTTTTTGGTGATTTTTGAAGTTGTTTTGGGTGTAATGTTATTAGTTGGTTATAAAACAAAAACTACAATCTGGAGTTTACTACTTTTAATAATTTTCTTTACTTTCTTAACTTTTTATTCTGCTTACTTTGATGTAGTTAAAGATTGTGGTTGTTTTGGTGATGCCTTGCATTTAACTCCTTGGGAATCATTTACCAAAGATGTTGTTTTGTTATTCTTTATTCTGATTTTATTCTTCAATCAGAAATTAATAAAACCACTATTTGCAACTCCAAAAACCAATTTTGCAGTTTATTTAAGTGTCGTTTTATGTGCATTTATGGCTGTATGGGTTTTAAATCATAATCCAATAAAAGATTTCCGACCTTATAAAGTAGGAACAAACATCGAAAAAGGAATGGAAATTCCGGAGGGTGCCCCAAAATCTGTAGTTGAAATGATTTTTATCTATAAAGTAAACGGTGTTGATAAGGAATTCACCGAAAAAGATTTAATGAACATCCCTGAAGGGGCAATATTTGTTGACCGAAAAGATAAAGTAATAACAGAAGGTTACGTACCACCTATTCATGATTTTACAATGACCAAAGAGGGTTCTGATTATAAAGAAGAATTGCTGAAAGAGCCAAAATTACTGGTTTTTGTAACATATGATTTGGCATTGTCTAATCCTGATGGCATGAAAAACTTAGAAAAATTAAATGTCGAAGCCAAATCTAAAGGATATAAAGTAATTGCAATGACTGCATCAACTGATGAAATAATTGCAAAAACTAAAAAACAATATGGCTTAAACGTTGATTTTTACTTTTGTGATGCAATCGCTTTAAAAACAATTGAAAGGTCTAATCCAAGTATTGTTGTTATTCAAAATGGTACTATTATTCAAAAAGTACATTATAATGATATTGAGAAATTGATATTGTAATCCTACTGTTTAAAAAGAATTTAAAGCCATAAATGTTTCATAATTAAGTTGTTATTGCAATTTGTTTTTTTGTACTTTTGCTGCAGTTAACAAAATATATGTAGATTTTGAGTTATATTTTAAAATATAAATGTTTCAGAATTATAATTTTATCTTCATATTTACGTTCTAATGCAGATTAAGCCCTTAACATACATGTTGAAAAAAATTACTCTGTTTTTTTTGTTTTTAAATGTTTCCTTCTCTTATGGACAAATAGGCGGGAGGTATGCTTATCAGTTTTTAAATTTGACAAGTTCGCCAAGACAGGCAGCATTGGGCGGAAAAGCAATTACCATTTATGATGAAGATGTAAATCAGGTAATGTTTAACCCGGCAACATTAAATGCAGATATGGATAATCATTTAGCAATGAATTATGGTAATTATTATGGTGAAGCAACTTACGGAACAGCTTCGTATGCCTATACGTACGACAGGCATTTGCAAACATTTTATGCGGGTATAAGCTACATAAATTATGGTACTTTTGAGGGATATGATGAAAATGGCCAGGCTACTTCAGATTTTACAGGAAGTGAGGGAGCTCTTGCAGTAGGTTATGCATATAATATTCCATATACAGACATACATATTGGTGCAAATGCAAAATTAATCACATCAACTTTAGAGAGTTATAATTCTATTGGTGGTGCGTTAGATTTAGGTTTTTTGTTCATTGATGAGAAGAATGATGTAAATTGGGCTTTGTCAATTCGTAATATTGGGACTCAGTTTACGACTTATTCAGGGATTAAGGAAAAATTACCGCTTGAGATTATCGCAGGGGTTTCTCAGGAATTGGATCACGTGCCAATCAGATGGCATCTTTCTTTAGAAAATTTGCAACAATGGAACATCTCTTTTTCGAACCCTGTGAGAGGAGAAGGCAATATAGATGGTTCAACGCAGGAAGATAAGGTTTCATTCGTAAATAATGCTTTGAGACATGTGGTTTTTGGAATAGAACTTTTTCCTAAAAAAGCATTCAACATTCGATTAGGATACAATTTTCGAAGAGCTGAAGAATTAAGAATTGAAGAACAACGTAATTTCTCAGGGGTTTCGTTAGGTTTTGGATTAAAAATGAATCGATTAAAATTTAATTATTCGTATTCTAAATACACGTTAGCAGCAAATACAAGTCTTTTTGGTTTAAATATTAATCTTCAATAATAATTTTATATGAAAATATTTAATTTAATTTTAATTGTAATTATTTCTGGTTTATTTATCAGCGCTAAACCTTTTTTTAAAGATGAACCTAATAGTCTGGAAATTGAAAGAATTAATTTTAGAATTGATGAAATGAAATCAATGTTGAATGCCAGTTCTAAATACAACTCTAAAATTGCATTTTTTATTGATATGAGAATTCCATCCGGGAAAAATCGTTTTTTTGTTTATGATTTACAGAACAATAAAATTTTAGATCAGGGGCTTGTTGCCCATGGATGTGGTTCTGAAACCGGAATTATAGGCAACTTAAAATTTAGCAATGTGCCAAATTCAAATTGCACTTCGCTGGGAAGATATTCTATTGGAAATAATTATAATGGAATTTTCGGAAAAGCATATCGACTCTCTGGTCTGGATGAAACCAATAGTAATGCATTCAAGAGAGCTATTGTTCTGCATTATTATTCGGCGGTGCCATACGAAGAACAAGATCGTTACATCAGCCGCAGCCATGGTTGCCCAATGGTGAATGAGCAATTTTTTAAAAGAATTGAAAAAATTATTGATTCTTCAAAATCAAACATACTTTTAGATATTTATTATTAAAATTAATAAAACTCCATAATTTAAAACCACCACTTTGAGAAATATTACCATTGCTATTGATGGCTTTTCATCAACCGGGAAAAGCACTTTAGCAAAACAATTAGCTAAGGAACTTGCTTATGTTTATGTAGATACTGGAGCAATGTACCGGGCGGTTGCTTTTTTTGCAATGAATAATAATTTTATTAAAGCCGATTTTTTTGATAAAAAAGCTTTAATTGATTCACTTCCTAAAATTCAATTGGAGTTTAAATACAATTCTGATTTAGGTTTTGCAGAAATGTATCTGAATGGTGAAAATGTTGAAAAACAAATCCGTACTATAGAAGTTTCCAGTTTTGTGAGTAAAGTTGCAGAAGTTTCTGAAGTTCGTTCTAAATTAGTAGAACAACAAAAGGAAATGGGAACTAATAAAGCTATCGTCATGGACGGAAGGGATATTGGAACTGTAGTTTTCCCTGCTGCAGAACTCAAAATTTTCATGACAGCTAGTGCAGAAACCCGTGCACAAAGACGTTTTGATGAACTACAACAAAAAGGTGATAAAGTATCTTATGACGAGGTTTTAAAAAACGTTGTCGAAAGAGATTATATAGATACACACCGTGAAGATTCTCCATTGGTAATTGCTGAAGATGCAATAGAAATTGATAATTCTTACCTAAATAAGGAAGAACAATTTACCGCAGTTTTAGAATTAGTAAATGAAGTTGTTAAAAAAGTTTAATTCTTTGTAGATTTCATTTTTAATAGTAGTTTTACCGCTTAATCATTTAAAGACAAATACTATTATGAGTATAAAACTAAGGCTTACAATCATGAATTTTTTCCAGTTTTTTGTATGGGGAATATGGTTGATTTCATTAGGGGGATATATGGGGCAGGTTTTTGGTCCTTTAGAAGGAAGTAGTATTGGTTTGTCTATTGGCAGAACATATGGTTCAATGGGCTGGGCAAGTTTATTTATGCCGGCTTTACTTGGTATTATTGCAGATAAATATCTCAGTGCACAAAAAGTATTGGGAATTTCACATATTATTGCCGGAGTTGCCATATATTTTGCAACCAGAGCAACCAATTCAACAGAAATGTACTGGATTATTTTTGCAACAAGTTGTTTTTATATGCCAACTATAGCGTTAAACAATTCTGTAAGTTATGCCGTTTTAAATAAATTCAATTTTGATGTTCAAAAAACTTTTACCCCAATTCGTGTATGGGGAACTGTAGGTTTTGTAATAGCCATGTGGATAACTGATTTAACGGATTGGAAATCGAATACGCTTCAATTTGTTTTTGCCTCGGTATCTATGATTATTACAGGTCTTTTTTGTTTTACGTTACCCGATGTTCCTGCAGAAAACAAAAATAGTAATCAGTCGCTGACAAGTAAATTTGGCTTAGATAGTTTTGTACTTTTTAAACAAAAGAAAATGGCAATATTCTTTGTCTTTGCTATGTTACTCGGTGCTGCATTACAAATTACGAATATGTTTGGTGATACCTTCATAAGGGATTTTGGCTCTAATCCGGAATATCAGGGGACTTTTGGAGTAGAACATTCTGTTTTTATTATTTCGCTATCGCAAATTTCAGAAACGCTGTTTATTTTAACGATTCCATTTTTCTTAAAGCGCTTCGGAATTAAACAAGTGATGATTTTTAGTATGATTGCATGGGTTTTACGTTTTGCATTATTTGGAATAGGGAATCCAGGTTCAGGAGTTATTTTTCTCATATTATCAATGATAGTATACGGAATGGCATTTGACTTTTTTAATATTTCAGGATCACTATTTGTTGAAAAACAAACAGACAGCAAAATCAGATCCAGTGCTCAGGGGCTTTTTATGTTAATGACTAATGGTATAGGAGCTATAATTGGTGGTGAGCTGGCAGGACGAACAGTAAGTTATTTTACCATTGGAAATAAAATACAATGGCCAAATGTATGGTTTTCATTTGCGGCTTATGCGTTTGTTATTGCAATAGCTTTTGCAATTTTGTTTAAATATAAACACGATCCAAAGGAGTTAGAAAGTTTAGAGCATTAATATAGAGACAAAAAATCCCACCATAACAGGTGGGATTTTTTTATAAAAATATATTCTCTAGGTATTAGTCTGTTGGAACTTTTTAAGCGATAGCAATGCTTGTTCTTTTATTTTATTTTGAAAAAAACCGGTCCATCCTAATAAATAACCGGTAATTCCGAAAGCTTGCTTTGCCCATTTCCAAACATCAAAATTATCTGTATGTTTTATGATTAGTCCATCCTGAAAAAGAAATTCAGCAGAAATTCGATTGATTACTTTTCTATTCGTTTTACTAAAATTATAAGTAGCAACCCAACGGGCAGATCCTGAAAATTCATCTGCTTTTATATTTGAAAATTCAATTTTGATATCTCCTTTGCTTTTTGAAATTAGCATTTCCCACATTTTAGAAACCTGTTTTTCCTTTAAAAGGCCAAAAGCAGGGTCTACAAAGTGAACTTTAGGATGATAACATTCGCACATTGTTTTAGCATCTGCATTTGCAAATGCAGTATAAAATTTAGAAATTAAATTTTCGTTTGAATTCATTTTAACAAAATTAGACTATAAAAGTAAGATTATTTTTGGTTAAATAAACTTTATAGAATACTAATTGCTGCAGCAGTATCAAAAGTTTTTTTGGATTTGTCAAAAGCAGTCGAAAAATAATTTTTTCTGCTTATAGCTGTGAAATAACCTGTCTGATTTCCAAAAGTGTTTGAATTCCCTGTAAGTATAAATCTAATTGCTTTTATATCTGTTTTCTTTAGTTTTAAAAATTCAGCTGGGGTAAAATAATAATAAGAAGTTGTTTTTCCTTCTTCAGTTTCCTTAATATTTTTGTCTACACATGCAATTACATCAGCATTGGCTAAATCAACATATACACCTCCTGAAATTCTCGTTTTATCATTTGCAGTAGCAATTGTAAGTTTTAAAATCCCTCCTTTGTCAGTTTTTGCAATCTGCACATCTATTTCTCCGGTAAGAATATATTTTTCACAAATAAAAGTATAATTTTCAGTTGCAGGAAATGGTTTTGAGCCTTTTATACTTATAGTTTGCTGGGCGCTTGCAAAAAATGAAATCAAAAGAAACGAAAAGAAGGATAATTTTAAAGTCATAAGTGTATCAAGTTATTTGTTTAATTATTTTTAGCATCAAATTTCTCATCCCAATCCATTGATTTTATGGCAGAAATCAAATTTTCTTCATTTACAAAAATCCTAAGTTCCTTATTGGCTACCTTTTTTGTATACAAAGCACGATAGCGGTAAATAGTCTCCTCTTTGGTTTTGTAAACTCCGTCTAGTTTTAAATCTACAAAACTTCCATAATATTGGCGAAATCTCAAACAGGTTTTGGTCAGGCGTTCTTCAGTCGTGTTCTCCATAACTGATTTAGTTACTTCAGTTTCATTAAAAGGCTTAAACTTTGATGTATTGCATGTTTCAAGAACTCTTTTTCCTAATGAATAGGCCTTATTTTGCTGATTTGAATTTATTTCGGCTTCTAAAACTTTTTTAATTTTTAGATCTTCAGTACTTCTGCTGACTGTTTTAGATTTACAGCCTATTAACAGTAACAAACATATAATCAATCCTGCTTTCTTCATAATTATTTATGTTATTTTTAATAATAAATTGGGATCCGGGCAGTTTTCTATATAGAAATTTAAGTCTTTTGTGTTACATACACCAGGGTAATCACCCCAATAGTTTTCTATATTTTTAATAATTTGGAAATGTAAGTGTGGGGCATAATCGCCATTTACTTCTGAATTCCCGATGCTAGCCAGATATTCTCCTTTTTTAAAAAAATCACCAATGCTAATCCCTTCTATACTTTCTAACGATAAATGCCCGTATAAAGTATAAAATTTTTGATTTTCAATTTCATGTTCCAAAATTATGGTTGGACCATAGTCGCCTAAACCAACATTGTTTTTGAAACTATGGATTTTCCCATCAAGAGCGGCTAAAACAGAAGTCCCTGCTTTTATCCATAAATCAAGACCAATATGGATATTACGTTCAGAAATTAAATCATTTTTAAAAATAGAACTTCGTTGATACAAAGTCCGTCCTTCAATATAACCGCCAAAAGCTACTTCGGCATTATTTTTTTTTAAATAATGAGTGATATATTCTTCAAAATCAGCAGAATTTCCGGTTTTGTTTCCCGCTAAATCCTGGTTGTTTATAGATAAATCTAAAGTTATATATTTTGAATGATCAATATCTGAATCAATAACTTTTGATGGTGGAATACTTTTTAATATAGAAGAAAGAGGTTTCATAATAGATTAAGCAACTTTTTCAATAATAATCAATTCATTATGATGCTCTACCCGAGGTAGCATTTTAGTAATGTATAATTTAGTATTAATTTCTGAAATGTATTTACGATTTCTAACATTATCTTTTTCATTAAGGATCATGGTATTAAAAAGAACAAATCCCTGATCTTTTAATATGGAACAGATTCTTTCGCTAAAAAAACGTTCAAATAAAAAATTTGGCATATTAGTGTCTTCAAAAATATCAATGATAATTAGATCGTATTGGTTTTTGGTTTTCAAAACAAATTCAAAAGCATCATCAATAATAATTTCTAATTGTTTAATTTCAGAAAGGTTAAAATATTCATTTGCAATCTGAATCATATCAGAATCGATTTCTACTCCTGTTATTTTGCCTTTAAATTCAATTTCATCAACAAGAGTTTTTATGACACTTCCTCCCGCAACTCCTAAAACCAAAATATGATTCATTTTCTGAATAGTTTTAAAACCAATATTTCTTAATCCATATCTTAATATACGTTGTAAACTGCCATATGAGTAATTTGTGTTTTCTGAATCTAAAACTAACTCTCCATTATTCCAGGTTACTTCAATCGTCTTACTGCGACTCGATTTTTTTTTGAATACTTTAATTGGTATTAAATAACTAAATATTTTTTGAATCATTTTTTATGCTTTTACCCAAATTTAGCATTATATTTTTTTATTTTGTGCGAAATATGGAATTTAATGAAAAAACAGTTGTATAAATTTCTATTTTTTAAGCTAATGGGCTGGAAGATAGTTGGGATTGAGAATGCTGAAGTGAAAAAATGCGTGATGATGGTAATGCCGCATACAAGTAATCATGATTTTTATTTAGGAATTTTTACAAGAGGGATATCAGGTTTAGAAATGAACTGGGTAGGAAAGAAAGAATTATTTAAATTTCCGTTTGGTTATTATTTTAGAAGTGTAGGAGGTGAGCCATTAGACAGATCCGGTGGCTTGAATAAAGTTGATGCAATTGCGTCTATTTTTGAGAGGAAAGAAATTTTTCGTTTAGCGGTTGCTCCTGAAGGAACACGTAAAAAAGTTTCGGAAATCAGAAGTGGTTTTTATTATATTGCGCTTAAAGTTAAAGTACCAATTATTCCTGTAGCTTTTGATTGGGGTAAAAAAGAAGTTAATTTGGGCAAACCATTTTTTCCAACCGGCAATTACGAGGAAGATTTAAAAATTTTGAAAAGACATTACGAAGGAGTTTTGGGTAAGATTCCTAAAAATGGATTTCGATTATAATAGAATTTTTTTTCAAGTAGAAGAGAATTACGTAAATGAAAATTATTTGATTTAAGTAGAATAGGCTTTAAATGTTCCATTTTTATAAAAAAGCACAATTTTTTCAATTTCACTATCATCCAGATTAAAACCTGAATATTTTGCTCCTGATGAACTTTGTACTGTGTTTTTTTTATTATTTGATTCGTTTGTAGAAAAAGAAGTTTCATCTGATAAAATAGGAGGTGAAGATCTTGAAATTTCTGAAGAATCTTCATCATGATTTTTTGGAAAATTCCCTCTTCCTGTCAAAATCCAATATAAGTCTACATCAGGAAAAACTTCTAAAACTTTCATTACAAAATCCAGACTGGGTTTGTTTCGTCCTGATAAAAGATGAGACATACTTGAACGCTGAACCCCAATTTTATCTGCAAAAGCCGAAGCGTTTAAACTATAATAATCCATAACAATTTCAAGTCTTTTTACAAATTCCTCTATGTTTACCATTGTAAATTTTTGTTTTAAAATTGCATAGTCACAAATGTAAACAAAAGATTATATAATGCAATTTTACATTTGTAAATTTAATAAACGACTCCTTTTTTGTTAAATTAAAATAATAAATAAATTGTATTAAATTACTGAAAATTAAATATTTTATTTGTTTTTTACTAATAATTTGTATTAGTGCGTCTGAGCTATAGAGATAATTGATAAGGGCTTAAAGAAGTTGTTTACAATATTAAATTATTAAAATTTTAAACGATTTACAATTGTAAAAATAAAGATATTTACTTTTGTGAACTAATTAGAAAGACAATGAATTTAGAAGAATTATTTAACCAATACAAAGAGCAGTCTATTGAAGGTCGTTACCTGACAGTAGAACATATTCGACCGATATTAGAAAGAATAAATACAAACAATCAGGTTAAGGTTGTTGGGGAATCAGTTTTAGGTAAATCTATATATAGTTATGAAATTGGTTCAGGAGAAACGCGAATTTATTTGTGGTCTCAAATGCATGGAAATGAAAGTACAACCACTAAAGCATTGTTTGATTTTATTAATGTTTTGAATAGTGGTTCTGAGTTTGCTGAAAATATGCTTTCATCTTTTACTTTTTTGTGCATACCGATACTGAATCCTGACGGAGCAGAATTGTATACTCGTGCCAATGCAAATGAAATTGACTTGAATAGAGATTCGCAAAATCTGACACAACCGGAAAGCAGAGTTTTAAGAGAGGTTTTCGAAGGATTTAACCCTCATTTTTGTTTTAATCTACATGATCAGCGCACTATTTTTGGAGCTGGCGAAACAGGAAAACCAGCTACTGTTTCATTTTTAGCTCCTTCTTATAATGAAGAACGGGAAATTAATGAGAATAGATTAAAGGCAATTAATTTAATTGCTGCGATTAATGATGAACTGCAGAAATACATACCCGGACAGGTAGGACGTTTCGATGATTCGTTTAATATTAATTGTATAGGAGATACTTTTCAGTATTTAGGTGTACCGACAATTTTGTTCGAAGCTGGTCATTTTCAAAATGATTACCAGAGAGAAGTTACCAGAAAGTTTATCTTCTTTTCGCTAATTGCAGGTTTTAAAGTGCTTTTCGAAAACGATATAGTTAATAATAGGATTGTTGATTATTTGAATATTTCACAAAATAAAGTGGTTTTTTATGATTTTATGTATAAAAATATCAAAATAAATTATGATGGTATCGAAATTATTACGAATTTTGTCGCTCAATACAAAGAGGAATTAATTGACAGCAAGATTCAATTTAATGCTTATATAGTTGAAGTAGGGGAGTTAGAAAATTATTTTGGACATTATGTCTACGATGCAAAAGGCGCTGCGTACTCAGATGATTTTACCAATTTTCCGAAGACTGATCAAAAAGCAAATTTTTATTTAAATAAAAACGTTAAATTTGTTAACGGATTGATAAAAAGTTAAATTTTATGTGAATTTCTTGTTTTTTATATATATTTTTATACTTTGTAATACAAATTAGTAATATTAATTAAAGAATTATGAGTAAATTTCGTTTAGATGAAGTAGATCACCAGATTTTAGATATGTTAATAGATAACACGAGAGTTCCGTTTACTGACATTGCAAAAAAATTGTTGATTTCTGCCGGAACTGTACATGTTAGAGTAAAAAAAATGGAAGATGCCGGGATAATCATGGGATCTTCATTAGCCTTAGATTATGATAAATTAGGGTATTCATTTATTGCGTATGTAGGGGTGTTTCTTAATAATACATCTCAAACAAAATTTGTATTAGAGCGAATTAATCAAATTCCTTTCGTAACTGTAGCTTCAGTAACTACAGGAAAATTTAATATTTTTTGCAAAATTAGAGCGAAAGACACTAAACATGCAAAAGAAGTTATCTTTATGATTGATGATATCGAAGGAGTTTACAGAACTGAAACAATGATTTCATTAGAAGAAAGTATTAACGATAAGAAGCGTTTGATGCATACTATTTTTAAAAATATGTAATATTTTCTTGAATGCTATATTAAAAAATATAACCTCAAGTTTTCTTGGGGTTTTTTTATGACTAAATAACCAATCAACTATAAAAGGATTATGTACACGTTACCTAAAATAGAGCGTTTTAATCAGGATGTTCTCTCTAAATACCATATTTATAATAGTGTTTTTATAACATTACCTTTTGATTCTATTGATAATACAGGGGTTTTGCTTCCTTTGTTTACAGAAACCTGCGAAACAGGCTTTAAAAAACAGGAAACTCCTAAGGAGATTTTTGACTTTTTTTCAAATAAATTTTTGAATAACGCTTCAGAGACAGAAAAGATAGATTTAATGTTTCGATTTATACAGTATATCGAACGTCAGATTGTATTGTTTGATGCAATTGAAGATGCTGCTTTTCCAGTGGTGAATAACATGGAAGGGCGAGGTTCGCTTCGTGATATTAAGGAAAAATCAGATGCAAAAGAAAAAGACGATGAATTGATTGAGTTTCTTGAAAATTTCAACGTTAGAACTGTTTTAACTGCTCATCCTACACAATTTTATCCTGGGCCTGTTCTTGGTATTATAAATGATTTAACTGAGGCAATCAGGCAAAACGATTTATTGAAAATAAAACAGTTGTTGGCGCAGTTGGGAAAAACTCCATTTATACAAAATGAAAAGCCAAATCCATATGATGAAGCAGTTAGTTTGATTTGGTATTTGGAAAATGTATTTTATGAAACTGCAGGAGAAATAGTTCATTATTTACAGAAAAATATTCTTCAGGGAGAAGCGATTCAAAATCAGTTGATAAAACTTGGTTTCTGGCCGGGAGGTGATCGTGATGGAAATCCTTTTGTAACTACAGATATTACATTAAAAGTTGCAGAACGTCTACGTACTTCAATTTTGAAATGTTATTATGTTGAAATGCGAAACCTGAAAAGAAAGTTAACTTTCTCAGGTGTAGATACTTTGGTGGCTGAACTTGAATATAAACTTTATAGGTCTGTTTTTTATTCTAAAGGTGAAATTTATATTACTTTAGATGAATTGCTAACTCAGCTAAATAAAATCAGAAATATAATTATAGAAAAGCATCAATCTTTATATCTGGATGAATTAGAAGCATTATTGGTTAAAATTAATTTGTTTGGGTTTCATTTTGCTACTTTAGATATTCGTCAGAACAGTAAAATTCACAATGCAGTTTTTCATGATGTTGTAAGTTATTATTTAAATTCAGATTCAAAAATATTCCCTGAAAATTATTTTGATTTATCCGAGGATGAAAAGTTAGTTGTTCTGTCAAAAGTTAAAGGTGATTTAAATCCTGCAGATTTTGACAATGAAATTACCAAACTGACTTTAGAGTCTGTTCAGGCAATCAAAACGATTCAGGAAAACAATGGTGAATTTGGTGCAAATCGTTACATCATTAGTAACAATGAAAGTGCATTGAATGTAATGGAGACTTTTGCCATGATTCGCTTAAATAATTGGGAAAACCCTACGGTTGATATTATTCCACTTTTCGAATCAGTTGATGATTTGCAAAATGCGCATTCAATAATGGAGCAGTTATATACGAATCCTGAATATGCAGCACATTTGAAATCCCGTGATAATAAACAAACTATTATGCTTGGTTTCTCTGACGGAACAAAAGATGGTGGTTATTTAATGGCAAACTGGAGCATCTATCAGGCAAAAATTGAGCTTACCGAAATTTCAAGAAAGTATGGTATAAAAGCTATTTTCTTTGATGGACGTGGAGGTCCGCCTGCTCGTGGTGGTGGAAAAACGCATAAATTTTACGCATCCTTAGGGCCTAAAATCGAGAACAACGAAATTCAAATTACAGTACAGGGACAAACTATTAGCTCTAATTTTGGAACTTTAGATTCTTGCCGTTACAATATAGAAAATTTATTAAGTGCCGGAGTGACAAATCAGGTTTTTAGTAAAGAGAAAAATGAACTGACTGTTGAGGAAACAGCAATTTTGACTCAATTGGCAGGTTTGGGATATGATAAATATTTAAGCTTTAAAAATCATCCTAAGTTTATACCATATTTGGAGAAGATGAGTACGTTAAAATACTATTCTAAAACCAATATTGGAAGCCGTCCATCTAAAAGAAGCAAATCTGAACAATTGGATTTTGCCGATTTAAGAGCAATTCCTTTTGTGGGTTCATGGAGTCAATTAAAGCAAAATGTACCAGGATTTTTTGGTGTAGGATCAGCTCTAAAATATTTTGAAGAGACTAATCAATGGGAGAAAGTGAGCGATTTATATCATAATTCTTTATTTTTTAAGACCCTTTTGGAAAATAGTATGATGTCATTGGCAAAATCATTTTTACCATTAACAGCTTACATGAGAAAAGATCCTGAGTTTGGTGAATTCTGGCAGATTATTTACGATGAATTCTCAGAAACAAAACGTCTTTTATTAAAAATTGCAGGTCATAAAACCTTAATGGAAAATTACCCTGATGGTATAGCATCAATTCAAGTTAGAGAACGTATCGTATTGCCATTGTTGACTATACAACAATATGCATTATTAAGAATTAATGAACTGAACAAAGAAAAAATAATTGATCAGGATTTGATTAAAGTGTATGAAAAAATTGTAACCCGTTCATTGTTCGGAAATACAAATGCTAGTAGAAACTCTGCTTAAATCTAAAATTATGATAGCTTCAGATTTACAAACAAATGAGTATTCTATTTTTAATGCGATTTATATTAAAGCTGCTGGTGATAAAACATTAGTGCAAGGCTTAATAGAGGGCTTGTCTCAGCTGGTTAATTTTGTAAAAAATATTCCAGCTGAAAAATTAGAATATCGTTATGCAGAAGGAAAATGGACAATCAAAGATATTGTACTGCATATGATAGACACGGAGCGTATTTTTGCATATCGCGCCTTAAGAATCAGTAGGGGAGATCAAACGCCTTTACCCGGATTTGAAGAAAATGATTATGTGCCATTTGCATTTGCTAATTCTCGTTCAATAGAAAGTTTATTGGCTGAATATGAAAATACCAGAAAAGCAACAATCAGTTTTTTTGAGGGTCTAAATGAAGAACAGTTTTTATTTATGGGCAGAGCTTCAAATACAGCTATTTCAGTAAGAGCAATTGGGTTTATTATTACAGGTCATCAAAATCATCATTTAAGAGTAATTTCAGAGCGGTATTTGTAATTTAATCTAAAGCACGAATAGTGATAAAATAGCGATAACCAATAATTGCCATTTGCCATTTTTTTGCTTTCGAAATATCGAGACCTTGTTTGGTAAAACTTGGTAAAATAATTTTATTTATTTTGGCTAGTATTTTATACATAAGTGAATTATTTTTTTCAAAGATATAAAAAAAGACTTTGCTGTAATGGCAAAGTCTTTTTTACGTTTTAGATAATCGATTTAAGATTTTTGGCTTTCTTTCTCCATTTCTTTCATTTCTTTTTCATGAAGTTTCATGTTTTTTTCGAATTGCTTCATGTCTTTCTCGAATTGTTTCATGTTTACTTCATACTCTTTCGAATCTTTACCATATTTTATTTCAATTTCTTCAGTATATTTCTCCATGTCAGCATTGAATTTATCCATTGCTACTTCATATTTTTCCATTTCTTTTTCAAAAAGGGCTTCGCGTTTAGACATGATTTCTTCAACTTGTTTTTCGTACGCAGACATATCCGGTTCAAAAGACTCCATTTTTTTTTCAAATTCAGCCATTTCTTTTTCAAATTTACTCATGGCTGCTTTATCCTTTGGATTTGATGGAGGAACTGGTGGTTTTGGCATTTTTGACATATCTGGAGCAGGAGCTTGCGGCATTGGACCTGTTGGAAATGTAGGCGGAGTAGGAGGAACAGGAGGTGTAATTGTTGAAATTGTATTTATCTTAGTTGAATTGCTTTTACCATTTATGATAAGATTATCACCAACAACTATTGGTTTATCCATTCCGCCGTCGGTAACCACATTGATTTTTTTAGATCCGTTTTCTGTTGTAATAACAATTCCACAGCTTTTAATAGGTTTGTCTCCTTCAATTTGTATGGTTTGATCTTCACCGGTTCCTTTTTGGATTTCTACTTTAATTGCTGTTAATTCGTTTTTGGTATTCCTTTTAATATCAGATATAACAACATCTACATTATGATTTTGTTTTAATTTTTCAGTAAATTCTTTTAACTCCTGATCGGTCGTGCTTTTTTTAATTTTATAAACGTCAACAGAAGTTGGGTTTTTAGAAATTTGCTGAGCTTCTTTTTTCTCTTGTGCAATAGTTTTAATTTGAAATAAAAATACAAATGCTACAAGTGCCGGAAGTATGGCATAATACTTCCAATAATTTCTCTTTTTTGATTGATTTTTGTTTAACATGACAATTCGTTTTTTGATTAATGATTGATAAAAATGATTGGTAATGGCTACACAGCTTTCATATGTAGTTATTTTTAAAAGTGTGTATTGATACGCTTTTTTGTCTGATATTTTTTTAGAGGCTTCGTTATCGGCAATAAATTCAAGATTTTGTAAAATGGCTTTTTTATACAGCCAAATAATTGGATTGAACCAAAACAGGAGGCAAAACACTCTGGAAATTAATACGTCTATAGTATGATTCTGATCGCTATGTACCTTTTCGTGCTCAATAATGTTTTCTAATTCTGCACTTGTATACATTGATGAGTTGTATACGATATAATCAAAATAAGAAAATGGAGCAATGTTTTCGGATACATCAATGAATTTAAAGTCAGCTTGCTGTTGTATTTTTTTTCCTTTCAGGACTGAATTTAAACTATAAAAATCAGCAGCAAATTTCATTATAAGTATAAAGAATCCAATACAATAAGTAGAAATTATCACGTAATTCCAATTGATTTCAAATGATTCCTGTTGAATAGTTTGGGATATAAAACTTTGTGAATAATTAGCACTTGAGACTGGAACAGGATCTATCCAGACAATTTTTGTGTAAAACAAAAAAGGTAGAATTAGTGACGTTACTAAACCTGTCAGTAAAAACCATCTGTTACTGTTGAAAAATGTTTCTTTGCGTAATAAAAAATAATAGGCACAATAAAACAATATAACTAATCCGGATGATTTTGCAATATAAATAAAAAGTGCTTCCATAGTAATTATTTTTCTTCTTCTTTTGGAGTTTCAATCATAGCTAAGATTTCACGTAATTCAGCTGCAGATATTTTTTCTTCTTTTGCAAAAAAGGAAACCATATTTTTATAAGAACTGTTGAAATAATTATCAATTGCAGTTTTCATATACTTTTTACTATATGCTTCCAAAGTTATTATCGGATAATATTGATGTGTGTTCCCAAAAGCGTTGTGTGCAACAAATCCTTTTTCTTCCAGATTGCGAATAATTGTCGAAAGCGTGTTATAATGTGGTTGGTCTTCTTTTATTTCAGCCTGAACTTCTTTTACAAAAGCTTTTTTTAGCTTCCATAAAATGTGCATTATTTCTTCTTCCTTGTTGGTTAATTTTTGCATGTTGTTTTATTTTAATCAAATCTACAACTATTTTTTTAGTTGCACAACTAAAAAAATAGTTTTGTAACGTCTTTTATAGTTTTAAAGTGGTTTGTTTAGGTTATTTATTTTATAATCAGTATTTTAAATAAAAAAAAGGCTGTCTAAGTTTTAGACAGCCTTTGAGAATTTTTGTTTTGTAAATTAATACAATCGGGTAAATAATCCTTTTTTATTACCGGAACCTCCGCTGCCAGTAATAGTAATGTGCCCCGTGTTTCCATTACCATCATAACCCCAGGCAAGATTGTTTGTAGCAGTGTTATTAGTTACAGTGTGAGCAACGTTTTGTCCGGCACTTCCTAATTTAAACCCGTTTCCATCTCCATTTGTTCCAAAACCGTTATTACTGGCTGTACAACCTTTTATTGTTACAGTATAAGGTTGTCCATAAAGATCCCACCCGTCATCAGAATTATGGTTTGCTGTACAGTTTTCAAATACATTGTTTTTTCCGGCTGATAATTTGCAGGCAAAACCATCTGCATTTTCTCCTGCATTTGCAGCATCATAATTGTCGTTTGACTTGCAGGAAAGAATGTAGTTATCGTGTCCTCCATTATAAATTTGTAAACCTGAATCCCCGTTTGCTAAAGTACTTACATTATTAACATAGTTGTATCCTCCAGATTGAAATACCAAACCGCAATCAGGTGCATTTTTGATTGTCATACTTGTAATGTTCCAATAACTTCCGTTTACTTTTACCCCCCAGCTTCCAGATGGCAGACCTGAGCAATTTAATGTACCTCCTGTAAAACTTATTTTCGAACTTGAAGTACCGCTTTTTGCAAGCTCAAGAGTTTGTGTAAGGTTTATTGTACCGCTAATTTTAATAACGTCACCGGCCACTGCAGATGATACAGCTGATCTTAAAGCTGCCTCCGTTGTAACTGTAGTGGTTTTGGCAGTAAGAGAAGTGCTTGTTGGTGTAGTTTCCTGTTTATCAATCGCAGTTTCATTTTCTGTTACTGGTGTGTCGCTGGTTTCGCAAGCGGTAAAAGAAAGGATCGAACATAAAAAAAGCAATCTAAAATTTGTTTTCATAATAATAAAGTTTGATTAGTGGTTAATAATGAGGTTAAAAAATGTTATTATCTAATTCTAAGCGCTTAAAATTAAAATACTGATTACCAGTGTGTAATCGATTACGCAAACTTATGTAAAAAAAATAATATAAATTGATTATTATTTAAAAAAATATAAAAAAAATGATTATTAGTAAAAAATATTAATTAAAAAATTGAATTAGTTCAATAAATTAACTAAAATATAAATTTATTTTACAATGTTGTTTTTTTATGAAGTGAATAAAGCTTTTAAAAAATCCGTATAAGATTTATCCGCAACTTTAAACATATCAGACAATAAATCAGGAGGACAACAATTAATTTGTTGTTTTTGGTTAATTTTGCCAAAAATTTTTATGATGAAAAAAATCTTAGTTTTTATTTCGTTTTTATTTTTAACTACAGGCTTTTGCCAAAAAAAAATTAATCCTTCAGATGTTGAAAAATTTCAGAAAAAGATTAATTCTGAATATGCTGATGCTAAGACGAGTCCATTAATGGAAGAGGATTTAAAAACTTTTAAAACGCTAGAGTTTTATCCTGTAAAAAGTAAATATTTTGTGAATGCAAAATTTGTAAAAGCAAAAAACGAAAAAATTTTTGAAATGAAAACCTCTACAAGCAGAAGGCCTAAATATATTAAATATGGTACTGTTTCGTTTGTAGTTGATGGAATATTACTAAAATTAAATGTTTATCAGGATGTTGCACTCTCTAATACAAATGAATATAAAGATTATCTGTTTTTGCCTTTTTCAGATTTGACCTGTGGAAAGGAAAGTTATATTGGTGGAAGATATATTGATTTGAAAATTCCGACAGGAAATACAATTTCAATAGATTTTAACCAAGCCTATAATCCATATTGTGCTTATAATCATAAATATTCATGCCCAATAGTCCCATTAGAAAATGATTTAAATGTTGCAATCAGAGCGGGTGTCAAAACTTTTCATTAATGGAGTTTTTTAATTTTCATACACATCAGTTTACAAATAATCCTGATATTTTAGAATTAGTTAATCAATATCCTCAAGATTTTGATGCTTCAATTCCGTTTTATTCTATTGGAATTCATCCGTGGTATATTGTTGAAAACAGAATTGATGCGCATTTAAAAATTATTGAAGAAAAATTAAAACAGAATAAATGTCTGGCTATTGGTGAATGCGGTTTGGATAAAAGAATAGAAATTCCGTTTGATCAGCAAATAATTGTTTTTGAAAAACAATTATATTTAGCCGAAAAAAATAAAAAACCGGTTGTAATACATTGCGTAGCGGCTTTTCAGGAAATAATTGCAATTAAGAAAAAAATGAAAATCTCTGTTCCTATGATTATACATGGATTTTCAAAAAATATCCAGATTTCTAATCAACTTATTAAGGAAGGATTTTATCTTTCATTTGGAAAAAGTTTACTTAGAAATTCTGATTTAAAAACAATTTTTCAGAATGTTCCAAATGATAGATTTTTTTTGGAAACAGATACAATTGAAGAAAATATTGATAAAGTTTATGATTTAGCTTCTAAATATAAGCAATTAACAATAAGAGAATTAAAATCAATCATCACAAGCAATTTTGAGGTGGTTTTTAACGCGAGTAAAATTTAATGAATAAAAATAAATACTAAATATATGGCAGAATGGACAGAAAGAGCTGAGCTTTTATTTAAAAAAGAAGGTTTAAATAATTTACAAAACGCAAATGTTTTGGTAGTAGGTTTAGGCGGGGTTGGCTCGTTTGCAGCAGAATTTTTAGCAAGAGCAGGAGTTGGAAAAATGACAATTGTTGATGGTGATGTGGTTGATATTACCAATATAAACAGGCAATTGCCAGCTTTGCATTCGACTGTTGGACAACCAAAAATTACTATTGTGGGTGACCGTTTACAGGATATTAATCCGGAACTAAAACTCACCCGTATACAGGAATTTTTGTCTCCTGAACGTGCTTTCGAAATTGTTTCTGATGAGTTTGATTATGTTTTAGACTGTATTGACAGTGTTACTCCAAAGCTAAATTTAATTATTGCAGCTAAGCGTAAAAGAGTTAAAATTATTAGCAGTATGGGTGCTGGAGGAAAAATGGAGGCTTCAAAAGTCAAAGTAACAGATATTACAAATACTGTAAATTGTTTCTTTGCAAAAACCATTCGCAGACGTTTGAAAGAATCTAAAATTGACAAATTAAAAGTGGTTTTTTCTTCGGAAATTCAGGACGAATCAAGTTTAAGAATGACTGACGGATCCAATTATAAAAAATCTTTTTACGGAACCAATAGTTACATGCCAGGTTTATTTGGATTATACGCAGCTGAAACAGTAATTCGTTATTTGATAAAGAAAAATAAATAATAATTTAAGAGCTTATAAAGTAATGATAAAAACTGTAATTTTTGATATGGACGGTGTAATAGTAGACACAGAACCTGTTCACCGCTATGCCTATTACAAACAATTTTCGGAGTTAAAAATTACTGTGACAGAAGAAATGTATACCTCGTTCACAGGTTTTTCGACACGAAATACTTTTCAGACATTAAAAGATTTTTTTCCAACAATTGAACACGGAATTGAAGATTTAATTCAAAGAAAGAGAAGCATTTTTAATGATGCTTTTGATACAAAAGAAGATTTGTATTTATTAGAAGGTGTTGAGGACTTAATAAAAGATTTGCACGCTAACGGAATTCAGCTAATCTTGGCCTCATCTGCTTCGAAAGTAACTATTGATCGCGTTTTTACCCGATTTAATTTATACCAATTTTTTTCTGCAATTGTAAGTGGTGAAGATTTTCCTCAATCAAAACCAAATCCTGCAATTTTTGTGCATGCAGCTTCTTTATCAGTCGCACCAAAAGAAAATTGTATTATAATTGAAGATAGTACCAATGGTGTAAAAGCGGCAAAGGGTGCAGGTATTTTTTGTGTTGGTTACAAAAGTGAAAATTCTAAAGGACAGGATTTATCCGAAGCTAATTTGATTATCAATCATTTTAATGAATTAAGCGCAGAAAAAATATCACAACTAATAGTCTGAATTAAGTAAAATTTAACTTTTTCCCCTTTTTGAATTTGTAAATTTGAAAAAAACAAAAATAGAGTTATAAAAAATGAAAAAAATACTTATTGCATTAGCCATTATTTTGGCGCCTTTTGCTGTAGAAGCACAAATAAAAACTCCACAGGCTAGTCCAAAAGGATATATCAAACAAACTGTTGGATTAACGGATGTTGAAGTTACATATTCAAGACCAGGTGCCAGAGGCAGGGCAGTATTTGGAAATTTAGTTCCGTTTGGGAAGTTATGGAGAACAGGTGCTAACGAAAATACAATCATCAATTTTGGAGATGATGTGGTTATTGATGGGAAAACTTTAAAAAAAGGGAAATATTCAATTTATACGATTCCGAAAATTGAAAGCTGGGAAGTGATTTTTTATCTTTCTACAGATAATTGGGGATTGCCTGAAAACTGGAGCGATGCTTATGTAGCTTTACGAACAACCGTAAAAGAAGATGGCCTGCCAACTCCGGTTGAAACTTTTACAATTGGTATAAATGGTTTGGAGCAAAATTCAGCTTATTTAGAGATGGCTTGGGAAAACTCTCATATCGCCTTGAAATTTGAAGTTCCTACTGCAAAAATAGCAACTGCAAGTATTAAAAAAACATTGGCAGGACCAACATGGAATGATTATTATGCGGCATCACAATATTTATTTCAATCAAATGGCGATATGATCAGTGCAAGAGAATATGTTGATAAAGCTTTGGAATTAAGTACAGATAAGCCTTATTATTTATCAAGATTGAAATCATTAATTCAGGCAAAACAAGGAGATAAAGCAGGTGCTATTGAAACGGCTAAAATTTCTTTGGCTGCTTCAGAAGCTGCAAATAATCAGGATTATGTAAAAATGAATAAGGATAGTATTTCAGAATGGAGTAGATAATCCTTATCTTTTTTGTAAAATAAAACCCATTTTGAATGTTTGTCAAAAAGGGTTTTATTGTTTTAATTAAAGATTTCTATTTCAAATGAGGTATTGAAAGTTTGATTTGCTTCCAGAATTAAGATTCCCTCTTTTTTAAACAAATCACCAAATTTTTCAACAGTATCAGAATAACCAAACCAAGGTTCAATGCAAATAAAAGGAGCATTTTCCTTAGTCCAGATTCCTAAATTTGGAAAGCCTTTAAAATCTACTTTAATATATGGCTTTGAATTTTGAAAAATAGTTAATGAATTTGATTTGAGCCTTTTAAAAACCAAAGCATCGTTTTCAAATAATTTATAATTTAATGACACTTCATTATTTACAGTTTCTAAAATTTTAGTTGTATTAGAAATTAATCCATCTTCAAGAAGTGAATATTTTAATTTTTCTTCTTTTTCGAACTGAATACTGTAATTTGAAAATTTTTCAGGTAAAGAAAAGGCAGGATGAGCACCTATAGAAAAAGGGAGTTTTGTTTCTCCTTTATTGATTACTTTGTATTCAATATTTAGTTTGTGTTCTTCAAGTTTGTAAATAATCTGTAATTCAAATTTAAAGGGATATTTTTGAAGCGTTTCTTCATTATAAGATAAAGAAAAAGTAGCTGAAGATTCCGTTTTTTTGATCAATTGAAATTCCATGTCGCGGGCAAAGCCATGTCTCCCTAAATTATATTCCTTTTCGTTAAAAGTATAACTTTCATTTTTTAAGCTTCCTACAATTGGAAAGAGAATTGGAGAATGTTTTGGCCAGAAATTTGGATCGCCATTCCACATATATTCTTTGTTTCCATTGTCAAGAAGGGAGAATAATTCAGCTCCGTGAAGTTTAATAGAAGCTTTAAGTTTTGAATTTGATATTATTGTGTTCAAAATAGAATTTTTAAAAGATTAATTTTGTGTTCATTATAAATATAATTTTATAAATTTTATTTTCTTAAGAAAATCGCTTAAATTATTTTTTTGATAATATTTTGCTAAAATTAAATATATGCTTTGGCTTTTCTCTGCAAATAGCTTTTTTTTTCATTAATTTGCTATATAAACAGATATAAATATGAAAAAACAGTTCTCTAAAGCCTTACTGACAATA
This sequence comes from Flavobacterium salmonis, assembly GCF_903819435.1. Taxonomy (GTDB): domain Bacteria; phylum Bacteroidota; class Bacteroidia; order Flavobacteriales; family Flavobacteriaceae; genus Flavobacterium; species Flavobacterium chungangense. Next base: position 73,901 of record NZ_CAIJDP010000089.1, on the reverse strand, counting down.
GCTTTGTTTGGAGGAATTTCTTCTGTTTGGGCACAACAAGCACCATCAACAGCAGTAACTCCCGTTAATAATTACAATTATCATGATGCTTTTGCACCGCACTTTTACACAAAAAATGGTTCTCCAACCCGTACAGCAAGCGGCCAGCCGGGAGTTGAATACTGGCAAAACAGGGCTGATTATCAAATTACAGCAAAGTTAAATGCAAATACAAATGAAATTGTTGGTACAGATGAAATTACATATACCAATAATAGTCCTGATAAGTTGTCATTTCTATGGCTTAATTTAGATCAGAATTTATTTAAAAATGATTCAAGAGGAAATGCTGTTGTGCCTTTAACAGGTAGCCGAAATGGTGCTCAGGGACAGGTTTTTGATGGTGGAAATAAAATAAAATCAGTAAAAGTGATTTCTGGCGGTAAGGAAAAAACTGAAGTTGAAGCGAAATATATAGTTACAGATACCAGAATGCAAATTTTCCTTCCAAAGGAATTAGCTTCCAAAGGGGCTTCTGTAAAAATTAAAATTGAGTTTTCATTCATTGCCCCATTTGAAGGTTCAGACAGAATGGGAGTTTTGGAAACTAAAAACGGAAAGATATTTACAATTGCACAGTGGTATCCTCGCATGTGTGTTTATGATGATGTAAGAGGATGGAATACGGCTCCGTATCTTGGAGCTTCAGAATTTTATTTGGAATATGGTAATTTTGATGTAAAACTTACAGTACCTTCAAATCATTATGTTGTTGGTTCAGGAGAATTGGTAAATGGATCAGAGGTTTTACCTGCTGAGCAATTTAAACGTTACAAAGATGCTTCTCAAAGTGATAAAACAGTTGTAATTCGCTCTGCAGAAGAGGTTGCAGCTACTGCAAATGCAAATGCGTCAGCAGAAAAAACATGGCACTACCAAATTAAAAATGCACGTGATTTTTCATGGGCATCATCTCCGGCTTTTATTTTAGATGGAGCAAAAATAAACCTGCCAAGCGGTAAAAAGGCTTTGGCTTTATCTGCCTATCCTGTTGAAAGTGCAGGAAAAGATGCTTATGGACGTTCTACGGAATATGTAAAAGCATCTATTGAACATTATTCTAAACAATGGTTTGAATATCCTTATCCGGTTGCTACCAATGTGGCAGGAAACGAAGGAGGGATGGAATATCCCGGAATTGTTTTTTGTGGATGGAAATCAAAAGGCCAGGATTTATGGGGAGTTACAGATCATGAATTTGGTCACATTTGGTTTCCTATGATTGTAGGCTCTAATGAACGATTATTTGCATGGATGGATGAAGGTTTTAATACTTTTATTAATTCATTGAGTACTACAGCTTTTAATAATGGTGAGTATAAAGAAAAAGCAACTGATTTGCATGAAGAAGCAGAATCTTTTACAAGACCTGATTTAGAAACCATTATGAGTTCTCCGGATAATATGAAAGAAGCTAATATTGGTATGTTGTGTTATTTTAAACCAAGTGCAGGTCTGATACTTTTAAGAGAGCAGGTTTTAGGAAAAGAACGTTTTGATACTGCATTTAGAACTTATATAGAACGTTGGGCTTACAAGCACCCAACGCCGGATGATTTCTTTAGATCTATGGAAAATGTTGCAGGCGAAGATTTAAGCTGGTTCTGGAGAAGCTGGTATGTAAACAACTGGCGTTTTGATCAGGGAATTAATTCTATCAAATATGTGAAAAATGATCCTGCAAAAGGTGTCATCATCAATATTGAAAATTTTGATAAAATGCCAATGCCAATTGTTTTAGATGTTAAGGCAAAAAGCGGAAAGGTTACAAGAGTTAAATTACCTGTAGAAATTTGGCAGCGTAATAATGACTGGTCTTTCAAACATAATTCTACTGAAGTAATAGAAAGCATTACTTTAGATCCTGATCACGTGTTTCCGGATAATAATGAAAGTAACAATGTTTGGACTGCAGGTAAAGGAAAAATTGAAAAAGACATTATTCTGGACAGTTATTTAGGGATTTATTCTACAAAGAATGCACCTTTGAAAATTGAATTAACTGAGAAAAGTAGTGTTTTGAATGTAGAGATTACAGATTTCCCAAAGTTTACAGTTGATCCTGTTGCAGGAGAAAAAGATACTTTTATATCTAATAGAGCAGGTTTGAAATTCAAATTTAATGAAGCAAAAACGGCTTTTGATATGACTGTTTTGGGGAACGGACAAGTAATACCGTTTACTAAAAACTAAAATAAATTTTGTAAATAACTCTTTCCGATAGGTTTATGAAAATCTATCGGACTTTTTTTGTTTAAAAAACAACATACAATTAAAAAAATGTTAGAATTTTAAAAATTAGTTTTCTAAATAAAAAAATAGTGTACTTTTGCACCAATGAATAAAATAAGTTTACATATAACTTCTTTGTCACGGACAATCTCTCCTGGTACTTCTCCCGAAGTACGGATGCTATCTATATAGTATTCAAAGAGTTTTTCGTCGCGTATTTATTTATATTCATTTTTCATTTTGAAATCACATAAGTTGTCCATCGGACAAACATATACAAAAAACATTTATTTATTTAGAAAGTTCCTTAATCAAGTTTTTGATTTTGAGAATACTGCTTCAACAGCTTTTAATTTTATTAGCTGGTATTTTAGATTTCAAACCAAACAATATTTTTTAATGTTAACGCTAAACTTCAATTATTGAAATGAAGATCTCTATTGTTGTTACTCAGGAAGAACACTTCAAATTCGCACAGGAAATTTGCGATACGATAGAATCATCGGCCTTGTTAAGAGGTACGGGGATTGCTAAAAGAACGCCTGAGTATATTCAGAAAAAAATGTCTAATGGCGATGCGATGATTGCTCTGGCAGACGGAAAATTTGCAGGTTTTTGTTATATAGAAAGCTGGCAGCACGGACAATTCGTGGCACATTCAGGGTTAATTGTACACCCAGATTATAGAAATTTAGGTTTAGCGAAAAAGATAAAATCTAAGGTTTTTGAATATTCATTACAAAAGTATCCGGATGCAAAAATATTTGGTATTACAACTGGTTTAGCTGTAATGAAAATCAATTCTGATTTGGGTTATAAACCTGTTCCTTTTTCAGAATTAACTACTGATCCAAGTTTTTGGGCAGGATGTAAAACCTGTACTAACTTTCAAATTCTGCAAAGTAAAGAAAATAAAATGTGTCTTTGTACAGGAATGTTATATGACCCAAAAGATAAACCCAAAGATCCACCAAGACATCCTTTTAATGAGGCTGTTTTAAGCAGACTTAAAAAAATTAAGCAAGCTTTATTTTTAAACAAATTATTGTCATTTATTTTTTTATTTAAAATTTAATTAAAAGAAATCTCAAACTGCTACATACGAAAGTATTAGCCTAAATTATAAAAAATGAAAAAAGTAGTATTAGCTTATAGCGGAGGATTAGATACCTCGTATTGTTTGAAATATTTAAAAAATGAAAAAGGATACGAGGTTCATACCGTACTTGTGGATACAGGAGGATTTGATGAAGAGGAATTATCTGCCATTGAAAAGAGAGCTTACGAGTTAGGAAGTGCACAACATGCCAACCTTACAATCGTAGACAAATATTATGATAAAGCTATAAAATATTTGATTTTCGGTAATGTATTAAAAAACAATACCTACCCGTTATCAGTAAGTGCAGAGCGTGTTTTTCAGGCCATTGAAGCAATTAAATATGCTAAAAAAGTAGGAGCAAGCGCAATTGCACACGGAAGTACGGGTGCTGGAAATGACCAGATTCGTTTTGATTTAATTTTCCAGACTATTGCTCCGGAAATTGAAATTATTACCCCAATTAGAGATTTAAAATTATCAAGACAAGAAGAAGTTGATTATTTAGCTCAAAACGGAGTACATTATTCTTGGGAAAAAGCACAATATTCTATCAATAAAGGACTTTGGGGAACAAGTGTTGGAGGTAAGGAAACGCTAACTTCAAGCCAGCCCTTGCCAAGTGAAGCTTATCCTTCACAATTGCAAAAAGATGGGGAAGAAAAAGTTACTCTTCATTTTGAGCAAGGAGAATTAGTTGCATTAAATGGAAAAAAAGATGTTCCTGAAAAAAATATTGTAAAACTTGAAAAACTGGCAAATGCATATGCAATTGGTAGAGATATTCACGTTGGAGACACCATTATCGGAATTAAAGGAAGAGTTGGTTTTGAAGCTGCTGCACCATTAATTATCATCAAAGCGCACCATTTATTAGAGAAACATACTCTAGGAAAATGGCAGCAATACTGGAAAGAACAATTAGGAAACTGGTACGGAATGTTATTTCACGAAGGTCAGTTTTTAGATCCGGTGATGAGAAACATTGAGACTTTTCTTCAGGATACTCAAAAAACAGTAAACGGAACTGTTACAGTTTCTTTAAAACCATATCATTTTTCGCTTGACGGAATTGAATCTAAAAACGATTTAATGAACACAGGTTTTGGTCAATACGGTGAAATGAATAATGCCTGGACATCTGATGATGCAAAAGGATTTATTAAAATTCTTGGAAATGCACAAAACATATTTTCATCTGTAAATCATTTAGATCATGATTAATATCGGAATTATTGGTGGTTCGGGTTACACGGCCGGAGAACTCATCAGAATTTTAATGTATCATCCAAATGTAAACATCGATTTTGTTTACAGTACAACAAATGCAGGAAAACCACTTTCTGTAGCGCACCACGATTTGATGGGGGATATTGAAATGAATTTTACGGATAAAATCAATCCAGATGTAAATGTTGTTTTTTTATGTTTGGGTCACGGTAAATCAATTTCTTTTTTAGAGGAAAATCAGTTTGGCAGTCATACCAAAATCATCGATTTAGGAAATGATTTCAGATTGAATAAAGATGCACATTTTGAAGGAAAAGATTTCATTTACGGGTTGCCTGAAATTAATAAAGCAGAAATTAAAAAAGCAGATTATATTGCAAATCCGGGTTGTTTTGCAACTGCTATTCAGTTGGCTTTACTGCCTTTAGCAAAACATAATTTACTGAATAATGATGTTCATATAAATGCCACAACCGGAAGTACAGGTGCAGGTGTAAGCCTTTCTGAAACTTCTCATTTCAGCTGGAGAAATAATAATTTTTCTCATTATAAAGCTTTTGAACATCAGCATTTAGGTGAAATTTCTGAAAGTCTGGTTCAGTTGCAGGATGACTTCGACAGCGAATTGCTTTTTATTCCAAACAGAGGAGATTTTCCAAGAGGAATTTTTGCAACACTTTACACATTGTGCGATGACAGTTTAGAACAATTAGTTGAAAAATATCAAGAGTTCTATAAAAATGAACCGTTTGTAACCGTTACAACAACTAACATCAACATGAAACAAGTGGTTCAGACGAATAAATGTATCATTAGTTTATTGAAAAAAGGAAACCGGGTTCTCATAACATCAATTATCGATAACTTAACCAAAGGTGCTTCAGGACAGGCAATTCAAAACATGAATTTAATGTTCGGATTAGAAGAAACCACAGGTTTAAATTTGAAACCAAGCGGATTTTAGAAAAAATTTGTTTCAGGTTTAAAGTTTCAGGTTTCACGTCCAGTACGTAACCTGAACCTGAACCTGAAACTTTAAACAAAAAACACATGAACTTATTCAACGTTTACCCATTATACGACATTACTCCGGTAAAAGCAATTGATTGTACCATTATCGACGACAAAGGAGTAGAATATTTAGATTTATACAGCGGTCATGGTGTGATTTCTATCGGACACACGCAGCCGGATTATGTAGCAAAACTTAAAAATCAATTAGACCATTTAGGATTTTATTCAAATGCAATTCAGAATCCTCTGCAGGTTGAATTGGCACAGAAATTAGGAAAACTTTCAGGATTAGAAGATTATGAATTGTTTTTGTGCAGTTCCGGAGCTGAAGCAAACGAAAATGCTTTAAAATTAGCTTCTTTCCATAACGGAAAATCAAGAGTTGTGGCTTTTCATAATTCTTTCCACGGAAGAACTTCTGCAGCAGTTGCCGTTACAGATAATAAAAAGATCGTTGCACCAATAAATGCACAGCAGGAAGTTACATTTTTACCTTTAAACCAAATCGAATTGGTTGAAGCTGAATTAGTAAAAGGCGATGTTACAGCAGTAATTATCGAAGGAATTCAGGGAGTTGGAGGTTTAGACCAGGGAACAACTGATTTTTTTCAGGCTTTAGAAAAAGCATGTAAAAAACATGATGTTGTTTTAATCTTAGACGAAGTGCAATCTGGATACGGAAGAAGTGGGAAATTCTTCGCTTTCCAACACCACGGAATCAATGCTGATATTATTTCAGTTGCAAAAGGAATGGGGAATGGTTTTCCTGTTGGAGCGATTTTGATTTCTCCAAAATTCGAGGCAAGTTTCGGATTATTAGGAACTACTTTCGGCGGAAGCCACTTGTCTTGTGCAGCAGGAATCGCAGTTCTGGATGTAATCGAAAAATTAGATTTACAAAAGAACGTAAATGAAGTTTATGAATATTTCTTAGAAAAAATCAAAGAAGTAGACGGAATCAAACAAGTAAAAGGAAAAGGCTTAATGCTTGGTGTTGAGTTTGATTTTGACGTAGCAGCATTGAGAAAAAAATTAATTATCGAAAAACACATTTTTACAGGAAGCGCAAACAACAAAAATCTATTAAGAATTTTACCGCCTTTAACAGTGAAAAAAGGAGATATCGATACGTTTGTGAAAGCTTTAAAAGAAAGTTTAGAAGAGCTTAAAAATTAATTGTCATTGGCTAAATATTAATAACAATGAATACAATACTTCCAATCGAAAAAAGGAATGCTGTTTTAACTACAATGGCGAGTTTATTAGAGCAGGAAAGAGAAGCACTTAAAAGCATCAACCAACAGGATTTAGCCAATTATTCGGGCGAAGATCTGGCAATGGAAAAGCGTTTGCTGGTAGATGATGCTAAAGTAAATGCTATGATTCTTTCCCTGCAGCAATTAGCGAGTCAGGAAGATCCGGTAGGGCAGGTTCGTTTTACTTTCACCCATGAAAACGGAATGAAAATCAGCAATAAAACAGCTGCTTTTGGAACTATTTTAATTATATATGAATCTCGTCCGGATGTAACTGTAGAAGCGGGAGGAATTGCATTTAAATCGGGAAATAAAATTCTTTTGAAAGGCGGTAAAGAATCCTTGCTTTCGAATCAGAAAATTGTAAGTCTTTGGCATCAGGCATTGGAAAATAATGGCGTTTCAACTGATTGGGTTGAATACTTGAATTATGATAGGGCTCAGACACAGGAATTTCTTGAAAAACCAACACAAAAAGTAGATTTAATTGTACCTCGAGGTGGTGAAAAACTGATTGAATTTACCAAAAAACATGCTACTTGTCCTGTAATTGTAAGTGGACGCGGAAATAATTTTGTGTATGTAAACTCAGATGCTGATTTAGAAAAAGCAATGGCGATTATCATTAACGGAAAAACATCAAATATATCAGTTTGCAATGCTTTGGATAAAGTATTGATTGATACGAATTTGCCAAATTGGGAAGTATTTGCTAAACAATTAGTGACTGAACTGGAAAAATTCAAAGTTACTGTTTTAGGAGATGAGGCTTTTGCAAAAGCAACAGGAGTTCCTGCTATTGAAAATGAATTGATTTGGTATGAAGAGTTTTTAGATTATAAAATTGTAATCGGAACGATAAATTCAAATCACGAAGCAATTGCCAAAATCAATAAATATTGCGGAGGTCATTCGGCTTCCATCATTACTGAAAGTGAAGCTTTGGCACAGGAATTTATGGATAATGTTGATGCTTCATCTGTGTACCATAATGCTTCGACCCGTTTTACGGATGGTGGACAGTTCGGTCTTGGTGGCGAATTAGCAATCAGTACCGATAAATTGCATCAGAGAGGACCAATTGGTTTACAGCATCTGGTTACCAATAAATGGTATGTGTACGGAGAAGGACAGATTAGATAGTTAGACTTTCTTAGATTGTTAGACTTCTTAGAATTTTAGATTGATGATTAACGATTTTTTGATTTTAGATTATTGGAATTTATTTAAAGATTTAGCTTGCGAACTTAGCGTTTTGTAAACGCAAACAACATTAAAAACCTTGCGCCCTTTGCGGTTAAAAAACAAGACATGGCTAAAAAACGGATTTTATTAAAAATAGGAAGTAATACCTTAACCAAAGAAACCAATCATATTTCGAGAGGAAAGATTGAAGATCTTGGAATACAGATTGCAGCTTTAAACGACGAATATGAATTCATCATAGTGAGCTCCGGGGCAATTGCGGCGGCAAAGCAATTTGTAAAGCTGGATAACCAGGATAAAGATGTTTTCGTAAAACAGGCGTTGGCATCTATTGGACAGCCACATTTAATGCGGATTTACAATGAAAATTTTAAGGATTTAGGATTAAATACCTCGCAGTGTTTGCTTTCTTATTCTGATTTCGAAAAAGAGCAGACCAAAAAGAACATTGTAAACACAATTAATGTATTGGTTAGAAACAATTACATTCCGATTATCAATGAAAATGATACTGTAGCAACAGATGAGATTCGGTTTGGAGATAACGACAAATTAGCAGCTTTAACGGCTGTTCTTTTAGATGTTGACATTCTGATAATTGCAACCAATACAAACGGGATTTATACGAAAGATTCAATTTGCAATGAAAATCCGGAAACAATTTCTTTAGTAAATGACCTGAAATCGCTCGAAAAAGAAATCGGAGATTCAAAATCATCACACGGAACAGGAGGGATGCAGTCTAAAATAGAAGCTGCAGGAATTGCAAAAGCGGCCAATATTGAAACGTGGATAGTCAACGGACTAAATGATAATTTTATTTTAAAAGCACTAAAGGATGAAATTCCATTTACTAAAATAATCTAATGAGTCAATTAGAAAATTAGTTAATTAGATAATGCACAATTATCCAATTTTCTAATTATCACATTATCTAAATTAATTTTAAAAAAAATGAACTACATTTCAATAAAAGATATCGACTCATTATCAAAATGGGTTAAAAGCGCGATCAAAATTAAAAAGAATCCGCTTAAGAACAAGAAATTAGGAAAGAATAAAACTTTAATAATGTTGTTTTTCAACTCTAGTCTGAGAACTCGTTTAAGTACACAAAAAGCGGCCATAAATTTAGGAATGAATGTTATGGTGATGAACTTTGGCAGCGAAGGCTGGACTTTGGAGTTTGAAGATGGAGCCGTAATGAATTCAGGTGCTTCAGAACACATTAAAGAAGCTGCTGAAGTAGTTTCTCAATATGGTGATATCATCGCCATCCGTGCTTTTGCAGGTCTGGTTGACAAAGAAAAAGATTATGCAGAAACTGTGATTTCAGGATTTTTAAAACATGCTACGGTACCAATCGTAAATATGGAAAGTGCTGTGCGTCATCCATTACAGTCATTGGCAGATGCGATTACGATGGAAGAATACAAAACGAAACACAAACCAAAAGTAGTACTTTCGTGGGCTCCGCATCCAAGAGCTTTGCCTCAGGCTGTTGCTAATTCATTTGTAGAAATGATGCAAATGCAAAAAGATATGGATTTTGTCATTACACATCCTGAAGGTTATGAATTAAGTCCGGAAATTACAAAAGATAGTAAAATCGAATACGATCAAAACAAAGCTTTCGAAAATGCTGATTTTGTTTACGTAAAAAACTGGAGTAATTTCAATGACTACGGAAAAGTAACCAACAGTGACCCAAACTGGACAGTTACAGCTGAAAAAATGGCTTTGACCAACAACGGAAAATTCATGCACTGTCTTCCGGTTCGTCGTAACGTAATTGTTAGCGATGAAGTAATCGATAGTGAAAATTCTATTGTAATTGAACAGGCAAACAATAGAACGTATTCTGCGCAATTAGTGTTACAGAAAATTTTGAAGAAATTGTAAAAAAAAAGCTTCTAAGATTCTGAGGTGCTAAGCTGCTAAGTATTTCAGAATCTAAAAAAAACTTAGCAGCTTAGAATCTTATGCAAGTATCAGTAATCAAAATAGGTGGAAACATCATTGACAATCCAACGGAATTAGAACAATTTTTAACTGATTTTTCTAAAATTGAAGGATATAAAGTTCTAGTGCACGGCGGTGGAAAATCGGCTACAAAAATGGCACAGAGTATTGGTCTGGTTCCGCAAATGATTGACGGACGCCGAATTACAGATGCTCCAATGCTGGATATTGTGGTCATGATTTACGCGGGTCAGATCAACAAGCACATTGTGGCACAACTACAGGCAAAAGACAATAATGCTATCGGTTTTTCAGGAGCTGACGGAAATTTAATTCAATCTGTAAAAAGAAATCACCCAACTATCGATTACGGGTTTGTTGGTGATGTAAAACAAGTAAATACAAAATTACTGGCAACTCTGTTAGAAGCTGGAGTTGTACCGGTTTTCTGTGCGATTACACACGATAAAAAAGGTCAGTTATTAAACACAAATGCTGATACCATTGCAAGTGAATTATCAATCGCATTATCTGAAGTTTTTGATGTAACACTAATATATTGTTTTGAAAAACAAGGAGTTTTACAAGATTCAGAAGACGATTCGTCTGTAATTACAGAAATCAACGAAACATTATACAACAAACTAAAAGAAGAAAAAGTAATCCATTCTGGAATGATTCCGAAACTGGATAACTGTTTCAATAGTTTATCACGAGGTGTTCAGAAAATTAAAATTGGGCATCACAGAATGCTTCAAAATTCAGATCTTCTGCATACAACCATTACTTTATAAAAGAAAAAGTTGCTAAGTTTCAAAGAAACCAAGACTTTTGCAGTCTTAGAATTTCAGAATTTTAGCATCTCATTACCTAATTAAAATGAAAAATAAAGAAACGCTTACTCAGGAAGCAATTGATTTATTAAGAAGTCTGATTGAAACCCCTTCATTTTCAAGTGAAGAAGATCAAACGGCTCTTTTAATAGAAAATTGGTTCAGTCAAAATGAGATTCCTTTTAAAAGAGAAAATAACAATGTGTGGGCTTTCAATAAATATTTTGACGAAAACAAACCAACACTTTTATTAAATTCTCATCATGATACTGTAAGGCCAAATCAGGCTTACACCAACGATCCGTTCAAAGCAATCGAAAAAGACGGTAAACTATTCGGATTAGGAAGTAATGATGCCGGAGGCTGTCTGGTTTCGTTATTGGCAACGTTTGTACATTTTTACGAAAACCAAAATTTATCACATAATATCGTTATTGTTGCTTCGGCAGAAGAGGAAAGCAGTGGGAAAAATGGTTTAAACAGTGTTTTAAAACATTTACCGGAACTGGATTGCGCAATTGTTGGTGAACCAACTTTAATGCAATTAGCTGTTGCAGAGAAAGGCCTTTTAGTTTTAGATGTAAAAGTAAAAGGAACCGCAAGCCACGCTGCACATCAAAACGATGATAACGCTTTATACAAATCAATTCCGGTAATGGAATGGTTTAAAAACTATAAATTCGACAAAATCTCAGACGTTTTAGGTCCGGTAAAAATGACGGTAACCCAGATCAACGCAGGGAAACAGCATAATGTAGTGCCTTCAGAATGTGATTTGGTAGTTGATATACGTGTGAACGACTGTTACACCAATTCTGAAATTTTAGAGGTTGTTACTGATAATGTAAATGCCGAAGTGAAACCAAGATCCATGCATTTGAACGCATCGTCTATTCCAATTGATCACGGCTTAGTTCAGGCCGGAATCGCTTTAGGAAGAACAACTTATGGATCTCCAACGCTTTCTGATCAGTCAGTTTTAAGCTGTCAGTCCTTGAAATTAGGACCAGGAGAAACGTTACGTTCACATTCAGCAGACGAATTTATTTTTGTAAATGAAATTGAAGAAGGAGTCGATTTGTATATCAAAATACTAACCGATTTCTTTAAATTATAAAATTATTCAGGAGCTATTCCCGCTATCCGTTACAATCTTTTTCTGTCTAAAGAAGCCAGAAAAAGGATTTCCACTACTATCGGGGCTAGGAATATTATCAATATAAACAATGACATTAGAAATAAGTTAGAAAATAACTTCAAAGATTCGACAAAGAGAATAATCTAAGAAGTCTAATAATCTAAGAAGTCTAATAATCTAACTATCTAAGAAGTCTAAAAAATCTAAGTTATGAAACTTTGGGAAAAAGGAATACCAACAGATAAGCAAATCGAGCAATTTACAGTAGGAAACGATCGTGAATTAGATCTGGTTTTAGCAAAATACGATGCTTTAGGTTCAATTGCACACGCCAAAATGTTAGGTCAGATTGGTTTACTGACTCAGGAAGAAACTACTTCTTTAGTTGATGCATTAAATGAAATCATCGCTGATGTCGTTGTTGGAAATTTCGAAATCGAAGACAGTTTTGAAGATGTACACTCTAAAATCGAGTATTTATTAACGGTAAAACTAGGTGATGCAGGAAAAAAAATCCACACCGCGCGTTCCCGTAACGATCAGGTTTTAGTAGATGTTCATTTATATTTGAAAGATGAATTAAAAGCGATAAAAGAGCAGGTAAAAACACTTTTTGATTTGCTAATGGAATCAGCAGAAAAGCATCAAAATGTATTATTACCGGGATATACGCATTTGCAAATCGCAATGCCATCGTCATTCGGAATGTGGTTTTCGGCTTACGCAGAAAGCTTAATCGATGATGTAACCATGCTAAATGCAGCTTCAAAAATTGTAGATCAGAATCCGTTAGGATCTGCTGCAGGTTACGGAAGTTCATTCCCAATCAACAGAACCTTTACAACCCACGAATTAGGTTTTGAAACCTTAAAATACAATGCCGTTGCAGCTCAGATGAGCCGTGGAAAAGCAGAAAAAACAGTTGCTTTTGCCATGACAAGTGTTGCAGGAACGTTATCAAAATTCGCCATGGACGTTTGTTTGTATATGAGCCAGAACTTTGATTTTATTGGTCTTCCGGCGCATCTTACAACGGGTTCGAGTATCATGCCTCACAAGAAAAATCCGGATGTTTTCGAATTAATCAGAGGAAAATGCAATAAGATTCAGGCACTTCCATACGAAATCACTTTAATTACCAATAATCTGCCAAGTGGTTATCACAGGGATTTACAGCTTTTAAAAGAAGGTTTGTTTCCTGCGATTCAAAACCTGAAAGCATGTCTGGATATTGCTATCTTTTCAATAAAAGACATTACCGTAAAAGATCATATTTTAGAAGATAAAAAATATGATTATTTGTTTACAGTAGACACTTTAAACGAAATGGTAGTTGCTGGAATGCCTTTTAGAGATGCCTACAAAGCAGTTGCTGAACAGTTAGAAGCAGGAACTTACAAATCTCCAAGAGAAACAAAGCATACTCATGAGGGAAGTATTAATAATTTGTGTTTAGCGAATATAAAAGACAAAATGAGTGCAGCATTTTAAATCTTATCTTGAAAAAATTGCAAAACCGATTTGGCATCCATACAAATCGGTTTTTTTGATCACAGAGATTATTTTTTAAGAAATTTCGACCTAAAATATATTAAATTTGAAGTGTAGTTAATAGTATTAAATATGAGAAAATTTGAAGAAGAACAAACTCAAAATCTTTTTGAGAAAAAGTTCATCACGGAAGAACAATTGAACCAAATAAAAAATTATCGAAGTTTAGATGTTTTTTCATTAAATGCAGAGTTGAAAATGTTTCTGTATATATCTGTTTTACTTTTTACCTCTGGTGTCGGAATTTTAATTTATAAAAACATTGATACAATTGGGCATATTGCAATTTTATCTTTATTGTTAATCGTTGTCATTGTCAGTTTTTATTTTTGTTTTAAAAATTCAAAAGGTTTTCAAAAGTCAGAAACTATTTTTGAGAATCCGGTTTTAGAGTATTTAGTACTTGTTGCCAATATTCTAACCTGCATTTTTATTGGTTATTTGCAATTTCAATATGAATTTTTTGGAACAAATTATGGTCTGGCAACTTTGATTCCTACCATTATCAGTTTCTTTTGTGCTTATTATTTTGATAATAAAAGTGTTCTAACTATTGCTATTACTGGTTTAGCGGCTTATGTCGGTTTTTCTGTGACACCACAGGATTTACTTGATAATGACTTTTATTCTAATGAAAATTTAAGTTATTCGGCAATCATGTTAGGGTTGTTGTTAATTTTTTGGACAATCTACAGTACCAGAACTGCTCTTAAAATTCACTTTAATTTAATTTTTCAAACATTTGCACTGCATATAATTAGTATTGCATTAATTAATAATTTATTAAAATGGTATTCGGATATTTGGTTGCTTGTTATGATTCCAATAGCGTTTTCATCTTTCTATTTTTACAAAGTAAGTTTATCATTAAAGGCAATTTCAATATATGTTTTTATGATTATTTATGCTTTTATCGGAGTATCAATTTTTCTTTTCAGAATTATAGATATTATGGAAGCGAACAGGATGGATGATTTTATTTTGTTTACATCTCCCATTTATATAACAGTTTCGATACTATTATTTATCAAATTAATTAAGGATTTTAATAAGAGAATAGCACAATGATAGTATATGATAAAGCATTATTAGAGAATCTGCAATTACATGAACAGGCTGATTCTTTACTTAAAGGAGGTTTTATAAATAAAGCTCAAAAGAATTTAATAGAAAAAGAGCTGCCATCTTTTAAAATTCATAATAATATTTTAATCCGCATAGGATTTTTGCTTTTAGGGATATTGCTGTATTTTTCTATCGGGGGTGCTATTTCAATTGTTGGATATAATAATTCACCCAGCGATTATCTTGATATGTGTTGTTATATTTTTGCTATCGTAGGATTGGCAGGGTGTGAATTTTTGGCAAGAAATAATTATTACAGAAACGGTTTAGACGAGGCTTTTGTTTTTGGAACAATATTAAATGCAGGTATAGCGGTTGGAGTTTCTACAGATGGAAATAATTTTTTAGCTGTTTCAATAACTGTAGCAATAGTTTCGCTTATTTTGTTTTTGCGTTATTTGCATTTGTTATCTGTTCTGGTTTTCTATTTGGCATTAACACTAACGATAGGCTATGCAATAATTGATTTTAGAGAATCAGCAAAAATGATTTTACCATTTCTTATGATGCTTTTTAGTATTGGAACTTATTATTTTTGTCAAAATCTTATAAATAATCTAAGAATTACTTTCTATAATAATGGGATTCTTTTGGTAAAAAGTACAAGTTTAGTACTGTTATATTTTTCAGGAAATTATTATGTTGTACGTGAATTTTCGGCTCTTTTAATAGAAAATTATTATGGTGAAAGTCTTGAAATTCCACTTGCTTGGTTCTTTTGGATTTTTACATTTATAGTTCCTGCTTTATATTTGTTTTTTGCACTCAAAAGCAAAGAAAAAATTTTATTGTGGATTGGTCTATTTTGCCTTTGTTTTTCATTTTTCACATTTCGAACTTATCACCATGTTTTGCCTCCTGAAGTTGCTTTAACATTAGGCGGGCTAATTTTATTTGCTATTGCTTACTTCTCAATACGAAAACTTAAAAATAAAGAAGCTGGTATTACCTTTAAACCAGACAGAATATCAAATCCAAATACTTTTTTGAATGCAGAAGCATTAATAATCGCCTCAACATTCGGAATCAAACCTGAAGTAAAATCATCTGAATCCCCAATGGAATTTGGTGGTGGAGATTTTAGTGGAGGGGGATCAGGAGGAAGTTTTTAATACTTTCGATAGGTAAAAGAAATAAAAAAAAACAGCTGTAAATTTAAGTTTACCGCTGTTTTTAAATTGTAATTTAGTAACTATAATTGTTCCTTATGACTTATAAAATTAACTTTTTAAAATTTTAAAAGTTTTTACTTTATTTCCAATTTGCACTTTGCAGATATAAATTCCTCTGGTAATATTTGCAATGTTTAATTCTAATTTTTCGCTACCTGTAACGTTTTTAGAAGTCGTATAAACTTTAGACCCATTAGGAGAGAAAATTTCTACAGTAGCTTTACCATTATCAATATTTGAAAATTCAATATTTAAAACATTATCAATTACTGTTGGATAATATTTAATGTCTAAATTAACTACATTATCATTAACACCTAAATTTGTATCACAACTTGAAGAAATTACACCCGTTGCCGTAACCTGAAGTGTAGCTCCTGCGCCACAATTTGCATTTGGTACATAAGTGGCTACATCTGCTACAGGAAGTACCGTATAGTTATAAGAAGGTTTTGTAGGTGCTGTTCCGTAGTTCAGACCAGTAACAGCTGTAGAAGTTGTTCCTTTGATACAATTATCGAATATTAACGCTGCAGTTCCTGAACCTTCGGTGACTGGGCTCGAAATAGTCGCTATTTGTTCAAAATTAGAATTCTCTACATAACAAGTAGATCCGCTGTTACCAGCACCTAGACCAATAGCCTTTGCACTTCCCACACTAGTTTTGTAATAACAATTCAGTATATGTAATTCGGCATTTCTTGCTCTAGGCATTCTTTCTTTACAACCTTCTGCCCAATAACAGTTTTTTAACGTAACACTAAATCTCCCGTCAGCAGGGAAATCTGTTATACTAGATCCTATCAAATCTGTAAAACGGTGATCAGCAGAACCTCCAGAACCTCCAGCTGTTGGAGCTTTCAGGTAAGTAAATTTACACCATGACACAGTCGTATTGTCAGCACTACCTTTGATATCAAAATTACCGTCCATTCCGTCTTGAAATTCACAGTGATCAACCCATACATTAGTACCTTCGTTAGTAAGATTATCACGTCCATCAACATCATATGCTCCAGGTCCTTCAAAAATTAAATTTCTGATGATGACATTATTTGAAGCAGGTTTTATATATAGTATTCCAGAATTTGCTGCTGATGTAGTAGAATTACCAACTGTAATTTGGAGATTTCTAAGTTTTGCTCCTGGCAATCCAATAATAGTTTTATTATTTAATAATACGCTGGTATAAGTACAGTCAATTACTCCATTTACTAAAATAACCGAGCTGGTAGTTGCAGTTGAATTAAGAGCATTTTTTAAATCTGTATAATTTGAAACTGTTACAGTATTAGAAGCAGTTGGAGTTCCACCTCCTGTAGCTGCAGCACCAAAACCTTCAGGAGCAGACATATAATAGTTTTGTCCAAACATAGTGGATAAACCTAGCAGGAAAAAGAGAAGGGGTAATGTTTTTTTCATTTTAAAAATTAATTTAGTTGTTTTAAAATTTTACTACAAAGTGGTTAATGTAATCGATTGCACAAATTTAATTTATTAAAATTTAAAACAAATAATTTTATATAATAATTATAATTTTTTAATTGAGTTTTAAGTGAATGCATGCTTTAATTGTGTATTTATAAGAATAAATTAATTTTTATTACATTTTTTTTAAAAACCTGAAAATTCAACAAGAGTTTTTACTTATATAATAGGTTTTGATGTAGTAGAATTCAAATTTTTTGTCTGAAAAATCTATATGCATTAAAAAAAGAGGCTGTCCGAAAAGGGCAGCTTTTTTTATGCAGCAAATTTTACGGATTGGTTTTGCGTTGGTTGATTTATGAAAAAATATTGCATCACAGTATTTAAAAAGTAAATTCTGGCTTTTACAACTCTATTTAGACCTGTGATGGAGACTTTTAGAGGAGTTTTCGATGCGTTATTATTCTTTGCAATCATTTTTCTGAAATTATGTCCGATAGCCATCAATAGAAATTCCATTTCTGCTTTATCTAAGCCTATGAAAGTGAATTGATTAAATTTATTGTTACTTTTTAGCTGTCCAAAGACGGCTTCAACTTCTATTGGGCGTTTACTTCGATGCTCAAGTCCTTTTTCACTGCTAAGGAGTTCTTTTGCTTTGGCTCTTAATTGGTTCAGACGGTGGTTTACTTCTATTGTTCTGTTTCCTTTGGCTTGATGGCATAAACTTCTAAGTGGACATCCATCACATCTTTTTGCTTGATAATAAGATACTTGTGATTCGTATCGGTTGGCCGATGTCCGTTTTCCACTGCCAATCTTTTCCATTCTTTGTCCCATTTGACACACATAAAAATCCTGCTGTATATTGTAGAACAAATTCTGGACAAGAAACGGGTTGTCCTTGATTTTTTTCTTTTGCTCTTTGTGAAAATAATTATACTTCACATAAGCCGTTATGTCTTTATTTTCAAGCATTTCGTAGTTTTCTTCGCTTCCATAACCAGCATCGGCTACAACTGTTTTGCTTTGTTTTTGATACCTTTTTTCAAATTCCTCCAGATGGGATTTTAAAGTCGTAGTGTCGTTAGGTGTCTGATGGATTGTTACGTTGGTAATGAATTGATTTTCTGTGGATATCTGAGGATTGTATGCAGGTTTTAACTGTCCGTTTTTCATATGATCTTCCTTCATTCTCATAAAGGTAGCGTCAGGATCTGTCTTACTGTAGGAGTTTCTATTGCCTAAAACCACTAAATCTTTTTCGTATTTTTCGAGCTTTGGCAGGTGTTCTTCCTGAAGTTTTTGAAGCTCTTTGGTTATCTTCTTGTTGGGCTCTTTGAGTTTTTTATTTAGTTCTGATAATTTTTCTTTCAGCTCTTCCGAGTTTATTTTTTTTGGTAATTCTTCCTTGTTAACTTCTTGATTGTCTGATAAAATACTGTTTTCGATATCGGATAAAATACTATTGATTTTTACTTCGAGTTTTTCTTTGTATTTCTCTATAGAACCCCGCCACACAAAGCTGTATTTGTTGGATTTGGCTTCAATTTTTGTTCCGTCGATGTATTGGATATCCAGACTGACAAAGCCCATTTCCACAAGCATTTTGACCACTTCTGCAAATAAATCTTTGATGTTTTCTTTTAAAATCTTTCCTCTAAAATCGTTGATTGTTCTAAAATCAGGGGTTGAGTTGCCTGAAATAAACATAAAATGAATGTTCTCGGTGAGTGCTTTTGCTATTTTTCGGCAAGAGTAAGTGTTGCTCAAATAACTGTAAAACAAAACTTTAAGCATCATTCTAGGATGGTAAGCCGAAGTACCGCCTCCTTTGTATTTCTTAAGAAGAGTGTTGATGTCCAGTGAATTGACAACCTGGTCAACTAAGCGAACAGGATGGTTTTCTGGGATTTTATCAAAAATATTCACCGGAAAAAGTTCCGGAGTATTGATCGATTGCGATTTAAATATTACTTTAGCCATTGCTCGTTTTTTGTACAACTCTAAGATACTATTTTAGATTAAAAACAGCAAAAAAAAGGCTGTCCTTACTTTTCGGACAGCCTCCATAAGTTGAAATTTATTTTTTTAGACTTTTCCTAAAGTATATAATTGTTCCATAGTAGGCGATAAGCTTCCTCCTTCAGGCTCCAGAGTAATACCAAATGCTTCTGCATAAACAGTTTGATTTACTGCAAATATCTTTTGAGAATTACTCTCAAAATTACTTAACAAACCAATACTTGTTGGGGTTAAAGTAGGACTTAATTTAAGTGCCCAGACCTGATACACTTTTCCTTTGGGAGGTTTTGGAAGACCGGCGGCATCAATGTAGGTTGTTTTGGTTTCTTTGTTCCAATACACTTTTGCAAATGATGTTGGAGAAACAGCCTGGCCTCCAAGCGTAACATTGGTATTTTTAATGTCCCTGACAATCGTTAAGCTTTTTTCTGTTTTCTTATTTTCCTGGTCTAAGTAAGCAAATTCTCTTTCAATTTTGTTTTTTTCATTTCCAATGGTAGTAATAGCACCTTTTGTTTTGGTTAGTTCTAAAGTTTGATAACCTAATCCCAATAGCAATAATACTGCAGCAGCCCAGCCTATGTACTGAGTTCTGTTTGATGCGGGTTTGAAATCGACAATTTTGCCGTGTTTCAGTTCTAAACGGGCTTTTATATTCTCAAAATTTGCAACCGAATGAAAGGGAGAAAAACTCGATGATAATGCCAAGATAGCTTTTTCTATCGAAAGAATCTCCTGTTCAATTTCGGGATTGTTTTTTGCCATTTCGGCTACTTCCAGGTTTTCAGATTCGGTTACTAAACCATAAACATATAGTTCTAAAATTCCTGATTCTATATACTCTTTTGCTTCCATTATATTTTTAAATAATTACGTAAATCGTTAATACAGTTTCTGTTTTGTGTTTTGATAGTTCCCAAAGGCATTGCGAGTTCATCTGAAGCTTCTTGCTGGGTATATCCCTTAAAGAATAACAAATCGATAATCTCGATACATTTTGGCTTTAATTTTTTTACAAATTCCTGAATTCCAATAGTGTCAATTTTGTTAGTCAGTTTATTACTGTCGTCTAACAGATGTACGAAATTATCTGAGGAAAGGTTTTTTTGACTGTTATTAAAATTCTTAGATCGCAATTTATCAATAGAAGTATTTCGGGCAATATTAAGTATCCAGGTATAAAAACGTCCTTTGCCTTCATTATATGAATCAATATTTTTCCAGATTTTTACAAAAACTTCCTGTAAAACATCTTCAGCTTCCTCTCTGTTTTTTATTAAAACATTGATAACCGAAAACAAACTTTTGGAATACATATCATACAAGTGGGTAAAAGCCCTTTCATCTTTCTTGTAGATTAAAACTAATAATTCTTCCTGACTCATAAATTTAGATTTAAGTTTTAACAAAATTTAATTTACTTTTTTTGTATCTAAAGATAAAGATAATTTATTTTTTACTTTATTTTCTATTTTT
Source organism: Flavobacterium salmonis (assembly GCF_903819435.1). Lineage (GTDB taxonomy): Bacteria > Bacteroidota > Bacteroidia > Flavobacteriales > Flavobacteriaceae > Flavobacterium > Flavobacterium chungangense. Next base: position 53,115 of record NZ_CAIJDP010000089.1, on the reverse strand, counting down.
TTTATCCTTTCAACCATCAGTGAAATAAGAGATTGTGAAAAAAAAATGATTTTTTTAGTCTTTTTTAAAACCATAGATAATCATCTTACGTATATGCTATTATAACATAAAAGTTAATATTTATTTATAATAGCAAAAATGAAATGTTTTTTCGAAATCACGTTTTAAGGGGGAGAAAATAAATTCTACATTTTTATGAAATAAAATAAATTTCTTTTAAAATGTAATGGTTGATGACTTCGGTCTTCCAGTTCAAAATTTATAATAATATAAAAACACTTTTAACAATCAGGATTTATTATTTAAAATACCACAATATTATAAGTCTTTGAAAAAATGTTTTAGTTATAATAACTTTTTGCTCCCGAAGCGTCAACCATATTAATCATAATACATTTGATTTAGTAAATTATAAATAAAATATTGTGGACAGAGCAGAAGTTCTGTTTTTCGTTAATATTAAGACATGGGTTTGATTTGTTTGTATGGTAGAAGCCTAACGCCTGATTAACGTTAGGCTTCACTATTTATTTAACTTTTGTTTAGCAAAATTAGGCATTGTATATTCTTGGTTTCATTTATAATTTAATTAATTTTATAAAAAATATAAACGATGAAAAAATTATTATTTATAACATGGGCTGTCGTATTGTTTAGTTGCCAAAATCAGGCACAAACGAATAAAACAAAATCGCCTAAAACAGATAATGTTATGACCAAAGAAACAATATACCAGTATAAAGTAGAAGATTTATCGGGTAAAACTTTTGATTTTTCTTCTCTAAAAGGGAAAAAAATTATGATTGTAAACACCGCTTCAAAATGCGGATTAACTCCTCAATATAAAGATCTGGAAGCTATTTACAAACAATACAAAGATAAAGGCTTCGTAATTGTTGGATTTCCGGCTAATAATTTTGCCTCCCAGGAACCTGGAACAAATGAAGAAATTGGTGCTTTTTGTCAGCAAAATTATGGTGTAACTTTTCCAATGATGGATAAAGTTTCTGTAAAAGGAGATGATATGTGTGAAATTTATAAATTTCTTACACAGAAATCTAAAAATGGTTTACAGGATTCAGAAGTAGAATGGAATTTTCAGAAATATCTAATTAATGAAAAAGGAGAATTGGTTAAAGTAATTAAGCCACGAACATTGCCTACAGATTCAGAAATTGTGAATTGGATTAAAGGATAATGTATTAAAAAATAATTCGAAATGAGATTTTTAGATTACTAAAAATCTCATTTTTCGTTTTTGAAAATGGATGCAACTGCTGCTTCGTAATTTCGAATGCTTTTTGCCTTTTTTATTTGTTTTAATATTTTATGAGGATTTGAAAAAGTTGCCGAGAAATATTCCCATAAATGATACATCTTTAGTAAAATATGGGTTTGTCCGGATAACGATTCACTATAAATTGCATAAAGGGTATCGTGAAATGCACTGAATAACTCTATTTTATTTTTAGGATATTCTGATGTATTATTTTTTATCATTGTAGGCAAAAATGGATCCGAGATTAAGCCTCGTCCAATCATCCAGTGGTCGATTGTTGGGAAACGCTGCTGCATTTCGTGAAATTTAGCTACCGAAGTAATGTCTCCATTGTAATACAATTTATGTTTCGTATTGTCAATACACTGCTGAAACGCATCCAGATGAACGCCGCCTTTGTATAATTGCTTGCCAATACGGGCGTGAATAGCAATGTTTTTAAGTGGATAAGTGTCTAAAATTGGTAAAACGTCCAGAATTTCTTCAGTAGTATCATATCCAAGACGCATTTTCATGGATACAATAATATCGGTTTCAGAATGTGCTCTGTCTAAAATATGATTGATTTTTTCAGTATTACTTATTAAACCTGAACCCATTCCGGACTTGGTAACCATAGGATAGGGACAGCCTAAATTCCAGTTTAATTCTTTGTATCCTAATTCCCGAACATATTTAGCAACAAATAAAAATTCATCTGCATCGTTTGTAATTACTTGTGGAATTACCTCTAAATCTAAATTGTTTTCAGGAAGTAAATCTCTTTCGTAAGATGATTTTATAACCAATTTTCCGTTTAAGCGAATATAGGGAGAGTAAAAAGTGTCTATTCCTCCAAAAAGTTTGTTTTGAGCATTTCTAAAACGAAAATCGGTAAATCCTTGTAAGGGCGAAGAGAGTAATGTAAAGTCCATAGTATTTGAAATGCGGCAAAGATACTATTTGTAAACGGTTATGAATTTATATTATTCTTTTCTTTAATAATTATTCTAAAATCAATTGCATAAAAACCAAATCAAGCCAATGATCAAATTTATAGCCTACCTCACGAATTGTCCCTGCAGTAATAAATCCAAATTTTTCATGGAAGGCAATACTTCCTGCATTATCAGCATCAATAGCACCAATCATAACATGATAACCTTGCGTTTTTGCCAATCGAATCAATTCGGTTAATAATTTTGACCCAATACCTTTTCCAATACTATTATCTACAACATATACTGAGTGTTCTACCGTATATTGATAACCAATTTTTTCTCTGAATTGTCCGTAACTTCCAAAACCAACAACTTCACCACCCAAATCAGCCACAATTACTGGCAGATTCTTGTTTTTCTTGTCTTCGAACCACTTTGTCTGGACTTCTAAATTTTGAACTTCATAACTATAATTTGCTGTCGTATACAAAATAGAGTGATTAACGATTTCCAAGATTTTTTCCAAATCGTTTGATGTTGCAGGTCTCAGTGTTAAGTTCATAAGGATACAAATACATATTTTTGTTGGAGTAATGAGCTTTGCAAAGATATTGTCTTTTTCTAAACTCGGCTTAATATCTTTTATATTTATAAGCTAAATCAGGAGTGAAGTTTGTAACTTTGTAAAGCCAAAAGAAATTCTGAACTTTTGATTTCTTTAAAATAATAGACATTAGAATGATTTACCCTAAAATACCGCTTGCACAAAGCATTATCGAAATTTGTTCAGTAAAAGGAATTCATAATATTATAATTTCACCAGGATCCAGAAATGCTCCTTTAACAATTGGTTTCGCCCAAAATTCTAATTTTAAATGCTATAGTATCGCAGATGAGCGTTGTGCTGCATTTTTTGCTTTGGGAATTGCCCAGCAAACAAAAAAACCAACGGCAATCGTTTGTACATCAGGATCAGCGCTATTGAACTATTATCCGGCTATTGCAGAAGCATATTACAGTCAGATTCCGTTAATTATTATTTCTGCAGATCGTCCGCAAAACAAAGTAGATATTGGTGATGGACAAACCATTCGTCAGCAAAATGTTTTTCAAAATCATTCGGTTTTCAATGCCAATTTAACAGAAAATGCTTCTGAAGAAAATGATTTAAAAATAAATAAAGCCATAGAAACAGCGATTCTTCAAAAGGGACCTGCTCATATTAATGCTCCTTTTGAAGAGCCTTTGTATGAAACTGTAGAGAGTCTTTCAGTTCAACCAAAAATAACTCATTCCGAAGAAACTCCGAAAACTAAAATCATTGAAAATATAGAAGATTTTGTTTCAATTTGGAATTCAGCTAAGCGCAAGCTAGTTTTGGTTGGTGTAAACGAAGCAAATTCAATCGACAAAAAAACAGTAGAAAATCTGGCGAATGACCCATCAATTGTGGTTCTCACAGAAACGACTTCTAATTTACATCATCCAGGTTTTATTAATAGTATTGATACTTTAATTACCCCTTTTGATGATATTGATTTTAAAGAGTTTGAACCAGAAATTTTAATAACTTTTGGAGGAATGGTCGTGTCGAAACGTATTAAAGGTTTTTTGAGAAAGTACAAACCATTACATCATTGGCATATTGATACTTTACGTGCTTACAATACATTCAATGCTTTAACAAAACATTTTGTGATGCAGCCAAATGATTTTTTCAATGCTTTATTATCTAAAACAGTTTTTGTAAAGAGCGACTATTTTCAACAAATTAATCAGGTTTATGAGTTGCGAAAAATTAAAAAGGAAAAATATTTAGAAAAAATACCATTTTCTGATTTTAAAGTATTTGAAAAAGTAATAGGATCTTTACCTAAAAATAGCCAGTTACAAGTAAGCAACAGTTCAGCTATTCGATATGCACAATTGATTGATATCGAACAGTCAATTGAAGTTTTTTGCAACAGAGGTACAAGTGGAATCGATGGAAGCACATCAACAGCAATAGGCGCTTCTGTAGGAACTCTAAAACCAACCGTTTTTATTACCGGTGATATTGGCTTTTTATATGACAGCAATGCTTTGTGGAATTCTTATATTCCTAAAAATTTCAAAATTATCTTAATTAATAATGGAGGAGGGGGTATTTTTAGGATTTTACCAGGACATGAGGAAAAACCCGTTTTTAATACTTTTTTTGAAACTTCGCATCATTTAACAGCAGAACATTTAGCTAAAATGTATCAACTCAATTATTTTACTGCAACAGATTTGGATTCATTAGAAAAAAGCATAACATCATTTTATGAAATAAATGATGCACCGGGTATTTTAGAAATATTTACTCCAACTACTGAAAATGATGTTGTTTTAAAACAGTTTTTTAAAGAATTGGTTTAAATAAAATTTCGAGTTTTTGATTAAACACTTTCAAACTTCGTACCTTTGCCGCTTAGAAACTTTGCAGCTTAGCACTTAAAATATGATTGAAATAGGAAAATACAATGCACTTAGCATATTACGTGACACCAAAGTTGGTTTGTTTTTAGGAAATCCTGAAAAAGACCCGGAAGGAATTCATGATATATTATTACCAAATAAATACGTTCCTAATGAATTTGAAATAGGCGAAGAACTTATTGTTTTTGTTTATTTAGATCACGAACAGCGCCCTGTTGCAACAACACTTGAGCCTTATATATTATTGAATGAATTTGCGCTATTAAGAGTGAATTATATCAATCAGGTGGGAGCTTTTATGGATTGGGGAATGGAAAAAGATATCCTTGTTCCGTTTAAAGAACAGGCGCGTCCTATGGAAAAAGGAAAACGTTATCTCGTATATCTTTATATGGATGAAAAGACTAAGCGTTTGGTGGCTTCCAGTAAACTAAACCAGTTTTTGAATAACGATCACCTTACAGTTGAAAAAGGAGAAGAAGTTGATTTGATCGTTTCACATATTACCGAATTAGGAATCAACGTTATTATCAACGAACAGCATAAAGGATTGCTTTATAAAGATGAAGTATATGATGATGCGATAAGAACCGGAGACAGGATGAGAGGTTATATTAAAAACATTCGTCCTGATAATAAAATAGATGTAGCTTTACAAATTCAGGGATATCAAAGTATTGAGCCTAATGCAGAGAAAATTTTAGATGAATTAAGAGCGAATCGAGGTTTTTTACGTTTAAATGATAACTCTCATCCAGAAGATATTAAAACAGTATTAAAGATGAGTAAAAAGACCTTCAAGAAAGCAATTGGAGCTTTGTATAAAGACAAACTAATTGAAATTAAGGAAGACGGAATTTATATAATAAAAGAATAAAGTAAAATTTGGTTTCACAAAAAAGCTCAAAAGTTATTATACTTTTGAGCTTTTTTTATTTTTGTGTTTCCATCTTTTATGAGTCCATAAATAATATTCCGGTTTTTCAAGAATTTGTTTTTCGACTTCTTTTAAATATAATTCTGTAATTTTAAAATCTCCAAAATCTTTAGGATTGTCGGCAAGTGAAACAAAAGTAGCTTCATAATATCCCCTTTTGACTTTTTCGACTTTTACAAAAACTACACTTAAATTGTATTTTTTTGCCAGCATTTCAGCACCGGTATGCACGGGAACTTCAATTCCCATAAATTTACTGGAATGAAAAATGCGGTCTAATTTTGGCGATTGATCGCTTGCTAATCCATATAAACTTAATATTCCTTCACGCTGGTTTTGCGCCATCAGTGGAATTGCTTTTTTGGTTTCGATTAATTCAGTATTGTACTTTGAACGAATTTTTCGAATCAATTTATCAAAATACGGATTAGCAAGTTTTTTATAAACAGCTACACCCTGAAAGCCAATTTTTGGATTAATGGTCAAAAGCCATTCATAGCTTGCATAATGTGAGGCTACAAGAATTACACTTTTCCCTTTTTTTGCATAATCCAATATCAAATCCAAGTTGGTTACATGAAATCTTTTTTCCATTTCTTCAGCAGAAATACTCATCGTTTTGATCATTTCTAAAAACATATCGCACATATGCTGATAAAATTTCTTTTGTATTTTTTTTCGTTCAGCATCACTTAAATAAGGTAAAGCGAGTGCCAGATTCGCACTGACAACTTTTTTGCGGTATCCAATAATATAATATACGAGTAAATAAACGCAATCTGAAAACCAATAAAATATTCTAAAAGGAAGTATTGAAATAAGCCAAAGTAATGGATAGGCCAGGATATAAACGAAAAACTGCATCTAATTTTTTTTTTTGGCAAAGATAAAGTAAAAATGAATAGCGCCATATATTTTACACAGTTTGAAAGTTGTCTGTAAGATTAACTATATTTACAATTCAAATAAAATAAAGTTTATGAATCTCATTTTGATAGGAATTATCATTGCCAATGTTTTGATTAGTTATAAAGGTTTTAGCGATCTTATGTTTTTTAGAAAATACGAATTTCATGTTGGAAGCATTCGTTCGGGAGAACAAGTAAGGATGGTTTCATCGGGCTTTTTGCATGTTGATATGATGCATTTGATATTTAATATGCTTACACTCTATTTCTTTGCGCCAACTGTTATTGACTATCTAGGAAACTTTTCATTCATTTTAGTTTATTTTGGGAGTTTGATTTTCGGAAGTTTACTCACAATGGTATTTCATAAAAATGACTATAGTTATCGTGCTGTAGGTGCTTCAGGAGCTGTTACGGGAATTTTGTATTCTGCAATTTTGCTTCACCCTGACAAAGATATCTATTTATATTTTTTCATAGGCATTCCGGGTTATGTCTTTGGAATTTTGTATCTATTATATTCTATTTATGGAATGAAAGCCAAAAATGACAATATTGGACATACAGCCCATTTTGGAGGTGCAGTAGGAGGTTATTTGATTACTCTGTTAAGAGAGCCGTCATTAATTACAGATCATAGTTTGATGACTATTTTACTGGCAATTCCTATTGTAATACTTTTTGTAATGGCTAAAATGGATAAATTATAATGCTGGCATAACTTTTGAAATGCCCTTATCAATAATTTAAAATATAACAAAAATGAAAAAACTAGTATTATTTTTAACAATCATGTTTATAACGATGTCTTATAGCCAGGAAACCAAACAAATTCCTCTAATTAATGTTAATGGGGAAGGAAAAGTTAAAGTAGCGCCTGATCGGGTTTGTATTTCAGCTACAGTTGAAACAAAAGGGAATAATGCTAAAGAGGTTAAAAAGCAAAACGATGAAAAAATTGACGCTGTTTTAAAATTCATTAAAAAAATGAATGTTCCTGCAGCAGATTTCAAAACAAAACAAGTTGCGCTTAATCCGCAATATGATTATGAAAAAAAGAAAACAAATTATAATGCAACACAAACTATAGAGATTGTAGTAAAAGATTTGTCTAAATATGACGAACTAATGGAAGGTTTAGTACAACAGGGCATTAATCGTATTGATCTTGTTACTTTTGAATCTTCTAAAGAATTACAATTACAGTCTGAGGCCAGAAAATTAGCGATGAAAGATGCTAAAGCTAAAGCAGATGATTATGTTTCGGTATTGGGACAAAAAGTAGGTAAAGCTTTTGTTATCTCTGATAATTCACAGATTTATCATCCTCAGCCTATGTATGCAGCTATGCGAATGAAGGAATCTGCAGACAATGCGCCTTCAAACGAGACATTAGCAATAGGAGAAATCGAAATAACGGCAAACGTAAGCGTAAGTTTTGTTTTAGATTAGAAATAAATTAAAATAATAAGTTTTGAAAGTCCTGAAATATTTTTCAGGACTTTTTTGTTTTGATAGGGAAGAATGATTGAATAAATCTTATTGCTTGATATAGATGAAACGGGATGAAATAAAATGGAAAACCCGTCAAATACTTGCGCATAAGACGAGCGTCCATATAAACATAATCTTCCATTTTATGTTTACAATTTATTTTAAGTATTAGAATAAAACAATATCCCTGATAATTCGTATACGCTAAGATCATTCTAAAAATAGAATGATCTTTATATCTTTATTACTGATATTTGTATAATTTAAAAGTAGTATTTTAAATTATGATAGAATATTAATTTTCGGTATTTTATATTGTAATAATAAAAAGATGTAATTCTTGTATATACTCATTAATAATTTTAAAACAACATTAATTTAACATTAAAAAGGTTAATTATTTAACGAATGCAAAAAAGCCCCCTTATTTTATCCAATTTACACCCTTATTTGTAAGTAAAAGAGGTATAATTTTGAGTCTTATTTTAACCTAAAAAACCTTATTTATGAAAAAATTAAATTCTTTATTACTAGTAGGATTGATTCTTATTGGAATGCTAAATTCATGTAACTCTGATGAATCTGACACTACCAATGAACAAAATGAAAATCTTCTGGCAAAAGTAAGCGCTTCTACAGCTAAGTCAACAGCACCCAGTGGTATAGCAGGAGTCAACTGGGCTGATGGCAGGGATAATTTTGTTGATGGATGGGTCATTCCTTCTGGTTTGACAGCTGCTGATAGTTATGCTACAGTTGAAGCAAAGACAAATTCTATCCTTGATTCATTTACTGCGAATATAAACGGTGTGAATACCGTTCGTATTCCAATCAATCCTTCGTCTGTTTCTGAAAGCTGGTGGAATAGTTATTCTGCTGTTATTGATAAGGCAACAAGCAAAGGCTGGAATGTTATTATCTGTTGTTGGGAATCTTCTTCAGCCAGAGATGGAAAAATAGATGATACGGCCAAATTTTGGGCAATGTGGACAACCGTTGTAAATAAATACAGTGCAAATAGCAAAGTATACTTTGAAGTTTTCAATGAGCCTTATGGATATACTTTAAGCCAATTGACGACAATTTACAACACCTTTATAGTAAATTACTCTGGTGTTCCTAAAGGCAGGATATTATTATCAGGCACAGGATACAGTGAAAATGTGACAGGTGTTGGTGCAGATAGTCGTTTTACTGGCTGTTTGTTATCATTGCATAATTATGCTTTTTGGGCAACACGTACTGCAGCTCAATGGCAGGCAGACTGGCGAAGCAGAATAGGAAGCTATGGCTCCCGTACTGTTATTACTGAATTTGGAGCTACGATGAATAGCGGTAAGGACTATCAAAACGGACCACAATCAGATAACGAAATAGCATATATAGTGGCTACAAGTGATGTTTGTAGAAATGATAAAATTGCCAGTGTTTATTGGCCAGGATTAAGAGATGGTGATAGTTATAGTATTCAAACCCGTGGCGGCATCGGAAATAATATTACCTTATCTACTGTTAGTACTACAGGAGTATTTCGTCTGAGATACGGATGGGGATTAAATTAGTAATAATCAGGATCTCATTATGGAAAGTTTTTTGCTTCTGTAATGAGATCTTTATATTTTAAAATACCTACCTATTTATTATGAAATTATCATTATTTGTTGATATAAATATGGTATTATAAAAAATAATTAGCTCTTTATTTTGTGAAATAAAACTAGTTATTATTAATTTTTTTAAATTAATTTACTAATTTTCTTTTGTATTTTGGTTAAATAGCTGTTTAATTTCTGATTTGACCATTCTTTTTTGCGAATTTGCCCCCCTTTAAATCTTCTATTTTACATTTATTTTACAATAGACAAAAAATTTTGCTCAATTTTAAAAATGTATAAAACACACTTATGTTAATTGGTAATAACTAATTTAAAGAGAGTGTTATAAAAAATACCAAATTCCATTTACTGTTTTTAAGATTTAGTTTTTATTAAAAAAAAATCACTTCGGAACTATCTTATTGGGTTTAAGATTTCTTTTCAGTAGTGTAATGAAGTAAAAAAAATTTGCTCAATTTTAAAAATGTATAAAACACACTTATAATAATCATAAAAAATAATTAAGTATGAAGAAACCTTGACAGCTAAATGTTGTCAGCAATTTTACTAACCTTTAACCACAACCAAAATGAAAAAAAACTATTTAATTCAGTCTCTTACGATCAGGATTGAATTTTTAATGGCTATAATGATAGTCTTCAGCACAAATGCAAGTTATGCAAAGAAAAATTTAACCTTTTCGACTTCAGTTGAAAGTATATTTCAACAGCAGCGATTAATAACAGGAAAAGTAGTTTCGTCAGATGAAGGGATGGGTGTCCCTGGTGCCAATGTAATAATAAAAGGAACCAAAAAGTCAGTCGTTACAGATATGGACGGGAATTATTCAATTGAAGTCAATTCAAATGAAGATGTATTAATGTTTTCATTTGTAGGGTACAATACTCAGGAAATCAAAGTGGGTAGTGAGAGTGTTATAAATGTAAAATTAATTGCTACCGATAATAGTCTTAAAGAGGTAGTTATTGTTGGTTTTGGAACTCAGAAAAAAGCCAGTATGGTGAGTTCTATTACAACAATTAAACCCAAAGAGCTAAAAGGGCCAACCAGTAACTTAACCACTATGTTAGCAGGAAGGATTTCAGGTTTGATCGCTTATCAGCGAAGTGGTGAACCGGGAAAAGATAATGCGAATTTTTTTATTCGTGGTTTAGGTTCTTTTGGTTCAGGTGCCTCTAATCCCTTGATATTAGTTGACGGAATAGAATCTACCACAGATGATTTGGCACGTTTGCAGCCTGATGATATAGACAGTTTTTCGGTACTGAAAGATGCAGCAGCAGCAGCAGTTTATGGAGCCCGAGGAGCTAATGGTGTTGTGTTGGTTACTACAAAGATGGGGAAAAATGGTGTTACGAAATTTAATTTTAGAGTCGAATCAAGAGTGTCCTCTAATACCAAAAATTTCGATTTTGCAGACAATATCACTTATATGAAATTAGCTAATGAAGCCGTTAGAACCCGAAATCCGGAACGAGGGGACATTTACAATCAAAATAAAATTGCAAGAACTGCCGCCGGAGACGACCCTTATTTGTACCCAAGTAACAACTGGATTGATGAATTAATCAAGCCATATACCATTAATCAGGGATATAATCTGAATGTTAGTGGAGGTGGAGAAAAAGCAAGATACTATGTTGCTGGTACCTATAATGTAGACAATGGGGTTTTGAAAGTTGACGGTATGAATGATTTTAATAGTAATATTAAATTAAGGAATTACTCCATGCGGTCAAATGTCGATATGTCATTAACGCCAACAACAAAAGCAATTATTCGTTTTTATGGTCAGTTTGATGATTATAATGGACCCATAGATGGCGGTGCAAATATTTTTAACCTTACCATGTGGTCTAATCCGGTTGCATTTGCTAAAGTATACCCTTCCAGTTATTTACCTTATGTTGAACATCCTCTATTTGGAGGGACTTTGTCCGGAGGGACAACAGGTTATGTGTTGGTAAATCCTTATGCACAAATGGTTAAAGGATATCAGGTTGCAAAGGCCTCAACGATTCAAACTCAAATAGAATTACAGCAGGATTTAAAAGCTCTGACCCCTGGACTAAGTGTCAACGCAATGGGGTATATTAGAAGATATTCTTATTTTGATATTCCCAGACAATATAATCCGTTTTATTATAAATCATATATAAATCCCGAAACAGGAGAGTTAGCGTTGCAGGTATTAAATGATGGTGATGAGGGGAAAGCAGAGCCTATAGGAACAGAATATTTAGATTATCCTAAGGATAAGGGAAACAAACTGTTAGATTCACGTATCTATGCACAGGCAACCATTAACTATAATAGAACTTTTAATGATAAACATGCAGTGACAGGTATGGTAACTGGTTTGATGTCCAGTTATGAACAAGGAAACGCAGGTTCTTTAGAAAGTTCTTTACCATCTAGAAATCTTGGAGTTTCAGGAAGATTTACTTATGCATATGATAATAGATATCTTGCCGAATTTAATTTTGGATATAATGGTTCTGAACGATTTGCTGATGGACATCGTTATGGCTTTTTCCCTTCAGTTGGTTTAGCTTATAATATTTCTAATGAAAAGTTTTGGGAACCTATTAAAGATGTGGTAACAAATTTTAAAATACGGTCTACTTACGGTTTAGTGGGTAACGATCAGATCGGAGATATTAATCAGCGTTTTTTTTACTTAGCCAATGTTGAAATTGGAAATAATAATTACGGAGCAGCTTTTGGAGAGCAATATGGTTATTACCGTCCAGGAGTTTATATTAACCGTTATGCTAATGAAAATATTGGATGGGAAGAATCTACGCAGATCAATTTAGGATTAGATGTGCAATTTTTTAACTCCCTAAATTTTGTTGTAGATATTTACAAACAGCATCGCACCAATATTCTTCAGACAAGAAGTAATATAGGTTCAACAATGGGACTTACCGCAGTGCCGTCAACTAATTTTGGAGAAATTGAAAGTAAAGGACTGGACTTAGCTGTTACTTTTAATAAACAACTGAATCAGGATTGGTATACCGAATTACGAGGAAATTTTACGTTTTCAACCAATAAGGTATTAGTATTCGATGAGATTAACTTTCCTGAGAATATGAAATATCGTTCAAGAGTAGGGCAGAATTTTAATCAGGCATACGGTTATATAGCAGAACGGTTGTTTGTAGATCAAAATGAAGTTGATAATTCACCAACGCAATTTGGAGATTACACAGGAGGAGATATTAAATATCGCGATGTGAATGGAGATGGTGTTATCTCTCGGAGCGATATGGTTCCTTTGGGATATCCTACAGCCCCTGAAATTGTTTATGGCTTTGGGGGTACAATTGGTTACAAAAAGTTTGATTTTAGTATTTTCTTTCAGGGGGCAGCCCGAACTTCCTTCTTTATTAATCCCGAAAACATTGCCCCATTTGTTTTAAATGATGACAACAATAAAAAGTTGACCTATCAGAATAATTTACTCAATGTTATTGCACAGGATCACTGGTCTGAGGACAATAGAGACTCCTATGCTTTCTGGCCAAGACTAAGTGACAAATTTGTTGAAAATAACAATCAGGTATCAACCTGGTGGATGAGGGACGGCTCTTTTTTAAGATTAAAATCTATTGAAATTGGGTACAATGCTCCTAAAAATTTTAATACCAAACTTGGTTTGCAAGACCTTCGAATTTATATTAACGGAAGTAATATTGCAGTTTGGAGCGCTTTCAAAATGTGGGATCCGGAAATGGGCGGAAGTGGTTTAGGATACCCAATTCAGTCGGTTTACAATGTAGGACTTAAGGTTAATTTTTAAAAAGATAAAATCATGAAAATTAAAAATATAATTTCAGTAAAAATAAGCCTCCAGAAAGGAAGAAAGTTTTTCGGGATAGTAATGACGATAATTTGTCTGGTAGGTTTGCAATCATGTGAAAAAGATTTCCTGGATGTAGTTCCGGACAATGTAACGACATTAGAAAATGCCTTTAAACTGAGAAATGAAGCTCAAAAATATTTGTTTACCTGCTATTCTTATATTCCTAAAAACGGAGATGGAGTGTATAATATAGGAATGCTGGCCGGAGATGAAACATGGGTTGCACCAAATCGTGCTGCTATAACAAGTTATGCTTTTAATATTGCAACCGGTACGCAAAGAAAAGCAAGTCCTTATATGAATGCCTGGGAAGGAAACTATCAGGCAGCCGGACCATCAGATCGTTATCCGCTTTTTGATGGAATCAGACATTGCAATGTTTTTCTTGAAAATGTAGAAGACAGAACTAAAGTTGCAGATTTAACAGAAGCAGAGCGTTTAAGATGGATAGGTGAGGCTAAATTTTTAAAAGCATATTATCATTATTATTTAATGAGAATGTATGGGCCAATTCCGGTGATTCGAGTTAGTCTGCCTATTGATGCTCCTGTAGAACAAATTCAGGTAGCAAGAGAGCCTATTGATGCTACTGTTGATTATTTGGTAAGTTTATTAGATGAAGCCTCGGTTGCAGTACCACCACAAATTACAGATACTCAAAATGAATTAGGAAGAATTACAAAACCTATAGTTTTAGGAATCAAGGCCGAATTGTTACTTATGGCTGCCAGTCCATTATTTAATGGAAATTCGGATATGGCAGGATTTAATACAAAAAACGGAACCCCATTGTTTAATACGACTTACGATGTAACCAAATGGAAAAAAGCAGCAAATGCAGCCAAAGAAGCTATAATAGCTGCTGAAAGTGGCGGGCATAAAATTTTCTATAAGAACGATGTTGCCTTTACTATTTCTCAGACTGCAAAAACTAAACTGAATATCACACAAGCAATAACTGAACCCTGGAACGATGAAGTTATCTGGGCAAATCCTAACAGTCGTACTTACGAATTACAGCGACTTTGTATGATGCCTTTAGACAATACTATTGCGCATACTCAGGCCAGAAAAGTATTTTCGCCTACCATTGAATCTGCATCTAATTTCTACACTAAAAATGGAGTGCCTATTGAGGAGGATAAAACCTTAACCTTTGGTGATATTACAGAAATAAGAGAAGCAACGGCAGCTGATAAATTCGACATTAAAGAAGGCTACCGTACTTCAGTTTTAAATTTCAACAGAGAGCCTCGTTTTTATGCTGATTTAGGTTTTGACGGAGCTATTTTCTATAAATATGACAGCGGTTCTGATGAGACGAAATATTATATCAAAGCAAAATATCAGGATTATGCAGGAAGCGCAGATGCTTTTGATTTTAATATTACAGGTTACTACATTAAAAAACTGGTGAATTGGGAGCAACATTTTGGAAACGGAAGTTTATACAAAGAATATGCCTGGCCAGAATTACGTTTGGCTGATTTATATCTAATGTACGCCGAAGCACTTAATGAAGCTGATGGAATTGCGGCTTCTGGTGAAGTATTGCAATACTTGGATGTTATTCGTCAGCGTGCAGGATTAAAAGGAGTGGTGGAGTCCTGGACAAATTTTTCCAGTAATCCAGGTAAATATACTACTCAGGAAGGTTTGCGTGAAATTATTCATAGAGAACGCAGTATTGAAATGGCTTATGAAGGCAAGAATTACTGGGATATCAGACGATGGAAAAAAGCAAACCAGGAATTCAATGAGCCAGTAAAAGGGTGGAATGTTTTTGGAGTTACCGAAGGAGCCTATTATCAGG
This sequence comes from Flavobacterium salmonis, assembly GCF_903819435.1. GTDB lineage: Bacteria > Bacteroidota > Bacteroidia > Flavobacteriales > Flavobacteriaceae > Flavobacterium > Flavobacterium chungangense. Next base: position 37,817 of record NZ_CAIJDP010000089.1, on the reverse strand, counting down.
TACGCACTCTAAACCAGCAACGTTTTGTTGCACCAAGGGATTATTTTTGGCCACTTGACGAAACAACACTTATTCAAAATCCAAATCTGATTCAGAATCCAGGTTGGTAGTAATCATAAAAAAATAAAATTATGAAACGAATTATAAAATCATCCGTAAGGGTACTTGTAGTGTCTTTAATTCTGGCTATTGTATCTTGTAATGATAATCAGGAACCTGAACCTTTAGAGAACAATTCAAAAGCACCAGCCGAAGTAACCAATGTTATAGTACAAAATTTGCAGGGAAAAGCGAAACTAACTTATACATTGCCTTCAGATGAAGACCTTTTGTATATTGTTGCCCGTTATACTTTAGAAAATGGTAAACCTATGGAAGTTAAATCTTCCTACTATTCTAATTCAATGCTTTTAGAAGGTTTTGCCGGTCAGTCTGCTACTGAGGTTAAAATTTATGCAGTTAATAAAAGCGAAACAGAATCTAAACCTGTTACCGTTACAGTAACACCAACCAAGGCCCCAATTTATGATGTTTTTGACTCATTAGAAGTTCAGCCTGATTTTGGAGGTATTCGCATTACCGCAGATAATATTACAAAAGAAGAAATAGGTATTTTAGTAATGCAAAAAGATATCAAGGGAGACTGGGTGCCGTTACCTACAAGCATCTATACTTCTGTAGATCATATCGGACAAAGTTTGAGAGGGATGGAACCTGTAAAACAAGATTTTGCTGTAGTTGTGAGAGATCGCTGGCTCAACTATACAGATACTTTATTTACTAATATTGAACCGTTTTTTGAAGTTATGATGCCAAAATCTGGTTTTGTAACCGTGCATCTTAATAATGACACCAAAACAATTAATAATGCTTACCCGGTTACAAATTTGTGGGATGGTCAGTTTTTAGAATATTGGGGCTCTTATTTTACAGACAGAACTGTAGATGTAGGCAATCATTTGGTGACTTTTGATATCGGAAAGACCACTAAATTAAGCCGTATGAGAATGTGGAATTTTTCGGAACCTATTGGAGGCCAGAGAATGTATTACTATCTGGGAGCTGTAAAAAAGTTTAGAATCTGGGGTAGTAATACCCTGAATGATGGTACTTTAAATAGCAATTGGACTTTGATGGGAGAATATGAAATCAAAAAACCTTCAGGGTTACCTTATGGACAGGAAAATAACGATGATCTTTTAGCAGCCAGAGATGGTGCAGATTATGAAATTGCTTTAGAAAAACCTGCTGTTCGATATCTTAGAATTGAATGTTTAGAAAACTGGGTAGGAGGTAAGTTTATGGCTGTTTCTGAAGTGCAGGTATATGGTAATCCTAATTTTTAATACTAAAACTAAAACAATGAAAAATTTAAGGAATATTTTAGTCGCAATTTTTGTGGTTTTGTCAGTTCTCATTATAAATTCTTGTACAAGTGGTGATGAGTATCTGAAGTTTACCAAAGGCGGAGCGATTTCATATACAGGAAAAATAGATTCATTAAAATTATTTCCTGGAAGAAATCGTCTGGAAGTTCAGGGACTTATAATATCAGACCCTAAGGTTACGGAACTCCGAATTTATTGGAATAATAAAAAAGATTCTGTTGTGGTACCCATTACCAGAACTTCCGGAATAGATGCCGTTTCAAAAATTATAGATAATTTAGAAGAGAATATTTATAATTTTGAGTTTAGAACCTTCGATGCAAAAGGCAATTCATCAATAGCTGTAACAGCTTCTGCGGAGGTTTATGGAGATCGATATATAAGCTCATTGATCAACAGACCAATTCTTAATAACGTGCTTATTGGTAGTGAGCTGACAGTAAATTTCATAAATTTAAATGCAGATTCCGGAGCTTTGGGGACAGAAATAGAATATACCAATTCTTCTAATCAGCTAAAAACTGTATTTACTGACATTAGCAAAGGCAGTGTTGTTATCAATGATTTTAAAAGTGGTTCTACTTACAGGTATACAACCCTTTATAAACCTGTGGTAAAATCAATTGATACTTTTTATGCGGTTTATAAAGACGTGAGACCAGTTCCTACACCGGTTTTAGTGAATGCAAAACAGCCTTTTAACTATTCATCATACGATGGTGGCAGATGGGGCGTAATTGCAAATTGGACAACGAATGCTGCAGCCAAAAATCATAATGGTTATGGTGGATATGATGGTGGATGCTGTGGTAAAGCAAATAATGCAACTGTAAATTTTGAATCAGGCTGGGGAGCGCCTGCCATCACTAATGGTAAGCTTTATCAGAGCGTTACGGCTGAACCGGCAACCTATCAATTAAAGGTCGTTGTATTTGAATCTAATCATCTAGAAAGTGATCCGGGCGGATTTTACATTATCGTTTCTAAAGGTGATGTAGAATTGCCTAATGTAGAATCTGTTGGTACTGCGACAGAAGTTTTAAAGTATAAAAGAGTCCTTAGCAATGGAATAGGTAAAGCAGAATATATTTTAGAATTTACTATTGATCAGACTACTCCAATTACTGTTGGAATATCAACTTCGCAACCTGATTGGGGAAGATTTTGTACAATAAGTTCTTTTGAAATTGTAGTAAAATAGACTTTTATATAAAGTATAAGTTGATTTCTCAAAACATTGAAATAGAAAATCAAACTGAATGATATTCTATTTATAATATGAATCATCAGAATGTATAACCTCCAAAGTCATTGATTTTGGAGGTTTTTTTATGCCTTAATAATCTCCAAATAGATATGTATCTGAGTCACTTTCTAATTGGTAAAACATTTCAATATAAACTGAATCGTTTTTAAAATTAGGTATCACATTAATAGGAATAATCAATTTCTGATTTTTATTATATTCCTGCCCCAAATTCTCCCATACTAAAGACAATGGAAGTTTTTTAGATATGCATTTTTATTAACTATAGCAGTATCTCTTTCCTGAATTAGCAATGTATTAAATTTATTAATTTGGCATTTAAATTATGTATAACATACTTTTATATGTATAACTATGTCAAATGTTTGTGCAAATTGTTGCTTAATAAGAAAAAACAATAAAAACAGGATAATATAGTATTATCATGTGGTAATATAAGCATTTTCCTTAACTCGGTTTTAACATAATTTTACAAGTGTTAATAATACACAAACCAAACTGTTTAAATTATGAAACCAACCACACAAGCTTTTAAAAGTACAGAGATATCTTATTCCAGAAATAAGATGTTCTTTACTATTTTGTTTTTGTTTGTTGTTTTTTGCTCTTTTTCTCAACAGAAAATTAGTGGTAAAATTACAGATTCAAATAATCTTCCTCTGCCAGGGGTATCAGTTTTAGAGAAAAACACAACCAATGCAGTTACAAGTGATTTCGACGGTAAATTTGAAATTACTACTAAAGGAAACAACGTAATATTAGTTTTTTCTTATGTAGGATTAAAAACTAAAGAGCTAAAACCAGATGGTAATACTCTCAATGTAATTTTAGAATCGGACTTAAATGAATTAAATGAAGTAGTGGTCGTAGGATACGGAACCCAGAAAAAATCAAGGGTTACTACCGCTATTGCCAGTATAAAAGAAGAGAATTTTACAAGAGGTGCTATTAGAGATGCTTCGGATCTTATTAGAGGTAAAGCAGCAGGTCTAACAATTAGTAATGGTTCCGGTGATCCGAGTTCATCATCTAATATTTCATTGCGTGGAGTTTCTACTTTACAAGGAAACGCTGCTCCTTTGGTCTTAATTAATGGTGTGCCGGGAGGTATGAATACCGTTGCACCAAATGACATTGCTTCTATCGATATATTGAAAGATGCTTCAGCAGCTGCAATTTATGGAACAAGAGGTGCAAATGGGGTTATTCTTATTACCACAAAAACGGTAAACAAAGACATTGCACCAACTATTACCTATTCAACATTTGCTACAATAAGTAATTTTTATAATAAGGCTGATTTTTTAGATGCCACACAACAAAGAAATTTTCGCTCTCAAGGATTAAGAATACCTTATGAAGAAGGTGGTGCTGATACCAATTGGCTGGATCAAATTTCAGGAAGTGGATTTGCTCAAAATCATAATTTAGCTTTAAAAGGAGGAAATGTTAAAACAAACTATACTGTGAATCTTAATTATATAGATGAAACAGGTGTTTTTAATAATACATTTAATAAAGAGTATCGATTTTCATTTGATGTTAATCATAGTATGTTCAATGATAAGCTAAAAATTAATTTGAACTTACTAAATGGAACCCAAAATATGGGACTTTCAGAAGGAACAGTAGCTTACGCCTACAGACAAGCTATGATAAGAAATCCTACAGCTCCTGTTTATGAGCCTGATGGAGTGACTTATGATGAGAATTATACAGATAAAGGTAAGTTTCAATATTATAATCCTGTAGGTATTATAAATGAAACAATAGAAGATAGAAATAGGACATGGCAAAGATTTACAGCCAATCTGACACTTGATTTATTGCCAGGATGGGATGTAGGGGCACAATTTTCAAAAAATAAAGACACATCTTTAAACGGATATGCAGAAACCAAAAAACATTATTCAAATACGATAAATTCGCGAAATGGTGTGGCTTCCAGGAATACAGGTACGACGGATACCGATTTAGTTGAGATAACATCCAAATACCATAAAATTTTAGATAAGCATGAGTTTACAGTATTAGGAGGATATAGTTATCAATATATTGTAAATGAAGGATTTTCGGCTAGTAATTCTGATTTTCCTACCGATGCTTTTTCCTATAATAATTTGACTTCAGGAAATGCTTTGACGGATGGATTAGCAAGGATGGGAAGTTATAAAGATGATAATACATTAATTGGATTCTTTGGTAGAGTTAACTATAACTTTAATAGTAAATACGATTTATTAGTTAGTATCAGGAGAGAAGGTTCTTCTAAATTTGGTGCAAATTACCAATGGGGAAATTTCCCTGCGGTTTCTGCAGGATGGAGTATTAATAAGGAGTCTTTCTTAAAAGATGTAGAAACTGTAAATATTTTAAAATTAAGAGCAGGTTATGGAGTAACAGGAGTAATTCCTAATGATCCTTATATGTCACTGACATTGTACAATTATGAAGGCTATTTTTATAATGATGGAAAATGGGTGAGAGGATTGGTACCAGTAAGTAATCCTAATCCTGATTTGCGTTGGGAGAAAACAGCAGAAGTAAATATAGGTCTTGATTTTGGATTTTTCAATAATAGAATTAGCGGAAGCGTTGATGTGTATAGTAAAAAAACAAGTGATATGTTATGGAGATACGCTGTGCCAAAACCTCCTAATGTATATGACTCGACTATTGCCAATGTTGGGAAAATGGAAAATAAAGGATTTGAGATTCTTCTTAATACAATTCCTGTCAAAACGGATAATTTTGTTTGGAATTCCTCAATGACTTTTTCACACAATAAAAATAAGTTAACAAGTCTTTCTAATAATTTATATCAAATTGAAGGAGATTATATAAATATAGGAAACACTGGAGATCCTATTTCATTCGATACGCATAGATTAGAAGTTGGACAATCATTAGGTAATTTTTGGGGTTTAAAATCGGTAGATATTACTGATGATGGAAAATGGATTGTTGAATTGCCAGACGGTACAAGGAAAACACTTGATCCTTCTATGTACAATGATACGAATAAGCAATATTTAGGAAATGGTATTCCGCAATATTATGCAGGTTGGACCAATACTTTTAGCTACAAAAAATTTGATTTAAGTATGGTGCTCACAGGAGCTTTCGATTTTCAAATACTAAATAGTCAACGTATGTTTTATGGAAATTCTAAAACTGATTATAATATGCTGTCCAGTGCATCTGACAAAGTGTATGGTAAGGCGGTATTAAATTATAATCCAACTTATGTAAGTTATTATATTGAACAAGGAGATTATGTAAAGATTGACAACATAACTTTATCCTATAATTTTGATGTTAAGCCGTTTAAATTCATCAATGCAATGCGATTGTATGTGTCTGGAAATAATTTAGCCACGTTTACAAAATACAAAGGTTTAGATCCGGAGATAAAAAGAGATGATCCTACGTTTCAAGGAATGGATAATAGGGATAAATATCCAAGTACAACAGGTATGACTTTGGGATTAAATGTAACTTTTTAAATTAATTCAAAATGAAAAATAAAAATATAATATATAAAATCCTTGCTTCGGGCTTACTGCTTTTAGGAACAGGATGCACCAATTTAGATGAGAATGTTTATGATAAAGTAATTGGTGAGGAAACTAAATTTAAGGCAGAAGATTTGGCAAGTCTTATGGCACCAGCTTATACGTCATTTAGAGACGTTTATTGGGGCTGGGATGCGGCGTTTTGTTTATACGAAGAATCATCAGATTTAATAGTAACGCCATTAAGAAACGGTATTGGCTGGGGAGATTATTACATTACAATGCACCAACACACGTATGAGGCTCCGCTACCTCATGCAGAAGGGAATTGGGCTTATTTGTTTGGTGGTGTAAATAATGTCAATAAAGCTATTTTTCAGATAGAACAAATACCGGATCTTGAAAATAAAGAAGCTATTTTTCAGGAACTAAGAGCTTTAAGAGCTATTTATTATTATTTATTATTAGATAATTTTAGAAATGTTCCTATTGTAACCAAATATGATTTACCTAAAGGATATTTGCCAGAACAAAACACAGGTAAAGAAGTATATGATTTTGTAGAAAGTGAACTAAAAGGAGCTTTACCTTATTTGAATGATAATAATAAGAGAGAAACTAAGTATTATGGAAAAGTTACAAAATGGGCTGCTGAGATGACTTTGGCAAAACTGTATCTAAATGCTGAGGTTTATATAGGAACGCCAAAATGGAACGAAGCTTTAGCTGAAGTTAATGATGTTATAAATAATGGTGGGTTTGCTTTGACAACTAATTATTTGGATAATTTCATAATAGAAAATCAATCTTCTTCAGAACAGATATTTTCTATTCCTTTTGATCAAAAAAAAGCAGGGGGAAGTTACTGGCCATTTAAAACATTAGCAGCTGAAAGTCAGGTAACTTATGAATTAGCTGGAGGACCCTGGAATGGTTCTGGCGGAATACCTCAATTTATAGATACTTATGATCCTGATGATCAAAGATTAAAAGATTCCTGGTTAGGAGGAAAACAGTTTGATAGTAAAGGAGAACCTATTATGCTAAAAAATGGAGCACAATTTGAGTATCTTAACTACTTGACAGATGTTAATGGCTGCGAACCTAACGAAGGGTATAGAATGGTTAAATATGAAATTGGTAAAGGTCAAATTGCACAATTAAGTAATGATGTTCCTTTTTATAGATTAGCCGATGCTATGATGATTAAAGCAGAGTGTTTATTAAGAACAGGAGATGCCGCCGGTGCTGCAGAAATTGTAACAAAAGTAAGAGAAAGAAATTTTAGAAAGACTAATCCGGCCAAAGCCACTGTTACAGGAGCCAAACTGTTAGGAGGAAGTGTTTATCAATACGGTACTTATAAAGCAGGAGTAATTACAAATTACGAAGGAGGAGCGGATATTCCTTACGGAGGTTTTCTTGATGAATTAGCTTGGGAATTCGTTGGTGAAGCCCATAGAAAACAAGATTTAATACGATTTGGAGTATATTCAAAAAAATCATGGTTTTCAAAAGTAGCTAATCCTGCCGGTGCTTTTAGAGCTATTCTTCCAATACCGAAAGTTCAATTGGAAAGAAACAGCAATTTAAAACAAAATCCGGGGTACCTGCCATAAAATATTAAACTTTTACAAGTTGGTTACTTGTAATTATAAGTGTGTGAAAAGCTGTTCCTGTTCAGGGATGGCTTTTCATTTTAAAGTAAGATCAATATGAAATATACAATTGAAATCATAAAAATTTGTTTTTGTCTGCTTGTTTTTCAAATCGCAATTTCTTGTAAAACAGCCGAAAAAGCAGTCAATGCAGAGATAAAACAAAATTATTCAGTTTCCTTTAAAGATCCGGAATCGCATTATCTCGAAGTGGTTTTAGATTTTGAAAACCTTTCATCGGCACAAACTAATTTAGTACTTCCGGTCTGGACGCCTGGATATTATTTGATTTTAGATACACCGCGCTATATTGTAGATTTTGACGTAACAGATGCCAATGGTAACAAAATAAACTGGCATAAAAAAACTAAAAACTGCTGGGTGGCAGAAAACGGAAAAGCCTCTAAAATACAGGTAAAGTACAGGGTTTTTGCCAATAAAAAATCGGTAGCAGAATCATTAGTAGATGCAGATAAAGCTTTTTTAATGCCTAATACTATTTTTATGCACGTAGAAAATGCTCTTCAAAATCCGATAAAACTGACTGTGAATCCATACAAAAACTGGAAAAAAGTCTCAACGGGATTAAAGCCAACTGATGAAAGCGGTTTCACTTTTGCTGCAAAAAATGTGGATATTTTTTACGACAGTCCAATTTATCTGGGCAATCAAAAAGTAATTAATTTTAAGCATGAAGAAAAATCATATTCTTTAGGAATTGCAACTCCGCAAGGGTTAAACGAAGAAAAATTCACTTCAGATCTTAAAAAAATAATGACGGCAACAACTGCCATCATGAAAAAAGTGCCTTATGATGATTACAGCTACATTATGATGGAAGCAGGAGGCGGAGGATTGGAGCACTGGAATTCGCAGGCTATTTTTACCAATGGAACTTTCGATTTTAAATCTGATGAAGAGTATACCGATTTTTTAAATTTTGTCACACATGAATATTTCCATCTTTATAATGTAAAAGCCATTCGTCCAATAGAATTGGGGCCGTTTGATTACAATAAAGAAAATTATACTTCTATGTTATGGGTCTCCGAAGGCTTGACGGTTTATTACGAATACATTATTATGATGAAAGCCGGTTTGCTTGATGGCAATGAAGCTTTAAAGTATATTACAGAATCTATAAAACGATACGAAAATATTGAAGGCAATAAACACATGTCCTTATCCAGATCGAGTTTTGATATTTGGCTGAATTTCTTCAACAACGAAAGTAATGCTCAACAAACTACGATTTCCTATTACAATAAAGGACCGGTTATTGGTTTTTTATTAGATCTTGAAATCAGAAACAATACACATAATCAAAAATCATTAGACGATGTAATGCGTTTTCTATACAATGAATATTATGAAAAAAAAGGAAGAGGATTTACCGAAGCCGAGTTTTGGCAGACTTCTGAACAAATCGCAGGAAAATCTCTAGCTGAAATAAAAAACTATGTAGACACTACGGCTGAAATAGATTACCCAAAATATTTAAAATACGCAGGACTTCAAATCGATTTGAGTCCGATAAAATCTTCAGTTAAAAAAGATTATTTTTTCGAAAGAAGTTTTGAAATCAAAAAAATTTCGGAAGCGTCAGAACTGCAATTAGAAATCAGAAAATCTATTTTTAAAATTTAAAGCCACAGATTAGAAAGATTAGAAAAAAAACTGCTGAGTTTGTAAGCTAAAAAAATTAAAATTGGGCGCGATAATGGGAAGGGGAAATTCCCTTTAGTTCCTTAAACTTCCTGTTGAAGTTGGCAATATCCTGAAAACCGCAGAGTTCAGATATGGAGGCAATCGAAAGGTCTTTTTTATGGTACAGTAATTTGCACGCATTTTCAATTCTGATTTCAATCAAAAACTGAAAGAAGGTTTTATTAGTACGTTTTTTAAAGTATCTGCAAAAGGCATTTTTGCTCATATTGGCTTTCTCCGCCACTTCTTCCAATGTAATATTCTGATGGTAAAACTCAATAGCATATTCAAAAACAGCACTCATTCTTCTTCCTTCATCATCAGTATATTTTTTTTTGTAAACAAAAGAAGAAAGCGGTGTTTTTTCAGAAGAAATAATAATGTTTATAATTTTTAAAAACGAGGCGATTCGCTGTAATTTATTCTGCTTTTTCAGCTTCTCAAAATGATGGATGATTTTTTTGTGGTTCGACAGTATTTTCATTCCATATTCAGATTCCTTAAAAAAATCATCTACACTGCTCATATCATTCAGACTGAAAAAATCTTTCCCGAAAGAAGTTTTGGTAAAAAATAAAGTTAGCATTACAGACTCCGGGCTGGCTTCTACATTACTCCTGAAAACATGCGGTACGTTTTCACCAATTATTAAAACATCGTCTTCTTTATAATCATTAATAGAATCTCCAACAATCAGTGTTCCGGCACCTTTCACGATATAACTGATCTGAATTTCTTCATGCTGGTGCAGCTGATCATAGAAAACACGTTCAATATCCTCTTGATATATGAGTGCTTCTCTCTCGGTTTTTGGGATTTTAAAAGGTAAGATTTTCAAAGGATTGTTTTTTAGTTATGTAAATATTATCAAAAAAATCAGATTATACAATAGATGGGGTAATATAGTCCTGATAACGGCTAATAATGACAAAGACGTCTCTTTTTATAAGTTTTATTTTTGATAAAAATTATAATATGAATATAAATTGGGAAGGCGTAATGCCGGCTGTAACGACTAAGTTTACAGAAGAAGGTCAATTAGACCTCGTAATGTTCGAAAAAAATATTAAAGCACAAATTGAAGCTGGAGTTAACGGAATCATACTTGGCGGAACCCTTGGAGAAGCTAGTACATTGACTAAAGAAGAAAAAGAGGTTTTAATTAACAACACGTTAAGAATCACAGCAGGAAAAATTCCGGTTATTGTAAACATTGCAGAACAGACCACCAGCGAAGCCATTACTTTGGCCAAACGTGCCGAAGAATTAGGTGTAAACGGTTTGATGTTACTGCCTCCAATGCGCTATAAAGCTACAGATTACGAAACGGTTGTTTATTTTAAGGAAATCGCAAAAAGTACATCGCTACCGATTATGATTTACAATAATCCTGTAGATTATAAAATTGAGGTAACGCTGGACATGTTTGAAGAACTTTTAAAATTAGACAATATCCAGGCAGTAAAAGAGTCTACGCGCGATATTAGCAATGTAGTAAGAATTATAAACCGTTTTGGAAACCGTTTAAAAGTACTTTGTGGTGTTGATACTCTGGCATTAGAAAGTTTGGTGACAGGAGCAGATGGCTGGGTTGCCGGTTTAGTAGTAGCATATCCGGCAGAAACTGTGGCCATTTATAAACTTGTAAAAGCTGGAAGAATTGAGGAAGCGGTAGCCATTTACAGATGGTTTATGCCACTATTAGAACTGGATATTTCTCCGCAATTGGTACAAAACATCAAATTGGCTGAGGTTGCCACTGGACTTGGTACAGAAAACGTAAGAGCTCCAAGACTTCCATTGCAGGGAGTTGAAAGAGAACGCGTTTTGACTATTATCGATGTTGCAATGAAAAACAGACCCATTTTGCCTGATTACAAAAACATTTAACTAAAGGTAAAAAGTAAGCTATGACTACTGGACAAAATTATATTGGAGAAACGCTTTCCGCAAAAGGTAAAACGACTTATAAGACGATCAATCCGGAACTAAATACAGAGAATAAAACTGTTTTTTATGAAGCTACCCAAGACGAAATTACTCAGGCTGTAGCTTTAGCTGAAGAAGCTTTTAAAACATACGGAACAATTGTGGACGTAAAAAAAGCAGATTTTCTGGAAGCTATTGCTGATGAAATTGAAGTTTTAGGGGATGATTTATTAACGACTTATATTCAGGAATCTGGACTTCCTGTTGGCAGAGCCAATGGGGAACGCGGAAGAACAACCGGACAGTTGAGGGCCTTTGCTACGATGTTGAGAGAAGGCTCATGGGTAGAAGCCATCATCAACAAAACAGAAGACAAACCTGATATTCGAAGAATGCAGATTCCACTTGGGCCTGTAGTGGTTTTTGGAGCCAGTAATTTTCCGCTGGCTTTCTCGACCGCTGGTGGTGATACGTCGAGTGCTTTGGCTGCTGGTTGTCCGGTCATTGTAAAATCACATCCACTTCATGCGGGAACGGGCGAGTTGGTATCTTCGGCAATTATCAAAGCAGCTCAAAGAACCGGAATGCCAAATGGTGTTTTTTCGAACCTAAACAGCAGCGGTATCGAGGTAGGAAAAGCTTTAGTTGAACATTCCTCTGTAAAAGCGGTTGGTTTTACAGGAAGTATTACAGGTGGAACTGCTCTTTGTAAAATTGCAGCCAACAGACCTGTTCCGATTCCGGTTTATGCAGAGATGGGAAGCATTAATCCAGTGGTAATTTTACCATCGGCCTTAAAACTGGAGAGTGAAAAATGGGCTAAAAACTACGCTGCATCAATTGTAGCAGGAACAGGTCAGTTTTGCACCAATCCTGGACTTATTTTAGGAATAAATAGTAATGAATTAGAGAATTTTATTACTATTTTAGCTTTAGAGACAGACAAATTAGAGCCAGCCTGTATGCTGCATCCCGATATTAAAGCTAAATATGAAAGCCTGAAATCAGAAGTTCTTGGACAGGAAGGTTATACGCAGCAGACAAATTTAAAGAAAGAGGTAAAGCCAAACTATGCTCTGCAAAATGTAATCACGGTAAATGGAAATACCTTTTTAAAAAATAAAACATTTCATAAGGAGGTTTTTGGGCCTTTTTCTGTGGTTGTTAAATGTGATGATATTCAGCAATTGAATACAATTATTGAAAATCTGGAAGGACAGCTCACCGGTACTATTTTAAATTCGGATGAAAGTGAATTAAAAGATTTCAAAGAAGTAATCCAAAACCTTAAAAATAAGGTAGGTAGATTAATCTTTAACAATGTACCCACAGGAGTTGAGGTTTGCTCGGGAATGACACATAGCGGACCTTTTCCTGCCAGTTCTGACAGTAAATTTACTTCGGTAGGATTAACGGCAGTAAAAAGATGGGTTCGTCCGGTTACGTTTCAGGACTGGCCAAATAAATTATTGCCCGTTGCTTTGCAGGATGAAAACCTTTTAGGAATTAACAGAACAGTAAATGATATAGTAACCCAGAATCCTATTTAATATATGCCCAGAAAAACCTTTTTTTGCGTTGATGCACATACTTGTGGAAATCCCGTGCGAGTAGTTGCCGGTGGAGGTCCAAATCTCGTTGGAGACAATATGAGCGAAAAACGGCAGCACTTCTTAAAAGAATATGACTGGATTCGCAAAGGACTTATGTTTGAACCGAGAGGACATGACATGATGAGCGGGAGTATTTTGTATCCGCCAAGCAATCCTGAAAATGATTTTGGAATTTTGTTTATCGAAACTTCAGGCTGTCTGCCAATGTGTGGACACGGAACCATTGGAACCATCACAATTGCTATCGAAGAAGGATTAGTTGTTCCTAAAATTCCCGGTAAAATAAAAATGGAAGCACCAGCAGGTTTAGTTCAGATTGAATACCAGCAAACGGGAAAGAAAGTAGACTGGGTACGTTTGACAAACGTAAAATCGTATCTGGCAGCTGAAGGTCTGACAGTTGATTGTCCGGAACTGGGCGAGATTGTTTTTGATGTGGCTTACGGGGGAAATTATTACGCCATTGTAGACCCACAGCCTCATTTTTCAGGGATTCAGGATTTTACAGCCGGAAAAATTGTGCAATACAGCCAGGAAGTACGTAAACGAATTAACGAGAAATACCCAAATCTTTTCATTCATCCTGAAAATGATACGATTCGCGATGTAAGTCATATGCTCTGGACAGGCTATCCAATCGATCCCGCTTCGTCAGGCAGAAATGCCGTGTTTTATGGCGATAAAGCTATCGATCGCTCACCTTGCGGAACCGGAACTTCAGCCAGAATTGCACAGCTTCATGCCAAAGGAAAACTTAAAAAGGGAGAAGATTATATTCACGAAAGTTTTATTGGAAGCAAGTTTATTGGACGAGTCGAAGAAGAAACCGAGATTGGAGATATAAAAGCCATTGTGCCAAGTATTCAGGGCTGGGCAAAAGTCTACGGTTATAACAATATTATCATTGACGAAGAGGATGATCCGTATGCATTTGGATTTCAGGTGATTTAAAAAAATAAACTATAATTCAAAGGTTGAAAAAAATCTTATCGCCAAATTTTAAATTTAGAATAATAATGAAAAAAGTAAGTATAATTGGCGGAGGAATAATAGGCTTATGTTCAGCTTATTATTTGGCTAAAGAAGGTTATGAAGTAGTTGTTTTTGATAAATCAGATATGAATGATGGCTGTTCTTACGGAAATGCAGGCATGATTGTTCCGTCGCACATCATCCCACTGGCTCAGCCTGGAATGATTGCACAGGGAATAAAATGGATGTTTGATAGCCACAGTCCGTTCTATGTAAAACCCAGATTAAATTTGGATTTAATGAATTGGGGCTTAAAGTTTTACAAACATGCCAATTTGAAACATGTAGAAAAAGCGATGCCCGCACTTTGTGATTTATCACTTCTAAGTAAGGAACTCTATCAGGATCTGGCAAAACAGAATAATTCTTTTTTCTATGAAGAAAAAGGGCTTTTGATGCTTTATAAAACGGATAAAACCGCAGAAGAAATTCATCACGAAGGAAAGCTGGCAGAAGATTTAGGTTTAGAAGTTGATTTTATTTCCAAAGAGGAAGTTTCAAATTTAGAGAAAGGAACTGCTACAAATGTTATTGGCGGTGTTCATTACAAAAGCGATGCACACATCTATCCGCAAAAGTTTATGCAGTTTTTAAAAGACGAACTGAAGATACTGAGTGTAGAAATTCATTCGCAGACAAGGGTAATAGATTTTGTTATAAAGAATAATACTATTGTAGAAATTATTACCGACAAAGGCAATTTTACAACAGATGAAATAGTTTTGGCAACCGGTTCCTGGAGCCCTAATATTGCTAAGAAACTGAATGTCAATATTTCAATTTTGCCGGGAAAAGGATATAGTTTTACGTTAAAAGACCAGAATCACAAGCCATCAATCCCAAGTATTTTATGTGAAGGAAAAGTGGCTGTTACACCTATGAACAATGATATTCGTTTTGGCGGAACTATGGAAATTACACATACTAACGATACCAAAATTAATCAAAACAGGTTACAGGGAATTGTAAATTCGATCAATGATTTCTATCCTGATTTAAAAATAGAAATGCCAAAAGAAGAAGATACATGGTTTGGCTTCAGACCTTGTACACCTTCGGGAATGCCAATTATAGCCAGGGATAAAAAACTTAAAAATTTGACAGTAGTAACAGGACATGCAATGATGGGATTAAGTCTGGCTCCGGCAACGGGAAAAATAGTGGCCGAGATTATTTCTGAAAAGCCAACTTCTGTCAATACTCAAATGTTTCAACTCTAAAAAGTCAGCTTCATGTTTAATCAAAAATGAAGCTGATTTTTTTTGCATACCATTTTTACACTATGATTCAAAAACCTAAATTATAACCAGATTTAGATTTTAAAAATAGAATTCGGCATACCTAAACAAAAAACAACCAAACAAACAAACCAAAAATGACAAATAACCAGGAAGAATTTAAAAAAGAACTCGGCCTTTTAGACGGAACTATGCTTGTAGTAGGCTCCATGATTGGCTCAGGAATATTCATCGTGAGTGCTGATATTGCCAGACAGGTCGGTTCTACGGGGTGGCTCGTTTTAATCTGGCTGATTTCAGGATTAATTACCATGATTGCCGCTGTAAGTTATGGTGAATTAAGCGCCATGTTTCCAAATGCAGGCGGACAATATGTGTATTTAAAAGAGGCTTACAATAAATTAATAGCGTTTTTGTACGGCTGGAGTTTTTTTGCCGTTATACAAACCGGAACAATTGCAGCAGTGGGAGTTGCCTTTTCTAAATTTGCAGCGTATTTGATTCCCGCAGTCAGTGATGAAAATATCTTATATAAACTAGGAAGTTTCAAGCTTAATGTTGCTCAGATTGTTTCGATAATAACGATCGTTTTTCTAACTTATCTGAATACGCGGGGTGTAAAAAACAGCAAAATTCTGCAAACGATTTTAACCATTATAAAAATTCTGTCAATTTCAGGATTAATTATTTTCGGATTTACTTTAGCCGCTAAAGCTTCTGTTTGGAATGCCAACTGGACAGATGCCTGGACACCGCATGCGTTTAATACCGAATCAGGTTCATGGATGCCAATTGGTACTTCAGCTTTAATTTCCGGAATTTCTGCAGCTATGGTCGGAACTTTGTTTTCCAGCGATTCCTGGACAGGTGTAACCTTCATTGCCGGAGAAATTAAAAATCCAAAGCGCAATGTGGGATTAAGCATGCTCTTAGGAACTTTCATTGTGACTATAATTTATGTATTGACCAATTTAATGTACGTTGCCGTAATTCCGCTAAACGAAGTAGCCGGAGCAAAATCAGACAGGGTAGCGGTGGTGGCTGCTCAATATATTTTTGGAGACATCGGAACACTGATTATTGCACTCATGATTATGATTTCAACATTCGCCTGTAACAACGGATTGATTATGGCAGGAGCAAGAGTCTATTATACAATGGCAAAAGATGGTTTGTTTTTTAAAAAAGCAGCTCATCTTAATGGCAATAGTGTTCCTTCGTGGGCACTTTGGGCACAATGTTTATGGGCTTCTGTATTGTGTCTTACCGGTAAATACGGTGATTTATTAGACTTTGTAATTATCATCGTACTTATCTTTTATATCCTGACCATTTACGGAATTATCATTCTCCGCAAAAAAATGCCCGATGCAGTTCGTCCTTATAAAGCTTTAGGCTATCCCTTTTTACCTTTATTGTACATTATAATAGCCTCAGCAGTCTGTGTTTCATTATTGTTTACAAAATTTTCTACTTGTGGATGGGGTGTTTTGATTATGCTAATTGGGATTCCGATTTACTATTTGATAAAAGAAAAAAATTACTAATTAATTTGACGTTTAGTGGAGACCTAACAGGTTTTTAAAACCTGTTAGGTCTATCGTTTCAATACAAATTAGTATTTAATAACTGTTTTTTATCACATTCTTATTTCTATGGGTAATATAATCTTACTATGTGCTAATATTAACCCATATTCATCAATAAATAATACATATTTTTATTATTATTAAAATTATGAAGACAACTAATAAAAAAATAAGTGTGTTTTTAACACTTTCGTGGTGTTTCATCGCTCAGGCTCAGGGTACGTTAAAGGAGTACAAGAGAGCGAATGCCGTCGATTCTTTATTTAAGAACAAAGTAATCCATACACCAAAAGAATTTCATTGGATTGGAAATGATTACATATGGTACAGTAATAATGTATTGAAAGGAAAAGAATTTATTTTGGCTGATACGAAAAATCACAAGCAGGCATTAGCTTTTGATCATACTAAATTAGCACAGTCATTATCAAAGATTTTAGGTAAAGAAGTAAATTATAAAGATCTTCCGATTGAAAATTTGGAATTTGATAAAAACCTGTCAACATTAGTTTTTACAACCGAAGCATTGAAATTTTTATATAATCTGAATACGAGTGAATTAACCAAAACCGGCGACTATAAAAAGCCGTTAAAAAAAGAGGATTATTGGGGAGATAACTTTGATGAATTGGGCAATAAACCTGTTGGTTCTCCGGATTCCTTGTATGTTGGGTTTATAAAAAACTATAATTTATTTATTAAAGACAAAAAAACAAAAACAGAAACCCAACTGAGTTACGACGGTTCAAAAGGATTTTATTATTCGTCATATTTGCAATGGTCGCCAAACAGCAAAACTATTATGACTTATAAAGTACGTCCGGGCGAGGATCATAAAATCTATTTTGTTGAATCAAGCCCAAAAGATCAGTTTCAGCCAAAATTACAAACCCGTGATTATTTAAAACCGGGTGATCAGCTGCCTTTTAAAAGTCCGCAATTGTTTGTAGTGGCTTCAAAAAAGCAAATTCCGGTGGCAACCGATTTATTTCAGGAGCAATATGACATTTCTGGAATTGAATGGAAAGACGACAGCAGCGCTTTCACTTTTGAATACAATCAAAGAGGACATCAGGTGTATCGTGTTTTGGAGGTCAATGCAACAACCGGAAGAGTTAAAGTTATTATAGAAGAAACAAGTCCAACATTTGTAGAATACAGCGGCAAAAGATACCGTTACGACATCAAAAAAAACAATGAAATCATTTGGGCATCAGAACGTGATGGATGGAATCATTTGTATTTGTATGATGCCCTTACGGGAAAAGTCAAAAATCAAATTACAAAAGGAAGCTGGCCCATTCGGGAAGTACTAAAAGTCGATGAAGAGAAAAAACAAATCTATTTTACGGCCAGCGGTTTAGACAGCAATCAGGACCCATATTTGTTACAATTTTGCCGAATCGATTTTAATGGCAAAAACTTTACCCGGTTAACGACTGAAAACGGCAATCATAAAGTTACTTTTTCACCTGATTATAAATATTATGTCGATCAGTATTCAAGAGTAGATTTACCCCCGATTACCGTTTTGAAAAGCATCGATACACAAAAAACGATTGTAGAAATGCAAAAGGCAGATATTTCGGCATTACAAAAAACAGGATGGATAGCTCCGGAAGTTTTTACAGCCAAAGGAAGAGACGGTAAAACCGATATTTGGGGCGTAATTGTACGTCCAACGACTTTTGACTCAAATCGTAAATATCCAGTCATTGAATACATTTATGCAGGTCCTCAGGATTCATTTGTTCCAAAGAATTTTCAATCCTACTATTGGGCCATGTCATCTTTGGCTGAATTAGGATTTATTGTAGTTCAGATTGACGGAATGGGAACTTCAAACCGTTCAAAAGCTTTTCATGATGTTTGTTATAAAAACCTCAAAGATGCCGGTTTTCCCGATAGAAAGCTCTGGATGAAAGCGGCTGCTGCCAAATATCCTTATATGAATATTGATAAAGTAGGCATCCACGGAACATCAGCCGGAGGACAAAATGCCGGTGCTGCTTTGGTCTTTAATTCTGATTTTTATGATGTTGCCGTAGCGTCTTGTGGCTGTCACGATAATCGAATGGATAAAATGTGGTGGAACGAACAATGGATGGGATACCCGGTTGGGCCAGAATATGAAGCTTGCTCGAATACTGCTAATGCGGCACAATTGAACGGAAATTTAATGTTGATTCTTGGAGAATTAGACGATAATGTAGATCCTGCTTCAACCATGCAGTTTGCAAATGCTTTAATCAAAGCCAATAAAAATTTTGAATTGGTAACAGTTCCGGGAATGGGGCATTCTGCCGGAGGCGATTTTGGTGAACGCAAACGCAGGGATTATTTTGTACAGCATTTATTAGGAGTTATACCGCCAGCCTGGGAAGAAATTTATAAGTAGAAAATTTCTGAAAAGAAAAAAAAAAGAGATTTTGTAAATCAACAGAAAAAGAATTCACGATGAAAAAACATCAGTTATTTATTTGTTTCGTATTCAGTTTTTGGGCATCATGTACAACAACGATACGTGCACAAAACGGCGATCAGATTTTAGACGGAATTGGAGAAACGGGACTAATTGCCCGCTATGTTTTTGCTGGCGATGCTAAAGACTGGTCCCGGAATAATTTACACGGTAAAATTCAGGATGTAAAAGCAAAGTTTGTAAATGACGATCAATTTGGTACCGTACTTTCTTTGTCTGCAGACAGTAAAGCATTTGTTTCAATTCCGGCTGACGGATTAATAGGTGAAGAATCTTTAAGTATATCAGGATGGATTTATTTACGTTCTGCACAAAAAGGGCAGCGATTTTTTGACTTTGGAAAAAATAACAATTCACATTTGTTTTTTGCATCGGCAGGAACAGAAAAAGAAGATGGAATCCAGACTGAAGTCGTAACTGAATCGGGAGCTAAATTTAAATCAACAGCAAAAGCTTTAGAAACAGGGAAATGGAATCATGTTACAGTTGTAATCAATTTTCCGTCAAAATCAATCAGTACTTACGTGAATGGCGTACTTGCATGTGAAACCAAGAATGCAGCATTAGATTTGGCAAAATTATTCGATTACAATTCAGCCGAAAAAAACAGGCTTTATATAGGAAAATATTTAGCAGAGGATAACATTTATCTGAATGCAAAATTACACGATTTCAGAATTTACAGAGTTCCTTTGACAGACAAACAAATTACCAGAATTTACAACAATGCATTAAAAGAAGGCCAGGAAGAAGAGGAGTCCGGGGAAGAACAAACAGCAGATTTGCCAAAGTTTGCCAGTACAACTCCTCAACTTTACAATCAATTTTTAACAAGTGTTTCGGATGTCAAAGCACAAACCGTTGTAGGATCACTTCCAAGATTACCGGGTTATATAAAAGGAGTTTATAAAAATGGTATTCAAGGTCCTGAAGTTCGCGTTATTTGGCCATCGCCAAAAGATAACACTCAGGTACTGAAAAGTGGACAATATATCATAACCGGAACTATTCCTGGGACTGATTTAAAACCAAAAGCGATTGTAAGCGTAAAAGAGGGCAAGGAAACAAAAACACCGGATCGCAATCTGGAAACTTTCAAATTAGATCAGGTGGTTTTAAATAAAGATTCTAAAGGTAGCCAGAACAAATTCATTGAAAATCGCGATAAGTTCCTGACAACACTGGCCACAACAGATCCGGATTCATTTTTGTATATGTTTCGTAATGCTTTTGGACAAGAACAGCCCAAAGAAGCCGAACCACTTGGTGTTTGGGATACACAGGAAACCAAATTGCGCGGACACGCAACAGGACATTACCTGACTGCAATTGCTCAGGCGTATGCAAGTACCGGTTATGATAAAACACTACAGGCCAATTTTGCCGGAAAAATGGAATATATGGTCAACACATTGTATCAATTAGAACAACTTTCCGGAAATCCAAGAGAAGCCGGAGGGAAATTTATAGCAGATCCAACAGAAGTATCGCCTGGCCCGGGCAAAACAACTTATGATTCAGATTTGAGTCCGGAAGCAATTCGTACAGATTACCAAAATTGGGGAAAAGGATTTATTAGCGCCTATCCGCCGGACCAATTTATCATGCTGGAAAAAGGAGCAACTTATGGAGGTCAGAAAACCCAAATTTGGGCACCTTATTATACGCTTCATAAAATTCTTGCCGGATTGATGGATGTCTATGAAGTAAGCGGCAATGAAAAAGCACTTGCAACAGCCAAAGGAATGGGAGACTGGGTATATGCCCGTATGAAAAAATTGCCAACCGAAACCCTTATCAGTATGTGGAACCGATATATTGCAGGAGAATTTGGCGGAATGAACGAAGCTATGGCAAGATTGTACAGGATTACAAAAGACTCTCATTACTTAGAAGTAGCCCAATTGTTCGATAATATCAAAGTATTTTACGGTGATGCTAACCATTCACATGGGCTGGCAAAAAATGTAGATACTTTTAGAGGATTACATGCTAATCAGCATATTCCGCAGATTATGGGAGCGCTTGAAATGTACCGTGACTCAGACACTGCAGATTATTACCATGTTGCCGATAATTTTTGGAACAAAACCGTAAACGATTATATGTACAGTATTGGTGGAGTAGCCGGAGCTCGAAACCCTGCAAATGCAGAATGTTTTATCAGCCAGCCGGCAACGATTTATGAAAATGGTTTTTCATCCGGAGGCCAAAACGAAACCTGTGCTACGTACAATATGCTTAAATTAACCGGAGACTTATTTTTGTACGATCAGCGTGGAGAATTGATGGATTATTACGAACGTGGACTTTACAATCACATTCTTTCTTCGGTTGCAGAAAATAGTCCGGCAAATACGTATCATGTTCCGTTAAGGCCGGGTGCTTTAAAACAGTTTGGAAATCCCCACATGACTGGTTTTACCTGCTGCAACGGAACAGCAATTGAAAGCAATACGAAATTTCAGAATTCAATTTATTTTAAAAGTGCTGCAAATGATGCGCTTTATGTAAATCTTTATATTCCGTCAACATTAAAATGGACAGAAAAGAATGTTACAATAGAGCAAAAAACTTCTTTCCCAAACGAAGATCATACACAACTGACTATAAAAGGAAATGGAAATTTTACCATTAATGTTCGTGTACCACATTGGGCAAATAAAGGATTTTTTGTGAAGATAAATGGAAAACCCGAAAAAATAAAAGCAACGCCAGGAAGCTATCTCAGGCTAAATAAAAAATGGAAAGATGGTGATACAATCGAATTGCAAATGCCATTTGATTTTCACTTAGAACCCGTAATGGATCAACAGAATATCGCCAGTTTGTTTTACGGACCAATATTGCTCGCAGCGGAGGAAACAGAACCAAGAAAAGACTGGCGCAAAGTAACATTAGATGTAAAAAATATTGGAAAAACAATAGAAGGTGATCCGACGAAATTAGAGTTTAAAATCGACGGAACGCTGTACAAGCCATTTTACGAAACCTATGGACGTCATTCTGTTTATCTGGATGTGACTTTAAAATAATAGTAAAATAGCATTTAAAATCATCAAAACTAAAGCATGAAAAAATTAATTCTAGGCCTGATATTATTTTTATTTATAGTAACACCTTCCTTCTCCAGTGAACTTATCGACGTAGTGAATACTTTTCAGGCAGACAAAACAGCGCTGCAAAATTTTTATTCCAATAGGGAATCCGAAGAATATTATATGCGGTTTTCTAAATTTTACGGAGAGTGGGAAAAAAAGGTAAAAAGTATTGATTTTAAAAATTTGTCTAAAGACGGAAAAGTAGATTATCTGTTACTGAAAAATCTAATTAGCAGGGAAGATTATTTTTTGCAGATTGAATACAAATCGTATAAAGAAATAGCTTTAGTTTTAGATTTTTCTGCAGATATCAATCTTTTTATTCAGGAAAGAAGAAGAGGAAAACGCCCAGTTGCCAGTCAATTGGCCAAAGCATTTGATATTGCCGCAATTACAATCGATAAAAAAACAGAACAGCTTAAAAATAAACCCTTTAAAGACTGGTTTGCAGCAGACAAAGCCGCAAAATCGGCAGCTTCATTTGAGAAATCAGTAAAAGAAGGGTATGATTTCTATTACAGTTATGATCCCGATTTTACCTGGTGGATGGAAAAACCGTATAAGAAACTATCTGAAAAACTAAAAGCTTACGAAGATTTTTTAAGAAACAATTATTCCAAAACAAGTTTAAAAGATGATGGAAGCGGGATTATTGGAAAACCGATTGGCAGAGAAGCCATCATTAAAAGTCTGGAATTCGAATACATTCCATATTCTCCGGAAGAGTTGATTGCGACTGCGCAAAATCAGTTTGAGTGGTGCAAAAAAGAAATGATCAAAGCAGCTACAGAATTAGGTTATGGGAATGACTGGAAGAAGGCACTGGAACACGTTAAAGATACTTATGTTCCGGCAGGCGAGCAGCCACAGGCCATTACGAATCTCTACAATCAATCGGTAAAATTTATAGAAGACCGCGATTTGATCACCTTACCTGATTTGACAAAAGAAACCTGGGAGATGATTATGATGACTCCGGAACGTCAGAAAGTGAATCCTTTTTTTACCGGAGGCTGGGAGATCAGTATTTCGTACCCAACTGAAGATATGGATCAGAAAGACAAATTGATGAGCATGCGTGGTAACAATCCTAATTTTTCTTTTGGAACAGTACAGCATGAACTGCTTCCGGGACATAACCTGCAGTTTTTCATGAACAGTCGTTACAAATCATATCGTCAGCCTTTTGATACTCCTTTCTGGATGGAAGGCTGGGCTTTGTATTGGGAAATCAATCTTTGGAACAAAGAATTTCCCCAAACGCCCGAACAAAAATTAGGCATGCTGTTCTGGAGAATCCACCGTTGTGCCCGAATCATTTTTTCATTAAAATATCATTTGGGAGAAATGACCCCGCAGCAATGTATTAATTTGTTAGTCAATGAAGTAGGTCATGAGTATGCAAACGCAGAAGCAGAAGTAAGACGTTCTTTTGCCAGCGGAGATGCACCATTATACCAGGTTGCCTACATGACTGGAGGTTTGCAGTTTTATGCTTTAAGAAATGAATTGTTAGTCAAAGGATGGACAGAAAAACAGTTTCATGACCGGGTTTTAAAAGAGAATATCATGCCGGTAGAGATGCTCCGGATTTTATTGGAGGATTTGCCTGTGGCAGAAGATTATAAAACAAACTGGAAGTTTTCGACTGATTTTAAAAAATAAAAAGTAATGCTGAATAGCTTTTATTCAGGTTTTAAAATATCAAATTATGAAAAAAATAAAAGTATTGGCTTTGACGATTTGCTGCTTAATTGCTTCAGATAATGTACAGGCACAGGAATATTGGGATAAGATTAAAGCAAAAAAATCAACACTGGAAACAGACAAGGGATTTATTAATCTGAACACAAAAGCTTTTGAATTGAAATTAGTAAAAGCATCACAAACGGTGGCAGCCTTATCTCCGCTTTCAGATAAAACTTTTGATTTTACACCGGGAGACCGACTGTCGATTCGCGATAAAGATGGTTTGTATCAATTGGGAGATATCAATCTCCGCATAAAAGCAGCAGACGGAAGCTGGAAAAGCTATTCAACGGCTGTAAAACGCGCCTCGGTAACGGCTTTAAATGCTTCGGGAAATGTTCTGGCAGCAGCCGATCTTTCGAATACTTTGCCTGCTGATATTCCTTTGACCATAAAACGTTTTTATGAAGAAAAAGATGGAAACTTAATTCTGCGTTTCGAAATTACAAACAAATCAAATTCCACTCAGGAAATAGGAGCTTTGGGAGTTCCAATGATTTTTAATAACATCCTGGAAGGAAAAACATTAGACGAAACACACCTTCACAATGTATTTTTTGATCCTTATATTGGAAAAGATGCGGGTTATCTGGAAGTAAAAAGATTAAGCGGTCACGGACCGGCATTGTTATTACTTCCTGAGGAAAATATGCCTTTTGAAGCTTATCGCCCTTTATTGGATGATGAAACTCCAAGGAGTATTGTCTTTGAAGGTTTCCACGAATGGATGCCTTTCAGTAAAGCGTACGCAGATCAGGAATGGAAAAACGCCGACCAATGGAATACACCTACTTCATTAGTATTAAAAGCCGGGGAGTCTAAAAGTTTTTCTTTGAGATTTGTATTGGTTGACGAAATAGAAAATATTCAGAAATCCTTAATTCAAAACCAACGTCCTGTAGCTGTTGGAGTTCCGGGTTATGTTTTGCCAGAAGATGTTGATGGGCAGCTTTTTATGAAATACAAAAGGGCAGTAAAATCTATTAAAATTGAACCAGAAGGAGCTTTAGTTGTAAAAGAAAAATCAAAAAAGAAAAACGGATATTTTCAATACACTATTCATGGAAAAAAATGGGGGAGAGCAAGATTAACCGTGATTTATGAAGACGGACTGGAGCAAACGATTAATTATAAAATAATAAAATCAGAAACAAACGTAATTAATGATTTTGGGCATTTCCTGACCACAGCACAATGGTTTGATGAAAAAAATGATCCTTTTCACAGAAATCCTTCGGTGATTTCTTATGATTATGAAACCAAAAAACAGGTAAGTCAGGACAGTCGTGTCTGGATTGCCGGTTTAAGCGACGAAGGTGGAGCAGGCGGATGGCTGGGGGCTATGATGAAAGAATTAATTGCTCCAAATAAAGAAGAAATTCAGAAACTGGAACAGTTTGTCGACAAAACACTATGGGGCGGAATTCAGTATAATACAGCGGATACGCTTAAATACGGAGTCAAAAAAAGTGTCTTTTATTACGAACCAAAGTTAATGCCGGAAGGAACTTACAGCAAAGATGTAAATTATAAAACATGGGCGGCCTGGGATAAAAAAGGTTCTGATGATCCGGGAAGATCTTATAATTATCCACATGTTGCAGCGGCGCACTGGACGATGTATCGTTTAGCAAGATATCATGAAGGTCTGGTTACAAATCATCCGTGGGAATGGTATTTGAAAAATGCGTACGAAACCAGTATCGCCATGACCACATTAGCACCTTATTACGCTCAGTTTGGACAAATGGAAGGCACTGTTTTTTTACTGATTCTGAAAGATTTAAAAGCAGAAGGTTATACGGAAATGGCGAATAATCTGGAAGCAAAAATGAAAGAAAGAGCAGACCATTGGAGAACATTAAATTATCCTTTTGGAAGTGAAATGCCTTGGGATTCTACAGGTCAGGAAGAAGTTTATATGTGGTCGGATTATTTTGGATATAACGATAAGGCAAAAGTTACTCTGGACGCCATTTTAGCTTACATGCCTACAATGCCGCACTGGGCTTACAACGGAAACGCCCGCAGATACTGGGACTTTTTATACGGAGGAAAATTATCAAGAGTAGAACGTCAGATTCATCATTATGGGTCGACTTTGAATGCTATTCCTGTGCTGGAACAATTCAGAAAAACACCTGATGATTTTCATTTACTAAAAGTGGGTTACGGCGGACTGCTAGGCGGAATTTCAAATATTACAGAAGATGGTTTCGGGGCGGCTGCATTTCATTCTTATCCAGAAACTTTAAGAATCGATTATTTATCCGGAGATTACGGATCCGGTTTCTTTGGTTATGCGGTCAATACAGCTACTTTTATTACCAATGAAAAAGAATACGGATGGCTGGCTTTTGGAGGAAACTTAAAAGAAAAAGAAGATGAGATTGAAGTAACCATTACAACTGCGGCAAAATCTAAAGTATTTATTGCACCCAAAAAACTATGGTTAACATTGGATGCGGGAACTTTTAATAAAGTAAATTACAATACTAAAACCGGGGTAGTGAGTATTACTTTAGATCCTAAAACAGCATACACGCTAAATGCATATTTAAGAGTGGATCAGGATGTAAAATTACCTTACGAAAAAGTAAGAGGCGCATACAAAATCGCTTTAAAAAGCAAAGCCATTCAAATTAAATTATAGAGTATCAAATGAAGCAAAGATCACCAAAACATTTTTTCAAAAAAATACTATTTACGGTATTTGGCCTATTGTTAAGTTTAAATCTGACGGCTCAAAAGTTCGACAAATTTTTTCCCAAAAAAGACCTGACCACAGTAGGAGTATATTATTATCCGGAACATTGGGATCCGTCGCAATGGGATCGTGATTTGAAAAATATTGCTGCAATGGGTTTTGAGTTTACTCATTTTGGTGAATTTGCATGGGCCGAATTAGAGCCTCAGGAAGGTGTTTATGATTTTAAATGGCTTGATAAAGCTGTAGAAATTGCCACAAAGTATAAATTAAAAATTGTGATGTGTACCTCGACAGCCACGCCTCCCGTATGGCTCGTTCGCAAACATCCGGATATCCTGGCTACTTATGAGGACGGTACCAAAACTGATCATGGTTCAAGGCAGCACGCTTCATTTTCAAGCA
Organism: Flavobacterium salmonis; assembly: GCF_903819435.1. Lineage (GTDB taxonomy): Bacteria > Bacteroidota > Bacteroidia > Flavobacteriales > Flavobacteriaceae > Flavobacterium > Flavobacterium chungangense. Next base: position 10,437 of record NZ_CAIJDP010000089.1, on the reverse strand, counting down.
ATTATTATCGATCGTATTCCATGAAGATGATTGAGCAACTAGCAAAAAAGTATGGACAGAATAAAAATATAATAGGCTGGCAGGTAGATAACGAACCGTCGCGTTTTCTGGATTATGGTGCTGATGCACAACAGCGTTACCGCAATTGGCTTAAAGCGAAATATAAAAATATCGCCACCTTAAATCAGGCTTGGGGAAACAATTTCTGGAGCGGAACGTACAGTGATTTTACTCAGATTAATATTCCATTGCACAAAGAATGGGGAATGAATTTACATTCGCAATTAGATCATTATCGTTTTGCCGATGAGGAAACAGCCACTTTTCTGGATGAACAGGCAGTTACTATACGCCAGTTTGTAAGTAAAGACCAATGGATTACTTCTAATTACAGGTCTAATTATAATGAAAGTTTTGTTGGGATGAGTAAAGAACTGGACTTTGATTGTTACACCCGTTATTTAGTTTATGGCGGAAGTCCCGGTATTGGTTCAAGAGGGTATCGCCTTGGCGATTATACTGCTATCGGAATGTCGAATGATTTTTTCCGTCCCTTAAAAGGTATGTATGGCTGTATGGAATTACAGCCTGGACAAGTAAACTGGGGAAGCATAAATCCGCAGCCGTTACCGGGAAGTGTACGCATGTGGCTCTGGCACGTTTTTGCGGGAGGAAGTAAATTTGCATGTACCTATCGGTATCGTGCGCCATTGTATGGGTATGAGCAATTTCACTATGGAATTGTAGGTACAGATGGTGTTACACCAACTCCGGGCGGTGAAGAATTTAAGCAGTTTATAAAAGAAATTGATACGCTGCGAAAAAAATACGACGCAAAAGCAACATTACCGGATTATTATCTAAAACGTAAAACAGGAATTCTGTTCAATGGTGATAATGTCATGGGAATTGAATTGAACAAGCAAACAAAAGAGTGGAACACTATTGGACATTTTTTAAAATATTACAAAGCAGTAAAATCTTTTGGTACACCGACCGATTTTGTTCGTGATACTACGAATTTTATGAATTATCCATTTTTAATTGTTCCCGCTTATCAGATGATTGATCAAAAAATGATTGATAAACTAACGTTGTATGCCAAAAATGGCGGGAATTTAGTTTTGAGTTGCCGGTCCGGAATTCAAAATCGTCAGGGACACCTTTGGGAAGCTAAATTTTATGAGCCCATGTGGAATTTAATTGGTTCTCAAATAGAATCGTACGATCTGCTAATGCCACAATCTCCGGGAATAATAAAGCTTGATAATCAGGAATTTGGATGGACAAGTTGGGGAGATTTGTTAAAACCGAATAAAGAAACCGAAATCTGGGCAACCTACGAAGGTGATTTTTATGCAGGGACACCGGCCGTTATTTCTCACAAATTAGGAAAAGGAACTGTTACCTATATTGGAGTAGATTCTAAAAATGGTGATCTGGAAAAACAGGTTTTAAGAAAACTATACCAAAAACAAAATGTTGCAATAGAAGATTATCCTGAAGGAATAATGGTTGATTATCGTGATGGTTTTGGGATAGCAGTTAATTATTCGGATAAGGTTTATAATATCAATTTACCAAAAAACGCTAAAGTTTTTATTGGAAATCCTTCAATAAAAACCACTGGTGTATTGGTTTGGAAATATTAAACAGGACTTATTTGGAATCTAATAATTGCTAACACACAGCGTATAGATTTTATGCATCAGTTTGAAAAAAAACTCGTTTCTCAAACATAGTCAGGGGTATATTTAGTTATAAAAGCAAGCGTCTTTTTATATCACAACATTAAAAATAAATCCGCTGAATCTGCAAAATCAGAGTGAGAATAAAATATAGCCACAGATTTAATTCAATTTAACTCATACAATGAAATGTTGAAAATGAAACTATTTTACAGCCTAATTATCTTTGTATTTGCAGGAACTATTTTTGCACAAAAAGATGTTGATGTAAATGCCCCCGGAGCAAAAAATCCAATTTTACCGGGTTGGTTTGCCGATCCTACAATTAAAAAGTTTGGAGACATTTATTATATATATGCGACAACAGATAATGAAATGCTCGCATCTGGAGCTCCAACGGTCTGGTATAGCAAAGACTTTAAAAACTGGTATAATTATATCATGGAAATCCCATCCTTTTCAGCCCAGTCAATTACAAATTTTTGGGCTCCTGATATTATAGAAGGAGATAATGGAAAATATTATTTGTATTTTGGAAATTGCGAAATTGGCTGTAATATCTACGGTTATGTTTCAGATTCTCCTGTTGGTCCATGGAAAAAATTAAGCGAAAAAGATGTTCCGGTAATTTCAAATGGTTATCCGAGAGAAAATTTCCCATCTCTTGATGCACAGTTTTTTACAGATACAGATGGTAAAATCTACAGTTATTGGGGTACATGGGTGCATTATAACGGAGGTTATGCAGTGGGTGAATTAGATAAAGACTCGATGAGTAAAATGAAAAACTCAACCAACATTCCACTTGAACAAACCCCGGCACCATTTGAAGCAGCTTACATGATGAAAAAAGGATCAAAATACATTTTAATGTATTCCGGTGCATCCTGTCATGATGAAACTTACAATGTTCGCTATTCATATTCTGATTCACCATATGGACCTTTTATTCCAGGAAAAAATAATCCGATTTTGAGTACCAATAACGATCAAACGGTACATGGCCCGGGACATCATTCGGTTTTGAAAGAGAATAACGATTATTATATTGTTTATCATAAACACGATTATCCAATGACCAGAGGCGGACTTGCCAGGCAGGTTTGCATGGATAAGATGGTATTTGAAAACGATTCAACAATCAAAACGGTTGTTCCTTCAAGTAGAGGAATAAAAGATTTGGTAAAATCGGAGGTTCCTGAAGACATCGCTTTTGGAGCAAAAACAGCGGCTTCGTCGTTTTATCATTTAAAATCGACTCAATACGATTATGAATATAAAACTTCATACGCGACTGATGATAATAATGCCACTATGTGGAAAGCAGCCGACAATTCAACGCCACAACATTTAATTATAGATTTAGGTTCAGAGAAAAAAGTAAAAAGAGTAATGACCCAATTTGAATTTGCAAGTTATTATTATCAATATAAATTAGAATATTCATTAAATGGAATAAAATGGTTGCAATATGCGGATAAATCCAAAAATAAAACAGCCGGCAGCCCAATGATTGATGATCATGATGTAACGACTCGTTATATAAAACTGACTGTTTTAGGAACCGAAAAAACCGGGCTTTATGCTGCAGTCTGGAATATAAAAGTATACAGCTCCTTATTTGATGTTCCGTTAAATTTAAAAAACAAAGAATCCAATACAGTTTCTGCAGCAAAAAGCACTAAGAAATTATTGGTTGATCTTGACGCTGCTACTATTGCTGATAAAACACCAATTGCTACTATAAAAAATAAAGGAACTATTGGGGGAATATTCAGTAAAAGTGGAGAAGTATTTTTAGAAAAAACCGAAGGAATAAAAGCATTAAATTTCAAAAAAGGTGCTCTTACATTAGATAAATCAGTGCCAAAATCCTTAGCCTGGAATGGTTCTTATACCGTAGCAACGTGGGTTAAAAATCCGGAAATAGCAAAAGAAGGAGAAATTCTGGCTTCATGGTGTGACAGAGCCCAATTTGGTCTGGCAAATTCATATAATGCCCTAACTTACAACAGTGGGCCTTATGGCGCAGGAGTACATTTAGACGGACATTTTGATATGAAATTCAACAAACTTCCTGAAGCAAATGAATGGCATTATCTGGTTCTGACTTTTGATGGTGTTGTTGAGAAAGTATACGTAGACGGAGTTTTAAATAATTCGCAAAATATGCTTTTATCTTCGGCCATCGATAAAGCTAAAATTATAATTGGTGCTTCAGATATTGGAGAGAATTTTTCAGGATTTATCGCTTCATTACGAATGTATGATTATGCTTTAAATCAGGATGAAGTAGTAAAAATGATGAACCAGACAAAACCTAAAAAAGAATAAAATAAGATTGATTAATTTAGCGGGTTAACGTAAAATTAGAAAAAAATGACAATAGGTGTAGGCGGTTCAAGCGCTGCAATTGAACTAGAAAAAATAGAAAACAGAATACTCGATGTTCAACCTATTCAATTAGAAGAATATCAGGAACGTATCAAAAAGGCGGTAAACTTAATGAAACAACTTTCTGTTAAAGCAATGTATCTTAACGCGGGAACAAATTTGTATTATTTTACAGGAACACTTTGGAGTGCTTCTGAACGAATGGTTGGAGCAATACTTTTTGAAGACGGTTCTTTAGAATACATAGTGCCAAAATTTGAGGAAGGGACTTTTAAAAAATATAGGAAAGTCGAATCAACGATTAATTGTTGGGAAGAACATGAATCTCCCTACGTTTTATTCGGAAAATTACTGAATAAAAAGAATTTGACTAACGGAACTGTTTCTATAGATGAATCGGCAGCTTATTTTTTAGTTGACGGAATTTCAAAAACCAATAATGTTTATGATTTTGTAACGGCACAAAACATTACATCATCATGCCGAATGCAAAAATCTAAAAACGAAATTGCTATCATTCAAAAAGCTAAAGACATAACAATGGAGGTTCAACGAGCCGCTGCCAGAATCTTAAGGCCCGGAATCAGCGTAAGCGAAGTGACAGATTTTGTAAATAAAGCACATATAAAAGCAGGAATAACTTCAGGAGCTTACTTCTGTATTATTTTGTTTGGTGATGATACCCAATATCCTCACGGAGTAGCAGTTCCTCAGCTTTTAAAAGAAAATCAGGCTGTGATTGTTGATACAGGCTGCAGGTTAGAAGGCTATCTTTCTGATATTACAAGATCGTACGTTTTTGGAACTCCTTCAGAAGAATATAAAACGATTTGGAATCTGGAAAAAAAGGTACAGCAAACTGCTTTTGAAGCTGCACAAATTGGTACTGAATGCGGATCTGTAGATGATGCTGCCCGTAAAACATTGGCCGAAGCCGGATTAAGCCCTGATTATGATTTACCCGGATTGCCACACAGAGTAGGACATGGCACCGGACTTGATATTCATGAATACCCGTATTTAGTCCGCGGTAGCAAGATAAAACTGCTGGAAGGAATGGTGGTCAGTAATGAGCCTATGATTTGTATACCGGGTAAATTCGGAATTAGACATGAAGATCATTTTTACATGACCGAAAAGGGACCAAAATGGTTTACAACTCCAATGCATAGTGTTGACAATCCGTTTGGGTATTAATTTTATTATCTAAAATAAATGATGAAACGTTTATTACTTTTAATTCTGAGTATTGTGTACTGCATAGGCCACGCACAAGAAAACCCTTTGATTTGTGTTGAAACTAAAAGTGCTGCTTTGGTTTTTAAAGTAGGTAAAAACAAAAAAGTGTATCAAACATATTTTGGTTCAAAGCTTAATAATAATCAGGAGTATGAATTTATCTCAAAAGAAAATACAAAAAAGTTTGCCATAAATGATGGAAATCCTCTAATTGATTTACGGCATTTAGCATATCCGACTTTTGGAACTGATAATTTGTTTGAACCCGCTATTCGAATGACGCACAATGACGGAAATCCTTCTTTAGAATTAGAATATCAAAATCATACAACAGATAAAATTGATTCAAATACAGCAGAAACCATTATTAAGTTAAAAGATCCTCAGTATCCTGTTTATGTTTCGCTTCATTATAAAACATTTGCTAAAGAAAATGTAATTGAGTCCTGGACAGAAATTCAGCATCATGAAAAAAAGGTGCTGACACTTTATAACTATGCATCATCAGCTTTGCATTTAGATGCTGATAAATATTGGCTGACTCAATTTTACAGTGATGTTGTCGAAGAAATGCGAATGGAAGAAAGCCAGCTTACAAGAGGCTCAAAAGTTATCGATTCAAAACTGGGAGTCCGAACCAATATGTTTGCCGCACCAAGTTTTTTTCTTTCATTAAATTCAAAATCAACAGAAAAAACGGGAGAAGTTATTGCAGGTTCGATAGCATGGTCAGGAAATTTTAAGTATACTTTTGAGATTGATAATAATAACGAATTGCGAATCATTTCTGGGATAAATGAATTTGCTTCAGAATACAATCTAAAACCGCAGGAAGTATTTAAAACACCAGTCTTTATTTATACATTTTCTAATAAAGGAAAGGGGCAAGCCAGCAGAAATTTACACGCCTGGGCTAGAAAATATGGATTGAAAGACGGAGAAAAGCCACGCTTGACATTATTAAATAATTGGGAAACTACTTTTTTTGATTTTGACCAGGCTAAATTAGCAAACATGTTTGTAGATGCCAAAACATTGGGCGTTGATATGTTTTTACTCGATGACGGCTGGTTTGGGAATAAATATCCGAGAAGTGGTTCTGTTTCTGGTTTGGGAGATTGGGAAGCCACAAAATCAAAATTGCGGGATGGAATTGGTTTTCTGATGGAAAAGGCAAAAGAAACCAATGTCAAATTTGGTATTTGGATTGAACCCGAAATGATTAATGAAAAAAGCGAACTGTATGAAAAACATTCGGATTGGGTTTTAAGTTTGCCCAATCGTGAAAAAAGTATCTACAGGACACAGTTGGTTCTGGATTTATGCAATCCAAAAGTGCAGGATTTTGTCTTTAAGGTAGTTGATGATATTATGCAGACCAAATCGGGGGTTGCTTTTTTTAAATGGGACTGCAACCGAATGATGACAAGCGCTTATTCTAATTATTTAAAAAATCAGCAATCGCATTTATTTATTGACTATACAAAAGGATTATATAAAGTTTTGGATCGAATAAAAAATAAATATCCAAATCTTCCGATGATGCTTTGTGCGGGCGGAGGTGGAAGGGTTGATTACAGACTACTGAACTATTTTACAGAATTTTGGGCAAGCGACAATACAGATCCTTTCGATCGGATTTTAATTCAATGGGGATATTCGAATTTTTATCCCGCTTTGGCAACCTGCAATCACGTTACTTCAATGGGAAATCAGTCTATTAAATTCAGAACCGATGTTGCTATGATGGGAAAATTAGGTTTTGATATTCATGTTGGCGGACTTAGGGAAGACGAATTAAAATTTTGTCAACAGGCAGTTGCCAATTACAAAAGATTAGCTCCTGTAATCTGGCAGGGAGATTTATATCGATTGGTATCACCGTATGAAGACAGCAGGGCAGTACTAATGTATGTTAATGAAGATAAAACCCGCTCGGTGCTTTTTTCATATACTTTGCATCCGCTTGTAGATCCTAATTATAGTTTAGTAAGGCTAGAAGGACTAGATTCTTCAAAGAAATATATTGTAAAAGAGATTAATATAATGCCTCAAAGTAAAAATACATTTGAAGAATCTGCAGCTATTTACTCTGGTGATTTCCTGATGAAAATTGGACTGAAAGTTTCTTCTTCCAAACCAGAATATAGTGTTATTTTGGAAATCACTGATATTGAATTGAAGAATTAATTCTCAGGAATCTTTTGTTTTTTTAGCTTTAAAGTATTATTGTTTTTGTTAAGTTCTTGTTTAGTAGATAGATATGTGAATATTAATTAGGTAAAATAGTATTAAATATGGTTAATATTGTATTACAAAACTTATAATTTAATATTACATTTGCAGAGAACATAAGTTCTTAACCTACAAAATTAGTTAACATGAAAAAACTTTTCTTTCTAGTTACCCTTTTTCTGTGCAGTTATTTTGCAATAGCCCAGAAAACCCTATTTACTCCAACAGAATGGAGCGACCCCAATAATGAGTTTTACAATAAAGTATCAAACTCAAGAAAATATGAATCGACCAATTTTGTTCTCTATTGGGGAGATAAAGTAGGTACCAATCCTGCTACTTATTCTAATACTGCATTAAGGTTTACCCCAAAATCTGTGGCAGATACGCTTGAAACCAGTTTTAAACGTTTTATAACCGATTTGCATTTTGTCAATAATGCCCCAACGACAAACTTAGGCAAGTACAAAATCATTATCATGATGATGAATACCTGGAATTCTACAGATCCGCGATTAGAGGCATTTGCACAGGCAAGTTCATTTAGTAATACTATTGGTGCTATGTTTGTACATCCGGAAGCCACCAGAGATGGAGGGGCATTATCGCATGAATTTGCGCATACGCTGCAAATGATGATGCGTATTCAGGAAAATCCGGGCAACGGAACTGCATTTGCAGGATATGACTGGGGCGGTCCATTTTTTGAAGGACATGCCAATTTTATGAGAGCTCAGGCCTATCCCCAATGGGCAGAGATTGATGGTACTTTAACCAGGTGGATACAGACCAAACATTTTATGTGGTCATCGAATAGACATCACTACACAAACTTTCACTTGATGTATTATGTTCAGGAAAAGGAAGGATTTGATTTTACAAGAAGAATGTGGGCAGAATCTATCAATGAAGAACACCCGCTTCAGACAATTAAGCGACTAAAAGGCTTTACACAGGACCAACTCGATGATTATCTCTGGGGATATGCTCAAAGACAGCCTGCATTCGACTATCCTATTCAATGGAATTCACAAATAAATGCAACCAGTAATTTTGGAAAGACAATTAGAAACGTGTACAATAGTATAAAGACCAATATGCCACGTTATACCAGCAGACAATATACGCTTCTTACTAAAGTTACAGGGACCACAGATCAATTTTATACTAATAATGACTGGGCTCCACAGGATTATGGTATGAATGTTATTCCTCTATATCCAACTTGCAGTGGAACCCAAAAGAAAGTCACCATTAAATTCAAAGGGCATACAGAGGTTAATACTACCCAGGCCGGATGGAGATATGGTTTTGTTACCACAAAGACAGATGGGACAATATCTCGTTATAGTCCAATGTACAAAACAGATGGTGAAGCTTCTTTTACACTTAATACGTCTACAGAAGCAAATATTTTTCTTGTAGTTTTTGCAGCACCTAAAGTTCATGTCAATTACAATATGGATGTAGGTTATCCTAAACAAAGAAGATATCCTTATGAGCTTAAAATTGCAAATGCAACTCCCGAAGGATTTCAGCCTTCTGCTAATTTTAGAAGTTTTCTTAAAACAAATGGGCACATACACACTAACGGGGGAGGATGGGTGTCCAATAATGCGAATGTTGCATCGACAGTTTATGTTGGTCCTTATGCAGTGGTCAGAGCCGGTACTGTTTCAGGAAATGCCCGTATAGAAGATTATGCTATGGTAGATGGAGGAACAATAAATGGAAATGCTATTGTAAGAGGAAATGCCTGTGTTTACAATGCAACTATATCAAATAGTGCAATAGTAGAAGGAAACGCCTGGATGGAAGGAGGATCAGTTTCAAATACAGCTAATATTAAAGGAAATGCAATGCTTTTTGCCGGAAATTTTGGAAGTTCAGTTGTAGTTGGCGGAGATGCAGAGATTGGCAGCTGCTCAACTTCGGGTGTTTATCTGCAATTTCCTTACTGGAGAAATGGCAGAACAGATTGTGATGGTAAAGGTGCCAGTGATACTTCTAACGTTGACATCAATGCTTCATTCACCAATTTTTCGGCAGCGACGATGGCATTTAGCACAACTCCAAATTGTACAGTTACTACAGTTACCGCTAAAAAAGCAACTCAGGATGAAGATCCTTCTTCTGATGTGAGTTTAAATATTTATCCAAATCCAACAGGAGATAATCTTATTATTTCTTTTATGCAAACAGAGCATGAAAAAGTTACTGTTTCATTATTTGATATCAATGGACGTAAATTAGACGTAATCACAGATAAAATATATGATATTGGTAGAATTGATCTTTCTTATAATTGTAGTCATTTAATTTCAGGCGTTTACTTGCTAAGTATTCAAACCGGAAATTCGATTATAAACAAGTCAATTATTAAAAACTAACAAGAATAGTATACTCTGTTAATTTTAACTTATTTGTTATCTTGTAAATTAAGGCATCTTATCAGTAGATGCCTTTTTTGTTTTTTATTTAAGTTTTATTATTACAAGTTCTTAGTTATTTTAAGTTTTTACAATTAGCATGTATGTAATGGCATTTCAATAATAGAAAATACAGGAAAGCATGTCCCTTAAAATTCCACTTTAAAAATTGTATTTTATTTAAAAAAATAATTAAAATAAGAAAAAACCTATTATTTATTAAATTTTTAAAAAATGTAAAATTTATATTATCAGTAGTTTAAGAAAAAAAAATGAAAAATATTGAAAAAAAACCGATAATAAGTATTGGATATCTCAATAAAGTGCCTACTTTTGCACCCGATTTGAGAGACAAACGATAGGCGAAAAGAATAATAAATATTACGTTCGTAGACATATTGAATTGACAGCCGCTTTAACAGAGATGTTAGGGCAAAAGAATAAGAGTAATA
>NZ_CAIJDP010000088.1 GCF_903819435.1 Flavobacterium salmonis | reverse complement strand
GATGATAATTCAAATTTCATTCTTGAATGAAATAGAAAGAGGGACTTTCAGTCCCTCGTCAAACAAACCTCTGCACTTTCAGTGCAGAGTGGTTTAGTTTAAGCAAATACTTCTTCAAGTATAAAGTCTAATTGAGGAAATAACGGACTTTTTATTTTATCTTCTTCAATTAACGGATGTAAACCGATAAATTCATTATCTCTAAGAACATAAATTAAAAAAGTTTTGTCTTCGGGATTTACAATCCAGTATTCTAAAACTCCTGCTTCTTCATACAAATCAAATTTATATTTTAGTTCCTTCTTCGAGTTACCCGGTGAGAGTATTTCTATTACTAAATCTGGTGCACCGAATGCACCTCTTTTGTCTAATTTATTTTCATCACAAATTATACATATATCAGGTTGCACTACAGTGAAAATTTCATTGTCATTTGTTGATTTTTTTTTATTTAGCAGTCGAACATCAAATGGAGCATTAAATAAATTACAAGGACGATTTTTAAAACTATTCCATAAAATTCCATGCAGATTTCCCGCTATTTTTTGATGAGAAGTGCTTGGAGCAGGACTCATTTTTGAAATCTTTCCTTTAAAGATTTCAAGTCTTTCCTGAAATCTCCAGGTAAGATAATCGGCATAAGAATACGTTTTGTTAAAATCTAATTGATTAATATCTGTTACCATAATAATTCTATTTAATACAAATGTAGCTAATTTTAGAGTTTTAATTTAGAGATTCACAAAGTCTTATTAATTAACCCTTAGTCTGATTCCTTTTGTATGACTTGCAAATTCAGGGGCATACATACTTTGAATAGTTGTAATTCCATTAGAGAATTCTCCACTGTTATTTACTCTGATGTCATATTCTAAAACATAAGTTCCTTTGTTTATTTGATTAAAAAAGAAATGTGTTGCAGCATCTTTGGTACTCATATAATAACCCAATCGATCTTTGTACTGATATTGTGAGAGTACATTTACAGGCTCAAAACAAGAAGCACGCATGTCTTTCAAATGAATATATTCTACATCTTCTTTAGTAGTAATAACTAATCGTACCGTTACCAAATCACCTGTTTTTAAAGGATTTTTAGTTGTAATTCTTTCTAATTCATCGCCTTTCAAAGTGTTTTTCTTCAGATACAATTCTTTTGAAACTGATAAAACCGCTCCGGAATTATTTTTTATTTTATCCAGATCTTCAAAATACTGCCAGTAAAGACCTCCAAATCCTGGAACTTTAGATTTGTTTTCAATTTTTACCGAAGCCATTTCTTTTTTCACTTCTTCAGCTTTCCAGTTCATTTTAATATAACCCGTTGCAGCTTCTTTTTCATTTTCGGCTAATTTTTTGGTCATGATTTTTTCATCTCCTAATTTTATTACGGTATTATCTTTTACAGAAAGCCAGTCGGTTCCCTGCAGCAGTAATGCATAAATTGCTTCGGTAGTTGATTTTGTTGTTGGCCAGTTTTTGGTTTGTTTGTTTTTTAGTAACCAGACTTTCATTGCATCCACAGATTTGGTGTCCTGAGTAACTTCGGCGAAGGCCTCAATCAATAATGCCTGAGTTTCAATTGGTGCCTGATACCAGTACCAGCCTGCTTTATTGGCAATCCAGTACATTCCCCAATCTTCGTTATTGGAAGCTGTTTCTTTCAGACTTTCGATGATTTTTCTGGCGGTTTCTTTTTCTCCAAAACGACTTAAGGTCAATGTAGCCAGACCTTTTTCATAAATTGAATAAGTAAGCCATTCTACTTTTGCTCTTTCGAAATAGCGTTTAGTTGCTTTTTTTAAAGTATCTGAAAGTGGATATTTCTCTAAATAAAAACTTCTGGTATAAAGGTAATGCAAGTCAGAATACGGATTAAGCCACAATAGTTTTTCTCCTTTTCTTAAGTTAACGGTTCTCGTTTTATGATATTCTAAAAACTTTTGGTCTAAATACGGAATTCCGGCTTTTGCAATCTCATCGATTTTAGAAGTATTGTTTTCATCTTTGCTCAGTTTTGACAAATGTCCTAAACCTGCCAGAATATGTCTGGTAATATATTCGCTTTCATCGCCACCTTCAAACCATGGGAAACCTCCGGAACTATTTTGTTTCTTTTTTAATTTTTCAAAAGTAGCTTCCTGCGATGTTTTCATTTTTTCCAAGTCAAATAAAAGAGCCAGATTCTTTTTCTTTTCGTCTTCGCTTTGAGCTGCATCATTTAGCCATGGTGTTTCTGCCAGAATAATCGATTTTAATTCTTCGTTTTCTTCTAACTTGGAATTCAGTTTTTCATTTTTTCTCCAGTCTTCAAAAACAGTTACGATTTTAGGATTGCTCGAAATAATTTCAGAAGCGAGTGCATTTGCATAAAAACGGGCAAAAGTCTGCTCGGCACATTCATGCTCATATTCCATTAAATAAGGAAGTGACTGAATGGCAATCCAGGTTAGGTTTGACGTATATTCCAGTGTAAATTGGTGATTTCTTAAAGTGCTTGAAGTATTGTTTTTTAAATTTTCAAATGTATATTCTTTAGCTGAGTTTTCACGTACCCAAACCGGAATACTTTCGGTAACGAGCATATTGTTAGTTAGGACAGGAAGGATGTTTTCTTCACCATCAGAGAAATTACCTGATTTGGCTACAATTCGATATTGAACGCCTTGTAAACCTTCAGGAATTGTAATAGTCCAGTTTGCTGTTGTGTTACCATAAGCTGAAATGGTAAAGTTTTTAATGTTATCCGTATTCAGCATTTTGGCATCAATTTGTTGCATGGTTACAGCGTCAAAGAATTGTAAACTGGCTATTCCGGTTTTTGCTTCGGCGGTAACATTTGAAATTTTGGCACTGATTACAATCGTATCTTTTTCTCTAAGGAAACGAGGGAAATTCGGCAAAACCATCAATTCTTTTTGTGTAATGACGCTTTTCTCTAAATAACCGGAAACCGCATCTTTATTATGTGCCAATAAACGCAATTTCCAGGCGGTGAGAGCTTCAGGAGAAGTAAAGTTGAAACTTACATTTCCCTTAGTATCGGTTTTCAAATGAGGTAAAAAGAAAGCGGTTTCAGAAAGATTTTTTCTGGCTTTTACTTGTGTTAATTCTTCTAAAGCTTTTTTTGTTGTGATAATAACGACTCCGTGTTCGCCTTTAACTCCGTAACTGGCTTTTGCTTCTTCATCTTTTACAACCGCCATGTCTAAAATATCTGTTGGATTTAGTTTTTTAAATTCTTCAACAGTTGCTATTTTTCCATCGATGATATATAATATGGATTCATCAATAACCAGATTAGTAAGACCGCTGATAATTTTTTTTCCTGGTATAAATTTTATTTTACTTGTTCTAAAATAATATTCCGGATTGTTTTCATCATTTGATACAATTTCTACTCCTGCAGCCACTCCGGAAAGCATCGTTAACGTGTCAGCATTAGCGGAAGTAATTTCTGCTTTGACTTGCATTATAGCGCCCGTAAGAGATTGTTTTTTCTGGGTGCCATAGCCAACAACTACAACTTCCTTGAGTTCACTTGAGTCATTTTCAAAAGTTTGATTTATAGTTTTTGTATTTGTCACAATTGCAGAAATTGTTTTAAAGCCAAGGAAGGAGAAAATTAGTTCTTCGCCAATTACGGCTTCAATTTCATAATAGCCATCAAAATCTGAAGCAGATGTTCGTTTTGTTCCTTTTATAGTTATTGAAGCACCAGGAATTGGTAAACCGGTTTCGTCAGTGAGAATTCCTGAAATCATTTTAGCATTTGCCGGTTTTTCTATTTTTTTATCCAGTTGTTTTAAATATTGGGTTTGAAGATAAGTAGCATTTGGAGTATTAAAATCGAATCCAAACCAAATTAAATTTGTTGATTCACTGCTATACTGAATTTTAGGGAAGTAAGCATTTAGATTTGGTATTGTTTTATAGATTCGATCAAAACCGAATATCGTTTTTCTGTTAGCCGAATTGTAATTGTATTCATAAAATTCAGGACTGCTCCAGTCTTGTGTCGTAAATTTATCTAAAGAACTGTCATACATAGAAGCTAAAATTTCGGCCTCTTTTTTTGTGTTGTTGGCTTTTAATTGAAAAGACCACTTTTCGTTGCTTCCCGGTTCGATTTTACTTCTAAAAGTTTCTGCTTTCCATTCTAATTTTGGCGTTTCAGTTTTTAGCATAACTTCTAATTCATCATTGAAAACCTGATTTTCAAAAATGCTTTCCAATCTTATTTTTAATTTTTTTTCAAATTCTGATTTAAGTGGAATTTTAACAATAGTTTCATGGTTTTGAAGGTGATTTGTTTCTTCAAAATATAATTCATTTTTATAATTTCCTGCAATTGTAATATAAAGTTCTGAAATTTGCGAAGTAATTTTCAGCTGAACAAAACCATCTTTTTTCGGATCGGTATTCATTTGTTGCGCCGAAAATAATTTGCCTGGATTAAACTTGTCTTTGTTTTGCGTAAGCTCAAAATCGGTAGTTGTTTCAATTGGATTGTTGAAACTGTCCCTGGCACTAAAAACGACTTTGTATAATCCGGATTTATAATTTGAAATAAAGTCAAGTGGAATAGTTTTGTCTTTTTCAGTATCCACTTTTTTGGAATAGAGTAAAATTTCTTTTGGAGTCGTTAATAATTCTTTTCCCGTAATTTCGTAAGCAAATAGTCTTTCAAAATCCTGATCTGAGATTGTTTCGATTTCTGGATTCTCGAAATTCCTTGTTTTAAATTTGTTTAAAAACGGCCGGACATAGTATATTTTTATTTCACCTTTTGCAGCTTTAAATTCCTCATTTAGGTTTGTGCTGGTCAGTATAATTTCATTTTTATCTTTGGTCTGAATTTTATTAGGAAGCGCGGCTTCTAAAATCAAATCGTGATAACCTACTTTTACAGTAGTTTTAGAATCGTGCGTTTCGCCATTAATGTCAGTTACCGTAACTTCAATTTCATAAGTGAAAATTGGTAAATTTTCTTTTGGTGTATCTTCGTCAGGCAAAGCTGGAAAATCAATCACAAATTTACCTGAAGCATCGGTCTTTGTTTCGCCATCAGCAATTTCTTCCTCATCTTCTCTACCGTAATAATTTCGGGCATAACTCGTATAACGTGTAACGATATAACTTACTTCAGCATCGGAAATAGTACTTCCTGCAAAAGCTTTGGCAGAACCTTTTATTTTTACAGATTGATTAACATGGAAAGTCTCTTTTTTAGGATCAAATTTGATTTCAAATTTTGGGCGTTTGTATTCTTCAACTTTAAAATCGGTTTGAGAATATTCAAAATCTACTTTATTCCAAAATGGATTTTCTGCTCGCTCTTTGTTATAACGTTCATCCTTATTATAATTTAAAGGTTTTATGGCCTTAATTTTTAAAGAGCCGGTTAATCCTGTTTTAGGCAGAATAAATTCTCCCGAAAAGGAGCCAAATTCATTTGTGGTCATATCCATGTTTTTGATCTCATTGTAATCTGCATCTTCCAAAATAACTCTAAAACTGGTATTTGTAACTACGTGTGTTTTTTCGTTGTTTTTCTGAATTGCAATTCCTTTAAAATATACCGTCTGACCCGGACGATAAATGGCGCGATCCAGAATAAAACCCACTTTTCCTTTTAAATTAACCACTTTTTTTCCCTGATAAATATCGCTTCTTGAGAGGTAATTGCTGTTGAATGAAATGGTATCATTTTCTAAAGAGAATTGAATGGTTTCGTGATTACGGTTATTGTTTGATTTTTTATAGGAAACGATTCCATTTTGATTCGTTTTAGCAGAAAATCTTGGCGAATCTATCATTACATTTTCCACTGGTTTTCCTGTTTTTCGATCTAAAACCTGATAGGTTTCCATCAAATTACTTTCTGATGCTGTAATCGAAAGATTTGATACGGTAATGGTCTCATATGCAAAAGCTTTCTGATTTTTCGCATCACTCTCACTTTCAAAACTAACAAGATAAGAACCAGTTTTTAAATAAGGCAGCAATACTTCTGTAGAATGCTCAAAATAATCTTTTTTATTTTTTAAGTGATAAGTTTCCGAAACTTCAGGCTGTTTACTATTTGTAATTTCTTCTGCCTCAGTATCTTTTGATTTTTCATATTTGCTGAAAAATTGTGCTTTTTTCTGGTCGATTTTATAGAAAGAAATCTTAAGTTCCTCTACATTTTTGTATTGAATAAAAACACGCGTATTTTCATTGCTGTAAGTGTACTTTTGAGCCTGAACATTTATCGATTTTGAAAGCAGGATTTGTTTTTGATTTATTGCAGTTTTGTAGGCGTTGGATCTATTGCTGACTGCTATAATGCTGTCCAATATCGCTACAGCTTTGGTGTTATAATCTGGATTTACATTTTTCGATGCCGACGACAACAAACGTTGTATTTTTTCAAGTTGAATTTTTTGAATTAATATTTTGTCTTCCGCTTTTTTTTGAAGTTTGTTAAGCGCGTTCAAATAATCATTGTCAAAACCAAATAAAAACATTTTGCAGAAAAGTAAGCGTTCAAATCGATTCTCCGAAGTTGGATTTTTGCTTTCTTTTTTTTGATATAAAGAAATTACAAGATGAAGATTTTCATTTGTTATAAAATTTAAATTTAGTTTTGTAAAACTCTCAGAATTGCCAAGGAAATCCTTTTTATGTGGTATAAAGACACTTTTCGAAATTTCCCAATTACGTAATTTTTGAGTATAAATGCCAATGCTTTCGTTTACTATATAATTAAGCAAATTTTCAGTTTTGAATTCTGCGGAAGAAGGATAATCAAATATCAATTCATATTTTGTCAGAGGCGTATTTTTTAGAGCAATTTCATTTTCTAGCGTTCTTTTGACAGCTTGGTTTATTTGGGAAATAAAGTTTTTTTCTGTCCAGGTTAGAAAGTCCTCATCAAGAATTTCAATATTAGTTCTTTGCCTGATTTTATATTCGTTTCTTTTAAAATAATCATTTAGACATTTTGCATAAATTAAGTTCAAAATTGCTTTTGATGGAATTGAAACCCGGCCAATATCCGTTTTAAGATTATTAAGAATTTTGTTTTGGGCATTTTCATCAATAACCAATAGGTATTTTGAATGATAAAAAAAACATTTTATCATTTGCACTTCATCTTTTTCTGAAACTGCTTTTTTATAAATTCCTGAAACTATTTCACTGGCCGATTTGACCTTACCTTCTTTTTCAAAAGCAATAACTTTGTCCCATTTTTTATTATTTTGTTGTGCAAAAATTACTGTTGAAAATAAAAGGAAGGCAAATAGTATATTTTTCATAAGTGGGTTTTCTTATATAGAGTATCTTTTTCTAAAAAAGGTTGGGAGAGTAGTAAATAATTTTCGTACAAATTACTAATTTATCTCTAAAAGCAAAGAATACATTTTATATTTTGTTATTTTTGATTGATGAGACAACTAATGATTTTTTTCGTTTTGACACCATTTTTTTTGTGGTCACAATCCAATTTTGAAAAAGGGGAGCAGTTGTTTCATGCCAAAAAAAACAAAGAAGCCGAAGTTGTTTTCGAAGAAAATCTAAAGCATCATCCCAATGATATTAAAACTCTGGAGCGTTTGGCAGATATATCTGCAAAAGAAAAACAATGGGAAAAAACAGCCTCATACTACAAAAAGCTAAAACAGCTAAAACCTACTGAAGCGGATTATTTTTATAAATACGGAGGATGTTTGGGTATGCGTGCTTTGGAGGTGAATAAATTAAAGGCATTTGGAATGGTGGATGACATGAAATCATCATTTGAGAAAGCGATTGATTTAAATCCTAAACATCTGCCAGCACGTTGGGCGTTAATCGAATTATATCTGCAGCTACCCGGAATATTGGGAGGGAGTGAATCGAAAGCATTGAAATACTCTAATGAGCTGGCAAAATTATCACCCGTTGATGGTTATTTGTCTAAAGGAAGAATTGAGGAGTACTTCAAAAGATATGATTTGGCAGAAAAAAATTATCTAAAAGCACATGAAATTGGCAATTCAAAAGTTACATTTCAAAAATTATATAATTTATATTTGAACAAATTAAAAGAGCCAAAAAAAGCTCATGAATTAAAACGAAAATTTGACTCAAAATAATCAAATCTCAAATACTGAATTCTGAAAACAATTAGAATTTAGAACTTAAAAATTGAAATTTTAAATGAAAACACATTTCATCGCCATAGGCGGAAGTGCGATGCACAATTTAGCATTAGCGTTGCATAACAAAGGATATCAGGTAACAGGAAGCGATGATGCAATTTTTGAACCTTCAAAATCAAGATTAGAAAAAAAAGGAATTCTTCCTGCAGAAATGGGATGGTTTCCTGAAAAAATTACTGCCGATATTGAAGCAGTAATTTTAGGAATGCATGCCAAGGCAGACAATCCTGAGTTATTAAAAGCACAGGAATTAGGCTTGAAGATTTATTCGTATCCGGAATTTTTATACGAACAATCTAAAAATAAAACCCGAGTTGTAATTGGTGGTTCTCACGGAAAAACGACAATTACTTCGATGATTTTGCACGTAATGCATTATCATAATATTGAGGTTGATTATATGGTGGGAGCACAGTTAGAAGGTTTTGATACCATGGTGCATTTAACAGAAGAAAATGATTTTATGGTTTTAGAAGGAGATGAATATTTGTCTTCTCCAATTGACCGTCGCCCTAAATTTCATTTGTATCAGCCTAATATTGCTTTAATTTCAGGAATCGCCTGGGATCACATTAATGTGTTTCCAACTTATGAAAATTATGTTGAACAGTTTGAAATTTTTATTTCTAAAATTACAAACGGCGGTATTTTGGTTTACAATGAAAATGATTCTGAAGTAAAACGTGTTTCAGAGGCTGCAGCCAATCCAATTCGTAAACTACCTTATCATACACCGGAATATTCGGTAAGCGATGGTGTAACCTTATTAAAAACGCCAGAAGGAGATATGCCAATCGAAGTTTTCGGAGCACATAACTTAAATAATCTTGCCGGAGCCAAATGGATCTGCCAAAATATGGGTGTTGATGAAGCCGATTTCTACGAAGCGATTGCAAGTTTTAAAGGTGCTTCTAAACGATTGGAAAAAATTGCAGAAGGAAAAGGAAAAGTCGCCTATAAAGATTTTGCGCATTCACCAAGTAAAGTAGCTGCTACAACAAAGGCAGTAAAAGAGCAATATCCAAACAGAACTTTAGTAGCTTGTTTAGAACTTCATACTTACAGCAGTTTAAATGCCGAATTTTTAAAAGAGTATGAGGGCGCACTAGAGTATGCTGATGTTGCTGTTGTGTTTTATTCACCTGATGCTGTAAAAATTAAACAATTAGAAGAAGTGACTTACGAACAAATCGCTAATTCTTTCAATAGAGAAGATTTGATTATTTATACCAATCCAGCTGAATTCAAAGAATATCTATTCAATTTAAATCTGGACAATTCAGCCTTGCTTTTGATGAGTTCAGGTAATTATGGAGGTTTGAATTTCGATGAAGTTAAGACCTTGATTGAGTAAATTAATTCGTTAATCAGATAATTTGATAATGTGCCAATTGCTATGCAGTTGGCATTTTTTTTAAAATTATCTAATTGACAAATTTTCTAATTTGAAGCCCCTTCGTATTTAAAGTGTCCCACAATCTTATACTCAAACAAACAGTCTTCCAAAACCTGACCGCCACCAACATTATGAACAATAAGATTTCGTTTGCCGTCTTCTGATTTTTTATTTGTGATAATTCCAATATGAGGTAACTTTCCATTAATCATCCAGGTTACAATTTCTCCTGTTTTATAATCTCTTGCATCTTCAGAAACAGGTAATTTTGTTCCTTTTCTTTCAAAGAAAACTTCTAAATTAAGAACTCTGCGATGATCTATGTTGGTATCGGTCTTGGTCATTTCCCACTTTTTTAAGTTTGGATATTTAGAGAAATTTTCGATCATGTCTTCATGTACTTCTTTTTGTAAATCAATATCTAATTTTCGATAGCTGCGAATAACAACATCCGTGCAAACACCTTTGTTTACCGGGATGTCTCCATTTGGGTATTCTATTGCAAAATAAGTTGGATCATAATCTATCGAGGGGTCAATTATAGATATTGCCGCTTCTGAAAGTTTTTCTTCGAAAGTTTTTACGACAGGGTTGTTGTTTTTAATAGCTAAATTGCTGTTTTCTTTTTGATTACAAGAAAAAAGGCAAATCATGATTAAAAAGATATAGTTGAATTTCATTTTTTTTGTTTTAAAATTAAGGATTATCAGAATAGTAAATGTATTTTAATGAATGATTTTTCTTATTTTTGAAAATATTGATAAAACTATATGCCTGAAAAAATTAAAGTTGTTCATACAACAAGCGAAAATCCTGATTTCATATTTTTATACAACACCTTTGATACTTTTTTGTGGGAACGCTATCCTGAATTAAAAACGGATTATTGGGGTAATAACGTAATTGAATTCAATCCAAATGTGGTTATCGTTTATTTAGATGATAAAGCGGTGGGTTGTGGCTGTTTTAAAAAGTATCATGAAACTGCTGCCGAATTGAAAAGAATGTTTGTTTTACCAGAAGGAAGAGGGTTAGGAATAGCTCAGCACATTATTAAGGAGGTTGAAAGTAAAGCAATTGAACAAGGTTTTAAGATGTTGATTTTAGAAACTTTGTATAAACAACTGGAAGCAATTAATCTGTATCAAAAAATGGGTTTCGAAATAATTGAAAATTATGAACCTTATGTAGGCCTTACAAATAGTATTTGTATGAGCAAGAACATTATTTAATATATAGCCCTGAATGGAAGTAGCACATTTTCCTATTACAAACTGGTCAGAAGACGACCGCCCACGTGAAAAACTAATGCTGAAAGGCAAAAATGCTTTGAGTGATGCCGAATTAATTGCCATTTTGATTGGCTCCGGTAGTAGGAATGAATCGGCGGTTGATTTAAGCAAAAGAATTTTAGCTAGTGTAGATACCCTGAATTCGTTAGGCAAGATGTCTGTTTCCCAATTGATAGATTTTAAAGGAATAGGTGAGGCTAAAGCTATTACTATTATTGCAGCATTAGAATTGGGCAGAAGACGTAGGGCAGAGGATTCAGTTGAATTAACAAAAATCACATCCAGTAAGTTGGTTTTTGAAATCATGCAGCCTGTCATTGGTGAACTTCCTCATGAGGAATTTTGGGTGCTTTTTCTGAATAATTCAAATAAAGTTATTTTAAAATCTCAATTAAGTAAAGGAGGTATTTCCGGAACTATTGTTGATGTTCGTCTGGTTTTTAAATTAGCACTTGAATCTGGTGCTACAGGGTTAATTTTATGTCATAATCATCCTTCCGGTACTTTGATTCCAAGTGATGCAGATAAACACATTACCAAAAAATTAAAAATGGCAGGAGATAGTTTAGATGTTAAAGTTTTGGATCATGTGATTATTACTGAAACAAAATATTATAGTTTTGTAGATGAAGGAATTTTATAAATTATGCATACAAATATTACCGATATTTTTTTTGACTTAGACCATACACTTTGGGATTTTGATCGAAATTCAGAAATGGCTTTTGACCGAATTTTTAAAAGCAAATTTCCTGAAATCAAATGTCAGGATTTTATCCAAAAATATATTCCGATAAATCAGGCCTGTTGGAAGTTATATCAAAATGATGCAATTACACATTTAGAATTGCGTTACAACAGATTAAAGTTTTCTTTCGATGCCTTAAATATTGTTATTTCTGATGCAGATATTGATCAGATTGCGAATGATTGTATTGAATTTCTGACAGAAAATAATCATCTTTTTGATGGGACGATTGAGATTTTAGACTATTTAAAATCAAAGTATAAATTACACATCATAACAAATGGATTTGCTACTGTTCAGGAAAAGAAAATAAACAATGCAGCTTTGCGTGATTATTTTACTACAATTACAAATTCAGAACTGGCAGGTGTAAAAAAGCCAAATAGTATTATCTTTGATTATGCAATTAATTCGGCAAATGCTTCAAAAGAAAATTGTATTATGATAGGTGATTGTCTGGATGCTGATGTTAACGGTGCCCTGAATGCAGGATTAGATGCTATTTTTTTTAATGATAAAAAAATCCAGGCTCCGGAAAATATTAAACAAGTTAATCATTTATTAGAACTCAAAAAATATTTATAATTATTAAAATCGCCATTATAACAAGTTTGTTGTAAATCTTATTAAATAATTGGCAATAGGATATGTTACCGCTAACAAATAAATTTTACATATATGAAAATTAAACTTTTTTTAATAACACTTTTTATTTCTGCTTTAGGTTTTTCTCAATCAATTAATGATTATAAAGCTGTTATTGTGCCTATTAATTTTGATTTTGCAAAAGGGATCAACCCATACAGGCTGTCAACTATGACAAAGGCAAATTTAATAAAAGCAGGTTTTCAGGCTTTTTATGAAAATGAACAGCTACCAGCAGAATTTTCAAATCGCTGTGATTTATTGTATGTTGATGTAAAAAGAGACAATGCTTTTTTAGTAACAAAACTTTTTGTAGAATTTAAAGACTGTTACGGAAAAGTAGTTCATACTTCTGAAACCGGCAAAAGCAAAGAGAAAGAATATGAAGCAGCCTATCGTGAATCATTAGATATGGCATTTATATCGATATATGGTTTGAATTACAAGTATAGTGGAAAAACTGCAATAATAACTTCTGGTGTTGCTTCAAATGTTGCTGTGAATGCCCAGGCAGTTACTGCAAATTCAGTTTCTACGCAAGTGGCTACACCAATTGCAGATGTTTCTGATCCAAATTTATTGTATGCACAACCAACTGAAAATGGATATCAATTAATTGATAAAACACCAAAAGTGGTTATGAAATTGCTTAAAACCTCCCGTCCGGATTCATACATAGCAATAAAAGACGGTGTTCAGGGAACTTTGAATGCAAAAGACAATCAGTGGTTTTTTGAATATTATCAAAATGATAAATTAGTTTCTGAGAAAGTTTCAGTTAAATTTTAAATATAATTTGGTTTAATAACCATATTTATCTTTCCAACGGTTCTTTAAAAATTCACGGTTGCTATTCTCTCTGGAATTCTGACCTGGATTATAAAGAACCGTTTCTTTTATAGCATCTGGCAAAAATTCTTGTTCTGCAAAGTTATTGGCATAATCATGCGAATATTTATAGTCTTCACCATAACCTAATTCTTTCATTAGCTTTGTTGGAGCATTGCGCAAATGAATCGGAACAGGCAGATCACCGGTTTGTTTTACCAATTGCTGTGCATTTCCAATAGCCATGTAAGACGCGTTACTTTTTGGTGAGGTTGCCAGATAAATAGCGCATTGACTTAATATAATCCTGCTTTCAGGATAACCAATTGTAGAGACTGCCTGAAAGGTATTGTTTGCCATAATGAAGGCAGTAGGATTGGCATTTCCAATATCTTCACTCGATAAAATCAACATTCTTCGGGCAATAAATTTAACATCTTCACCGCCTTCGATCATTCGGGCGAGCCAATAAACAGCACCATTAGGGTCGCTTCCACGAATTGATTTTATAAAGGCAGAAACAATGTCATAATGCTGTTCTCCGGTTTTGTCATACAAAACAGTGTTTTGCTGAACAAGTTCAAAAACCCTATCGTTTGTAATAATGATTTCATTGCTATCAGAAGCGTTAACTACCAACTCAAAAATGTTTAATAGTTTTCGGCCATCTCCGCCAGATAATCTTAGGAGTGCTTCGGTCTCTTTTAGAGTAATATTTTTTGTAACTAATTCTGCATCCGTTTTCATGGCACGATGCAACAACGCTTCTAAATCGGTTTTTGTAAAAGCATTTAGTATGTAAACCTGACAGCGTGATAATAAAGCAGGAATCACTTCAAAACTTGGGTTTTCTGTCGTTGCACCAATTAATGTAATCCACCCTTTCTCGACCGCAGCCAAAAGAGAATCCTGTTGGGATTTGCTAAAACGATGAATCTCATCAATAAACAAAATTGGATTTTTAGCAGTGAATAAGCCACCACTTTGTTTGGCCTTTTCAATTACATCCCGAATGTCTTTCACACCAGAATTTATGGCACTCAAAATATAAAAAGGACGCTTAGATTCCTGAGCGATAATTTGCGCCAGAGTAGTTTTTCCGGTTCCCGGTGGTCCCCAAAAGATTAATGACGGAATAATTCCTTTCGAAATTTGTTGCGTTAAAGAGCCGTTTGGTCCCACCAAATGACTTTGACTAATGTAGTCTTCTAATTTCTGTGGACGAATGCGTTCTGCTAAAGGTGCTTCCATTTTACAAAATTACGAGTTTCAATTTAAATTTAATTTTTTCAGGAGCTATTTCCTGCTGTCCGCTATATCTTTTTTGGCAGAAAAAGCCAAAAAAGGATGCCGCTTCCATCAGGGCTATGAATAGTGTCTTTAGAAATTTATTTTTTGCTGACAAATTATCAGTAAATTGTATTTGGATAGTTTTTTGATGAATTATTAATTTGATTGTTAAAAATATGAACGATAACCATTTTAAATTTTCAACCGCCGTTATTGGACTTCCGGTATTTTTTGTCCTCTTTTTGTGGATTGTTTATTGGGTTCAGATTCGGTTTGATTTTGATTTTTATCAAAACGGAATTTATCCACGGGATTTCTCAGGTTTACAGGGCGTATTGTTTAGTCCTTTTATTCATGAAAATTTAAACCATCTATATAATAACTCGATTCCGCTTTTGGTATTATTGGCAGCCTTACAGTTTTTTTATTCAAAGCAATCCTTTGCTGTTATAGCTTGCGGAATTTTATTTTCCGGTTTGATAACATGGATTATTGGTAGGGAAAATTATCATATTGGGGCAAGTGGACTAATTTATGTTTTGGTAAGTTTTATATTTTTCAAAGGGATTCAGACCCTATATTATCGTTTAGTAGCGCTTTCATTTGCGGTAGTTTTGCTTTATGGCGGAATGATTTGGTACGTTTTTCCGGATGTAGATCAAAATATTTCCTGGGAAGGGCATTTGGCAGGTTTTATAACAGGGTTTGTAATGTCTTTGTTTTATAAAACTCCGGAATATGCTAAACCAATTGTTTATGATTGGCAAAAACCTGATTTTGATCCTAATGAAGATGCTTTTATGAAGCACTTTGACGAGAATGGTAATTTCGTTAATACTGAAATTCCTGAAGAAGATTCTGAAATAGTATCTTCTTATTTCAATTCTAATATTTCAGTTAATTATATTATAACTAATTTAAAATCAAAAGATGAATCTTTGTAAATGAAAGGTTTAATGATGAAGCGATGATTTAAAATAGTTTCAGAGAACCTAAGTTAACAAAAAAACACCTCAAATTAGAGGTGCTTTTCTATTCTTTGTAATGATTCCTTTAGTTTCTTTGGCGAACAGCTTCATATAAGAATGCTCCACAGGCAACAGAAACATTTAAGGATCCAATGGTTCCAAACATGGGTAATTTCGCTTTTTCATCAACAATTTTAAGCACAGATGGATTAATTCCCCTGTCTTCAGATCCCATGATGATTGCCAAAGGTTCATTCAATTCTAAATCATAAATATTTTGTTCTGTTTTTTCAGTAGCAGCAATGGTTTTTATTCCTGATCCCTGAAGATAGAAAATAGCATCTTTAATGTGTTCAACTTTACAAATAGGGACATTAAAAACAGCCCCTGCTGAAGTTTTTACAGTATCTCCGTTTACAGGGGCAGATCCAGCTTTTTGAACAATAATTCCGTTTACGCCAGTGCATTCTGCAGTTCTTATGATGGCTCCAAAATTTCTTGCATCAGAAATTTGGTCTAATATTAAAAACAAAGGTTTAGAACCGGATTCAATTGTAGATTCAACAAGATGTTCTAAATCTATGAATCCAATCGGAGATATTGTTGCAACTGCTCCCTGATGATTATTAGGAGTTAAACGATTCAGTTTTTCAACAGGAACGTAGGAGAAATTAATGTTGGCACGCTTCATGACTTTCATTAAATCCTTCATTAACTCACCCGAAATTTCTTTTTGGATGAATACTTTGTCTACTTCTTTTCCTGCCTGAATAGCTTCTATAATGGCTCTTATTCCAAATATTTGATGTTCTTTTTCCATATCGCAAATATAGGTATAATGTTTATAAAAAAACCACCCCAAATTGGGATGGTTTTAATTTGTTTTAACATTAATATTATTATAATGCCCACCAAACTTTTGTAGTCGTATTAGTAACTACGGTAGCATTTGGATTATACAATCTTTCTGTAGATGGTGTAGGCATTCTTTGTGGAATTTTAGTTGGTGCAACATCCGGATTAGGGATTAAAACAGGAAATCCTGTTCTTCTCCAGTCATTATAAACTTCTGGATTTGTAAATAAAGCAATGTATTTCTGTTGAATAATATTTTGTACGGTAACTGTTGTGGTAACTGTATTTACAAAAGTATTATCTACTGATCCTACATAATTAATTAAGGAAGCTGATACTGCATCTTTAAAGGCTTGTGAAGCACCTGCATCTGAAATAAGTAATTTAGCTTCTGCTTCAATAAATTTAGCTTCTGCAAAAGTTACCATTCCGATTGGCTGTGCAGCTGTACCAACAATTGCAGAGCCTAAATCAGATGCATCATTGTTTTCTTCATTTGTAGCAATTCCAGTATAGTTATCATTAGCATCTTTTGATACAAAAACTGGTAGTCTTGGATCATTAGTTGAAACTAAATAATCTACGAAATATTTACCCATTTTTATATATCCAGGTCTAGCATTTGAAAAAGCATACCATTGATTCCAACTAGAACTTGCGCTATCAAAAAATATTGCATTCATATCTTCATCATTTGATTTAATACCATCTGCTAAATAAGTCAAAGCTTTATTGGCAGCAACCGTAGCTCCGTCTCGATTTGTTAATCTAAGAGCAAAACGAGCTTTTAATGTATAAGCCGCTTTCATCCACTTAGCAACATCTCCTCCGTAAATTAAATCATCTGAAGCTGGTATTTTTGTATTTGCTGAAGCTGGTTTTGCAAGATCTACAATTGCATCGCTTAATAATTGTTGTAATTGGACATAAACTTCCTGCTGGGTGTCATATTCGGGTTGGATGTTTCCAGTACTTAAACCTTTAAAAGCATTGCTTAAAGGGATGTCATTCCATAGATCAGTTGCTTTTGATATATTTAAAGCTAATAAAATTTTTGACATGCCTGCATAGTATGGATTGGCTGCCCCATTTTTTTCAATATTATCACTTGCACTAAGAGCTGCGTTTTGATAAAGTGTTGACCATGAGTTGTCCATGTCTGTTTCGGAAAATGAATATCCAGCATATGCTAAATATTGGCCATCATTACCTCCGATCTGTTGAGTTAATAAAGAAGTTATTCTTGATAGATCTCCTGTATGGATATTGAATGTCGCTACTTCAGTTTGTGTTAACAATAAAGAAGGAGTCACCTTAGAAGGATTGTTTGGATTTTCATTAAACGTGTCTATTTCATTTTGGCATGAAAAGACCGCTAAAACCGTTAATATAAATGCTATTTTTTTCATTTTGTCTTTTTTAGAGTCCTAATTTTAATGCTAGAGATACTGATTTTGATCCTGGATTGTTGAAATAATCAAACCCTTGAATATGAGAACCAGCTCCAGTCAAACTTGTTTCAGGGTCCACTCCTTTGTAATTAGTATTTAACCATAAGTTTCTACCCGATAATGTAATTTCTAAATTTTGTATAAAGCTTAAACCTGCTTTTTGTAAATCATTAAAACGATATGATAAAGAAACATCTCTAAGTCTTACCCAGTTTACATTTTCAATGTTTTGTGATTGTACTTGTAATACATCTCCTTTATATTGTTCAAAATATTTTTGTGCTGTTATAGGGGAAGTATTGGTTGTTCCATCAGCATATACTCCTGGAATAATATAAGTTCCTCTATTGTTTGCTGCAGATTCTTCTGAAAGACCATATCTTTGGATTCTTCCTCTTGTACCATCCCAAATAGCTCCGCCGTGTCTAATGTCTAATAATGCAGAAACAGTTATACCTTTATATGTAAATGTGTTTCTTATTCCGCCTAACCAATCTGGGTTTGTGTCACCAAGAATTTTTTGTTGAGGATCTGCTTGAGGTAAACCCGAAGCGGTTACAATAATCTTACCGTTAGCATCTCTTAAGAAATCGGTGCCGTATAAAATCCCTAATGGTTTTCCAACAATTGCAACATAACTTGGATTTCCAAAGCCTTGCTCCGGTTCATATTGTTCAACTCCGTTTGCTAATCCCGTAACTTTGTTTTTGTTTTTTGACCAATTTACAGACAAATCCCAAGTAAAACTTTGCGATTTAATTAATTCATAATTAAATTCTACTTCTATTCCTTTGTTTTCCATTGATGCATAATTACCATATTGTGAGGTAAATCCTGAAGATGGTGCTATTGGGAAACTAATTAATAAGTCCTTAGATTTTGCTTGGTATACGTTAATATTCAGACCAAGTCTATTAAAAAGTTTAAGTTCTAGACCAATTTCACTGCTACCAACACGTTCTGGTTTTAAATCAGATTGACCTAATGTTGTAGCATATCCAAAGCCATTTTGACCATTATATGGTACTGTATTTCCATCAGTATAGCCATCAGTTTCTACTAACTTAGCATAATAAGTTTGTGTTAAATAAGTTTGAGGGGCGATACCAACATCTGCATATCCAAAACGGATTTTGCCTGAATTTAACCATCCCTTATCTAAAGGTTTACTAAATAACCAAGCTACAGAACCTGCAGGATAGCTAAAGCTTTTTTTATCTCCATATGCAGAATTCCAATCATTTCTAATGCTACCAGTTACATATAGTTGATCGTCAAATGAAAAATCTGCTTGTGCATAAGCTGATCTGGCCATTTGTTTGGTGTCATAGTTTGATGTTCTAAAGCTACTTGCGTTACTTAAATTGTAAAAACCTGGAATTGCAAGATTGTCACCTCTACTAAATTGATCTGTAAAGAAATCAGATCTTACGTTTCCACCAGCAGTGTAGTTTAAGTCTATCTTGTCTGTTAAATTTATAAGACCGTTAAATATCAAGTCTCCATTAAATATTTTTGTATTTATGTTTTCTATATTTATTTGACCTGTTCCATCACTTGAACTATTTCCAAATGAGGATATAGCATATATTTGTTTTCTGGCATCGTTTGCAGAATCCCAACCACCTCTTATAGTAATATTAAGTGCTTTAGAATTATTGTATATTAATCCTAAGTTTCCATAAGTTCTGGTTACTTCACTTACGTATGGATTTTCATTTGCTGTATAATAAGGATTATCATATGCTGAAAAATACGTTTTTTGAAACCCAAACTCATTTTTGTAATCTCTTAAGTCATAAGTTACTGGTGTTCTGTATAGACCTAACATTACCCCGCCTAATGTGCTTCCGTTTTGCACCATTGTGGTTTTTGTTCTAACAAATGCTGAGCTTCCAACTACTTTTAATTTGTCATTTAATTTACGTTCGCCACTTATTAGAATATTGGTCCTTGTTAATCCTGTATTAGGTATCATTCCTTCTTGCTTAGAATGTCCAAAGGAAGTTCTGAATGTTCCTTTGTCATCACCACCGTAGAAGGCAATATTTGCATCAGTTCCTATCCCTGTTTGGAAAAAATTATTTGGATTATCATAATATTTAGCTCCAGGAACACTGCTGATTAGTGGTCCCCAGCTCTTTTGAGTTCCGCCAGTTTCTCCTGCATCACCCGTTCCATATAATCCGTCTGGACCAGCTTGAGCAGGAGCTATATAGTTGCCACTATCACCTGCTGCATATTTTGATTGCAATTTCGGCAACTTATTAACTGTTGTTGCTGTAGTATTTAGTGATAAATCTACTCCAATACCCTTTCGGGATTTTCCTTTTTTTGTTGTGTAGATAATTACACCATTTCCGGCACGTTCGCCATATAAAGCAGCAGCGGCTCCGCCTTTTAATACAGTAACGCTTTCAACATCGTTAGGATTTATATCTAACGCTCTATTTGAAAGATTAGTTCCTGATAGTGTTGTGTTAAATGGGCTATCACCTGTTGTGTTTCCCTGAGTGTCATTATTAAAAGGCACACCGTCAACTATTATCAATGGATCTGTTGAGCCTAAAATTGATTTTTGACCCCTAATTACAATTTTACTTGATGCTCCTGGAACACCACCTGATCCGGTAATTTGTACCCCTGATGTTTTTCCGGCTAATCCTTGTATTACATTTGATTCTCCAGATCTTAATAAATCAGTTGATGATACTGTTGAGACACCGTATCCAAGAGATTTTTTTTCTCTTTTAATCCCTAAAGCGGTTGTGACAACCACACCTTCCAGTTCTACTGAAGTATCACTTAATTTTACATTAATTGATGTTGAACTTGCAGCTATTTCCTGGGTTTTCATCCCAATGTAGCTAAATACCAAAATCTGGCTTGATGCTGCTTTGATAGTGAATTTACCATCAAAATCTGTTTGTGTTCCTGCTTTAGTACCTTTAACTAATACACTAACACCTGGTAGAGGCATTCCTGCATTGTCAGATACTGTTCCAGAAACAGCTCTTTCTTGTGCAAATGTGATTTGCGCAACTAGTGCTAATAATAGCACTAAAAATCCATTGAACTTTAGTTTCATTTTTAAATATTTTGAATTAGTATCGCAAAACTCTTAATAATTTGTTAACTATCCTAATATAAGAAGCTTTTTTTTTAGTTAAATTATGGTTTTATAATAGGAAATTGTTTTTTTAGTGTTAAAAAAGATTATTAAATTCGGTATTCTTAATTTATTGATTTAAATATGATAATAATTAAATATTGCTTAATTGTTATAAATGTTAAATTTTATGTTGCACCTATTGAAATTGTTTTTTTTGTAACTTTTAAATAACAAAATCCACCCTAAAAGAGTGGATTTTGTTTTGTATTAAGGTTTTTCTAAAATTTATCCCAAAATAATTTAGTATCAACATTATCTCCGCCAATTGCCTGGCTGGCTGATGTATAACTGCTTTTGTTTAAGGATTGTTCTATAATAGGATAAGTGTAACGAAGCGGAATTGCAGAAACCGCATCTGCCGGAGCAATTAAAACCGGATAATCCAGTCTTCTGTAAACAGACCAGCCTTCAAATGAATTGTTGTAATATGCTATCCAACTTTGAGTGCCTATTTTTTGTTTCCACGTTCCAGGAGCAGTTGAATATGCAACATTTGGGGTTAAAAGATAAGTTGCTGCTTCCGTTTCAGTGCCGCCCCAGTCTAAAATGGATGCTGTAATGGCCGCATTATAATGTGCTGCAGCTGTTGCCGGAGTGCCATATAAATTTCTTTCTGCTGCTTCTGCTAATAAAAATTCAGTTTGTGCATAATCTAAAAGTGTTCCAGGGAAATCTGGTACCTGTAGAGTAGGTGAAATGTGTGTAAAATTTGGAAATGAATTACTGCCTCCATTTGTACCACCAATATATTCTACTTCCGGAGTAGCAGGATTATCTACATTATTGTCGAAATATTTAGAACGTCTCGGGTCATTTAGATCATTCATAACGTCTACTAATGTGTTTGCCGGAACAAAATCAGAACGGCCACTAGCAACAAGGTCCACATATAAAGGATTTGTATTTGGAGTTGCGGTTAAGTATTTGAAATCAGCATTGTCAAGATTTGATGAAAAAACAAATGGCGCTGCACTGGATACAGTTGCTTGTGCAAGAGCTGCTTCTGATGGTATGTCTGAGATCGTGATGCCTAATCTTAATTTTAGAGTATTTGCAAACTTAATCCATTTGCTTATATCACCTGAATAGATTCTGTCATTACCACCAAAGCTTTGGCCCGAAGTATTTAGGTTTGTTATAGCTTTGTTTAATCTTACTATTAAATCTTTGTAGATTGTTAAGCCATCATCATATTTAGGCGTTTTGTAGGCTAAATTTAATGCTTGTGAGTAAGGTACATCTCCAAAAGTTTCTACTAATATTGCATAAGTATAGACGTTTAATACCTCAATTATGGCAAGTTTGTTTTGCTTATCCAATGGGTTTTCTGTTAATCCTAATGGGGTATCAGTGATGTTTTTTGCACTTTGGTCTA
Source organism: Flavobacterium salmonis (assembly GCF_903819435.1). Lineage (GTDB taxonomy): Bacteria > Bacteroidota > Bacteroidia > Flavobacteriales > Flavobacteriaceae > Flavobacterium > Flavobacterium chungangense. The sequence goes on along the minus strand of NZ_CAIJDP010000088.1, from coordinate 187,051 downwards.
AATCTTTTAGTACATCTTTGTATAGGTACTGCCAGTGTTGTTCCGGGATTGTTCTGGTAACTAAATCGTAATTACTTTCATCTGTATATACTGTTTCTGTCCAATATTGATTTAATAATCTAAAAATATTGTCATTTACATTGGTGCTCATCATTTGATCCACCAGACTTTTTTGGGCACTTGTAAATAAAACTTCCCCAGGTACATTTGCCGGGTCTTTTACGTTTTCGTTTAATTTTTCTAAATCATCGGAACAAGATGTTGTTATTATTGCCGTGAAGAGAATAAAGAATATTTTTTTCATGATTTCTAATTTTAAAATTGGATTTTAACGTTAAAGCTAATGTCTCTGGTGGATGGTAAAGATCCTGTTGAGTAGCCTTGTAAATTACCTGCTCCTAATCCTGATTCTGGATCTGCATCCGGTAAGTTTTTGTGAATAATCCAAAGGTTAGTTCCGACAACACTTAAAGTCATTCCGTTCATAAATGTGTTTCTTAAAACTTTTTCTGAAAGCGAATAAGAAATTGCAGTTTGTCTTAATTTGATATAGCTTGCATCATATACAAATGCTTCATCTGGTAATCCTCTTCTGTATCCCTGAGCCCCAAATCGACTGGCTACAATTCTGGTTGTGTTTACTGAACCATCTGGATTTACTCCGGGATTGATAAATCCTCCTGACGCTGATGTATATCCTCCTGCTGGAATTCCAACGCCATCAACATCGTATTGATTGAATACTAGTGGATCTCTTATAGGGTTTCCAAGTTCATTAATAAATGCGGTATCATCTGGTAAGCCTGTGGCTAAGCCATAATAACGGTCTAATGAGAATATTTGCCCGCCTTTTTGCATGTCGATTAAGAATTCAAGTGAAAAATTTTTATAAGTGAATTTGTTGTTGAGGCCTCCTGTCCATTCTGGATTTGCACTTCCAATTGGGTTATCAGATGTTGAAGTTTTGATATATTGACCATTATCAGGATCCACTACTCTTTGCCCGTTTAAATAAGTGTATTTGGTGCCGTAGATTACACCATAAGGCTGGCCGACTGCTGCATTTATTGTAACACCTCCCTGGAAAGAGCCTAATTGTAAATTGCCAATGCCGTCCAGGAGATCTAATACTTTGTTTCTGTTCCGTGCCCAGTTCAAATTAACATCCCATGAAAAGTTAGCTATTTTTATTGGTGTGCCATTTAAAGAAACTTCTATTCCTTTATTTTCTATTTCTCCGGCATTAATTAATTCGTATAAATATCCGGTTGAAGATGTTAATCGTAATGGAATAATTTGATCAATTGAGTTAGATTTATAATAGGAAATATCTAATCCTAATCTCTTTTTAAAGAATGATAGTTCTATACCCGCTTCATAACTCTTAGTTTTTTCTGGTTTTAGATTTGGATTGTTTTTAGTGTCTTTTACAGATGCAGATCCGGCTCCGATCGCTGTGTTTACAGCGTAAGTGTCTAATATTCTGTCAAATCCGGGGCTGTTTCCAACTTCAGCATAGTTAAGTCTTACTTTACCAAATGATAACCAATCTGCTTTTACAAATTTAGAAAACACAAAACTAGATGATACAGACGGGTAGTAGTATGAGCTGTTGGCTTCCGGAAGAGTTGAAGAATGATCTCTTCTTATTGTTCCTTCCAGATATAAATAATCATCATATCCCAAAGAAGCACTTCCGTAAACACCATCTACTCCTATTGATTCGTCTCTTTCTATTGGAGCAAGCATAGGAGCTGCCGTATTTTGTAAAGCATACAAACCAGGTATAGCAAGTCCGCCATTTGTTGCTGCCCAGATTGAGTTGTAATAACTTCTTCTAACGTTTATACCAACAATTCCTTTTAGGTTTAATTTTTCTGTTAAATCTTTATTGTAGTTTAACATCAAATCATAGTTGTATTCGCTAAAGCCAATATTTCTTCTTGAATAACCTGATGGGGCTGGGTTTCTGTTAAGACTGCCGTCACCACCACCAGTTCCGATACCAAAATTTGAAGGTACACTTCCTACCGCTCTTCTTTCTTCTTGTAATTCATCATAAGTGTCTACAGACATTCTGCCATATGCATCTAGCCAGCTTGTAATTTTATAGTTTAAAGAAACATTACCTATGAATCTGCTTCTGCTGTCTGATTCGTAATTTTCATAGCGTTGAAAGTAAGGATTGTCCCAAAAAATTGGTCTAGGATCGTTATATGCATTAGGATTCCATGTTACATTTCTTCCTGTAAGTTCATAAGCCTGCTTTAGATCTTTAAGGTCAACGTTTGTTTGCCACCATTGTCTAAAATTACCGGCAATATTGTCATTGTATCCTGTGGTATTTCTTCCTATTGTGCTTGTTTTTGTGAAGTTTCCATATCCGGACACAGTTAGCTTGTCGTTAATTAAAGTTGATGCATTTAAAGTAATAGTATTTCTTTTTAATGAACTGTTAGGTAAGAGGCCTTTCTGGTCAAGATTGTTAACTCCTAATCTTAAATATCCATTTTCAAGTCCTTTATCTATCGAAATAGAATTTGTTAACGCCACTGGTTTTTCAAAAAATGTTATAGGACCGTTTTTTGCATTTACCCATGGAGTTGCTTTCATGTAATTTGGAGATTCCGGGTAAAAAGCATCCCATTGATACACTAATAAATTTGGATCAAATGCTTGTCCGTACGAAGCATCTTCTGTTAATGGTGTTACATTGTCTAAAATTCCGTCTCCATTAATATCTCTGTGATCAAGGTAAGAGTCTTCATCTGGCCCATAATACGGACCGTATCCTGCACCGTATTGGTTTTGATATTTTATAAAAGTGCTTTTGTCAACAGAACCCATATTTACTCCTGAGTTTACTGTTATAGAGTATCCTTTTCCTTTTTTATTTCCTTTTTTTGTTGTAATCACTACAACGCCATTAGCAGCTCTGGATCCATATAATGCACTTGCGGCAGATCCTTTAAGTACATTTATTGATTCAATGTCTTCAGGGTTGATATCAGATGCAGCATTTCCGTAGTCGTAACCAGACCCTGATTGCTCCTGATCTCTTGAGTTTGTGTTGTTGTTACTTACCGGAACTCCATCAATCACAAATAAAGCCTGATTGTTTCCTGTTAATGATGCGTTCCCTCTAATTACTATATTAGTAGACCCGCCAAAATTTGTTGTTCTTTTTACTTGAACACCAGAAACTTTACCGGATATAGAGTTTACAAAGTTGTCACTTTTAACTGCGGACAGACTTTCTCCTTTTACTTCTTGTGTAGCATATCCAAGTGATTTTTTTTCTCTTGATAGTCCTAATGCTGTTACAACAACCCCTTCGAGTTGCATTGTGTCTCCTGATAATTTTGCATTGACTTCTGTTGAATTTGCATTAGCTTCTTGAGATCTCATCCCAATGTAGCTAAAAATTAAAACTTGACTTGGTGATGCTTTGATAGAGTATTTACCATCAAAATCTGTTTGTGTTCCGGTTTTTGTACCTTTAACTAATACACTTACGCCTGGTAAAGGTAAGCCTGCGTCATCGGTGACAATTCCCGAAACAGTTCTTTCTTGCGCAATGGTTAATTGCGTCATTAGTACTAATAGCAGTACTAAAAATCCCTTGGATTTTGGTTTCATATTAATAGTTATTTTGAATTAGTAATACTAATCTCATAATAATTTGTTAATATTCCAAGTTTTTGTTAAAGTTTTTTTAAAAGCAACTAAAATTTAACACTATAACAAATGTTAACAATACTGTTATAAAATTTTATCTCTCCTTTATTTGTACTGGCATTGGCTATCTGTATTTTTAAAATGCCACTTTTTGTAGCTAAACCCACACCTATTCCAATAGATAGTATATTTCTTACTTTTTTAGAATTTCCTGTAATCGTTTGATCTTGAAATAGTCCGTAATCAAATATGGTGTGAATGTATAAATTTAATGTAGGAAGATATCTATATTCAGTTATAAGTAGATTGGAATTATTTGCTTGTAAACTGTTCTCTGAAAAGCCTCTTATTGAGTTTATACCACCAAATCTAAATAGTTCGTTTGTTATATAGCTGTTGCTCTTTAAAAAGTAATTTTGTGTGTTGATGTAAATATAATTCTTCTCGTTAAGCTTAAAGTTGTAAGATAAGTTCGAAGAGATGAAAAATTGTTTGCTTGATTTAGAGGTTTCTGGTTCATTGTTTGTATTTCTTTTTCCGTACCCAATAATGAAGTTTAAAGATGTTTTTCTTGGAAAAAGATTGTTGTTGTCTGGTTTGTTGTAATTATAGCTGGAGGTGAGGTATGAATTGTTGAAATCGCTTATGCTTGAGCTGTTTGTGTTTTGAATATCGCTGGATTCTGTTGATTGGTAGCCTAAGTATAGTTTTGAATTATAATTTATATAATAACCTAAGTCAATTGATGTTTTTGTGTTTTGAAAAGTACTGTCTTGTTTGAAGATGTTTAATTGTGCTTTAATTCCAAGAGAAGATTTAAAGATGTAAGGGATTTCTAATTTTGTATTAAAGGTTTTTTGTTGGTTCCCATCGCTTTTCCAATATAAAGAAAACTGTTCGCCTGCTTTAAGTATGTTTTGTAGGGTTATGTCAAGGTAGCCATTTAAACTCAGTTTTTTGTTTTCATTATTTGAAAATCCTATGTAGCCATCAAAAGTATTTGCTTTTCTTTTTTCGAGGTAGATATGAACTTTAGTTGAATCGTTTGTGAATAGTATTTCAGGATATTTTGTCTGGGAAACAAATTCATAATTATTTAGATCTTCATAAAGATCTTTGATTGTTTTTTGATTAAATGTTTTACTTATGTATTTTTTGTTAAGTTGTTTTAAATGTCCTTTAGGAAAATCCCTGATGTTATTATTGGTGTAATTTATTATGATGGAGTTTACGCTGCGCTTTTTTTCGTTATTAAGATTTAAATCGGCATAAATTATCGAATTCTTTTTTTTGATGTTTTCTAGTTTTATTTTGCTTAGTGCAAAACCTTGCTTTTCTGCATCATTAATTTTTTGATTTATATAGTTTTCTGTTTCTTCATATGGAATAATTAAGGTGTCATTTTTTGTTTTGAACAGATCAAAAAATGAATCATTTCTACCTATATATATATAGGTGTATTTTATTTTGTTTCCAAGTGATAATTTGTATGTGTATGTTGAATCGTTTTCTTTATGGTTTTCGAGTGTTTTGATATCCAGATATCCTTTTTTGTGGAGATTTTCAATAGTAGTAATTGATTCGTTGATAACAGATTTTATGTTAGGGTGTTTTTTAATGTAATTTAATGAATCTATAATTGTGTTTTCTGTTTTGTTTATGCCGTTTATTTTTAAATTAAAATTTTGAGCATAATTCGAAATGCTTATTGATAAAAAAATGATGATTTGTAATAGCTGTTTCGAAAACATTTGTTTTGTTAATTAAAAGTTTTGCAAATATCTATCTTTTGTTTCTAAAAAGATAAGCTTAAATAATGTTATTGAAAATTAATAGATTAACGCTTGTATAGTGAAAAAAATTTTATACATTTGCAACCCCGTAAAAAGTGGGAATTTTATAAACAAGTAATTTTTAGTATTTAATTATGCCAACTATTCAACAATTAGTAAGAACAGGAAGAACTCAGATCACTAAGAAGAGTAAATCGGTTGCTTTAGATTCTTGTCCTCAAAGAAGAGGGGTTTGTACGCGTGTTTACACTACTACACCAAAAAAACCAAACTCTGCAATGCGTAAAGTTGCGCGTGTACGTTTGACAAATGGTAATGAAGTGAATGCTTACATCCCTGGAGAAGGACACAATTTACAAGAGCACTCGATAGTATTAGTGCGAGGTGGAAGGGTAAAAGATTTGCCAGGTGTTAGATATCATATCGTTCGTGGAGCGCTTGACACGTCAGGAGTTGCAGGAAGAACGCAAAGAAGATCTAAGTACGGTGCTAAACGCCCAAAAGAAGCAAAAAAGTAATTTAAAAACGTTAAGAGTTCGAGGTTAGGAGTTGAGGGTTAAAGATTATGCGATAGCAAAAGTCGATAAGCACAACATTTAACGGATAACCTATAGCTTTTTATTAAAAAAAAGACATGAGAAAAAGAGCGGCAAAGAAAAGACCACTTTTACCAGATCCAAGGTTTAATGACCAATTGGTAACACGTTTTGTAAACAACTTAATGTGGGATGGTAAGAAATCTACGGCTTTCAAAGTATTTTATGATGCAATTGACATCATTGAGTCTAAAAAGCAAAATGACGAAAAAACTTCATTAGAAATCTGGAAAGATGCTTTAACAAACGTTATGCCTCACGTAGAAGTACGTAGTCGTAGAGTGGGTGGAGCTACATTTCAAATTCCAATGCAGATTCGTCCAGATAGAAAAATTTCTATGGCAATGAAGTGGTTGATACTTTATTCTAGAAGAAGAAATGAAAAATCTATGGCACAACGTTTAGCGTCAGAATGTTTAGCTGCTGCTAAAGAAGAAGGTGCTGCTGTTAAGAAAAGAATGGATACTCACAAAATGGCAGAAGCTAACAAAGCTTTCTCTCACTTTAGATTTTAATTCGTAAAGAAATGGCTAGAGATTTAAAATATACAAGAAATATCGGAATTGCTGCTCACATTGATGCTGGTAAAACAACAACAACTGAGCGTATTCTTTTTTATACTGGAAAGTCACATAAAATTGGTGAAGTACACGATGGTGCTGCAACAATGGACTGGATGGCTCAAGAGCAAGAAAGAGGTATTACAATTACTTCTGCTGCAACAACTTGTGAGTGGAATTTTCCAACTGAACAAGGTAAGCTTTTGCCTGAATCATTGCCTTATCATTTTAATATTATTGATACTCCTGGGCACGTTGACTTTACTGTAGAGGTAAATCGTTCTTTACGTGTGCTTGATGGGTTGGTTTTCTTGTTTAGTGCTGTTGATGGTGTTGAACCTCAATCAGAAACTAACTGGAGGCTTGCTGATCAGTATAGAGTTCCACGTATGGGATTCGTTAATAAAATGGACCGTCAAGGATCTAACTTTTTGGCGGTTTGTCAACAAGTTCGTGATATGTTAAAATCAAATGCTGTTGCGATCACTTTGCCGATTGGTGAAGAGAATGATTTCAAAGGTGTTGTAGATTTGGTGAAAAATCAAGCAATTATTTGGCACGATGCAACTCAAGGGGCAACTTTCGATATTGTTGAAATTCCTGCTGATATGGTTGCAGAGGTTAAAGAATACAGATCGATTCTTATTGAGGCAGTTGCTGACTACGATGAAAATCTTTTAGAGAAATTCATGGAAGATGAAAACTCTATTACAGAGGAAGAAATCAACAACGCTTTAAGGGCTGCTACTATGGATATGGCTATCATCCCAATGATTGCTGGTTCTTCTTTCAAAAACAAAGGAGTTCAATTCATGTTAGATGCAGTTTGTAAATACTTGCCTTCTCCAATGGATAAAGAAGGTATTGAAGGTATTCATCCTGATGATGCTGAATTATTAGAAGAAGATCAAACTAAAATCTTGCGTAAGCCAGATGTAAAAGAGCCATTCGCTGCTTTGGCATTTAAAATTGCTACTGACCCATTCGTAGGTCGTTTAGCTTTCTTCCGTGCTTACTCTGGACGTTTAGATGCTGGTTCTTATGTTTTGAACACTCGTTCAGGAAATAAAGAAAGAATTTCTCGTATCTACCAAATGCACGCTAACAAACAAAATCCAATCGAATATATTGAGGCTGGAGATATTGGAGCTGCTGTTGGATTTAAAGATATCAAAACTGGAGATACATTGTGTGATGAAAAACACCCAATCATTCTTGAGTCTATGAAATTCCCTGCACCGGTAATTGGTATTGCAATTGAGCCAAAAACAAAAGCTGATGTTGATAAAATGGGTATGGCTTTAGCTAAATTAGCTGAAGAAGATCCAACATTTACAGTTAGAACAGATGAGGCTTCGGGGCAAACTATTATCTCAGGTATGGGTGAGCTTCACTTAGATATCTTGGTTGATCGTATGAAACGTGAATTTAAAGTTGAAGTGAATCAAGGTGAGCCTCAAGTTGAATATAAAGAGGCGTTTACAAGAACTGCAACTCATAGAGAGACTTACAAGAAACAATCAGGAGGTCGTGGTAAATTCGGTGATATCGTATTTACACTTGAGCCAGCTGAAGAAGTTGATGGTAAAGTTCCTGTAGGATTACAGTTTGTTAATGCGGTAAAAGGTGGTAACGTTCCTAAAGAATATATTCCATCTGTAGAAAAAGGTTTCCGTGAAGCTATGAAAACTGGTCCTTTGGCTGGTTATCAAGTGGATAGTTTGAAAGTAACTTTGACAGACGGATCTTTCCACCCTGTCGATTCTGATGCGCTTTCTTTTGAATTAGCAGCTAGAATGGGTTATAGAGAAGTGGCTAAAGCTGCTGGAGCAATTATTTTGGAGCCTATCATGAAAATGGAAGTTATTACGCCAGAAGAAAACATGGGAGATATCGTAGGTGATATCAACCGTCGTAGAGGTCAGGTTAATGACATGGGTGACAGAAATGGTGCTAAAACTATTAAAGCTGATGTGCCTTTGTCAGAAATGTTTGGATATGTAACAACATTAAGAACATTATCTTCTGGTAGAGCTACTTCAACAATGGAGTTTTCACATTATGCAGAAACACCTTCTAATATTTCAGAAGCTGTAATTAAAAAAGCAAAAGGTAACGCTTAATTCTAAAGAAAATGAGTCAAAAAATCAGAATAAAACTAAAATCTTACGATCACATGTTGGTAGACAAGTCTGCTGAAAAGATCGTAAAGACAGTAAAAACTACTGGAGCAGTTGTAACAGGTCCAATTCCGTTACCAACTCACAAAAAACTTTTCACTGTTCTTCGTTCTCCGCACGTTAACAAAAAAGCGAGAGAGCAATTTGAAGTAATGTCATACAAGAGATTGATTGATATTTATTCATCTTCATCTAAAACTATTGATGCTTTAATGAAACTTGAATTACCAAGTGGAGTAGAAGTAGAAATAAAAGTATAATTTTTTTTATTATATTTTACATATAAAAGCGAGGCAGAAATGTCTCGCTTTTTTTTGTGATAAAAAGTTTTGAGGAGTATTTTTTGTAAGATATTTGTTTGAGTAAATTATTTTCGTTTTTCCTGAAATGTCTTTTGTTTAGGCTATTGCGGATGTTTTTTCTTGTTAGGATTAAGTGATCGTTAAGCTAAATAAAATTGCATGTTAAAAAGGTGAAATTTGATTTTCTCAAGAAATAAAATATTGGATGGGGAAGGAATTAAGCTTTGATTTTGATTATGAGCTATTTAATTTTTGTAACTGTTTGGTATATTCAATTTTAATGTATACTTTTGCACTCCCTGTTTGGAAATTTCGGTAATTTTCAAATTGAAGGGAATTTTAGTAATTAATAATTAATATTTATGTCTGGGTTAATTGGTAAAAAAATCGGCATGACTAGTATTTTCGACGAAAACGGGAAAAACATTCCTTGTACAGTAATCGAGGCTGGGCCGTGTGTTGTTACCCAAGTCAGAACCAAAGGTATTGACGGGTACGAAGCGTTGCAACTTGGTTTCGATGACAAAAACGAGAAACATTCCACTAAAGCGGCTTTAGGTCACTTTAAAAAAGCTGGAACTGTTGCTAAGAAAAAAGTCGTTGAATTTCAAGATTTTGCAACTGAACAAAAATTAGGAGATCTTATTGATGTTTCTATTTTTGCTGAAGGAGAATTTGTAGATGTACAAGGTGTATCTAAAGGTAAAGGTTTTCAAGGGGTTGTTAAACGTCACGGATTTGGTGGTGTTGGACAAGCAACTCACGGTCAACACAACCGTTTAAGAGCGCCAGGTTCTGTGGGAGCTTCTTCTTATCCATCCAGGGTGTTCAAAGGAATGCGTATGGCTGGAAGAATGGGAGGAGACAATGTAAAAGTTCAAAACCTTAGAGTTTTAAAAGTAGTTGCTGAAAAGAACCTACTTGTTATTAAAGGATGTGTTCCTGGACATAAAAACTCTTATGTAATCATTCAGAAGTAATGGAAGTAAAAGTATTAGATTTCAACGGAAAAGATACTGGAAGAAAAGTTCAACTTTCTGATTCAGTATTCGCAATTGAACCAAACAATCACGCTGTATACCTTGATGTTAAGCAATATCTTGCTAATCAAAGACAAGGAACTCACAAAGCTAAAGAAAGAGCTGAAGTGACAGGAAGTACACGTAAGATTAAAAAACAAAAAGGAACTGGTACAGCTCGTGCGGGAAGTATCAAGAATCCATTGTTTAAAGGTGGTGGAACAATTTTTGGGCCAAGACCAAGAAGTTATTCATTTAAATTGAATAAAGGCTTGAAAAGATTGGCGAGAAAATCTGCTTTCTCTATCAAGGCAAAAGAGTCAAATGTTATCGTTCTTGAAGACTTTAATTTTGAGGCGCCAAACACTAAAAATTTCATTAACGTTTTGAAAGCTTTAGGGTTAGAAAATAAAAAATCTCTATTTGTATTGGGTGAGTCGAATAAAAATGTATATTTGTCGTCACGTAATTTAAAGGCTTCAAACGTCGTAACTAGCTCTGAATTAAGCACTTACGCAATATTAAACGCTAATAATTTAGTGCTTTTAGAAGGTTCTTTAGAGTTAATTGAAGAAAATTTAAGTAAATAATAGGAATATGAGCATCATTATCAGACCTATAGTAACGGAAAAAGTAACCAAAGAAAGTGAAGTTTTAAATCGCTTCGGATTCGTTGTTGATAAAAAAGCAAACAAAGTTCAAATTAAGAAAGCTGTTGAAGCTGCTTATGGAGTAACTATCGTTTCAGTTAACACGATGAACGTAAGACCGGACAGAACTACAAAATACACTAAAAGTGGTTTAATCAGTGGAAAGACAAATGCAATTAAAAAAGCAATTGTTCAAGTACAAGAAGGAGAAACAATTGATTTTTACAACAATATCTAAGATAGAAAAATGTCAGTAAGAAAATTAAAACCTATTACCCCAGGTCAGCGATTTAGAGTTGTGAATGGTTATGACGCCATTACAACTGATAAGCCGGAACGCTCTTTGATAGCGCCGATAAAAAACTCTGGAGGTAGAAATAGTCAAGGAAAGATGACCATGCGTTATACGGGTGGTGGTCACAAGCAGAGATATCGTATTATTGATTTCAAACGTACAAAAGAAGGAATTCCGGCTACAGTGAAATCAATCGAATATGATCCAAATCGTACTGCATTTATCGCTTTATTAGCTTATGCTGATGGTGAGAAAACTTATGTAATTGCACAAAACGGATTGAAAGTTGGTCAGAAATTAGTTTCTGGCCCTGAATCTCAACCTGAAATTGGTAATACATTACCTTTAAGCAGAATTCCTTTAGGAACTGTAATCTCTTGTATTGAGTTACGTCCAGGTCAGGGAGCGGTAATCGCTCGTTCAGCTGGTACATTTGCTCAGTTAATGGCAAGAGACGGAAAATATGCTACAATTAAAATGCCATCTGGTGAAACAAGATTGATCTTGTTAACTTGTTCGGCTACAATTGGAGCTGTTTCTAATTCAGACCACCAATTAGTTGTATCAGGAAAAGCTGGTAGAACAAGATGGTTAGGAAGAAGACCTAGAACAAGACCTGTTGCAATGAACCCTGTTGATCACCCGATGGGTGGTGGAGAAGGACGTTCTTCTGGTGGACATCCACGTTCAAGAAATGGAATACCAGCAAAAGGTTATAGAACTCGTTCTAAGAAAAACCCGAGTAACAAGTATATCGTAGAACGTAGAAAGAAATAATAAGATATGGCACGTTCATTAAAAAAAGGACCTTTCGTTCATTATAAGTTAGACAAGAAAGTTCAGGAAAACGTAGAAAGTGGTAAAAATAGTGTAGTAAAGACTTGGTCTAGAGCTTCTATGATTACTCCGGATTTCGTTGGACAGACTATCGCAGTTCATAACGGTCGTCAATTTGTACCAGTTTACGTAACAGAAAACATGGTAGGTCACAAATTAGGAGAGTTTTCACCAACTAGATCTTTTAGAGGTCATGCTGGAGCAAAAAATAAAGGTAAAAAATAAGAAGCAATGGGAGTTCGTAAAAGAGAAACAGCAGATGCGAGAAAAGAGGCTAATAAGTCTATTGCTTTCGCAAAATTGAATAACTGCCCTACTTCACCTAGAAAAATGCGCTTAGTAGCGGACTTGGTAAGAGGTCAGAAGGTAGAAAGAGCACTTAACATCTTAAGATTCAGTTCTAAAGAGGCTTCGAGAAAATTAGAGAAACTATTATTATCTGCAATCAACAACTGGGAGCAAAAAAATAGTGAAGGTAATTTAGAAGAAGCTGGATTATTTGTTAAAGAGATCAGGGTAGATGGTGGAATGATGTTAAAAAGACTTCGTCCAGCTCCACAAGGTCGTGCACACAGAATAAGAAAACGTTCTAACCACGTAACAATCGTGCTTGGAGCTATCAATAACACACAAAGCAATTCTTAAGCAGCATGGGACAAAAGACAAATCCAATTGGAAATAGACTTGGTATCATCAGAGGGTGGGACTCAAACTGGTATGGTGGAAATGATTACGGTGATAAACTTGCCGAAGATCACAAAATCAGAAAGTATATCCACGCTCGTTTATCAAAAGCTAGTGTATCTAAAGTAATCATCGAGAGAACTTTGAAACTTGTAACCGTTACTATCACTACTGCAAGACCTGGTATCATTATCGGAAAAGGCGGACAAGAGGTAGACAAGTTGAAAGAAGAACTTAAGAAAGTTACTGACAAAGAGGTTCAAATCAACATCTTTGAAATTAAAAGACCTGAGTTAGATGCTTATCTTGTGGCGACAAGCATCGCTCGTCAAATCGAAAGCCGTATTTCTTACAGACGTGCAATCAAAATGGCTATTGCTGCTTCTATGCGTATGAACGCTGAAGGTATCAAGGTTTTGATTTCTGGTCGTTTGAATGGTGCAGAGATGGCGCGTTCAGAAGGTTTCAAAGAAGGTAGAATTCCTCTATCAACTTTCAGAGCTGATATTGATTATGCTTTGGCTGAAGCTCACACTACTTACGGTAGAATGGGTATCAAAGTATGGATCATGAAAGGTGAAGTTTATGGAAAGAGAGATCTTTCCCCACTTGCAGGAATGGATAAAAAACAATCCGGAACTGGTGGTGGTAAAGGTGGTGATTCTCCGAGAGGAGACAGAAAACCTTTTAATAAAGGTGGAAAACCAGACGCTCGTAAAAGAAAGTAAATTTTTAAACTAAAGAAAAATGTTACAGCCTAAAAGAACAAAATACCGTAAGGTACAGAAAGGTAAAATGAAAGGTAACTCTCAAAGAGGGCATGAACTTTCTAATGGAATGTTTGGTATTAAATCTGTACATGAAGATGGAATGTTCTTAACGTCTCGTCAAATCGAAGCTGCACGTATTGCTGCAACTCGTTTCATGAAGAGAGAAGGACAATTATGGATCAAAATATTTCCAGACAAACCAATTACTAAGAAACCTCTTGAGGTACGTATGGGTAAAGGTAAAGGTGCCGTTGAATATTGGGCTGCCGTTGTTAAACCCGGAAGAATTATGTTTGAAGTTGGAGGAGTTCCTTTGTCAGTTGCAAAAGAGGCGTTACGTCTTGCAGCTCAAAAGCTTCCAGTAAAAACTAAGTTCGTCGTTGCTAGAGATTTCGAAGCATAATTTATATTATATTATGAAACAATCAGAAATAAAAGATCTTTCTGCAGCGGAGTTGCAAGAAAAACTTAGTCAAACTAAGAAGATATATGCTGACCTAAAAATGGCCCACGCTATTTCTCCAATTGAGAACCCACTTCAAATCAGAAGTGTAAGAAGAACAGTTGCAAGATTGGCTACAGAGCTAACTAAAAGAGAGTTACAATAATTGTATTCTGCTGAAAGATGGAAGAAAAAAGAAATTTAAGAAAAGAAAGAATAGGTGTTGTTACTTCAAATAAAATGGATAAATCTATTGTTATTGCTGAAGTAAGAAAAGTAAAACACCCATTATACGGTAAGTTCGTGTTGAAAACAAAGAAATACGTTGCACACGACGAAACAAACGACTGTAACATTGGAGATACTGTAAGAATTAGCGAAACGCGTCCTTTAAGTAAAACAAAATGTTGGAGATTAGTTGAAATCTTAGAAAGAGCTAAATAATTATGGTACAACAGGAATCAAGACTAAAAGTAGCAGATAACACGGGAGCAAAAGAAGTTTTAACTATCCGTGTTTTAGGAGGTACCAAAAGAAGGTATGCCTCTGTTGGTGACAAGATTGTAGTATCTATTAAAGATGCAACTCCTAACGGTAACGTTAAAAAAGGAGCTGTTTCAACTGCAGTTGTTGTACGTACCAAAAAAGAAGTGAGAAGAGCTGATGGTTCTTATATCCGTTTCGATGATAATGCTTGTGTTCTTTTGAACGCTGCAGGGGAAATGAGAGGAACACGTGTTTTTGGTCCGGTAGCAAGAGAACTTCGTGAAAAACAATTCATGAAAATTGTATCATTAGCACCAGAAGTGCTTTAATTCGTTTTAAGATGATAAAGCTAAAAATAAAATCAGGAGATATCGTAAGAGTTATTGCTGGAGACCATAAAGGTGCTGAAGGTAAAGTTTTACGTGTTTACCGTGAGAAAAATAAAGCGATAGTTGAAGGTGTAAACATGGTTTCGAAACATACAAAACCAAGTGCTAAAAACCCTCAAGGTGGTATCGTTAAGAAAGAAGCTTCTATACAAATATCTAACATTTCACTAATTGATCCTAAAACTAAGGAAACAACTAGAGTTGGTATTAGAGTAGAAGGAGATAAGAAAGTAAGATTTTCAAAAAAATCTAATCAAGTACTATAGTAATGGCATATACACCTAGACTAAAAGAAGAATATAAGAGTAGAGTAATCTCTGCTCTTAAAGAGGAATTCGGATATACAAACGTGATGCAAGTTCCAAAACTTGAAAAAATCGTTTTGAGCCGTGGAGTTGGTGCAGCTGTATCTGATAAAAAACTTATTGACTATGCGGTTGATGAGTTAACAAAGATCACTGGACAAAAAGCAGTATCTACAATTTCAAAGAAAGACGTTGCGTCTTTTAAATTGAGAAAAGGGATGCCTATTGGAGCAAAAGTTACTTTACGTGGTGAGAGAATGTATGAGTTTTTAGATAGACTTATTACTTCTGCTTTACCACGCGTTAGAGATTTTAGTGGTATCAAAGCTACAGGATTTGACGGAAGAGGCAATTACAATCTTGGAGTTTTAGAGCAAATCATTTTCCCAGAAATTGATATTGACAAAGTAAACAAAATTTCAGGAATGGATATTACTTTTGTTACTACTGCAAAAACAGACAAAGAGGCAAAGTCATTATTGGCTGAATTAGGATTACCTTTTAAAAAGAATTAAGACATGGCTAAAGAATCAATGAAAGCCCGTGAGGTGAAAAGAGAAAAAACGGTAGCTAAGTACGCTGAAAAAAGAAAAGCTTTATTGAAAGCTGGAGATTATGAAGGCTTACAAAAATTACCTAAAAATGCTTCACCAGTTCGTTTGCATAATCGTTGTAAATTAACAGGCAGACCAAGAGGTTATATCCGTCAATTCGGTATTTCACGTGTAACTTTCCGTGAAATGGCTAATAATGGATTAATTCCAGGTGTAAAAAAAGCATCTTGGTAATCTCATAATTAGTTTGTACTTTTGCAAACCAAAAAAATAATTTTAATTGATTAAAGGTTCGGGAGATGAGTATCTCCCGAAAACCATAATCGCAATCAAATACATATGTATACAGATCCTATTGCAGATTATTTGACTAGAGTTCGTAACGCTGTGGCTGCAAACCACAAAGTTGTAGAAATTCCAGCTTCTAATCTAAAAAAAGAAATAACTAAGATCTTATTTGATCAAGGTTATATCTTAAGTTACAAATTTGAGGACAACACTGTTCAGGGTTCAATCAAAATTGCTTTAAAGTATGATAAAGATACTAAAGAGCCTGTAATTAAAGATATCCAAAGAATTAGTAAACCTGGTTTACGTAAATACGCAGGTGCTGCCAAATTACCAAGAATCCTTAACGGATTAGGGATTGCTATTGTTTCTACATCAAAAGGTTTGATGACAGGAAAACAAGCTAAGCAATTAAATGTAGGTGGTGAAGTAATTTGTTACGTATACTAATTTTAAAGACTAAATAAGATGTCAAGAATAGGTAAAAGCCCAATTGTAATCCCTGCTGGAGTAACTGTAGAAGTTAAAGACGGTATTATTACAGTAAAAGGAAAAAAAGGTCAACTAACTCAGGAGTTTTCGGACGTAACTGTAACAGTTGAAGGCGATCATGCTTTAGTAGAAAGATCGTCTGATCATAAAGACCAAAGAGCAAAACATGGATTATACAGATCTTTAATCAGTAATATGATTGTTGGTGTATCTGAAGGTTTTACAAAAGAACTTGAATTAGTTGGAGTTGGTTACAGAGCTTCAAACCAAGGTCAAAAATTAGATTTAGCTCTTGGATATTCTCACAATATTGTTTTAGAAGTTGCTCCGGAAGTAGTGGTAGAAACAATATCTGAAAAAGGTAAAAACCCTATTGTAAAATTAACATCATTTGATAAACAACTTTTAGGTCAGGTTGCTGCGAAAATCAGAGGTTTCCGTAAGCCTGAGCCATACAAAGGAAAAGGTGTTAAATTTGTAGGTGAAGTATTAAGAAGAAAAGCAGGTAAATCAGCTTAAAAAATAAGATTATGTCATTAACAAAATCTGATAGAAGACAGAGAATTAGATTCAGAATTAGAAAATCGATTAGTGGTACTGCTGCTAACCCAAGATTATCTGTATTTAGAAGTAACAAAGAAATTTACGCTCAACTTATTGATGATGTGAATGGAGTTACTATTTTAGCTGCATCTTCAAGAGAAAAAGAAATAGGAAAAGGTACTAACGTTGAAGTAGCTGCTGCAGTTGGAAAACTAGTTGCTGAAAAAGCGTTAAAAGCCGGGATTGATACCATCACTTTTGATAGAGGTGGATATTTATATCACGGTCGTATTAAATCATTAGCAGAAGGCGCAAGAGCGGCTGGACTTAAATTCTAATATATTATGTCTAAATACAAAAATGTAGAATTGGTAAAACCAAGTGGTCTTGAACTTAAAGATCGTCTGGTAAGTGTTAATCGTGTTACTAAAGTTACAAAAGGAGGTAGAGCTTTCGGTTTTTCTGCTATTGTAGTTGTAGGTGATGAAAACGGAGTAGTTGGTCATGGATTAGGAAAATCTAAAGACGTTTCTGAAGCAATTGCAAAAGCAGTAGAAGATGCTAAGAAAAATTTAGTAAAAATTCCTTTGAACGGTCAATCTGTTCCTCACGAACAAAAAGGTAAATTTGGAGGTGCACGTGTATTTTTAATTCCTGCTTCTCATGGTACAGGAGTTATTGCTGGTGGAGCTGTTCGTTCAGTTCTTGAATCAGTAGGTATTCACGATGTATTGTCTAAATCTCAAGGATCATCAAATCCTCATAACGTGGTTAAAGCAACTTTTGATGCTTTATTGCAAATGAGAAGCGCTTATACTGTTGCAAAACAAAGAGGTGTTTCTTTAGAAAAAGTTTTTAAAGGTTAATTCAAGGAAATTATGGCTAAATTATTAGTAAAACAAGTACGAAGCAAAATCAACTGTCCTCTTTCTCAAAAGAGAGGTTTAGAAGCTTTGGGTCTACGTAAAATGGGACAAGTTGTAGAGCATGATTCAAACCCTGCTATCCTTGGGATGATAAACAAAGTTAAACACTTAGTTTCTGTTGAAGAAGCTAAATAACAAATACTGTTATGAATTTAAGTAACTTACAACCAGCTGAAGGGTCAACACACAATCAAAATAAAAGATTAGGTAGAGGAGAAGGTTCTGGAAAAGGTGGTACTTCTGCAAGAGGACACAAAGGAGCAAAATCTCGTTCTGGTTATTCTAAAAAGATTGGTTTTGAAGGAGGGCAAATGCCACTTCAAAGACGTGTGCCTAAGTTTGGTTTCACAAACATTAATCGTAAAGAATACGAAGGTGTTAATTTAGATACGCTTCAATTGTTAGTAGACAATGGTGTGATCACTGATTCTGTTTCTATGACAGATTTCGTAGCAAACCGTCTGGCTACCAAAAATGAAATCGTTAAGATTTTAGGTAGAGGAGAATTGAAAGCAAAATTAAAAGTAACTGCTCACAAATTTACTGCTACTGCGAAAGCTGCTATTGAAGCTGCTGGAGGAGAGGCTGTAACAATATAATTTTTCTATTGTATGAAGAAATTTATTGAATCAATAAGTAATGTTTGGAAAATCGAAGAACTGAAAAACAGAATCCTGATTACATTAGGTCTACTTTTAGTATATCGTTTTGGAGCACACGTTACGCTTCCTGGAATTGATGCAACTCAATTAACTGGTTTAGCGGGACAAACAAAAAATGGTTTAGGATCTATCTTAGACATGTTCACCGGAGGTGCTTTCTCTAAAGCTTCAGTTTTTGCTTTAGGGATTATGCCCTACATTTCTGCTTCTATTGTTGTTCAGTTAATGGGAATCGCAATTCCATATTTGCAAAAACTTCAAAATGATGGAGAAAGCGGTAGAAAAAAGATTAATCAAATTACCCGTTGGTTAACTATTGCTATTACATTGGTTCAAGGTCCTACTTATATTTATAATTTATACAGAACATTACCAGGTAATGCATTTTTGCTTGGTTTTAACTCTCCTGAGTTTTTATTTTCTTCTGTTATTATCTTAGTTACTGGTACTATTTTTGCTATGTGGCTTGGAGAAAAAATTACTGATAAAGGTATTGGAAACGGAATTTCATTATTAATTATGGTTGGTATATTAGCGCGTTTACCACAAGCTTTTATACAAGAGTTTACAACCAGAGTTACGAATAACAACGGAGGTCCAATGTTATTGGTTATTGAAATTATTGTATGGTTGTTAGTTATCATTTCTTGTGTATTGCTTACAATGGCGGTACGCAGAATTCCTGTACAATACGCTCGTCGTACAACTACAGGAGATTACGAACAAGATTTAGCAGGTGGTAATAGACAATGGATTCCTCTTAAGCTTAATGCTTCCGGAGTAATGCCAATTATTTTTGCTCAGGCAATTATGTTTATTCCTGCTGCTGTAGCTGGATTGTCTAAATCAGATACATCACAATCTATTGTTGGGGCATTTAGTAATATGTTTGGGTTTTGGTATAATTTTGTTTTTGCAACTTTAATTATTGTATTCACATTCTTCTATACTGCAATCACAGTACCTACTAACAAAATGGCCGATGATTTAAAAAGAAGTGGTGGTTTTATTCCGGGTGTCAGACCTGGCGCAGAAACTTCAGACTTTCTTGATAAAGTGATGTCTTTAATAACTTTCCCTGGATCTTTATTCCTTGCTTTGATTGCTGTGTTCCCAGCTATTGTTGTAAGTATTATGGATGTACAACAATCTTGGGCAATGTTTTTTGGAGGTACCTCTTTAATAATTATGGTTGGAGTTGCGATAGATACTATTCAGCAAATCAATTCATACTTGTTAAACAAACATTATGATGGTTTAATGAAGACTGGTAAAAATAGAAAAGCAGTAGCTTAATATATTTATGGCAAAACAATCAGCAATAGAGCAAGACGGATCAATCATTGAAGCATTATCAAATGCAATGTTCCGTGTAGAGTTAGAAAATGGACATATTGTAATTGCTCATATTTCTGGGAAAATGCGAATGCATTATATCAAATTATTACCTGGTGATAAAGTGAAGCTAGAAATGAGCCCTTATGATTTGTCAAAAGCAAGAATTACTTATCGATATTAAAGGATATTCACTATGAAAGTTAGAGCATCAGTAAAAAAGAGAAGTGCCGAGTGCATTATCGTGCGTAGAAAAGGGAGATTGTACGTTATAAACAAAAAAAATCCTAGATTTAAACAAAGACAAGGATAATTATGGCAAGAATAGCAGGGGTAGATATCCCAAAAAACAAAAGAGGTGTTATAGCACTTACCTATATCTTTGGATTAGGAAGAAGTAGAGCTATTGAGATTTTAGAAAAAGCTCAAGTTAGCCAAGATAAAAAAGTTCAAGATTGGAATGATGACGAGATCGGAGCAATTCGTGACGCAGTAGGATTTTACAAAATTGAAGGTGAATTACGTTCTGAAGTTTCTTTGAACATCAAACGTTTAATGGATATTGGATGTTACAGAGGTATCCGTCACAGATCTGGTCTTCCGTTAAGAGGGCAAAGAACTAAAAACAACTCTAGAACAAGAAAAGGTAAAAGAAAAACTGTTGCTAACAAGAAAAAAGCAACTAAATAATAAGTAATATGGCTAAAGCAACTGCAAAAAAACGTAAAGTTATCGTTGAATCAACGGGTGAAGCTCATATTTCTGCCACTTTCAACAACATCATTATTTCTTTGACAAACAAGAAAGGTGAAGTTATTTCTTGGTCTTCAGCTGGTAAAATGGGTTTCAGGGGTTCTAAAAAGAATACTCCATATGCTGCTCAAATGGCTGCAGAAGATTGTAGTAAGGTAGCTCTTGAGGCAGGACTTAAAAAAGTTAAGGTTTATGTAAAAGGACCAGGAAATGGACGAGAGTCTGCTATCCGTTCTATTCATAACGGTGGAATTGAAGTTACAGAGATTATCGATGTTACTCCAATGCCTCACAACGGTTGTCGTCCTCCAAAGAGACGTAGAGTATAATAATATTGTTTAAGTATAACAAGGTAGAATAAACGATTATCGAAGGATATGACCTGAATTCATAATCTCTACCTTAAATTTAATTTTTAGAAATGGCAAGATATACTGGTCCTAAAACTAGAATTGCTCGTAAATTTGGCGAAGCAATATTCGGAGATGATAAATCTTTCGAAAAAAGAAATTACCCACCTGGACAACACGGGATGGCTAAAAAAAGAGGTAAAAAATCTGAATACGCTGTTCAGTTAATGGAAAAGCAAAAAGCTAAATATTCTTATGGAATTTTAGAAAAGCAATTCAGAGGTTTATTCAAAAAAGCATCAGCTACTAAAGGTGTTACTGGTGAAGTTCTTTTACAATTATGTGAAGCAAGATTAGATAATGTTGTTTTTAGAATGGGAATTGCTCCATCTCGTAGAGGTGCAAGACAATTAGTTTCTCACAGACACATTACTGTTAACGGAGAAGTTGTAAACATTCCTTCTTACCACCTTAAGCCTGGTGATAAAGTTGCAGTTCGTGAAAAATCTAAATCTTTAGAAGCTATCGAACGTTCTTTGTCAAATTCAAGTCATGTTTATGAATGGATTACATGGAATAATGATCTTAAAGAGGGAACTTTCGTTTCTGTACCTGCAAGACTTCAAATTCCAGAAAACATTAAAGAACAATTAATCGTAGAGTTGTACAACAAATAATAATTGACTTAGTCGAAATTTATGGCAATATTTAATTTTCAAAAGCCCGATAAAGTTATCATGATCGATTCAACCGATTTTGAAGGTAAATTTGAATTTAGACCTTTAGAACCTGGTTACGGATTGACAGTTGGTAATGCACTTAGAAGAGTTTTGCTTTCAGCATTAGAAGGTTATGCAATTACATCTGTTCGTATCGAAGGTGTAGATCATGAGTTTTCTACTATTTCAGGTGTTGTTGAAGATGTTACCGAAATTATCCTTAATCTAAAACAAGTACGTTTCAAACGTCAAATTGAAGACATCGATAATGAAGCAGTTACTATTTCTGTTTCTGGTAAAGATCAATTAACAGCAGGTGATTTTCAAAAATTTATCTCAGGTTTTCAAGTTCTGAACCCGGATCTTGTTATCTGTAATTTAGATTCTAAAATCAAATTGAATTTCGATTTAACAATCGAAAAAGGTAGAGGATACGTACCTGCTGAGGAGAACAAAAAACAGAATGCTGCAATTGGAACTATTTTTACAGATTCTATTTTTACTCCGGTAAAAAATGTAAAATATGCAATTGAAAACTTCCGTGTTGAGCAAAAAACAGATTACGAAAAATTAGTTTTTGAAATTAAAACTGATGGCTCTATTAATCCAAAAGATGCTCTTACTGAAGCTGCTAAAGTTTTAATTCACCACTTCATGTTGTTCTCTGACGAAAGAATTACACTCGAGGCTGACGAAATTGCACAAACAGAATCGTATGATGAAGAGTCATTGCATATGAGACAATTGCTTAAAACTAAGCTTGTTGATATGGATTTATCTGTGAGAGCATTAAATTGCTTGAAAGCGGCTGAAGTTGATACACTTGGTGATTTAGTATCGTTCAATAAAAATGACCTAATGAAATTCCGTAATTTTGGTAAAAAATCTTTAACTGAACTTGATGAACTTGTTGCGGTTAAAAATTTAACTTTCGGGATGGACTTAGCTAAATACAAATTAGATAAAGAATAATTCAATCCCGCTTGCGGGATTAAATTTAAAATAGCAATGAGACACGGAAAAAAATTCAATCACTTAAGCAGACAGACTGGACATAGAAAAGCTATGTTGGCTAATATGGCTTGTTCTCTTATTGAGCACAAACGTATTAACACTACTGTTGCTAAGGCTAAAGCGCTTAAACAATTTGTTGAGCCTTTAATCACAAAATCAAAAGAAGATACGACTCACAACCGTCGTATTGTTTTTGCTTACTTACGTAGCAAATATGCTGTAACTGACTTGTTCAGAGACGTAGCTGCTAAAGTTGGTGACCGTCCAGGAGGATACACTCGTATCATCAAAGTTGGAAATCGTTTGGGAGATAATGCTGATATGGCAATGATCGAACTTGTAGATTTCAATGAGCTTTACAATGGAGGAAAAAAAGAAGTTAAAAAAGCAAAAAGCCGTCGTGGTGGTAAAGCAAAAAAAGCTGAGGAGACAACTACAGAAGCTCCTGCTGCTGAATCAGAAACGACTACTGAAGCTTCTGAATAATTATGAAAGTAATGATTCTATAGAAATAAAGGATAAGCTAATTTTTAGTTTATCCTTTTTTTTTTTTTTGATTTTTTTATAAAGAAAGTATAATTTAACTTATTTAAGAGATTAGGTTTTATTTTTATTAATGAAATTTTTAAAAAATCTTGGAGACACTCTTTTAAAAAAGTAAATTTGCAAAATATCTAATTACAAATAAACGAGCTACAGCTTGTTTTAGAATACGATAAAACAATACAAATTAAAGAATGAAATACACGACACGACAGAGCGCCATTTTATTACTAAGTGATGGGACTATTTTTCATGGGAAATCTATCGGTATTAGCGGTAAAACTTTTGGTGAAGTTTGTTTTAATACAGGAATGACCGGGTATCAGGAGATTTTTACAGATCCTTCATACTTTGGGCAAATATTGGTAGCTACAAATGCGCATATTGGAAATTATGGTGTTAATGATTTGGAAATTGAATCGGATAGCGTTAAAATTGCTGGTTTAGTTTGTAAAAACTTTAGCTTTAATTATTCAAGAGAAGATGCTTCGGGAAGTTTAGAAGATTATTTTACAAAACAAAATTTAATCTGTATTTCTGATGTTGATACAAGAGCTCTTGTAAGTTATATCCGTGATAATGGAGCAATGAATGCTGTTATTTGTACAGACGGAACTTCGATTGATGAATTGAAAAAAGAATTGGCTAATGTACCAAACATGGAAGGTTTAGAATTAGCGTCAAAAGTTTCAACTAAAGAACCTTATTTTTTTGGTGATGAAAATGCTACTTATAAAATATCTGCTTTAGATCTTGGAATTAAAAAGAATATTTTGAGAAATCTTGCAAAAAGAGATTGCTATATCAAAGTTTTTCCTTATAATTCAACATATGGAGATTTGACTGCCTTCAGCCCTGACGGTTACTTTTTGTCAAATGGGCCTGGAGATCCCGACCCTCTATTTAGTGCTATACAAGTTGCTAAAGAAATTATAGCAGATGATAAACCATTATTTGGAATCTGTTTGGGTCATCAGGTTATAGCTTTGGCTAACGGAGTTAAAACTTATAAAATGTTTGGAGGTCATCGTGGAATTAATCATCCTGTAAAAAATATTATTACTGGAAAAGGTGAAATAACTTCTCAAAATCATGGATTTGCTGTAAAAAGAGAGGCTTTGGAAGGTCATCCAGAATTAGAGATTACACACGTGCATCTTAATGATGATACAGTTGCGGGAATGCGTATGAAAAATAAAAATTGTTTTTCAGTGCAGTATCATCCTGAAGCTAGTCCGGGCCCGCATGATTCGTCTTATTTGTTTGATCAATTTGTTGATAACATAAAATCTGCAAAGGTCTAAAACGATGTAGTTAATAAATAAAGATGTTTAATGATAAAAATGCGTTTTTAGTATTAAATATTTTTATACTTTCGAAAAAAAATTATATTTTATTAATAAAAAACAAAAATAATGAGTATTATAATTAAAGTTCACGCAAGACAAATTCTTGATTCCAGAGGGAATCCTACTATTGAAGTTGATGTAGTAACTGAAAATGGTGTATTAGGTAGAGCGGCTGTTCCGTCTGGAGCATCAACTGGAGAGCACGAAGCTGTTGAATTACGTGATGGAGGTAAAGCTTATCTTGGAAAAGGAGTTTTGAATGCAGTGAATAATGTAAATACCGTTATTGCTGAAGAATTGGTTGGAACTTCTGTTTTTGAACAAAATACTATTGATCAATTAATGATTGATTTAGATGGAACACCAAATAAATCTAAATTAGGAGCTAATGCTATTTTAGGAGTTTCACTTGCTGCTGCAAAAGCTGCAGCTAATGAACTTGGATTACCATTATACAGATATGTTGGTGGGGTTTCTGCTAATACATTGCCTGTTCCTATGATGAATATCATCAATGGTGGTTCGCACTCTGATGCTCCTATTGCTTTTCAGGAATTTATGATTTTCCCTGTAAAAGCCACTTCTTTTACACATGCTATGCAAATGGGAACTGAAATTTTTCATAGTTTGAAAAAAGTATTACACGATAGAGGTTTAAGTACTGCTGTTGGTGACGAAGGAGGGTTTGCTCCAAACTTGGCAGGTGGTACTGAAGATGCTTTAGATACTATCAAATTAGCCGTTGAAAAAGCAGGATATACTTTTGGTGACGAAATTATGATTGCTCTTGACTGTGCTGCATCTGAGTTTTATGTAGACGGCAAATATGATTACACTAAATTTGAAGGAGAAACCGGAAAAATCAGAACTTCTGAACAGCAAGCAGATTATTTAGCTGAACTTGCTGCTAAATATCCAATTATTTCTATCGAAGATGGTATGTACGAAGATGATTGGGATGGATGGAAATATTTAACTGAAAAAATTGGACATAAAGTTCAATTAGTTGGAGATGATTTATTCGTAACTAACGTTGCTCGTTTGTCAACGGGAATTGAAAAAGGTATCGCTAACTCAATTTTAGTAAAAGTAAACCAAATTGGTACTTTGACAGAAACTATTGCTGCAGTAAATATGGCTAAAAATGCGGGTTATACTTCAGTTATGTCTCACCGTTCAGGAGAAACAGAAGATAATACAATCGCAGATTTGGCTGTAGCTTTAAATTGTGGTCAAATTAAGACAGGTTCTGCTTCTCGTTCTGATCGTATGGCAAAATATAATCAATTATTGAGAATCGAAGAAGAATTAGGAAGTACTGCTTATTTTCCGGGGTTAAACGCTTTTAAGATCAAGTAATTGTAGTGTTATATTCGTAAAATTAAACCATTCGTATAAACGAGTGGTTTTTTTTTGGGGTTTTAACAAATTCATAGCATTATTCCTTTTTTAATTAGTCTTAAATTCCTTAGATTTGATAAATTATTATTTTAAAGAATTATTTCCCATATATTATGTCAAAAATAGCTACATTAGAAGTAGATGGTAAGAAAATTGAGCTTCCGGTAATCACAGGAAGTGAAAATGAATCCGCTATCGATATTAACAAATTACGTGATTTAACTGGTATTATTACTATTGATCCTGGTTATAAAAATTCTGGTTCGTGCAAAAGTGAAATCACTTTTCTGGATGGAGAATTAGGAATTTTACGTTACAGAGGGTATTCAATCGAAGATCTTGCAGAGAAAGCAAGCTTCTTAGAGGTTTCTTATCTTTTGATTTTTGGAGAATTACCAACCGCTGCACAATTAGAGGATTTCGAAAATAATATTAAAAAGCATTCTTTGGTAAACGAAGAAATGAAAAATATTATTGACGGTTTTCCAAAAACTGCTCATCCGATGGGGGTTTTATCTGCTTTGACAAGTGCTTTAACAGCATTTAATCCTAAAGCAGTAAATGTTGATAACGAAAAAGAAATGTACGAAGCTATTTGTAAAACAATGGCTAAATTTCTCGTAATTGCTACATGGACTTACAGAAAGTCAATGGGGTATCCTTTAAACTATTATGACAATACAAAAGGATATGTAGAAAGCTTTATGCAATTAATGTTTAAATTGCCTACAGGTCCTTACTCTGCAAATCCGATAATTGTTAATGCATTAGATAAATTATTTATTCTTCATGCAGATCACGAACAAAACTGTTCTACATCTACAGTAAGAATGGTTGGCTCTTCTCATGCTGGTTTATTTGCTTCGGTTTCTGCAGGAGTTTCTGCTCTTTGGGGACCTCTTCACGGAGGGGCAAACCAAGCAGTTCTTGAGATGCTGGAAGATATTAATAAAGATGGTGGAGATACAGATAAGTTTTTAGCGAAAGCGAAAGATAAAAATGACCCATTCAGATTAATGGGGTTTGGTCACAGAGTTTATAAAAACTTTGATCCAAGAGCTAAAATCATCAAAAAAGCGGCTAAAGAAGTTTTGGAAACTTTAGGTGTTGAAGATCCGATTTTAGATATTGCCAGAAAATTAGAAACTGCAGCTCTTGAAGACGATTACTTCAAATCAAGAAACTTGTATCCAAACGTTGATTTCTATTCTGGAATTATTTACAGAGCATTAGGTATCCCAACTGATATGTTTACTGTAATGTTTGCTATTGGTAGATTACCGGGCTGGATTGCACAATGGAAAGAAATGCGAGAAAATAAAGAACCAATTGGAAGACCAAGACAAATTTATACTGGGCATCCATTGAGAGATTTTAAGTCAAATAAATAAAATTGAAAGCTTCACTTAACTGTGAAGCTTTTTTTATATTTGCAACAAAATATAACATATATGTTGCAATTAAATATAAAGAACGAAACCTCAAGATTACGTGCTGTAGTTTTGGGTTCTGCTGTTCATAATGGGCCAACTCCTTCAATAAGGGAAGCTTATGATCCTAAATCATTGGAACATATTAAAGCAGGTACTTATCCTGTAGAAAAAGATATGGTTGCTGAAATGGATGCTTTTAATGCTGTTTTTCAAAAATACGATGTAGTGGTTTATCGTCCGGAAATGATAGAAAATTACAATCAGATTTTTGCCAGAGATATTGGTTTTGTAATTGATGATGTCTTTGTGAAATCAAATATTTTACCTGACAGAGAACGAGAACTTGATGCAATTCAATATGTTATTGATCAGATTGATTCTTTAAAAGTGCTTCGTCCGCCAGAGGAAGTTCATATTGAAGGTGGTGATGTAATGTTATGGAATGATCATATTTTTATTGGAACTTATAAAGGGAGTGATTATAAAGATTACATAACAGCAAGGACTAATATGGAAGGAGTAAACTATATTAAAAATTTGTTTCCGAATAAAATTGTCAAGGAATTTGATTTGGTTAAATCTAAAATTGAAGCCCGCGATAATGCTTTGCATTTAGATTGCTGTTTTCAGCCTGTAGGAAAAGATAAAGGGATTGTTTATAAAAGAGGTTTTCGTGAAGAAGCTGATTATATGTATTTGGTAAATCTTTTTGGAAAGGAAAATTTATTTCATATCGAAAGAAACGAAATGTATAATATGTTTTCGAATGTGTTTTCGATTGATGAAAAAGTTGTAGTTTCAGAAAAAAACTTCACACGTTTAAACAATTGGTTACGTGCAAATGGTTTTATAGTCGAAGAAATTCCGTACGCTGAAATTGCAAAACAAGAAGGGTTGTTGAGATGTTCAACTTTGCCATTAATTAGAGATTAATTTTATTTTAAGATATGAAACAAACTACTCACTCGATTGTAATGATTCGTCCAGTTGCTTTCAGAATGAATGAACAGACAGCAGTAAATAATTATTATCAAAAAGTTTTAGATGGCCTTTTGCCAAGTACAGTAAATGCAAAAGCACAACAGGAGTTTGATGAATTTGTAGAAAAATTGATAGCAGTTGGAGTTGATGTTACCGTTATAGAAGATACCTTAGAGTCAGATACACCAGATAGTATTTTTCCAAATAACTGGGTGTCGTTCCATGAAAATGGAGAGGTAGCATTGTATCCAATGTTTGCTGAAAATCGTCGCCAGGAACGCCGCGAAGATATTTTGGATATTTTGGAAGAAAAAGGTTTTGAGATTACTGATATCATGGATTATACATCTGCAGAAGAAGATGGTATTTTTCTCGAAGGAACGGGAAGCTTACTTTTGGACAGAGCTAACGGAAAAGCATATTGCGCCTTATCACCTCGTGCAGATGAAGAATTGTTTATCGAATTCTGCGAAGATTTTGATTATGCTCCGGTAATTTTTGAAGCTTTCCAGACTGTTGATGGTGAACGTAAATTGATTTATCATACTAATGTTATGATGTGTATTGGTGAAACTTTTGCGGTTATTTGTGCAGATTGCATTGATGATAAAAAAGAGCGCAAAATGGTCTTGGAAAACCTGAAAGTAGATAATAAAGAAATTATTTTAATTACGGAAGCACAAGTAAATAATTTCGCAGGTAATATGTTGGAGGTTCGAGGATCAAATGATATAAAGTATATCGTTATGAGCTCATCGGCTTATAACAGTTTAACAATAAAACAAATTGAACAATTACAAAATCATGCTGAAATTTTAAGCTCGAGTCTCGATACAATTGAAGCCTGTGGTGGAGGTAGTGCCAGATGTATGATGGCAGAAGTATTCTTGCCAAGAAGTTAAAGTTAAATTTTCAATAAAAAATTCCAAATTCCAAAAGCTGAATGCAGTGGGATTTGGAATTTTGTGTTTTGATATTCAAAGGGTTATATTAAATTTGCTTTAACAATATTAATTATAGAACTCACAATATATTGAATTCCAATTGCAATTACAATAAAACCAATAATTCTGGAAATAGCGACAATACCAGAAGCGCCTAATATACGAGCTAAATAATGAGCGCTTTTTAAGATAACAAAAATGGTAATTGCTATAGCTAAAATAGCTAAGCTGGAAATTATTATTTCGTTCACTTCATGATGTTCCTGGTAAAAAGCAATTAGTAAAGAGATAGATCCAGGGCCAGCCAGCATTGGAATTGCCAATGGGGTCAATGCAATATCATTTCTTTTTTGGGCATCGTTTTCTACTTTTTTATTAATTCCTCTTTTTTTGCTGATTTTTCCGGATAATAATGAAAAACCTGAATTTAAGATCACAAGACCACCAGCAATACGAAGTGCATCAATGCTAATTCCAAAAAAAGTTAAAACATATTGTCCAATAAAAAATGAAACAATTAAAATAATGAAAACATTAATAGCTGTCCATAATGATATTCTGGAACGCTCACTATCTGAATCATCATGAGTGAGCCCTACAAAGATAGGAACAGTACCAATTGGATTTAAAACAGAGAAAAGAGCAGCAAATAAATAAATGAATAAATCCATAATGTTTTCGAATGATAAAGTAAAAATAATCAAATTTTAAGATTTTACCCGAATATGATGTTAGGATATTGTTTTTTTTGTCTTTAATAGCTCTAAATCAAAAGACGAAGGTATTTCAGCCTTTTTTGATTACTTTTGTGGCTTATTCAGAAACAATGAAAAATAAAAAAACTTTAGTTTTAGGTGCAACAACAAAACCGGAACGTTATGCTTTTAAAGCCATAAATATGTTGACTCAAAAAGGGCATACAGTTTTAGCAATAGGACAAAAAGCAGGTGAAGTTGCAGGCGTGAAAATTTATACCAAAGCCATTCCTGTTAAAAATATAGATACAGTAACCTTATATTTAAACCCGGCTCGTCAGCGTGATTATTATAATTATATTATCGAAGCACAGCCTAAGCGGGTAGTTTTTAATCCCGGAACTGAAAATCCAGAGTTTTATCAGTTACTTGAACTTAATAATATCAAAGCAGAGGTTGCTTGTACTTTGGTTTTGTTGGCAACAAATCAATATTAGTTTTCTTGGGAGTTATTTCCTTTTATGCACTATGTCTTTTGTGTCAAATGAGGTGTAAAAGGATTTTTTAATAGGGTTAGAAATCACTTTTTAAGATAGCTTTGTGATACTAAGTATGTTTAAAATGTAAGTCCTTACAAACCATATAAATTATTATTTTTGTTTCATGGAATTTTCTTCAAAATTAATAGAAAAAGCAGTCAATGAAATGTCTCAATTACCGGGGATTGGTAAACGTACGGCGCTTAGACTGGTGCTTCACTTATTGAAACAACCTAAAGAGCAGACAGGCTTTTTATCTCAGGCACTATTAAATATGCGTGAAGATATTAAATTTTGCGAAAGCTGTCACAATATTTCAGATACAAAAGTTTGTGAAATATGTGCTAATTCATCCAGGAATCATCAGACTATTTGTGTTGTAGAAGATATCAGGGATGTGATGGCTATAGAAAATACAGCCCAATATAAAGGGATTTATCATGTTTTAGGAGGTAAGATATCTCCAATTGAAGGAGTGGGACCAAGTCAGTTGAATATAGCAACTTTAGTGGAAAAAGTAAAACTAGGCAAAGTTGTTGAAATTATTTTTGCATTAAGTTCCACCATGGAAGGAGATACCACAAATTTTTATATTTATAAACAAATTGCCGATTCTGAAATTATAATATCTACAATAGCGCGAGGGATTTCCGTGGGAGATGAATTAGAATATGCTGATGAAGTTACGCTCGGCCGAAGTATTTTGCATCGTATTCCTTTCGAAAAAACTTTCAAAAATAATTAAATAATACAAACTAAGTAAGATTTCCTGAAGATTAAAGGAATGGTTATATTTGCTTATAAAATTTTTAAAATGACAAAAAACTGTTTTTATTTATTATTAATTAGTACGTTTTTTACATCGTGTATCCCAGTAAAAGATTTGGTCTATTTGCAGGATAAAGGAACCGTTGGAAATGAAACTACTGTTTCATCAATTGTATTAAAACCTTACAGATTGCAAGTCAACGATATTTTGAATATAGATATTAAAGCCATAGACCCTAAATTGGTTGCAATTTTTAAATCTACTGAAGTTGAAAATAGTATGGGTAAATCGGAGTCACAGCTATATTTTAATGGTTTTACTGTTGATGATCATGGAAATATAAGAATGCCAATTTTAGGGGAAATAAATGTAATTGGATATACTCTCGAAGAAGTACGTGTGAAGATTGAGAAAAAATTACTGGAGGAATATTTCAAAACAGAAGCAAATATTTTTCTTACTGTAAAATTAGCGGGTTTTCGATATACAATAAATGGAGAAGTAGGGATTACAGGTACTAAAACATTATTTCAGGAACGTGTAAATATCATGGAAGCGATTGCCAATGCTGGAGATATCACTACTGTTGGTAATCGTAAAGCAGTTACTGTAATACGTCAAACACCTACAGGAGTGCAGATCAATGATATTGATCTGACAGATGAAAATGTAATGAAATCACCATACTATTATTTACAGCCTAATGATTATGTTTACGTTAAGCCGTTAAAGCAAAAAACGTGGGGTACTGGTCAGACAGGAATTCAATCTGTTGGTACAATTATAACTTTGTTATCTTTGGCCACAACAGTTTATTTATTGTTGAAAAATTAAAAAGTAAATACAAGAGATGTTAGACATAAAAGATTTTTCAATTTTTGAAAATCATCCCAGTTTTGATTTTAAAGGCTTTTTGCTGAAAATCGCTGGTTATTGGAAATTGTTTTTGGTGAGTTTAATTATTGCATTTACGATAGCTTATCAGGTTAATATTCGTAAGGAAAAGATTTATGCCATGCAGACCTTAATTTCGATAAAAGAAGAGAGCAACCCTTTCTTTACCTCGAATACAAGCTTGGTTTTTAATTGGGGAGGTATTTCTGATCAGGTAAGTGGTGTTTCGACTATTTTGCAATCGAGATCACATAATGAATTGGTAGTGGATAAATTGCAGTATTATATTGATTATCTCGCGAAAGGCGAATTTAATATGGTTGATGTATATGGTGCGGTTCCTTTTTATGTTAATATAGATAAAACGAAACCTCAATTAACAGGAGTATTAATTAGTATTAAATTTTTAAGCCCGAATGAATATGAAATTAGAATTCCATTTGAGAATAATTCGGTTTCATTGCTGACTTATTCAAATAATACTTATAGCAGTACTGCCGTTCAGCCTATTGAATTCTTAAAAAAGTATAAAGTTGGGGAACAAGTTGTATTGCCATTTTTGAATTGGAAACTTGAAATAACTGATAATCCTGGTTTCTATAAAGGGAAAGAATATTTTGTAAGATTTAATAATTTCGATTCTACCGTTTCACGTTATCGTGGAATTGATGTTAATTCTGAGGAAAAAGGAGGATCTATACTTACACTATCGATGCAGGGTACAAATAAAGCACGGATGGTTGAGTATTTAAATTCCACAGTCAAAATGTTAATCAAAATTCAATTAGACGGTAAAAATCAGTTTGCTACAAACACTATAGCATTTATTGATAGTACTCTTGTGTCTATGGAATCTCAGTTGAAAGAAACCGGAAATGAACTTAAATCTTTTCGAAAAGATAAAAATATATATGATATTGAAGAAGGTGGAGCTAAGTTTTCAGATAAAATTTTAAATTTTGATGTTGAAAAAGATGTGGTAGCACGAAAAATTGCGTACTACAATTCGTTAAAAGCCTATCTTAAAAACAGTGTTGATTATTCTAAATTACCAGCGCCATCCGTTGCAGGAATTGAAGATCCAAATATTGTTACGAATGTTTCTAAACTTATTGCTTTATCAACCCAAAGATCTGAAATGTCTTATGCAGTAAAAAGTGATAAGATTTTTAAAGATTTCGATAATCAAATGATGGCTGTAAAAAATGTTTTGCTTGAAAATATAGCCTCAGCCAAGTCTTCTTTGCAATATGATTTAGCTTTAGTTAATAATAAAATTGGTGAAGCAGAGAGTAAAATCAAAAAACTTCCTGAAGAACAACAAGAATTGCTGAAGATTAAAAGGAAATATGATTTAAGTGATAATATTTATAGTACATTTCTCCAGAAAAGGAATGAAGCTGATATTGTAAAAGCTTCTAATTTGTCAGATATTCATTTTATAGATCCTGCGAAAGATATTGGAGGAGGTTTAATTGGTCCGAAAACTTCTGTTAATTATGTGTTAGCTTTGTTTTTAGGGTTTTTAATTCCTCTAATTATTGTTTTCATATTTTTCTTTATTAATAATACAATTCAAAATACAGAAGATATTAGTAAACAAACACAAATTCCGTTAATAGGTGTTGTGGGTATTAATAAAGAGAACACCAATCTAGCGGTTTTTGAAAAACCAAAATCAGCATTGTCGGAAGCTTTTAGAGGTATACGTTCTTCATTACAGTTCTTATACAAAAAAAAGCAGTTAGACGGAGCAAAAACGCTAATGATTACTTCATCAATAAGTGGAGAGGGAAAGACGTTCTGTTCTATAAATATTGCGACTGTATTTGCCTTAAGCGAAAAAAAGACAGTTATAGTAGGGTTAGATTTAAGGAAACCACGTCTAGCAGATGAATTTAATCTGGTAAACCAGTATGGGGTAGTCAATTATTTGATAAAGCAAAAAACACTTCCAGAAATAATAAATAAAACTCAGATTCCGTATCTTGATGTTATTTTATCAGGTCCAATTCCTCCAAATCCTTCAGAATTAATTATAAGTGAAGTAATGGGTGAATTGATTGAGGAGCTTAAAAAAACATACGATTATATTATATTGGACACACCACCGGTTGGACTTGTTTCGGATGCTTTAGAACTAGTGGAATTTAGTGATGTTACTTTGTATGTGGTGAGACAGAATTATTCAAAAAAGGAAATGATTACATTGTTAAATAATCGTGTCAAACGGGGAGAGCTGAATAATGTTAGTATAGTTTTAAATGGTTTTGAAAATAAAGCTAAATACGGGTCAGCATATGGTTATGGTTATTATGGAGGTTATGGAACGTATTCAAACGGTTATCATGAGGAAGAGGAGAAAGCAGGTTTTTTTAAAAGTGCTTTTAAAAAATTTAAAAAATAATAATTTGAAATAGATGGGAGCAGTTATTCAAAACACTATTTTAATAACAGGAGGAGCTGGTTTTATTGGTTCTAATTTATGTGAGTATTTTTTAAATTCAGGACACAAAGTAATTTGTTTAGACAATTTTTCAACCGGACATTATCATAATTTGGAAGAGTTTATTGTAAATCCGAATTTTAAATTAATTGAAGGAGATATTCGAAATATATCTGATTGTAATTTAGCTGTTACAGAAGTAGATTATGTGTTGCATCAGGCTGCGTTAGGCTCTGTTCCAAGATCAATAAATGATCCAATTACTACAAATGATGTAAATGTTACGGGTTTTTTAAATATGTTGGTAGCTGCCCGTGATGCAAAAGTAAAGCGATTTATTTATGCTGCAAGTTCTTCAACCTATGGCGATTCTGAAGGATTGCCTAAAGTAGAAGAAGTAATTGGTAAACCTTTGTCTCCTTATGCAATAACTAAATATGTCAATGAATTGTACGCTGAAATTTTTAGCAAACAATATGGGCTTGAAACTATAGGTTTGCGCTATTTTAATGTGTTTGGAAGAAGACAGGATCCAAAAGGTGCTTATGCAGCTGTGATTCCAAAATTTGTCATGCAATTAATGAATTACGAAAGTCCGGTAATTAATGGAGATGGAAATTATTCAAGAGATTTTACTTATATTGATAATGTAATACAAATGAATGCTCTCGCAATTTCATCTAATAACTCTGAAGCAATCAATAATATTTATAATACCGCGTTTGGAGATAGGAATACCTTAAATGATTTAGTTGAATATTTAAAAAAATATTTAGCCGTATATGATTCAAAAATAGCAACTGTGCCAATTATCTATGGTGAGACAAGAGCGGGAGATATCCCCCATTCATTAGCAAGTATAGATAAGGCTAAAAAATTATTAGGATATAATCCCAAATATTCCTTGGAAGAGGGGCTAAAAGAAGCACTGAGCTGGTATTGGAACAATTTAAAATAAAAGGAAACATAATATATAAGAAGTATAATATATAAAATATGAAAATCACAAAAATTTGTTGCATTGGTGCAGGTTATGTAGGAGGTCCAACTATGGCAGTAATTGCACAAAAATGTCCACATATTCAAGTAACTGTTGTCGATTTGAATGAACAAAGAATTAAAGATTGGAATGATCCAAATA
Organism: Flavobacterium salmonis; assembly: GCF_903819435.1. GTDB lineage: Bacteria > Bacteroidota > Bacteroidia > Flavobacteriales > Flavobacteriaceae > Flavobacterium > Flavobacterium chungangense. Next base: position 151,294 of record NZ_CAIJDP010000088.1, on the reverse strand, counting down.
CGGATAATATTCCAATTTATGAGCCGGGTCTTTCTGAAATTGTGGCAGAAGCAAGAGGGAGAAATCTTTTTTTCTCAACCAATGTAGAAGAAGCTATTGATGAAGCTCAGGTTATTTTTATATCTGTAAATACACCTACTAAGACTTATGGGAAGGGTAAAGGAATGGCAGCAGATTTGAAATTCATAGAGTTATGTGCCAGACAAATAGCAAAAGTTTCAAAAAACAATAAAATAGTTGTTGAAAAATCAACTTTGCCTGTTCGTACTGCTGAAGCAATAAAAAGTATTCTGGATAATACCGGAAATGGTGTTCAGTTTCAAATTCTTTCTAATCCGGAGTTTTTAGCAGAAGGAACTGCTGTTACAGATTTACTAAATCCTGATAGAATTCTTATTGGAGGAGATTCAACTCCGGAAGGAGAATCTGCAATTAATGCTTTAGTTGATGTTTATGCTAATTGGGTTAGTAAAGATAAAATCTTAACAACAAATGTTTGGTCGTCTGAATTGTCTAAACTTACTGCAAATGCTTTTTTAGCTCAACGTATTTCATCAATAAATGCAATGTCTGAGTTGTGTGAGAAAACTGGTGCAGACGTAAGTGAAGTAGCACGTGCTATTGGAATGGACAGTCGTATTGGTTCTAAGTTTTTGAAGGCATCTGTTGGATTTGGAGGTTCTTGTTTTCAAAAAGATATATTGAATTTAGTTTATATAGCAAAATCTTACGGATTAAATGAAGTTGCGGATTACTGGGAGCAAGTAATAATCATGAACGATTATCAAAAGAGAAGATTTTCAAATAAAATCGTTCAGACTTTATACAACACAGTGGCCGATAAAAAAATAACTTTCTTAGGTTGGGCGTTTAAAAAAGATACAAACGATACACGCGAATCTGCAGCAATATATGTAGCAGACGATTTGATTAACGAACAGGCTAAGATTTCGGTTTATGATCCAAAAGTTTCAAGAAATAAGATTTTAGGTGATTTAGATTATTTAGAAACAAGAAAATCTTCCGCGAATGCAGATGCTGTATTAACATTTGAAGATTCTTATGAAGCCTGTAAAGGAGCTCATGCCATAGCAATACTTACGGAATGGGATGAATTTACACAATACGATTGGCAAAAAATATATGATTCTATGCAAAAACCTGCTTTTGTTTTTGATGGAAGAAATATACTAAATGCAAAAGATTTAAAATCAATTGGCTTTATTTATAATGGAATAGGTTCTTAAAAATAAATTACATGAATTGGTATGTTGTTTATACAAAACCTAAATGGGAAAAAAAAGTAGCTGAAAAGTTAAATGAAATAGGAATTGAATGCTACTGTCCTTTAATTACTCAGATAAAACAATGGTCTGACAGAAAGAAAAAAGTTGAAGTTCCTCTTTTTAATTCTTACGTTTTTGTTCAATTGTCTGATGCAGACAGAAATTTGGTATTTCAGGTGGCAGGTGTGATCCGTTATTTGTTTTGGTTAGGAAAAGCAGCAATTGTTCGAAATGAAGAAATTACAACGATAAAAAAATGTCTTTCGGATACAAGTATTTCTGATGTTTCAGTTGTATCTTATAAAAAGGGAGATAAAATAAAATTGGAAGCTGGGGTTTTCAGTAGTCAGAATGCAGTTATTCAGGAAGTGACAAATACTCATTATATTCTTGTTTTAGAATCTTTAGGATGTCTTTTGAAAATAAAATATAAAAAAGATGCTGACTGAATGTACTGAAGAATGAAACAAAGCTTGAAAAAAGCAAAAAATCACCAAACTTAGTGATTTTTTGCTTTTTTTTTGGAAGTATTTTCTTTTGTTTGTTGACTTTGAGGCTGTTAAATTTATTTATTTAATAGGATAATCATAAGATTTTTTAAGGGTTGATAAAATTGACTTATTGTACTATATTTGCTGAAATTGAATTTTTCGATATTCAGGTCATTAGTGTGACTGTGAATCGCGAAGCCGTACAATGTCATAAACGAAATTAAGGAAAAAGATGAATAATAACGTAAAAATTGCCGTTATTGGATTAGGTTATGTAGGGTTGCCTTTAGCTCGTTTATTTGCTACAAAATATCCTGTAGTAGGTTTTGATATTAATGAATCAAGAATTACAAGTTTAAGGCAAGGTACTGATTCAACATTAGAGGTTGAAGATGCTATTTTGCAAAGTGTATTAGTTGATAGTACAAACAAAACAAAAGGACTTTATTGCACTGACAATATAAATAATATTGCAGATTGTAATTATTTTATAATAACCGTTCCTACTCCTGTAGACAGAAATAATCGACCTGATTTAACTCCTTTATATAAAGCAAGTGAAACTGTAGGTAAAATGTTAAAACAAGGAGATATTGTAATTTATGAATCAACTGTATATCCTGGAGTTACTGAGGAGCAATGTGTACCGGTTTTAGAAAAAATATCCGGATTAAAATTTAATGTAGACTTTTTTGCAGGATATTCACCAGAAAGAATTAATCCCGGTGATAAAGAGCATACGGTAGAGAAAATTCTCAAGATTACCTCCGGTTCTAATCCTGAAACAGGTTTAAAAGTTGATGAGCTTTATAAATCAGTTATTACCGCGGGAACTTATCTTGCACCAACAATAAAAGTTGCTGAAGCAGCCAAAGTAATTGAAAATTCACAACGGGATATTAATATTGCTTTTGTAAATGAACTAGCAAAAATATTCAACTTAATGAATATTGATACACAAGAAGTATTAGCCGCTGCGGCTACGAAATGGAATTTCCTTCCTTTTAAACCAGGTTTAGTAGGAGGACATTGTATAGGCGTAGATCCTTATTATTTAGCACAAAGAGCACAAGAATTTGGTTATCATCCTGAAATAATTTTAGCTGGGCGGCGTTTGAATGATAGTATGGGCGAATACATAGCATCTCAGGTTGTGAAATTAATGATAAAAAAAGGTATTTCAGTAAATAATGCTGAGCTTTTAATGCTTGGAATTACTTTTAAAGAAAATTGTCCAGATGTTCGGAATACTAAAATTGTAGATGTGGTAAGGGCATTAAAAGAATATGGAATTTCGGTTACAATATATGACCCAATAGCAAATATTGAAGAAGTTAAAAAAGAATACGGATTAACAACAATAAATATTTTTCCGAAAGAAAAATTTGACGCAATAGTTTTAGGAGTTGCACATTCTGAATTTTTAGACTTAGATTACTTTGAGATTCAAAAAACAAATAGTTTGATATATGATGTAAAAGGAGTTTTAGGAACTATAGCTGATAATAGACTATAGCCTAAAACTTTTTTATTTAAAATAAAAAATATGAGTAATTCAATTGTACATGTAATTCTTACAGGAGGAGTTGGTAGTAGACTATGGCCGCTTTCACGTAAAAGCCAGCCTAAACAATATCTTGAGATATTTGATGGGAAATCATTATTTGAAATGACAGTTAATCGCAATAGCCATTTAGCAAATAAAGTGATGGTAGTAGGAAATGTCGATAATCATCATTTAAGTGGCAAAGTTATGGATAAATCTCAAACAGCTTATCTTAATATTGTTGAAGCCACACCCAGAAATACGGCTGCTGCTATTGCTTTTGCAGCTTTTGCCAGTGATCCTGATGATATTTTGATTATTACTCCTTCAGATCATATTATTGATAAAATGGAGAATTATAATGATGCGATTAATGATGCAATTAGTAAAGCACAGGAAGGTTTTATTGTAACTTTTGGAATCATTCCTACTAAACCTGAAACAGGTTATGGTTATATCGAATCAAAAGGAGATAAAGTACTTTCATTTAGAGAAAAACCAAATGAAACAACTGCTAAAGATTTTATTGCAAAAGGTAATTTTTTATGGAATAGCGGAATGTTTTGTTTTAAAGCCAGTGTGCTTTTAGAAGAATTGAAACAGTTTCAACCCGAAGTTTACGAAAAGTCCAAAATAGTCTGGGAATCAAGTAAAGAGGGCTTTCTGGACTTAGAAGCATCTCTGGAAATTCCATCGATCAGTATTGATTATGCGGTAATGGAACGAAGTAAAAAAATTAAAGTAGTTCCTGCATCATTTTCCTGGTCAGATTTAGGTTCATTTGAATCTGTTTATGATTATTTATTTTCTAAAGGGCATCCGATAGATAAAAATGGTAATATGGTTATAGGCTGTAATAAACATACCACTTTTTTAGGGTTAAAAAACACAATTTTTGTTTATACAGAAACTGCTAATTTAATTTTACAAAAAGAAAATTCGCAAGATGTAAAAGACATATATAGTGAGTTAGAAAAACAAAACTCAGAATTATTAAATTAAGAAAATGAAAAAAATTCTTATAACAGGTGGTGCTGGTTTTATCGGTTCACATGTAGTGAGGCGTTTTGTAAACAAATATCCTGAATATCAAATTTACAATCTTGATGCTTTAACTTATGCTGGAAATTTAGAAAATATTAAAGATATTGAAAATTGTCCTAATTATAATTTTGTAAAGGGAGATATTGTAAATGAAACTTTTATTAATGAACTTTTTTCAATTCACAATTTTGATGGAGTATTGCATTTGGCCGCAGAATCTCATGTCGACAGATCAATCGAAGATCCGTTAGCATTTGTAAAAACAAATGTTATTGGGACCATGAATTTGCTTAATGCTGCAAAAAAACAATGGAAAGACAATTTTGAAGGCAAAAGATTTTATCATATCAGTACAGATGAAGTTTACGGATCTTTAGGCACCGAAGGACTTTTTACCGAAACTACACCATATGATCCAAACTCTCCTTATTCAGCTTCAAAAGCAAGCTCAGATCATTTTGTAAGGGCATATGGAGAAACGTATGGTTTACCCTATGTTTTGACAAATTGTTCAAACAACTATGGATCTTATCATTTTCCTGAAAAATTAATTCCGCTTTTTATCAATAACATTATTAATAACAATCCACTACCTGTTTATGGAGATGGTAATTATACTCGTGACTGGCTTTTTGTTGAAGATCATGCCATTGCCATTGATTTAGTTTTTCATGAAGGGAAAAATCATGAAACTTATAATATTGGTGGCTTTAACGAATGGAAAAACATTGATTTGGTTAAATTATTATGCCAGATTATGGATGAAAAACTAGGACGGAAAAAGGGCAAATCTCAGGAATTAATCACCTACGTGAAAGACAGACCTGGACATGATTTGCGTTATGCAATTGATGCTTCTAAAATTAATAAGGAATTGGGCTGGAAGCCATCGGTAACTTTTGAAGAAGGCTTGGAAAAAACCATTAATTGGTATTTGAACAATGAAGAATGGTTAAAAAATGTAACTTCTGGTTCCTATAAAGATTATTATAAAAAACAGTATTCTTAAAAATAAATCCCATTCTGATTTGAATTTCTTATCAAAACATCATTAAATATGAAAAATATAACGGTTGTTGTTTTATTATTTTTTACTTTTTTACTTTCTTTTCAAGTAAGTGCTCAGGATTTAATGAAATCAAGTGATTTGAGTACTTTAAAAGTGGATTATTTGTCTGATAGTGATATTGCTAAAATACGAATTCAACTGCAGAATAACAATATGACTATTGAACAGGCTGAACCTATGGCTTTATCAAAAGGGATGAGTGCTGCGGAATTTTCAAAGCTAAAAGCAAGAGTAAATGAAGGGGTCATTATTAATTTAAATAAAAAAAATAACGAAAATACTGCTACAAACAAAAAAGATTCAGGACGTGCTCAGGACAAAATAGTAAATAATAAAGTTAAAGATTCTGCTAATGCCTTAATATTTGGTTCTGAATTGTTTGATAATCCGACGTTGAACTTTGAACCTGATTCAAATCTTGCCACTCCCATGAATTATGTTTTAGGACCGGGAGATGAACTTCAGGTAAGTGTTTATGGAGTACAAGAGTACAATGCCAGTATACCCGTAAGTGTTGAAGGAAAAATTACGATTCAGTATGTTGGTCAAATTTCAGTTTCCGGAATATCAATTGAGGCTGCAACACAAAAAATTAAGGCAGCAATTGCAAAAGTTTACAGTACTGTAAGATCGGGGCAATCTCAAGTAAGTGTGAGTTTAAGTAGAATTAGAACCATTAAAATTACTATTGTAGGTGGAAAACAGCCAGGAAATTATTCTATTTCATCTTTGGCGACAGTATATAATGCTTTGCATTTAGCTGGGGGGCCAGGAAAAAACGGTAGTTACAGAAATATAGAATTAATTAGAAATAATAAGATTTATAAAAACATAGATATTTATCGTTTTTTAGTTAAAGGTGATCAGTCAGACAATGTAAGTTTAAAAGAAAACGATGTAATTCGAATTCCGGTTTATACACAAAGGGTTACTGTCGAAGGAGAAGTAAAGAGACCTGGTATTTTCGAGATGAAAAAAGGCGAAAAATTTTCAGATTTATTGAATTTTGCATCTGGTTTTAACGAATTTGCCTATACTGCGTCAGTAAATGTTTTACAAAAAACGGGCAAAGAGTTTAAGGTTCATGACATTAAGGAAAGTGAATTCTCTTCATATCTGCCAAAATCCGGTGATGTTTTCCGAGTTACTAAAATTTTAAACCGATTTGAAAATCGTATTAAAATAGAAGGGGCAGTTTTTAGACCGGATTATTATTCTTTTGATGAAGGAATGAGAATTTCGGATCTTATTGCCAGAGTAGAGGGGCTTAAAGAAGATGCTTATACTAAAAGAGCCAGAATTATTCGTTTAAAATCTGATTTAACTACAGAAATAGTAAATATTGATTTAGCGAGCGCATTGTCCGGAAATTTGAATGCTGATATTGAGTTAAAAAGAGAAGACGAAGTAACAGTATACTCAATTTTAGATTTTAGAGAAGAATATAAAGTTACAATTGATGGCGAAGTAAAAACTCCCGGGGAATATCCATTCTTTGATAACTTAACATTAAATGATTTGATTATTCAGGTAGGAGGATTAACAGGTTCAGCTTCTAAAAGAGTTGAAATTGCAAGAATGATAAAATCTGATGAAATTGATGATACTAATCCAAGGCGTATTGAATTAGTAGAATTAGAAATAACCGCTGACAATAATGAGCAAGTAAAAAACTTTCTTTTAAAGCCTTTTGATGTGATAAATATTAGAAGAATGGCCGTTTATGAAAAACCACAAATGGTAACAATTAGCGGAGCCGTTGCTTATCCCGGGAAATACGTTCTGGCAAATAAAAAAGAATCCGTTTATAATGTAGTTATGCGTGCAGGAGGATTAACATCAGTAGCTAATCTAGAAGGGATGAAAATTAAGAGGCCAATTAAACAGCAACAAATTGATGATATAAAACGAGTTGATTTAAATTTATCTAAAAATGACACTTTAAAAGAAAATCTTGCTAAAAGACTAAAAGAGGAATTGAAATATGCTACTATTCCTTTGGATTGGAAAAAAATTGTAAAGGATAAAGAGCATTATTCTAATGTTAGCTTGTTTCCTGATGATGAAATAGAAGTTTCGACATTAAATGAAGGGGTTAAAGTTACAGGAAATGTATTGCTTAATTCTGAAATTCCATATAGAAGCGGAAAGAGTTTCAAATACTATATAAATGCAGTTGGAGGAGTGGACAGTAAAGGATGGAAGAAAAAGGCATATATTATCTATCCTAATGGAAAAGCTGCAGTAACAGGTTCATTTTTGTTTTTTAGGTCATACCCTAAAGTTACACCGGACTCTCAGATTGTTGTTCCTGAAAAGCCAGAAACAAAAAAGATGAGTACTGGTGAATGGGTAAGTATCGGTAGTGTTCTGACTAGTTTAGCATTATTAATCGTAACAGCATTTAAGTAAAATTTAGATTTTATATGGAAAATAGTTTACCGGTTAAAAATGATGAGATTTCATTGAAAGAATTATTTGGAAAAGTAAAAGAGTGGTGGAATTATTTACTTTCTCAATGGAAAATTATTTTGATAGCGAGTGTTATTGGAGCTAGTTTGGGGCTTGCCTATTCATTTAGTAAGAAGCCTGTTTATACAGCTACATTATCGTTTGCATTAGAAGACGAAAAAGGAGGAGGAGGATTTAGTGGAGCACTAGGGTTAGCAAGTTCATTTGGCATTGATTTAGGAGGTGGCGGGGGTAGCATTTTTACAGGATCTAATTTGACCGAATTGTTTAAATCCAGATCAATGGTAGAAAAAACATTGCTGTCTTCTGTTGTAGTTGAAGGAAAGACAATTTCTTTAGCAGAAATGTTTATTCAGAATAATAATTGGCGTAAAAACTGGAGGGATAATCCAAAATTTGCAAGTTTAGAATTTTTGCCAAATGCAAACCGAAAATTATATACCCGTGTCCAGGATAGTATAATGGGGAAAATGTATGAAAGTTTGTCAAAAGGAGGTTTAAATGTTGCCCAAAAAGACAAAAAGATTTCAATTATAAGTATTGATGTTACTTCTCAAAGTGAACTTTTTGCAAAATATTTTTGCGAAGCTTTAGCGAAACAAGTATCTGATTTTTATGTGGATACTAAAAGTAAAAAAGCAAGAATGAATATGGCAATTTTACAACGCCAGACAGATTCTATTAGAGGGGAACTTAATGGTGCAATTACTGGAGTCGCAGTTGCGAATGATAATACATTTAATTTAAATCCGGCACTTAATGTTCGACGAGCTCCATCAGCGAGGAGGCAAGTTGATGTACAGGCTAATACAGCAATCTTAACAGAATTAGTTAAACAATCGGAATTAGCAAAAGTTACTTTACGTAAAGAAACCCCTTTAATTCAAATTATTGACAGGCCAATTTTACCATTGCCTAAAGAACGTTTTGGTAAAGCGAAAGGATTGATTTTTGGTGTTTTTTTGACCAGTTTAATGACTGTTATTGTATTAATTATTAGAAGATTTTTCAAAGTTTTTTTTTAAATAATTTTCAATGAATTGTAAACAAAGAAAGATGTCTTAAAATAGAATAATATAAATAAAAAGCAATTGGTGATTAAAAAGTATTTTAGGCATGTTAATCAAGATAGATCTCAAAAAGCTAATCATAACATAATATTATCTATTTTCTTTAAGGGCTGTAGTATAATAATGCAATTTGTCTTAGTGTTTTTGACAATTCACTATATTAAACCAGATGCATATGGGGTATGGTTAACACTTTCCTCCTTAGTTGGGTGGATTGCTATTTTTGATATAGGTATTGGAAATGGTTTGAGAAATAAGTTATCTGAAAGTTTAGCAAAAGAAGATTTTAGAACTTCTAAAATCTATGTAAGTACTACATATGCAATTATAGGTCTAATTGCTTTGGTCTTAATTGTTTTGTATTTTATAGTGAGTTCGTTTGTTAATTGGCAATCTGTTTTTAATTCTGATTTTATTCCAGAGAAGGAGCTGCATACAGTTGTAACAGTCGTTTCTCTTTGTTTTTTCTTGAAATTTGTAACTGATATTATTAATATTGTTGCGGCCTCTTTTCAAATGGTTTCAATTAGTTCTATATTGTTGTTTCTAAGTAATATTGGTTTAATTGTCGCGGTTTGGATATTAACAAACACTACAAATGCTAATTTGGTTATACTTTCTTTATGTTTATCAGTTATTCCACTTTTAATTTCTATTGGAGCGACTCTTTATTTGTATACAAAACAATTTAAACTAGTTTCGCCCTCTTTAAAAGCAGTTGATTTCAAGGAATCTAAGGGTATCGTAAACTTAGGGTCTCAGTTTTTTATACTTCAGATTGTAAGTCTGATTATTTTTCAAACAGATAATATATTGATTGCACAATTGTTTCAACCTTCTGATGTAACTGATTTTAATATCTCATATAAGTATTTCAGTATTATAACTATACTTTTTACAATTGTTCTTTCTCCTTATTGGACTGCATTTACAGAAGCTTACTATAAAAAAGAGTATGCTTGGATAAAAAAAGCGATTAGAACTTTAATGAAATATTGGGCATTAAGTGTTATTGTTTTGGTTTTCATGGTTCCATGCGCTAGTATTATTATTAATCTATGGGTTGGAGATTCCGTTTCTGTTTCTTTATCTTTATCAATATCTATATGCTTTTATATAATTGTATTCAATTGGAACGCAATTTTTGCTAATTTTTTAAATGGTGTTGGTAAAATACGTATTCAAATCATTTATGCTATAATAATGGGTTTTCTTAATATTCCGATCTCTATTTTTTTAGTCAAATATTTAAAATGGGGTATTTATGCGATGCCTGCTTCTAATTTTATATGTTTACTTTTAGGTGCAGTAATAAGTTATATTCAATATAAAAAAATAATAAATGGCACTGCATCAGGTATTTGGAATAAATAATCTATAACCATTGATATAAATACTTAAAACTTGAAAATAAATGAAAGTGTTATTTGATTATCAAATTTTTGCGATGCAACAATATGGAGGGATATCAAGATATTTTTTTGAATTGATTAAGCGTTTTGAAAACTCAGAAAATGATTACTTGCTAGGAACTAAATTTACCAATAACGCTTATTTGAATTCAAATACGTTTTCAAATGTATATCCTTTTTTTCCTAATTTTAATTTTAGAGGTAAAGAAAGGTTCATAGATTTAGTTAATAAGTCTAATACTTTAAGATATGTTCAAAAATCAGATTTTGATGTTTTTCACCCTACTTATTATGATGATTATTTTTTTAATAATCTTGGAGATAAACCTTATGTTGTGACTTTTTACGATATGATTCATGAAAAATTTTCGGATTCATTTTCTGATTTAAAAAGTCTTGAAAAGACAATTATGCAAAAAAGTAGAATTGCTAAAAAAGCTCACAGAATTATTGCTATTTCAGAACATACAAAAAATGATATTATTGATATTTATAATATTGATAAAGATAAAATAGATGTTGTTTATTTAGGAAATTCTTTAATAAATACAGAACAAGGAGAAGAAGCTATTGTAAATGACAACTATCTTTTATTTGTAGGAAATAGATCTGGGTATAAAAATTTTTCATATTTTGTAAAAACAATTTCTATTTTGTTAATTGAAAATAAACTTAAGTTGGTCTGTGGGGGTGGAGGAAATTTCTCAATAGAAGAACTTAATTTGCTTAAAGATTTAGGTTTGCAGAATCATGTAGTATTGATAAAAGAAATTAATGATGCTATTTTATCTAATTTATATACTAACGCCCTATTTTTTGTTTTTCCAAGTTTGTATGAAGGATTTGGCATACCCGTTTTGGAATCATTTGCCTGTAATTGCCCAACACTTTTGAGTAATGGAGGGTCTTTGCCTGAAATTGGGGGTAATGGTGCAGTTTATTTTGATTTAAATGATGATCAGTCATTGTTTAATGCAGTTTTTAACTTGATTAATGATGCAAAATTAAGAAATGAGTTAATACAGCAAGCAAATATAAGATTACAAAATTTTTCTTGGGATAAAACTTTTGAAGACACTATTAAAGTTTATCAGAAAATTATATGAAAGTAGCTTTTATAACTGGAATTAGTGGGCAAGATGGTGCTTATTTGACTAAATTTTTAATTGATAAAGGTTATTTTGTTATTGGTTTTACTCGAAATAATCATTCAGACGTACTCGATAATATAAAATATTTGGATGTAACTTCAAATGTAATAATTGAAGAATGTGACTTATTAGATTTGTCTAGTATTATCTTATTGATAAATAAATATCAGCCAAACGAGATATATAATTTAGCTGCACAAAGTTCTGTTAGTTTGTCATTTAAGCAACCGATTGGAACTATAAATTTTAATATTATTTCTGTTATTAATTTATTAGAAGCTATTCGGATAGTTAAACAAGATATTCGTTTTTATCAGGCCTCTAGTAGTGAAATGTTTGGAAAAGTTGAGGATTTACCAATTAACATAGATACTCCAATGCATCCGCTAAGCCCTTATGCAATTTCTAAAGCCTCTGCCCATTGGATTGTTGTTAACTACCGGGAATCTTATGGATTGTATGCATGCAATGGAGTTTTATTTAATCATGAATCTCATTTAAGGTCTACAAATTTTTTTGTTAAAAAAGTATTAAGTGAGGCTGTGAGAAATAAAGACAATCCTGAATGGGTGCTTAAAGTTGGTAATATTGATATTAAAAGAGATTTTGGATATTCGCCATATTATGTCAAAGCTATGTGGTTAATGCTACAGGCAGGTGAGCCGGAAGATTTTATTATTTGCTCAGGAAAAAGTATAACTCTAAGATCAATTATTGAATATGTTTTTAGTAAATTAAATATTTCTCAAGATAAATTGGAAATTGATTATGGTTTAATGAGACCTACAGATATTGAGGATATTTATGGAGATAATACACCCGCAAAAAAAATATTAGGTTGGGATTATGATCTCGATTTTTACGATATTTTAGATCTGTTAATTGAGGAGGAATTAAGATGTTTGGAATAAACTATTATCAAATTTTTATAACAATAAGAGAAAATGGATACTGATTCACCCCTTATAACAATTATTACAGTATGTTATAATGTAAGTAGCACTATTGAAAAAACTATTTTGAGCGTTATTAATCAAAATTTTTCTGACTTTGAATATATTATAATTGACGGTGGTTCTACAGATGATACTCTTGAAATAATTACAAAATATAAAGATAGAATAAGCTTTTGGCTTTCGGAACCTGATGCCGGGATTTACGATGCTATGAATAAAGGAATTAAGCTTGCGACTGGAGAATGGATAAATTTTATGAATGCAGGAGATGTCTTTTATGATATGCAAATTTTAAAAAGGGTTTTTAGTATTGATAGGTTTTCAGACGTAATTTATGGAGACAATATGTTGTGCTATAGATGGGGAAATATAGTTCTGGCTCCTGATGATATTGAAAAAACACGGGATTTTATGGTTTTTGGACATCAAACAGTTTTTGCGAAAAGTAAATTGTTATTGAAGTATTTATTTGATACCAATTATAAAATTGCTGCGGATTATGATCTTTTTTTTAGAATATATATAGATAATCATATTTTTGAATATATCCCAATATGTATATGCAAGTTTTCAGCATATGATGGTGCTTCTACAAATAATCCGCTTATCACATTTTTAGAAGATTCAAAAATTAATGCCAGGAATAAAAATAAAAATTGGAAACTCATTCTGTTTTTATATAAAATGCGTCTTAATTTAAGAAAATATATATTATTGTTATTGCCTGCTGAATTTATTGAGAATACAAAAAGAAAAAATATTCTAAAAAATAAATTAATAAAAAGGGTTATCTTAAATGATTAACTTTTTTCAAATTTAAAGTAATACATGAAAATAGCACTTTTTGGCAGTAAGGATTTTGATAGTTTAGAATATCATCTCAATGATTCGTTTAGTTTCTTAGGTCATAGTGTAATACATTTTGATATAAGAGATGTCATTTCAATTCCATATAAATATAATTATTTTGCTATAAAATTTTTAAATTTTTATGATGAGTATCTCTTTAGGAAAATAGCAAAATTAATTATCGATTCAGAGCCTGAATTAATTGTTTGTACTTACCGTTTTACTCATCCAATTTGTATCAAATTAATTAAAGAAGCTTTGCCGTATATACCAGTTGTACACTTTAATCCAGATGCATTAACGACATTTGAATATCAGCAAATTTTCGCATCTAATTATGATGCTTATTTTACAAAAGACCGATTTATAGTTGATTTTATGAAGAATAAAATGGGATTACCTACCTTTTATTTACCAGAGGCCTTTAATCCTCGAGTACATAAAATGCCTAATGGAGATCGTGAAGAATATGAAAAAAAAATAGATATTGATGTAGTTGCTTTTGGTACTATGTATCCTTATCGGGCTAATATGATTGAGAAATTATTGAAATCAGGTATTAATTTAGCGCTATTTGGTACTCCTGACAGGCGTTTTGCAAAACATGAAATTAGTTCGAAATTTCGAAATGAATATATTACAGGTAATAGGAAAGCTGAAGTTCTGTATGGGTCAAAAATTGTATTTAATAATTTTCATTATGCAGAAATAGAATCTGCGAATGTGAAATTTTTTGAAATTGCAGGTGTTGGTGGATTTCAAATATGTGACTATAAAACTGTACTACAGGAATATTCTAAAATCAATGTTGAAAAATTTACTTACAAAAATATAGGGGAAGCAATAGATTTAGTACAGTATTACTTAGATAAGCCAGATGTAAGACATGAGTTAGCTTTAGAGCAATATAGCCACTTTTTGTTAAATCATACCTATGAACATAGAATTAATCAAATGTTACAATTTTTATAAAAAATGGCTAAATCGGCTATGTTATTTTTCGGTTTTAATAGTATGCGAATTCACAAACGTGGTGTTGAAAATGTAGTTCATTTTCAATCCCTAGCGAGTCCTTTTGATACAAATTATTATTTACACTGGGATGTCCAAACTAAAGTAAGCAGATTTGGAAATTTAGTTTGTATTGGAGTAAAGAAAAATTTCTTTTGGATTATAACGCTTAATATTCTTTTATTTAAATTAAAAAAAAACAAACAAATATTTATTCATTCCCACAACCCATTAATGAGTATTGGAAGTTGTTTTCAAAGTAATTTGTTTACAGTTCATGATGGCGCATATTATTTCGCCAAGGTAACAAAACATAAGCTGAAATATGTGTTTTTGCTTTTGGAAAAATTACTTTATTTACGTTGCGATTTTGTTCATTTTATTTCATTCTATGCAAAGAAAATGAGCTTGTATAAAGGAATCAATAACTGTATTATCCCTAATACTTCTCACTTTGAAAATTTCAAAACGAACAATATTGTTAATAAAGAAATTACATGTTTTAAAACAGGAGTTATCAAGGTCTTTACTGTGAGAAGTATAGAGGAAAGAGCATTAATAGATTTATTAATTGATGTCGCTAAATTATTAGAAGATGAAAATTTTGAATTTTTAATAGCAGGAAAAGGACCTCTATTAAAGTTTTATCAGGAGAAAATTAAAGAGCAGAATTTAGATAACATATCCCTTTTAGGTTATGTTGCTGATGATGAGTTGATCCAGTATTATAAAAATAGCGATGTGATTTTAATTCCTGCAGCGTATGGTGAAGGTTTTGGTTTGCCAATAATTGAAGGATATTTGTTTGATAAGCCTGTAATTGCTTCAAATATTTGTGCAATTCCAGAGATAATTATTTCCAATGATTTTCTTTTTGAGAATAATGCAAAAAGTATTATCACAAAGCTTAATCATTTTAGAAAAAATGAGAATAATAATTTTAAAGACCATTATGATACTTATTTTTCAAATAATATAGTGATTTCAAAAATGAATGAACTGTATACTAAATTATATTGATGGAAATTTATATTGGAACACTTTTAATAATTCTCTTATTTGCATTTTTAGAATTAAGATGCAAACTTACTGACATTGAAAATAAGATATTATTTTCAATTTTGTATTTTATAATTGTTGTCCAAATTGGATTAAGATGGGAAACCGGTACAGATTGGTATCCTTATTATCATCACTTTAGCGATGTGGATGAAGTGAGTTTGGTTTTTATAAATGCGTTAGCAGGTTTTGAAATTGGATATGGTTTTACTACGTTTTTTATCTATAAGATTTTTGGAGACTATTCATTTTTTTTATTTTTTCACGCTTTGTTTTTTTACGGTATTATTTTTAAAACTGCCAAAAAGTATAGTCCATATTTATATCTGTCATTACTTTTTTTTTACGCTACAAATTTAGGTTTGGTTGGAAGCAATCGACAATTAATGGCATTGGCTATCTGTTTATTGGCTTTGCCTTTCGTTGAAAAGAAAAAAACTATCCCTTTTTTTTTGTTAATACTTCTCGCCTCCTTTTTTCACACAACAGCTATTTTGTTTAGTGTTTATTATTTTCTTAACAGAGTATTTAAATGGCAAGCCATTTGTACTATTTTAATTATAGCTTTTGTTATTGGTAAAACTTCATTACCATTAAAGTTTTTTTCATTAGGAGGATTTGTAAGTGAATCAGCAACATATAAAGTTGAATTCTATGGAAATGAGGCTAAAGATGCGCTTAAAGATGCTAGTCTTAGTATATTTGGTCTGATTAAAAGGATTTTACTGCTTATTTTGTTTACATGCAATTTTGACTATTTAAATAAAAAACTTCCCTATTACAAAATAATTTACAATGGTTATGCCTTTGGGTTATTTTTATATTTTATGTTTTCCTCCTCACTTTTAATTATTGTTAACCGTGGAAGTTTGTATTTTAATATAATGGAATCCTTTTTAATTTCTTCACAATTAGTATTCTTCAAATTTAGCTTAGATAAAGTATATGTTCTTTTAATTATTTTTATTGTTTCGGTATTTTTGTTGTTACAGTCAATCTCTCCCTATTTTGATTTATTTGATCCTTATAAAAGTTTGTTTTATAATATAGAATTTTTTAGAGAAATGTATTAAAAATATAATTGTGCTTTTGAAGCGTTTTGTAACAAAATAGAATTAATTAAATAGTTGTCAATTCTAAGCCCTAAATGAAAAAAAAAAACATTTTATTTTTTTGCCCTATTCCTCCACCTATCGGAGGACAGGCATTAATTTCAAATATGGTCTATAATTTAATTAAACCAAAGTTTTTAATTAATACCAATGTAAAAAGTAAATATTTGGGTACAATAATAACTTTATTAAAAACTTTTTGGATCTTCATTTTTCATAAAGTTGATTTAGTTTATTTCACATGTACCCGAAGTAAAAAAGGAGCAATAAAAGATATTGTTTTGTTATTTTTATGTAAAATAAAGGGAGTCAAAGTAATTAATCATTTACATGGTAATGAGATTATGGATCTTTTTACAGGTGGAATATTATCAAAAATTATTCATCAAGCATATACTAACATTGACGAAACGATTTTTGTGACAGAAAGGCAAAAACAACTTATGCCTTCATCATTAACGAAAATGAAAAGAACTGTAATTCCCAATTGTTATGATTCGGTTTTAGATGATGTTGATTTTGATTTGAAAAACAAAAATGAAGAAGTACATATTCTATACATATCATTTTTGATGAAAAGTAAGGGCATTTTTGTGGCTTTAGATACTTTTGAAAAAATAGCTAAGCATTATAAAAATGTTGTGTTTAATATTGCTGGTGACCCTCTCTCAGATTATTTGATGTCAGCTTTAGAAGTGAAAAAAAAATTTGATGATAAATTTCACCAATTAAATCAACTTTATCCAAATAGGATAGTTTATCATGGTGTTGTTAAGGGAGTCAACAAAATAAATCTATTTTTAAATAGTGACATTTTACTCTTTCCAACATTTTTTAAAACTGAATCATTTGGTTTAGTAAATATTGAAGCAATGAGAACAGGAAATGCAATAGTTGCCACAGATCATAATTTTTTATCAGATATTGTTACTAAAAACGAAGGTCTGTTAGTTAAACCAAATGATGTTGATAGTACATATAATGCAGTGAAATTCTTTCTTGATAATCCTGAATTGTTATTAAAAATTCAGCAGCATAATATTATACATTCAAAATGTGAATTTTCTCCAGAAAAATTTAATAGTAGAATAAATCTTTTATTCTCCCAATATTTGAGCTAAAATCTAATTAAATTAATTTTTTAAAAAATATTAATAATGTTAATTAAACATAAAATACTAATAACTGGAGGCTCAGGATTTATTGGGACTAACTTCTCGGAGAAGTTGATTCAAGACGGTCATGAAATTTTAAATATTGATGTTAAAGAACCAAGTAACAAAGAATTCCTTAAATATTGGACTAAAATAGATATTAATGATTTATTGGAGTTAAAGCATGCAGTTCTTAATTTCGAACCTGACTATATTTTACATTTAGCTGCACGTACAGACTTGGACGGGAAAGGCCTGGAAGATTATAATTCGAATGTTTTAGGTGTAGAAAATTTGCTAAAAGCCACAACCGAATTAAAGAATTTAAAGAAAATTATTATAACTTCATCAATGTTGGTGTGTTATGGAGGGTATTATCCAAAAAACCAGTTTGATTATGCACCAACTACAATTTATGGAGAAAGTAAAGTGAAAACAGAACAATTAGTGTGGGAAAACAGGCCTGATTGTGACTGGGCAATAATAAGACCTACGTCAATTTGGGGACCTTGGTTTGGTATACCTTACAAGAATTTTTTTGATATGATTATTGCTGGAAAATATTTTCATGTTGGAAATAAAGGATGTACCAAAACATACGGATTTATTGGTAATGCTGTTTGCCAAATTGAAAGTATACTTTTTACCGAAACAATAAATGATGAACAAAAAGTTTTTTATATTGGAGATGATCCTGCAATAAATATTGAAGAATGGGGTAATGAAATAGCAACTGAACTTGGTACTAAAATTAAAAAAGCTCCTTATTTTATAATTAAGGGAGCTGCTTTTTTTGGAGATATTTTGAAATTATTTAAAATTCATTTTCCAATGAACTCATTCAGATTGCATAACATGACAACTAATAATATTATTGATTTAAAAAATACTTATAAAATAGCTCCATTGTTACCATATTCAAGAAAGGATGGTATAAAAATAACTTTAAATTGGATGGCAGAGAATAAGTCTGAAAATTTCTAAACAAAGTACAGTTTTTAAATAATATCTTATAAAATAAATAGATGGGTTTTTATATTATACTAATTTTTGTTGTACTGGCTTTATTTTTAGTTAGTTATAATTATCCTGGTAAAGAGAAAATTGTTAGTTTATCCCTTCTTGTGATTATGATTTTAATAGGAGGTTTTAGAGAAGGCATAGGTTGGGATTATAATAACTATACTTATTGGTATATGTATGGGACAAGAGACAATAATGTTGAGTATGGTTTTTTAATGATAATGAAAATTTTTAGGTTTTTGAACCTGAGTTACACATTTCTTTTTTTCTTTTTTTCTTTTTTTACCTATTTATTTGTTTATTTAGGAGCCAGGAAATATACTAAAAAAAGTACCTTACCACTAGTCTTGTATTTCATGATTCCCGTAATGTTTTTATATTCATTCACCTATATAAGACAGTTTTTATCAGTTGCTATTACATTTTATGCATTTAGCTTTTTATTAGATAAAAAATATTATTATTACTCTTTATTAATGATATCTGCTATATTCATTCACTATAGTTCTTTAATCCCTTTTATTATCTTTTTCATCATTTTTAAGTGGGGAGAGTTTATTGAAACTCGTTATTTATATCTAGTAATAGGTATTTCATTTATTATATCGCAAATTGGTGTTATTCATTTGCTGACTTTTATTTTTAAAGAATCACATTATCTCTATTACGTTTCTAATAAATTTACTGTTCCGGTTCCTTTTGCCAAACTTCTAGTATTAAATACTATGGGACTAATT
Source organism: Flavobacterium salmonis (assembly GCF_903819435.1). Lineage (GTDB taxonomy): Bacteria > Bacteroidota > Bacteroidia > Flavobacteriales > Flavobacteriaceae > Flavobacterium > Flavobacterium chungangense. Next base: position 131,852 of record NZ_CAIJDP010000088.1, on the reverse strand, counting down.
ATTTTATGGTATTATCAGAAATTCGGCTTTCAATTATCTCATCAGAGATGTTTAATGTTAGCTTATATATCTTCAATTGTTTTTATAAACATGTTTTCAGAATCTACAGAATTGACTAGAGTTTATATTTATTTTAGAATTTTTGAAATAATTTTGGTTTCTGAAATAATTTATTACACATTACGGAATAAAAAAATCTGGTTAACCAGTTTTATATGTTGTTTTTATTTATTTCCTTTTTTTAGAGCAATAAAAATAGATGGAGAAAAACAAAAAGATGAAAAAATGAGGTTAATTCCTTACAAGTCTCTATTGATTAAAAATTGTATTTAAATAATTTAAAAAACTAATAAATAAATTTTAAAATAAATAATGGAATATACAATACTAGGGTTTCTTTTAATGATTTTAATGTTACTATACTTTAAAGTCGCAAACCGTTTTAATATTATTGACAAACCTAATCAAAGAAGCTCTCATACCGAAATTACTTTGCGTGGGGGAGGAGTTATTTTTTGGTTTGCAGCTTTGTTGTATTCGGTCCAACATATCCAAAATAATTATTTTTTCTTTATAGGAATTACATTAGTGAGCTTCGTAAGTTTTTGGGATGATATTCAGAGTTTGTCAAATAAAATTCGAATCTCAATTCACTTTTTGGCTATTACTTTAATATTTTTCGACTTAGGTATTTTTAATCCTGCCTTTCTTTTAGGTCTTATAGTGGCTTACATTACAGCTATTGGCTTAATAAATGCTTACAATTTCATGGATGGAATAAACGGCATAACAGCTTTATATACTTTAGTGGTAATGGGTTCGCTATTATATGTAAACAAAAATATTCAACTATTCACAGATGGGAATTTTATAAAATATGCTATAGTCGCTAGTTTGGTTTTCCTTTTTTTTAATTACAGAAAAAAAGCGAAATGTTTCGCCGGAGATGTTGGCAGTATAGCAATTGCTTTTTGGATAATATATCTGGTTTTTAAACTTATTTTAGCCACTAACTCAATTATTTGGATTTTATTTTTAGCAGTTTATGGAGCAGATTCATGTTGTACAATTTTACATCGGTTATATTTAAGGCAAAATATATTTGAAGCACATCGCTTGCATCTATATCAGGTTTTAAGCAACGAATATAAAATTCAACACAGATTAGTTGCTCTATATTATGCATTAGCACAAATAGTGGTATCGGTTTTAGTTGTTTTTTTATATCATAAAGTTCTGGATATATTAATATTTGCAATTATTATCCCTCCTTTACTTTTGGTATATACCTTAAAATTCTATTTGCTAAAAAAGACAATTTAAAATTAAATTAATGGATTCTAACATAATTCAGGGAGGCAATTTTTCAGATCATCGGGGAACTATTTCGTATGTAAATGATTTCAGTTTTAAGGATATCGAAAGGTTTTATATTATTAGTAATTCTGATGAAAATCCTATTAGAGCTTGGCAAGGACATAAATTGGATGCTAAAAATTTCTATTGCATAAACGGATCTTTTAAAATTCATTTTGTAAAAATTGATAACTGGGAAAATCCTTCAAAAGAATTAAAAGTTGAAACTATTATCATGTCAGCCTCTGATAGCAAAATTTTACATGTACCAGCTGGTCATGCAAACGCTATTGAATCATTAGAAATAAACTCTAAGCTGATATCATTTTCGACTTTGCCATTAACGAAAGTTAGTGATGATGATGTTCGTTATACTTCGGATTATTGGAAAATTAATGACTAATAAAAGAATTTTTTTATCCTTGTCAAAGCAAAGTGGTTTTGAACAAAAATATATTCAGAAAGCCCTTGAAGATAACTGGATCACTTCTGGTGGGCCGAATGTTAATGATTTTGAGAAAGTTCTGGAAAATTATCTTGACGATAAAATATTTGTAACGGCCTTAAATTCTGGGACATCTGCAATTCATTTAGCGTTGATTTTATTAGGTGTAGGAATTGGGGATGAAGTTATTTGTCAAAGCCTGACATTTTCGGCCTCAGCTAATCCTATTTTATATCAAGGTGCTATTCCCGTATTTGTAGACAGCGAAACAGAAACTTGGAACATTTGTCCCAAGAGTCTTGAAATTGCTATTCAGGACAGAATAAGTAAGGGTAAAAAACCTAAAGCTATTATAGCAGTACATTTGTACGGAAACCCATATAAGGTAGATGAAATTCATAAAATTGCTGAGCGATATGAAATTCCTGTTCTTGAGGATAGTGCAGAAGCTCTTGGGAGTACTTATAAAGGTAAAAAGTGCGGTACTTTTGGCACTTATGGAGTTTTGTCTTTTAATGGAAATAAAATCATTACTACTTCAAGTGGTGGAGTTTTAATTTCTAATTCACAATCATCTAAAGAAAAGGCTATTTTTTATGCCACCCAATCAAAAGATAAAGCAATACATTATGAGCATAGTCAAATAGGCTATAATTACAGAATGAGTAATGTTTGCGCAGGCATAGGTCTTGGTCAGATGGAGATATTAAAACAAAACATTATTGCCAGAAGAGAAATAAATAGTTTTTATGACAAAATTTTCAAGAATATAGACGAAATACATTTTTTTAAGGTAGCTAATAATGATTGTTTTTCAAATTATTGGTTAAGTACAATTTTAGTTGAACCAAGCGAAAAAAAAAATATAGATAGAGAAAGTTTAAGGCTTGCATTTGAAAGTGCAAATATTGAATGTCGCCCAATATGGAAACCTATGCATTTGCAGCCTCTTTTTACCAATTATCCATATTATGGTAATAATGTTGCTGAATATTTATTCGAGAGAGGATTGTGTTTACCATCAGGCTCCTATATTACAAATGAAGAAAAAGACAGAATTAAAGAAGTGATTTATAACTTCTTTAAAATAACATAAATAAAAAAAGAATTACATTTTAAAAATGAAAATTGAAAAAACCTTTATAAAAGATTTAATAATAGTGGAGCCAACGGTTTTTGGTGATGAGAGAGGTTATTTTTTTGAATCCTACAGCAAAACTAAATTTGAAGATTTAGAAATAGATATTGATTTTGTTCAGGATAATCAATCTTTTTCAAGAAAAGGAACTTTAAGAGGTTTGCATTATCAAAATCCACCTTTTGCACAAACGAAACTGGTTCGTGTTTTAGAAGGAGAAATTATTGATGTTGCAGTAGATTTAAGAAAAAATTCTCCAACTTATGGAAAATCATTTAGCGTTTTACTTTCGGCTGAAAATAAAAAACAATTATTAGTGCCTCAAGGTTTTGCTCACGGATTTTCGGTTATTAGTGAAACAGCTTCCGTGATGTATAAATGTGATCAGTTTTATAATAAAGCTTCCGAAGGTGGGATTAAATTTGATGACCCTTCTTTAAATATTGATTGGGGTATGAACTTAGAACATGCAATAGTTTCTGATAAAGATAAAATACTTCCTTTTATTGAAAATTGTAATAGCTTATTCTAATGGAAAAAATATTGGTGACAGGTGCTAATGGCCAATTAGGCACTGAGCTTTCGGTCTTATCGACAAAACATTCACAATTTGAATGGATTTTTGCAAACAGAACACAAATTACTTTGGATGATTTAAAAGTTTTAGCAAAACAATTAAAAGAAATTCAACCTAACATAATTTTTAATTGTGGTGCCTATACTGCAGTAGATAAAGCAGAATCAGAAAAAGAAATTGCCTTTACTGTAAATCACTTAGCAGTACAATTAATAGCAAAGTATGCTAAAGAAAACAATGCAAAATTAATACACATTTCAACGGACTATGTATTTGATGGAACTTCTTCAATTGCTTTAAATGAAGAAGCTGAAACAAATCCGATCAATATTTATGGTGCTAGTAAGCGAGCAGGTGAGATCGCTTGTCTGACTGAAAATCCAAATTCAATTATAATAAGAACTTCTTGGGTTTACAGTAAGTTTGGTAATAACTTTGTTAAAACGATGCAGCGACTGATGAAGGAAAAAGAATCAATTAATGTGGTAAATGATCAAATAGGCTCTCCAACTTACGCAGCTGACTTAGCTCAAGCCATGTTGGATATTTTGGATTCACCAAATTGGATACCAGGAATCTATAATTATTCCAATGAAGGCGAAATAAGTTGGTATGAGTTTGCGTTAAGTATAAGAGAATTTGGGAAATATAATTGTAATGTTGGGGGAGTTCCATCTGCATCATATCCCACACCGGCAAAACGCCCTCAATTTTCTTTACTGGATAAGAAAAAAATAAAAAGAATCTATAATTTAGATGTTCCGGATTATAGAGAAAGTTTAAGAAAAATGTTTGTTTAAATAAAAAAAGGTTGAAGTTTTCCAAGATTTCTAAAGCAATTTAAAAAGAAATCTAATCCTAAAAAATTACAAAAATATATGAAAGGAATTATATTAGCTGGTGGTTCAGGAACAAGATTACACCCTTTGACTCTTGCTATGAGTAAGCAAATGATGCCAGTATATGATAAGCCTATGATTTATTATCCATTATCAACATTGATGATGTCTGGAATAAATGAAATATTAATTATTTCTACACCCCATGATTTACCAAATTTTAAAAAATTATTAGGTGATGGGGTGAGTTTAGGATGCAAATTTAGTTATGCTGAACAAGCTATTCCAAATGGTTTAGCTCAGGCTTTTGTAATTGGAGAAGAATTTATTGGTAATGATGATGTTGCTCTTATTTTAGGAGATAATATATTTTTTGGTTCTAATATGCAGGAGCTTTTAAAGTCAAATACAAAGCCCAATGGAGGAGTTGTGTTTGCTTATCATGTTTCAGATCCTGAACGTTATGGAGTTGTGGAATTTGATGAAAACCTTAAAGCTATATCAATTGAAGAAAAACCCGAAGAGCCAAAATCAAGTTATGCAGTTCCCGGATTGTATTTTTATGATAACTCAGTTGTAGAAATAGCTAAAAATATTCAGCCAAGTGCCAGGGGAGAATATGAAATTACAGATGTAAATAAAGTTTATTTAGAAAAAGAATCTTTAAAAGTTGGTATTTTAAGCAGAGGAACTGCTTGGTTAGATACTGGAACTTTTAATAGTTTAATGCAGGCCGGACAATTTGTTCAGGTCTTAGAAGAAAGACAGGGATTAAAAGTTGGCTGTATCGAAGAAATTGCATGGAGACAAGGTTTTATTAAGGATGAACAGTTAGAAGAACTTGCGCTGCCTCTGGTTAAATCAGGTTATGGGACCTATCTGTTAGAATTTTTGAAGCAAAAGAAAAAGGGAGCCAGATTTTAATTCTTTTAAAGAAATATCTTTTTATATGTTAAATTAGTACTTTTGTAATTGTGCTTAGTTGTAAATATTAAATATAACCAATTTGAATACAGATAAACGAAACAACATGGCGGCTTTGTTACATAACAATTTTTCGCCAAGAAACCTTAAAGCAAACATTAATAATCTTAGTTATTTACCAAGATGGATTATTGTTGCTATTGATGTAATGGTTCTTATCTTTTCGTTTACACTTACTTATATGTTGTTTGAGGGAACAGCATTAGGGTATATTATAACATCATTTCATTTCATTTTTGTTACAAGTCTTATACTTGTTAATGTGTTTTTCTTCTGGCTTTTTAGAACATATTCAGGAATTATTAGGCATTCTTCCTATATAGACGCAATCAAACTACTGTTTTCACAGATGTCAGTTTTGGTTTTCTTTTTGTTCTTTAATTTGATATATGAGTTATATTCAGGACACAAAGCTTTTTTAAATACAGCTCTTTTTATAAACTTAGTCCTTTCTTTTTGTGGTTTGTTTTTATATAGGGTAATTGTAAAACAAACTTTTGAAATTTATTTTTCAGAAAAAACGGATTCTAAATTAATAAGAACAGTTATTTATGGTACAGATGCTAATGCAATTTCAGTTGCCAATGCATTAAAATTTGAAACGCCTTCCAGATTTAAGATTGTTGGTTTTGTAGATAAAAATAATCAAAACGCCTCTAAGCGAATGCTTGATATGCCAATATTGATTCAAAAGAAAAAATTACCAGCATTAATGCGATCAGTAGCTGCAGAAGGAGTTATTATTGCTGATAAAAGTTTATCTAAGGAAGAGCAGTTAATTATTGTTGACCAATGTTTAGAATTTAATTACAAGGTATACACAGTTCCTTTAATTTCAGATTGGGAAAATCAAAAAGAGATTTCTCAAAAAGTAAAAAATATTCAGATTGAGGATTTATTAGAAAGGAAACCAATTGTTTTGGATAGTAAATCTATATCTAAACAATTGAAAGATAAAGTGATCTTAATTACAGGGGCCGCAGGTTCTATTGGTAGCGAAATTGTAAGGCAGGTTTTAGGATTTAATCCTAAAACAATAATTATTTTAGACCAAGCAGAAACACCTTTGCATAATCTATGTCTGGAAACTTTGAGTATGGATTCTCAAACAAAAATAAGGGCCGTTATTGCTGATGTTAAGAGTAAAAAAGCTTTAGAAAAAGTATTTATAGATTATAGCCCCCAGGTTATTTTTCATGCTGCTGCCTATAAGCATGTTCCCCTGATGGAAGAAAATCCCTCACAAGCGATTCTTACAAATGTAAAAGGGACTAAAAATTTAGCAGATTTGGCTTGTAAATACAAGGTTAAAAAATTTGTAATGGTTTCTACTGATAAAGCCGTTAACCCTAGTAATGTTATGGGGGCAAGTAAACGTATTGCGGAAAAATATGTACAGTCTTTATTTTTAAAAAATCAAACTGAAAAATCGCAATGTGTAACTAAATTTATTACAACCCGTTTTGGGAATGTATTAGGTTCCAATGGATCAGTAGTTCCTTTGTTTACTAGACAAATTGCTGAGGGAGGTCCTGTTACTATAACTCATCAGGATATTATACGTTATTTCATGACCATCCCAGAAGCCTGTCAGTTGGTTTTAGAAGCAGGAGCAATGGGAAAGGGTGGTGAAATTTACATCTTTGATATGGGTAAACCGGTAAAGATTATAGATTTAGCCAAAAAAATGATTAAGTTAGCCGGTTTTATCCCTGACAAGGAGATAAAAATAAAGATTGTAGGACTTAGACCAGGTGAAAAATTGTATGAAGAATTATTAAATGATACTTCTAAAACTTTACCAACCTATCATAATAAAATTATGATTGCACAGGAAATCCAGGATGAGTATGAAAATCTGCATACTGAAGTAGACCAACTCATAGAGATTGCCAATTTTTATAGTAATGATGATATTGTTAGTAAAATGAAAAAAATAGTTCCAGAATTTAAAAGTATGAATTCTTCTTTTGAGGTTTTGGATGTATAAAATGTTTATTATATAGTAAATATGGAAGGTGTTTTTATAAAAAAACGCCTTTTGCTTTTTTAATCTTTTTTTGAATGGGTAAAAACCCTGTTAATTTATGAAATGAATAATATTGATAATAAAGATTGGTTGTTTGAAATAACACCAAAAAATAATTTTTTCGCTCTTAATTTTAAAGAAATATGGCAATATAGAGATTTATTGTTGCTATTTGTAAAACGAGATGTAATTACAGTTTATAAACAAACAGTTTTAGGACCACTTTGGTATCTTATTCAGCCTTTATTAACCTCGCTAACTTATACTATTATTTTTAATAATGTTGCTGGGATTGATACAGGAAAGGTACCTGCGTTTTTGTTTAATCTTGCCGGAATAACTGTATGGAATTACTTTACATCTTGTTTAACAAGTACTTCAGATACATTTAAAGCCAATGCGGGAATCTTCGGAAAAGTTTATTTCCCAAGAATTATAACACCGCTTTCAATTGTGATTTCCAATTTAATAAAATTAGGTATTCAATTCCTGATTTTTATAATCTTTTATATTTACTATTACACGAGTGGCGCTTTAGTTTCTTTAAATGTTGCAGTTGTATTTTTGCCGTTTCTAATCTTGCTGATAGGAATTTTAGGCCTCGGATTAGGAATGCTGATCTCCTCTTTAGTCACGAAATATAGAGATTTTAGTTATTTAATAGGTTTTAGTATACAATTGCTAATGTATGTTTCTGCGGTAATGTATCCTATAGAATTAATTAAAGCAAAATTGCCTCAGTATGGGTGGATTGTAGCATATAATCCATTAGCTTATATTATTGAAACCTCGCGTTATATGCTCTTAAATGTTGGACATATATCTCCTTTAGGTCTAATATATACTTTTATAGTAACCATAATTATATTTTTTCTGGGGCTTTTAATGTTTAATAAAACTGAAAAAAGTTTTATTGACACTGTTTAGTCTTCTAATAATTTATTAATAACAGTTAATTGTGGAAAAAGATATTATTTTAAAAGTAGAAAATGTTTCTAAACAATACCGATTAGGACAAATTGGGACAGGTACTTTGAGTCATGACTTAAATAGATGGTGGCATAAAGTTCGAGGGAAAGAAGATCCTTATTTAACTATAGGTGATACTAATGACAGATCGACTAAAGGAACCAGTGATTATGTCTGGGCATTACAAAATATTGATTTTGATGTTGAGAGAGGAGAAGTATTAGGTATTATTGGTAAAAATGGTGCTGGAAAATCAACTTTGTTGAAAATATTGTCCAAAGTTACTGCTCCATCCGGGGGGACTATTAAATCAAGAGGACGAATAGCTTCTTTGTTAGAGGTTGGAACGGGTTTCCATTCCGAAATGACAGGTCGCGAAAACATCTATCTTAATGGAGCTATTCTTGGTATGACTAAAAATGAAATTACCTCAAAGCTTGACGAAATTATTGAATTTTCTGGTTGTGAACGTTATATTGATACACCTGTAAAAAGGTATAGTAGTGGAATGACTGTACGATTAGCTTTTGCCGTAGCCGCTTTTTTAGAACCTGAAATATTAGTAGTGGACGAAGTTTTAGCGGTTGGAGATGCTGAATTTCAGAAAAAAGCTATTGGAAAAATGAAAGATATTGCTAAAGGCGAAGGCAGAACTGTTTTGTTTGTAAGTCATAACATGGCCGCAGTAAAAAGCTTATGTACAAGAGCCATATTAATAGACAAAGGAAAGTTTGTTTTTTCGGGTTCACCTGAAGAGACTATTGACGAATATTTAAAAGTTGAAAAGAGAAACAATATTTTGGAAAAAACGTGGACGTTTGAAACTGCTCCTGGAGATCAATTGTCTAAATTAATTAGTGTAAAAGCGAGGACTAATCAAAAATCAATATTTATTAATCAGGATTTAGTGCTTGAATTTATGATTGAAAATTTTGATACCATAACAAGAAATTTAAATATAAGCCTTGTGTTATATTCAAGTGCAGAAGTACCTGTTTTTAATGTAGTATCTGATTCATATGCATGCGGAAATGGTCAATTTTGCATCACCACAACTATACCCGCCAATTTAATGAACACAGATACATATTCGATTAGAGTTTTATTAGTTGAAGATACTTCAAAACCACTTTGTAATGAATATAATGTATTGGAGATTTCATTTTTAGAAGAAAAAAGAGATGTTTCCTGGTATGGAAAATGGATTGGAACCGTGAGACCTCAAGCAATGATGAATTGGAATATAAAAAAATGTTAAGGATGATTCATATTTTAAAAAAAATAAAAAGTATTATAAAGTCTTCGAAAAAAGGAAATTTCTCTTGCTCAGTTTGTAATAAAGAGAAAGTAAAATTAAATAAATTATCAGAAAAATATCTTAGAGCATTCGATGATGCAGGATTTATTCATTCTATTTTTTTATTCGAAACTTTAAATATTTTTGAATATTCTTGCGCCAATTGTTCGGCCTCAGATCGTTCCAGATTATATGCTCTATACTTGAATGAATTTTTCAAAAAGGGCAAGTCTAAAATTAAAGTTTTGGATATTGCACCAACTGAACATTTTAAAAATTATCTAAATGGTTATATAAATCAAATGGATTATCGTTCAGCCGACTTATATATGCAAGGTGTTGATGATATTGTTGATATCCAAAATATGACACTTTATCCTGATGGAACATGGGATTTGGTTATATGTTCTCACGTTTTAGAACATGTAAAAGACGATATGAAAGCAGTAACTGAAATATATAGGGTTTTGAAAAAAGGGGGAGTTGCTATTTTAATGGCTCCCATTAATCTGGGATTAGAAGAATCTATTGAGGCAGAAAAAAATAGAGAGTATACAATAACTGAACGCTGGAAATATTTTGGGCAAGATGATCACGAAAGACTCTATAGCAAAAAAGATTTTATTAATCGTATTAGATCTGTTGGTTTTGAATTAGATGAATTAGATGTTGAATATTTTGGTGAGGCAATATTTAAAAAATATGGTATAAATAAAAAAAGTGTATTGTACATAGCAAAAAAAAATGATTAACGTAACTAAAACATTCTTACCTCCAAAAAATGAATACGATGAAATTCTAAATGATGTTTGGGCTACGCAATGGCTTACAAATAGAGGTAAACTCGTTTTAGAGTTAGAAACTAAATTAAAGTCGTATCTAGATGTTTCTTCAATTTTAATAACTAGTAACGGAACTGTTCCATTACAAATAGCAGTAAAAATTTTAGGAGAAAATAGCGAAATTATTACCACTCCGTTTAGTTATGTTGCTACTTCTGCCGCAATAATATGGGAAAATTGTACCCCAATTTTTGTTGATATCCATCCTGAGTATTTTACTATTGACGAAACTAAAATTGAAGCAGCAATTACTTCAAAAACAAAGGCAATATTAGCCACACATGTTTTTGGTAATCCCTGTGATGTAGAAGCTATCGAAAGGATTGCTCAGAAGCACAACTTAAAAATAATTTACGATGCTGCTCATTGTTTTGGTGTAAAATATAAACAAAAAAGTATTTTTGAATATGGAGATGTTAGTACTGTAAGCTTTCATGCTACAAAACTTTTTCATACTGCAGAGGGGGGAGCTTTGTTCTGTAAAGACGAGAAATTATTTCAGAAATTATATTATTCGCATAATTTTGGACATAAAGGAGAACTTGATTTTTATGGTTTAGGAATAAATGGGAAAATTTCTGAGCTTCAGGCAGCCATGGGTTTAGCTGTATTTCCTTACTTAGATTATATTCTGGATGAAAGAAAAAAAGTGGTAGAGTATTATAATGCAAATTTGGATAAAAATAAAATTAAAAAAATACAACTTAGAGAAAATACAACCTGGAATTACAGTTATTACCCTGTTGTATTTAATACTGAAACTGATTTATTAAATGTTCAGACTCATCTCAACAAAGTTTCAATTTATCCCAGAAGATATTTTTATCCTTCATTAAATACAATAAACTACATCAATAAGGCAGAAATGCCTATTAGTGAAAGTATTTCTTCCAGAATATTGTGTTTGCCATTATATGTTGGAATAAAAGAATCAGAATTGGAACAAATTGTTGCAGTAATTAATAAAAGTTTATGCTTATAATAGGTGCAAAAGGTTTTGCTAAAGAGGTGTTAGAAACATTTTATCATAAAAATGATTTAGAGAATGTTGTATTTTATGATGACATAACCTTAAATGCGCCTGATTTTTTATTTAAAAAATTCAAAATACTTCATTCTAAACAAGAAGCTCAAGAATATTTTCAGACTACAGACTCCTCGTTCACTATAGGAATCGGAAAGCCTATTTTGAGAAAACAGATAAAAGATACTTTTGAGGCTTTGGGAGGGAACTTATCATCTACAATTAGTCCATTAGCTCAAATAGGAAATTTTGATGTTTCCATTGGCGCTGGAAATAACATTTTGCAGGGAGCTATAATTTCTAATGGTGTTCGTTTGGGTAAAGGGTGTATTGTTTATTATAATGTCATTGTAACTCACGATGTTTTGATAGGAGATTTTGTTGAAATTTCGCCAAATGCTACTTTACTAGGCAGATGTGAAATTGGTTCATTTTCCCACATTGGCAGTGGAGCTGTTATTTTGCCAGATGTTTCCATAGGTAAAAATGTTCTTGTAGCAGCCGGATCTATAGTAACTAAAAATGTTCCTGATAATTGTATGGTAGCAGGAAATCCTGCAAGTTTTAAAAAAGAAATAGCACCATTAGATTTTTATTATGAAGGTTAGTGTCTGCATGATTACCTATAAGCATGAAAATTACATTCGCGAGGCAATAGAAAGTATTTTGATGCAAAAAACAAATTTTGATTTTGAACTCATAATTGCAAATGATCACTCTCCAGATGGTACTGATGAGGTGATCAGAAGTATAATAGCATCACATCCTAAAGGAAATTGTATTCGATATTTTTTGCATCCTAGTAATCTAAGAGTAATGCCAAATTTTATTTTTGCTTTGAAAGAGTGTTCCGGCGAATATATAGCACTCTGTGAGGGAGATGATTATTGGACAGACAAAAATAAGCTTCAAAAACAAATTGATTTTTTAGATAATAACAAAGATTATTCAGGTTGTTTTCATAATGTAATTATGATTAATGAGATGATTCCAAATTTTAAACCACAACCTTGGCGAGTATATGAAAAAAATGATTTTGAACTTAAAGACACTTTTTCTAAAACGGCACTTTTTCATACCTGCTCGTTCGTGTTCCGAAAAGAATTTTTGCAAATTCCAGATTGGTTTGAGAAGGTTTTAAGTGGTGACAGAGCTTTGTTTTCATTAGTTGCTTCGAAAGGCAGACTTAAACGAATTGAAGGAGAAATGGGAGTTTATCGAAAAAATGAAAATGGCGTTACTTCAATTTTGTCATTAAAAAATTATCATAAAAAAAATATTAAGCTTTTTAGATTTTTTAAAACTCATTTTAGTAATTCGTATCAGAATGAATTAGATAAAATGATAAATTATCATCGCTATGAATATCTAAAACTATATATAAGTAAAGGGCTTAAATTTTTAAAATTAAAGTAGGGCTTATGGCTCAAAAATTATGAATAAAATAATTGATAAAAAGATTTTAACAAATTAATGGATAATTTTACAAAAATAGAGCTCAATAATAGTAATTTAGATACTTATTGTATTCGCAAAGCAATTTTTAATGCTTTAAAATCAAATATAAACCTGTTTTCGGGTCATATTCTGGATATTGGATGCGGTAAAAAGCCATACGAAAAATTTATTCTCGAAAATAGTCAAGTCTTAAATTACACAGGATTAGATATTGAAAATGCATTAATTTATGATAATTTGGTAAAGCCAGATTATACATGGGATGGTGTTGTAATGCCATTTGACAATAACAGTTTTGAATGTGCCTTTGGAACAGAAGTTTTAGAGCATTGTCCTGAACCGGAAATTGTATTGAAGGAAGTTTTTCGGGTTTTAAAACCAAATGGGGTGTTTTTTTTCACGGTCCCTTTTTTATGGAATTTGCACGAAGTTCCCCATGATGAGTATCGATACACTCCATTTTCACTTGAAAGACATTTAAAAAAAGCAGGTTTTACAAATCTTCAGATTAAAGCAACAGGAGGATGGCATGCAGCAATGGCACAAATGCTGGGATTATGGGTAAAAAGAAGTTCATTATCTAAAAATAAAAGAAAGATAGCAACCCTGTTAATAAAACCATTGATTAAAATATTATTAAAAAAAGATAAACCTGGTCAGGTAAAATTTAACGAAGGACAAATGATAACTGGATTATATGGGACTGCAAGAAAATAAAATAGCGATAATCTCACCTTCACAAAATGCATACTCTGAAACTTTTATCCAGGCGCATAAAAATCATTTGTCAGGCAAAGTTTATTATTATTTTGGATCGGTTTCAAACTTAACTTTAGAAGGAGAAGGAATATTGTTAAAAGGAGCAAAGAAAATTTATGGTAAATTTTTGAATCTCCTGCTAAAGAAAAAATTTTATTCTGAAAAAAAGGCATTATTAAATTCATGGAAAAAAAAAGGCATTAATCTGCTTTTTTTTGAATACGGAACAACAGCCGGACTGTTTATAGATGTTATAAAAGAATCTAAAATTCCGTTAATAGTTCATTTTCATGGATACGATGCTTCAATGTATTCTACAATAAAGGAATTCGAAAAACAATATGCTCAAATATTTGATTATGCAACTTATATTGTAGTTGTTTCTGAGGTAATGAAAGAGAAATTACTTGAACTGGGCTGTCCAAGAGATAAATTAGTTAAAAATATTTATGGACCTAACAATTTATTTTTAGATTGTCAGCCTAACTTTAGTAAACAGCAGTTTATATCAGTAGGAAGATTTACAAATAAAAAAGCACCTTATTATACATTACTGGCTTTTAAAGAAGTATTAAGTGAATTTCCGGAAGCTAAATTAATTATGGGAGGAGATGGTAATTTACTTGAAACCTGTGAAAATATTTGTAAATACTATCAACTGGAGAAGTCTGTTTTGTTTGACGGCATTATTACTCCCGAAAAATATGGGCAATATTTGACCGAATCTTTAGCCTTTGTTCAACATTCTATTACTGCAAAAAATGGCGATATGGAAGGAACACCATTAGCCATTTTAGAATCAAGTGCTGCCGGTTTACCCGTAATCGCATCTAGGCATGCAGGTATTTCTGAAGTCATTACAGATAACCAGACAGGTCTTTTATTTGAAGAACATGATGTAAAAAAAATGGCAGAGCATATGAAGATCATCCTGAGAGATAAAGAGTATGCCATTTCTTTAGGTTTGAGAGGCAAAGAAAATATTAGGACATATTTTTCTATGAAAAAGCATATTGATACTCTTGATTGTTTGATCTTAAAAGCAATACAATCGTGAAACCACTAGTATCTATCATTATTCCATTTTATAACAGGAAACATTTGATTTTAGAAACACTTGAAAGTATTGGTTCTCAAAGTTTTCAAAACTGGGAATGCATATTAGTAGATGACCATTCGACAGATCATTCATTTGAGATAATATCAGATTTTATAAAAAAGGATTCCAGATTTAGATTATTCAAGCGCCCTGATAACAGAATTAAAGGAGCAAATGCTTGTAGAAATTATGGTTTTGAAGTTTCTCAGGGAGAATTTGTTAATTGGTTTGACAGTGATGATATTATGCATCCTGAGTTCATTCTTCAAAAAATAACAACTTTACAAGAAAAAACTAATTTAGACGGTGTGATTTCTAAAACAATGATGTTCAAAGAAACAGTTACTCAAATTACTGGTAGAGAGAATCGAACTTTTTTAACCCAAAATACATTGGTTGATTTCCTGACACTAAAGATTTCGTGGTATTTACCAGATGTTATGTGGAAAATGTCTTTTTTGAAATCGCAAAAACTTCTTTTTGACGAAATACTCCTTGCTGGACAAGATGGCGATTTTTATGCAAGAATTCTTTTAGAAAATCCTAACCTAAAAGTTGTTGATTCATACCTGACATATTACAGGAAGCATGAAAATAATATAACCTCGCATATTGACAATAGAAAAAAGGCAGTATTGAAAGTATCGCATTTGCATAGTGTCGTTAGGTTAATAGAATTATTAGAGAAGAGAGATAAGCTATCAAATGAATTAAGATTATATTATTTTAAATCGATGATGAAATATTTGCCTTTTGTGATTTCGAATACAGCAGATTTAATTTGTCTTTTTAAATTACTTAAAAAACTCACTTTTTTTAAGAAGGACTATTTGATGCTTTGGAGTAAAGTTATAGTGGCATATTTTTCTTTTAAAATAATAGGAAAAGGTGAAAAATTATTAAAGTAATTAAAAAATGATTACCATTATTTACCCTTATCGAAATCGTGAACCTCAACGTATTAAGCGTTCTTTAGATTCATTGGCACAACAAAACGAGCAAAATTTTGAAGTTGTTTTTATTGATTATGGGTCAAAAAAAGAAATAGCATCAGAAATTAAAAAAATAGTTGAAGAATTTTCATTCTGTACCTATCACTATTTGTTTTCAGAATTTCAGCCTTGGAATAAAAGTAAAGCACTCAATTTTGTTATCAAAAATTTACAATCAGATTATTGTTTAGTTGCTGATGTTGATATGATTTTTCATTCTGATTTTACGACTGTCATGAAGCAGTATTGTGCAAATGATAAAGTTACTTATTTTCAGGTAGGGTTTCTTTCAGAACAAGAAAGTAAAAAAGAAAAATCGTTTGAAAAATATAAAATAAATTTCTTTAGCAATGGCGATGCCACAGGGATTTCTCTTTTTCCAGTTAATAAATTAAAAGAAATTAGAGGCTTTGATGAAGTTTTTCATTTTTGGGGAGCTGAGGATACAGATGTTCATAATCGCTTAAAAAATGTAGGTTGCGAAGTGCATTTTTATGATAAAGAAACCATGGTATTGCACCAGTGGCATTTTAATTATCGAAGAAGAGAAATCAAAAAACTTAATGCCGAATTGCAATTATCAGGAATTGTTGAATTCAATAATCAGCATATGAAGCAAAATTTGAAAAATGGAACAACCAAAGTTAATAAAGAGTCCTGGGGAAATGTTATCTCAGAATCTGACTTTGATAAATTAAAAGATTATCCAGTTGTTCAAGTGTCAAACAAGAGAGAAAATGTTGATTATTTTTTGTTTCAGGAATTGGCTTTAGCTAATGAATGCATCTTGGCTATTCAAATTAAAAATGACCCTTTTGAAAATTCAATAAAATATAAGGTAAAAAAATATTTAGGAAAAAAAGTACCGGAGTTTTATACTTTAAAGGAAGTAAACGATCGAATTTTGCAGCACATTATCTCGTTTTATCATACTAAGCCCTATATTTATAGGATTGAAGAAAATTTGAAAAGTCTCATTTTCAAAATTAAATTTTAAATAATAGTTTAAGATTTTATGAAAAGTAAAAAAAAAATCAGGCTGTTTTGGTGGAGTGAAATTCATTTAGCCAGTAAAAAAGAGGAAAATTATGGTGATTTGATTGGCAGGTATTTAGTTGAAAAAATATCTAATAAAAAGATTATTTGGACACATCCAAAAAAACGGAATTTTTTGAATCATTTTCAAACCGTTTATTTTACAGTTGGAAGTATCCTATCCCAAATAAATGGTAAATGCGTAGTTTGGGGGAGTGGTATTATATCTAAAGAGTTTAAAATTAAAAAGGCAGAATTTTTGGCAGTACGAGGACCTCAAACAAGAAAACTGTTGATAGAACAAGGATATCAGGTTCCCGAAATCTATGGTGATCCTGCCTTGCTGATGCCAAAGTATTACAATCCTGAATATAAAATAAAGTATAATTTAGGGATTATTCCTCACTATATTGATTATGAAAATGTTATGATTCAGTATAAAGGATTAAAAGATATTCTGGTTATTAATTTAATGACTAATAATGTCGAAGAAGTCACTGACGCTATTTTGTCCTGCAAAAAAATAATTTCTTCCTCCTTACACGGAGTAATTGTATCACATGCATATCAAATTCCAGCAGTTTGGGTTGAATTTTCAAATAAAATTTTTGGTGATGGGATTAAATATCAGGATTATTTTGAGTCGGTCGATCTCGCAATGTATAAACCACTTTTTTTAGAAAGGCCAATTACTAATGATCAATTAGATATTGTTTTTAGTTCAAGTAATATATTGCCAAAAAAGGAAAGAATTATTCAGATCCAAAAACAATTAATGGAAGTTTGTCCATTTTAAATAAATCCATATGCCAAAAGTAATTTTGATATCTCAATTTGCATTACCCTATCATAAGACAGGAAGTTGGACTACTTTGTATGCTAATTATTTAAGAGGAACTAATCAAATAGATTATGTGATTTGTGAAGAACCTGAAAAAGTTTTTGATAATGTTAAATACGAATTTGTAAGCCAAAGCAAAAAATATAAGTTTTTTAAAAGATGGAAAAAAAAACCATACTTTAATTATTTGCAGGCATTAAAAAAAAATCTGAATGAAGAAGAGAAATACGTAATTCAAATTGTAGATAATTTTGGGATTGTAAAACCTCTTCAAGAACTTTTGTTACAGTTAGGACTTAGAAAAAACTGTTTTCTTCAGTTTTTTTATCATGGTTTCGCTCCTTTTTATGGAAATTTGGCAAGTCGATATTTTTATGAAACTATTGACGAAATGGTTTTGCTTACGCATGACAGCTACAAGGTTCATAAAGAATGTTATACTATTTTACCTTGTAGATTTTCTGTACTTCATAACGGAATTGACACTTCAAAATTTCAAAAAATAAGCAATGAGCAAAAAGAAATTTTAAAAGATGAATTAGAATTAAAAGATAAAAAAGTTTTCATCTGGTGTTCAAGAGATGTTCCTAAAAAAGGATTAGATTTTATTTTACCAATTTGGAAAAAGATTAATACATTTCATAAAAATGCAATTTTATTAGTGGTTGGCGCTACCAGAAATACTCCGGTAGAAGGAGTTCGGTTTTTAGGACAGATTCCAAATGATACGCTTCCTAAATATTACCAAACAGCAGATTGTTATTTGTTTCCCACCTTATGGCATGAAGGTTTTGGTTTGAGTTTGATAGAGGCTTTGCATTCTGGTTGTTACTGTATTGCTTCGGCTTTAGGGGGAGTTCCTGAAGTTTTGCAATATGGAAAATTAGGAAAGTTGATTCAGAATCCACATTTTGAGCAAGAATGGGAAGATGCTATTTTGGAATTTTTAGATCAAAATAAAAACAATTCAGCACCAGTTTTAGAAGAATTATACAGTTCGGAAAGCTGGAATTCAGGAATGAATGTAATTATTGAAAATGCTAAAAACAGATTGCAATAAATGAAAACAATAGCTATAATTCCAGCCAGGGGAGGTTCTAAAAGGCTACCGCAGAAAAACATAAAAATTTTAGGCGAAATTCCTTTATTGGCACATAGTATTTTGTATGCTCAGGCAAATAATGATATTGTCGATGAAATTTATGTTTCGACAGATGACGAAGAAATAAAACGAGTTGCCATACAATTTGGTGCTAAAATTGTAAACCGTCCTCAATCTTTGTCGGGTGATTTAGAACCTACAGTATCAGCATTAAAAAATGTTCTGGAACAAATTGATGATAAGGTGGAAAATGTAATTTTATTACAAGCTACAAATCCATTAAGACCAGTAAATTTATTAAAAGAAGCATTTGAAATTTATAAGGAAAAAAAAATGGATAGTTTATTTACCGTTAGCCAGAATTATCAAAAGTTAGGAAAAATAGAAAATAATAAATTTATTCCGTTCAATTATACAATCGGTCAGCGAAGTCAGGATTTAGAGCCTTTATTTTATGAAAACGGATTACTTTATATCAGTAAAGCAAAACTGATTTTAAAAAGCAAAATTTTATCAGAGAATGCTTTTCCTTTAAAAATGAATCATATTTTTGCTAATGTTGATATCGATGATCAAAATGATTTTGATTATGCAGAATATCTTCTGTACAAGAAACAATAATCTATTTTAACATAATACATTTATGAATCCATATATAGAAATTTCCGGACGAAAAATAGGAGCAGATTTTCCGCCTCTAGTTATAGCTGAAATAGGAATTAACCATGAAGGGTCTCTTCTGGTTGCCAAAGAAATGGTTGATGCTGCACATAGGGCAGGAGTTGAGGTTGTAAAACACCAGACCCATATTGTTGAAGACGAAATGAGTGGTGCTGCAAAAAAAGTCATTCCAGGTAACGCAGATGTGTCTATTTATGAAATTATGGAACGCTGTTCTTTAAATGAAACGGATGAATTAGAGCTTAAAAAATATGTTGAAAGTAAAGGAATGATTTTTATTTCAACACCGTTTTCGCGTGCAGCTGCAGAACGATTAAAAAAGTTTGATATTCCGGCTTATAAAATAGGTTCTGGAGAGTGTAACAATTATCCATTACTTGAACATATTGCATCTTTTGGAAAACCTGTAATTTTAAGTACGGGAATGAATACAATCGAAAGCGTACAAAAAGCAGTTGCTGTTTTTGATAAATATAATATTCCGGTAGCACTTTTACATACTACCAATTTATATCCGACACCAATTCATTTGGTTCGTTATGGAGCTATGATAGAATTACATGAAGCTTTTCCCGATAAAGTTTTTGGATTAAGCGATCATACATTAAATAATAATGCCTGTCTGGGCGCAGTAGCTCTTGGAGGAAGTATTTTAGAGCGCCACTTTACAGATCATATGCAGCGTACAGGACCAGACATTGTGTGCAGCATGGATGAAAAGGCATGTCAGGAGTTAATTATTTCGTCTGCAGAAATTGCTTTAATGCGTGGTGGATCTAAAAAGCCGGCTTTAGAAGAACAAGTCACAATTGATTTTGCATTTGCGACAGTTTGTTCTATTAAAGATATCAAAAAAGGGGAGGTATTAAATAAAGAGAATATATGGGTAAAACGTCCCGGAACCGGTAAAATTTTAGCAGAAAATTTTAATAATATTCTCGGAAAAGTTGCTTTGCGTGATATTCAAAACGATGAACAATTAGACTTTTCGGATTTTGAGTAGTTTACAAAAAAAGATTCTTTTCCTAACAGGTACACGTGCTGATTTTGGAAAAATAAAATCATTAATTCAAATCCTTGAAATACAACAGGATTTTGAAGTTTTTGTTTTTGTTACAGGGATGCATCTGCAGGAGTTGTATGGTTATACTTTAATTGAGATTGAACGCTGTAATTTTAAAAATGTTTTTATTTTTGAGAATCATACTCATGAGACTACTATGGATTTAACCCTGGCCAGAACCATAGAGGGATTGTCAGGCTATTGCAAAACAATTAATCCAGATATGATTGTGGTACACGGGGATCGTGTAGAGACGCTTGCAGGAGCCATTGTAGGGTCATTAAATAATATTTTAGTTGCACATATTGAAGGGGGAGAAATTTCAGGTACTGTAGATGAATTAATCAGACACAGCGTGAGTAAATTAAGTCACATTCATTTTGTTTCAAATAAACAAGCTGCTAAGAGGCTGCTTCAAATGGGAGAAATCAATGAATCTGTTTTTACTATTGGTTCTCCTGATATTGACATTATGTTTTCGGACCTATTGCCTGATTTGGATGTAGTTAAAAAATACTACCAAATTCCTTTCCAAAAGTTTGCAATTGTAATGTTTCATCCTGTCACTACAGAATTTAAAGGCATGCAAAAATATGCTCACGATTTTGTTGAAGTTTTATTAAATGACAATCACAACTATATAGTAATTTATCCAAATAATGATTTAGGAAGCCAATTCATTGTAGAAGAATATGAGAAACTAAAAGATAATCCAAGATTTAGAATTTTTCCATCGCTTCGTTTCGAGTATTTTTTGATGTTATTAAAAAACAGTCAATTTATTATAGGCAATAGTAGTGCTGGAATTCGCGAAGCACCCTATTATGGAATCCCAATTATAAATATTGGAACAAGACAGCAAAATAGAGCTATTCATGCAGATATCATAAATACAGACTATTCTGGAACAAACATAAAAGAGGCTCTGAATTTAATAGTTTCGCATAAAGTTAATCCTTCCAATGAAGATTTTGGACAGGGCAATAGTAAAGAATTATTTCTTGAGTGTATAAAAAACCAAGATATTTGGAAGCTTAATCATCAAAAACAGTTTAGGGATTTTAATGAAAAATAATAAGATTTTTATTTTATTACCAGATGGCGTTGGCTTACGAAATTTTGCATTTACAAATTTTCATAAAATTGGTATTCAAAATGGTTTTGATATTACATTTTGGAACAATACCCCTTTTCAATTAAAGGAACTAGGTTTTAAAGAAATTAAAATTGAAAAAGCCAAAACGCATTCTTTTACGGATATTTATAAAAATGTGAGAAAACATATTGAACTCAATTTAAATATTAAAAAGAATGATGATATTGTTTATAATACTTATAGATTTCCGTTTAGTTATAAAGGAATTAAGAGCAAAATAAAAAGTTTTACTGCACAGATACTCATTTATTTTCTTTCCTCAGAAAAAGGATTAAAAGTTATTCGTGAAAAGATCAAAAAAAGTGAAGAAAAAACAGCTTATTATCAGAAATGTTTAGAAACACTTCAAAGCGAAAAACCTGCTATAGTTTTTTGCACAAATCAACGTCCTACCCTTGCTATTGCTCCAATTTTGGCTGCGAAACAGTTAGGGATTCCCACTGCGACTTTTATTTTTTCCTGGGATAATTTGCCTAAAGCCACAATGATTGTCGAAACGGATTACTATTTTGTGTGGAGCCAGCATATGAAGAACGAATTACTTAATTATTATCCCTATATAAAAGAGAAACAAATATTTATTACAGGAACACCTCAGTTTGAAACGCACTTTGATATAGATAATTTAGTTTCACGTGACCTTTTCTTTGAACAAAATAAATTAGACGTAAATAAAAAATATATTTGCTATTCAGGAGATGATATAACAACCTGTCCTGATGATTCTGAATATTTAAGAGATGTTGCTGAAGCAGTTCGTAACCTTAATAACCAAGGAAATAATTTAGGAATTGTTTTTAGACGGTGTCCTGTTGATTTCTCTAAAAGATACGATAAGACACTCGAAGATTACAAAGATATTATTAGACCAATTGCTCCTGCATGGCAAAAAATAAGTAAGAATTGGAATACAATTTTACCAACTCAGGCTGATATTATTTTGCATGCGAATACTATAAAGCATACAGAAATGGTTGTAAATCTTGGTTCTTCGATGGTTTTTGATTATGTAAGTTTCAAAAAACCATGTGCTTTTATTAATTACGATGTTGCTGATAAGAAAGATAAAAACTGGGCGGTAGCAAAAATTTATAATTATATCCATTTTAGATCAATGCCTGACCAAAAAGCGGTAATATGGTTAAACTCGCGTGAGGAAATTGGTCAAAAAATAAACACTAGCTTGTCAAATACAGAGACAACAATTAAATACGCTCAAAAATGGTTTGAAAAAATAAATCAATCCCCACCACAGTTAGCATCTCAACGTATATGGGACGGTATTAAACATATAGTAAAATGAAATTGCTTTTACGTAAAATAGCGTGGAAAATATTAGGAAAAAACTACCATGATTTTCTAATAGGTCAAAATAAAACATATTTGCATCAGGCAAAAAATGTTACGATAGGATATAAGACATATCATAATGGCGCATTTGTATGGCAATGGCATAATAATTCACACTTAGAGATTGGCAAATACTGTTCTATAGCAAATGATGTTAATTTTATATTAGATTCTGGTCATCATATGATGAGTGAGGTTACTACATTTCCTCATTTTAACCATATGGTAAATAAAAATTTGCTCATTGGTAATAAAACGCAATCTGAATTTAAGGAAGAAATAAAAACAGATCCAAGTAAAACTAAAATTGGCCATGATGTATGGATTGGCATGAATGCAGTAATTTTGCCAAACATAACAATTGGTAATGGTGTAACTATTATGGCTGGTGCAGTTGTAACGAAAAACGTTCCTGATTATGCTATTATTGGAGGTGTTCCGGCTGAGATTGTCAAAATGAAATATGATTTGGATACAATTTCAAAAATGAAACAAATAGAATGGTGGAATTGGAGTCCAGAAAAAGTTGAAGAAAATGTAGGAGATTTTTATATTCCGATTCAGGACTTTATAATCAAGTGGCTCTAATACTTTTATTTCATGACAATAAGAATCTATTTGTGATTAATAACTAACTTAATTTATGTTTTTTAACTCTTTGGCTTTTGCCATTTTTTTACCAATTGTTTTTTTCTTGTATTGGTTTGTTTTTAATAAAAGCAAAAACGCTCAAAATGCTTTATTGATAGTTGCCAGTTATTATTTTTATTCTTGTTGGGATTGGAGATTTCTTTTTTTATTGGTTTTCTCCACATTTCTGGATTATTATACCGGAATTCAAATCGAAAAAGGAAAATCAGATAAAAGCCGAAAATTCTGGTTTTGGTTAAGCATTATAGTTAATTTAGGATTTTTAGGAGTCTTTAAATACTATAACTTTTTTGCTGCTTCATTTTCAGAATTATTAAATACTGTAGGAATTCAGGCAAGTCCAATTTTGTTAGAAGTCATTTTGCCAGTCGGAATTTCATTTTACACCTTTCACGGTTTATCGTATGTAATTGATATCTATTATAAACGAATAAAAGCCGAATATAACTTTGTAGATTACTCCTTATTTGTGAGTTATTTTCCGCTTTTGGTAGCAGGCCCAATAGAAAGAGCGACACATTTATTGCCGGAAATAAAAGTCAAAAGAGAATTTGATTTAGAAAAAGCTAAAGAAGGTATTTATCAAATCATTTGGGGGCTAGTCAAAAAAGTAGTAATTGCTGATACATGCGCAACTTATGCCAATGCTATTTTTGATCATTATACTTCAATGAATTCATTTTCATTAATTCTGGGGGCAGTGTACTTTGCATTTCAGATTTATGGAGATTTTTCAGGGTATTCAGATATTGCATTGGGAGTTTCAAAACTATTCGGATTAGATTTACTACGAAACTTTAATTATCCTTACTTTTCAAGGGATATTGCAGAGTTTTGGCGTCGATGGCATATATCACTTTCGTCTTGGTTTCGTGATTATTTATACATCCCATTAGGAGGAAGTAAAGGTGGAATTTGGATGAAAATCAGAAATACATTTATCATTTTTGTAGTCAGCGGATTTTGGCACGGAGCTAGTTGGACATACATTGCATGGGGATTTATTAATGCCGTTTATTTTTTACCATTGTTATTATCTAATAGTAATCGAAATAATATGGATGCAGTTCTGCTAAAATTCAATTTAGATTCGGCAAAAGTTATAATAAGCATTCTTTGTACTTTTTTATTAACTTGTTTGGCCTGGGTATTTTTCAGAGCCAAAACAATTACGGACGCGGTTTTGTATTTAAAGAGAATTTTTACTAATAGAGATTTTAGCTTTCAATATTTAGACAACGAAAGATATAGTTATGAAATTTTGCTAATGATTGGTGCGTTTGTTTTAGTCGAATGGAATAATCGTACCAAAGTTGAGCCACTTTCAGGAAAAAGAAGTATGCTTAAAATAGCTTTGGCTATTGGAGCCATAATAGCTTTCGGAACTTATTCAGATTACAAAGAATTTATTTATTTTCAGTTTTAATGAAACAGTTTTTGACTTATACGCTCAAGATTTTATGTATCACGATCTTAATAGCAATCATTCTTGACGGATTGTATACTTATGTTTTTTTGCAATCTAAAAATAGAGGAAAAATAGAGGATGTTTTTAATTCAAAATACAGAAATTTTGATGTGGTAATCTTAGGTTCATCAAGAGCTAATAACCATTTTGATGCAAAGATGTTTGAAGAAAAAGGATTAAAAACTTTTAATTATGGAATGAGTGGGGGACATTTATTTGAGGCTTCCTTACTTCTAAAGTTAATGATTGAGAGAAAATATAATATTAAGAATGTAATTCTGGAGGCAGATTTGAATTTGTCAAACGAACATGAAGCAGAGGGAATATCGGCTTTATTTTTACCTTATATTCACAATTCAAAAATCATAAAAAGTCATTTTGAAAGGCAGCAAAATTTTTGTGAGTTATATTATATTCCTTTTTACCGATATATTAAATATGAAACTAAAATAGGGTGCAGAGAGACATTTTTTGCAGCTATTCACAAAAAAACAAACCAGTTAGATAACCTGGGATACCGTGGATTAGAAAGGCATAAAAACGCTAATATGAAGAACAATATTGCAAAACTAAATCCATTGACTCATAATAAATATTATGAGGAAATCAAGATTATCTGTAAAGCCAATAAAATTAATTTTATACCAGTAATGACACCCATGTGCGAGAATGTTGTGGGTATGAACTATTTTGACAAAGTAAAAAAAGCTTATCCTGAAATTCATAATTATGAGAATGTAGTAATAGAAGATAAATATTTTTCATCATGCGGTCACATGAATGATACCGGGTCTAAAATTTTCACTTCCATAATTTTAAGAGACTTTTTTAAGAAATGATTCATATAGCTTTTCTAACTCCAGAGTTTCCTCATGCCAAAGTAGCAAATGCTGCTGGTATTGGTACCAGCATTAAAAATCTTGGAATCGCTTTAGTAAAAGAAAATGTAAAAGTCTCAGTATTTGTTTATGGTCAAAAATCAGAAGAAATCATTGTTGAAAATGGAATTAAAATTCACTTGATAAAAAATAAAAAATATAAATTATTGAGTTGGTTTTTTCATCGAAAACATATTCAGAATTATTGTAATGCGATTATTGAAAAAGAAAAAATTTCGCTCATTGAAGCTCCTGATTGGACCGGAATTACAGCTTTTATGAATTTTAATATTCCGGTAATAATTCGTTTTCATGGCAGTGATACTTATTTTTGTCACTTAGAAGCCAGAAAGCAAAAACGCAAAAACTTGTGGTTTGAAAAAACAGCGATTCAACAGGCTGATGCATTTATTGCACCAACTGGTTTTGCAGGAGAAGTTTCTAAAAAACTTTTTAAAATCAAAAAAAAAGAAATTAAGGTTATTTACCACGGATTGGAACTTCAAAATTTTGAAAACACAACTCCGGAAGCCTACGAGAAAAATTTAATATTGTATATAGGAACTTTAATTAGAAAAAAAGGAGTGTTAGAATTGCCTGAAGTTTTTAATAAAGTGCGACAAAGTTTTCCTGAAGCCAAATTGGTTTTAATAGGAAGTGATGCTCCTGATATTCAAACAAAATCAAAATCGACCTGGCAATTGATGAAAAATCAATTTAAGGATGAGGATTTAAAAAATGTGAATTATCTGGGTAAGATTCCCTATTCTGAGATTCAGCATTACATAAAAAACGCAAATGTATGTGTGTTTCCTGCTTATGCTGAAACCTTTGGCATGGTAACCATTGAATCTATGGCATTGCAGAAAGCGGTTGTAAACAGTAATATAGGCTGGTCTAAAGAACTTATTGAAGACAAAGTGAATGGATATTTGGTTCACCCGGTTGATTATGATTTATATTCTACAAGAATAATAGAGCTATTACAAAATGATCAGCTTTGTTTAGAGATTGGTAAATTGGCAAGGTTTAAAGTAGAGTCAAAATTCGATATAGGTAAAATTGTTTCAAAGAATATTGATTTTTATAAAGAAGTTTTAAACTCAAGGAAATAATGATAGCGATTTATCATGAAAATAATAATGTAGTTCAGGTTGAAGTTGATGCAAAGCCCATCACTTTTTCTCAAAATAATATAGCCAGAACATTATTCGAAATGTCAGAGTTATATCCCAATTCCTTATTGATTTGGTGCCATATTGATTTAAAACCCAATTTAAATCTTGCTGGAATGGATACGGTTTTTCATCATAATAAAATAATGGTATCATATAATCCTATTGATGAAACGTTTCTTTCAGAAGCAATTGGATATTGTGAGTTATCATCTTTCATTAAAATTAATAAAAAAGTAAGTTATCCAAGCTGGCTGGTTAGTAGTTTTGCAGGCGGAATTCATACTTCGGTTTTAAATACTTTAAAAGATAGTTTATCAACATCCGGCAGCTTTGATTATTTTTTAAATTCGTTAGCAAAACTTGCTATGCCTGAAGGTCTTCTATGTTATTCTGAGCCTCAATTATTAACTGGTTTTCCACGAAAAATCGCGACAAGCAAGAAAAATATTTTTGTATTATTTCGATTTGTAAAACAGCATTATAAGATACAGTGGATCTTTCTGTTGTTTTTAAATTTATTTTTGTACGAAAGAAAGATACCCGTTTTGCCTTTTGTTTTTAGTCTATTTTATGTTCGAAGAAAATTAAGCGAAAATATTTTAGATGAAATTGAAGTCAGCTCTAAGGAACAGGTTACGGGCGGAAAAATAGATGTTATTATTCCCACAATAGGTAGAAAAGATTATTTATACAATGTTTTGCAGGATTTAAAAATACAGACAAGTTTGCCTTCAAAAGTTATAATTGTAGAGCAAAATCCAAATCCTTTAAGTATATCTGAATTAGATTATCTTACTTGTGAAAATTGGCCGTTCTCAATAGAACATATTTTTACGCACCAAACAGGAGCGTGTAATGCCAGAAATTTAGCATTAAAGGAAATCAAAAGCGAGTGGGTCTTTATGGCTGATGATGACATTAGACTTGAAAAATATTTTCTTGAGAAAGCTTTAGAACAGATAAAATTGTACGGAATAAAAGCCGCAACTTTTAATTGTTTTCAAAAAAATGAAAAATTAATTTATAAAAAAATATTTCAATGGCCTACTTTTGGTTCCGGATGTAGTATTGTTAAGCATCAATTTATAAAAAATATGCAGTTTAATATGAAATTCGAGTTTGGTTTTGGGGAAGATGCAGATTTTGGTATGCAGCTTCGTAATCAGGGTGTTGATGTTATTTATTTTCCAAAACCTGAAGTTTTACACTTAAAAGCTCCAATAGGAGGGTTTAGAACTAAACCTGTTTTACCTTGGCACAATGACAAAATTCAGCCGAAACCTTCACCAACGGTTATGTTGTATGACCAGTTGCATTTGTCTAAACAACAGATAAAAGGATATAAAACCATTTTATTTTTTAAGTTTTACAAATTACAGACTATTAAAAATCCAATACGATATTTTTTAAATTTTAAAATGCAATGGAAACAAAGTGAATATTGGGCTAATGAATTAAAGAATAAAAAATGAAGTTTTCACTAATAGTTTGCACTTATATGCGGCCAGAGCCTCTACTGAAACTCTTAAAATCGGTTCAGGCGCAAAGTTTATATCCAAATGAAATTTTAATTGTAGACGGATCAACTAACAATAAAACGGAAACGATTTTAAAACAAAATTCATTTCAATATTTAAAATACGAATTAGTTTCTGATGAAAATAGAGGACTAACCAAACAAAGGAATTTTGGTATTTCTAAAGTAGCAAAAGATATTGATGTTGTTTGTTTTTTAGATGATGATACGGTTTTAGAATCGGATTATTTTAAAAATTTACTTCATACATATGCCGTATACCCGGAAGCCTTAGGGGCAGGCGGGTATATTATAAATAATAATGCAGATTGGCAAAGATGTAGTGAAAACGAAGTTAAGAAGTTTAATTATTTCTATTTTGAAAGTTGGAAAAGAAAATATTCCCAAAGGTTTGTTTTAAGAAAAAAAATAGGTTTATTAGACAATAGTCCTCCCGGAATTGTTC
Source organism: Flavobacterium salmonis (assembly GCF_903819435.1). Classification (GTDB taxonomy): domain Bacteria; phylum Bacteroidota; class Bacteroidia; order Flavobacteriales; family Flavobacteriaceae; genus Flavobacterium; species Flavobacterium chungangense. The sequence continues at coordinate 102,659 of NZ_CAIJDP010000088.1, read as the reverse complement.
CGGATTTCGGACATGGAAAAGCAATGAGTTATTTTCCGCCCACAAATAAAATCTATAAGACAGAATTTTTTTTAGGAGGTGTTTCGTCTTTTAAAAAGAATATTTTAGAAACTATTAAATTCTCAGAATACTTTGAAGGATATGGTCTTTATGAAGATGCTGATTTTACGATAAGGGTATCTAAAATAGGAGATTTGTATGTTAACACATCTGCTAAATTATTTCATTATCATGATGATGGCGGAAGACCCAACCAATTTCAATATGGAAAAATGGTTTTACGTAACGGATGGTATGTTTGGCGAGTAAGTTTTCCCAAGCCACTACTAAAAGCACGAATAAAATGGAATTTAACTGCACTATTTCTCACTGCTGTCCGAGCTACCAATATCTGGAATAGTAAAAAAAAGAAGGAAGCATTAACAGAAACAGCGGGAAGGATTTATGGTTGGTTTTCAATATTGTTTAATGCACCAAAACAAAAATAACAGGTATGAATGTATTTTCATTGTTTAAGAAAAGGAATTATATTTATTTTTATCATAGACTAAAACCATATTCAAGATCTGTTAGAAAAGGAATGCTGGATTATTCAGATTATGAATCATTAAATAATTTAAGTGATTACTTTAGAATATCAGATTTTAAAAAAATTGTCGTTGTAGCAAGTGGTCCCAGTGCAAAAAAAATAGTACTGGAGAAAGACGCACTTTATTTTTGTTGTAATGATTCAATTAATATTGTGAAAACCATGCCTCATATTTATGTTGTTCATGATCCATTTTATCTAATTAAATATTTGAAATCTTTTGTTCCAACAGATAAATGGATGGGAACTACTTTTTGGATAATGGATAATAAATCTAAAATAAACTCCAATTCGTTTGAAAAAGTATTGTATTATATTCTTAGAAAACATCGAAATAAAAGAGAATTTTTGATTACTAATTATAAGTATAATAAAAGTTCAGAATTCTTATATAAAGAATTAATTGAAAGTCTAAAGGAAGATTTTGGTTTTACATATCAAAGTATTAATTCAGGTTTCAATACCTTAATGTTAGGAGCAATATTAGCCTTAAAAAAAAATAAACCCCTTGAAGTATATGGTCTGGATATGGGAATTGGAGGGAATCAATATTATAATAAAAGTGCAAGTATAGGAAAAAGTATAAGTGGTGATAACAATAAAGAGATTGTTAAAGACTTTCTTAACCAATTGTACAAACAAAAAATTAAAATTTATAATGCCTCAAATTTTATGAATTATGAATCAAAATAGTTTTTATGGAGTTTGCAAGTGCTGTGGCGCTGAAATTAAAGATGAAAATCAAAAAATTAATTTAGTGAAGTGTAATTCATGCGATTTGGTTTTTTGTAGAAAAATTTACACTGAAAAGGATTTTGAAAGGGTTTATAACGAACTTTACAATGCAACTAATCCCAAATACAGTAAACACTCTGTTGAAGAGTTTAATAATTTAAAAAAGCAAATTGTAAATATTGGTTATAATAGAAAAATACTGTTGTCTAAAATAATTAAAAAGCATAAGCAAAAATTTTTAGAAATTGGTTCAGGTATAGGACTAGTAGGAGTTTATTTAAAGAGTTTTAAAAATATAATTTACGAAGGTATCGAAATTGATAAAGCTACACATGAAAAAGCATTAGAATTAGAAGTTAACTCTATAAATGGAGATTTTTCGAAAATGAATGAGAATCATGAGACGGTAGATATCATTATGTTATGGGAAGTTTTGGAGCATATTCAGGACCTTAAATTATTTTTTGAACTGGCAAAGAATAAATTGGCTCCAAAAGGTAAATTAGTTTTTTCAGTTCCTAATTACAATAAGCGTCTCAATTATAATATTATTGAAAGAGATGATAAAATATACCAAAGCGGGCCTCCTGTTCACCTTAATTTTTTTGAAGAAAAATCCATAAAAAAAGTTTTGGATTTCAATGGATTTAAAACGAATGAAATTAAAATTAAAAAAATTCCTTATTTGGATTTAAGAAATAAAAAGTTTTTTAACTTTCTGTTCAAGGCGTTAATTGGCAAGTATCATGGCTCTACTATTTATGTAATTGCCGAATTAAAGTAAAATGAGATTTGCAATAATCACCCATGTTAACCACATTCAGAAAGGCAGCCAATATTTTGGTTATGCTCCTTATATACGTGAAATGAATATTTGGTTAAAATATGTTGATGAGGTAACCATTGTAGCGCCTCTTGTAGAAAGAGCTCCTTCAGTAATTGATATTGCCTATAATCATAATAAAATTAATTTCAAAAAGGTCCCTAATTTTAATATTACTAATTTTAAAAGTATAATAGCATCTTTAATGAAGTTTCCGGGTATTTTTCTTAAGATATTCCATGCAATGAAAAAGGCAGATCATATTCATTTGCGATGCCCGGGAAATATGGGATTAATAGGCTGTATTATACAAATGTTTTTTCCGTATAAAATTAAAACGGCCAAATATGCAGGAAATTGGGATCCAAAAAGCAAACAGCCGTTTACATATAAATTGCAGAAATATATTTTGGGTAATTCTTTTTTAACACGTAATATGCAAGTTTTGGTTTATGGTGAATGGGAGAATCAATCTAAAAATATACGACCTTTTTTTACTGCAACTTATTCAGAATTAGAAAAAGAATATATACCAAAAAAAGCTTTTAACTCAATAATCCAATTTTCTTTTGTAGGAAGTTTGGTTGCCGGTAAAAATCCGTTATATGCTATCAAATTGGTTCAGCATTTAGTACAAAAAGGAAACAATATTTTGTTAAATATATATGGAGAAGGTGTTGAACGAATTGCTATAGAAGCTTATATACAAGAAAATAAATTATCAGATTATATAATTCTAAATGGTAATCAGGATCAGGAAATAATTAAGGGAGCTTATCAAAATAGCCATTTTGTACTTTTACCTTCTAAAAGTGAGGGATGGCCAAAAGCAATCGCTGAAGCTATGTTTTGGGGATGTGTACCTGTCGCTACAAAGGTTTCTTGCGTACCTTTTATGCTAGATGCCGGCAATAGGGGGATTTTGTTAGAAATGAAGCTGGAATATGATACAAAACAAATCGATAATTTGCTAAAAAATCAAAATGAATTTATTTTAAGGAGCGAATTAGCAAGAGAATGGTCGCAACAGTACACTACAGATATTTTTGAATCCGAAATAAGAAAACAATTAATAATATGAGAGTTGTACAGATAATAGACTCTTTAGAAGTAGGAGGTGCTGAACAAATGGCAGTGAATTATGCAAATGCATTATCTGAAAGAGTTGCTTTTTCGGGCTTGATTGTAACGCGAAGAGAAGGAGCACTTTTACAACAGATTGACCCTAAAACGTCTTATTTGTTCTTGAAGAAGAAAAAAATAATCGATATAAAAGCGGTTCTGCAGTTAAAGAATTATCTAAAAAAAAATAACGTATGTCTCATACATGCTCACAGTTCTTCTTTTTTCATTGCTGTTTTATTAAAAATTATTTCGCCGGGCATTAAAATTATTTGGCATGATCATTTAGGAAAAAGAGTAACTCAGACAAAAAAAAATAATCGTATCCTAATACTTTTTTCTTCTTTTTTTAATTCTATTGTTACAGTAAATCCACAATTACTTGACTGGAATAAAAAGCACTTGCTTTGTTCAGATGTATCATTTTTGCCAAACTTTGTTAAAACTAAAATTGAGTTTCAAAAATCAACCTTTTTGAGAGGTACCGATTTAAAAAGAATCGTATGTATAGCAAATTTAAAAGAACCAAAAAATCATATAGCTATTTTAAAAGCATTTTTAAATTTGAATTTAAAAGATAGCGACTGGACTTTGCATTTAATCGGGCATGATTATTTTGATGATTATTCAGAGAACTTAAAAAAAATTATAAAAGAACATTCTCTGGAAAATCACATTTATTTATATGGGAGCAGAAATGATGTTGCGCATATTTTATCACAAGCAGCTATTGGGATTTTAGCTTCTACGCAGGAAGGATTTCCTGTTGTATTATTAGAATATGGTTTGGCTAATGTGCCTGTTTTATCAACTAATGCAGGATATTGTTCTTTATTGATAAAAAATCATTTTAACGGCTTGTTGTTTGATCCAAATAAGAGTGGTGAACTCGAAAACCAATTACATTATTTATTATTGTGCGATGAGGAAAAAAAGAAGCTTTACAGCAAAAATATGAAGCAAATAGTGATGGAATCTTACTCTGAAGAAACGGTAGTTCAAAAACTTATAATGGTGTATAAAAATTGTCAGAATGAAAAGTAAACTGTTTTTTTATATTTCACTGCTTCTTATTCATTCAGGAATAGCTTTGGTTGTTTTTGTTTTACCTTTTTTTAGTAAAATCTACGCTGTTATAATTCCAATTATCGGTTTTTTTTATGTGTATAAGACAAAAAACAAAAATAACGAAGTGTTGGTGGTCTGTGCTTACTTAGTAGGGGCAGAAGTTCTCATTAGAATGACAGGGGGGAACATTAATAATGAATATATAAAATTTTGCGTTATACTATTTATGTTAGTGGGAATGGCATATAGTGGTTTTTCGGTTAAATCAATATTTTTTTGGCTTTTTCTTTTACTGCTTGTTCCCAGTATTTTAGTCACAGCTTCAACAGATGATTATGGGGTAGATGTAAAGAAATATTTGGTTTTTAATCTTTCAGGTCCGATATGTTTAGGCGTTTCGGCGATTTATACGTTTCGGCGTAATGTTAGGTTTTTGGACTTACAATATATGGTTGTTGCAATGGGGTTACCCATTTTTACTACAGCAATCTATTTGTTTTTATATAATCCGAGTGTACAGGATGTAATTAAAAGTACACAATCTAATTTTGAAACTTCAGGCGGATTTGGACCTAATCAGGTTTCAACAGTTCTAGGCTTAGGCATGTTTGTCTTTTTTACACAATTGCTTTTATTTTCCAAGTCAAAAATATTACTTGTAATTAATGGTTTGATTGTTTTACTTATAAGTTACAGGGCAATTGTTACTTTTTCGAGAGGAGGAGTCATTACTGGAGTAGTAATGATTTTGGTTTTACTGAGCATATTGTACTTTTATTCGAGAGCCCAAATTAGACAGAAATTTATTTATATATTTTTGCTTACAGGTTTAATGGGAATTGCTGTCTGGTCTTATACATCAGCTCAGACTTCTGGTTTAATCGAAAAAAGATATTCAAATCAGGATGCTGCCGGAAGAAGCAAAAAAGATCGTTTAGGAGGCAGGGAAGCTATAATGGATATTGAATTTAAAACGTTTATGGATAACCCTATTTTAGGAGTAGGTGCAGGAATGGGAAAACAAGTAAGAAAAGACAAATTCGGCGTAAATGTTGCTTCACACAATGAAATAACACGTATGTTGAGTGAGCATGGTATTTTTGGGCTTTTCGGACTCTTAATACTTTTTATAACTCCATTTATTTTGTATATTAAAAATAGACAGCATTTGTATTTTTTATCTTTTTATTTTTTTTGGCTTTTGACGATCAACCACGCAGCTATGCGAACAGCTGCTCCTGCATTTGTTTATTCCCTGTCTCTTCTTTTAGTTCAGATCAGGAATCAGGAAAAAGACATTAATAGCCTGAATTAAATGTCAATATTTATAATACATTTGTCAATCATAAATTAACCTGAAAATTTTATGCTTTTTAAAAACAAGATGCATTTCGAAATATCTGAACGTAAAATATTGCTTCGTCTTTTTGATGCTCTGTTTATTTTAGGAATGCTATTTTTGATAGGTACGTTTTTTAATCATAATTATTTTGAATTTAAAACCATAAATTTTCAGGGACTGTGGTTATTGATAGGATATGTATATATTTTTGGATCAATTTTCGAGATGTATAATCTACAAGTTGCAAGTAATCAGTTTCAGATACTTCAAAGTGTAGTTTTAACAAGTACAGCCACAGTTTTACTTTATTTGTTTACTCCTGTTTTATCGCCTGAATTACCTAAACACCGATCAACAATACTGGTTTTTTATTTTACCGTTTTGAGTGCTTTATTGCTTTGGCGATTTTTTTATGTATACTTTTTGGCAACGCAACGATTTTCGCAAAATGTAATTTTAATTTGTAACAAGCATCAGGCAGACGAACTCGTTTTGGGTCTGGAAAACGTTGATCCTCATTATAAGATTATTGGTTTTGTAAATGCTGATTATTCTGCCGAAGAGGATTTTTCTTTAAATTACATTAAAGAAATTGAAAAGAGTGATTTGTTAAGTTTTGTAAGTAAAAATAATATCTCTGAAATTGTTATCGCTTCTCAAAAAACAGAAGGAATTACTTCCGATTTATACCAAAAATTGCTTCATTTGCTTGAATCAGGAAATATTATTAGAGAATATACCCAGGTTTATGAAAGTAAAACGCAACGAATTCCCGTTCAATATATTTCTCGGGATTTTTATCGTTTTTTCCCCTTTAGCAGGAGTAACAATAATAAGTTATATCTATTATTGGTAAGTATTCTTGAAACCATTTTTTCTTTAATGGGTTTGTGTTTTTGCGCTGTTTTTATTCCCTTCATTTTTATAGCCAATATCTTTTGGAATAAAGGACCTCTGTTTTATACACAGGAGCGAGTTGGTAAATACGGAAAAATATTTCAAATCTATAAGTTTAGGACAATGACTGAAAATTCCGAAACTAATGGAGCTGTTTTTGCGACATCAAATGATAAAAGAATCACACCGTTTGGAAAATTCATGCGTAAAACAAGAATTGATGAATTACCTCAGTTTATTAATGTCTTGAAAAGGGATATGGCTGTAATTGGCCCAAGACCCGAAAGGCCATTTTTTGTAAAAGAAATTGCAGATATAATGCCGTTTTATGAAACCAGACACGTCATAAGGCCCGGGCTTACAGGCTGGGCACAGGTTAATTATTCATACGGTGAATCTATAGAGGAAAGTCTTATAAAACTGCAATATGATTTGTATTATATAAAACATCGAAGCATATTCCTTGATCTGAGTATTACTTTTAGAACCATTACAACAGTTTTATTCTATAGAGGACAGTAAGTAATTTTAAATGATTATCGGAATTCTTTTTTTATTTCTGATGGCAACTCTTACCAAAACTATCCCGCTGGTAAAAATCATTGGTAAAACAATAAAAAAGTGTGCTTTGTTAATTATAAAGAGTGTATAAATAAGTAATAAAACCAAATGCAGTACAGCGAATTTATAGGTCCATTTTTTATTTTTAAATGCTGATAAAATAATTAAAATCAATAAAAATGGGCTAAATAACAAGATGTTATAATTCATTGCCAGTTCTTGGTGAAAAGAATAAAAACCAACTGAGAAAAAAAAGATTCCCATTACAGACAAAATAAATAAATAAATTTTATCGATAAATTTTTTGTTTATAAGGACAATAAAACCAAGTAAAATAATATAACTGTAAACGTTATTCCACCACGAATCCGGTGTTTCTTTTTTAAAATCTAATAATGTTTTGCTTTTGCTTACAAAAGCATGATTTTCAAAAGTTGTTTTTTCTAAACTATTTTTTAACTCAAAAGGCAGAAATATTTTAGTGCTTAATTGATCTACTTTTGTCCCAAAAATGATGCTCGTTCCTAACTTTTCATAAAAATGACCGTCAAAATAAGGAAATAAAACGCTTCTGTATGTTTTATCCGTATTTTCCTTTTTGGTAATTACGTCTTTTTTTAATGTTTTATTAATGACATCAACCACCATAGAAGTACAGTTTTTATCAATAAATTTATAGGTGTAATAACGATCCTCGGAAAGTAGAGTAGTATTTAAATTGTCAAAAAGTTTTTGTTTTGCCTCTTGTGAAATAAGCAGTTCTTGTTCAAAGACACTTCTTTTTTCGTAATTATATTCATTTATAAAATCAGCATAAGAATGTGCAATTACGAAATATTGTAAATCGCCTTTTGCAAATTTGGCCACAAAGTTTGGAGTTCTGAAATCAAATGCGCCATAATTGTATACAACATCAATATTGTTTGCAGTATCTGCTACACGAATTGCAGTATGTCCGAAAAAGGAATAAGATTCATTGCCAAGTCCACAAGTTAATACACTTACATGTGCTTCTTTTGATAAGGGTAAACTTTGTCCAAAACTAAAATTGAACATCAGTAATAAAAACATTATTTTTCGAAACGTAAAACCTCTCATGGCTGGATTTTTTTAATAATAAATCTTATCTAAAGATTCCTAAGTCTACTTTAAGCGAAAAAATATTAGAATATAGAGCAGTACTTTGGTTTCCTAAATCTGTAAGAGCATAATCAACCTGGATTCCTTTATATTTAAAGCCAAGCCCAATATTAGGCTGAAAATTTAATTTCTCTGTATTGTCTAATTGCGTCACGTTTTGAAAGTTTCCTACTCCTCCTCTTAAAAAAACAAGCTCAGTATAACCAAATTCAAGTCCAAGTGCAGGATCAATGCTCACAATATTGGATGAAATAATATCGTTAGTCTGTTCAAAACGCATATTTAGGTTTGTTGCAACCAAAAGACTCGTATCATTATGAAATTCAAACTTTTTAGAAATTCCTAATTGTGCTTTTGGCAATGTAATCTCAGTACTTTCCGGTAACTCCTGATTTTCTCCGGGAATAGCATCTGAGATTTTCTTATATTCTTCTTCATCAATATTCCAAACATTGTAAGTAGTTGTAATATCTCGTAACATCAATCCAAATTTCCAGCCGTTTCTTTCAAACTGTAGGCCAAAATCAAATCCAAATCCCCAGGAATTAGCAAATTTACCAATTACACGGCGAATGACTTTGGCATTTACACCGTACTGAAATCCTTCAATTGGCAGTTTTCGGGCATACGAAAATGTAAAACCATAATCAGCTGTCGAGAATAAACTGATACGGTTGTAATCAATATTGCCCTGATTATCTATTAATTCTGTTGTATCTAAAATGTCATCTACCCCAAAACGAATCATTGAAATTCCCCAGGCACTTCTGTCATCAATTGGAATTGCATATCCAATATAATCGTACTGAGCAATATTTGCAAAATAATTGGCATGCATTAATGAAATTTGGTGATCCTCAAGATTTGTCAAACCTGCCGGATTCCAATAAACAGAATTAACATCATTTGTCGAAGCAACAACAGCGCTTGACATTGCCAAAGCTGCTGCATCAACTCCAATATTCATAAACTCGTTCGAATATTTTCGAACAGTCTGTGCATAATGGGAAGCACAATTCCAAAACAATAAAAATACTAAGATTTTTTTCAACGTATTTATTTTTTCAAACCTAGGCTTGTTTTAATTTTTACCAAAAATATAATTTTTTACCGAGCTTATTTCTTCCTTTTCATAAATAATATAAAAGTCGAATATTAGAATAAAAAACTCTATTAAAAACGCAGATAAGATTGACTTATTATGCTAAATTTGCTCCTTGGATCTTCAAAATTATAAAAGATGAATATTAAAAAACACATTCCTAATTTAATTACACTAATCAATCTTTTTTGTGGCTGTATTGCCGTAGTTTTTGTTTCTGAACAAAATTATGAAATGGCGTTTTATATGGTTTGTTTAGGAATATTTTTTGATTTTTTTGATGGTTTTTTTGCCAGATTATTTAAAGTTTCAAGCCCGCTTGGTTTGCAGTTGGATTCTTTGGCGGATATGGTAACCAGTGGAGTCGTGCCGGGATATGTTATGTATAGTTTATTTGTAAAAAGCGCTCATCCGCATGACGTGATTGCATCTGCTTTTATTCCTTTTTTAGGATTTATTGTGACTTTAGGTTCTTGCTATAGATTAGCAAATTTTAATATCGACATTCGCCAAACAGATTCGTTTATAGGATTACCAACACCCGCAAACGCTCTTTTTATTTTGAGTTTACCTTTAGTAATTGAACATTCAGATTCCTTAATGGTATTCGAAATTTTAACAAATCACTGGGTTTTATTGGGTATTGTTTTGTGTAGCGCTTATATCCTGAATGCCGAAGTCCCATTATTCTCATTAAAAATTAAGAAGTTTAATTTTAAAGATAATGCTCTGCAAATAGTGTTCTTATTAGTTTCAATCGTATTGGTTTTAGTGATTCATTATATTGCTATTCCTTTAATTATTATTTTCTATGTGCTATTATCGGTTGTAAATAATACGTTTTTGAAAAAGTAGTTTATCAATGGCAAGAAAAACGACTTATCGCAAAACCACGTCCAAAAAATCAGGAAGATCATTCTTTGGTAAGATACTGCGTTTTGTTTTTTTATCCCTATTTGCATTATTGTTTGTTTTTGCAGTTTATCATTACCGTCGCGGATTAGCGTATTATTTTGGTTTTAAAACTAATAAGCTGTCCGAAAAAGAAATTGAAGATAAACGATTGTCAGATATTCGTAATTTTCAGGTACTGGCAAAACATCAAGGAAAATCAATAGGGTTGGATGTGTCTGAGTATCAAGGCGAAATTAGGTGGTCTTATGTAGATACTTTAGAACAAAAATATCCTCTTGATTATGTGTTTATAAGAGCAACTATAGGAAGAGACAGAAAAGATTTTCAGTTTAAACGAAATTGGATTGGTGCCAAAAAAAATAAAATGATCCGTGGGGCTTATCATTATTACAGGCCAAACGAAAATTCTATTGAACAGGCCGATCTTTTTATTAAAACGGTTAAACTTGAAAAAGGTGATTTGCCTCCAGTTTTGGATATAGAAAAATTGCCAAAAAATCAATCTTTGGATAGTTTGAAAAAAGGATTGAAACGCTGGCTTTTAAAAGTAGAAGATCATTACAAAGTACGCCCAATCATTTATACAGGGGAGCGTTATTATTCAGATTTTTTAAAAGATGAATTTGGGGAATATTTATTTTGGATAGCCAATTATAATTTCTACAGAGAAAAAATTGAAGATGACTGGTTATTTTGGCAGTTTACAGAAAAAGCAAATGTACCAGGAATTGATCGTACTGTAGATATAAACATTTATAATGGTGATCTACAACAATTGCAGTTCATCACAGTCGATTAGTTTTTTTTGTAAAGAGTAGTGAAAAGAAAAATGGGAAGAATTAAAATAAATGTTTTAGTTCTTCCCATTACTATTTTACTATAAATTATTTTTAAAATTCCAATTTCTTCTTACGCAGCTCAAAATTTTGCCCAAGGTAAACACGGCGAACCATTTCGTCTTCAACTAATTCTTCCGGAACTCCTGCTTTCAAAATTCCACCTTCAAACATTAAATAGGTTTTGTCTGTGATAGCCAAAGTTTCCTGAACGTTGTGGTCGGTAATTAAGATTCCAATATTCTTGTTTTTTAACTGAGCTACAATTCTCTGGATATCTTCAACCGCAACTGGGTCAACTCCTGCAAAAGGTTCGTCTAATAAAATGAATTTTGGATCTGTGGCCAAGGCACGAGCAATTTCAGTACGTCGTCGTTCTCCTCCTGAAAGTAAATCACCACGATTGGTACGAATATGTTCTAAACTGAATTCTTCAATTAAACTTTCCATTTTTGCAATCTGTGCTTCCTTTGAAAGTTTAGTCAATTGTAAAACGCTTAAGATATTATCTTCAATGCTTAGTTTTCTAAAAACGGAAGCCTCCTGTGCTAAATAACCAATTCCTTGTTGTGCGCGTTTGTACATTGGATAATCGGTAATATTCAAATCATCCAGATAAATGTTTCCCTGATTTGGCTTTACTAATCCCACAATCATGTAAAAAGAGGTTGTTTTCCCGGCACCATTTGGCCCCAAAAGCCCAACGATTTCTCCCTGATTTACTTCAACGGAAATTCCTTTTACAACACTGCGGCCTTTATAGGTTTTGATTAAATTATCGGCTCTTAGCTTCATTTTTGTTTAATTAGATAATGTGTCAATTGGATAATTAGATAATTCAATTCTGTAGAAATATATTTTTTATCTTTGAGAGAGGCAAAATAAGTTAAAATAAATTAATCAATTAAGAGAATTAACAAATCATGTTTAAAATTATCTAATTGACTAATTATCTCATTGTCTAATTACCTGCTTCTTCAAGAGCTTCCCAAAATTCATATGCTCTTCTTAAATGCGGAATTACAATTGTTCCTCCAACCAAAGTTGCGATTCCCATTGCTTCCATCATTTCTTCTTTGGTTACTCCTTCTTTATGACTTGTTTCTAAATGATATTTTACACAGTCGTCACATCGTAAAACAGCAGAAGCCACTAAACCTAAAAGTTCTTTTGTTTTTACATCCAAAGCTCCTGGTGCATAGGCATTAGTGTCAAGATTAAAAATTCGCTTTACAATTTTATTGTTATCAGCCAGTAATTTTTCGTTCATTTTAGAACGATAGTCGTTAAATTCTTGAATAATATCAGACATTTTCTTTGTTTTTATAAACAATTTTGGATATAAGAATACTAATTTCGTATATAATTAACATTGGTATCGCTACAATTGTTTGACTTACAACATCTGGGGGAGTAACGATTGCAGCTACAATAAGAATGATAACTACAGCATATTTCCAGTATTTTCTTAAAAAATCAGGTGTTACCAAGCCTAATTTGGTTAAAAAATAAATAATGATTGGTAACTCAAAAAATAATCCACTAGCCAGAATACTTGTTTTTACCATTCCCATGTAAGAGGATAAGGTAAATTGGTTCTGGACAACATCACTCACCGAAAACGTGGCAACGAAATTTACTGACATTGGAATTACCACATAATAGCCAAATATAACACCTAAGAAAAAAAGTAATGAAGAGGCAAAAATAAACAACTTTGCATTTTTTCTTTCTTTCTCATATAAAGCAGGACTGATGAACTTCCATATCTCCCATAATATATAAGGGAAACCCAGAATAAATCCGCATAAAATACACATCCATACAAATATGTTAACCTGACCTTCCATTTCAGTATTTTGAATTATAAAATTCATTTCAGTAATACAAATGCTGTCAGCAAATCCTAATTGATGTGATAAGTCGCAAAACCATTGATAGGTAAAAAATGAAGGTCTTGTAGGTCCTAATAATATGACATCGAACAGATAATCGCTAATAAAATAGGTAAAAAAAGCCATTACAAGTATGGCAATTGTACTTCTTACCAATAACCATCTTAATTCTTCAAGATGATCTAAAAAAGACATTTCGTTAAGGTTTTTCTTTGTCATTATACAATTCCTTCTTTTAAAATGTCATGTAAATGCAATACTCCTTTGTATTGGCCATCGTCAGAAACAATCAATTGTGTTATCGAAAAATCTTCCAAAATATTCAGGGCATCTACAGCCATGGTATTTGAAGAAACTAATTTTGGATTTTTACTCATAATATCTTTGGCGGTTAAATCTGCAATCGAATCTCTGTCGTTCAGCATTCTTCTAATGTCCCCATCTGTTATAATTCCTATTATTTTATCATTTTCGATAACGGCAGTTACACCAAGTCTTTTTTCGGAGATTTCAAAAATTACCTTTTTAACAGATGTGTCCGGCGAAACCATAGGTTTTAAGGAATTCTCAATCATATCTTTTACACGCAGTAATAATTTTTTGCCTAAAGCGCCCCCTGGGTGATAAACGGCAAAATCTTCGGGTTTAAAGTCACGCATTTCCATAAGGCAGACTGCAAGTGCATCACCCATGACAAGTTGTGCTGTTGTGCTGTTTGTAGGAGCAAGATTTATGGGGCACGCTTCCATATCAACAGTGGTGTTTAAAACATAATCAGAACCTTTTGCTAAAAACGAAGTTATATTTCCTGTCATTCCAATCAAAATATTTCCAAAGCGTTTTAGTAAAGGAACTAAGGCCTTAATTTCCGGGCTATTTCCGCTTTTTGAAATACAAATTATAATGTCGTCATTTTGTATCATTCCTAAATCTCCATGGATCGCTTCAGAAGCATGAAGGAACATAGAAGGGGTTCCGGTAGAATTGAATGTGGCAACCATTTTTTGCGCAATAATGGCGCTTTTTCCGATTCCTGTAACAATTAATCTGCCTTTTGTTTGGTAGATGCGTTGTGTTGCTTCGTAAAAATTTTCATCAAGAAAATCAATTAATTTTGTAATTGCCTCACTTTCAGAGAGTATTGTTTTTTTTGCGATAGCTAAAATATTTTCTTTTGTAATCAAAACAGGAAAGTTAAAATTTGTGAATGTGAAAGAAATTCGTATCTTTATGATGCAAATTTATACAAAATACCATTAATATAAAGAATGAATTCAAACGAAATTGAAATACATAAAGAATTAAAGAAGTATTTCGGCTTTAGCCAATTTAAGGGTTTGCAGGAACAAGTTATTACAAGTATTTTAAATAGAAAAAATACTTTTGTCATTATGCCAACCGGGGGTGGTAAATCTCTTTGTTATCAACTACCTGCTTTAATTCAGGATGGAACAGCAATCGTTGTTTCTCCTCTAATTGCTTTAATGAAAAATCAGGTTGATGCTATTCGAAGTCTTTCTTCTGAAAATGGAATTGCACACGTACTTAATTCATCTCTCACAAAAACAGAAATTGCTCAGGTCAAAAAAGATATTACATCTGGTTTAACTAAACTTTTATATGTTGCGCCGGAATCTTTAACAAAAGAAGAATATGTGGCTTTTTTACAAAGTGTTCCTATTTCATTTGTAGCAATTGATGAAGCGCATTGTATTTCAGAATGGGGTCATGATTTCAGACCTGAATATCGAAATCTGAAAAACATCATCAAACAATTAGGACAGGTTCCTATTATAGGACTTACTGCTACTGCAACTCCAAAAGTTCAGGAAGATATTCTGAAAAACCTTGATATGTCAGATGCGAGTACTTTTAAAGCATCTTTCAACAGACCAAATTTATATTACGAAGTACGTACAAAAACTAAAAACATTGAGTCGGATATTATTCGATTTATTAAACAGCATAAAGGAAAATCAGGAATTATTTACTGCCTGAGTCGTAAAAAAGTAGAATCGATTGCTGAGGTTTTGCAAGTCAACGGAATCAGTGCTGTTCCTTATCATGCAGGTTTAGATGCAAAAACCCGTGCCAAACATCAGGATATGTTTTTGATGGAAGATGTAGATGTGGTGGTTGCAACAATCGCATTTGGGATGGGAATCGATAAACCGGATGTTCGTTTTGTAATTCATCACGATATTCCAAAATCTCTCGAAAGTTATTATCAGGAAACAGGTCGTGCCGGACGTGATGGAGGAGAAGGACATTGTTTGGCTTACTACTCTTATAAGGATGTGGAAAAGCTAGAAAAATTCATGTCTGGGAAACCAGTTGCCGAACAGGAGATTGGTTTTGCTTTGTTGCAGGAAGTTGTAGCTTATGCCGAAACCTCGATGTCAAGAAGAAAGTTTCTTTTGCATTATTTTGGTGAAGAATTTCCGGATAATGGCGATGGGGCTGATATGGATGATAACGTGCGAAATCCTAAAAACAAAATTGAAGCGAAAGATCAGGTGGTTAAGTTGTTGGAAATTGTTCGCGATACGAAGCATATTTACAAATCAAAGGAAATTGTATTTACTTTAATTGGCCGTATAAATGCGGTTATTAAGGCACATAAAACAGATACGCAGTCGTTTTTTGGTTCAGGATCTGACCACGACGAAAAATATTGGATGGCACTTCTTCGACAAGTTCTCGTAGCAGGATATTTATCTAAAGATATAGAAACTTATGGAGTAGTTAAAATCACCAAAAACGGATTGGATTTTATTGAAAAACCAGTTTCTTTTATGATGTCTGAAGATCATGAATATAATGAATCTGAAGATGAAGCTATTGTCACTGCTGGAAAATCATCAGGAACTGCAGATGAAGTTTTGATGGGGATGTTACGTGAATTGCGTAAAAAAGTAGCCAAAAAACTTGGAGTTCCTCCTTTTGTCGTTTTTCAGGATCCTTCTCTTGAGGATATGGCTTTAAAATACCCGATTACTTTAACAGAATTGTATAATATTCATGGAGTTGGGGAAGGAAAAGCCAAGAAATATGGTAACGATTTTGTTGCTTTAATTAGTCGATATGTAGAAGATAATGATATTATTCGCCCCGATGATTTAGTGGTAAAATCAACCGGAGTTAATTCAGCTAATAAATTGTATATTATTCAGAATATAGATCGAAAATTACCATTAAGTGACATTGCTTCTGCCAAAGGACTTTCCATGGATGCCTTGATTAAAGAAATGGAAATGATTGTGTATGCAGGAACCAAGTTAAATATCAAATATTGGGTTGATGATATGCTTGATGATGATCAGCAGGAAGAAATTCACGATTATTTCATGGAATCAGAATCCGATAAAATCGAAGATGCACTTAAAGAATTCGATGGAGAATATGATATTGATGAATTACGACTGATGCGAATTAAGTTTATTAGTGAGGTTGCAAACTAAAATGTTTCTATGAGTTTAAAGTTTTTTTTTACCTTTATTTTTCTTCTTCCAACGGTAAATTTATTTGCGACAGCCCAAGTTCCAGATTACTTAATAGTAGAAAAGGACACTTTAAGCATACAATCAAATCCATTAGAAGGTTATTTTAAGGAACATCCAATTCCTGCAAATTTAATTACCTTAACGTCCAGTGCTAATTGGAGAGGTTATATTGCTTATTTTAAATTTTTGGATGGGAAATTAGTTGTTGAAAATATTTATAAAGAAGAATACAAAGAAGATGATAAGGGAAATTCTCATTTCTTTTTGACGTCAATATATAAGAACATTTTTGGTGAAAATAAAAATTTTGAATGCAGTTATTATTCCGGCCTTTTGATTTGCCCTTCTGGAAAAATATTGCAGTATGTTCATATGGGGTATAGTTCTTTGTATGAAAATTACAATCTTATAGAATTAAAAGATGGAGTTAAGGTAAAATCTAAAAAGTTAACTGCTCAGGAATTTATGGATTATAAAAAGGATTATTTTAAATACTATAAGAAAACTGAAGAATACCAACAAAAAGCAAAAGAATTTAAAGAAATGACAGCTGATGTTGATAAAAAGCTGGATTTGAGCATTTCTGGAAATTCAAAGAACAAAAAGAAAGAAAATAAATATTTGAATGAAAAAGAAGCTGCTTACAAAGCAGATAAAGAAGTAGAATCTTTTATGTTTATCTTTTTAAATGATTATATGAAAACAATTGAAATACCAGTTAATTAATTTTATGAAAAAAGCTTCCTTATTATTTGCGCCAGTAGGTTTGATTTTATTATCACTCTTAATTTTTAGTTTTTCATCTAATCTAAAAGAACAAGACTCAAAATTAATTGGTGTTTGGAAAGGTTTCGAAGTTGAGAAACAAATTGAAGGCGTAGAAAAACACTGGATACAGCAAAGATTTGAAAATGGCACCTATGTTATTATGTTTACAACAAAGCAGGACTGTCAAATAGAAACTTTTACAGAAAAAGGGAAATGGTGGACAGAAAAAGGAAAATTCTATGAACTTTCATCCAATGCAAAAGATCCTGAAATATACATATACAATGTAAAAAATGAGGATGAAGTGGTAGATTTTAAAAGTGTTAAGATGTCAGGAGAAAAAAATGAAAGTTATACCTTTAGTGACTACAAAATTAGTTTCTAATCCCTAAAAAAATAAAAAATTCCAAATTCAAACTGAATTTTCAGTTTGAATTTGGAATTTTTTATTTACATCTTACTCAGAATACAGTTCTCCTCGATGTGGTTTCAAAGCATCTCTTACCTGAATCATGTTTTCATCAGTAACAACCATAAAAGCAATTGCCAGCATTTCGGTGATGACTTCAAAACCCGTTATATTTAAGGGGAGTTTTTCGATTGCGATATATTCTTTCAAATGAATTTCATGATGTTCCGCTGTTTTTGCAGAAGCAGGACCACGAAAATCCCAAATTAGTTTTATTTTTCTCGACATTATTATAGGTGTAAAGTTTCAAAGACACAAAGGTACAAAGTCTCACTTCAAAATGTTATTTTTGCATATTCTTTTCATAAATAGAAAAGCTAATCGAATAAATAAAATACAATGCCAAGAGAACTTTTACTTCAGGTAACTCCCGAAATAGCAGCAAATGAATTATTGCTAAAAGACTATTTGTCCAAACAAATAAAAGTATCTCCCCAGGAAATTCAACATGTTTCGATTCTGAAGCGATCAATTGATGCGCGGCAAAAAGCGATAAAGATCAATTTAAAAGTATTTATTTATTTAAAAGGAGAACCATTTCAGGAATCTAAAATTGAACTTCCTGTATATAAAGACGTTTCAAAAGCGCAGGAAGTAATTGTTGTTGGTGCAGGTCCGGCAGGACTTTTTGCAGCTTTGCAATTAGTTGAATTAGGACTAAAGCCAATTGTAATCGAACGAGGAAAAGACGTGCGCGGACGCCGACGTGACTTAAAAGCAATAAATCGCGAACATATAGTAAACGAAGATTCTAATTATTGTTTTGGAGAAGGTGGCGCAGGAACTTATTCAGATGGGAAATTATATACTCGTTCTAAAAAGCGTGGTGATGTTACCAGAATCTTAGAACTTTTAGTAGCTTTTGGAGCATCAGAAGATATTCTGGTAGAAGCGCATCCTCATATTGGGACCAATAAATTACCTAAAATAATCGAAGACATTCGTAACAAAATAATCGAATTTGGTGGTCAGGTTTTGTTTGATACCCGTGTGACCGATATTTTATTAAAAAACAATGAAGTTGAAGGAATTGTAACTCAAAATGGAGATACGATTCTTGCCAATAAATTGATCTTGGCAACGGGTCATTCTGCACGTGATATTTTTGAGTTATTAGATAAAAAGAAAATTTTTATTGAAGCAAAACCTTTTGCATTGGGTGTACGCGCAGAGCATTCTCAGCAATTAATTGACAGTATTCAATATAGTTGTGATTATCGTGGTGAACATTTACCCCCCGCGCCATATTCTATTGTAAAACAAGTTAACGGACGCGGAATGTATTCATTTTGTATGTGCCCCGGAGGTGTAATTGCTCCTTGTGCCACAAGTCCGGGAGAGGTTGTTACAAACGGCTGGTCGCCTTCTAAGCGTGATCAGGCAACGGCAAATTCCGGAATTGTAATTGAATTGAAATTAGAAGATTTTAAACCTTTTGCAAAATTTGGCGCCTTGGCCGGAATGGAATTTCAAAAAAGTATTGAACAAAAAGCATGGCATTTAGCAGGAAGAACGCAAAAAGTTCCGGCACAGCGTATGATTGATTTTACTCAGAATAAAGTGTCAGCAGATATACCAAAAACATCTTATGTTCCCGGAATCACTTCGGTAGAAATGGGGCAGGTTTTTCCAGGATTTTTATCGCAAATTTTGCGTGAAGGGTTTAAAGAGTTCGGAAAATCCATGCGGGGTTATTTGACCAACGAAGCAATTTTGCATGCACCGGAAAGCCGAACTTCATCACCGGTTCGTATTCCAAGAGATCCTATTACTTACGAGCATTTGCAAATAAAAGGTTTATATCCGTGTGGAGAAGGAGCGGGCTATGCGGGGGGAATTATTTCTGCGGCAATTGATGGTGAAAAATGTGCTTTGATGATTGCGGAAACTTTAAAATAATTTTAGAGCAGAAAATATTTAATGTCTGTATTTCTTATTACTTTAGAGATACAACATGTGAATAATAATTAACTGCTATGAAAAACTTTTTATCAAATTTATTTAATAGAAACAATGAACCAAAATCAATAATTTCTTTTGATGTTATTGAGCCAATTTATTCATACTTATATAATCAAAATGGAAGTCTTGAATTCAAAATAAAAGGGATTCAGGAAACAATATCGGTTAATTTATTCTATTTCCCAGGTTCGTTTGATCATAACGACGGACATACAGAAATTAAAAAAGCGGGTTTCAATAACGCTTATGAAGTTTTAAATGAACTTTATAAAAAGATTGATATCGGTGGTGTTTCTGAAGAAAATATACAAGAAGGCCTGGAATATGATTTTATTCATATTCAGTTTTATTCAGTACCAGGTATGCAGATGAAAACACATTTTAAACGTATTCTGAATAACTTTGTCATCTTTTTTTGCTGTACAAACAGTACAGAAATAAACGATTTTAAGATTTTATATTCAAGTGGTCATTTTATAGATTATACAAAAGGTTTGTTGGACTCAGAGTATCTGAATTTTAATAATCCAAAAAATGAAACGCAGGAAATTGGCATCAAAGATTTTAAAACTGTTTTGCAGGGGATTTGTCAATATATGAATATTGAAATTCCGAAAGATATTGAGCTGATTTCTTCAGAGAATTTACTACAAGCAGAAGAAGTTACAGCAGAAACTTTTGAAGAGTTTATAAAGCTGGTTTCAAGAGGGAATGTAGATCAAAAACTACTGACGAAACATTCTAAAAAGCTGTTTAAAGATTTTCAAAAAGAAACAAAAGAGTATCATGCACAAGTTGAAGGTCATTTCGATTTTTTTGAAAGTATAAATGCATGGAACAGCGACTGGAAATTTGATCCCGAAGATGCTGAATATTTTATTTCTGAAATGATTGGTGAGGATTTAAATTTTGAATACCCGGAAGAAACATATAGTCATGAATTATTTCCGTATATTCAATCTGCTTTAGGAAAATTAGATTTTGAATTAATGACTTACGATACAGGTGGGGATAATTATTTATTTTTTGTAGTAAATAAAAGTGATTCAGAAAGGATTTTAGAATTATCAGACATTATTAAAATAAAAATAGATAAACTATATTAATCAATTTAGCTGATGTTTATTTATGTAATAAATGTCAATTTTACACTTGTGTGTAAAAACAAACAAACATTTGTTACATTCTGTTTTTAATTTTTTTTTCTTTTGTAAGAGTAAAAAATTCATAATCACATATTTTTTTTGTATGTAATTACTTTGTAATTCTGTTTTTTTTAGTTAATTATAGGTTTTTCATTTAAAAAATCCATAGTTTTCTATTTTAAATTATTCAATGATTTGCTATTTCTTTCTGTTATTTCTTAATGATGTTTATTTATTTTTGATTTTTAATCATGAATTGTTATTTTTAAACTGTTTTTTTTAAGGAATAAAAAAAAAATTTAAAAAAAATATAAGAATATTAAAAAAAAAATATATTTTTATGCAATCGATTACAAAGAAAAATATGCAAAAAAAATTATTCTGAAAAAAATATTTTGAACTTGATTTTATTTTTTCCCTGCGTATTTCTCTTAAATCAAATATTATTTTAATCCAAAAACAGCAAAAAAATGAAAAAAATTAGAACTTATCTTTTATTACTATTAACAAGTACTACTTTTCTAATTCATGCTCAAAAAGCACCAAAAATAGATTTGACTTTATGGAAATTAACAATTCCTGAAGGTTCTGTTACTACATATAAAGCGCCAAAAATTTTGGATTATGCTGAAAATGTGGAAATCCAAAAATTCATGTTCAATGACCTGACTGATAGATCTTTGGTTTTTTATGTTTATCCTTCAATAAAATCCAAACGATCTTTTAATAAAACAGATTTAAAAGAGCAAAATTCATTTGGAGGAGATGCAAGCTGGTCTTTTAAACAAGGAGCTAAATTAAAAGCGTCGCTTAAAATGGGAGAGATTTATAAAAAGAACGATCAGCACCCACGTGTTATATTTGCCCAAATAGGTGGCAGATTAAAAGAAGATCAGGTTAATCAAATTGGTGCAAAAGATAAATCTGCCCCGTCAATCTTAAAAGTTTTTTGGGATAATGGATATGTAAAATTAAGATCAAAAAGACTTGCTGATCCCTCTATTACAGGAGTTGATATTTTAAAAGAAGATTCCTGGATTGATGATGATGGTTATATATTTAAAAATAAAGTTGGTTTTGACAAATTTACATTTCAAATTGAAATTAGTGATGGAAAGATGGAGGTTAGTGTAAATGGTGAAAAAAAGGTATATTCCGGAGGTGATTATAAGTTATGGAATTCATTTGATAATTATTTTACTGTAGGATGTAATCTTCAGGGTGATGAAACCGGAGCTTATGCAAATGTGAAATTTTATTCTTTAGATGTTACTCACTAAGAATCTGATTTTTTAATAAAAAACAGAAAGTCTGTGTCGTATTTGATACAGACTTTTTTGTTTGTAATTATTTGAAGATAAGATCTTTATTTTAAGGTTTCTTTTTTAATTTAGCTTTAAAAATTTTTTCAAATTTTTCTATTTTTGGCTGAATTACCATCTTGCAATACGGTTGGTTTGTGTTGTTTTGGTAATAATTCTGATGATAATTTTCGGCTTTGTAAAATTTTGTAAGAGGTTCGATTTTTGTAACAATAGGGCTGTCGTAAACTTTTGCTTTATTAAGGTCATTAATAATACGTTGAGCTGCTTTTTTTTGTTCCTCATTTTTATAAAAAATTACAGATCGGTATTGAGTTCCTATATCTGCACCTTGTCTGTTTAATGTTGTCGGGTCATGAACCGTAAAGAAGACTTTGAAGATTTCATTGATGTCGGTAATATTTTTATCATACGTAATCTGTACTACCTCCGCATGACCGGTTGTTCCTGTGCAAACGTCTTCGTAAGTAGGATTTGCAGTTTTTCCTCCTGAAAAACCTGAAACTACAGATTTTACACCTTCTAAATTTTCATAAACAGCTTCAACGCACCAATAACATCCTCCGCCAAGAGTAATGTTTTCCAGATTAGAAGTGCTTTTTGTTTTGTTTTCCTGTGCAAATCCATTAAGCGTGAATGCTATCAGTAAACATGAAATTATGTTTTTCATATATATAATATTTATTTTTTAGAATCAGGAATGAAGTCAAGGGCAATCGAGTTCATGCAATATCGTTTTCCTGTAGGTGCCGGGCCATCATCAAATAAATGACCTAGATGGCCATTACATCTTCCGCAGAGAGCTTCGATTCTTTCCATTCCAAGAGAGTTGTCGTTTTTATAAACAACACTTTTTTTATTGTCTTGTTCGAAAAAACTTGGCCACCCGCAGCTGCTCGCAAATTTTGTTGTTGATCTAAAAAGTTTATTTCCGCATGAGACGCAATAATAAGTTCCTTTCTCATCTGTGCTCCAATATTTTCCTGTAAAAGGTCTTTCTGTATCTGCTTCTCTCATGACAGCATAAACATCTTCGGGTAAAACTTTTTTCCATTCTGCATCGCTAACATTTAATTTGGTTGTAGCTGTATTTGAATAATAAGGATTTCCGGGTTTGTTGATTTTGTTTTCCACAACTTTATTTTCAGGTTCTTTTTTAGTGTTTTGTCCGCAAGCCTGCAAAATGAAAAGAGGCATTAGGAAGAATAGGCTGATGAGATTTTTTGATTTCATGTTTTTGGAGATTAATCTGAATTCCAAAGATACGATGAGATTTCATGCAGAAATATCTTTACATTGTAATTCAGATATATTTAAGTGTGTTTTAACTTTTTGTTTATTTACGTAAAAATATATAGTTGTAGTTTTAAAAGCTTGGTTTTAAAAGGTTTTTTTTGAAAAAATAATGAAATATGATATTGAAAATCAATAAAGTATAATAAAATCAGGCTTAGTTAAACTTTTCACAATCTTTTCTGAAATTTTCAAGCCATTTCTTTTTTCGTATTTTTGTTACATCAACACACCTTATGATAGAAGAAAACGTAATATTAGTTAATACAAATGATGAGCAAATTGGCTTAATGCCAAAATTAGAAGCACACGAGAAAGCGGTTTTACATCGGGCTTTTTCAGTTTTTATTTTAAACAGTAAAAATGAAATAATGTTACAGCAGCGTGCTCATCAAAAATACCATTCACCTTTACTATGGACAAATACTTGTTGCAGTCATCAACGTGAAGGGGAGTCTAATATAGAAGCTGGAAGTCGCAGATTGTTTGAGGAAATGGGTTTTAGAACCGAATTAAAAGAACTATTTCACTTTATATACAAAGCGCCTTTTGATAATGGTTTGACTGAACATGAACTTGATCACGTGATGATTGGATATTATAATGATAGTCCAGCCATCAATTTAGAAGAAGTAGAGGATTGGAAATGGATGTTGATAGAAGATGTAAAAGATGATATTGAAAAGCATCCCGAAATTTACACTGTTTGGTTTAAAATAATTTTTGATGAATTTTATCATTATTTAGAGGACCACAAACTATAAAAAACCTACTAACTAAAACCTAAATGAGAGTAACCATATCAAGAAAGGCACATTTTAATGCTGCGCATCGATTACACAGGAAAGACTGGACATCTGAAAAGAACGATTTAGTTTTTGGAAAATGCAATAATCCCAATTTCCATGGTCATAATTATGGTTTAACAGTAAGTGTTACAGGAAAAATTGATCCGGAAACTGGTTTTGTAATGGATGTAAAAGTGTTAGCGGATATTATACTTGCTGAAGTGGAAATTCCGTTTGATCACAAAAACCTGAATCTGGATGTTCCTGAATTTCAGGATTTGAATCCAACAGCTGAAAACATTGCTGTTGTGATATGGAATAAAATTAGAAAAAGAATTCAGCCCGATTTTGATTTAGAAATCGTTTTGAATGAAACGGAACGTAATTTTGTAACTTATAAAGGAGAATAAAGCATGTCATTAAAAATAGGAGATATAGTTCCGAATTTTACTGCGAAAGATAGTCACGGAGAAATTTTTGAAAGCCAAAGTGTTTTGGGGCGAAAGCCGCTCGTGATTTATTTTTACCCTAAAGATAATACACCGGGTTGTACTACCGAAGCCTGCAGCTTTAGGGATCAATATGAAGATTTTAAAGATTTAGGGGCAGAAGTAATTGGGATAAGCAGTGATAGTGTGAAATCCCATCACAAGTTTGCTAAAAAACATGAGTTGCCATTTATTTTGTTATCAGATGAAGATAAGAAATTGAGGCATCTTTTTGGAGTTAAAAATAATTTATTCGGACTCCTTCCTGGAAGAGTAACGTATGTAATTGACAGAAATGGTCTTGTAATTTTAATTTTTGACAGTATGAATGCTGCCAGCCATATTCCGAAAGCGTTGCATACAATTAAAGAATTAGTATTGTAAGTTAAAAAAAATAGTATTAGATAAATATTGTATTAATAAAGATATTAGCCAAAAAAAAACTATGAAACCAAAATCATACCCTTTGCAATTTGAACCAATTTTAAAAGAAAGAATTTGGGGAGGAGAAAAACTGAAAACGATTCTTAACAAGCCAATTGTTTCAAAAATTACGGGAGAAAGCTGGGAGTTGTCAACTGTAGAAGGAGATGTGAGTATTGTAGCTAATGGAGAGCTAAAAGGTAAATCATTAATGGAGCTTATTGATGAAATGCCAAACGAAATTTTGGGAACCGAAGTTTACAAGCGTTTCGGTAAACAATTTCCTTTGCTTTTTAAATATTTAGATGCAAGAGAAGATCTTTCTATACAAGTTCATCCAAATGATAAATTAGCCAAAGAACGTCATAATTCATTCGGCAAAACCGAAATGTGGTATGTAACACAGGCTGATCCGGACGCAAGAATTATTGTTGGCTTCAAAAATGATTCCAGCAAAGAAGAGTATTTGCAGCATCTTAATGATAAAAACCTGGGTTCTATTCTTGATACTGTAAAAGCTAAACCTGGAGATGTTTTCTTTTTAGAAACCGGAACGGTTCATGCAATCGGAGCAGGGCTGGTTGTGGCCGAAATTCAACAAACTTCAGATATTACATATCGTTTGTATGATTTTGATCGTAAAGATGCTCAAGGAAATACAAGAGAGCTACATGTAGATTTAGCGCTTGACGCAATAAATTATAATAAAGTAGATACACAAAAGAAATACGAAACAAAAACGAATACATCAAATGTAGTTGTTGATTGCCCTTATTTTACAACCAATTTTATACCGTTGGGAAATAAGGTTTCCGTTTCTAAATCAGGAGAGACTTTTACGGTTTATATGTGTATAGAAGGGGCTTTTGAAATTGAATTTGATGGTTTTAAAGAAGTGTATGAAAAGGGAGATACTGTTTTGATTCCGGCTGAGATAAATGCATTTATTTTGAATGGAAAGGCTTCAATTTTAGAAATTTATATTTCATAGCGCTTAATATAAAGATTATGTGTACTTTTGCAAACGCAAATTAAAATTAAAATAAAATGGCAAACGTTAAGAATTTAAAGAAAGACATCAATTTCGTATTAGGAGATATTATTGAGGCAATTTACTTATTTGAAATGTCTACTACAGGAAATCCTACACCTGAAACGAATGCTTTGATCGATCAGGCAATCGCTGCTTTTGATACTTTGATCACAAAAGTGAATGCTAAAAATGTTGAAAACAAAAAGGCACACTTCAAGCAAATCAATGTTGAGTTGGAACAAACTGCTAATCAATTAATTGCTAAAATCAACGAATTGTAAGCCAAAAAAAAGTATAAAAAGTTCAAATATATTTTGGAAAAACCAAAAACCGCCTTATATTTGCACCCGTAATGAGTCGCCAGCGTAGCTCAGTTGGCTAGAGCAGCTGATTTGTAATCAGCAGGTCGTGGGTTCGAGTCCCTCCGCCGGCTCAACAAAAAAACCATCACTTTTGTGATGGTTTTTCGTTATAATGAAGGGCAGTCTTATTTTTGGGACAAAAAAACCATTAATAATTGTGCTTTAAAATGAGTCGCCAGCGTAGCTCAGTTGGCTAGAGCAGCTGATTTGTAATCAGCAGGTCGTGGGTTCGAGTCCCTCCGCCGGCTCAGCAAAAAACCATCACTTTTTGTGATGGTTTTTTTTTGGAATAAATTAAGTTTTAGATTCAATGGTTTATGCGATATGATTTTTAATGTCTTGTAATAAAACAAAAAGGCCTGAAAATTTTCAGGACTTTTTTGTTTAAAATATTCAAATTATTTTTTTTCTTCTTTTTTGATGTCATTAACATACTTGGTTAGCTTTTTACCGTATAATGATTTAGCTACATTAGGAGTCATCGACTTTTGAATAGTATCCAGAAATTTAATATTGATATCATAAATTTCTGCCAAGGCTATATAAGGTGCTATTTCATGATCTTTATTGTTAATTGCAAAGTTGGTAGCGAATAAATATTTTCGTTTAATATTCGAATTACCTTTTGCTTCAATGCTATCCATTGCTTTTTGATCCTGTCTTTTCAATGCTTTAAATTTTGCTTCTATCAATGAAAGACTTTCGTCTTTAAAGCGGGAGTTTACTTTTTGATATTCTTCATATAGCTCTTGGTTTTTTGAACCGGTAATCTTGGCGCCATTAATAAAATTATCAAGATTTGCATCGATATTTATGTTTCCCGGTTCAGCAAAAAACATGATGTTATTGTCTAATGAGTTGGTAACGCCACGATCCAGGAATAAATAAAGCATTTCCGGGGATTCTAATTTTATAGTAGTTTCAAAAGCTGAATTTCCATCAATCTTAATGCTGTCAATAGCTACCAAAGCTGTGTCATTATATCTTTGTATATATAATTTTCCTTCTTTTAATCCTTTTATGTTTCCTGT
This sequence comes from Flavobacterium salmonis, assembly GCF_903819435.1. Lineage (GTDB taxonomy): Bacteria > Bacteroidota > Bacteroidia > Flavobacteriales > Flavobacteriaceae > Flavobacterium > Flavobacterium chungangense. The sequence continues at coordinate 75,047 of NZ_CAIJDP010000088.1, read as the reverse complement.
AATATGTACACTGTCAGTTGGTTCTTTTTTGTCACATGAGACAGCTAATAAGGTAATTGCAATAAATGCAATAATTGATTTTTTCATTGTTTTTTAGATTTGGGTGCAAAATAAAGAAATTTTTTAAATGAAGTTGATTGAAGGTTTAATTTTTCAGAAATAAATTTTAAACAGGCTCTTAAGTTAAAATTTTGTCTTTTCTGTTTTTTGAATAGTAAGCCCAAAACTATGTGTTATCTTTGCAGGCTCAATTTTAAATAAAGTAAAATGTCACAAAAAAATATACTGAAAGGAGTTTTTCTGGTTGGTTTAGGTGCTACAAGTTATGGTATGCTGGCTACATTTGTAAAAATGGCTTATGCGGAAGGTTTTACGACTGCAGAAGTTACTACTTCTCAATTTATATTAGGCATTTTAGGTGTTTTGTTGATTAATGCTTTTCAAAAAGCAAAGCATAAGGAAAATGTAGTAAAAGCAACGACGAAAAATATTTTTAATTTAATGTTGGCCGGAACTTCATTGGGTATGACTAGTTTGTTTTATTATTTAGCTGTAAAGTATATTCCTGTTTCAATAGGTATTGTTTTATTAATGCAGACTGTCTGGATGGGGGTTTTGCTTGAAATGGTTTTAGAAAAGAAACTGCCATCAATTCAAAAGATAATTGCTGTTTTTATTGTTCTTATTGGAACTGTGTTAGCAACTAATATTCTTAATAATAATATTGCGTTAGATTGGCGTGGAATTGGCTGGGGCATTCTGGCAGCGGCATCATTTACTACAACCATGTTTACAGCAAACCGTATAGCTGTCAAAATTTCTTCGGCGCAAAGAAGTTTATATATGCTTTTGGGTGGTTCTGTTATTGTTTTTTCGTTTGCTCTGGCTACACAAAATGCACCTTTTAATTTTTCAATTTTCTTGAAATGGGGGATTGTACTTTCTCTTTTCGGGACTATAATTCCTCCGATGCTTATGAATGCCGGTTTCCCTTTAACCGGAATTGGATTAGGAAGCATTGTTTCTGCTCTTGAACTGCCGGTTTCGGTAATGATGGCGTTTGTTTTATTAAATGAAAAAGTCATTTTTTTGCAATGGATCGGAATCGTACTAATTGTTTTGGCAATCATTATAATGAATGTTAATTTTAGAAAAACAATTGTTTTGTAAAAAAAATCATACTTTCGGGTAAAAGTCCTTGGAATTTATTAAATTCGTGCTAAAATCTGATTATCATGGATTTACCCTGGCATTTGTATCTAATGGCTTTTCTTTATATTGTTGCCGGAATTAATCATTTCAGATCTCCGGGGATGTATCTTAAAATCATTCCTCCTTATTTTCCAAATCCCGGATTACTAAATATTATAAGTGGAGCCGCCGAAATAATTTTGGGTTTTCTTCTCACTCTTCCTTTCATGAGCCATTTTGCTGCATGGGGAATTATAGCTTTGCTCGTTGCAGTGTTTCCGGCAAATCTTTTCATGTATCAAAATAAAAAAGCAGGTTTTGGTTTGCCAAAATGGATTTTATTGCTGCGTATGCCATTACAGCTTTTGTTGATTTTATGGGCATATCAATATACCTAAATTACTAACCATTAATTAAAACCATTTATTATGAAAAAATTATTTGCAGAGTTTTTTGGAACATACTGGCTTGTTTTTGGAGGCTGTGGAAGTGCACTTTTTGCAGCCGGAATTCCTGAATTAGGAATTGGTTTTCTTGGGGTTTCATTAGCATTTGGTTTGACCGTATTAACAATGGCCTATGCTGTCGGGCATATTTCAGGGGGACATTTTAATCCTGCAGTTTCAATTGGATTATGGGCAGGTGGAAGATTTTCGGCAAAAGATTTGATTCCGTATATTATAGCACAATGTATTGGTGCTCTCGCTGCAGCAGGAACATTGTTTATTATCTGGTCAGGGAAAGCCGGAAATGCAATAGACAATACTAAAGCCGGAGCTTTTGCATCTAATGGATTTGGCGCATTTTCACCAGAGGGTTATTCTATGTCATCAGCATTTATTACTGAGTTCGTGCTTACATTTTTTTTCCTGCTAGTAATTTTGGGTGCTACAGATAAATTTGCAAACACAAGTTTTTGTGGTATTGCAATTGGTTTAGCCTTAACATTAATTCATTTAATCAGTATTCCAATTACAAATACTTCAGTTAATCCTGCACGTTCATTATCTCAGGCTATTTTTGTCGGAGGTAAGCCTTTGTCACAGGTTTGGCTGTTTTGGCTTGCTCCGTTTTTAGGCGCAATTGCAGCAGGATTTATTTATAAAACAGTATTGCAAAATAATGAAAAATGAATAGTTTAATATTAGTTTTTAAAAATAGAGAGAGGAAATCAGATATTGGTTTTCTTTTTGTATGTAGAAATTTTATTTTATAAGATTTTAAAATGCATATATGGGTTAAGAATAAATTATAAATTATAAAATTTACAAATATGTCAGGCAAAATTCAGATACCGTAAAAAAATGCTGAAATCAATAAAAAAAATATACTCAATCTGATCAACTAATTATTTTTTTTATTAATATTGATACTTAAATTGAAAATCAATCTATTAATCATTAACCTCTATTTTGAATTAATTTTCACGTGATGAAAAAGAGTAACCGCAAAGAATTGAATTGGGAACAAACTGAAAAGCTTGTTTCGTTGGCACTAGAAGAAAAGAATCCATTCGAAATTATAAAAAAAGAATTTGGGTTGTCAGAAAAAGAAGTTCTGGAAATAATGAAAAAGAAAATGCCTCTTGAAAAATTTGAGATGTGGAAAAAAAAAGCAATTGCAAATAAACCAAAGCCCAAACCGGTTAAAATAGATGATTTTGATGAAGATTTGGACGGCAAATATTATATCAAAAATAAATTAGATTAAACAAAAACTCCTGAATTGCAGGAGTTTTTTTATTTTATATCTTTACTGTAACAGTTTTACATTTTGTAAGACTTATATAAAAATTAAACTTTTAATAAATGAAAAAAATAATTTGCACATTAGCTCTCGCAGTTACACTTTGGAGCTGTAAAACCGGGACTTCAGGTGCTACGCAAAAAAATGTGGCTGTCAATATTAATCTTACAGATATAAAGGATGATAAAGTTTTGGTAACAGTTACTGCACCTGAAATAAAAACTGATGAAGTAATTTACAGTATTCCTAAAACTGTTCCGGGAACCTATTCTACGGATAATTACGGAAAATATTCAGATGGTTTTAAAGCTTTTGATGCTAAAGGAAATAGTTTAAATGTAAAAAGAATTGATGATAATTCCTGGTCTATTTCTGATGCAAAAAAATTAAAAACGATTACCTATTTAGTGGGTGATACTTTTGATACTGAAAAAGGAACCGGTTTTGGTAATGATGATGTCTTTTCGCCAGCAGGAACAAACATAAATGCAGGAATCAACTTTATGGTCAACACACATGGTTTTGTTGGATATTTTCAGGATAAATTAGATATTCCTTATAAAGTTACCATAACACATCCTGAAACACTTTGGGGAGCAACTTCAATGACAGATGAAGATGCAAGCAAAACAAGTGATGTTTTTATAACTTCTCGTTATGCTGTTTTGGTAGAGAACCCAATCATGTATTCTAAGCCTGATTATACTACATTCAACGTTAATGGAATGGATATTTTAATTGCTGTATACTCTCCAACAGGAAAATTTACGGCAGAAAGTATTACGCCGGAGATGAAAACAATGATGACAGCTCAGAAAAACTTTTTAGGAAAAGTAAATGCTACTAAAAAATATACAGTTTTGTTGTATCTGTCAAGTATGGCAAAAGATGACGCACATGGTTTTGGTGCTTTAGAACATCCAACTGCTACAACTGTAGTTTTACCTGAATCAATGCCGAAAGATAAATTGGTTGAATCGATGAAAGATGTAGTTTCTCATGAATTTTTTCATATAGTAACTCCATTAACTATTCATTCTAAAGAAATTCAGTACTTTGATTATAATGCTCCAAAAATGTCTGAACATTTATGGATGTATGAAGGTGTAACCGAATATTTTGCAAATCTTTTTCAGATTAATCAGGGTTTAATTGATGAAGCTGAATTTTATGCCCGCATTGCTGATAAAATCGAGCAGGCAAAAGGTTTAAATGATACTATGTCGTTTACTGTAATGAGTAAAAATGTTTTGGAACAGCCATATAAAGATCAATACTTAAATGTATATCAAAAAGGGGCTTTGATTGGAATGTGTATTGATATAATAATCAGGGAAAAAAGTAACGGAGAACGAGGAATTCTTGATCTAATGCACAAGTTATCTGAGGAATACGGAGTCGAAAAACCATTTAATGATAATGAACTTTTTGATAAAATTACAAAGTTGACTTATCCGGAGGTTGGGGAATTTTTAAAAACTTACGTGGCCGGAACAACTCCTATTCCGTATGATCAATATTTGGCAAAAGTGGGGGTAACCAAAGCTTCTGAGAAAAAGGCAGGATCAGTTTTCTTAAAAGGACAGGTGCCGTATATAGGTGTAGATCCAAAAACAAAACAAATAAGTGTGCGTCCGGATCTTGAGCTAAATCCGTTTTTTACTAATTTGAATCTTAAACCTGGAGATGTTATTTTGTCTATAAATGCGAAACCGTATTCATTGGATAATATTTATGACCTGATTGGGGAGAGTGAAAACTGGAAAGAAAATGATCCGATTACTATTCAGATAAAACGTGGTGGTAAAGATGAAACTATAAAAGGAACTGTAAAATTACCATACGAGGAAAGCGAAACTTTTAAAGCTACAGATATTTCAAAAGAAAAACTAAGAAATGCCTGGCTGAAAGGTTAAAGTTTAAAAAGCACAAACAAAAAAGTCTCTGAAGTTTATCAGAGACTTTTTTATTTGTGAATAGAAGACTAAATATCATTAGTTTTTTAAATATTTTTCCAGAAATTGATCCTGTTCCCAAAGTAAGTGCAGGATATTTTCTTTAGCAACATAACTGTGCGCTTCTTTTGGCAGAATTACCATTCTCGCAGGGGCGCCTAATCCTTTTAATGCCTGAAAATAGCGTTCAGTTTGTAAAGTGAAAGTTCCAGGATTATTATCTGCTTCTCCATGTACTAATAAAATAGGTGTTTTCATTTTGTCTGCATTCATAAAAGGAGACATCGTATTATAAACAGATGGAACTTCCCAGTAATTACGCTGTTCAGTCTGAAAACCAAAAGGAGTCAGAGTTCTGTTATACGCTCCGCTTCGTGCAATTCCGCAGGCAAAAAGATTAGAATGGGTTAATAAATTCGCTGTCATAAAAGCGCCATAAGAATGTCCTCCCACAGCAACTTTCTTGCGGTTAATATATCCTAATGCATCAACGGCATTTATTGCTGCTTCAGCATTATCAACTAATTGAGAAATAAAGTTGTCATTTGGTTCTGTTGTACCTTCTCCAATTATAGGAAAGGCAGCATCATCCAAAACAACATATCCTTTTGTTACCCAATATACAAATGAACCATAGTACGGAAAAGTAAATTCATTTGGGTTTTGACTTGTTTGTCCGGCACTGCTTTTATCTTTGTATTCTGCCGGATAAGCCCAGATTAATAAAGGCAATTTTTCTTTTTTGACTTTGTCATATCCTGCCGGCAGGTATAAAGTGCCTGATAATTCAACACCGTCTTTACGTTTGTATTTAATTACTTCTTTGCTGACATCTTTAATGCTTTCAAACGGGTTTTTAAAACTGGTAATTGGAGTCAGGGCGTTTTGTTTTTTGATATTTCTGAAATAATAATTTGGATAGTCATTTTTGGATTGGATCTGAACTAAAACTTTTCCGGTTTTAAAATTTTCAATTTCCAAAAGATCCTCTTTTTTATCTTTATAAGCAGAAGTATATAAACGTTTGGTTTGTAAAGTTTTTAGATTAAACTCATCGATAAAAGGAAATTGCCCGTCCTTGGTAAAACCTTCACCAATTCGATAAGCAGTATTATTCTCAATTGCTAATACATATTTGTTATAAGCATTTTTTCTGGTTTCAAAAATACCAGGGTCAGAATAGATGTCCTGCGAATTCCTGTCTGAAATTACCTTTGGCTGTTGATCCGGATTTGACGGATTTATGAGGTATGTTTTTGTATTTCGAGTATCATACCACTCATCAGAAACAATTGCTGTATGGTCATCACCCCAGGTAATATTGTTAAATCGTTGAGGTATTTTTAATAATGTATTGGCATCCTTTGTGAATGGTGCTTCCCATAAAAATAGTTCATCTCTAAAATCTGCTTTATTGGCAGGGTCACCCTCGTCTAAAGCTACAACGTATGACAGAGTAGCTGGTTTGTCATTTCGCCATGCCATTTCTCTTTTTCCTTTTCTGACTGCCATGAAGCCTTTTGGTATAATTTCATTAAGCGGAACTTCGTTTACCACTTTTATCTCTACCCCGTTATTATCATAAACCACCGTTTTAGAAGGGAATCTGTTTAAGGGTACAACATATGAAAAAGGTTTTTGGATAGTGGTTAATAGTATGTAATTTCCATCAGGCGAAATTCGTTCTCCGGCATACATAGCAGCTGCTTTAAACAAGGTAGCAGTTCCGTTAAGATTGACTTTATATAATTCAGAAGTGATAATATTTTCAAAATTTATTTCATCATTTTGATTTTTTAACATATCAGGATAGGTTCTGTTTTGCGATTTTGTTCCTGATGTATTCGAAATAATAGGTCCAGTTGGCAAATCTTTTTTGGCATCAAGTAAAGGCTGTCTGTTTTTTGGAAGCATTTTAACCAAAATAGTTTCGCTGTCTAAAAACCAACTGAATGGATTTCCTAGATTTGCATTGACAATTCCCTCAGTAAGTTTTTTAGCTTTTGCTGAAGCAACATCCAAAACCCAAAGTTCAACTCCTGAATTTGTTGTATGAGAGAATAAAATTTTCTTATCGTTTGGAGACCAAAGAATATTACTTATTTTTGGATTGTCCGGCAAGCCCGAAACCTGTATTTCCTCTGTGTTATTTATTTTTCTTATTTTGAAATTGTTTATATAAGTTACAGTGCTGGAAATATTAGTGTTAGGGTTAATTCTTAAACCAGCCAGTCTCAGTTCATCCTGATTTAAATCATCTAAAGTTTTATAGGTGCTTCTATAGGATAAAAGCAAATATTCTTTTTTAGTATCCATAGATACACTAGGTGCTCTTTCGTAATCAGCCAGATCCAAAATTGATTTGGATGGTTTTTGATACATGAGGTTTTCTTGTGCAAAAGCAATAAAACTCACGTTTAAAAATAGAAGCAGGGTAATTTTTAATTTCATAATTTCAATTTTTGTGTTTAAAAATGAAGGATGTATTTTGTTAGTCTAAAATATCGTAATCTTGTTACATTTCTTGTGCTTTTTACTTCTTTTTTTAATTTATTAAACAAAACAAAATATAAAAAAAAGAGAAATTAAGATAATGAATAGTTTTAAGAAAGTATTGAATTGTTAATTGCGAAAAAAACAGTAATTTGTATACTTATGTTTTTAAGTATACTTAAATTTGTAGTCCAAATTTTTAACAAATAATAAAAAAAATATGTATCATTCAAAAGTAACGGGCTTAGGATATTATGTTCCTTCAAATGTTGTGACAAACGATGATTTGTCTAAGATTATTGATACCAATGATGAGTGGATTCAGGAAAGAACAGGAATTCAGGAAAGAAGACATATTATTCGTGGAGAAGATACCACAACTTCGATGGGAGTAAAAGCGGCTAAAATAGCAATTGAGCGTTCTGGTGTTGCCAAAGAAGATATTGATTTTGTAGTTTTTGCTACATTAAGTCCGGATTATTATTTTCCTGGTCCCGGAGTTTTAGTGCAACGTGATTTAGGATTAAGAACTGTAGGAGCATTAGATGTTCGAAATCAATGTTCTGGTTTTGTGTATGCAATTTCTGTTGCGGATCAATATATTAAAACCGGAATGTATAAAAACATTTTGGTAATTGGTTCTGAGGTGCATTCAACAGGATTAGACATGACAACCCGTGGGCGTGGAGTTTCGGTTATTTTTGGAGATGGAGCAGGAGCGGCAGTCTTAAGCCGTGAAGAAGATTTAACGAAAGGAATTTTATCTACTCATTTGCATTCCGAAGGGCAGCATGCAGAAGAATTAGCTTTGCAGGCTCCGGGGATGGGTGCGCGCTGGGTAACAGATATTATTGCAGATAACGATCCTAATGACGAAAGTTACTATCCCTACATGAATGGTCAATTTGTGTTTAAAAATGCAGTTGTTCGTTTTGCAGAAGTTATTAATGAAGGTTTAGAAGCAAATGGTTTACAGGTATCAGATATTGATATGCTGATTCCGCATCAGGCGAATTTGAGAATTTCACAGTTTATTCAAAATAAATTCAAATTATCAGATGATCAGGTTCACAACAATATCCAGAAATACGGTAATACAACCGCTGCGTCTATTCCAATTGCTTTGACAGAAGCCTGGGAACAAGGGAAAATTAAAGCAGGAGATACTGTTGTTTTAGCAGCCTTTGGAAGTGGATTTACGTGGGCAAGTGCAATTATCAAATGGTAATTAGTTTTCACAACCCTAAAATAGTAGAACCTGCTTTATTTGAAGCAGGTTTTTTTATAAATTTAGCGGGTAATAATTGTTTTTAAGAACATGAAAAAAAATCAACTCGAAATAGCATGTTTTAATTACGAATCAGCTTTGATTGCTCAGAATAATAGAGCTGATCGAATAGAGTTGTGCGAAAATATGCATCTTGGTGGTACAACACCTAATTATGTTTTGGCGGTAAAGGTTCGTGAAAAACTTTCTATAAATATGCACGTTATAATAAGACCCAGAGGTGGAGATTTTGTTTATTCAGATGAAGAAATTGTCGAAATGAAGCAAGACATAAAACAATTTAAGAAATTAGGTGTTGATGGTTTTGTTTTTGGAATTTTAAACGAAGACGGAAGTGTAAATAAAAAGAAAAATCAGGAATTAGTCAATTTAGCTCATCCTCTTTCCTGTACTTTTCATCGTGCTTTTGATGTGGTTAAAAATGTTGAGCAGTCTTTAGAAGATGTTATATATTGTGGTTTTAAAACCATTTTAACTTCCGGACAGCAAATAAATGTTGAAGAGGGAATTTTCAATTTAGAGAAAATTCAAAAATTAGCCAATTACAGAATTGAAATTATGCCTGGCGGAGGATTACGATCATCAAATATTAAATTATTGCAGGATAAATTAGAACCTACTTTTTATCATTCATCTGCCATTACAGATAATACAGAAACAGCAAATCCCGAAGAAATAAAAGAAATTCGAAATTTTTTATAAATGTTAATCAATAAAAAATGCCTGAAGTTGGCAAACTCCAGGCATTTTTCTACAAGTACTAATTAAAAAAATATTCAAAAGAATTAAAAAGTGGGACTAAAACATTCCGCCACCACCTTTATTAGTGTTATCTTCTCTTTGTTTACGTTGCAGGTTTTTAATTTTTCCACCTCCAAAATTATAGGTTAAACCTAAATAAACTGTTTGACTTTCCCATGTAAATTGTCCTGATTGCGGATAAGGATATTGGGTATCAAAAGCATATTTCATAGTGTTGAAAACATCATTAAAACGTAAGCTAATATTCATTTTGTTGTCTAATAATGTGTAACGTGACCCTATATCCATTTTGTACATTTCATGACTGTTATTTTGAACTCCATCAACAGCCCCTCTGTAAAAACCGAACAATAAGAAACTTAAACGTTTATTTGCTTTAAAGTTAGAGTTCATGCGTCCGTTGAATGCTGCAACTGTAACCGGATTGTTTTTTGATGTTCCATTTGCTAAAAACACAACGCCATCCTGATCTATGCTTGAAAAATCGATAGACGGCTGGATATCCCACCATTTTGTAATTTTATAATTTAAAGAAACTTCAAAACCATATGCTGTATTGTGATCATAGTTGGCAAACGTTAAAATTTGTTTATTCCCGTTTAAATCTGATGGATCCGGACGTAAAATTCTGCCAATCTGATCATTGATGCTTCTAACAAAAACACCTGTAGTAAAACTGCCTTTTTCGAAGGTTTTAGTATAATTTACTTCAACAGAATTAGTAAACTGAGGTCTTAGTTCCTGATTCCCAAATGAAGTAACCAACGGAGTAGAAAACTCACGAATAGGTTTTGTCTGTTCTAAACTCGGACGGTCAACACGACGGCTGTAGCTAAGTTGCAAAGTGTTTTTCTCATTTAAATTATATGTTAAATAAGCTGATGGATATAAAGTAATATAATCATCATCAAACTTTTTCGAACCATTATTTAAATTAGCTGCCACATTATAGCTTTCAAAACGAGCTCCTAATTGGTAACTTAATTTTTTAAATTTCTGTCCAAATGTTAAATAAGCAGAATAAATATCGGTATCATAAGTATAATTAACAACTTTGTCAGTAACTATAGGATTGTTGGTTGTATAGTTATTTTCAGTACGGGTTATTCTGGCTTCTGCACCCGCTTCGAGGGTCGACTTTTCGTTTAACGGATTTACATAATCAACATTAAAAGTGCTTAATTTTCGTTTATCATTTATGAAATCATTGTAAACAATATTGTTGGATGTATTATCCGTTTTTGTTGTTTCAGTATCAAAAGCCGCATTTTGAGTTTCTTTTGTATCACTATAATTTCCTTCAAAATCTAATGTATGACCTTCTTTTTTGAAGATGTGTTTATAAGCTAAATTATATGTACCGGTTTTGTTTGGCCCCTGATATCTTGATTTTTGATACATATTTAAAATGTTATCCGCTGAATTAACATAATCAATATTAGTATTTACAAAGCCAAGTCCTGTTGCTTTATTTTGAGTGGTGTAAAAAGATAGAGTATTATGATCATTAATTAAATAATCCATCCCCACTTTGTATAAGTAGGAGTCGTCTTCGTTTGAAATGTCTAAATCCTGTGTAATACTCTTGTCTGTTTTTTTGATAAATCCATCGTTAAAATGTGTTCCAAAGTTATTACCTGCATTCCCAAAGAAGTTTACTTTTCCTGTCTTATAATTCAAATCTAATGACTGATTGTATTTTGCAGTTTGTCCGAAGGTGATACCCCCGCTGTAAGTTCCGTTAAAACCGGTATTCGCATTTTTGTGCAAAACAATATTAATGATTCCTGACATCCCTTCCGGATTGTATTTTGCACTCGGATTAGTAATCAATTCAATTTTTTTAATCGAAGTTGACGGAATCTGTTTCAGTAATTGAGCCGGATCAAGATTTGTTGGTCTTCCGTCAATTAATACACGTACATTCTCATTTCCACGAAGTGAAAGCTTTCCGTCCTGATCTACGTTTACAGAAGGAATATTATTCATGATATCAGATGCAGAAGCTCCTGCAGTTGTCAGGTCTTTACCAACATTGATCACTTTACGGTCAATTTTTTGTTCAATTGTAGAACGTTCAGCAACAACATTAACGCCTTTGAGCTGAGTCGCTTCTTCTTCTAGAGATACATTAAAAGTAGCCGTTTTTTTATTGTCGCTTAAAATTACAGATCCAATATATTTTCTAAAACCAATATACTGAATTTCGATTGTGTAACTTTTTAGAGGAAGGTTTTTAATTGTAAAATCTCCGTTGTCATCTGTGTTTACCCCTGATACCACTTTTCCATTGTCTTTAATCGAAACTGTAGCATAAGAAATGGGAGCCTTATTGGATTTTTCAATAATTTTCCCGGAAACCGTTCCTGTATTCTGGGCCTGTGCTGCTGCAATAAAACTGAATAATGCAAACAGAAAGAATTTTAATTTCATAATTTGATAATTGATTATTTTGATTTGATTGATGATTGATTGTATTCAAATTTCCTAATAAGACATTTTTACTAACAATTTGTTACAAGAAATTAATAAGAAAAAATTAGTATTTTCTTAGATGTTCTGTTTTGTAAGGGATTAGTGGTTTTTTTTTGATGATTTTAACAATTATAACAAGTCTGTTTTTGAGAATTTCTAATTATTCTTTGGTATTTAATATGTTTTTCGTTTTCTCTAATTGATGAATAAGCAGTATATTTGCTCACTTTAAAATAAGTTTACATGTCATTATCACAAATTCTTACTCCTTCTATACAAAGCGCTATTCAGGCATTATTTGATGTTACTGTTGATAAAATCGAATTCCAGACTACCAGAAAAGAGTTTGAGGGAGATATTACCATGGTAATTTTTCCTTTATTGAAATTGACTAAAAGCAATCCTGTAGAATTAGGAAATAAAATTGGAGATTATCTGGTTGAAAATGTGGCTGAAGTTGCAAGATTCAATGTTGTTTCCGGTTTCCTTAATATCGTAATTGCAGATCGCTATTATTTGAATTTCTTTAATGAAATAAAAGACAATACTAAATTTGGTTTCATAACTCCAAACCCTGAAGATAAGGCGGTAATGGTCGAATATTCTTCGCCAAATACCAATAAACCTTTGCACTTAGGTCACGTTCGTAATAATTTGCTGGGATATTCTGTGGCTGAAATTATTAAAGCTTCGGGTAAAAAAGTATATAAAACACAAATCATCAACGATCGCGGAATTCATATCTGCAAGTCAATGCTGGCCTGGGAAAAATTTGGAAATGGAGAAACTCCGGAAAGTTCAAATTTGAAGGGAGATAAACTAGTTGGTAAATATTATGTTGAGTTTGATAAAGCCTATAAAGGTGAAATCAATCAATTAATAGAAACCGGTAAAACGGAAGAAGAAGCTAAAAAACAAGCCCCAATTATTCTTGAAGCACAAGAAATGCTTAAGAAATGGGAAGCCGGAGATGAAAAAGTAATTGCACTTTGGAAAAAAATGAACCAGTGGGTTTATGACGGTTTTGCTGTAACATACACCAATCTTGGAGTTGATTTTGATAAATATTACTATGAAAGCAATACGTATTTATTAGGAAAAGATGTTGTTCAGGTGGGACTTGACAGAGGAGTTTTCGAAAAAGATCCTGACGGTTCAGTATGGATTGATTTGACAGACGAAGGTTTAGACCGTAAAATTGTACTGCGTTCTGACGGAACTGCGGTTTACATGACACAGGATATTGGAACTGCAATTCAGCGTGTAAAAGACATGCCGGATGTTGGTGGAATGGTTTACACCGTAGGTAACGAGCAGGATTACCATTTTAAAGTATTATTCTTAATTCTGAAAAAGTTAGGTTTTGACTGGGCTTCAAGCTTATATCATTTATCATATGGAATGGTTGATTTGCCATCCGGAAAAATGAAAAGCCGTGAAGGAACTGTTGTAGATGCTGATGATTTGATGCATGATATGACGGCAACAGCAAAACAAATTTCTGAAGATTTAGGAAAACTGGAAAGTTATTCTGCTGAAGAAAAAGCTAAATTGTACAAAACAATTGGGCTAGGAGCTTTAAAATATTACATTTTAAAAGTAGATCCAAAAAAACGTATTTTATTTAATCCGGAAGAATCTGTAGATTTTGCCGGAAATACTGGTCCGTTTATTCAATATACGTATGCGCGAATTCAATCGATCATTCGCAAAGCTGATTTTGACTACAATGTCACACTGAGCGGAGTCGAAGTGATTCACGAAAAAGAAAAAGAACTGGTAAAACAAATCGAACTTTTTCCTGAAGTAATTCAAAATGCGGCACAAAACCATAGCCCGGCTTTGATTGCAAATTATACATATGATTTAGTCAAAGAGTATAATTCTTTCTATCAGTCGGTACATATTTTAGGAGAAACAGATTTGACTAAAAAAATATTCAGAGTACAGCTTTCGCAAAAAGTAGCCGAAGTTATTAAATCTGCTTTTGCGTTATTAGGAATTGAAGTTCCTGAGAGAATGTAAATTGTTCTTTAATAATTTTTGAATCAAACAACAACAAAAAGAGCCGATAGTTTAGGACTATCGGCTTTTTTACAACTAACACAAACATTTTTTATTTTACGAACTTTTGAATGATGGCATCCGTTTCTGCTTTTGTTGCATTTGGTTTCAAATCAAACAAAAGAGAATAAAGCGCTTTTTTCTCTACTTTGGCTTCTAGGCTTAAGTCCTGGTGTCTGTCAAAAAGAGTCTGCCATTTATCACGAACATTTTTCCAGAGTGCATTATTTGCTGCCCACCATTTTTGACCGGCAATACATTTAATATCCGGAACTTTGGTATAAACGTCCATTCCTTTTTCTTGCGCTAATAAAACATCTTTTCCGCTGTCATCTCTGATCAGTTTATCATTGTCCTGTTCATGGTTCCATCCGGTAGCAGTAATTTCATGAATGTTTCTTCTTTTTAAAACATTATAATCATTACGTTTTGTGTGTTCTCTTCTTGGCAATGGGGCATCTGTTACATTTGCCCAGTAATTCTGACCGTCAACATGTACCCAGGTGGCAGACCCTTCGTATCTTGGGCTGTCGTCTACCTGATATACTTTTTGAGTCCATTGTCCTTTTACAGCTTTTTTATCCAGTTTTTTATACTTCCATGAAGTGTTTTTGTCAAATAAATACAAGTCTGTGTTTTCGTATAACCAATCTTGTCTCCAGTGTTTAATGATCATGTCATCACTTACAATTAATAAATGCTGCATTGAGATTTTATTTGGAGTGTCTTCTACTAATTCTACCCATTCCAGCGCCGACTCGTGCTTTGTTTCAGAGGGTTTATAGCTAAGAGAATCTTTTGGATAAGAGAAAGTCTCTGTGAAGTTAAATTTTACTTCATAACAGCCACACATCGATTTTATAGACTTAATATCCTGCTGTTTTTTGTCTTGGCTGAAACCTGAACTAAAAGTTAAAGCCATAATGGCTGAAAAATAAAGGCTTTTTGTGATCATAACTACTTATTATAGGTTTTAAATTTTTTTCGCAAATATATAAATTTTATTTAGAACAAATAAAAATAATTATATATTTGCAAAGTTATTAAGACTAAATAAAAATAATGAAAATTACCCTTTTCACTGCCTTACTGTTTTGTACTTATTCTTTTGCTCAGCAAAAAGATCCTATTGTATCGAAGGAAAAATTATCCGAAGTTGTTGTTACTGGTCAGTTTGAGCCTCAGTCCATAAAGAAATCTGTTTTCAATGTCCGTGTGATTTCTAAAGAAAATATTAAACAGTTGGCTGCGAATAATTTGGCAGATGTCTTAAATCAGTATTTAAACATTAGTGTTACATCCAATGGTAATGATGGACGTTCTAAGGTTTCAATGTTTGGATTAGATGCACAATATTTTAAGATTTTGGTTGACAATATACCTTTAGTAAGTGATACAGGAATGGGGACTAATGTTGATTTAACGCAGGTAAACCTTGATGATGTCGAGCGAATCGAAATTATCGAAGGATCAATGGGTGTAACTCATGGCGCCAATGCGGTAAGTGGTATTTTAAATATTATTACTAAAAAAGGCGGTGGATATAAATGGCAGATCGGTGCAACTGTTCAGGAAGAAACAGTAGGTAAAGAGTTTGGTTTTTTTGATAAAGGCCGTCATATACAATCGGCTAAAATTGGGCATAACTTTAATAAAAACTGGTTTGTAAACATTGGAGGAAATCGTAATGCAATGGCGGGTTATTTTGAAAACATGCAAGGAAAAGATTATGATAAAAACGATGGACTTAGAGGATATACACAGCTTCCGAAAGAGCAATTGGTAGGGAATGCTATTTTAGGCTACCAAAAAGATGCTTTTAGAATTTTTTACAAATTTGACTATTATGGTGAAGATGTTCATTACTACAATCCAGTTGTAAATATACAAGACAATTATCCATTTGCAGATACGTATTTTTCGAGAGACAAAAGATACATAACCAATCGTTATTACCACCATTTGAATGCCAGTGGAAATCTTTTCTCGAAGTTAAAGTATAATGTGTCGGTTTCTCAACAGAAACAAAAGCGTGATTTAGAAAATTTCGTCTATCACATAGATACAAAACAAGAGGTAGATAATGAAAGAGACACTTATCAATCAAAAGAGGTGTTTTATTCAACAGGTACACTTAGCAATTTCTTTGATAATGAAAAGGTAGACTTTCAGCTTGGTTATGAAGTTACCAACGAGAATGGTTTTTATGATTCTTCAGTGGGAGCTTTTAGAGATGATAATCAACAGGGTGTAGATATTAGAAAGACACTTGAGAATTATGATATTTATTCGGTTGCAGAAATTAGTCTAAATGATAAATTCTCAATTCGCCCAGGGCTTCGATTTTCATTTCAAAGTGCTTTTGATAATCAATATGCAAGTTCTTTGGGTTTAAGATATCTTTTTGATAAAGGATTAGAGGCAAGAGCTTCTTTGGGTAAATCTTACCGTACTCCAAACTTTGATGAGTTGTATACTTATTTTGTAGACTCTAATCATAACATGCAGGGAAATCCGGATTTAATTCCTGAAACAAGTACTTCTTATGAAATGAGCTTAAAAAGAGCCTGTACTTTTGAATCTGGTGCTCAACTCTCGAACAACTTAGCACTTACGTTTCTGAATGTTGATGATAGAATTGATCTGGTTACAATACAGGTAAATCCACTGCATTTTAAATACGTTAATATCAACAGATATAAAATGTGGAACATTTCAACAGTAGAGCAATATACTTATGAAAATTGGAATGTAATGTTAGGTGCTGCTGTAGTTGGAATTTCCAGAAGACTTGATTTGGCGGCTCAAAACTTAGTATCTGATGATAAATTTTTCTACTCGTTCAGATTAAATTCAAGTATCTCTTATAATATTACAAAATGGAATACTTTGTTGGCTGTTTTTTATAAATATAATGGACAGCAGCAACAATATGTAGCAGGAACAGACAGTGATGGAAAAGAAGGTTTCTTTTTAAACGAACTTAAGTCTTTTAGCTGGATGGATGCTTCTATTCGAAAGACATTCTTTAAAAATCAATTTGAAGTGACAGTCGGAGCCAGAAACCTTTTTGATGTTACCAATCTGCAATCTGTGCAAAACGGAGGCGGAGGTGACGCAAGTGGCGGTGCACACGGAGGTGGCGGTGGGGCATCTTCCGACATGCTGGGCTATGGCCGATCTTACTTCTTAAAACTTTCGTATAATCTAAATTTTAATTAATAAATCAATACCATGAAAAAGAATTTTATTTTAATACTATCTTTTGTATTACTTATCGTTGGAGCTTGTAGTAGCGATGACGAAGCGGCTCAGCCAAATGCTGTAGCTTTTGCTTCTACGTCGTTAAATTTATCAACGGAAACAACTCCGATCGAAATTAAATTTGCGTCTCCAACTGCATCAGCAGGATCATTAACTTTGACTGTTACCGAAACTGCAGTAGCAAATGGTACAGATTTTAGCACTACTCCAGCAGTTGTTGCAGGTAACGTAGTAGTTCCTTTTGAGAAAAATGTTTCTTCTGTAAGTTTTACTTTCAAGAAATTGAAAGAAGCTATCGAAGGTGAGGTTAAAAATGTGGTCTTCACTATTAGCAGTGTAACTATTAATTCTGTCATTTCTGACAACAAATCAATTCAGGTAAGCTTTAATGAGACAGCTTCTTTAGGAAATGCATTAGCTCCGGGAGTTGGAGGACCAACAGAACCAAATCAGGTTTTTGTTGATTTAAGCAGTGGAAAAATGACAGCAGTTCCTAGAGTTTCATGGGATTTAGGATTTTACTCTGGAACAGATTTTAGAGTAATAATCAACCACACTGTAAGAATGACTGCTAAGCAAACTACTAGTATAAATATTGATGAAGTTCAGGCAGAAGATGCGACTATGCTTGTTAATGGTTATGGAAGTTTAACTCAAATTGATGATCCTGCAGGAGATCTTACTAAAACAGCTATTGCGGAAATATCTGCAACAGATGCTGATAACAAAGTATATGTAATCAATATGGGAAGTAATCCTGGAACAGTTGATCCTGAAGTTGGATCTGAAGGTACAGGTACAGGACCTTCCAGAGGATGGAAAAAAGTTAGAATTTTAAGAAGTGGTAATGATTATAAAGTGCAGTATGCTAATATTGAAGCTACAACTCACGAGGAAATCATAGTTTCAAAGAATGCAGCTTATAATTTTACTTTCTTAAGTTTATTAGATAAGAAAACAGTTAGTGTAGAGCCTCAAAAAACACAATGGGATATTAGTTTTACAAGTTTTACTAATACAGCAGGTACAGCTCCTTACAATTTTGCAGACTTCATTTTAAATAACGTTAAAGGTGGTGCAAAAGCATATCAGGTTCTTACGACAGCTTTTACATATGATGCTTTCGCATTAGCAAATGTTGACAATGCTAAATTTACAGATGATCAAAGAAATATTGGTTCAAACTGGAGAGGAACTGTAGCATCAGGAGCAACAGATGCAAATGGTAACCCAGTTTCTTCATTTAATGCGAGATCAGATCGTTTCTATGTGGTTAAAGATCCGGCAGGAAATGTTTATAAAGTGAGATTTACAGCAGGTGTAAATGCTGCTGGAGAAAGAGGTTATCCTACTTTTCAGTATGCTATCTTGAAATAATAATAAATTTTCAATTAGTTAATAACTTGGTTTTTTTGTTTTTTTTTTGATAAAGAGGTTAGATTTTTCTAACCTCTTTTTTTTTTGAAAAGTAATTTGTAGGTATAAAAATGTAATATTTATTCAATAATTATTTTTTTCCAGGATTTATCGTTTTCATTTTTTAGTTCTACTAAATAAATTCCTGATTGTAATTTTTTTAAAGATACTTCAACAGTATTAGATGAATCTTTAATATCGATAGTTTCGACTAATGTTCCTATTAAAGAGTATACATTTATTTGATCTAAACCTGTTTTTGTTTCAATAGTGAAATTTCCGTTTGATGGATTTGGTGAAATAGAAGAAGCTTTCAAACCAAAATCATCTACACCTAAAGTAGTAGATAAAGGTCTATCAATACCATATCCTCGATTTCCTCCGTGATTTCCCAATCCATATCCTGCATTACTTCTTCTAGCCCAGACAAAATCAATAGAAGTGTTAGCATAATTGAAGGTGTAATCATTTGCGTCTCCGGTTGAAAAATTTCGTTCTGCGATTATAGTTCTGATTCCTGAGGTTACCGTATTTGATGTTACTGTCCAGCTTTGAGAGGCATCCGTACTTGGAGGATCACCTAATCCGGTTTGTCTGGCATCAACCAATGTTGTCCCGTTAGCATATACTAAATCGTGTCCATCACCCATACCTTCACCAGTGGCAAAACTTCCAAATTCCAATCCAAACCATCTGTCAGAGGGACCTATAAGTTTTAATGTTGCTTTTTGAGTAGTATTGTTTAAGGTTAGATTTGCGGTTATACCGCTAGTTCCAAAAGTAACATCTCCGGTAGATTTTTGCTGGGCAAAACTGCTTATACCAATTGCTAAAAGAGTTAAAAGAGTAATTTTTTTCATAATCGATTATTTTAAAAGGTTAATGATGGGTTCGTTTTGAGAAAAAACAGCATATTCAAATGCTGTTTTTCCTTGATTATCTTTAATTGTTTTATCAGCTTTATACTCTAAAAGCAATTTTACTAATTCAGTATTCTTAAATTGAACTGCTAGTGACAATGCTGTGATTCCGTTTGTATCTGTTGCATTTGGATTTGCTTTTTTCTCTAACAATAATTTTACTAATTGTGGCTGGTTTTTATACGTTGCCGCCATTAGAGCCGTTCCCATATCAGAGTTGTAGTTAATGTTTTTTACATTTTCTATCAGAAATTTGGCAACTTCAATATTTCCTCTGTAACAAGCCAGTATCAACGGACTTGTTTTATTTTCGTTAAGCGAATTGATTAAATCCGGGTTTGATTTGTTGAGGTTTTGAATCTCTGTTAAAGTTCCGCTTCGGGCAATATCAAATACATTTTTTTCTTGTGCCGTAGAGATATAGAAGCATAATAAAGCAGTCAATACTAATAACTTTTTCATAGTAAAATCAGTTGTTGAATTAATTTGGTTCAAGAACAAAATTCATTGTAACTTTTACATTTTCAGCGATTTTTCCTTTAACCAGACTTGGGATTTCAATTTTATAATCTTGCGGTTTAACCGAAATAGCACTTGCTGCAAGAATTTTGGCTCCGCTTAAAGTAAGGCTGATTTTTGTTTTTACCTTTTTTGTAACACCATGTATGGTTAGATCACCTTCTAAGTCATAAGTTGTTTTTGAAGCAGATAATTTTTTAGCATCAAAATTTAAAATCTTTCCTTTAAAAGTGGCTTTTGGAAATTGAGAAGATTCCATATAATTTTCATTAAAATGCTCTTCCATTAATGGTGCTTTGAATTTGAATGATTTTATTAAAGTCAGGGCCACAAAGTCACCTGTACTTTTTTCCAGAATGCAGGAAGCTGTTTTGTTTGTTGCGGCTATTTCTTCAAAAGCAGGCATTGAGGCTTCAAATTTTACTTCTCCGGTTCTGGTTACCATTTTTTGCGAAAAGGCCAGGTTTCCTGCCAATAAAAACAATGCTGATATTAGTATTTCTTTCATTTTATATGTATTTAATTTTTATATCCTTCTTTCTGCCAAAGTATAATCATGTCAATAGTTTGTCTTGGCATAGGTCCTGATCTTGGCATTACACTTCCGCAAGACTGAGTCTGATCTATTCTGCAAATTAAATTGCCGTTTTGAGTAGCATCTTTTACCTGATCATAAGTTTGTAAAGTTGGGAATCGGCCTCCTTCTGAATGGCAGCTCACACAATTTGCTTGTATGACAGGCCCAACATTTGCTGTATAAGTAGGTGAAGCAGATGACTCTGACTCTGAAATTTCTTCATAAGTTCTGGTTGTACAGGAAACTAAAAATGCTGTACAGATAAATAATAATACTATATTCTTTTTCATATGTTAACTTAAATGTTTCTTGTTTTTAAAAGGATCTGTACATGTTAAATCCAAAATAAATCTTTCCTTTATTCCAGTCTCCTGAGGCAGTTGAAAATACCGCTACATCATTCATAGGCTGGCTGTTTGAGAATACGAGTTGAAAAACGTGTCCTCCGGTTTCAATATCCAAACCAACCGTAAGCGGATTATGGTAAGGATCTATTGCTTTTTCTTCTGTTATCACCCGCGCAGCATATTCCAGGTTAACGCTCATTCTTTTGGCAATTTTGTATCGTAATCCTCCTGCTGCCGAAAATACATTTTGCTGTTCAATCGAATCATCATATAGATTTTTATAGACATTAATAAGTCCCAATTCGACTGATAATTTTTCATTTACTTTTCTAGAAACCAATAATTGGGTAGTAAAAGCTAAACGATCCGAAAATTGTAAATTTGGATATACTTCTTTTTCCAGTGCGCTGTTGATATCCATTGTATTGTAACCTACAATTGTAACAGGAAAGCCATTTACTTGCTGATTAGCCATTTTATATTTGGCAGTTACCTCATATGTTTTATTGTATGTGTGACGGGTTGCACCAACACTAAGCCAGTTTGTTACACCATAAATTCCACCAAACTTTGTCAGGGCATTATCTAAACCAAAGAAATTATTAAATCCTTCAGACAAATCGCCAAAACGATGTGATACAAGCATATACCATTCTCCTTTTGCCGGCAATTTTGTAGATTGCATATTGGCTATCTGCAATCCTTTAAAGGCTGCAATTTCAATTTGTTTTTCATCTGATTTAATGGTATCCAGCTGACTCAGTAAATCATCTTGTGCAAATAGATTTCCCGTTAAAAAAAACACAAGCATAAAGCCTAAAAAATTCTTCATTTTTATTTTATTAATCATTATTTATTACTGTACACTCGTCTAATTTGATCTCTCCCATAAGGTCGTCATATCCTACAACTCTGCCTTTAAGAGTTATTTCCTGATTTTCTTTAATCGCAGGATCTAATTCTTTTAAATCACAAACAATTGTGTTGTCCAGAGTGACTTGTTTTTGGTCTGTTTTACTAACGATTCCTTTGATGGCAATTGCTTTTTCCAGGTACTTTGCATTTGATTTGTCAATATCAGCATCAAATTCCGCTATAATGCTTTTTGAGTTAACATTAAATACAGCATCTTCAGCAGATACGTTTCTGGCACCTCCATACCAGACGTAGCAGTAACCAAAAATGCCCAAAGCAACTATTGCAAGAATAGTTAATATTAATTTTTTTTTCATTTTTATTCTTTTAGGGGTTCAGTAGTAAAACAGCCTTGATGTAGATTACCCTACCAAAGAATTGTTATTTTTTGAAAAAAAATTGAAAGAAATGTATTGCTTATTTTGTAATCCGGGATATTTGGATTAAAAGGAAACTCTAAAGCTCAGGTTTGGAGTTCTTTGCAGTGAAAATGTTTCGACATCCTCTATCGAATTTGAAAGGGAACTTATTCTGTAATATTCGCTAATTTCATTTTTCCTGTTGAGGATGTTGAGGATGGAGATTCCTAATTTGTACTGAATTCCATTGGCTATTTCCCATTTATAGGTAGAGGAAAGATTGACTTGCGAAAAAATATTCAAATTCGTATTGTTTGGTTTATTGTAAACCAACACAGGATCTGAAAGGTCTATTTTAGAAATATCAGGAGATGTTTTTGGTCTTCCTGAAGACCATTTTGTTCCCAAAGCTATTTTAAAATTATTTTTTTCATAACTTCCGGCCCACGATATGGTGTGTATTAATTCGAAGTTGTTCGGAAAACTTGGATATTCATAATTAGAGAAATGGTAATTATTATTGTTGTAAGTATAGCTAAGCCAGGTCAGAAAATGATTCATCTTTTTTTGAATTAGAAATTCTGTTCCTAAAACTTCATAGTCACCGGTTGTTCTCACAAATTCTAACTGGTTCTGAAAACCCTGACTGGCAGTTGTAATTCCGTTTACTTTTTTATAAAAATTTTCTATATCCAGCAACCAGTCATTTTTTTTATAAAATAGACTCAATGATATTTGCTTGCTTCTTTGTATTGGCATTGTTGTATTATTTGAAATAATCCAGCGCCTTTTTTCAATGCCAAAATAATCTTTCTGTAAATCAATAATTTGTTGAGAATTTTGACTTTTTAATTCTCCAAGCAATTCCAGATTTAGATTTTTGTTGAACCCATAATTAAACTGTATGCGGGGTTCAGGAATATATTTTTTAAATTTTTCAATATAATTTAATCGTATTCCCGCATTTAGTATTACTCTGGAAATTGTGTCATTGTATCTTCCTTCTAAAATTAAGGCATGGGTTCTTAAAACGTCTTTGGTCTTACGATAAAAATCCGGATTAGTTACTTGTTCTAAATTAGTAATACCAATTTCATTAAACTGATAGCCATCATGAAAACTGAATTTTGAATTAATCGTGTGGTTGTTTTCTAAATTAATTCCATTATTAGCGACAGTGTTTTCCTGAATTACTATTTGATTTCCAGTTGTAGTTTTTTGGTCTGCAAGAAGTTCATACGAAGAATTGTAAATATTTATTTTAGTAGTGTTTAAGCTATTCCAGTTTCTTTTCCAGGATAAATTACCACCATAGTTTTGTTGTCGTAAAATATTATCCTCAGATTTATTTATGTTGTACGAAGCAGCACTCTGAAATACTTTTAAGTTATCTTGTATAGTTATCAAATCTAATATTATTTGATCCTTTAAACCTAGTTTTTGAACGTATTTAAGTGTGGCATCGTAGAAATCGAATTCTTTGTCGCTTTTGTAATTAATATTTTGATTTTGAGAAAAATCAGTAATGGTTGTATTTTGAAATACTTTATTAAAATATTCTTTGTACGTTGGTGTTTCTACAAAATCAGTTATGGATTTTCGTCCTGAAATTTCTATATAACTCTTTTTCGAAAGATTGTATTTTGTATAAATATCAGCATTAATCATATTGATTCCTGCGCTAAAACTATTTTTTTCTGTTGTTTCAGGTGTTGAGGAAATAGCCACAACACTAGAAACGCTTTCGCCGTAAAATGGAGAGCTTCCATTTTTATAGATAGAAATAGTATGTGCCAAATTAGGATTAAATACCGATATTAAACCAAAAAAATGTCCGGTTTGAAACATTCGTATTCCATTCCATAAAAACAAATTTTGATCATGTGTTCCGCCACGGACATTAATACTTGATACGCTTTCGTCAATACTGTTTACACCTGGAATTTGCTGCATGGTCTGCAAGGCATCTGATTCAATAAGCCCGGGTAAAATACCAAATTTCTTTGGTTTAATTTCAAACGAACCATCACTGTTTTTCGAAATACCGGAAGCTAAAATAGGATTGGTTTTGATTTCTTCAAGTTCCGTAATTTCAGGTTCTAAGATTATTTTGAGACAATTTTGAGAATCTAAATTCGTGGTTGTTATTTTTTTGACCCTAAATCCGACATGACTAATAAAAAAAATATTTTTAGAGCCTTTTTCGAATTCAAAATAACCATTTGAATCAGTAGTAATATGAGTGATGCTGTTTAAATGAATATTAGCATTTTCAATAGGTTTTTTATCAATATTAGAAAAAACATATCCGCAAATTACTTTTGAATCGTTATTCTTTTTATAAATGTTGATGAATTTATTCCCCAGGTTTTCAAAAGATAAATTGGTTTTTCTGGTGAGATATTGTAGTTTTTGTTCTAAAGAAAGTGAACTTTTAGGAGGCAATAATAAAAAGTTTGAAACATTTTCTTCAGTGTAATTAAAGTTTACCTGATGTTGTTGCTCTATTTCAGTTATAATTTTTTTTAAGGGCATAACATTTCCTTTGTCTTGCGCGTAAACGTTCAGGACAAGAAAAAGGTAAAAAAACAAAAAATGAAATGGTTTGGGGCGTAACATTTATTTTTCGTCAAAAATTATTTTATTTTTTGAAACTTTTTTCGCTTTTAAATGATAGGTTGTACTAATAATTTGTAATGCAATATCCAGGTCTTTCGTAGGCAGTTTTCCTGTAAACAAAGAAGTTGTATCGTTCGCATTTAATTCAATTGTAATGTCGTATTGCCTTTGAAGTTCGTCTAAAATGCTTTTTATATTTTCTTTATTAAAACATATTTGGTTGTCGATCCATGCAGGTTTGGATGACTTTATATCCGTATTGAATTGTTTTCCGTTTTGAAAAGTTACACTTTGCCCGCGTGCCAATATGATTTGTGTGCTGGCATAATTTACTTTGACACGACCTTCATAACAGGTTACATCAAATCTGTTTTTTCTGGCTTTTACATTAAATTGAGTTCCTAAAACCGAAACTTTTCCAAGTGGCGTCTGCACTTCAAAACGTCTGCCTTTTGATACCCTGAAATAAGCTTCACCTTTCAGTTCAAGACGTCTGTTAGTGTTCCAGTTCCATTTTTTATAGTTTATTTCAGATCCTGAATTCAGTACCACCTCAGAATTATCGGGTAATGAAAAAGTAGTTTTTTCTCCAAAATTTGCTGTCTGGCTTTGTGGTACAAAATTCTTCATCACAAAAGTTATCCCAAGTGCTAAGACAAAAATAGCCGCTACACGAAATAACCTTTTTTTGTATAACGGAATCACTTTTGGTGCTGTTTTTTTCTGTTGAAGAATATTTGACAGCATCGCATTTTCATCCAGGTCATCTACTTCAAGGTGAGCCGTATAGTTTTTTATTTTGTGGTATTTTTCGAAATCAGGACTTGCTTCAAACTCGGCTAATTCTTTCTCGGATAAATCATCGTTGAGCCATCTGGCTAATAAATCATCTTCTTTCATTGTATTGGCATTATAATTTTAAAACAACCATGGTTGCATTTACCCTACTTTTATAAATCAATTTCTTTACGTAAACTTAACAAAGCCAGATGAATGCGCTTTTCTACTGCTTTTACGCTTATATTCAACTCTACGGCAATTTCACTATATTTTTTCTTATCAATTCGGTGCATTAAAAATGCCACACGCTGTGTTTCGTTTAAATTTTCAATAGCTTTTAAAAGTTTGGCCTGAAATTGCTTTTCCTCCAAAAGATATTCGGGACTTTCATTGGTTCTGTCTAAAGTGGCGAAATTTTTTTCGTAACGCAAAACTACTTTTTGATGTGCAATTTCATTCAAAGTACTATTGTTTGCAATCGTATAAATATATGATTTTGCTTTTTCAACAGGCACAGAAGCACAGTTTTGCCAAAGTTTCAAAAAGGCTTCCTGAGCTACATCTTCGGCCTGATCTTTATTTCCAAATTTGTAAAAAAGAAAATTCCGAAGTGCTTTGATATGACTTTTAAAAAAAGACGAAAATACTATTTCGTCGCAAGTATTTGATTGTTCTATATTTGGCATTAGCAGTAAAATCTTTCAATTTGGATTTGCAAAAGTATTTCTTTTTAATTCAAGTAGGGTATAACCGAAGTAAAATGTTTTTATTCAGGTATAGACTAGTTGAATTATTTAGTATTCAAAATCAGGTTTTACCTTGCCAACGCTCATTTTAACCATAATTTATTCCTTGTAAAAAAAGGATTACTTTATGTGAAAAAATGGGCAAATTATGCAATAAGTGATGGGCAATTTGCCAAAAACAATATGTTAAATTATACATTTGTAAAAATATAAATATGTTTCGTTTTAATAAATATTTATCCATATTAGCTTTTC
Source organism: Flavobacterium salmonis (assembly GCF_903819435.1). Lineage (GTDB taxonomy): Bacteria > Bacteroidota > Bacteroidia > Flavobacteriales > Flavobacteriaceae > Flavobacterium > Flavobacterium chungangense. The sequence continues at coordinate 48,356 of NZ_CAIJDP010000088.1, read as the reverse complement.
TCTTCTTTTTCTCTTGTCAAAGTGAAACAGACGAACAAAGCTATAATACCCAGACAGTAAACAGTTCTTCCCCGCTTACATCCTATTTGCAAAGGGTTGCCATGGTAAAAACCGTACAGGATAACGTAGTCGACGGGTCAAATTATTGCACTATAAAACTACCTTATGCGGTTACTGTTAATAATGCAAGTATTGCGATTAACACTACTGCAGATTATCAAAAAGTGGTTGACAATATAAATGCAAGTACTACTGATGATGATATTGTAAAAATAGATTTTCCGGTAACAATGATTTACTATAATTATATAGAAAAATTGATTCCGAATGAAGCCGACTTTGATTCCTTAATCGATTATTGGAATCTTTACCCTGATCTTTTATCCAAAATAAATGGGTTAAATATAAATTATCCCATAACAATTAATATTTACAACAGTTACAATCAGTCTGCAAGTTCTGTTTCTATTACAAGTGATCAGGCATTTTTTAATTTTATAAAAAATTTAAATGATAGCCAGTATATTTCGTTAAGTTATCCTATTTCAATAACAGAATGTAATAATCAGACAAAATCGATAAAGAATAATTTAGAGTTCGAAAATGCAATTAAATATGCAATTGATAATTGCGCAGAAAATAACATTGTATCGCTTGATTTTACACAAACAATAACTAATGGTACCTGGAAGATTGCTTATTTTTTTAAGGATTCAGATAAAACTTCTTCCTATACTGGATATGAATTTGTTTTTAAAAACGACAAAACGGTGGTCGCTACAAAAGATGGAATTTCTGCCACAGGACAATGGGATTGTAATATAGTAAACGGTGCCAAAGAGTTCAAAATTTACTTTAGTTACAGTTCCTTACTGCTTCATAAATTAGATTATAACTGGGTATTATTTGAATTTAATAATTCTGTAATACGCTTTCGCGACATAACTAACAATAACTATCTTTATTTTGAAAAAAATTAAATTCAAACGAGAACGTTATTAGCATAAGAGTTACAGAGTATAACAAAAAACCAGTTAGTTAAGCTGGTTTTTTTATTGATATTCTCTAAATTTTACAAGTTGGTATCTTTGTGACTTTGTAACTTTAGTTTATATTTGCACTTCAATAAAAGAAAACAAAATTATGTTTGATAATTTAAGTGATAAGTTAGATAAAGCGTTCCATATATTAAAAGGACATGGTAAAATTACAGAAGTAAACGTTGCCGATACCTTAAAAGAAGTTCGTCGTGCTTTGCTTGATGCCGACGTTAACTTTAAAATAGCTAAAGATTTTACCACCAAAGTAAAAGAAAAAGCAATTGGTCAGGATGTATTGACTACGCTTCAGCCAGGACAATTATTGGTGAAGCTGGTAAAAGATGAGCTGACAGAATTAATGGGAGGGGATGTAGCCGGAGTTAACCTTTCAGGAAATCCAACAGTAATTTTGATGTCAGGACTTCAGGGTTCAGGTAAAACAACTTTCTCAGGAAAATTAGCCAACTTTTTAAAGACTAAGAAAAATAAAAAACCACTTCTTGTAGCTTGTGATATCTACCGTCCTGCGGCGATCAATCAATTACATGTAGTCGGAGATCAAATAGGTGTTGAGGTTTACTCAGAACCGGAAAATAAAAATCCTGTAGAGATTGCTCAAAACGCAATCAAACATGCAAAAGCAAACGGATTTAATGTTGTTATCGTCGATACAGCAGGACGTTTGGCTGTAGATCAGGAAATGATGGACGAAATTGCGCGTGTACACAAAGCAATTCAGCCTCAGGAAACATTGTTCGTTGTCGATTCTATGACAGGGCAGGACGCTGTAAACACAGCAAAAGCTTTCAACGATATCTTGAATTTTGATGGAGTTATCTTAACGAAATTAGATGGTGATACTCGTGGTGGAGCGGCGCTTTCGATTAAATCAATTGTAAATAAGCCAATCAAATTTGTAGGTACAGGTGAGAAGATGGAAGCAATTGATGTTTTCTATCCGGAACGTATGGCTGAGCGTATTTTAGGAATGGGAGACGTTGTGTCTCTTGTTGAAAGAGCTCAGGAACAATTTGATGAAGAAGAAGCCAGAAAACTTCAAAAGAAAATCGCGAAAAACGAATTTGGTTTTGATGATTTCTTAACGCAGATACAACAGGTTAAGAAAATGGGTAATATGAAAGACCTTGTTGGAATGATACCGGGAGCTTCAAAAGCTATGAAAGATGTTGAAATCGAAGATGATGCATTTAAACATATTGAAGCGATTATTCATTCGATGACACCGGGAGAAAGAAGCAAACCCGCCATTATCGACGTAAAAAGGAAAGCCAGAATCGCAAAAGGCTCCGGGACAAAAGTCGAACAGGTGAATCAATTGATGAAGCAGTTCGATCAAATGAGCAAAATGATGAAAATGATGCAGGGACCGGGCGGAAAAAACCTGATGAAAATGATGGGTGGTATGAAAGGTATGCCAGGCGGAATGCCGAGATAATAAAAAAGAAAGTTTCAAATTTAAGGTTTCAGGTTATGAAACGAAATTTGGAACTTTTTTACTTGAATATACATAAGTGTCGTTTCAACTTGAAACCTGAAACAAAAAATTAAACCTGAAACAAAAAACAATGCAAATACTAGACGGTAAAAAAACATCTGAAGACATTAAAAACGAAATTGCAGCCGAAGTTCAATCCATAAAAGCAGCCGGCGGAAAAGTGCCTCATTTGGCAGCAGTAATTGTTGGAAATAACGGAGCAAGTTTAACCTACGTAGGAAGCAAAGTAAAATCTTGTCAGCAAATTGGCTTCGATTCAACATTAGTGGCCTTGCCTGAAGATATTACCGAAGTAGATTTATTAGCAAAAATAAAAGAGTTAAATGAAGACGATAATTTAGACGGATATATCGTTCAGTTGCCTTTGCCAAAACACATAGATGAGCAAAAAATTTTATTAGCTATTGATCCTGACAAAGATGTTGACGGATTTCATCCAACAAACTTCGGAAGAATGGCATTAGAAATGGAAAGTTTTATTCCGGCAACACCATTCGGAATTATGGAATTGTTGGAGCGTTATAAAGTAGAAACTGCAGGAAAGCATACTGTTGTAATTGGGAGAAGTCATATTGTAGGACGTCCAATGAGTATCCTGATGAGCCGTAAAGGCAATCCGGGAGATTCAACCGTTACCTTAACACACAGCCGTACTAAAAATTTAGCCGAATTTACTAAAAATGCCGACATCATTATAACAGCTTTAGGAGTTCCTGAATTTTTAAAAGGAGACATGGTAAAAGACGGAGTTGTAATTATTGATGTTGGAATTACAAGAGTTGAAGATGCAGCAAATCCAAAAGGATATGTTATAAAAGGAGATGTTGATTTTGATGGTGTAAGCAAAAAAGCATCTTTCATTACCCCGGTTCCGGGTGGAGTAGGGCCAATGACAATTGCCATGTTGCTTAAAAATACACTTTTAGCACGTAAAATGAGAAGCGCAGGAAAATAATATTTTACAGAATATCAATAAACAAGCCCATTCAAAAGAGTGGGCTTTGTTATTTTAATTTTTAGTTTAAAGTTTCAGGTTTTAAAAATAAAAGATACTTTTGCACCACTAAAAAAACACTTCTCCAAATGGACGATTATTATTCGTTAGTATTAAATTAAAGCAGCTTTTGAAAAATTTCAAAATGCTGTGATAACACCCTGTATTTTGAAATGAAAGCCTTTTACACAAACAACAACGGAGTAACAGAAATCCCAAAATGGAATCCAGATTGCTGGATTAGTATTCAGGATCCAACAGATTCAGAAAAGAAATATTTATTAGAAGAGCTTCAGATTCCCGAAGCCTTTTACAATGATATCGAGGATATCGACGAAAGACCCCGTATCGAAATTGAAGATGGCTGGACGCTGATTATTATGCGGGTTCCTATCAAAAGCGATGATGTTAAATTGCCATTTCAGACGATTCCGCTGGGCGTGATTTTTAAAGAAGATATCTGTGTAACCATTACGTTTTACAAAACAGAAATCATAGCAGATTTTGTCTCGTATTCACAACGTAAGAATATTGAAATCAAAGACAATCCTGATTTGGTTTTACGATTGCTGCTTTCATCGAGCGTCTGGTATTTAAAATATTTAAAACAAGTCAATCAAAAAATAAAACTTGCCGAAGATAATTTGGAGAAATCCATCAAAAACGAAGAGCTGCAGGCATTACTTCAAATCGAGAAATGTCTCGTGTTTTTTATTACTTCTCTAAAAGCCAACGATGTCTTATTTCAGCGAGTTAAAAACCTAAAAGCACATAAGGCAAATTACGATTTGGATTTGCTGGAAGATGTCGAAATCGAATTAAGTCAGGCACAGGATACGGCTAATATTTACAGCAACATCTTAACAGGAATGATGGATGCCTATGCTTCAGTAATTTCCAATAACATGAATAATATTATGAAGCAAATGACGTCTATCTCAATAATTCTGATGATTCCTACGCTCATTGCCAGTTTGTACGGAATGAATGTACCCAATGGTTTAGAAGAGAGCAGATACGGAATCTGGATTCTGCTTTTGGTTTCCATTATTTTATCTGTTTTAGGGGTTTTATTATTCAAAAGAAGAAGATGGTTTTAATTAAAAATCTCACTATAAAACAAAAGCCTGTTCACTACAAATAGGCTTTTTCGTTTTTATATACTTTGGGCGTGACCCTGTTTGCAAAAAGGCGCTCTAATCTTGACGTATATTGTGCGCCTTTCCGCAAACAGGGTCGGGCTATCCATGCTACTTCGGTAGCTTATTTCTATCCCTCACGCGGCTCACAGGAAATTATAAACCCATAGTTCCTGCAAGTTTTTCAAAACCTTTCGGGTATACTTTAAGCACTATAACAATATTATTTTTTATTCTAACAAGACTAATGACCTGTAAGGTTTTAGAAACCTCGAAAGAAGAATCTACATTATCCTTAAAAATATTTTTAGATTTTTATTTGCCAATTCAAAATAAATACTAACTTTGCAATACAAAGTACTTTATTTATGAATCAGAAGCACCAGGAAGATTTAGCTCACATTCGTTCTATGATGGAACGCTCTTCAAGATTTATATCCTTAAGCGGACTCTCAGGAGTTTTTGCGGGATTGTCAGCTCTTATCGGCGGATTGTACGTTTATCAATTATTCAAAGCCAACGGTCTTGATTATTTTGATGGTGATCATAAATTGTATTCCGCCAGTTTAGTTTCAGAGTTAGTTTGGATTGCTCTTCTTATTTTGGTCTTTGCATTTACATTTGGAATCTTTTTTACCATCAGAAAAAGCCAAAAATACAACTTGCCGATTTGGACATCTGCAACAAAAAAAATGCTTTTAAATTTAGCCATTCCACTTTTGTCAGGCGGAATATTTTGTTTAGCGCTTTTATATCACCAAATATATGTTTTAGTTGCTCCTGTGACTTTAATTTTCTACGGTTTAGCCCTTGTAAATGCAGAAAAGTATACATTTTCTGATGTAAAGTATTTGGGATATTGCGAACTGGTTTTAGGATTTATTTCTCTTTTTTATTTAGGATATGGTTTAATTTTTTGGATAATCGGATTTGGTATTTTACACATCTTGTACGGATTAGTAATGTTCAAAAAATACAAATAAGCCCATGGGAATTATTGATAAATTAAATAAAGATTTCGAAAGCCGTGTCAGATTAGGTATAATGTCTATTCTGATCGTAAACGAGTGGATTGATTTCACCGAAATGAAAACACTTTTGAATATCACAGACGGTAATTTAGCAAGTCATTCCTCTGCTCTTGAAAAAGCCCAGTATATCGAAGTAAAGAAAGAATTTGTAGGAAAAAAACCTAAAACCTCATACAGAGTCACCGATCTTGGGCGTGTTGCCTTTAAAGAGCACCTCAATTATCTGGAAAAATTAATGAAATTTTAAAGATTCAAATTTTTTTGCCTAAAAACTTTGAAATACAAAGTACTTTTAAATATATTAAAATAACATCAAAAATAATATAAACAAAATCATAAAAGATATAAATTAATTTCAACACAACAACTAAAATTCTATAACCATGAAAAAACATCAATTTATTCTGGCTAGCAGTTTGATTTTTACACTGCTTTTTTACAATGAGACAATGGGCATTAATCTGGCGCTGTTCGGTTTGGCAATAACGGCGGCCATCTGTTATTTTTTTCAGGACAAATTTACAGACAGAACCCATTTAATATTAGTTGTAACCTCTATATTGTCTTGTCTGGCATTTGCCTGGTACGGAGATTTTGCCTCTTTTTGGGCGTTGTCATTATCAGTTGTCTTTTTACAATTCAAAACCCATGAAAGAGAACTCAAAGTAATTCAGGTGATACCGCTAATCTTTTTAAACGGAATTACTTCCTTAGGACGCATTTTCATGTTTAAACAATGGCTTCCCGAAAAGAAAATCCATAATAATTTTGCAAAAAAACTCGTTGCCTTCGTGATTATCCCAACCGTTTTTTTAGGACTCTTTTTTATTGTCTATTCTTTCGGAAGCGATCATTTTTCTTCACTCTTTACAGATTATACTTTAGATATTGATCTTTGGCAGTTAATCGTTATTTCAGGTTTAGGGTTCTATATTTCTTTCAGTTTTTGGAATTACTGGATCCCGGAAGTTTGTTATGAAAAAAAACATGTATTAGATAATGATTTCAGCAATACAGACACAATAGAAAACCAAAATACATTTTCTTTCCTGGATGTAGATTTTGAAAGAAAGAGTGGCGAAATTACGCTGGTATTGCTAAATCTAATGTTGTTGATTTTCATCGGGACCTATAATTACGAGCAGTTTTTTGAAGTGGTCGAGAAAACAAATTTAAGTTCAGACACACACGAACGCGTAAATGCTGTAATCTTCTCCATCGTTATGGCTGTCGGGGTAATTCTGTTTTATTTCAAAGGCGGATTCAATTTTGATGAAAAAGCCGCACAGCTCAAAAGGCTCGCCAAAATCTGGATTGCATTAAACTGTGTTTTAATTGTAAGTGCGGTGATGAAAAACACTGAATATATTGCATTTTTCGGGTTAACTTATAAAAGGCTTGGCGTATACTTGTTTTTAGCTTTAGCAATTATAGGTTTAATGGTTTCTTTTCAAAAAATAATCAGGCAAAAAACAAACGCTTATCTTTTTAACCACATGATTTGGTATGTATACGGAACGATTTTGATTTGCAGTTATTTCAATTGGGGAAATCTGATTACCAATTATAATATTTCAGTAAATAAAGGAGTAGAGCCGGTGTTTTTAAGTGATTTGAATTTTAATGATGAATCGCGTAATGCCTATTTTTTAGAGAATAAAATTGAACACAAGAATATTAATTTACATAGAGAAACCCGAATTCAGAATCATCAGAAAAAAACGTTTTTATCAAAAGCATTGTATTATGAGTTTTTGAAGAAATAGTAAAATAACTAAAGAAATCCTATTCAATAACGAGTAGGATTTTTTTTATAAAAAAATCTTTTTAATCGATTTTATTCAATTTTTTATTGACAAAAAGCTAATAATAACGTTGAATGTACACTTAAACAAAACTTATTAAGAAATACTTTGTTATATTTGATTTGTGAAATTTGCTTGTTATGTCAGTTAAATATGGCTTAATTAACAGGATTCATAAAATCTAAATATTAATTAACAAACCTAAAAATTATTTACCATGGAAAAAATTACCCCAACTGAATGCCCTGTAATCATTTATCCTCCAGGAACAGATATTACGCCTATTGAAGGAGCAAATTCAATAGGAAATGTGACATTTCAGGAAACGAAATCTGTAGAGATTCTAGCTCCTTATGTTGAAGCCTACTATTCTGCCAAAGACAATACACTTACGATGAATGCTATTATTTATGTAGATGCTGAGGCCATCAAAAACGAAGTACTTGATTATAGCATCATTCAGAATACCTATATAGATATTGAGGGAGATGCACAATTACAGTTTTTTATAGTATACAATCAGCCTGAAGAATTATCGGGAGATTTGTTTATTTATGAAGTAATCTTTCAGGCTGATGCAGATATTTTTATTGGAGGACTTTCAAACCTAACAACAATTCAAACTTTTCTTTGGGATATAGATCCAGTATCATCTAGAGGTACAGTTACTAATGTACAACATAATTAGGATGAAATTATAATCAAAAAATGATGATTAGAGTTTTTTTTATTGCTTTGCTCTCTGTATTAAATACTACATTTGTTTTTTCACAAAAAGAATCTGATTATAAATTGATGAGATTTGAAATAAAAAAAACGGGCTTAAAATATAGTGAGCAAATTAATTTTAATAAAGCTCAACGTTTCTTTTTTGAAAAAGAATGGGATTCTACATTGGTTTATTCGATGAAACAACTTAGTGGTAAAAATAATGCTGAGTTATCGAATTATTGCCATTATTTTAGAGCAATAAGCTTTTTTGAAAAAAAAATTCTTAAAGAAGCGAAAAAAGAGTTTAACTTGATTTCTTCTGATTTTAAATTTTATTATAAAGTCAATTTTTCATTAGGTGAAATTGCTTTAGAACAAAGTGAATTTAAAATAGCATTATCACATTTTAATGCGATTGAAAAGTTAAATGAAGATTTTTATGATTTTAAAAAAAGTACTGTATTTCATAATTTAGGATTATGTTATTTACATCTTGAAAAATTTGATAAGGCAGAGGAGTATCTTTTTGAAAGTGTTAAATTGCAAGAAGTTCAAAAAGATAGTTTAATGCTAATTGGATCTTATATGGATATTGCCACTTTGTATTATGTTCAGTATAAAGATGACCAAGCGATACCTTATTTTGAAAAGGCATATCATCTTTCTAAAAAAGTTAAAAAGGCATATGAATTAAAACAAAACGCCACATTAAACATGGCGGTAGTTGAGGAAAACCGTAAAAACTTTCCCTCAGCCTTAACTTACAGAAAAGAATACGAAACCTGGAAAGATTTCCTAAACGATCAAAACAAAGTCTGGGCTATTGCAGATCTCGAAAAGAAATTTGCCATAAAACAAAAGCAAAAAGAAGTCAACATTCTCGCAGCCGAGAATAAAGCAAAAATAGCCGAAAGAAATGGGTTTCTCATTTCTTCGGTTTTATTGTTTGTGCTGTTGGGTACCGGAGTTTATTTTTACAGGCAAAAAATCAGGAGCAATAAAATCATCTTAGCGCAGAAAAACGAACTGGATGAACTCAATGCTACAAAAGATAAATTGTTCTCAATCGTCAGTCATGATTTACGTTCCTCTGTAAATGCCCTGAAAGTGAGTAATAGTAAACTTCTGGACAATCTGGAAAGTAAAAACTACACGGAACTTGATGTTTTACTGCACAAAAACAGCTCCATTGCCAGTGGTGCATACAATTTGCTGGACAACCTGCTCAATTGGGCTTTATTGCAAACCCAGCAGAGCTATTTTTACCAGGAATCCTTGCATTTGTCTTCGATTGTGCAGCATGTAGAGTACAATTACAGACCTTTAATGCTTAACAAGAATATCAGTTTTGTAATCAATGTTACTGCTTCAGATTATGTGTTTGCTGATCTGGATTCGCTTAAAATCATAATTCGGAACTTTTTAGACAATGCGATTAAATTCTCTAAAGAAAACGGAACGATTTCTATTTACAGCCGTCCTGCATCAGAAGAATTTTGTTATCTGGTCATCGAAGACACCGGATTAGGAATGAACGAAGCAACCCGAAAGGAATTATTAAAAGAGACCATTTTGCTTTCTAAAAAGCAAAACGATGATATCATAGGAACCGGATTAGGAATGCAGTTATGCAAAAGCCTGATTCGCAAAAACGAAGGAACACTCGATATTGAGAGTGAAGAAAATGTTGGAACCAGGATTATCATTGCATTACCAAAGTTTAAAAACCATGGATAATATAAATGTACTTATTGTCGAAGATACACCCGAAGAAAGCGACGCGCTTGTAAAAGTACTGACCGAAAATAATTACAACATTGTCGGGATTGCCCGTACCTATCAGGATGCACTAACCCTTTTTTACAAAAATACAATTGACATCGTCGTTATCGATGTTTTCTTAGATGGAAAACCGGACGGAATTACTTTTGCAGAAACAATAAATATTGTTCCCAATAGCGTAAAACCTTTTGTTTTTTTAACCAGTTCAAAGGATCGTCAGATATTTGAAAGAGCTAAACTGACCAAGCCTTTTAGCTTTTTGCTGAAACCATTTAACGAACTGGAAATTTTGTACGCACTCGAAATGGCTGTCGAAAAGTTTTATGGACAGACCAATGCTTTTCACAGCGAAGATCAAAATGCCGTAATAAGTAATGATTCACTGTTTATCAAAAAAAATAAATCCTTGAAGAAGGTACAAATCAAGGATATTGTGTACATAGAAGTCGAAGACCGCTATTGCAACATTATAACCGAAGCAGAAAAATTCGTCATTTTAATCTCCCTGACCAAAATCATTCAGCTGCTGGATCCGGCAAAATTTTTTCAGACCCATCGAAATTATATTGTAAACGCTACAAAAATTCAGGAAATAATTGTGAATGACAATTTGATTGTTCTAAAAGGCAATCACAAAGTTACGCTAAGCGATAAGTACAAAGACTTTGTAAAACACTTTAGAATATTAAAATAGAGATTATTTGAAAATCAAGGAGATTGTTATAGCGAAAGCTTAATAATCTCCTCTTTTTTTAAATCGGGGATCGTGTTTTGAAATAAATTCTGTTCTTCTTTTTGGAGCTTCCGGTTTTGGTAAACTGGCTTCTTCAGTTTTACTGGAAGGTTCAATTAACTGATTTAATTCTTTTATTTCAGCATCGGTTAAATCTCTGTAGCGTCCCACAGGAACATCCAGTGAAATGTTGATAATCCGGATGCGTTTTAAAGCAGTAACTTCATACCCTAAATACTCAGACATTCTTCGAATCTGACGATTTAAACCTTGTGTCAGAATAATTTTGAAGGTGTATTTACTAATTTGTTCTACTTTACATTTTCGGGTAACGGTATCTAAAATCGGAACACCATTTCCCATGCGTTGTATAAAACGGTCGGTTATGGGTTTGTTTACGGTTACGGTATATTCTTTTTCGTGATTGTTTCGGGCGCGCAAAATCTTGTTTACGATATCGCCGTCATTGGTCATGAAAATCAATCCCTCACTTGCCTTATCCAGCCTTCCGATTGGGAAAATACGTTTTGGGTAATTGATATAATCGACAATGTTGTTTCGGACTTCAAGATTGGTCGTACATTCAATTCCCGTAGGTTTATTGAAAGCCAGATACACCATTTTTTCGTGTTTTTCAACGATTAGTTTTCCATCTATGCGCACTTCGTCATCAGGCGAAACTTTGGTTCCCATTTCGGGTACGGCACCATTTATGGTTACGCGTCCTTCTTCGATGAGTTTATCTGCTTCACGGCGGGAACAATACCCTGTTTCTCCAATGAATTTATTAAGGCGTTTTAGATTTTCTTCCATATTGCAAAAGTAGTCAAAAATTAGACTTCTTAGACTTTAAGATTGTTAGACTGTTAGATTTTTAAAACTAAAAATGAATTTTTAATTTTAACCTCAGAAACTCAGAAAAAAATCTTTGTTCCTTTGGGTCTTAGCAACTTTGAATCTTTTTTAAGAAGAAAATAGAAAATCAATCACTTTCTGATACAACTCGTCATCGTGCATGCCATGTCCTAAATTTTTGGTTTCGATAAACTGACTGTTTTTCCAGTTGCTGGCAATTTTTTTGCCTTCTTCAAAAGCAACAATTTTGTCTGTTGTGTCGTGAGCGATTAAACCCGGTATATTAAATTGAGAAGCAAATTTTTTTCCGGAGAAATCTTCGAGTTTAAAATTGAAATGTGTTAAAAAACGATTTTCTAAAAGCGAAAACATTTTGGTATTTAAACTCAACATCGAAACATAATTGTCAATCAGCGTTTTTAGATCTGAAGGAGCTCCCAAAATTACCATTTTATTAATACTTGTATTTGGAAATAAATACTGATGGTAAACACAGGCCGCACCGCCAATAGAATGCCCGATTATAATATCCGGACGGTATTTTTCTACTGCCTTATTGATGAACTCGGCATAAAGCGGAACGTTAAATTCCCTTCCGCTGCTTTGTCCGTGTGCAGGTGCATCAATGGCAATAATAGTGCTTCCTGATTTTTGAAGATGAGGTAACGTTTTTTTCCAGCGGGAAGAGTTGCTCTCCCAGCCATGAACAAGTAAGATTTTGGTTTCGTTTCCTTTCCAGATATACGTTTGAAAATGATGTTCGTTATGGTGAAACGTTTCTGTTTCTGTGTTTTTTAAAAATTTTGGTAAACTTTCTTTTAGTAATCTGCCGTCCCGTGGCTGGCTGAAAAGTGCGTATGAAAGTTCGACGGCTTTTTGTGGGCGGACATAACTGAGGAGGTTAATGTATTGTCCTACCGATTTTAATGTAATAAAACGAATTCCTTTTTTAATTCCCAAAACCAATAAATTTTATGGTAAAAAAAAGTCCCGATGTTGATCGGGACAATTTTATTTAGATTTTAGAGAACAATTGTTCCATTTTTTCTCTCTCTTCGTCAGCAAGTGCGCTGTCAACTAAGATTCTTCCTGAATGTTCATCAGTGATGATTTTTTTTCTGGAAGCAATTTCAACCTGAGTCTGTGGTGGAATGGTGAAGAATGATCCTGCAGAAGCACCTCTTTCAATAGATACTACCGCTAAACCATTACGAACGCTGCTTCTGATTCTGTTGTAAGCAGCTAATAATCTTGCTTCAATTTGCTCAGAAAACTCAGCAGATTTCTCCGTTAAGAAGATTTCTTCTTTTTGAGTTTCTGCCATAATTGCATCCAATTCAGATTTTTTATGCTTTAAGTGATTGCTTTTAGCTTCTAATTTTTCTTTTAGATTTGAAATAACTTCTTTCTTATGCTCGATAGAAGCTTTCATTTCTTTGATTTGTTTTTCAGCCAATTGAATTTCTAATTCCTGAAACTCAACTTCTTTGGTCAAAGAATTAAATTCTCTGTTATTGCGAACTGATTCTTGTTGTTTTGTGTATTTTTTGATCACTTCTTTGTGCTCTTCAATAGCGTTTTTCTTAGTTTTGATAAGATCCTCAACTACTTCAAGTTCACTTTTAAGTTTTTCTGAACGAGTGCTTAAACCTGCAACTTCATCTTCTAAATCTTCAACCTCTAATGGAAGTTCCCCTCTTACGTTTCTGATTTCGTCAATTCTGGAGTCAATAAGCTGTAAATCGTATATTGCTCTTAACTTGTCCTCAACACTTAATTCTTTCGTATTCGCCATATTCTATAAGTACTTAACTGGATTTGTATTTTCTTCTGATAAAATGATTGCAAAATTAAGGATTTTTTTCCTAAGATAATCAACAATATAATTTTTTGTATACCGTTCGCTCTCAAAATGACCAATATCGGCTAAAAGTAAACGATTTTCGGCTTCATAAAACTGATGATATTTTAAATCGGCGGTTAAAAAGGCATCTGCTCCCGCCTGAAGTGCGTTTTTGATGGCAAAACTTCCTGATCCTCCCAAGACGGCAACTTTCTTTATTTTTTTTCCTGTAAAGGCTGAATGACGAATTCCATCGGCGACCATTTTATCTTTTACGAAATACAAAAAGTCTTTTTCATCCATTTCAGTTTCCAGTTCACCAATCATCCCAAGCCCGATATTTTGATGTGAATTCTGTAAATCATAAATTTCATAAGCGACTTCTTCGTAAATATGATTGGCAAAAAGGGCTTTTAAGATTCCGGATTGCAAATATTTTTCAAAAACAACTTCAATTTTTATTTCGGTTCCGGTATGTAGTTTTCCTTTTTCGCCAATTACAGGATTACTGTCTTCATTTCCCTGAAAAGTAAAAAAGCCTTCAGAGTTAAAACTACAGTTGTCATAATTCCCTATTGTTCCTGCACCAGCTTCAAACAATGCATTTCTAACTTTTTCTGAATTATTGGGCGTTGTGTATGTAACTAATTTTTGAATGAAATTTTGCTTCGGAATCAAAACCTTTGTATGGGTTAAGCCTAAAGCATCACAAAATATTTTGTTTACTCCTTGCAAATGATTGTCCAGCGCAGTGTGAACGGCATAAATGGCGATGTCATTTTTGATGGCTTTTAAAATGGCACGCTCGACATAGTTTTTGCCTGTGAGTTTTTTGATTCCGGAAAATAATATCGGATGAAAACAAACGACCAGATTGCAGTTTTTAGCAATGGCTTCTTCGATTACATTTTCTAATGCATCGTGGCAAACCAAAACGCCCGTACTTTCAGTTTCTGAATTTCCGACTAAAAGGCCTACATTGTCAAAATCTTCGGCATAAGCCAAAGGAGCCATTTGTTCGAGTACGTCTATTATGTTTTTGATTTTCATTTATGAAATTTCAGGTTTTAGTTAGTAACAATTATTGACACAATGTAAAACTTATTGTTACAATTACAAATTTACTACATTTGTAATATAAAATTTAATAATCATGACTACAATAAAAATTAACGAACATACCAAGTCAGGCAAAGCATTCATGGCTATGTTTGACGCTTTTTTTAAAGGTGTTGAAGGAATTGAAATTGTTGAAACTGATGATTATGTACAGGTGAATGAGGAACCAAGTATTTATACTCCTGAATTTGTTGAGAAAGTAAAAAAAGCGGAAGAGAACATTAAAAATGGTGAAACAACAAGGCTAAATCCAGATGATATATGGGGAAGTTTAGGGTTGAAGTAACTAAGGTGGCAAATCAGGATATTGAAAAACATAAAAAATCAGGAAATAAAATCTCTATTAAAAACATTGCTAAAATTTTAATTGATCTTACAGAAAATCTATATGAAGGTTTTGGAAATCCTGAACCATTAAAATATGAATATACAGGATTTTGGTCAAGACGGATAAATCAAAAGGACCGATTAATTTATCGCGTTGATGACGAAATTGTAACCGTATTTGTAATTTCCGCAATGGGGCATTATTCAGATAAATAACTTTATGAACTTACTTCGAAAAATACTTTTCCCATTTGCCATTTTATACGGATTCATTACTTCAATTCGTAATTTTCTTTTTGATAAAGGAATTCTAAAATCTACTTCATTTGATATTCCGGTTATTGCGGTTGGAAACCTCAGTGTAGGCGGAACTGGCAAAACGCCTCAGATTGAATATCTAATTCGATTGTTATCGGATAATTACAGAGTAGCTGCTTTAAGTCGTGGTTACAAACGTAAATCTGAAGGTTTCATTTTGGCAGATTCAACTTCGAATGCCGAAATTTTAGGTGACGAGCCTTTTCAGTTTTACCAGAAATTTCCAAATATTCAGGTTGCGGTTGATGCGAATAGAACCAACGGAATTACACAATTGCTTTCACAGAAAATAAAACCGGAAATTATTTTATTGGATGATGCCTATCAGCACCGAAAAGTAAAAGCGGGATTTTATATTTTACTGACTGCTTTTGGCGATTTGTATGCAGATGATTTTATACTGCCAACAGGAAGTTTGAGAGAGAGCAGGAGAGGGGCTAATAGAGCTAATATTATTGTAGTCACAAAGTGCTCAAAGAATTTGTCTGATGAAAAACAAGACGAAATTCGTTCGAAACTAAAATTAAATTGCGGTCAACAAATCTATTTTACTTTTATAGACTATGATGATGCAATTTATAATGTAGAAGAAAAAATAGCTGTAAACGAAATAAAATCAGAACCAAAAGTACTTTTGGCCGGAATTGCAAAACCGAAACCTTTTTTTGATTATTTGAAGAATGAAAATGATGAATGTCTTACTTTTCCTGATCATCATCATTTTTCTGAAAACGATTTAAATGAAATTCGAAATAAAGCTCAAAACAAAAAAATCATTACAACCGAAAAAGATTATGTGCGTTTAAAAGATGCTGAAATAATTTCGAATTTGTATTATTTGCCTATAAAAAGTACTTTTATAAATCATAAGCAAAATTTTGACGCAACTATTTTGCAGTATGTAAAAAGTTAGTTAGATTAAAAAATCAATCAAAAAACGTAGCAATAGTGTTGTAAAATATATCAGGAACAAAAGGTTTTGTAATTACATCATTCATTCCAAAAGATAAAAGCTGCTCTCTGTTTTCATCGAGCGAAATAGCCGTAAGGGCGATGATTGGTGTTGTTTTGTTAAATTCACGTATAAGTTTTGTTGCTGTTGTGCCGCTTATACCAGGTAAATGAACATCCATTAAAATTAAATCAAAAGTTTTTATTTTTAATAATTCAATTGCTTCTTCTCCATTATCAAGTATCTCACAGTATATAGATTTGTTTTCGAGCATTTTACGGGTAATCATCTGATTGATTTTATTGTCTTCAATCAACAAAATGATTTTGTTTTTTAATTGATCATCATTATAAGATTTTGCCTCCTGAATTTTTTCTGACGGGTTTTTACTGATGTCGAAGTTTAATTTAAAATTAAACGTAGAACCTTTGCCTACTTCACTTTCTAAGTGAATTTTACCTCCTAATAGGTGAATGAGTTTTTTTACAATTGTAAGTCCCAAACCTGTTCCGCCATATTTGCGATTAACTTCTATAGAACCTTGTGAAAAACTTTCAAAAACTTTTTTCTGTTTATCTTTAGGAATTCCGATTCCGTTATCCGTAATTTCAAAATAAACTGTTGCTTTTTCGTTTTCCAGAGCATGTAATTTTGCGATAAGTGTTACTTTGCCGTTTTGGGTAAATTTTAAGGCATTGTTAATTAGATTCAGGATTATTTGAGAAAGTTTGGTTGTATCGCCAATTAAATTATCCGGAATAGCATCGTCTATTTCTAGTAAAAAATGATTATTGTTGGCTGCTGCTAATTCCTTTAAAGAATTTTGAATATTGTTAAGTAACGCTTTTAGGTCGAAACAAATTTTTTCTATTTCAATTTTAGTTGAATCAATTTTGTTTATTTCAAGTATTTCATTGATAAAGGTAGTGAGGTAATTTCCTGAGAATTTCAATGAATCTAAATATTTTAGTTGTGATTCTTTTGGGCTTTCTTCAAGTAACAGATGCGCGATACCGTTAATTGCATTTAATGGTGTTCGAAGCTCATGGCTTACTGTTGATAAAAAATCAGTTCTGGCTTTTGAAGCTTCTTCAGCTTTATTTTTTGCCAGAATAAGTTCTTTGTTTTTTTCTCTTAAAACTAAATTATTCTGATTTCTAATAACATTGTTTTTGTAGAGAGCCAGACTCAATAAAGAAAGAATTGAGATTAGCGCAATGGCTAAAATGCTTATCAACTTTGAGTATCGATACGTTTTTATCTGTGCATTTTCCTCGCTTTTTCTTTTTTCTTCATTTAAAAGATGAATTTGATTGTTTTTTTTATGTTTATCAAAATTGAATTTGCTGTCATTTAATTTTAGAATATTATGCTCTATTTGATAATATTCACTCAGGTAATTGTAAGCACGCTCGTATTCTTTGTTGTTTTTGTGATAGTTGCTTATGGCTAATGTAATATTTGCTTTTTGTTTTAAATTTTTAGTTTTTGAATTTTCCTCTAAAGCATTATTAAAGTAAAAAATGGCAGAATCATTTCTTTTTAGTTGTGTTTCAATTAATCCAAGTTGATAGTAAGCTTCTGATCTGACACCTAAAGTATTATTATTGTCAGGGCGTTGAACGATCTTTTTTAGCGTTTTAGAAGCTAATGTGTAATTTTTAAGTGATTTGTATGTCATCGCTTTCTGGAAATTCAGATATTCATAAGAATTCCTGAAATTGGATTTTTGTACAACGATGTCTGCTTTTTTATCGGAGATGGCTAATTTTTTATAATAGGAAGAACTATCTGTATCCGGTTTAGTTTGCGAATACAAAAAAGTGTAAAAAAAACTGATAAAAATAAAAAGGTATTTCATAATGTAATACTTTTTATAATGGAATCTTATGTTTTTTTCATCAGTATAATTAAATCGATAAGTCTTGATGAATAGCCTATCTCATTATCATACCAGCCAACGACTTTTACCATTTTATCGATAACAGAAGTTAGTTGAGAATCAAATAAGCATGAATTTGTATTGCCTATTACATCAACTGATACGATTGGATCCTCTGTGTAATCTAAAATGTTTTTTAAATATGTTTGGGATGCTTTTTCAAAAGCATCATTAATTTCATCTATTGTTACAGCACGTTTTACATTAAACGTAATGTCAGTTAAAGAACCGTCAGGAACCGGAACACGAATTCCGCAGCCCCCAATTTTTTGGTGTAAACCCGGAAAAATTTTTGTTAGTGCTTTCGCAGCCCCAGTTGTCGTAGGAACAATAGACTGACTGGCTCCTCTTGCTCTTCTTAAATCTTTATGCGGTTGATCATGTAAACTCTGATCGGTTGTATAGGAATGTATAGTGGTAATATAGGCTTGTTCAATTCCGCATAACTCATCAATTATTTTTATCATCGGAGCAGCATTGTTTGTCGTGCAGCTTGCATTCGAAACAATTTTTTCGCTTCCGTCTAAAATTCCTTCATTTACTCCTAAAACAACAGTTTTTATAGTGTCTACTTCTGACGGAGCAGAAAGAATCACTCTTTTGGCTCCTGCTTCAATATGTGCATTTAACTCTTCGTAGGTTTTGTATTTCCCTGTTGATTCAATTACAAAATCTATATTATGACTTTTCCAGTCTAAATTTGAAATATTTTTTTCATGAAAAAACATATAATGTTTTTCATTAACTATTATGCTTTTTTCGTCATGAGATACCGTAAAAGGTAAAACTCCGTGAATACTGTCATACTTTATCAAATGTGACATCGTTTTGTTGTCTGCAATATCATTAATTGCAATCACTTCAATTTCGGGATGGTTTAAAAGTAATCGAAATAAATTTCTGCCAATTCTTCCAAAACCATTTATAGCAATTCTAGTTTTCAATTTTTTATTCTGTTGGTTTGTTTAATCGGTTAAACAATTAATGATTAACCGAATAAACTTTTTACAATATATGTTTTTGTGCTTTATAAGATGAACGAACAAGAGAGCCGCTCTCTACATGGCGGAATCCAAGTTCAAGTCCGAATTTCTCATATCTGGCAAATTGCTCAGGAGTTATAAACTCTTTTACAGGTAAATGTTTTTTGCTGGGCTGTAAATATTGACCAATAGTTACTACATCAACGTTTGCATTACGCAAGTCAGTCATGGTTTGAAAAACTTCTTCTTCAGTTTCGCCAAGTCCCAACATAATTCCCGATTTGGTTCTGTTAATCCCTTTTTCTTTTAAATAACGTAAAACTTCTAAACTACGATCGTATTTTGCCTGAATACGTACTTCACGGGTTAAACGGCGAACAGTTTCCATATTATGAGAAACAACTTCAGGATTTGCTTCTACAATTCGGTCAAGATTTCTTTCAATTCCCTGAAAATCCGGAATTAAAGTTTCAAGGGTCGTATTTGGGTTCATACGTCGAATTGCTTTTACGGTTTCAATCCAGATAATAGAACCGCCATCTTTCAAATCATCTCTGTCTACACTTGTAATTACAGCATGTTTGATGTTCATTATTTTGATAGAACGTGCTACTTTTTCTGGTTCATCCCAATCTACTGTTTCTGGTCTTCCGGTTTTTACACCACAAAAACCACAAGAGCGGGTACATACATTACCTAAAATCATAAAAGTTGCAGTTCCTTCTCCCCAACATTCACCCATATTTGGGCAACTTCCTGAAGTACAGATGGTATTTAAGCTATATTTGTCTACCAGACCACGAAGTTCAGTATATTTTTGACCAATTGGAAGTTTTACTTTTAACCATTTTGGTTTTCCGGTAGGGATATTTTCTACTACAGTTTCCATACATTAAAATTGAACTACAAATATACGCAAAGTTGTATAAGTTAGAGATGTGTCTAATTGTTATCTTGTCGAGTTTATTTGTTAATTATCGATAATTTGTTAATTTTATATAATAAATTAGATGCTAATTTTAGTAATGTAGAGGATTTATGGTTCTTTAACGGTTAAAAGAAATAAATATAAATCGTTTTATATTTTTAGTTCTAAGTATATTTGTTCTGTAATTAAATTAAAAAAGATGAAAAATAAATTTATAGTTTTAGGAATTCTATTGGCTTCTTTGAGCTTTACAAAAGTACAGGCACAAATTAATTTTGGTGAAAAAGCTATAGGAGCAGTTCAAAAAGGGGTGGCTAGTTTTACCCTTACAAACGAAGATGCAGCTAAATTATCTAAAGAAGCTGTAGCTAAATTAGACGCAGAACACGAAGTTGCAGGTCCTACTGATCCTTACACCTTAAGATTAAACAGGGTTTTTGGTAAGCACACTTCTGGTGACGGTTATACTTTAAATTATAAAGTGTATAAAATAAAAGAAGTAAACGCATTTGCAACAGCAGATGGAAGTGTAAGAGTCTATTCAGGATTAATGGATATTATGGATGATAACGAATTACTGGCTGTTATTGGTCATGAAATTGGTCACGTTGCTAATAATGATTCAAGAGATGCTATGCGTGCAGCTTATCAAAAAGAAGCTTTGATAGATGGGGTTTCGTCCCAGTCTGCAACTGTTACAAGTCTTACGGATAGTCAGTTAGGGAAAATTGGAAGTGCCATGATTGATAGCAAGCATAGTCGTAAACAAGAAGCTGAAGCTGATTTATTTGCTTATAATTTTATGAAAAAGAATGGTTATAATGTTAATGCCGAAGAATCTGCATTCAGGATATTAGCCAAAATGAGCGAAGGAACTCAGTCTTCTTTTTTAGATCAGATGATGAGTTCGCATCCGGATTCAAAACAAAGAGCTGAAGATGCTAAAAAGAGAGCAGAGAAAGATGGTTTGTATAAAGCGTATGTGCAGCAAAAAATTGTAAATACCGCACCGGCACCTGCTAAAAAAGCAACAACAAAGAAAAAGACAACTAAAAAGAAATAAGAAGTCTGAAAAACAGAAAACCCGACAAGTTTAATATTGTCGGGTTTGTTGTTTTATCCTAAAACATGATGTGCCAATACTTTTTGCACATCATAAACATTTACTGATTTATTAAATTGTTTTATAATACTCGGTTGTAATTCGCTTGAAACCCAGATTTTTAATTCGGCATCAAGTTCGAACGTTCCGGCAGTTTCTACGCTGAATCGTGTAATACTTTTGTATGAAATTGACTTGTATTCGGTCTTGCTTCCTGTAATTCCTTGTACATCAACTAAAATTAATCTTTTATTAGTGAAGACAAAAGTGTCCCGGATTAATTTAAAACCCATTTCGATTTCTTCGTTATCGGTTAAAAGCTGTCCGTATTTTTTAATTAAATCTTCCTGGCTTACTGAACCGGCGTTGCCAAGAATTGCTGAAAATATTCCCATTTTTTTTAGTTTTTTAATGTTATACAACTAATATGTTTTTTTAATAGTTGTAAAAGTAGTTAAAATATAGGAATGAGTTTTTCAGGGATTAGGAAATGAAGTTTAATTGTAATTTTCTTATTAGGGTCAAAATTTAATAAAAAAAAAGCAGAACCTAAATTCTGCTTTTTGTGTTGTTATTGTTCCATTTCCGTTTTTATTATTATCGGAAGATTATAAGCGGTTCGCACCGGTTTTCCTTCTAATATTCCCGGAGTCCATTTTGTTCTTAATGATTTTAGAACACGTATAGCTTCTTTTCCTAATCCGTAACCAGGATCGTTTTTTACTGTAATATCAGTCATTGAGCCGTCTTTTTCGATAACAAAAGAAACATATACTCGCAATGTTCTTTCAGCGTCCAGTTCAGGTTTGTTAAAGTTGTTTCCAACATAAGTGTAGAACTTAGCCATTCCACCCGGGAATTCCGGCATTTTGTCTAATATGGCTGTGCTTACAACCGTATTTCCGTCGCCTGTTGTTTTAGTTGCTTCTCCTCCCGTTCCATTACCGCCTGTTGTTGGCAATACATTGACAGCAGTTCCAGTTCCGGTAGAAGTATTATCTATTACTGGAGCATTGTCTTTGTTTGTTGCAATGTTTTGTATAGCATCCTGAGTTACAGCGACAACAGGGTTTACTAATTGACTGGATTGTGTTACTTGGGTAACAGCTTGTTGTTGCTGTGCTGGTGGGGCAACGGCTTCTTCCGTTTTAGGTTTTATTATCTGATCTAAATCAACTGTTCTAATTACTTCGTCTATAGGAGGAAGATTTTCGATTATAGCAGATGATTTTGTAAGTTTACCAACCAACATAGACAAACTTCCTAGTGCAGCTATCAATAGCAACGCCATAAATAGTGCGGTAATTGTTGTTTTGGTATTCTCCTGACGTAATTGGTACGCGCCGTACTCTTTGTTTTTGTTTTCGAAAACAAGATCAGTCCATTTGGTTTCGTAAAGGCTTAATTTAGACATAGTAATTAGATTTAAAAGGTTAAGTAACATTAAATCATAAGCATGACAAGGTTTATAGTTTAACTAATAACGAAAACAAAGAACTTTTTGTGTGTGAAATGTTTGGTTTTTTAAGAATAAATATGCTGATATCTTATTCTTTGATTAAAGATAGTAAATTATCTATTTCGTTCGATAATTTCTGCTAATAATTTTTTAGCACGAAGTAATTTTACTTTTACATTGCTTAAAGGCTCATTAATTTTGAGTGCAATTTCCTGATAAGTCATTTCCTGAAAATAACGCAACTGAATGACTTCCTGATAATGTGGTTTTAATTCTTTGATGCATAAAAGCAAGCGGGATAAATTTTGCTCTTTAATCAGTGCATCTTCTGCAGAGGGAGTAGGGTCGGCAATATTGTAGGCCTGTTGATCTTCATTGTCTGTGATTTCTATAAAAAGATTCGTTTTCTTTTTACGCAGTAAATCAATGTAAACGTTTTTTGCAATACTGATTAACCAGGTGTTGAATTGAAAATCCGGGTTGTAAGTTGCAATCTTATCGAAAGCTTTTGAGAAAGTTTCAATAGTAATATCTTCAGCTGTAGTCTCATTTTCGGTACGTTTCAACATAAATCCGTACACTTCATTCCAGTAAAAATCTAATAAAAAAGTAAAGGCGATTTGATCGCCTTCTTTTGCTTTTTCTATTTTAGAATTTATTTCCAATTTGCTGGTTTTGAAAAAATATTAGTTATAAATATATTAATTTGAATAATTACAAGCACGATTTCAATAATAGGAAACCAAACTTTAAGATCATTTTCTTTTAATTTTCCTGCAGAAAATCCGAATACAATCCATACAATCGTATAGCGGGTTGCTAATAATGCCAGGACTATGATCCATTGAAATTGAAAAGCTAGTAAAAGTATAACTAATAAAAAGAATAATAATTGTGAGCTGTAAAAAAGACCTAATTGAATTTTGTCGAAAAATTTATAATAATTTGCAGTAGCAACGTGTCTTCTTTTTTGTGTAAACCACTCTTTGTAGGTTTCTTTTGGTTTTGAATAAGTAAAACTTTCAGCTGTATATGCAATTGTAGTGTTTGCTTTGTTTGCCGCCTGGTTTACAAATAAATCATCATCGCCTGAACGAACCTGAATGTGTTCAATAAAACCGTTTACATTAAAAAACTCTTCTTTTTTGTAAGCCAGATTTCTCCCGACTCCCATGTAAGGAAGGCCTGTTTTTGCCCATGAAAAATATTGTAATGCTGTAAGAACTGTTTCAAAACGGATAATTTTATTTAATAAAGAACGTTCCGTTTTTTCATAACCTCCATATCCTAATACAATAGTTTTATTCATGGTAAATTGTGAAGTCATGGCAGTAATCCATTCTTTTGAGACTGGATAGCAATCTGCATCAGTAAATAGTAAATAATCTTTTGAAGAGGCTTTGATGCCTAAAGTTAAAGCGTATTTTTTATTCCCCCAAAAAGCTTCGTTGTTTTTTACTTTTACTAATCGAATGTTTGAATATTGTTTTTCAAATTCCTCAAAAACTTCTAACGTTTCATCACTAGATGCATCGTCAATTAAAACAATTTCAAAATCAGGGTAATTTTGCTCCGCCAATAATGGAATGTATTTTTTTACATTTTCTTCTTCGTTTTTTGCACAGACAATTACAGAAACCGGAAGTTTTTTTGGTGTAATGGTTTGAGGTTTTCCAAAAGCGAACTTTCCAAAAATCCCTAAGTAATAAAAAATTTGTATGAATACAACAGCAATAAAGAAGTAAAGTAAAAGTATAAGCATCTGTTTTAATGTCTTTTAATTTTTGAATCTTGCGAGTGCAAATGTACTTATGAATTCCTAATTTTCAATGATTAAAACCGATTTACTTTCTGCATTTCGACATTTCTTTTGCAACGGCAATAGCCTGAGGGTTTTCGGTCTTTTTTAACTCTGAAATTATATTTTTATAATTTTGGTCATCACGATTTTGTGATAGTTTTTTAGTGGCCTGAATTTCATCAATTTCTATCTCAAAACCAAAAATACCTTTAGCTTCGCGCATTGTTTTTGCAGATAAGTTTTCTACAATAACAGGGTTTTCTGAGTTGGCTTCATATTTATCAACTAATTTTTTAAGTTGTTCTATTGAAGCAGCTTCGTCTACAATTTTAATTCGTCCGTAAACATGTACGGCTATGTAATTCCATGTAGGCACATTCTCATGATCATACCACGAAGAAGAAATATACGAATGTGGGCCGGTAAATACTGCTAAAACCTGATCATTTTCAGTAAAACCTTCAGCCTGCTGATTCAGTTTTGAAATATGTCCCTGAAGGATTTCTTTTCCGTCAGCATTCACTTCAAGTTCAATCGGAATATGGGTTGCGCATAATTTGCCATTTGTCTGATTGATTAAAATTCCAAAACTGTTTTCTTTTAAAAAAGTTCTGATCGATTCCGGATCTTCATTTTTATATAAGTCAGGTGTATACATTTAGGAATGTTTTAAGTGTTTTTTTGTCTTGCTAAAACTTATAAATCGTTCACATATGCTTTGATTGAAAAAAGGCTTGAAACTAAGTTTTTCTAAAATTAAACAATTTTGGATTAACACTTAGCCATAAAACGATAATTCCAAAGGCAGTAAAAGTAATTCCTCCAATGATAAATCGTAAGGCAAAATCATCAGTAATTGATGAAGCAAAAAAATCGAATAGTCTCGAGAATACTCCTTTTCTGAAGAATTTAAGTCTTATAATAATGTACATTACTATTGAGACTAAAATTGTATTTAGAGATGAAAATTTATACTTCCAATTCAAAAAAGAAATTAGAATGACTCCAGCTGATAAGCCTAAGAATATCCAGATATAAATACTAGGCCAAAAACTGGAAATATCTTCAGTAGTTGGAAATAATCTATTCCAGCATTCCGATTTTTGATCCTGAAAATGATTTGTAGCACAAATGAATTTTTCTGCAACAGTATAAAACCTTAATTGCAGCATGCCATGAATTAAGAAAATTATTCCGATCAACTGAAATAAAATTACTCTAATATTTAGTTTTTTCATTTAGGAGTTAAATAGGTAAAAAAATCTAGTTTAAATAACATTTACTTCCGCTTCGATTTGAATGCCAAAAATTTCAAAAACTGTTTTTTGAACATCTCTAGAAACCGCCAGAATTTCCTGCCCGGTTGCATTTCCGTAATTTACCAAAACCAAAGCCTGATTTTTATGAACTCCGGCATCGCCAAAGCGTTTTCCTTTAAAACCTGCCTGTTCGATTAACCATCCCGCCGGAACTTTTACTTCGGTTTCAGAAACTTCATAGTATTTCATTTCAGGGAACTTTTTATGAATTTTTTCGAAATGAGATTTTAATAAAATTGGATTTTTAAAAAAACTCCCGCTGTTTCCTAATTCTTTAGGATCAGGTAACTTACTTTTTCTGATAGCGATAACGGCGTTACTGACATCTTTTAAGGTCGGAACAGTAATGCTGTTCTTGGTCAATTCTATAGTAATATCGCCATATGAGGTATTGATTTTATGATTGCGTTTTGTCAATTTGTAAATTACCGATGTAATAATGTATTGATCTTTTACTTCGTTTTTAAAAATACTTTCACGATATCCAAAATTACATTCGGTATTTGTGAAGGTTTTCATTTCCTGAGATTCAATGTTTATTGCCTCGCAGGAAACAAAGGTGTCTTTTATTTCGGTTCCGTATGCACCAATATTCTGAACAGGTGTTGTTCCAACATTTCCAGGAATCAGGGACATGTTTTCCAGTCCTCCAAAATTATTGTCTATTGTATAAAGTACGAAATCGTGCCATGTTTCTCCGGCCTGACTTTCGACCCAAACGAAATCATCATCTTCTTTGATCATTTTTTTACCTTTCAAATCAATATGAATCACCAAAGCGTCAATGTCTTGCGTTAAAAGCATGTTGCTTCCTCCGCCTAAGATGAATTTTTTCTCGTTTTTATTTTCCTTCAAAATAGTTTTCAATTCATCAACTGAATGTACGGCAACAAATTGTTTAGCTTTGGCTTCTATGCCAAAAGTATTGTAGTTTTTTAAAGAAAAATTGGATTGGATTTCCATAAATATAACGCTTTTGTAAATCCCGTATTTGGGCATAATTGATTTCAAATGTAATGATTGTAATTTATTATAGTTGGTTTTAATGTGTAATATTATTGCTTTTTTCAGTCTTTTTGGTTATTTTATCAGATTTTTCACGCCTCGTTAATTG
The DNA here is from genome assembly GCF_903819435.1 of Flavobacterium salmonis. Lineage (GTDB taxonomy): Bacteria > Bacteroidota > Bacteroidia > Flavobacteriales > Flavobacteriaceae > Flavobacterium > Flavobacterium chungangense. The sequence goes on along the minus strand of NZ_CAIJDP010000088.1, from coordinate 21,543 downwards.
GTGTAGATTGTTGATGCTGATGCAATTAAAAAGTCAGCTATTCGATACGAATCTGTTTTTATGAGGTTAGCGAAATATATCTGAGGTGTATTAATTGGAGCTAAATTCTGTTTCTGTAATAAATGCCAAAATAGTACTTAACGTTCAACCGATAAAAATGTTGCAATTATTTATTTAAATTCAATAGGGTATGATACTTGTCTGCTATGACTTTCATATTAATGTCATAATTAGTATTATCTTCTACAAAGTTTCTATTTTGAAGAATAGCTATATTTCGGGATTCGATATTTTTAATAGCCCAAATCAGTTCTTCGGCCAGCATTTCGATATTATCAATTTCAATCAACTGTCCGTTTTTACGATGTTTAATCCAGCTTTGATTTCCCGGAATATCCGAAACTACGGGATAACAATTACAGGCCATAGCTTCAAATAAAGAGGCTGAAACACCTTCGGTAATGGGCATGCTGATATAAATATTCGATTGCTGTAGTAATTTAGGGAGTTCTGTATTCGGAATTCTTCCTGTAAAGATTACTTTGTTTTCGATTTGCAATTCTTTTGCCAGATCTCTCAAAAACTGCAATCGGGTTCCGTCGCCAACGATGGTTAATGAAAAATCAATTCCTTTTTGGTTTAAAATTCCAAAAGCTTTTAGAATAGAATCGTGTCGGTATTCTGGTTGGAGAGAACGTGTTACAATTGCTTCAATTCTTTTTGGATTATGGGTTGACGGAGTAAAAATAGATAAATCAATTCCTTTTGGAAGAACCAGGACTTTATTCATATCCACGCCAATTTCTCTCATCGAAATAGTCATTACAGGTCCCCAGGCGTGAATTAAATCGGCTTTTTTGAAAGCATATTTTTGAATTAATTTTTTTAAGGGATATAAAACAGAAGTTTCAGGCCATAAATCAGTTCGGCCTTGCTGAGCAATTGCAATTGGATGCATTCCGGAAATTGCGGCAAGAAAACCATAACTGGTTGTTCTTTCTGCAATAATCATGTCTGGTTTTTGCTGACGGATTGTTTTTCTAATCGAAACAGGAGAAAAGATATATTCAAAAAGACGTTTGAACCGATTCAGTTTTGAATTGTTTGGTGTTTGAAGTTCCCAGGTGCTGATTTCGAAATCGCCAAATTCTTTCAGGCCTTTCATCCATGTTATAGCATCGGCACGATAGGATTCTCCCAGAAAAAGTATTTTCCTTTTTTTCATTCGATAAACTTAAAATTCCTCTGTTTCTAAAGCGCGATTAATGAATTCATTTAAAGGTTTTAGTGCGATTAGTTTCTGACTCATTTTGCCAACAAAATCTTTTTTGGTGACTTCAGAAATGTCATATTTTTGAGTAGCAGTAAAACTTTTTAATTTTAAAAAGGCAATTGCCGGATGATCTTTTTCGTAACCACGAGGCATGCTTTTAAGAGAATTATTTTCGTTTATATCTAAATTTCCAAATTCTTTTTTGAAATTTTTATCAGCCAAAATAGCTTCCAGATCATCGTGAAAAAATGCAATTTCTTTACGGACTTTTTTTAAATCCTCGGCTTCCGGCGAATAAAATCCTCCTGCAATAAAGCTGGCGCCTTTTTCAATATGAACATAATATCCAGCACGATTCGCTCCTTTAGCTCCGGCAGACATCCAAACGCCTAAATGTGCTTTGTAAGGTGATTTGTCTTTTGAGAATCGAATATCACGATTAATCCTAAAAGTACAATTCTTGACTTCTAATAATTCCAGTGAAGGATCAAGGGGTTTCATTACATCTAGGAAATCACTTACCAGTTGATGATAATCTTTTTTGAATACTTCGTACCGTTTTTTATTGTCCTGAAACCAGTCTCTGTTATTGTTCTTTTTTAAATCGTCTAAAAATTGCAATGATTCTTTTGTAAGCATAATCGATTTTTTATTGCAGTTGTTTCTTTAACTTTTGAATTCTTTATAAAATTACAAATTAAATATTTTATAACTCTGATGTGTCGATTTGACAATTTTTTCGGTACGTTCCGGATGTGTATCTGAAATAAAAAGCTGGCCAAAAGTTTCGCTGTTAACCATTTCTATTATTTTGGCGACACGGCTTTCATCTAATTTATCAAAAATATCATCAAAAAGTAACAATGGTTTTACGCCGCTTTGTTTTTTAAGAAACTCGAATTGTGCCAGTTTCAAAGCAATCAAAAATGATTTTTGCTGGCCTTGAGATCCGAATTTTTTTATTGGATGTGAATCGATTTCAAATGATAAATCATCTTTGTGGATACCAACACTTGTGTAGTGCAGCGCACGATCCTTATTGATATTTTCCTGTAAAAGAATCAGGAGATCTTTGTCAAACAAATGACTTTCATAAACCAATTGAACTGATTCTTCGGATCCTGTTATAGCTTGATGGTGTGTATTAAATATAGGTATAAATTGTTCCAGAAAATCTTTTCGTTTTTCAAAAATAGACTGTCCAAAACTATTCAGTTGTTCATTATATATAGATAAGGTGTCATTATCAAAAACATGATTCAGTGCAAAATATTTCAGTAAAGCATTACGCTGAACAATTATTTTTTGATACTGAATAAGCTGATGCAGATAATTAGAATCTAATTGCGAAATCACACTATCCATAAATTTACGTCGTGTTTCGCTGCCTTCTACAATTAAATCACGATCTGCCGGAGAAATAATCACAAGCGGAATGAATCCAATGTGGTCCGAAAATTTATCATAAGCCTTGCCGTTTCTTTTTAAAACCTTTTTTTGCCCTTTTTTTAAACTGCAGACAATTTGCTCCGTCCTGTCATTTTTTTCTATTTCGGCATCAATCACAAAAAACTCTTCTCCATGTTTGATGTTTTGCACAGCCAACGGATTAAAATAGCTTTTTCCGTAAGCCAAATGATAAATAGCATCGAGTACATTGGTTTTGCCAATTCCGTTTTTGCCAACAAAACAATTGATCTTGTGGTCGAAATCAAAACTAACTTCGGAGAAATTTTTATAATTGAATAGAGAAATTTTGTTTAAATGCATTTTAAGGAACTCTAAAGGTGAATTTTGGTGTTTTGGAAAGCCAAGAATTCGAGGGTGCAAATTATCGAAAATTATCGATATAAAAGGCTTTTGAGGCTTTTTCGAATGATTTATTTTGCAACTGAACTAAAAGGAGTTATGATTGTTGAAATTATTTTTTTTAAAATAGTGATAAAATTGATTTTTTTGACGTCAATTTCAATAAAAATTTTATTTTTGCCGTTCACTAAATTAATTTTAAATGGCAACTTACAATAAAAGAGGATATAAGACACCAAAAGAGAAGGAAGTAAAAGAAGTTAATGAAGAACAAGAGGTAATTATTGACGAAAAAGATAGTACAACTGCCGGTGTTTTCTCAAAGTTAGATGAAACTGCTTCAAGAACTGAGGACTGGGTGGCTAAAAATCAAAAAATCATTATTGGTTTGGTTGCCGGTATTGCTGTAGTAACAATTGGATATTTGGCTTACCAAAAATTTATTGAAGCTCCTAAACAAGATGAAGCTGCAAATGAAATGTTTGTTGCTCAGGAAAATTATAAAAAAGCAACAGAAGGAGTAGCAAGCGATTCATTGTATAAATTAGCTTTAAATGGTTCTGAAGGTAAATTCGGATTTATTAAAATTGCTGACGAATATTCTGGAACAGATGCTGGTAACTTAGCAAACTATTATGCGGGTATGGCTTCTTTGAATATCGGTAAATTTGATGATGCAATTAAATATTTAGGAGAATTCAAATCAGATGAGGCTATCGTTAATGCTTTAGCAATTGGAGGAATTGGGGATGCTTATTCTCAAAAAAATCAACAAAAAGAAGCTCTTGACTACTATGTAAAAGCTGCAGAATCTAATAAAAACGATTTTACAACACCTCGTTTTTTATTAAAAGCAGGTAAAACAGCTTTAGCTTTAGGTCAAAAAGAAGACGCCTTGAAATACTTTACAGATATTAAAGAAAACTTTGATGCAACTCCGGAAGCTGCTTCTGTTGATGTATTGATTGGATTAGCGCAATAATTTTATTTTTTGAGTTCAGATTTAGTTTTTAGATTTGTATTTTTACAATCTAAATTAAAAATCTAAAATCTTAAATATAAAAGATGGCTACTGAAAATAAAAATTTATCAGAATACGATAAAAACACAATCCCAAATGCGAAAGACTTTCGATTTGGGATTGTTGTTTCTGAGTGGAACGAGACTATAACAGAAGGGCTTTATAATGGTGCTTTCGAAGCATTGACAGATTGTGAGGTTCCGGCACAGCAAATTATCCGCTGGAATGTTCCCGGAAGTTTTGAACTGATTTATGGGGCAAAAAAAATGTTGCAAACACAAAATGTTGATGCAGTTATTGTAATTGGTTGTGTTATCCAGGGACAAACCAAACATTTTGATTTTGTATGCGAAGGTGTTACACAAGGAATCAAAGACTTGAATGTTCAAACAGATATTCCGGTTATTTTTTGTGTTTTGACAGACAATACAATGCAACAATCAATCGATAGAAGTGGAGGGATTCACGGAAACAAAGGAACTGAAGCTGCTATTGCTGCAATAAAAATGGCGTACATTCGTCAGCAGGCTTCAATTTCACATCCGTTTAATCAGCCTTTGTTGTCTTCAGGTGCAATTCAAATTGAAGAAACTCCAATCAAAATAGAAAAAGAATAAACACAATTGTTTTAAAAATACTAAAACCTATACTGTGTCAAATAGTATAGGTTTTTTGTTTTTTTTATGACATCACATATTCCAAAAGCCAAGAGAAAATTCTTAAATTTGTACACCTTGGTTTAGATTTTAAATCAAAATTCTTAAATCGTTAATCTACAATCTTAAATTTTAATGTCAAGTATTATTCAATTGCTTCCTGATCATGTTGCTAATCAAATTGCTGCCGGAGAGGTGGTTCAAAGACCTGCTTCAGTCGTAAAAGAATTGTTGGAGAATGCTGTTGATGCTGATGCAACCGACATTAAACTTATTATCAAAGATGCCGGAAAGTCATTAGTTCAGGTTATTGATAATGGTAAGGGTATGAGTGTTACAGATGCTCGTTTGTGTTTTGAGCGTCATGCAACCTCAAAAATACGTCAGGCCGAAGATTTATTTTCGTTATGCACTAAGGGTTTTCGTGGTGAAGCTTTGGCCTCTATTGCGGCAATTGCGCATATGGAAATGAAAACGAAGCAAGATCAGGAAGAACTAGGTACACACATAGTTATTGAAGGAAGCAAGTTTATTTCGCAGGAAGTAGCAGTTTTGCCAAAAGGAACTTCTTTTGCAGTTAAAAATTTATTTTTTAATATTCCCGCCAGACGTAATTTCTTAAAGTCGGATACCGTTGAGTTTCGTCACGTAATGGATGAATTTCAGCGTGTAGCTTTGGCGCATCCCAATATTCATTTTACTTTTTATCATAACGGAAGCGAAATGTATAATTTGCCGGCTGCAGGTTATCGTCAGCGTATTGTTGGAATAATGTCTGGGAAAACCAATGAAAAGTTAGTTCCTGTAAATGAAGATACTGAAATTATAAACGTTCAGGGATTTGTTTGTAAGCCTGAATTTGCTAAGAAAAGCAAGGGTGAGCAGTTCTTTTTTGTAAACGATCGTTTCATAAAAAGCGGTTATTTACATCACGCAGTTATGGCTGCTTATGACGGACTTTTGAAAGATGGTTCTCAGCCAAGTTATTTCTTATATCTGCAAGTTCCGCCAAACACAATCGATATCAATATTCATCCAACAAAAACTGAAATTAAGTTTGATGATGAACAGGCTTTATATGCTATTTTAAGGGCCTCAATTAAACATAGTCTTGGACAATTTAATGTTGCCCCTGTTTTAGATTTTGACAGGGATTCGAATTTAGACACACCATACTATTATAAAGATTTGGAAGCAGAAACGCCAACGATTCAGGTTGATGGAACTTTTAATCCTTTTACAGATGATAAAACAAATCAGCATTATTCAAAAGCCGGTTCAGGATCTGGTTCGGGTTCCGGTTTTAGTTCAGGGTCAAATTCATATTCCGGATATTCTAAAAGAGTAGAACCAACAGCAAGCTGGGAAAGTTTATATGTTGGGTTGGATTTAGATAATGTAGAAAGTATTGAGAGTTCGCCTTTTACATTCGAAAATGAGGAAGTAACATCGTCATTGTTTAATGATGATGAAATAGAGCAGGCAAGTCAAAAAACATATCAGATACATAAAAAATATATTGTTTCGCCGATAAAATCAGGAATGGTAATTGTGGATCAGCAACGCGCTCATCAGCGTATTTTGTACGAACAGTTTTTACTGAATATGACAGTAAATCAGGCTTCAAGTCAGCAATTGTTGTTTCCCTTGAATTTGTTTTATTCTTCAGATGAAATGACATTGATTGAAGAGTTAAAGCCTTCATTAGAAACAACAGGTTTTGTTTTTGAGGAAGCACAAACGGATCATATCGTAATTTCAGGAATTCCGGTAAATATTGCCGAAAGTGAAGTTTCTATAGTAATCGAACAATTATTAAGTGATTTACAAGATGGAATCCCAGCCAATAGTTATAGTCAAAATGATACCATTGCCAAATCAATGGCCAAAAGTTTAGCGGTTAAAACCGGATCTTATTTAACCGAAAAAGAACAGGATAATTTGGTAAACGGATTATTTGCCTGTAAAGATCCTAATATTTCACCTTTTCAAAAACCTACTTTCATCACCATGCGTGTGGAAGATATAGATAAAAAGTTTGCCTTATGATGAATATGACTCCAGTTGTAAAACAACTGATTATTATTAATATTCTTTTTTTTATTGGATCTCAATTGGTCAATGTCTCTTATGGATATTTACCACTGTTTTATCCGGAAAGTAATAATTTCGAAATTTGGCAAATTTTCACCCACATGTTTATGCATGCGCAATGGCCGAATTTTGCGCATATTCTCTTCAATATGTTTGCATTGTATAGTTTTGGATCTGCATTAGAACATTTTTGGGGAGGGAAAAAATTCTTGTTTTTTTATCTTTCTTGCGGTTTAGGTGCTGCATTGCTTCATACAGGAGTGAATTATTTAGAGATACAGAGTATTTTAAATGCTGTAACCAATCTGAATTTGTCTAAATCTGATCTTCATTTGATTTTAAATGCAGATTATCAGTCTTTATTTGATGCAAATGGGAAAATGATACCGGGTCAAATTGCTACTATTTTGGATAAGGCAAACTGTACACAGGAACAATTTAATTCTTTGGTACAAGCAAGTTCAATAGTTCAGTCACCTGTTTTAGGAGCATCTGGCGCTACCTACGGCTTAATGACGGCTTTTGCATTTATGTTTCCTAATGCCCAACTTGGATTTATGTTTATTCCCGTTCCTGTTAAAGCAAAGTATTTTGTTCCGGTAATTTTAGCAATTGATTTGTTTTTTGGATTGAAAGGAAGTTCTTTTTTTGCAAGCGGTAGCACCGGAATCGCACATTTTGCACATCTTGGAGGAGCGTTAACAGGTTATTTAATGATGTTATACTGGAAAAAAAATCAGTTTAATGGCAATCGTTGGAATTAATTTTTAACTTTAAATAATTAATAATAAAACCAAAAAGAATCTTTTATGAATATTCTGGATGATTTAAAATTACAATACAAAATAGGTGGTATTGCACTACGTTTGATTTATTGGAATGTTGCATGTTTCTTAATTTCATTAGTGTTTTTTTACCAATATTCCGAAGGCGGATTTGCTTATCCAAGTTGGCTCGCATTGTCGTCTGATCCTCAGGTTTTTTTATTCAGACCCTGGACATTTATAACGTATGCATTTTTTCATTCTTCATTTTTACATTTATTGTTTAATATGATGGTATTGAATTTTGCGAGCCAGTTGTTTTTGACTTTTTTTACTCAAAAACAATACTTAGGCTTATATATTTTAAGTGCCATTTTTGCAGGGATTACATTTGCATTAAGTTATTACTTTTTGAATATTTCAGCTCCTATTGTGGGGGCTTCCGCTGCAATTATGGCAATTCTTGTTGCTGCAACAACGTATCAGCCATTGATGAATGTTCGTTTGTTATTGATTGGAAATGTAAAATTATGGCATATTACAGGTGTGATACTTATTTTAGATCTTATGCAATTGCGTTTGGATAATACAGGTGGACATATCTCACATTTAGCCGGGGCCTTTTTTGGTTTTATTTACATTAAACTACTTCAAAACGGAACAGATTTAAGTATTATTGTTTCCAGAATAATAGATTTTTTTGTTAACTTATTAAGGAAATCACCTTCGACCCCATTTAAAAAAGTTCATAAAAATTATCAAAAACCTACAGAAAAAGTTACTTCAAGGATTGTTACAAAAGACAAAACACAACAGCAAATAGATGAGATTTTAGATAAAATTAGCCAATCTGGTTATGATTGTCTAACAAAAGAAGAAAAAGAGTTTTTATTTAAAGCTGGAAAATAATTTTAGCAAGATAATTATGAATAACCTTTCGTGGTTTAATAAAATAATGTTCTTTTTAAATATAGTACTAACTATTGTTACATTTAGTGTCTATATTTTGCCTTTTTTAGCACCTAAAAGTTTTCCGCTTTTATCGGTGCTTACGCTGTTTATGCCGGCTTTTTTTGTTTTAAATGGCTTCTTCTTCGTGTATTGGGCAATTCAGTTTAAAAAACGCCTTATTTTGTCTGGTTTGGTGTTGTTGACAGGAATTACATTTATCAGTAAATTCTATAAAATTTCTGGTAAGGAATATGTAGAAGATGAAAAAGATTTTTCTGTAATGAGTTATAATGTGCGTCTTTTTAATGTTTTTAAATGGTTGGATCGTGATGATATCCCTTCAAATATTAAAGCTTTTATTGATGAAAAAGACCCTGATATTTTGTGCATTCAGGAATATTCAAATTCAGCTCACCTTGATTTAAAAGTGTATCCGCACCGTTATATTTTTATTGACGGGAATCAAATAAAAACAGGGCAGGCTATTTTTTCAAAATTCCCAATTATAAATGAAGGAAACATTGTTTTTCCTAAATCAGATAATAATGTAGTTTATGCTGATATAAAACGAGGGAAAGATGTTATTCGTGTTTATAACATGCACTTGCAGTCAATTAAAATATCACCTGATGTTGATAAGATTTCGAATGACATTGATAATGTAAACCAACGTAAATCACAACAAATTTATAGCAGAATCAGTGCGGGATTTAGACAGCAGCAGGAGCAGGCAGAAATATTTAAAGAAAATATTAAACAGTGTAAAAATCCTATTGTTATATGTGGAGACATGAATAATAGTCCATTTTCGTATGTTTACAGAAACATTAAAGGAAAGCTAAAAGATACTTTTGAAGAAGCTGGGGAAGGTTTTGGAGCGACATATAAATTTCGCTACTATCCCGCTAGAATTGATTATATTTTTACAGATCCAAAAATGAAAGTAAAACAGTTTGAGAGCTTTTCTGATTTTGAAAATTCTGATCATTATCCAATAATGACAAGGATTTCGATGGAATAATTAATAATAAATTTCAATTTTTAATGCTCCAAATTCCAATAAAAAAATCCAAAACGTAGATTACCCTATTATTTTACTTCTAATTTCTGTGCTTTTAAATAATCCATTGCAAATTTACCTTCATTGAATAGTAAATCCAAAACGCTTAGGTTATTAATAAAACCATGTTTTTCGTCAAAAACCTGAGGGTATTTTTCGAATGAATTGGTATCTTTCTTTCCATTTGCTAAATATCTGAAATCAAGCATATTTTCTGTTTCATGAAAATATTCGGTTGTTTTACCAAACCCCAATTTCATACGTAAACATTTGGTCACTATATCCAGCACTTCCAGATTTAAATCCATAAGATACATGTGTTTTTTTTCGAATACAGGAAGAATATCGTCTTCAAAAAATTCAAAAAAAGGAGAGCTTCTGTAGGCGGCTTCCAAAGATTTGAAATGCTGTTTCTGCCAGTCAAATTCATTCTCAATTAGAACATCTTTCGTTTTTTGATGTGCCGTTTTAGAATGTTTAACAGGAATATTTAAAAGTTGAATTCCGTTTGGACTGTAGATATAGGTGCGGTTCCTATTAGTCTGTTTCTGAAAATTATCTTCCATTTCAAAAGTGATATTTTCAGATTGAACCATAACTGCAAAATGGCTTATCGATGGAAAATAGGTAGGAAGTAATAAGGAATTCATTTCTTTAATTTTAGGTTAAAAGTTTCAGGTTTCAAGTTTCAAGTTGTTTGCGAACCTGAAACTTGAAACCTTACTCAAGAGCTTGCTCGAACAGGCGAAGAAAACAAAAATAACTTTTTTATTTATGCTTTTTTCTCTTGTCTTTTTTTCCAAAAATACTCTCCAATAAAAAATACGGCTAATGCAATCAGAAAATATTTGAAATAGGATTGTGGCTGCCCTTCGCCATCAACAGTGGTGAAAACCCTGTCCCAGCGAATTTTATTAATACCTTTTCCGTTGGTGTCCCAACTCATCCAGATAAAAACAGGTTTCCCTACAATGTGATTTTCGGGAACATATCCCCAATAACGGCTATCTTCTGAGTTATGACGGTTATCACCCATCATCCAATAGTAGTTTTGTTTGAAGGTATATGTAGTAGCCGGTTTACCGTTGATTAAAAAATGTGCTCCATCTAATTGCAGCGTATTGCCTTCATAAGTAGTTATGATGTCTTTGTAAAATGGTAACGATTCATTTGTTAAAGCAACTGTTTTTCCAGCTTCCGGAATGTATATTGGACCAAAATTATCCTGATTCCATTTGTTGATATGCGGGAAAATTGCATTTTCATTTCCTTTAGAAATTTGCCTTTTAACATTGGTAACGCCGGGAGTATTTTTCAAACGTTCAGCATTTACTTCTGTTAAAGCAGCAAAATATAAAGTGTCTCTTTTTGTTTGATCTCTGAATCCTAAAACATCAACAAGGTTGACATTAAGTTCTTTTAAAAGAGATTCGAAATCAATTGGTGTTTTACCGTCTAATGCTACTGCATAAGAATATTGTGGTTTTGCTCTTTCAGGAAGAATTAGCTTTTTATTATTTATGTATACAAAACCGTCTTTTATGGATAAACTATCACCTGGGATACCAACGCAACGTTTTACATAATTTGATTTTTTATCAATTGGTTTTATTACACCGGGTCTTCCTTTTGGTTCAAAGAAGTAATGCACTGTATCAACCGGCCAGTTGAAAACAACAATGTCATTTCGTTTTATTTTTTCTAAAGCAGGCAATCTAAAATAAGGTAATTGTGGCCAGCTTAGATATGATTTTCTCTTAGTTAACGGAATAGAGTCGTGTACCATTGGTAATGCAATCGTGGTCATAGGAACTCTTGGGCCATAGTTTACTTTACTTACGAATAAAAAGTCTCCAATTAGCAGTGATTTCTCTAAGGAAGAGGTTGGAATTGTAAAAGGCTGTACCACATATGTGTGAACTAATGTTGCTACAATTATAGCGAAAAGGAGTGAACTAACTGTGTCTGCTGTTCTGTTTTCGGGTGTTAATTTTCTATTGGCATTGTACTCTGGTTTTTGAGTATAGTTTACATAATAAACATAAAATCCTAAAGTAAAAATTCCTAAAATAGTATCTAAAGTTGTTTTTTTGCCAAAAGTTCTCAGTGTTTCTACCCAAACAACCGGAAACATAATCAGATTAATAATCGGGATGAAAAGCAGTAGTGTCCACCATGTAGGTCGGCTTATGATTTTCATTAAAACAATCGAATTATAAACAGGGATCGCTGCTTCCCAGGATTTTCGGCCTGCGGCCTGATATAATTTCCAGGTTCCCAGAAAATGAATTATTTGTACGGCTAAGAAAAAAACAAACCAAAGATAAAGTGTCATAGTTTTATATTTTAGTTCTGAAATTTCAGAATATTATTTTTTGGATTTTATTTAGATTCCAGATTTAAAACGTCTTTCATTGTGTAGATTCCTTTTTTACCTGCTAACCATTCAGCAGCAATAACAGCTCCTAAAGCAAAGCCTTCACGATTGTGTGCAGTATGTTTTAACTCGATGCTGTCAACGCTTGAATCATAAGTTACTGTGTGAGTTCCGGGAACATCACCAATTCTTTTGGATTCGATGTAAATTTCTTCCGGTTTTGGACTTTCCATTGTCCATTTTGCGTAAGCGCTGTTTTCAATCACTCCTTTTGCCAAAGAAATTGCAGTTCCGCTTGGTGCATCTAATTTTTGGGTATGGTGAATTTCTTCCATTGATACTTTATAAGAGTCAAATTGAGCCATGATTTTGGCTAAATATTCATTTAACTCAAAGAAGATGTTTACTCCCAGACTAAAGTTTGAACTCGAAATAAAACCACCTTGTTTTTCTTTGCATAGTGCTTCCATTTCATCATAATGTTCCAGCCAGCCAGTTGTTCCTGAAACTACCGGTACATTTGCATGAAAGCAACTTGAAATATTAGAAACGGCTGCAGTAGGAACACTGAAATCTATGGCGACATCTGCTGTTGAAAGTCCGTCATATGTATTGAATTCATCTTTTTTTAAGACAATTTCATGACCTCTTTCCAGAGCAATCCTTTCGATTACCTGACCCATTTTTCCGTATCCTAAAAGTGCAATTTTCATTTTTTTGTATATTTTTAAATTTAAATAGAGGTAAAAAAGCTATTTAAAAGTTGTAATTAAAAGTTAGTCCAACATTTGGTTTAAAAGTTACATCCGAGGGATAAATTTCCGGACGAAGAGATAGTCTTTCGTTGACGTTAAATTGAATCAAAGCAGCATCAACATTTGCGTCAATGATGTTTAAGACGTAAAATCCAACAACAAATAAAGCGGATAAATCACGATTACGCTGGTAAAATTTTTGACCGGCAATAAGTCTGTCATCGCTCAGGTAATCAAAATCACCACTTTCTGCGCTATATCCTTCAAGTCTTCGTTTGTATTCGTCACGATACTGATGGTATTTTTTGTTATTGTCAATATAAAAATACAAACTGGCACCAATTGCACCATAAACCAAAGGGATTTTCCAGTATTTTTTATTGTATGCCTGTCCTAAACCGGGCAAAATTGCCGAATAAAAGGCTGCTTTTGCCGGTGTAAGGGGATCTATTTCCTGCAATTTGGTAGTGTCTTTAGCGACTAAAACCGTTTCTTCTTTTGTTTGTGCAAAAAGAGAGACGGTTCCTAAGAGAAAGAACAATAGGCCTATGGGGACAATTTTATTCACTATCCGTTTATTAGTTTTATAATTCTGTTAAAGTCGGCTTCTGAGTTAAACGGAATCGTAATTTTTCCTTTTCCATTTCCGGCAACTTTTATATCAACTTTTGAGCCAAAATAATCATTAAAGCTGTTTTTTTGTGTTTCTCTGACTACAAAAGCAGCGTCAGATTTTGGTTTTCCTTCTGCTTTTGGTTGCTGCCCTTCATGATAATTTTTAACTAAAGCTTCAGTTTCGCGAACAGATAAATTCTGACTTACAATTTTTTGATAAATATCTGTTTGAACGTCTAAATCCTCTATATTAATAATAGCTCTTCCGTGACCCATACTGATAAAACCATCACGAATACCGGTTTGTATAATCGGATCTAATTTTAAAAGGCGTAAATAATTGGCAATAGTAGAACGCTTTTTTCCTACACGTTCACTCATTTGCTCCTGTGTTAACTGAATTTCATCAATCAAACGCTGATATGAAAGCGCAATTTCGATAGGATCTAAGTCATGACGCTGTATGTTTTCAACCAAAGCCATTACCAATGATTCATTATCATTAGCAATACGGATGTAAGCCGGAACGTGGGTTAAACCAACCAGAGTAGAAGCACGTAAACGGCGCTCTCCGGAAATTAACTGGTATTTGTTGAAATCTAATTTTCGAACAGTAATAGGTTGAATCACACCAAGTTCTTTAATAGAAGTGGCTAATTCGCGTAATGATTCCTCATTGAAATTACTTCTGGGCTGAAACGGATTTATTTCGATAGCACTAATTTCAAGCTCAATGATGTTTCCAACTACCTTGTCAGCATTTTTATCTTCTACTGATGTAATATCGTTTTCCGGATCTTTTAATAATGCTGATAATCCTCTTCCTAAGGCTTGTTTTTTAATTGCTTTTGTCATAAAAACTATTTGCTGTTTTTCTTTATAATTTCCTGAGCTAAATTAATGTAATTCACAGCTCCTTTACTGGTAGCATCATAATTAATGATACTTTCACCAAAACTCGGTGCTTCACTTAATTTTACATTTCTTTGAATTACGGTTTCAAAAACCATATCATTAAAGTGTTTTTGAACCTCTTCAACAACCTGATTTGATAAACGTAATCTCGAATCGTACATGGTTAGTAATAGCCCTTCAATGTCTAAATCAGGGTTGTGGATTTTTTGAATACTTTTTATGGTGTTCAAAAGTTTTCCTAATCCTTCGAGTGCAAAATATTCGCATTGAATAGGAATAACCACTGAATCCGCCGCTGTTAAGGCATTTAGTGTCAGTAATCCTAAAGAAGGTGCGCAGTCGATGATAATAAAATCATATTCTTCTTTAGCCTCTTCTAATGCTTTTTTAAGCATGTACTCACGGTTTTCTTTGTCAACCAATTCAATTTCGATAGCAACAAGGTCAATGTGAGCCGGTATCACGTCAACATTTGGAGCCGTACATTTTAAAATGGCTTCCTTTGGTGTTACAGTGTGTTCAAGAATTTGATAAGTTCCAATTTCAACTGATTCTACGTCAATTCCAAGGCCAGATGTAGCATTGGCCTGAGGATCAGCGTCGATCAATAATACTTTTTTCTCTAAAACACCTAATGAGGCAGCAAGATTTACTGATGTAGTAGTCTTTCCAACGCCTCCTTTTTGATTAGCAATCGCAATGATTTTGCCCATTTATTTTCTGAATTTTGAACCGTAAAAATACAATTATTTATGGTTTTTGAAAATCTATTTTGTTAACATTTGCTAAACATTCTTTAGCCTTTGTTTGGTGGGAGTTTGATTGGATTTATTTTTTAGGTATTACGAAATTTCTTTCTGTTTGTTATATCAAATATCAAACAAACAGGGGAAGAAATTGTTTTTTAAAACTAAAATTTAAAATTTAGTCTATTTTTTTTCTTTCAGATCTTTTATAAGACTTGTTGTGAAAAATAAAATCGTAATTCCGCCAAACAAAATACAGAGCCACATAAACCAACCTTGCTGCCAAAAAGATGTATGCTCCGTTTTATTTTTCGCTGTTGAATTTTGCTGAATATTGTAGATATATGTTTGAGGTAAAATTCCTTTAATATTATTTTTAAAATCAGAAAGATCATAATCAGGTTCAGTCAGCTTATTATCGCCTGTTTTTATGCTGTATTTTTCGTTTGCATTCAAATCGGCAATAATTGAAATTGGTTTTTGACTGTATTTTATTGTCGAAACAGACAAAGGAAGATTATCGTGATTTTCTATTTTGATGTAGAATTCTTTTTCGAATATTTCGGGAATTTCAAAACTGTTTTTAGTATTTGAATTTAATTCTAATGAAACAATTTCTTCATCTGCTATTTGCGATTTTCGTTTATTTTGAATAGTTACTTTTTTGTAAATAATTGCTTTACGTTTATAATAGGTTGGTCCTGTAATGTCACAAGTAATCTGGTTGATTACTTGTGGTCCGTCAAAAACAACATGGATTTGAGTTTCTTTTTCAGATGAAATTTCAGATGTTGACGATTTTTTGGGTTTAATTTCCTGTAATGTGTTTTTTTGAAGTTGCGTGTTAAAATTCCCCACTTTTAAAATATTAATTGGAAGTGTTTTTTGATCATCAAAATCAATTTTTAAATATTTATAAGTGCTTAACGGATAGGAAATAGTTTTTACTACACTTGCTTCTGTCGAACTGTTTAAGTCATATAAAACTTGTGAATTTGATATTCCAAACCATTCTTTCTGATCGCTGCTGCCGGATATAGAATACTTTTTTTCAACATCGGCATTAGCAATAAACAGAGAAAGCTGATTGTTGTTTTTGGTTAATGGAATAGCAACAACAATCGAAGTACTTTTCTTAGGGGACACTGTTTTTGAAACAATATTATATTCTTCAAATGTATTTAATAAAGCTTCAGAATTACTTTTTATGAAATATGGAATTTCATTTCCTTTAGAATTAAAAATTCTGATATCGCTTAATTCTTGTTTAGAATGTGAACGGATTTCTGGTGACAAAACAATTTCATGTAAACCATTTTCTTTGACTTCTTTTATTTTTCCGGTAATTTGAAATTGACCAAACGAAAAGTTAGTCAGGAATAAGAGTATAAAAAAATTATTTAATTTCATCAGTTTCATCAGTTTCATTAGGTTTGGTTTCATCAATAACAAGCACTTTTATTTTTTGATAAACGAAAGAAATTATCAAAATTAAGATTCCTAAAAGAATAAAGGATATGATTTTTCCGGTTTCAGAAATGTTGCTGATGTCGTATGAAAATAATTTCAAGATTGTTAATCCAAGTAAACTTAGCGCAATAATTCGAATTGTTTTGACTTGCTTTTTTATTCCGATAATTAAAAATGCAAAAGCCAGAATTCCCCACAGTATTGGGAAGCCGGTTTTTATTATTTTAGTTCTCGCCAATCCAATAACATCTTCTGCTATCAATTCACGAAGGTAAGGGATTTCAGATTTGTAACTTGCATACATTGTGCTGGTTTGTATGTCTTGTAATGTGACTGGTGAATTCATCAATACAAGACCATGAAGCATGACTTCTGAACTTGCAATATAAATAATAAAGAACGCTGCGACCCAGACAAAATAACGATTTTTGAAAAAACTGAAATTGTTCCTGTTTTGAATCTGGAACAATTGATAGCCGGAATATACGATTATTGCTAATGAAATATAATGAAGATAAAATGCTATTGGCTGACCCTTCCCTGTACGAATGATATCCGTATGTTCGAAAAAAGCATAATTTGAAAAACCGAAAGTAAACAAAACAATATTTGTAACAGCAATTATGATAGCCAGCTGAGATCCTTCATTCGTTTTGCTTTTAATTAAAGCAGAACTTAACATGACGCAGAACAATAAATGATAAAGAACAGGTAATGCAATGGCGCTATTAATATTTTCAATATGAGTATTTGACTGGTAAATAATTTCGAGTAAACCTGTTAAATACAATATAGAAAGCCCTATAATCAAAACGTACTTTTTATACTTTTCAGGATTGAAAGTGATATTCAAAAATGTAATGGTTTCGGTTTCATTTTTCAATAAAAACCAAATTGCAAATAGCGATGAGAAAGCAAAAACGCCTGTTATAAATATTGGATTAATTATAATTTTTAAAGGTAAATCATTGCTGTAAAATAAATCCCAGTCCATTATCAGGCTAATAATCATTAAGATATGATCGATTACAGAGCCAAATCGATAACTTGAAATTTTTGATTTTTGAGAAAGCCACAACAATAAAACAGCTTCTGCAGCCCAGAATAGTGTAATATAATTGCCTTCAAACTGAATAGGGATTGCCAGTGTTATAAAAGTCAGTGTTAATCCAATAAGCAAGTAAACTGCTTTTTTGTCCAATCCGAATTTTTTGTATAAAAACAAGGCATAAGTCAAATTTAACAATGCAATTGCGGTAGTAAACAAACCTCTTAATTCAGGATGAAAATTTGATAAAATTGCCATTCCAGCTGCATAAAACAAGAAGGTGTTGCTTGCTAAAATAGTCAATTGAGTTTTAGAGAATTCTCCTTTTGTTCTTATATTGTTAATGATATTCATTAGGATAAAAATAAAATAGAAGGCAAATCCAAACAGTAAAGCGCCAAGGTAATGTGGTTTTTCACCTGTCAAGTCATCGGCGAGCCATCCTCCATAAAGTAAAACCGTAAAAATATAGGTGAGCATGTTAACAAGATTCCATTTTTTGTAATAGGCAATGGCTAAAATTCCAATGTTTAGAATAGTAATATAACTAAAGAGCACGATGTAATTTCCTTCTCCGGCACTAACCATAAAAGGAACTGCAAAGCCACCAATTAAAGAAAGTACAGCAAGCTCTATTCTATTGTAAGATAATGATATTAAAGCACTAAAAGCTGTGATGACAACCATTATGCTAAAAGCAATGGATTGATTAAACAAATGATAATCATGAAAAGCAATTCCGATTGTAAAATAGAAAATCGCAATAGCCCCGGCTACAATTACCGAACTGAAAGCAGCGTAATTTTTACGTAATTTATGTGCAATTCCCATTACTAAGACACCACATAATACGCCAATTCCAACACGCGCAGGTTCGTTGATCCAATCCTTATCAATCGCATACTTTACAAAATAACTGATTCCTAAAACCAGAATTAAAACACCAATTTTGTTGATCAGATTTTCACCAATAAATTTCTCTAAGTCCGGATTTTGTTCTTTGAAATTTTCCCAAAATGATTTTTTTGGTTCAATAGGAGTAATAGGTTTTTTAATTGCTTCCTGATTAGTAAGGCGCGGTTTCGCCTCCATAGAAAGATCTATTTGTGCAGGCTTAAATTCTGATGTTTTTTCTTTTATTGCAGGAATTGGCGCCTCTTTAATTTCTACATTTTCTTCGAATTTGATTTCTTCTTTTGGAATAACAACAGAAGCGGATATCGGTTTTTCAATAGGTTTTTCAGCTGTTTTTAAAAGATCGATTTTTTTGCTAAGCTTTTGAATATCATTTTCTAGATTATCAAAGCGACTTTTAATTGTATTAAGAATGTAAATAAGAATACCAAATAATCCTGCTAAAAGAAAAACCTCCATATAGTTGTAAATAAATGTTTCTAATTGGTAAATATAATAACATTTTAATGCGATAACAGTTTTTTAATTTTTTACTTTTTGGATTTACATTTATTAATACTGGAAACTTTTTTGGTGTAAAAGAAAAATATCTCTACAAAAAGCGGAATACATTATGTGATTTTTTTTATTTAAATCATGTTAATTGTGTGTTTTATAGATAAATAAGATTTGATTTAAATTTATTAAAGATCTTGTGAGAAAATTGCCTGCTCATGCTGTATATTTGCAGGAATTATTTTAATAATTAGACACATATGATTATTCATTTTATTTTTAATTGTATATGTTTAGCCAAATTCTAATATAATATTTTCAATTACAAATCTTCTTATAGTTAGAGGAAGTTAAAGCCAAAATTTAATTTGAAGAGTTCATTCAACAACCAATTTTTAGGCTATTCTCGAATTATTAATACACCAAAGCTAAATTTATTTTATGAAACTGATTAACTTCATTTTACATCAAAACCGATGTTTTTTTCTTCTATTTTTTATTGGACTGTCAATCTATTCTCAGCCAAAGCAAAGGGAAGGAGATTTATTAATAAATGATTATCTGACCAAAGGATATGATTATCAGGTAGAAGGTAAGTCAGATTTGGCAATGATAGAATATGACAGGGTTTTGAAATTGGATAATACTAATAATACAGCCTATTATAACATTGCTTTGATTTATGCAAAATCAGGACAACAGCCTAAGGCAATAGAGATTTGTGAAAAAGCCTTGCAGTTTTGTACCGGTGATTTGGTTGACTTTTATCTTATGAAAGCCAACTGCTATTCTGACATTGGGAAATTTGAAGAGGCATTACCTTTGTATCATAAAACTTTGTTATTAGAAGTTTCGGACTCAAATAACAATACGCATTATAACCTTGGTTATACTTATTTTAAATTGCATAAATGGGAAAGTGCTATTGTTTATTTAAAAGAATATCTGGAAAAAGGAGAAAAAGAAAATGGTAATTATAATGATGCATTATTTTATGTTGGAAGCTGTTATAACCAATTAGGTAATGACAATGAAGCAATACTTTATTTTGATAAAGCGATTGCTCAGAAACCGTATTATAGTTATTTTTTTAACAAATCAGAGTCTTTGATAAAGCTTAACAGAAAAGAAGAGGCATTAAAAGTTATTGAAACAGGATTGATGAATAATCCTGATAATGCTGAATTATATTTTAAAAAAGCTCAAATATACAATTCTTTGAAGCAGCCTGAGAAAGCCAACACAGAACTGAAGCGCGCCTATGAAATTAATCCTGCAGATACCGATATCCTTTTAGACATGGGCGTTATGTATGAACACGATAACCAGATAGGGATGGCAATAAAGATGTATAAAAAATGCATTCAGTTAAAGGATAACCTATCAGGAGCTTATGGTAATTTAGCAAATATATATAGCAATAATGAATTAAAGAAAGACAGTGCATTTTACTACTATCAAAAAGCTTTAATTACAGATAATAAAAATGCTAATAATTATTATAATTTCGGTAATCATTATAAAAAATACAAAAAATATGACCTTGCATTAGAAATGTATGCTAAGGCAATAGAAGTTAATCCTTCCCTGACACAAGCCTATATAAATAGTGCCATAATTTATGATGTACAAAAAGATTTTAAAAAGGCAATAGAATCTGTTATAATTGCAATTGATTTGGAGCCGGGAGATTACTCAAATAATGCATTTTTAGCTTCTTTATATTTTGATGCTATGGATTATAATAATACAATTTTGTATACTACTAAAGCCATACGATTGAGTACACCGGAAAGTAAGGATTATGGATTATTGTTTAAAAGAGGGGTAAGTAGACAAATTGTAGGAGAGTATCAAAATGCATTGTATGATTACTTAGATATAGTGAAAAACTATTCAGCCAATGAAAAGAAACAGCATGCAGATGTTTTTTCTAATATTGGGTATTGTTATATGGAAGATGATCAATTGGAGGCTTCTCTTAAATATTTTAAGGAAGCAGTAACCTATAAACCGGAAATTGATCAGCTTATAGGCTTGTTTACCGTTCAGTATTTGCTTAATGATAAAGTTGGAAGTGAAAAAACGATTAGCAAGGCAAAAACGGTAGAACCCAAATTAAAAGAAGGCTACAAAGGCATTGGAAAACTTGAAAAAGAAGGATATTTTTATACAAAAAGACATAAAGAGTTACTCCAGAAAATATTGAAGTAACTTCAAAAAACCTCAAAACCTAAAAATAGCTAATACATTTGTACTTTTTATAAAAGTATAATCTGCAGGATTAGGTTTGTAGAAAATAATCAAATTGTATTGAAAATTATCTAATTAATTCAAGTTGCTAGTTAATTGATTTGTTTAATTGTAGTGCGAATACAAACAGTGTAAGCTTTATAATAAACCCATCGAGTGTCACAGCGTGTATTGTTCTTGGGAAAAGTTTTTTGATATCGCTAATTGTTGTTTCTACCCTTTTTCTCATTTTTAATCTCTAAGGGTTTAATTCCCCGAAGCTCTGCTTCGTTTTTTTTCTTATTATTTTTATGTGAGTGAGTATATCCATAAGAGCCATAATGTTT
>NZ_CAIJDP010000087.1 GCF_903819435.1 Flavobacterium salmonis | reverse complement strand
ATAAAATATATATTTGGATGCTATTATGCAAAAAAAAGCGGATCATTTGTAGATCCGTTTTCGTAATAATAACTTCTAATGTTTTAGTTCCTAAACGGAGATCTAAATGCTTTTAAAAAAAGACAAAATAATAAATAGTTATTGTATTTTTACATCATCAAAGTTTTTGAGTTTAGAATTGCGGTCAATAAAATTATATGAACTCTATAAATAAAGGGTTTTTTATTTTTAAAATTGACATTTTTTAAAAATAAAAAAGGCTGTCCGAAAAGTCGAAGCTAGCCTCTGAGAATTGCATAAATGAAATTCGTCTCCAACAGGAGTCCAAATATTTTAGTATAAAAAAGAGGCTGTCCATACTTTTCGGACAGCCTCTTAATCTTATAAAATATTTAAACCTATTTAATCAAATCAAAACTTCTTTTTACAAAAGCTGTAAGCTCTTCTCCTTTTAATAAGTTTTGAGATAATTTGGCAAGATCCAAAGCTTGTTTAACTAAGTTTTCCTGGGTTGACTTATCTTCAGTATTTAAAATGTTCGAAGCTAAATCAGAGTTAGTATTTACCACTAAATTGTACATTTCCGGCATATTGCCCATTCCGAACATTCCGCCGCCACCCGACTGGCTCATTTCTTTCATTCTACGCATAAATTCTGGCTGCGTGATAATAAATGGGGCAGCCTGACTGTCCATAGCTTCTAACTGCACAGAATATGCTTTTGGGATGTAAGCTTCCAACGAAATTTTTAAATTCTCTTTTTCTTCGTCAGATAGTTTAGAAATTGTGTTTTCATCTTTTTTAATTAAATTATCAATATGGTCAGAATCTACACGAACAAATGTTAAACCACTATTGTCTCCTTCAATTTTTTGAATTAAATGTGAAATAATTGGAGAATCCAAAAGTAATACTTCATAACCTTTGTCTTTTGCTGTTTCAATATAAGAGTGTTGTGCATCCTTATTTCCTGCATATAAAACAACAAGTTTTCCTTCTTTATCAGTTTGGTTTTCTTTTAGTTTCTCTTTTAATTCTTCAAGAGTAAAATAAGTATCATCAACAGTCGGGTATAATACAAATGCCCCTGCCTTTTCGTAGAACTTATCTTCAGAAAGCATTCCGTACTCTAAAACAATTTTAATATCATTCCATTTTGCTTCAAAATCTGAACGATTTTCATTAAATAAGGCTTTTAATTTATCAGCAACTTTACGAGTGATATAATTTGAAATTTTCTTTACTGCACCATCAGCCTGTAAGCCAGAACGTGAAACGTTTAGTGGAATATCTGGAGAATCAATGACTCCTTTTAGCATGGTTAAAAACTCAGGTACAATTCCTTCAACGTTATCAGTAACATAAACTTGGTTTTGGTACAATTGAATTTTATCTTTCTGAATTTGCATATCAGATCCTAATTTAGGAAAGTATAAAATCCCGGTTAAGTTAAATGGATAATCTACATTTAAATGAATATTGAATAACGGCTCTTCAAACTGCATTGGATACAATTCTCTGTAGAAGTTTTTGTAATCAGCATCAGATAATTCAGAAGGTTGTTTAGTCCACGCTGGGTTCGGATTATTAATTATATTGTCAGTTTCAACTGTTTCATTTACATAATCTTCAGGGGCATCTTTAGGTTTAGGAAGTGTTTCAGTTTTTGTTCCAAATTTAATCGGAATAGGCATGAACTTGTTGTATTTATTTAATAAACCGTGGATTTTTGAATCTTCTAAAAATTCAAGGGAATCTTCTGCAATATGTAAAATAATCTCCGTACCACGTGAAGTTTTGTCAGCCGGTTCTAAAGTAAATTCAGGACTTCCGTCACATGTCCAGTGGGCTGCAGGTTCATCTTTATATGATTTTGTGATGATTTCTACTTTCTCAGCTACCATAAAAGCCGAATAAAAACCAAGACCAAAGTGTCCGATAATTCCAGAATCTTTTGCTGAATCTTTGTATTTATCCAGAAATTCTTCTGCTCCTGAAAAAGCAACCTGATTGATGTATTTTTCAACTTCAGCGGCAGTCATACCTAAACCTTGATCGATAATGTGGATTTTTTTACCTTCTTTATCCACTTTAATTTCAATAATTGGATCTCCGTATTCTACTTTAGCTTCACCAATGCTTATAAGGTGTTTTAATTTTAAAGTAGCGTCTGTTCCGTTTGAAACTAATTCACGTAAGAAAATCTCGTGATCGCTGTATAAGAATTTTTTGATTAAGGGAAAGATGTTTTCTACAGAAACATTAATTTTACCTGTTGTCATATTTTTTTATTTTTTTAGTTTAATAAGATGATTATCACTTACTCAAATAGAATACCAATTATTTTTGAGTGACAAAATGTCTTATGTGTTAATTTTGAAAGAAAATAATCTGATTTTGGAAGAGAATATAGTTTCATGAATTGTATCTTTGTTTACAATAATTATTAAATGTGTAAGTAATAACTTAAATAATTCTACAAAATGAAGAAATTTGTTTTCATTTGCATGATGTCCACGATCTTATTTGCGTGTAAATCAGCTTCATCAACTACAACTTCAACAGAAGGAACAGAAATTTCAAAAAAACTTGACAGACCGACTCAAGTAGCCATTAAAGGAAATTGGATACTTACAAATGTTTCCTATGCAGGATCAGATTATATTAAAGTTAATTCTTTTGATCTATCAGATTCAAAATGTTTCATAGGTAGTACCTGGAATTTTATTTCTAATAATAATAAAGGTACCATGACATTGAATGCTTCAAGTTGTACGGCATTTACTTCTCCAATCGTCTGGAGTATTAACAATCAGGGACTTTTTGTATTAAAAATTGTTGATCCGGGTACAAAATCAAAAAATGTCAGATCAGGATATTTACTTAAAGTAGCAGGATTAACTGATAATTCATTTCAGTTAATTGATAGTATCAATGTTGGTGGACAAACGAAAGATGTAACTTACCAATTTCAAAGAGCTAATTAATATTAAAAAGAATAAACATGAAAAAAATAACAGCATTAAGTTTAAGTAGTTTACTAGTATTAGTTAGTTTATTTGCAAGCTGCGATTCAGTAAAAAATGCTAATAATACTCAAAAGGGTGCCGGAATTGGTGCAGTTGCCGGAGGAGTGATTGGAGCGGTATTAGGAAATAATTTAGGTAAAGGCGGAAACGCTGCCTTGGGAGCTGCAATTGGAGCTGCTGTAGGAGGTGGAACCGGAGCCCTTATTGGAAACAAAATGGACAAACAAGCACGTGAAATCGATCAGGCTTTGCCAGGTGCAGAAGTAGAAAGAGTTGGTGAAGGAATTCACTTAACACTTAATGAAAATGCTGTTCGTTTTGATACAAACAAATCAACATTAACTTCTCAGGCTAAAGCAAATTTAGATAAATTAGTTCCTGTTTTTAATGATTATGGAGATACTAATATCGAGATTTTTGGATATACTGATAACACAGGCAAACCCGAATATAATTTAACGCTTTCGGGACAAAGAGCTGCATCTGTACAAGCATATTTGGTTTCAAAAGGGTTGAAATCCAGTAGATTTAAAACGTCAGGTTTAGGAATTGCTGACCCTATTGCCAGTAATGATACTGCTGAAGGAAGATCTCAAAACCGCCGTGTTGAATTTGCTATTACTGCAAATGACAAAATGGTAAATGATGCTAAAGCACAAGCTGGAAAATAATTAAATTACAATAAAATTTATTAAAAGCTGTTTCTTATTTGAAGCAGCTTTTTTTTGCCTTTCGAAATTAAACATTGTAAATTTGAACTTTCAATTAGAACACATGCTTGACATTCAAAATATATCATTTTCGTATACCGAAAAACCGGTTATAAAAAATATTTCTTTTACTATTAATAAAGGTGAAAACATAGCCATTATTGGCGAAAGCGGCTGTGGAAAAAGTACACTTCTTAAACTGATGTACGGTTTGTTTGATTTAGATGAAGGCCAGATTTTTTATGAGCAAAAACCTGTTTTGGGACCAAAATATAATTTGATTCCCGGAATGCCTTATATGAAATATTTGGCACAGGACTTTGATCTGTCACCTTATGAAACAGTTGCTGAAAATGTTGGAAAGTTTCTTTCGAATGGTTTTGCTAATATGAAAAAACTTCGTGTTCAGGAGCTATTGGAGATGGTTGAAATGGAGCAATTTTCTAATGTGAAAGCTAAATTTTTAAGTGGTGGGCAACAACAGAGAGTTGCTTTGGTACGTGTCCTGGCTTTAGAACCAGAAGTTATTTTGCTTGATGAACCTTTTAGTCAGATTGATGCTTTTCGTAAAAATGCTTTACGCCGGAATTTATTCAGATATTTAAAACAGAAAAAAATAACCTGTATTATTGCTACTCATGATAGCACAGATGCACTGTCTTTTGCAGATGCAGCGATTGTAATGCGTAATGGAGAGATTGTCACAAAGGGAAATCCAACTGAAATTTATACAAATCCATCTTCGAAATATATTGCTTCTCTTTTTGGAGAAGTAAATGAAATTCCTACTCATTTATTGCAGCTTTCTGAAGATGAAAATGGAAAATTATTGGTGTATCCGCATCAATTAATTATGGTGGAACACTCTGATTTAGAAGTTAAAATTAGAAGGACTTATTTCAGAGGAAATCACTATTTAATTGAAACTGTTTACAAAAGACAATTGATATTTTTTGAAAATGAATTTGATTTGCCTTTAGAAATTACAATTTTTTTAGGGCTCAATTCTTAACGGAATAATACATCGTGAATATCTTCTGTTTTGTCAAAAACGCTTTTTGCAAAAGGGCATAGCGGAATAATTTTCAAATTATTTGTTCTGGCATATTCTACTGTTGCCATGACTAATTTTTTACCAACACCTTTTCCGTTAAATTCCTCATTTACTTCAGTATGGTCAATGATCAATTTTGCATCACCAGCCCAGGTATAGGTCATTTTTCCGGCTTGTTTTCCGTCTTCGATAGCTTCAAAATAACCTTTTCTTGTGTCGTTTATTTGTTGAATTTCCATGGTATAATTATATTAATGTCGTTTTAATTTCGATTGTGTTTGTTAGCGTTTTATGAATCGGGCAGCTGTTTGCAATTGTTTCTAATCTTTGTTTTTGTGCTTCGTCAACTTCGCCAGTTACTTCAATTTTTCTGATAAACGAAGTTACATTTCGTTCTGAATCTCTTTCAAAATCAATTTTGATATTTATTTCTGAAACATTCCATTGTTTGCGGTTGATGTACATTCGTAAAGTAATCAAAGTGCAGGAAGCCAGTGATGAAGCCAAAAGTTCAGTTGGATTTAAACCTAAATTTTTACCTCCTAATTGTTGTGGCTCGTCAGAAATTAAAATATTTCCACTTGCAGAAATGATTTCTGTGCGGTACAAACGTGTGTCTATTTTTGCTGATACTGTATCCATAATTATTTAATTCTTGGTTCGGGTAATGGTACAAATTCGGTTTCGCCCGGAACTTTTGGGAAAGTTTGTGCTGTCCAGTCTTGTTTGGCTTTTTCTATAAGATTTTTATCTGATGAAACAAAATTCCAAAAGATGAAATGTTCTTCCGGGAAAGTTTGTCCTCCAAAAATGTAAACAGTTGAATGAGCTTCAATTTCAAACTCACAAAGTGTACTGTTGTTTGTAATTAAAATTTGTTTTGGATCGTAAACGTGTTCGCCGCTTTTAATGCTTCCTTCTAAAATATATAAACCGCTTTCACCAAATAAATCTTTTCCAATATTGATTTTTTTAGCTTCTTTGCTTTTAATTTCAATAAAATACAACGGACTGTAAACAGGAACCGGAGATTTTTTCCCGAAAGCTTCTCCTGCAATCAGTTTATATGAAACCCCATTTTCTTCCCAAGACGGAATATCCTGTGCTTCAACATGCGTAAAATTCGGATCCATTTGTTCTAATTCTTTCGGAAGCGCCACCCAAATCTGCAATCCGTGAAGCATTTTGTCAGAATGTCTTAAATATTCAGGAGTTCTTTCAGAATGTACGATTCCTTTTCCTGCGGTCATCCAATTAACCGCTCCTGGTTTTATTTCTAATTCTGTTCCCAAACTGTCGCGGTGCATAATACTTCCTTCAAACAAAAAAGTAAGTGTAGAAAGCCCAATATGCGGATGTGGCGGAACATCCATATTTTGATATTGATTTAAATATGCAGGCCCCATATGATCGATAAATACAAATGGTCCAACAGCTCTTTTTTCATGGAAAGGCAATAGTCTGCCTACCATAAAATTGCCGATGTTAGCAGCGCGTTCTTCGATAATTAAACTGATATTTGACATGGTTATTTTATTTGAAAACAAAATTACAGCGAGGATGTGAGTCTGTAACTTAATTTAGATTAAGAAAAAGTTGTTTTGGATTTACATTATAAAAGTAAGAAATAAAAAAGAAGCACAAGTTTTAATTAATCAATTCAAATTCCAAAGCTTCGCTCTCGGTTCCATTAATGATAATCGATAATTGATGAACTCCGGTATGAAAAACACGAGTTGTTATTAACTTAAATGACTGGTTTCTTTCAATCTTTGTGAGCTGGTTTGGAGGGTAAATTTTCTCGCTGATTTTGAACACTTTTTG
Source organism: Flavobacterium salmonis (assembly GCF_903819435.1). Lineage (GTDB taxonomy): Bacteria > Bacteroidota > Bacteroidia > Flavobacteriales > Flavobacteriaceae > Flavobacterium > Flavobacterium chungangense. The sequence goes on along the minus strand of NZ_CAIJDP010000087.1, from coordinate 57,449 downwards.
TGCCAGATGACCTTTTGCCTTTTTATAATGAATAGCATATTCTAAACGAATTGTTTTTGGTTCTTCATTTTTGTTGTTTAAGTAAAAACAAAACTGCAGATAATATCCAATTTTTACAATAGGTGTTTTGATTACAAAAGAAGAAAGTTCAATGTTCGTACTTTCTAAACCATAATGACTTAAAATTTTAGGATGTCCTTGTTTCAATAAAGTTCGGGAGCCGTGTTTTATGATTCCATCAGTTTCTCTACTATGATTTTTCCATCTTGAAGCGATTTCAAGTAGAATTCCCGGATTATCTTTTGCAATATCATTGAGATTGTTTGCAACGCTTCTGCGAACGTACTCTGAAGGGTCATTTTTAAGATTTTCTAAAATCGGAAGAATAGAAGAAGGATCTTTTTTCAAAAACGGAATCGCCATTGCCCATGGTAATCTTGGTCGTGAACCTTCACTCGCTAATCGGCGGACATGATGATTTTCATGTAAAGACCATTTAGTCATTTCATCAATCATTTTTTCTTTATACTTTAAAATAAAAGGGCGAACGGCAAACTCGCAGCTTATAAATTGTGTTATTGAAACAAAGGCTTTCATCGAAGTTTCAAAATCCTTTAAACCATATATTTCGATATAATCGGCAAAAAAGATAAAAGCCAGATTGCTGTCTGAAAAATTATTTTTCTTAAGGTTTTCGATTATTTTTTCAATTAAAGAAACAGCTTGAGAAAAATTTTCAGGCATAAACTGATGCAAAACCACTGTAGTATGTTTCATTCGGTCTTTCCATTCTTTCTCAAAAAAATTACCTTCATAAATTGTCTCAATAAATTTTTGTTTATTGAATGATGGATGTACTTCGGCGACTGCCTGACTAAATTTTTTGTAAAAAGAAACGGAGTATATATCCTTAATTAATCCCATAAATTTTGATTGAATGAGTTTCAAAGATATTTAATGTTCTTTGAATTCACAGAGTGTTTAGAAATTAAGTTCCAGCTTTATTTTTGTATCTTACTTGTTAATTTACAATTTTTAAAATTAAACCGAAACTTTTAAATCCATAAAATATATCCTAATTTAGCAGTTCATAAAATTTATAAAGATGATCAGCGAAGTACAATTTCATGCCGAATTACAACTAATGATTGCCAACGCTATACGAGAAGATGTTGGTACAGGAGATTACAGTTCGCTTGCCTGTATTCCTCATATTGCGCATGGACAAGCTAAATTATTAGTGAAAGACCAGGGAATTATTGCTGGCGTTGCATTAGCTAAAATGATTTTTGAATATGTTGATCCAAAATTAAATATAAAGACTTTTATTGAAGATGGAACCCATGTCGAATATGGTGAAGTTGTTTTTGAAGTTTCAGGTAGCTCACAATCTATTTTAAAATCTGAAAGAGTGGTTTTAAATACAATGCAGCGAATGTCTGCCATTGCAACAAAAACCAATGAATATGTAAAGCTTTTGGAGGGAACGGGGGCTAAAATATTAGATACCCGTAAAACAACACCCAATTTCAGAATTGCTGAAAAATGGGCTGTAAAAATAGGAGGAGGAGAAAATCATCGCTACGCATTGTATGATATGGTGATGCTGAAAGACAATCATATTGATTTTGCCGGCGGAATTACGCTTGCAATAAGTAAAACCAAAGAATATCTGAAATCCAATAATTTAAATTTAAAAATTATTGTTGAAGCAAGAAATTTAGATGAGATTCGTGAGATTTTACTAAGTGATGGAGTTCATAGAATCCTAATTGATAATTTTAATTACGAAGATACAAAAACGGCTGTGGCATTGATTGGCAATAAATGCAAAACAGAGTCTTCTGGAAATATAAGCGAAAAAACGATTCGCGAATATGGACTTTGTGGTGTAAATTATATTTCATCTGGAGCCTTAACGCATTCAATTTATAATATGGATTTGAGTTTAAAAGCGTTTTAAAAGAAGTAATGTGTTACAAGTTAGATGACCAAAATATTCTAAAATAGAAACTCTAAAATCTAAAATCATTTATATGTCGCAAGAGATAGGAAATCGGCTTGAAAAAGTACCAGTCGTACGTTTATTAGTTCGGTTTTTAAAGAACATAAAATTGCCGTGGCTAGAAGGTTTTTCATTATATGATTTGCTGGAAATGTATATTTTTGGTATACTTGAAGGCGCTTTTTCATATCATGCGAGTGCGGTATCTTTTAGCTTTTTCATGGCTTTATTTCCTTTTGCATTGTTTATTTTAAATTTAATTCCGTTTATTCCTATAGATAATTTTCAACAGGATTTTTTGCTTTTTGTCCAGCAGAGTGTACCACCCAATACTTACGATGCCATCAGTAAAATTATCAGTGACATATTAAATAATAGTCATTCAGGGTTGCTTTCTTCAGGGTTTTTACTTTCTATTGTTTTAATGGCAAATGGTATTAACGGAATTTTGAGTGGTTTTGAATCTTCAAAACATGTTTTTGATAAAAGAGGTTTTTTTCATCAATATTTAGTAGCGTTGGCAATTTCACTTGTAATGACTGTCATACTATTTGTAACGGTGGCTACTATAGTTGTTTTTGAGGTTTTTATCCAGAAAACAATAATTCAGGATGTATTGAGTGATCGTATTCCTTTAATTATTTTAGGGCGTTACCTGTTTGTTATTTTGATGATTTTGATAACGTCTTCAATATTATTGCGTTATGGTACAAAACAATATAATAAAGTACCTTTTATCAGCATTGGATCTGTTTTTACGACGGTATTAATTGTTATATCTTCGTTCTTTTTTGGGATTTGGGTTATAAAATTTTCAAAATACAACGAACTTTATGGTTCTATTGGGACATTATTAATTCTAATGTTTTACATTTGGATAAACTGTATGATACTGCTTTTAGGTTTTGAACTTAATGCGACTATCAGGAAATTGAGACAAAAAACAAATAGATTATGAAAAAATGGATTTTAACTTTTAGTGTTTTTTTTCTAACATTAAGCACTATTCAGGCGCAAAGTGTTGTTGGGAAATGGAAAACGATTGATGATGAAACTGGTGAAGTAAAATCAATAGTAGAAATTTACGAAAAATCAGGAAAAATCTATGGTAAAGTTGCAGAAATACTGCGTGCTAATCATAAAAAAGATGTATGTACAAAATGTGATGGTGCAGAAAAAAACAAACCAATTTTAGGGATGGTAATCATCAACGGACTTAAAAAAGACGGGGCTGAGTATAATGGAGGGACAATCCTGGATCCAACAAATGGAAAAAAATACAAATGTTATATTGAATTAGAGTCGGCTGATAAATTAAAACTTCGAGGTTATGTCGGAATTTCTATTGTGGGAAGAACACAATATTGGACAAGGGTAAAAAAATAATTTTTTAGATAAAATGCGAAAATTAGCATCATTAATTTTATTCCTTATAATCCTGTCAAATAGTTTTGGGCAATCTAAGGATTCTGCATTACAAATAAGTCATCTTACAGGTGACTTTTATGTTTATAAAACTTTTCATGATTATAAAGGGGTATTAATTTCTGCCAATGCAATGTATCTTGTTACACAAAAAGGCGTTATTTTGTTCGATGCACCTTGGGATCAAACACAGTTTCAGCCTTTGCTGGACATCATAAAAGCAAAACATAATAAAGAAGTTATTATGTGTTTTGCTACACATTCTCATGATGACAGATCAGGAGGTTTAGGTTTTTACAGAAAAAAAGGAATTAAAACATATACTATAAAACTAACGGATCAAATTCTTAAAAAGGAAAGCAAAAAAAGAGCTGAATTTATAATTCCAAATGATACCATGTTTACTGTTGGGGATCATACTTTTCAGGTTTATTATCCTGGAAAAGGACATGCTCCAGACAATATTGTAGTTTGGTTTGATAAAGAAAAACTGCTTTATGGAGGATGTTTTGTAAAAAGCGCAGCAGCAAAAGATTTGGGTTATTTAGGAGATGCTGATGTTAAAGAATGGGAGAAATCAATCAAAAGGGTACAAACTAAATTTAAGAATCCCATCTATATTATTACAGGTCATGAAGATTGGGCAGATATAGAATCACTAAGGCATACTTTGAAGATGGTGCAAAAATACAATACTGTACAAACTTCGGGTAAAAAATAATTCACCAATTTTAAAATAATTACATGTTTTTTGTAGAAGTTGTTTTGCCTCTTTCTTTAACCAAAACCTTGACCTATCGTGTTTCTGAGGCTGAATTCTATTTTATTAAAAAAGGAATGCGCGTTGCAGTACCTATTAAAAGCAAAATCTATACGGCGCTTGTTTTAGATGTTCATGAAAATGCTCCGACTTTATATGAAGCAAAAGAAATTCATCAGATATTAGATGAAAAACCTATTGCAACAGAAACTCAGATTAAACATTGGCTTTGGATTGCTAATTATTATATGTGCGGTATTGGTGATGTTTATCGTGGAGCGTTTCCCAGCGGATTGCTACTGGAAAGTGAAACCATTATTTCGCATAAAATAGATGCAATTGTGAATCAAAATGAACTCACAGATGAAGAATTTTTGATTTATGAAGCCTTGCAGCAACAGAGTTCTTTAAAGGTTCAGGAAATTATTTCGATTTTAAACAAAAAGAATATTTTTCCGATTCTTCAAAAGTTAATGGCTAAAGATATTATTGTTTTAGAAGAAGAAATAAAAGAAAATTACAAGCCAAAATTGATTCGATACGTAAAACTACACTCCAAATACGAATCAGATAGCGGTTTAAATGAATTATTAGAAGTATTGAAAAACGCCAATAAGCAGAGAGAAATTGTTTTGGCTTATTTTCAAATTACAGCTTCAGAAAAAAAACCGATTACGGTTAAGAAATTGGTTGAAGCTTCAAATTCGACTTCGGCAGTTGTAAAAGCATTAATTGAAAAAGAAATTTTTGAAGAATATTATCTTCAGCATGATCGTGTTACTTTTGAAGGAAGAGCTTCGGAGAAAAAATTGTTTTTAAGTGCTGCGCAGGAAATTGCTTTCGCAGAAATTAAAAATATTTTTTTAGAAAAAGAAGTTTGTCTGCTTCATGGCGTTACATCCAGTGGTAAAACGGAGATATATATAAAGTTAATTGAAGAATATTTAAAAACGGGGAGACAAGTTTTATATTTATTACCTGAAATTGCGCTTACAACACAGTTGGTTTCTCGTTTGCGTCTCTATTTTGGAGATAAAGTAGCGGTTTTTCATTCTAAATACAGTAACAATGAGAGAGTAGAAGTTTGGAAACAAACACTTGAAAATTCAGATAAAGCACAAATTGTAATAGGGGCAAGGTCGGCTTTGTTTTTGCCTTTTAATAATCTCGGTTTGTTGATTGTTGATGAAGAACATGAACAGACTTTTAAGCAAACAGATCCGGCACCGAGATATCACGCGCGGGATTCTGCAATTGTTTTAGCTAATTTGCATAGTGCCAAAGTGCTTTTAGGATCTGCAACTCCAAGTATTGAGACTTATTTTAATACTCAAATTGAAAAATTCGGTTTAGTTACCATTACGGAACGTTATAATAATGTCAGAATGCCGGAAGTTCTTTTGGTGGATTTAAAAGACAAGCATTTCAGGAAAAGAATGACGGGTCATTTTAGTGATCTTTTAATTGAGGAAATTGCAGAAGCTTTGTCTTTGGGAGAACAGGTGATTTTGTTTCAAAACAGAAGAGGGTATTCTCCTATAATTGAGTGTTTGACTTGTGGTCATGTTCCGCATTGTCAACAATGCGATGTGAGTTTGACTTTTCATAAACATAAAAATCAATTAAGATGTCATTATTGCGGGTACTCTATTGCAAAACCAACACACTGTCATAGTTGTTCGAGTATTGATTTGACTACAAAAGGTTTTGGTACAGAACAAATCGAGCAGGAATTGGTTTCTCTTTTTCCGAAAGCCAAAACAGGAAGGATGGACCAGGATACAACTCGTGGGAAATTTGGTTTTGAAAAAATCATAGATACTTTTAAAAATAGACAAATAGATATTTTAGTCGGTACGCAAATGCTGGCTAAAGGATTGGATTTTGATAATGTTAGTCTGGTCGGAATTATGAATGCTGATAATATGTTACATCATCCTGATTTCAGGGCTTTTGAACGCAGTTTTCAGATGATGACACAGGTTGCAGGAAGAGCAGGAAGATCTGAAAAACAAGGAAAAGTTGTGATTCAAACCTATAATCCAAACCATAATACAATACAGCAGGTTACAAACAACAACTATTTAGGTATGTATAAGGAGCAATTATATGATCGTCAGATTTATAAGTATCCTCCTTATTTTAGAATTATAAAATTAACTTTAAAGCATCGTGATTTTGATAAATTGAAAGAAGGATCGATGTGGATGTATAAGGTTTTGAGCCAAAATTTAAATATGCCGGTTTTAGGGCCTGAAGAGCCTGCAATTAACAGAATCAGAAATGAGTTTATTAGAACGATTTTAATTAAGATTCCACAAAATTTGCCATTAGCGGGTACAAAAAAAACTATCCAGAAAATGTTGAATAGTTTTGAAGCAGTACCTCAGTACAGGACTATAAAGTTGGCTGTAAATGTCGACTTTTATTAAATTTGTTTATGTTGATAATGCTCTGACTAAATCTTCCTTTTTGTTTCGGCTAAGGGGAATTTTAGTAATACCAATTTCTGCAAATTTGCTATTAAAGCGTTCGACTTTATCAATATTAATAATGTAAGATTTGTGAACACGAATAAATTTTTCTTTTGATAAATCATTTTCAAATGATTTCATTGTTGAAAGTACTAAATTACTGTCGTCCTCAGTGACAACTCTTACGTAATCTCCAAAAGCTTCAATCCATTTGATTTTTGCTGTAAAAATTTTTAGTTTTTTTAAGTTGCTTTTGATGAAAATATGTTCTCCTTCTTCTTCCTTGACTTCTTTTTTAAGTATATGCATGTCAATTGCTCTTTTTACAGAAGCATTAAAACGATCAACGGCTATAGGTTTCTGAAGGTAGTCTGTGGCATCATAATCAAAAGCTTTTAAAGCATATTCAGCCTTAGAAGTAATAAATATAATTTGTGGTTTAGATTTTAAACCATCAAGAAAATCAAATCCGTTAATAACAGGCATTTCAATATCTAAAAATATTAAATCGATATTATTTAAAGAGATACAACTTTTAGCTTCGATTGCATTTGAAAAGTCTCCGACCAGGTGTAAACCAGGATGATTATTGGCTAATTTTGCAATAATTGCCCTCTGTATAGAACTATCATCTACAACAACACAGTTTAGTTTCATAAGAGTTTAAATTTAATGTATTCAGGATTTCAATAGTAAATGTATTGTTTTTTTGGAAAAAAAACTAAGATGGAAGCCTATTTTTTGCATTTCAACGAATAAAAGAAAAAAAATGTTGGTTATTAAAATATAATGGTTACTTTTGCACCCAATTTTAACAAATAAATATTGTATTTATGAATCATTATGAAACTGTTTTCATTTTAAATCCCGTTTTATCTGAAGTTCAGGTAAAGGAAACAGTAACGAAATTTGAAGAATTTCTTACTAGTAGAGGAGCTGAAATGGTATCGAAAGAGGATTGGGGTCTGAAAAAAATGGCTTACGAAATCCAAAACAAAAAAAGTGGTTTTTATCACTTATTCGAATTCAAAGTAGCTGGAGAAGTTCTAATTGCTTTTGAAACTGAATTCAGACGTGACGAAAGAGTTATGCGTTTCCTTACTGTAAGTTTGGATAAACATGCTATTTCTTGGGCTGAAAGAAGAAGAGCTAAACTTAAATCTACAAAAGCTTAATTATCATGGCAACATTACAACAATCTGCTTCAGGAAAAAAAGACGGAGATATCAGATATCTAACGCCTTTAAACATAGAAACGAACAAAACTAAAAAGTATTGTCGTTTCAAAAAATCAGGAATTAAATATATCGATTATAAAGATGCTGATTTTTTATTGAAATTCGTTAATGAGCAAGGTAAAATTCTTCCTCGTCGTTTAACAGGAACTTCATTAAAATACCAAAGAAAAGTGTCTGTGGCTGTAAAAAGAGCTCGTCACTTAGCTTTAATGCCATACGTGGCCGATTTATTAAAATAGTATTAAAAACAAAGTTGTTGGTTTCCACTCAAAAAGGAACCTAACTTCTAACTTATAAGGACAACAACATGGAAATTATTTTAAAACAAGACGTTCAAAACGTAGGATTTAAAGATGATGTAGTATCTGTAAAGCCAGGCTATGGTCGTAACTTTTTGATTCCTCAAGGTTTTGCTACATTAGCAACTCCTTCTGCTAAAAAAGTTTTAGCTGAAAACCTAAAACAAAGAGCACATAAAGAAGCTAAAGTTGTTGCTGATGCTAAAGCATTAGCTGAAACATTAAAAGCTCTTGAAATTAAACTTTCTGCAAAAGCAGGTGGAGAAAAACTTTTTGGTTCTATCACAAACATCGACATTGCTGAAGCTTTAGAAAAATCAGGTAACGCTATTGATAGAAAATTTATCACAAGCGGTATTGTAAAACGTACTGGAAAATATTCTGCAAGCATCCGTTTACACAGAGATGTTATTGTTGATTTACCTTACGAAATTATTGCTGAAAAGTAATAGTTTTTAGTTAAGATAAAAAAATCCCGATGTGAGTCGGGATTTTTTTTTGTTTAAATAAAAGTAATAATAAAAGTTAAGGCTATTTGTCATTGGCATTTGCTTATAGCTTGAGATTTAAAATATTTATAATGAAATATACAAGATTAACAAAAGAACAATTTGAAGAATTACATGCGGAGTTCGCCAGCTTTTTAGCTACACAAGCTATTGATAAAGGGGAGTGGGATGAACTTAAAATGAATAAACCTGAAGTTGCTGAACAGGAGTTGGATGTTTTTTCGGATTTAATTTGGGAAGGTGTTTTGTCCAGAGCTGAATTTCTGGAACATTTTTCTAAAAATCACATATTTTTATTTCAATGTTTTGATACTTATGTTGAGTCTATTGTTTTAAAATCTTTAGTTTCTGAAACTGATTTTCTGACAAGAGAAGGTTTGCAATGGTTAAGCGATAATATGTTTACAGATGCTATTGAAATGAAAACGGGAAAGAAAGTTTTTATTGAAGATCGAAATTCATCTATTTTCGAATTGATCCAACAGGGTGCTTTTTTAAGTGATGGGCAATTGTTTACTCAAATTAATACTATTATTAAGGGATAATTGAGTAAAAGTTCTTTTTAAAAGGCAAAACCAAATTACAGCAGTGATGAAAAAAGCGTAGAAACTACATTAGAAAATGGAGCTGAAATTCCAAACATCAATTTTGAACTGAGTAATTATGATGATTTGGTTGTAAAGAAAAAAGGTGTTGAAAAAGTAGATGTAAAACCAATTTATTTTGATTATGACAAATACGATATCACGCCTTTGGCTATCGAAGAATTGACAAAAGTGGTTTTTATCATGCAAAAATTCCCAAACATCCGTATTAAAATTGAATCTCATACGGACTCACGCGGAAAAGATGCTTACAATTTAAAGCTTTCTGATAACAGGGCAAAATCGACACGTGATTATATTATTTCACAAAGTATTGACGCTTCACGAATCGAAAGTGCCATTGGTTACGGAGAAAGCCCATTAATTAATAAATGTAAAAATGGTGTAAAATGTACAGAAGAAGAACATTTATTAAACAGACGTTCGGATTTCATTATTATTCAAAAATAAATTTGGTTGTTTATTAGGTTGTTGATTATCACTTTTAAAAGTGTAGAACGTAAAAACCATTTGGAAGTTGGTTTTGTTTGATTCTTTTTTAAGAATAATGGACAAGAAGAAAATCAAGTTGCATGATTTTGCAACTTGATTTTTGACTTTTAAAACTTTTGGATTTTAATATTTTACAACAAAAAATAATCCTAATTTTGATATTCGGTTTTTAGAAATTATAATCAGCATTATTTTTAATATTTTATGAGTATTCAAGACACAATTCAGACATTACGAAACGAACTTAATCAACACAATTACAATTATTATGTACTTGATGACGCTACAATTTCTGATTATGATTTTGATCTCAAATTAAAAGAACTTCAGGATTTAGAAAACAAACATCCTGAATTTTTTGACGAGCATTCTCCAACACAAAGGGTTGGTGGAACAGTTACCAAAAACTTTAAAACCATAGCACATCAGTTCAGAATGTATTCTCTGGATAATTCTTATTCGAAAGAAGACTTGTTAGATTGGGAAACCCGAATTCAGAGAGTTTTGGGAAATGTTGATTTACAATATACATGTGAACTAAAATATGACGGAGCTTCAATAAGCATTACATACGAAAACGGAAAACTGGTTCAGGCTTTAACACGAGGAGACGGTTTTCAGGGTGATGAGGTTACAAACAACATCAAAACCATTAAATCAATTCCGTTGAAATTAAAAGGAAATTATCCTGATAGATTCGATATTCGTGGCGAAATCATTTTACCATTAAAAGGTTTCGAAAAAATGAATCAGGACTTAATTGAAATTGGAGAAACACCATATTCAAATCCAAGAAATACAGCTTCTGGAAGTTTAAAACTACAGGACAGTGCTGAGGTTGCCAAACGTCCTTTAGAATGTTTATTGTATTCGGTGACAAGTAATAATTTACCCTTTTCTTCGCAAATAGAAGGATTGCAATTAGCACGCGAATGGGGGTTTAAAGTGCCAAGCGAAGCAAAATTAGCCAATAACATGCAGGAAGTTTTCGACTTTATTGATTATTGGGATACTCATCGTCACAAAATGCCTTACGAAACTGATGGTGTCGTTGTAAAAGTAAACAGTTTCCGTCATCAGGAAGAGTTAGGTTACACTGCAAAATCACCTCGTTGGGCCATCGCCTACAAATTTAAAGCTGAGCAGGTTTCAACTAAATTAAAGTCAATTTCATATCAGGTTGGACGTACAGGAGCTATTACTCCGGTTGCAAATCTAGAACCTGTACAGCTCGCAGGAACAATTGTAAAAAGAGCTTCTTTGCATAATGCTGACCAAATCGAAAAATTAGACATTCGAATAAATGATACCGTTTTTGTGGAAAAAGGGGGCGAAATTATTCCAAAAATTATCGCTGTAGATTTAGAACAGCGTCCTGAAAATTCAGAAATCACAAGATATATTACACATTGCCCTGAATGTGAGACAGAATTAGTTCGGAATGAAGGTGAGGCAAATCATTATTGTCCTAATTTTTACGGTTGTCCTCCACAGATTATTGGGAGAATCCAGCATTATATTTCGAGAAAAGCAATGGATATTGAAGGGCTTGGGGGAGAAACAGTTGCCTTACTTTTCAAAAATGATTTGGTTCACAATTATGCTGATTTGTATGAATTAAAAGTAGAAGATATTTTGCATTTGGAAAGAATGGCGCAAAAATCGGCTGAAAATCTGGTAAACGGTGTTGAAAAATCCAAGGAAATTCCATTCGAAAGTGTTCTGTTTGCTCTCGGAATTCGTTTTGTTGGAGAAACTGTCGCTAAAAAATTAGCCAAGCATTATAAAAATATCGATGCATTAAGTCAGGCTTCATTAATGGATTTGATTTTAGTAGATGAAATTGGAGAACGAATTGCAAAAAGCGTAATTGAATTTTTTGAGAATGAAGAAAATCAAAAAATAATTGAACGATTAAAAAGTTATGGTGTTCAATTTGAAATTGTCCAGAAAATAAATCCAAATGCAACTGAAAAGTTCATCGGGAAAACATTTGTTGTATCAGGAGTTTTTTCACAGTTCTCAAGAGATGAATTAAAGAAAACAATAGAAGATAACGGAGGAAAAGTGGGAAGTTCTATTTCTGCAAAAACAGATTTTGTAGTAGCAGGAGATAATATGGGACCGGCAAAATTAGAAAAAGCAAATAAATTAAATATTCCAATACTATCTGAACAGGAATTTATAACGAAACTGAATGAAAGCGAGTAGACCTTCACTTATTCTTTATTTAGCTGCCTTTGTTTTTACAATTGTGTTTGATATTCTTCAATACGATTATCTCACAATTTGTATGAAGTCAATTGTTGTGCCTTCTGTTTTTTTTTATTTCTATTCATCAAATAATTTCAGAATTAATAGAACTCAGATTTTAATTTATATTTTGTGTTTTGTTGGGGAAGTGTTTCATTTAATGAATGTAGAAATCTCCGATCAGGGTTCTATGATATGCTTTTTGTTTGTTTACTTAATGCTGATTAAAATAATTGTAATAGATTATGACAGAATAAGATTAAAAAAGAGCGATGTACTGCCAATTGCTTTAGTAATCTTACTGATTTTATATTTATTGTTTTCTGTATTGAGTTTACAGTTTGATAAAATGGATGGTTTTGACTTTTTATATGCCCTCTATGGAACTGTCTTAAGCGTTTTAGGATTCATATGTTACGCAAACTATATAACCAGAGGAAATTATGTTACTTTGCTTTTAACGTTAATGGCAACATGTTTTATAATTTCGGATATGTTCTTTATCTTCAATCGATATTTTTCTTATTCTTTAGTGTTAACATTAATCTGTGATGTGACTCAGATTCTGGCGTACTTTTTTATTTCCAAATATTTTATAAACTCGGGTAAAAAGAGAGTTAAACGATAATTGATTTTGCTTGATTGGTATGAGATTTATTTTTATCGAAATAAAAATCGATTCGCCCTAAATTTATTCCGTAGCATCCCACCTGATTTACCAGAACATCTTCGCCTGCTTTATTTTTTACAATAGTAGGTTTGTCTAAAAAGGTATGCGTATGCCCGCCAATGATTAAATCAATATCCTGTGTTAATTCTGCTAATTTCAGGTCACAGATTCTTGAAGCATCATCTTTGTATTTGTATCCTAAATGTGAAAGACAAATGATCAAATCACATTTTTCTTCTTTTTTTAGTAATTGAGTCATATCCTGAGCAATTTCTACAGGATTATGGTATACGGTTTCCTTGTACATTTTTTTTTCAACAAGCCCTTCAAGTTGTATTCCTAGTCCAAAAACACCAACCTTTATTCCGTTTTTATTAAAAATTTTATACGGTTTTACAAATCCGTTCATGACTGTGTTTTTAAAATCATAATTTGAACAGATAAATTCAAAACTGGCATGTGGCATTTGTGCATATAATCCGTCAAGACCATTGTCAAAATCATGATTCCCAATGGTAGACGCATCATATTTCATCATGCTCATCAGCTTAAATTCAAGTTCACCTCCGTAATAATTAAAATAAGGGGTTCCCTGAAAGATATCTCCGGCATCCAGTAAAAGCACATTTGGATTTTCTTTTCGAATGGTCTCAATCAATGCAGCACGTCGTGATACTCCGCCTTTATCAGGATTACGGGGATCATCAGCAGGAAAAGGATCTATGTGGCTGTGTACATCATTGGTATGTAGAACCGTTAGGTGTTTTATATCGTTTGTTTCAAAGCTGCTTAATGATAAGCCTAAACTTAATAAAGCAGTGCTTGCAGCAGTTTTTTCGATAAATTCTCTTCTTTTCATGGTGTATGTTTTTACGAAAGTGCCTGTTTTTTTAGTTTGGGTTTAAATCCGATTATTCTTCAGAGATTCTAATATCTTTTGGTACAGGAATCGTGTCAACTTCTTTAAAGTAATCAATCAGTACATTTCGAAGTTTATAATCTAAATCAAATTTTTGAAGACTTTTAAGGAAAAAATTCATGTTGTCACCACCATTTGCCAGATAATCATTTGTAGCGACATAATATGTTTGGGTTTTATCCAGAGGTTTTCCCTTAATTAGAATATTTTGAGCAGTATTGTCTTTTGCAATTGTAAAAGTTATTCCTGACAAAGGATGAGCTTTCTTCTCTTTGATAATATAAGCTGTCATTTCTAAAATCTGCTCACCTTTTAAAGCCAGAACTACCAAATTGTTTTCAAAAGGCATAATTTCAAAAGCAGTTCTGGTTGTAACATTTCCTTGTGGTAATATCGCTCTGATGCCTCCATGATTCAAAAAGCACAAATCGATGTCTTTTTTTTCACGGGTTTTAAAAACCTGACCTCCTTTTTCTAAGCAAACATCAGCTAGTAAATTTCCAATAGTAGTCTGCCATTTTCCATTGCTTTTATCAAGGGTTTCCGGGCAATAGGCCAATACATGATCTAAATCTTTATTAATATGTTCACGAAAAGGTTTAATAAAGTTTTCAATTTCCTGCGTTTCAGCGTTTTTTTCAGAAATTGAAAGTTGTTTAGCTTCAATTTTAGTTACATTATAGTTTTTTGGACTGCATGAAAATAGAAAAAAAAGTGTTAAGAATATAACAAAAAGTTTTAAAAATCCGTTATACTTTTTTAGTTTTACCATCTTAAATGCGACTTAAATAATTAATTTTGTAATCTGGTAAAAGTAGTATGTTTTTAAATTATTTGAAGGATTTTTTCATAAAAAAAACATTAAAAAATAATTTGCTTAATGTAAAAAATGAAGCCTTTACCAGTAATGTACAAACGATTGGTTTATTAATTGACGAAAGTGATTTCGGTTACTCAAAACCACTTATTGCAGAACTGATTTCAAATAAAATTAATTCTGACAATATTAAAATCGTTGTGTATCGCAATAAATTTGATGACAAAAAAGAATACGCCTTTCCGACTTTTACAAAAGCGCATATAGATTGGAACGGAGGTACGAAATTAGCTTTTTTAACTGAATTTATTGAAACAGAATTTGATCTTTTGATTAGTTATTATGATGTTCAAAATCCAATTTTGAAGCTAATTACGAATAAATCAAAAGCTAAATTTAAAGTTGGATTTGCATCTGTTGATAAAAATATAAATCGCTGGATGATAAATACTTCTTTAGAAAATTATAAGCTTTTCGTTTTCGAATTGTTTAAGTATTTAAAAAATATAAAGTAAAATATAAAGTAAAGTATGCAATCATTAATAGGAACTGGTGTTGCCCTGGTCACTCCATTTAAAAAAGATTTTTCAATTGATATAGAAGCATTACAGCGAATTGTTAATTTTTCGATTGATGGTGGAGTAGAGTATTTGGTTGTAATGGGTACAACCGCAGAAAATGCAACTCTAACTCAATCCGAAAAAGAGTTGGTTATTAATACCGTAATTGAAGTTAATAACGGAAGATTGCCTTTAGTTCTTGGAGTTGGAGGTAACAATACAATGCAGGTAGTTGAAGAATTGAAAACAAGAGATTTTTCAGCATTTGAAGCGATTCTTTCAGTTTCTCCTTATTATAATAAACCTACACAAGAAGGAATTTATCAGCATTTTAAAGCTATTTCAGAAGCTTCTCCCGTTCCGGTAATTTTATATAATGTTCCCGGCAGGACTTCGAGTAATATGTTACCTTCAACTGTTATTCGTCTGGCAAATGAATTTGATAATGTTGTAGCAATAAAAGAAGCTGCAGGCGATATGGCTCAGGCTTTGCAATTGATTAAAAATGCACCCAAAGATTTTTTAGTAATTTCCGGCGATGATATGATTGCTTTGCCAATAGTTTTAGCAGGCGGGGCAGGAGTAATTTCGGTTATTGGACAAGGTTTTCCAAAGGAATTTTCAGAAATGATAAGATTAGGGTTGAACAGAAAAGTAAATGAAGCTTTCAAGACCCAATATTTTTTATCAGATTGTATTGATATGATTTTTGAGCAAGGAAATCCTGCCGGAATAAAACATGTGTTTCAATCACTTGGAATTGCAGATAACACGGTACGTTTGCCATTGGTGCCAGTAGATGAATCATTAGCAGATCGATTAGATAAATTCGTAAAATCAGCCTTAAAATAAAATAAAAACAGCTGTTTTTTATTATACCAAAAAATATTTTGTAGTAGCTAAATTAATAACTAAATTTGCCACCGAAACTTCGGTGTGATTTTGCTTTGGCATAATTGTCTAAGGAATCATAATAAAAGTAAGAAAATGAAAAAAATAGTATCGCTGTTAATTGTTGTTGCCCTTTTGTGTTCTTGTAGTGATTACCAAAAAGCATTAAAAAATGAAGATGTTGCAGCAAAGTTTGAAATTGCAACAAAAATGTATGAAGCAGGGAAGTATAATAAAGCAATTAGACTTTTTGAGCAATTAGCACCAACATACAGAGGAAAACCTCAGGCAGAAAAATTATTTTACATGTTTTCTCAGGCCTATTACAAAACAAAACAATATTATTTGGCAGGTTATCAATTTGAGAGTTTTGTTTCAGGTTACCCACGAAGTGAAAAAGTTCAGGAAGCTGCTTTTCTAGGAGCTTACAGTTACTCAAAATTAGCACCTGTTTACAGTTTAGATCAGACCGATACAGTTAAGGCATTAGATAAGTTACAGGCTTTTATTGATAATTATCCAAATTCAGAATATATTGCCCAGGCAAATGAAGCTGTGAAAGTTTTAAGTGGGAAATTAGAGAAAAAAGCATATGAAAATGCTAAGGGTTATAATACCATTTCGGATTATAAATCTGCATTAATTGCTTTTGATAATTTTATTGCAGATTTTCCTGGAACTCCTTTTAAAGAAGATGCATTGTTTTACAAATACGATTCAGCATATCAGTTAGCTATCAATAGTGTTCCGGCTAAAATGGAAGAGCGTTTAAATGTTGCTAAAGCTGCTTATAATAATTTATTGAAGTTTAAAAGTGACACAAAATACAAAGTGAAGGCAGACGAAATGAATGCAAGAGTTGAAACAGATTTACAAAAATTTACTAAATAAATAAAAGTCATGGATTTAAAAAAGACGAATGCTCCTGTAAATACAATAACTTACAATAAAACAGTTATTGAAGAGCCAACAGGAAATGTGTATGAGGCAATTACCATTATGGCTAAAAGAGCAAACCAAATTAATTCTGAAATTAAAAAAGAATTAACTGAAAAATTAGAAGAGTTTGCAACTTACAATGACAGTCTTGAGGAAGTTTTTGAAAATAAAGAACAAATTGAGGTTTCTAAATTTTATGAAAAATTACCTAAACCACACGCTTTAGCTGTTCAGGAGTGGTTAGACGGTAAAACATACCACAGAGGTTCAAACAAATAATAGTACAATGTCAGTTTTAAACGGAAAAAAAATTTTACTGGGTGTTTCCGGTGGAATTGCAGCGTATAAAACAGCCTCATTAGTACGACTCTTTATAAAAGCAGGTGCACATGTCCAGGTGATCATGACACCTGCTTCTAAGGATTTTGTAACTCCACTTACATTATCTACATTGTCAAAAAATCCTGTACACTCCAGTTTTTTTAATCAGGATGATCAAGATGCTATTTGGAATAATCATGTTGAACTAGGTCTTTGGGCAGATTTAATGTTAATTGCCCCGGCAACTGCCAATACATTATCTAAGATGGCTACCGGAAACTGTGACAATCTTCTTATTGCAACTTATTTATCGGCTAAATGTCCCGTTTATTTTGCTCCGGCAATGGATTTGGATATGTACAAACATCCTTCTACAATCTCAAGTTTTACTGCTTTAAAACAATTTGGGAACGTAATGATTCCAGCAGAAAATGGTGAATTGGCAAGTGGTTTATCTGGAGAAGGCAGAATGGCAGAACCAGAAAACATAATTGCTTTTTTAGAAGCTGATCTTGAAAGTAAATTACCTTTAAAAGGAAAAAAAATTCTAATTACTGCAGGTCCAACATACGAAGCAATAGATCCCGTGCGTTTTATAGGAAATCATTCTTCAGGAAAAATGGGATTTGATATTGCAAGTGCAGCAGCCAATTTAGGGGCTTCGGTCATATTAGTTTCTGGCCCGACAAGTTTAAATATAAAAAATTCTCTCATTAATGTTGTTAATGTGATTTCTGCACAAGAAATGTACGATGCCTGCCATTTGTATTTTAATGATGTAGATGTGACTATTGCAGCAGCAGCAGTAGCAGATTATAAGCCAAAAGTAATTGCTGTTCAGAAAATTAAGAAAGCCACTGATGAGTTTTCAATTGAACTTGAAAAGACAAAAGATATATTATTATCGTTGGGAAAAATCAAAAGAAATCAATTTTTAATTGGTTTTGCTTTGGAAACTGAAAATGAAATTGAAAATGCGAAGTTGAAAATTCAGAAAAAAAACTTAGATTTGATTGTTTTAAATTCATTACAGGATAAAGGAGCGGGTTTTCAAAAACCAACAAATAAAGTTACTTTTATAGACAAAGAATTTAAAATTGAACCAATGGACTTAAAGTCAAAAGAATCTGTTGCAGTTGATATTTTAAACAAAGTTATAGAACATTTTTATGTGTAAATTAGTTACTTTTTTAACGTTTTTGTTTTTTGGTTTTGCACAGGCTCAACAGTTAAATTGTACAGTTACAATAAATAGCGAAAGATTACCAAATCCTAATCAACAAGTTTATAAAACACTTCAGACATCATTGTCTGAGTTTGTAAACAAAACAGATTGGACTGGTTCTGTGCTTAAGCAAAATGAGCGTATTAATTGTTCAATCTACATAACTCTTTTTTCTCATAGTTCCGACCAGTTTTCAGGTACTATACAAATACAGTCTTCAAGATTAATTTACAATTCAACGTATTCTTCACCTGTATTTAATTTTAACGATAAGGATTTTAATTTCAGGTATACAGAATTTGAACCCTTATTATATAATCCTACTACATTTGAATCTAATTTAGTATCTGTGATATCATTTTACAGTTATATGATTTTAGGTATAGATTCAGATACATTTCAGCTTGCAGGCGGAAGCCCTTATTTTGAAACAGCCCAAAATATTGCAAATATTGCTCAACAAGGTGGTTCTAAAGGATGGACTCAGGCTGATGGAGTTCAGAATCGTTACTTTTTGATAAATGATATGATTGCTCCAACTTATTCTGATTTGCGACAAACCACTTTTGGGTATCATGCTGGTCTGGATATAATGAGTCAGGATTTGAAAGGTGCAAAAGAAAAAATAAAATCTTCATTAATGAATATAGCAAAATTGAATTCGGTTAAGCCAAACGCTTTTTTAACTAGAGTGTTTTTCGATGCAAAATCAGATGAAATTGTGTCTATTTTTTCGGGAGGGCCAAGCATTGCAGTTACAGACTTAACAGACACTTTGAATAAGGTTTCACCGTTAAATTCAACAAAATGGTCAGAAATTAAATATTAATTCAATTTTTGCCAATCTACCTCTTCATTAATTTTACTTTTAAAGCTATATGATTACTTTATTATCAATTAAAAACTATGCATTAATTGAAAAACTAACTATAGATTTTTCTAAAGGTTTTTCTATAATTACAGGAGAAACAGGTGCTGGTAAATCAATTATATTAGGCGCATTAGGTTTAGTTTTAGGAAAAAGAGCGGATTTAACATCTCTTAAAAATAAAGAAGAAAAGTGTATAATTGAAGCGCATTTTGAAATTTCTAAATATAATTTAAAAGAGTTTTTTGAAGCAAATGATTTGGATTATGAAGATGAAACTATCATAAGACGAGAAATCCTGCCTTCGGGTAAATCACGAGCTTTTATAAATGATAGTCCGGTAAATCTTCAGGAATTACAAGATTTAAGCTTTTTTTTGATTGACATTCACTCACAACAACAAACTCAGGAACTTTCAGATGAAAATGTGCAATTTAAAATAATTGATGCAATTGCAGATAATTCAGATAGTATTGATTCTTATAAAAAGCTTTTAAGATTGTATAAATCTGAAAAATCAAAATTAAATGCATTGCTTAAAAAACAAAGCGATGCGGGTAAGGAACAGGAATACAATACTTTTTTATTGAATGAATTGGTTGCTGCAAAATTAAAATCAGGAGAACAGGAAGAGCTGGAGGCCGATTTTGAAAAGCTAAATAATGTTGAGATTATTAAAGAATCGATTGATAAATCATTGCTAATCGGTAATGAAGAACAATTTGGCGTTTTTCACAACCTGAATGAAATTAAAGTTTTGCTGCAAAAAATCGCAATTTTTTCACCAGAATATCAAAATCTGTTTGAAAGAATTACAAGTGTAACAATTGAATTTGATGATATTTCGAGAGAGTTGCAAAATGCTTCTGAAAAATTATTAAACGATCCTGAGAAGTTAGAATTAACCAATCAGAAATTGCAGCTGATTTATAATTTGCAGAAAAAACATCAGGTAGTAACTGTTGATGAATTACTACAAATTCAGATCAGTCTGGAAAATTCAGTTTTAGAATTAGGTAATATTGAAGAGGAAATCGCTATTTTGGTTAAATCTATAGAACAAAAAACAGAAGAATTGGATATGCTTTCGGCTAAAATTCATCAGAATAGAGAAAGTGCAATCCCGGTTTTATCAAATCAGTTAATTGGAATATTGGAAACGTTAGGAATGCCGAATGCCAGATTTAAAATGGAACTACTGTCATCCGAAACCTATTTTCAAAATGGTAAAGATGAATTGCAGTTTTTGTTTTCGGCTAATAAAGGAGCTGATTTTGGCTTGCTGAAAAAAGTTGCTTCTGGAGGTGAAATGTCGCGTATAATGTTGGCAGTTAAAGCAATTTTAGCTCAGTATTCTAAATTACCGACTTTGATTTTTGATGAAATTGACACCGGTGTTTCTGGAGAAATTGCTATTAGAATGGGAGAGATTATGAAAGAGATGAGTGCAAAAATGCAAATATTTGCAATTACACATTTACCACAAATTGCTGCGAAAGGTGATTCTCATTTTAAAGTGTTTAAATCTACAACAAATGATGATACGCAATCAGAATTAAAGCTTTTATCTCAGGACGAAAGAGTTATGGAAATTGCTCAAATGCTATCCGGAGCGGTGGTTTCTGATTCAGCTTTAAATCACGCTAAAGCCTTGTTGAACTAAAGAAATGCTTTATATTTGTCATATAAAAAGAATAAAAGAATAACAGTCACCCAGTTTGCCAAATCAACGAATAAACAATAAAAATATGATTATAGAACCTAGAATGAGAGGCTTTATTTGCTTGACAGCCCACCCAAAGGGAGCAGAGCAGAATGTTAAAAATCAAATTGAATATATAAAATCAAAAGGTCCTATTGCAGGAGCTAAAAAAGTATTGGTAATTGGTGCTTCAACAGGTTTTGGTTTAGCTTCAAGAATTACAAGTGCTTTTGGATCTGATGCAGCTACAATTGGAGTTTTCTTTGAAAAACCGCCAGTTGAAGGAAAAACCGCTTCGCCAGGCTGGTACAACTCTGCGGCTTTTGAATCTGAAGCACATAAAGCAGGATTGTATGCAAAAAGTATCAATGGAGATGCTTTTTCAAACGAAATAAAAAGAGAAGCTTTGGATTTAATTAAAGCTGATTTAGGGCAGGTAGATCTTGTAATTTATAGTTTGGCATCGCCTGTACGTACAAATCCAAATACAGGAGTTTTACACCGTTCTACATTGAAGCCTATTGGACAGACTTTTACCAATAAAACTGTTGACTTTCATACAGGAAAAGTATCCGAAGTTTCAATAGCTCCGGCTAATGATGAAGACATTGATAATACTGTTGCTGTAATGGGAGGTGAAGACTGGGCTATGTGGATTGATGCTTTAAAAAATGAAAATTTATTGGCGGAAGGTGCTACAACGGTTGCTTATTCATACATTGGTCCATCTTTGACTGAAGCAGTTTATCGTAAAGGTACAATTGGACGTGCCAAAGATGATTTAGAGGCTACAGCATTTACTATTACAGATAGTTTAAAATCAATAGGAGGTAAGGCTTATGTTTCTGTAAATAAAGCATTGGTAACGCAGGCGAGTTCTGCAATTCCTGTTATTCCTTTATATATTTCTCTTTTATATAGAATTATGAAAGAAGAAGGAATACATGAAGGTTGTATCGAACAAATTCAACGCTTATTTCATGACAGATTATATAGCGGTTCTGAAGTTCCTGTTGATGAGAAGGGAAGAATCAGAATTGATGACTGGGAGATGCGTGATGACGTTCAGGAGAAGGTTGCTAAATTGTGGATTGAGGCTACAACTGAAAACTTGTCTGAAATTGGTGATTTGGCTGGATATAAAAATGACTTTTTAAATCTTTTTGGATTTGAATTTTCTGGAGTGGATTATGAGGCAGAAGTAAATGAAGTTGTTGAAATAGAAAGTATCAACTAAAAATTAAGAATTTATAAATCAAACCATCAACCAAAAGTTGATGGTTTTTTTGTGAATTTAACATATCTTTGCACAAAATTTGAATTTTAAAAATTACAGCTTAAATACTGCATATTCTACTATGGTTTTTTCTCTAATTATACCCGTGTTTAATCGTCCGGATGAAGTTGATGAACTTCTCGAAAGTTTATCAAAATCTGATTATAATGAGGCTTTTGAAATTGTTCTTGTTGAAGATGGGTCATCCATTCCATGTAAAGAAGTCGTAAAGAGTTATCAGGGAAAACTAAATATATCCTATTATTTTAAACCAAACTCAGGGCCTGGAGATTCAAGGAATTTCGGAATGATAAAAGCAGTAGGCAATTACTTTATCATTTTTGATTCAGATTGTATAATTCCGTCTAATTATTTAACGGAAGTCCGAAAAGAATTAGATAGAGCGTATGTTGATTGTTTTGGCGGTCCGGATAAAGCTTTAGATAGCTTTTCGGATATACAAAAAGCAATAAACTTTGCAATGACTTCTTTTCTTACAACAGGCGGAATCCGTGGAGGTTCGGAGAAAATTGGAAAATTTCAGCCAAGAAGTTTTAATATGGGAATTTCCAAAAAAGCTTTTGAGGCATCAAAAGGGTTTGGAAACATTCATCCAGGAGAAGATCCGGATTTATCTATTAGATTATGGAACTTGGGTTTTGAAACGAGATTGTTCCCTGATGCATTTGTTTATCATAAACGTAGAATTGATTGGGAGAAATTTTCTATTCAGGTAAATAAATTTGGAAAAGCAAGACCAATATTAAATAGCTGGTATCCTGAACATAATAAATTAACTTTTTTCTTTCCTACATTCTTCATGTCAGGATTATTATTAGCTTTTTTACTGTTAATTTTTAATTTTGACCTTTTATTACAAATATATTTTGTATATTTCGTTATAATTTTTCTTACAGCTAGTGTTAAAAATAAAAGCATCAAAATTGGATATCTTTCTGTAATCGCTGTTTGGAAGCAATTTTATGGTTATGGAACAGGTTTTTTAGAATCTTTTGTAAAAATTATTTTATTGAAGAGAAAGCCACAGGAAGCTTTTCCACGTATGTTTTTTTAAATATAATATGACAAAAATTATTGGCTTGACCGGTGGTATAGGTAGCGGAAAAACAACCATTGCAAATTATTTTGAAGAAAAGGGTGTCCCTGTTTATATTGCTGATGATGAGGCAAAAAAAATAATGCAATCGCAATACATAATTGAGCAAATTAAAACGGTATTTGGTGGTGTAGTATTTGAAAATGAAGTTCTTAACAGAGCGAAATTAGCAGAAATTGTTTTTAATGATAGTGAAAAACTCAATCAGTTAAATACTATTATACACCCGGCTGTTAAAAAAGATTTCGAATCATGGTTACAAAAAAAACAAAACTATGACTATATAGTTTATGAGGCGGCAATTTTATTTGAAAGCGGCAGATATAAAGATTGTGACATTGTTATAACTGTGACGGCTCCTGAAGAAGTAAGAATTGAAAGAGTCATAAAACGGGATAAAACAAGTAAGGAACAGGTTTTGAGCAGGATGAAAATGCAATGGAAAGAGGAAGAACGTATTGCTAAAAGTAATTTTGTTATTTTTAATGATAATCTTAAAATGGCAAAAGAAGAAGTTGTTAAAATTCTTAAAATTTTAAATATTAAACAAAATCAGTCTTAAATGTTAATATTTGGTTAATGTATTATTTAGTATATTGTTAAAATATTAATTTTGTCTCGATGAATAAATTATTTTTTAGAATTCTTGTTTTGCTAATGAGTTTGTCCTTAATTGGGATAATTCTGGTTCAGGTGTATTGGTTCAATTCTTCATTAGAAAACAATGACGAACAGTTTAAATATCACGTAACCCAGGCAATTAGTGATGTGTCAGATAAACTTGCACAACAGGAAGAATATAGTTTTCGAGATAAAATTAATCATATAAAAGACAGCACTGGTAAAATTCCGCAAAAGGAAGATTTGCTGGAAATTTTATTTGTTCAAAGAAATACAAAAACAAATAAAACAATTGTCTATAAAAACAGTATCACTTCTGAGAATTACGATATTAATGGATCGCTATTTAATAAAAAATTTGGATCTGATGGATTTAAAAGTTTTAGTTCCAAAAGATTAACGGAGGTTTATAATAGTAATAACACTATTGATAATTTAGATTTAAATCAAAGTACAATTCCGGATTTAAGAGATGAAAAAGAAGGAAGCTTAGATATTTTAAATAAAGCGCAGTTAAAAATTACATATAAGGATTATGCTTCAATACTGCCAATAGAGGAAAGAATTACAAAAGAGAAATTGCAATCTCTTTTGAAGAAAGAACTTAAAGAACATGGTATAAAAACTAAACTAGAATTTGGAATTTATAGTAATAGTTTTCCTACAAAAATAAAATCGGAAGGGTTTCACTATGATAAGGATGCTACTTACAATATTCCGGTCTTTACAGATAATGAAGGTAATAGTAAATATGAATTATTGGTTACTTTTCCATATAAAAAGAAGTTTTTATTGTCACAGTTGGTAAGTATTACGATACTGTCTATAATTTTTACATTAATTATTATAATTGCTTATACAAGTGCTCTAAATCAGTTAATACGTCAAAAGCAAATATCTGAGATTAAAACAGATTTTATAAATAATATGACGCATGAGTTTAAAACTCCAATTGCTACCATAAATTTAGCTCTTGATGCAATTAGAAATCCGAAAATTATAGAAGATAAAGAGAAGGTATTTCGTTATCTGCAGATGATTAGGGATGAAAACAAAAGAATGCATGCTCAGGTTGAAAACGTACTTCGAATTTCCAAATTAGAGAAAAAAGAATTGGATATAAGTAAAGAGCCTACTGTAATTCATGATGTTATTGAAGATGCAATTGAGCATGTTAATTTAATTTTAGAAGACAAGCAAGGTACAATTGTAAAACATTTTAATGCAGCAAGAACAACTTGTCTGGTTAATGAAGTGCATTTTACAAATGTTCTGGTCAATATTTTAGAAAATGCTATAAAATATTCCCCGGATGTTCCGGAAATAGAAGTATTTACTGAGAATGTCAAGGATGTTATTCTCATAAAAATAAAAGATAACGGTTTAGGTATGAGTAAAACCGCTCAAAAAAGAGTTTTTGAGAAATTTTACAGAGAACATACAGGCGATTTGCATAATGTAAAAGGACATGGTTTAGGACTTGCTTATGTAAAAAGAATTGTAGAGGACCATAATGGTCAGGTTTATGTAGAGAGTGAAAAGGGAAAAGGTAGTACCTTCATAATAAAAATACCACTAATAAATTAAAATATGGAAAATATTAATAAAAGAATACTTTTAGTAGAAGATGACCTTAATTTTGGTGCAGTTCTTAAAGATTATTTGATGCTGAATGACTTTGAAGTTACTCTTGCAAAAAATGGTATGGAAGGTTTCGAAAAATTCAAGAAGGATGTTTATGATTTATGCATTCTTGATGTTATGATGCCCTACAAGGATGGTTATACTTTAGCAAAAGAAATCAGAGAAAAAAATAGTGAAGTGCCGATTATTTTTTTAACAGCAAAATCAATGAAAGAGGATGTTTTAAAAGGATATAAAGCAGGAGCGGATGACTATCTCAATAAACCGTTTGATTCGGAAGTTTTATTGATGAAAATTAAAGCCATTATTCAAAGAAAATCATCTGATACAAAAGCAGAACAAGTTCAGTTTGAATTTAATATTGGCAAATTCCATTTAAATTCAAAATTAAGATTTTTGACATTTGAAAACGATGAACCAATAAAATTATCTCCAAAAGAAAATGAATTGCTTAAAATGCTTATTTTGCACGAAAATGACTTAATGCCAAGAGAGTTAGCGTTGACAAAAATCTGGAGAGATGATAACTATTTTACTTCAAGAAGTATGGATGTTTACATTGCAAAACTGAGGAAGTATTTAAAAGCCGATGAGGATGTGGAAATTTTAAATATTCACGGTGAAGGTTTCAGATTAGTTGTTAAAAGTAAAGCAGTATCTTAAATAAATAAAAAAAGCTCCGAGTATATAGGAGCTTTTTTATGGATTGAAAATAGAGAGCCTAAATTTAGAATTTTTAAATTAAATTAATACCCAATGTAATTTCAGTTTTTAATAATTTTGAAATTGGGCAAATTTCTTTTGCTTTAGTTGCAATTTCTGCAAATTTTTCTGCTGTTATAGAAGGCACTTTTCCCTTTAGTTCTAAATGAATTAAGGTAATTGTACCGTCTTCAAAAGTAACTGTGGCTTCTGTTGATAAATCGTCAGCAACAAATCCACCTTCGTTTAATAAGAAGCTTAATTGCATTGTAAAACAACCTGAATGGGCAGCTGCAATAAGTTCTTCGGGATTGGTTCCTACGCCATCAGCAAATCTTGTTTTAAAAGATAATTGTGCATTATTCAAAGTTGTACTTTGTGTACTGATGGTTCCGGTTCCTTCCATACCGGTTCCTTTCCAGTTGGCATTAGCTTTTCTTGTGAATTTCATTTTCCGTTCTTATTATAGTTAGTAATTTAATTTTTTATTAGTTTGATTATCAATCGATCATGTGTCAATCAAATGTAATCAATTTTTTACAGTTTTGCCTTATGAATTTGTTATTGAAAAATAAAAAAAAGGGTGTAATGGAATTTTCCATTCACCCTTTAAAATTTTAAATCTAATATCTTATTGTTGTTGATTTAGATTGCGCAATTGTTTCAGTTTATCTTTCCATACTTCCAGACTTTCTTTGTGAATAGCAATGTTTTTACGAACTTCAAGAACTATAGAGTTTTCTTTTTTTGCATTTTTTGTATTGGTGAAGAATTGAATGTTGTTCTCTAATTGAAAAATTTCATTTTGAACTTCTTCTATTTTCCTCATAATGAAAATCTTTTCATTATCTAATTTGCGTGTATCGTTACTCTCGGATAAAGAATCAATTCTGTTAGAAAAACGCATCATTTCAGTGTCTTTTTTACTTAGACTTAATTTTTCAAAAAGTGCATCTAAGATTTTATTAAACTTACCCTCAATATGGCGTCTGGAAAAAGGAACTTTACCAAAACCTTTCCATGTTTCAATATGTGCTTTAATGGCATCTAAATCAGTTTTGTGGTCTCCGATTAGCTGAAACTCTCTTAGCGTATCTAAGTAGGCTTTTTTATTGTCAAAAGCTGCTACTTCATCACTATTCTCTTCAGATTTGTGTTCTTTTAATTTATCAAAATAATGGTTGCAGGCATCTTTGAATTCTTTCCAGATTTTATCAGAATATTTTTTAGGAACGTGACCAATTTGTTTCCACTCTTCTTGGATTTGTTTCATAATTGGTGTAGTTGCACTAAAGTCAGTACTTTCTTGTAATTCTTTAGCTTTTGCAACAAGAGCCATTTTTTTGTTTAAATTATCGTTCTGGTCTTTTTTTATGTCTTTATAAAATGAGTTTTTGAAAGAATTAAAGTTTCTAACAGCGGTTTTAAATGCAGCCCAGGTCTGTTCGTTTACTTCGGCAGGTACTTTTCCGGCAGCAAAAAATTCATTCCTAAGTGCTTCAACTTTTTGTATTTGTACGAGCCATTGTGAATGAGAGCCTACTTTTTCAGTGGCTAAAACTTCGATTGTAGCAATAATTTCTTTTTTAATTTCGAGATTTTGCTGTTCATTGGCTCTTTGACTTTCAAATAACAGTTCTCTTTTATCATGAATTTTTTTAGTTAACTCACTAAATTTATTCCAGATTGTGTCACGATGTTCTTTGGATACGGGACCAATATCTTCTTTCCAGATTCTATGTAAATCCTGTAGCTCTCTAAATGCTTTGCTGATGTCGGTTTCATTTGCCAATTCTTCAACACGAGCAATTATTTTTTGTTTTTGTTCTAAATTGTATTTGAAATCTAAATCTCTTGCTTCACGATCTAAATGTAAATAATCATAAAAATTCTCAACATGAAAGTGGTAATTATTCCATACGTGATTGTATTTATCTTTAGGAATTGCTCCGGCATTTTTCCATCTTTCTCTTAATTCATTAAAATGTTTAAGAGTATCTTTGATATTTTCTTGTGGATTTATAAGCTCTTTTAGTTCTTCAACTATAGTAAGCCGATTTTCTAAATTTAATTTTAAGTTAGTTTGCAGATGTTTAAAATGAGCATTTCTTTTTTCCCTAAAGATGCTATAATATTCATCAAATTTAGACTTAAGTGGAGAATGATATTGAAATTCTTCATTAGGATCCTGGTTTGAAGCATTGAACTCTTCTCTTTTCTCTTCAATAAGATGATTAAATTGGAGTGAAAATGATTTTTTAATTTCTTCAATATGGTCTTTTACAGACATTACTTTGTCTGTATTTACAAGCCTTTTTAATTCATCGACAAGTGCATCTAACGAAAAGGTATCGTAATCCTGCATAGGAATAGCATGACGTTCTTTTAGTGTTTCGTCTTCGCTTTCTTCAGCATTGGAATTTGTTATTGCATCTAATGCTTCCTGATGATCTGCTTCTTCGGCTTCAATATTTTCTACTTCACTTTCAGGAAGTGAAGTTTCATTTTCTGTTGTTGTTTCAGAAATTGATGTTTCAATTGCATCATCGGGTGAAGAATCGTTTAGGCCGATTCCTGATTTTCCATCTGCTTCATGCAGGTTATCATTCTTTTCTTCTAACATTTTTAAATGTATAAGGTTTATATTTTAAACATTGCGAAAGATAGTAAAGGTGTTTCTAAATACAAAATAAATCATTTGTTTATGTATTTTTTGGATTAAAAATACTGCTTATTTGTGTTTTAAGATGCAATTTATGGGTGTAAAATTAATTTTTTCACCGTGCTTTGCAGATTGGTTTTACAAATTAAATAACAATAAAAAAGGCTGCATTTTAAATACAGCCTCAAATTATTTTTTTTAGAATTATTTGTTCCAGATTTTCCATGCTTTTTCCGCCTGAAAAATAAGCATATCAAGACCATTTTTTATTATGGCTCCTCTTTCTTTAGCATTCTTTAAGAATTGAGTTTCGGCAGGATTGTAAATTAAATCATAAGCGATATGCTTGTCTGTAAAAAACTCATAGGGAAGGTCAGGAGAGGCCTCAATGTTTGGACTTGTTCCAACTGGAGTGCAGTTTATTATGATTTGAAAATTGTCAAAAGTTGTGGCATTAATTAAATTATAATCAATAATATTTTCTTTAGCCTCTCTTGAAACAAAAGTATAGGGAATGCCGAGTTCATCAAGAGCAAAAGCAACTCCTTTTGATGCTCCTCCAGTTCCTAAAATAAGGGCTTTTTTATGATGCGGTTCTAATAATGGCTTTAAGGATTTTTTAAAACCGTAATAATCGGTGTTAAATCCTTTTAATTTTCCGTTTTTGTTAAATTTTATTGTATTTACAGCACCAATTAAGGTTGCTTTTTTTGAAAGTTTGTCCAGAAAAGGAATGACTTGCTCTTTGTATGGAATGGTAACGTTTAGGCCTTTCAGATCTGGATTATTTTTAATTAATCCAGTAAAATGACTGATTTCAGAAATGTCGAAATTTTCGTAAGTGTTACCTGTAAAAACTTCATCACTAAATTTTTCTGTAAAATATCCTTTTGAAAAGGAGTAACTAATATTGCGGCCTAATAAGCCAAAACGTCTTCTTAAAATATCAATCATTATTCTTTTCTATGTTTTTCAATGTAATTTTTTACCATTTTTTTTGTCCAGACTACAGGGAATAAATCTTCAATTAAAATATAATTATCAAAGTTTAAACGCAAGCCATTACTTAAATGAAATTTAGCTTTTGTATTGTCCTGAATCATAAAATACAATCCTGCTAAACGGTATTCAATTTCGTTTTCTTCCGGAAAATATTCGGAAGCCTGCAATAATGTTTGTATTGCACTGTCAAATTCTCCTAAAAATTGAAGAATATCTACCCAGTATAACCAAGTCTCTAATGCATAATCTCCAAATTCTACTGCTTTTCTATAACCAAATTCGGCTTCTTCAAAAAAGTTCATTTGTTTGTTTATAGTAGCATAGCGTTTCCAATACAAACGATTTTGATTGTCTATTGCTAATGCTTTATTGACAAAAAATAAAGCTTTCTGAAAGTTTTTCTGGCGAACGTAAAAATCAGTAATAGCAATCCATCCTTTGTCAAGAAGGGGGTCTTCATGAACCGTTTGGTTGTAATATTTTAGAGCTAAAACAGTATTTCCTATTTTTTCATAACATTTACCAATTCGCAATAAAGCATATGAAGTTGCATCATCTAATTCAATGGTACGGTTATAGCTTTCAATTGCTTCAGTATATTTTTTGAGGCGTTCGTAAGCTTTTGCTTTTTCCATGAATGCTCCCAGAAATTCTTCATCGATTAGAGTTGCATAGTCAAAAGCGCGAATGGCATTTTCATATTCTTTTACGCCATAATGTAAGCGCCCTAGCTGATGCCAGGCAATTTCGCTATATGGGTTTTTATTAATGTAATCATTAAGATATAGAATGGCTTCCTGATTTTGATCTAAAAACTCAAAACAATACACCACATTGTATAAGGCAGACTGATCTTCTAAATCTTCTTCAAGACATTTGATGAAGCTTTCTTTTGCCATCTCGAGATTATCCATAAAAAGATATTCCATTCCGATTAAGTTGTAAACATCAGCAAAATCGTCTGTGTATTGCAGGGCAATTTTAAGTAATTCTACTGCTTTTTCGTGCTGATCTCTTTTGGAACAAATATTGGCTTTCTGGATGTAAATTTCCTCGTTGTTAGGTTCGATTGCATATAACTCATTTAAAAGTTTCTCGGCGATGTCCAGTTTATCGTCGTAAACCAGCATTTCTACTTGTACTAATTTTAAGCCTGTAGATTTTGGATGTTGGTCTAATGCAAGTTTTAAGGCCTTTTTTGCTAAATTAGCCTTACCTATATCTAAATAATGAAGAATAATTTCTTCGAATTCTTCAGAATCAAAAAAGAGTACTTTGTTTGTTTTTAACATCGACTCAAATTTGGATAGGGATAGGTTATAATCTTCTTCTTCGTTGCTTAATTGCATACTTTGTATTTTTGAAATTAGCCTGTTATAAATTTAGGCAACCATATTATTTTGTGAGATAAGGAAATTTATTGTTTTGAACAATTTAATTAACAATATGGACAGAATTTATGTTCTGTTTTTTGTTTTAATCTTTTGATTTATAAAAGATTATTTGTTTGATATTCTGGTTTTTATTTTTAATTCAGCGGCCTGGCTCAGATAGGAACGACATCCTTTTGTTTTTTTTCTTTAAAAAATAAAAGATATAGTGTATTGCTTCGACAGTTCGTCTTTGCCTCGTGTGCTGGAAATAGTTCCTGATTATGCTTTTTGTTCTTTTTTTAAAATTTCATCCATAACTTCGAGAATTACAGCACATCCTTCTTTTATTTCTTCTTCAGAAATAGTTAATGGCGGTGTTATTCTTATGGCACATCCTTCAAATAATAACCAGAATAAAATGAGTCCTTTTTCCTGACAGTTTAAAATTACCTGATTGGTTATTTCCGGACTTTCAGTCATTGGTGCAAGCATTAATCCTTTTCCTCTAATTTCTTTTATCAAAGGGTGTACCAAAAGTGATCTGAAGAGTTTTTCCTTTTCTAAAGTTTCCTGCATCAGATTAGTTTCAGTTAATTCCTGCAAAGTCGCTAAACAGGCTGACGCAATGACAGGATGACCTCCAAATGTGGTTATATGTCCTAATTTTGGGTTCTCAGTTAAGAGATCCATTTTTTCTGCAGATGCTGTAAAAGCTCCTACCGGCATTCCGCCACCCATTCCTTTTCCCATTACAACAATATCCGGAACGACATCGTAGTTTTGGAAACCGAATAATTTTCCGGTGCGGCCAAAACCAGGCTGAATTTCGTCTACAATCATCATAGCACCTACTTCGTCACATCGTTTGCGTACTTTTTGCAGAAAGTTGTCTTTTGGTTCAATAAAACCAGCTCCTCCCTGAATGGTTTCAAGTAAAATTGCAGCTGTTCGTGTAGTTATTTTTTGTAAATCTTCTTCGTTATTGAAAGTGATAAAATCAACATCCGGAAGTAATGGACGAAAGGCTTGTTTGCGTTCTTCGAATCCCATAACACTCATAGAGCCCATGGTGTTTCCGTGGTATGCGTTATGACAGGAAATTAATTGACTGCGTCCTGTTGAACGTTTGGCTAATTTAAGGGCGCCTTCGATTGCTTCTGTACCTGAGTTGACTAAATAGGTTTTGTTTAAAGATTTGGGCAGGAGTGAAGCTATTAATTTGCAATATTGAACGGCCGGGCTTTGTGAATATTCTCCGTAAACCATTACGTGTGAATATTTATCCAGTTGATCTTTTATTGCCTTATTGACTCTTGGGTGTACATGTCCAAGTGTACAAGCTGAGACTCCGGCAACAAAATCTAAATATTTTTTATTGTTGGCATCGTAAATATAAGAACCAAATGCGTGTGAAACTTCCATTCCAAGTGGGTATGGTGAGGTTTGTGCCTGATATTTTATAAAATCTGGATTCATTTTTTGAGGTTCTAAGTAGCAAAGATACTAAGGTTCTGAGTTTTAAATTTTAAGCTTATGTTAGTTTTTGCCAATTCTAAAAAGGTATATCGACATCTTTAAGCATAGTGACGGAAAATTTATTATATCGAAAACTGTAATCTGAATTATTTTTTAGTTTTTACGCCTGGCATTGTACCGTTTTTTGCAGCAGGTTTCTTTTTGTCGTAATTTAATGTTTCCTTCCTGACTTTCATCGGAACATTTGGTTTGGCTTCTTCAGCTTTTCCTTCTTTGATTAATTTATCGTTGAGTTCGTTTTCTTCAGGAGGAAAAATATCATCTTTTGATTTTATTCTCTCATCTCCACGCCAGACAAAACCTCTTAGTTTACGGTCATTTTCTGGCAACTCGGCTTCAGGGTAAAGATTTCCATTAACATTATTGAAAAAAGTAATGTTTTCAATAGCATTGTTTTCTATAATCAGATTGATTTTACTACTTACGTTTTTATTGATTCCTACTAATTCATTCGCATCATTTCGGGCATAGTAAATAGCTTCTGTGTTTTTTATTACATCTACATAATGTAATTTTCCATCTTTGAATTTCCCAAATAAATTGAGCCCTTTGACCTGATTATACCCTGTGCCGAGGGTGTCCTTTGAGATGATAAAAGTATTGTTGAGTACTTTTAGCGAGTCTATTTTTCGGGTAGTATTGTTTCCAATTAAATGCATAATATCACCCGTAATTTGATTTTCTTCACTCCATAAAATTGGGTTTCCTATTAATTTTGTGAGCGCAGTTTTACTGTTTGAATGAAGCGAATCACATTTTCCGCTCATATCGATTTTGTAAAAACGAACATTCTTAAAGGCTCTGATAATTCTTTCACCTTCTTTTCCGGTAACCATTAATTTTTTACCGTGTATATAAACTGAATCTTTTTCAACCAGATTTATAGCAACCGCTCTTTTAGTTACATACATAGAATCTTTTAGTTTATATAATTCGGCGTAATGACCTTTTACGATTCCTTTGTTGATAGAATCTGTAATTTTTACGTTTCGTGTTGCGGAAGCAAATTCGGTATTTCGATTATAGAATAGGCTGTCGCCTTCTATTCGCCGGTCATTGTATTTTATGTACGATTTTCGAAGGAAATGTGCCAGGTTTTTCTTGGTGTCATAAAAACCATTTTCGGTATAAATATAATTTGTTTTACTTGTAATGGTTGATGGACCAAATAAATAAGAGTGCCCGGAGTTGCTGTAATAATCTAAGTGATTAGATTTCATAACATATTTCGGGTTTGTAAGCGTTACTTCCGTTAAAAACTGAAATTTTTTCTGAGCTACGTAATATCTTCCGGATTTACTTACTAAAGTATTGTTTTTGCTGACAATTGTACCTTTAGTATTGTAAAAAACTTCCTGTACATTTCGGTCAAAATTGATGGTGTCTGTTTGTAAAGTTGCATCCGGAGAGGTCATCACTGCATTTCCGGTTGCGAAAGCTTTTTTTACGTTACCGCTGTATTCAGCATATTTGCTGTTTAAGAATAATGTATCACCTTGTACGAGTTGCACGTTTCCGAAAGCTTTAATATAATTTTCTCTTTGAAAGAAATAGGCTTTATTGCAAGTAAGGACTACACCATCATGATTTATTTTTACATTTCCGGTAAGCAGAAGAGCACCGGGAATTTCTACTTCGTTGACATCTGAAAAGTCTGAGTTTTCAACTACTATTTTTTTAGGAGCTTGTGCAAATAAGCTTTCAATACTTCCTAAAAGCAAACAAAAAGATATGAAAAAGAGTAATTTCTTCAATTGATTTAATTTTTGTCAAATTTATAAAAAAGGTAGCAACGATAATAGATATTATGATTTATTTATAATGGTAAATCAATACAATTTGTGGAAATAAAAAAGGCAGAGATGTAAACTCTGCCTTCTTAATTGTATTTTAAACAGAAGAAAACTAAATCTTGTTTTTTAACGCTGTAGCATCA
The DNA here is from genome assembly GCF_903819435.1 of Flavobacterium salmonis. Lineage (GTDB taxonomy): Bacteria > Bacteroidota > Bacteroidia > Flavobacteriales > Flavobacteriaceae > Flavobacterium > Flavobacterium chungangense. Next base: position 22,608 of record NZ_CAIJDP010000087.1, on the reverse strand, counting down.
ATATCGCTGTGTGAAACATTATAAACGGCTTTTCCATTTTTGATTAAAATCAATTGTGGGGATTCGTGATAGACATTAAATTTGTCTGCAATTTCGTTTGAAATATCGCGATGTGCAATCAAATCTAAAAAGTAAGCATTAACAACATTTTCAAGATCATATTCTCTTTCAAATTGTTTCAAAGCCATTCGGCTAATGCTGCATCGTGTGCTGTGTTTGAAAATTACAACTGGTTTTTCGTTTGATATTGCTTCAACTTCCTGTAATTGAAGAATATCTGTTAATTCCGTCCAGTTTACGTTACTTTTTGGTGCTTCTGAATTGTCTGAACTTCCGAAGATTGAATTAAAAAAACTCATATTTGGCTTGTTTTATGACTTTTTGACGTTTAAAATTAACTAAAAAGTAGTTTTAAATGTCATTTTGTCTGTAATTTTAGTATGGAATATATTTTGAAACAGGAAACAAAGTTATGGTATTTAAAGTTAAAATGTAATGCAATAAATTCTAATTTTAATGTTATCGAGTATTAAAAAATAATAATGCAATCCTAAATCTTACAGATATGAATATAAATAAATTTACGACTAAATCGCAGGAAGCCATACAGCTTTCTCAACAATTGGCGCAACGATACGGACAACAGCAAATAGAAAACGAACATATTTTTAAAGCCATTTTTGAGGTTGATGAAAATGTGGCACCATTCATTTTGAAGAAACTCAACGTAAATGTGCCTTTGTTTTTACAAGTTCTGGATAGTACGATTCAGAGTTTTCCAAAAGTTTCGGGTGGAGATATATTGCTTTCCAGAGATGCGAATAAAGCTTTGAATGAAGCCGAAATTATTGCACAAAAAATGAGCGACGAATATGTTTCGATCGAACATTTAATTTTAGCCATTTTTGACTCAAAAAGTAAAGTTGCCCAAATTTTAAAAGATCAGGGGGTTACCGGAAAAGCTTTAAAAGCCACTATTGAAGAACTTAGAAAGGGCGAAAGAGTAACTTCGGCTTCAGCAGAGGAAACTTATAACGCTCTTAATAAATATGCTAAAAACTTAAACGAACTAGCACGTACAGGCAAATTGGATCCGGTTATTGGTCGTGATGAAGAAATTCGTCGTGTATTACAAATTCTTACCCGCAGAACCAAAAATAATCCAATGCTGGTGGGTGAACCAGGTGTTGGTAAGACAGCAATTGCAGAGGGTTTGGCCCACAGAATTGTTGATGGCGATGTGCCAGAAAACCTAAAAAACAAAATCGTTTTCTCCCTTGACATGGGAGCGCTTATTGCCGGTGCAAAATACAAAGGAGAATTTGAAGAGCGTTTAAAATCTGTTGTTAAGGAAGTAACGGCTGCCGAAGGTGATATCGTTTTATTTATCGATGAGATTCACACACTTGTAGGCGCAGGCGGCGGTGAAGGGGCTATGGATGCGGCTAATATCCTGAAACCGGCTTTAGCTCGTGGTGAATTAAGAGCGATTGGGGCAACGACATTAGATGAATATCAAAAATATTTTGAAAAAGATAAAGCTTTGGAGCGCCGTTTTCAAAAAGTTTTAGTAGACGAACCCGATACTGAAAGTGCGATTTCGATTTTACGTGGAATAAAAGAAAAATATGAAACGCATCACAAAGTTCAGATTAAAGATGAAGCAATTATAGCAGCTGTAGAACTTTCACAACGTTATATTACAAATCGATTTTTACCGGATAAAGCGATTGATCTGATGGATGAAGCGGCTTCTAAATTGCGTATGGAAATCAATTCAAAACCAGAAGAACTGGATGTTTTAGATCGTAAAATAATGCAGTTAGAAATTGAAATTGAAGCCATTAAACGTGAAAAAGAAGAAGCTAAGCTTAAAATCCTGCGTATGGATCTGGCTAATTTAAAAGAAGAACGAAATGTAATCTATACCAAATGGAAATCTGAAAAAGATGTTGTAGATGGAGTTCAGGCAGTGAAATTAGAAATTGAAGATTTTAAACACGAAGCAGAACGTGCTGAAAGAGAAGGTGATTACGGAAAAGTGGCTGAAATTCGTTATGGAAAGATCAAAGAAGCTCAGGAACGTCTTGACGTTTTATTGAAACAATTGCAAGAATATCAATCCGGAAATTCTTTGATTAAAGAAGAAGTAACCCGCGAAGATATTGCAGAAGTTGTAGCAAAATGGACAGGAATTCCGGTAATGAAAATGCTTCAGACAGAAAGGGAAAAACTCCTTCATCTTGAAGAGGAGCTGCATAGAAGAGTAGTTGGTCAGGAAGAAGCAATTGAAGCAGTTAGTGATGCTGTTCGAAGAAGTCGTGCCGGTTTGCAGGATATGAAAAAACCGGTTGGAACGTTCTTGTTTTTAGGAACAACCGGAGTTGGTAAAACAGAGTTGGCAAAAGCATTGGCCGAATATCTTTTTGACGATGAAAATGCCATGACACGTATTGACATGAGTGAGTATCAGGAACGTCACAGTGTGAGCCGTTTAGTTGGTGCACCTCCGGGATATGTAGGGTATGATGAAGGTGGTCAATTGACAGAAGCGGTACGTAGAAAACCGTATTCTGTGATTTTATTAGACGAGATCGAAAAAGCACATCCGGATACTTTCAATATTCTGTTGCAGGTTTTAGATGAAGGCCGACTAACTGATAATAAAGGCCGTCTGGCAGATTTTAAAAACACGATTATCATCATGACTTCTAACATGGGAAGTCAGATTATACAAGAGAAATTTGAAAATTTGAAAGGAAGTGTCGAAGCGGCAACTGAAGCTGCAAAGGTTGAAGTTTTAGGTTTATTGAAACAAACGGTTCGTCCGGAATTTATAAACCGTATCGACGAAATTGTAATGTTTACGCCATTAACAGTTGATAATATTTCTAGAATTGTGAGTTTACAGCTTAAAAGTGTTAACAAAATGCTGGCATTGCAAGGCATTACAATGGATTCAACACCTGAAGGAATCAAATATCTTTCAGATAAAGGGTATGATCCGGAATTTGGAGCAAGACCGGTAAAAAGGGTAATCCAAAGAGAAGTTTTAAATCAGTTATCTAAAGAAATTCTGGCAGGAAATATTACAACAGACAGTATTATTTTAATTGATGCTTTTGATGGTAAATTGGTTTTTAGAAATCAAACAGAAAGAGTAGAGCATTCATAATAAACATTAATTCAATAAAGAAAACACCAACAGCAATGTTGGTGTTTTCTTTATCTTACAGGTGCAGAATTATTTATTTTACTATAATTTTTTTTGTTTGTTTGAAATTTTGTGTTTCTACAGTTACAAAATAAACTCCTTGTGATAAACCTCCTGTATAATATTGTTCTTCAGGATTATAATTTCTTTTTTCGAATATTACCTGTCCCTGAGTATTGGTTATTTTTAAGCCAACAGTACCAGAGTTGGTATTGGGTAATTTAATATTAATTAGTGAAGAAATATTTGTAGGATTTGGATAAATAATAAAATTTGAACCTGAATTGTTAACTACAGAAAGATTTTCAGAAATAACAGCTTTCCAGTCCCACCAATTTTTATCTATTCCGGCTGTACTTATAGCACCTTCTCCAAGTTTAATTTTGTAATTAAATTTAGTTTTTCGGGTAGATTCATCTTTAAAAATATAATCTGAATTGCAGATTACTGCAAATATAACCCCATTTGCCGGTATACCCTGATCGAAAGAAATTGTGCAATCTCCGGCGTACACGGGCTGAGAATATATGGTTTTTCCTTCTTTGGTACGATAGCATAATTGTATTGACATATTTTTTCCTAATGGTTCAAAAAACAATGTAGCCTGATTTCCTTGAACATGAATCGGAATAAAATTAGCTCCTGACCAGCCAGGTAGGGTTTTTTCTTCTGGGATTAAGTATCCGTTTTCTTCTGTTGTTGTTTTAGCGTAAGGTGTTGCTTTCCATTTTTCTACATTTATAAGAGCCGGTTGCTCAGGACCTAATTCACGTCCCATATTATTGCGGTATAAACTTAAAATTGGCTGCTCGAATTTTCCGAAATCAGCCAATGCTAATCTGGCTCTGTATTCCTGAACCATTTTACGCATTTTAGTGTCACCAATGCCATTAACGGTTCCATTACCATTTGCTATGCCTTCTAATACACGCCCTTCACAATAATTCCAGATCCATGGTAAACTTTTTTCACCAACAATTTCACCCAAGAAGGTTGGAAATACAGAACTATATTGAACGCCGCCAATAATATCTCTGGTCAATCTTAAAGTAACACCATTTTCATTCTGAACTCCGGAATCTACACCTTCAGCAGAAGGGCCTCCAAAGGTTCCATCCTGAAGCCATCCGCTGTAACATTCTATTGGAATAAAAGGAGCAATTACAGACCCGGCACTTAACCATCCCAAATCAACATTGCTGTAGTTCTGGCTGCCTGTTTTTTTTATATCCAAAACAGTTTGCAGCCAAACGTTAGAACCCTCATGAAACCAGGCTGATTTTCTGCATCCGAGCAAGGATGCGTATATAGCATGAATACCTTCATGTGTACAAGCTCCTGTTTGATATTGAGCATCGGGAAAAGTAGTATTAGGGTCGAAACTGGCTACAGGATAATAAGATAAAAGTACCATTGGCCAACTTTCACCATCAGGAGTGCCAACTCCGCTTTGCCATCCTCCTAAATCTGTATTCGATGCAGTGTCGGTACATAATCCAGATCCATATAAGTATACTGAACTGCGATATCCTGCTCTGTACAATTTGTCTGGTGGCCACCCCATATTATCCCTTAGGAAAGTAAAATCTCCATCTAAACGTTTTAATAATGCATCTACAGCAACATCTGTCACTAAAGGGTTGGCATTTGGTCCTTTAACAAAGGTCCATGAACCATAGTTTCTTGACGAAGTACTGTTACATCCACTATATCCGGGATAGTCTTCTTCTAAATTTTTTAATGGTTTTGGAAAATCCGGATAATCGCTTTTAAAATCATAATGAAGTGTTGAGTCATAAGCTGGCCATGAAGTAAAATTACTATTTTCTCCTTTAACGGTTAAATAAAAGTCTACAGAACTTTCGGTGCCGCAATTGTTGATATATAAGAACGTATAGGTTCCTGAATTTACTTCCTGTAAATTAGACAAAGTGATGTTTTGATCCAAAGATGTAAAGTTATTTGGGCCAGACCATTTCATTTTAGCACCAACTTCCATATTAGCTATCGAAGGTTTAAATTGTATGTTATCGTCTGAAGAAATTACAGCAAAATTGACATTTTTTTCCTGACCGTTATTTACAACAAGATTAGCTGTAACTTCAGTAGCATTACATTCAGTGGTTTGAATACCAAAAGCTTGAAATTCAGTTACGCCCGTTGCTGTTGCGCTTTTCATATAGATTCTTAATTTTCTGGATTTAAAGCTTAGATTTTCGATAGTATTGAACTGGTTTAAAGTTAATCCAATGTTACCAGCATTTACCCAACTAATTCCATTCCAATATTGAATGTACGCATTTGTAGGTTGTCCAATACCACCATAATCTGTAAACCAATAGACTCCAACAGAATTTATTTCGTGGGCAAAATCCCATTCGTATTCAATCCAGTTATAAGTGTTGTAAGCTGCTTCTCCGTCCCAGTTTCCATAAACAGGATTAGTTCTGTCTTCTGAGCTAATCGGAGAAAACCCATCATTTACAGCATTAAGGCTTTCCCAAGGAGACACATGTGATGTAGTAATTTTTGTCGAATTTAACAAAGCTAAATTCGTTTGTGCATTTAATTTTTCTGCAAATAGCATAATGACGCTAAAAAATAGAAATGGTAGAAAATGAAGTATTTTTTTTTCTTTCATAATAGGGATTTTTGGTTGTTATTTTTTTGAAATAAAATTTCTGACTGGATTAATAAGTTTTGTAAACTATTTCTGTTTGTGTAAAAAATGCTTATTAATTACTTGTGGCTTTTAACTTTCATTGATAAAGCAAGTTAGGAGTAAAATTATTTTTTTAATATGTAGATAATTACCTCATAATTGGTAAAAGTTAACCAGTATTAAAGTAATTAAAATATTTTCGGAATAGAATTGATTCACTATATCCGTAAATCATGAAACTTATTTTAAAAGTTTTATAAGTGCGTTTACGGATTAAGTTCTGAAATTTACTTACAATTAAAAATATATATCATGAACAATTTATTTAGAGGATTGCTTGCCGGATACGGTGCGAAAAAATTAGGAGGCGGTTGTTTCGGAACAATTATAATTTTTATTATTCTTTGGTTCCTTTTAGGACAATGCAGTTAAAATTTTATAGATAAAATAATCAAAAAGTAGTAGATTCGCACAATTAAAATTTAACTACAAAATATAATGGCATCAGGTTTTTTCGTACTATTAGACGATATAGCAGCAATCATGGATGATGTTGCAGTAATGAGTAAAGTTGCAGCAAAGAAAACTGCCGGTATTCTTGGTGATGATTTAGCTGTAAATGCTGAAAAAGCTTCTGGATTTGCTTCTTCGAGAGAGCTTCCTGTGCTTTGGGCAATTAGTAAAGGTTCGCTTCTTAACAAAATTATTATTTTGCCAATCGCATTTTTATTAAGTGCATTTTTACCCTTTGCAATTATTGTAATTCTTGTACTTGGAGGATTGTTTTTGGCTTACGAAGGAGCTGAAAAAATCTACGAATTTGTATTTCCTCATTCGCATGAAGATTCAGAAGGAATAACAGGCGAAACTTTTACGGAAGAAGAAATTCTGGAAGCTGAAAAAGGTAAAATTAAATCAGCAATTGTAACTGACTTTATATTATCAGTAGAGATTGTAATTATTGCTTTAGGTACTGTAATTGGAAAACCAATTACTCAGCAAATTATCGTGACTTCAATAATTGCTTTAGTAGCAACAGTTGGTGTTTATGGTATTGTAGCTCTTATTGTCAGAATGGATGAAGCAGGTTATAAGCTGATTAAATTTAGTAAAAGAGATAAAAGTGTTTCAAAATTTATAGGTAATATTTTGGTTAAAGCACTGCCGTTAGTTATAAAAAGTTTAACTGTAATTGGTACAATCGCTTTATTATTAGTTGCCGGAGGTATTTTTGTGCATTACATTCCATTTTTTCATGATTTATCACCTAAAATTAATATGCCTGCAATTATAAAAGAATTTGTTGTTGGGCTTGTATTAGGACTTGTAGTTTTAGTTGTTGTGAATTTGTTTAAGAAATTGTTTAAAAAGGTTAACTAGAATATTCAGTATAAAAAAAACACCGGCAAATGCCGGTGTTTTTTTTATCATCTTATCTTAAACTTGCTCCAAGTTCTGTTTCAAAAGTTTGCTGTAATTTGGTCATAATTTTATCAATCTGACCATCAGTAAGCGTTTTGGTATTGTCCTGAATCGTAAAGCTCAGTGCGTATGATTTTTTGCCTTCCGGAAGGTTTTTGCCTTCGTAAACGTCAAAGAGATTAACATCTTTTAAGAGCGCTTTCTCTGTTTGTTTTGCCAGGTTATAAATGCTTTCGTAAGTTGTTTTTTCATCAATCAATAAAGCCAAATCCCTGCGAACTTCAGGGTATTTAGGGATTTCAGTATATTTTATTTTTCCGGTAATGATTTTTAAAATCAAATCCCATTTAAAATCGGCATAAAATACATCTTGTTTAATTCCGAAATGTTTTAATATAGATTTTTTAATTAGTCCAATTTCGACCAAAACCTCATTATTGTATACCTTCGCCGTCCCTTCAGAGAAAATATCAGATTGAGAAGGTGTATTCGAAATTTTTTCAATTCCTAAACGATTCAAAACTCCGGTTACATATCCTTTCAATAAAAAGAAATCTGTAGTTTTTTGTGGATTTGTCCAGCTTTCTTTATTTCTGTTTCCAGATATGAATAAAGTAAGATGTTTGTGTTCTTCGTATCCGCTTAGGTATTTATGGTATGTTTTTCCAAATTCAAATAATTTCAAATCAGAATTTCTTCGGTTAATGTTGTATGAAATCGCTTCTAAACCTGAGAATAATAATGATTGGCGCATCGTCGATAAATCACTGCTCAAAGGATTTAGCATTGTAACGTTGTGTTCTTCTTTTAAAACGGCAGATAATTTTGTGTACGCAGCTGTTGTTAACGAATTTGCCATCATTTCATGAAAACCCTGAGAGTTCAATTGTGACGCAATTACATTTTGTACTTTGTAATCTTCTGTTCTTGGTGAGTTAGAAACAGTTGCGTTGAACTTTTTAGAAAACTCAATATTGTTATAACCATAAACTCTTAAAATTTCTTCGATTACATCTATTTCGCGCTGTACATCAACCCGATAAGCCGGAATCGTTAATCCTAAGCCGGAATCAGAAACACTATTTACTTTAATGTCAAGAGAAACTAATATTTTTTTGATAGTATCTTTTGGAATTTCCTGTCCGATAATTTTAGATACATGGCTGAAATTCAGTAAAACAGAAAAATCTTCTACTTTTTTAGGATATACTTCTATAACATCTGACGTGATTTTTCCACCTGCTACTTCCTGAATTAAAAGGGCAGCACGCTTCAAAGCATATTCTGTGATAGTTGGATCAATTCCTCTTTCGAACCTGAACGAAGCATCTGTATTCAATTGATGTCTTTTTGCTGTTTTTCGAACGCTTACAGCATCAAAATAAGCACTTTCCAGAAATATAGAAGTAGTTCCGTCAGAAACTCCTGATTTTTTTCCGCCAAAGACACCGGCAATGCAAAGTGGTCCTTTTTCGTCACAAATCATTAAATCTTCTTTGTGTAGCGTTCTTTCAACATCATCCAAAGTAACAAACTTTGTTCCTTCAGGAAGTGTTTTTACAATTACTTTTCCGTTGATTTTTGAAGCATCGAAAGCATGTAAAGGTTGTCCTAATTCGTGTAAAACATAATTCGTAACGTCTACTATGTTATTTTTTGGAGTTAATCCAATAGCTTTTAAACGATCTTTTAGCCATGTCGGAGATTCTTCTACTGTAATCCCGGAAATAGTTACACCACAATATCTTGGCGCTAATGCAGGTTCCTCTACACTAACATCAATTTTCAGTGTGCGCATGTCAACCCTAAAATTACTCACAGAAGGTGTGATTAATTCTACGTTTACTCCACGTTGCAGCATTCCGGCTCTTAAATCACGGGCTGTACCAAAATGGCTCATGGCATCGGCACGGTTGGGGGTTAATCCAATTTCAAAAACTTCATCGTTGGCAATTTTAAAAACATCAGCCGCAGGAGTTCCCGGTTTTAAAGCTTCGTCCAGAACCATGATTCCCTCATGTCCGGATCCAAGACCTAATTCATCCTCGGCACAGATCATTCCATGGCTTTCCTGACCACGAATTTTACCTTTTTTAATGGTAAATTCTCCTCCTTCTTTATCATATAAAATGGTTCCGATAGTAGCAACGGGTACTTTTTGTCCTGCTGCAACATTTGAAGCACCGCAAACTACCTGAATTGGATTTTCTAAACCAATATCTAAGGTGGTAACTTTTAATCTGTCTGCATCAGGATGTTTTTCGCAAGTAAGAACGTGTCCTACTACAACTCCTTCTAATCCGCCTTTTACTGATTGATATTTTTCGACAATTTCGACTTCAAGACCTAAATCCGTCAGTAATTCAGAGGTTTGCTCTGATGTCCAGTCTGTTTTAATGAATTGTTTTAACCAGTTATAAGATATTTTCATGTTAACGCTATTGTTCTTAAATAAAGGTGTAAATATAAGGATTGATTGCGGGAGTTGGAAACTATTTTTTTGTTTTTTGCCTGTGACTATTTTTCAAATTTAAAAGACATGAAATTAGATTAAATAAAGAGAGAACTTAAATTCTCTCTTTATTTATCAGTTTTAAATTATTTGGTCGTACAAACTCCGGCATGTACAATTATCCAGAAACTGCCGTTTCCACTATAGCTTAAATTGTAATTGTCTGTAGTAGTATTGCTTAATGTATGCTGGTTTAAAACGGAATTGTAAAGTTAAAATTTTATTGTACAGGTGTTTGTTTTGCTTTTTTATTTTAGGTTTAAATCAGTTCTTCAACATGTTTTTTAATGTTCTCAGCTATCTTTTTGGTTGGCAGATCATTTTCGTCATCTCCAAAAGGATCTTCAATTTCTTCGGCAATAAGTTCTAAGCTTGCTAATACATAAAAAATGAAAACCACCACAGGAGCTACATAATATCCTAGACTAACTGAATATCCAAAAGGAAGTGTCATGGTATAAAAAAAGATAAACTTCTTGATAAACGCACTGTATGAGTAGGGAATAGGAGTGTTCTTGATTCGCTCGCAAGCACCACATATATCTGTAAAAGATTGCAATTCTTCGTTTAACGTTATAAGTTGGTCTCCTGTAATTTTTTTTGCCTCGTACAAAGAATTAATTTTATGATACATCATTCTTTTAACCTGATTTGGCTTGTGTTTATGATGGTCAATTTCGAGATCAACATCTTCAAAAAGCTGTTTGCTGGTTTCCTCATCTTTTAAATGTTTTTGTAAAAATGAGGCGTAAGTTGGAATAATTTCCCTGAAAAACTTCTTGTCATTTTCGTCTTTTAAAATAGCCGAAAGTTTGATAGCCAGATTTCGACTGTTATTGACAAGTGAACCCCATAGTTTTCTGCCTTCCCACCAACGATCATATGCTGTATTGGTTCTAAAAACAAGCAGTAACGAAATTACAAATCCAAGCATTCCATGCATTATTGGAATATTATGAATATAGTCGTTCTTACTAATTTTAAAATATTCAATTTCAACATACCCAACAATTGCAGCATACACTCCTATGGCAAGCATAATGGGAAAGAGTTTTCTAACGGTATCCGATTTATGAAAACGAAAGATAAAAGAAAACCAGTCCTTAGTATTATATGAGATCATTTAATTTTAATTTTGAAACAAATTTAAACTAAAAACTGATATTACCAGCTAACTCTTTTAATGCAATTTCTGATAGTTTTGCCTGATATTCTGCGTTACTGTGACGTACTTTTGCATTGACATAATTTAATTGGGCTGTTCTGAACTCTAAAGTAGTGATTGTTCCAATACGGAATTTATCTAAAGTGATTTCTAAATTTTGTTTCGCAATAGATTCGTTACTGTCTTCGAGTTCAATAAGTTCTAAATTGGTTAAATAGGTCTGGAAGGCAGTACTTAATTGTGTATTCAGGATCATGTTTTGCTGTTCGATAGCAATTTTTGAATTTTCAATTTGAATTTTTGCTACTTTTTCATTTCTGTTTTGGTTAAAACCATCAAAAATATTTAAAGAAGCATTAAAACCATACGTAAAACCTCTGGATGAATTTTCGCTGGTAAATCCTAAACTTGACTGACTTTCAGTAAAATTATAACCGGAGGTTAAATTCAGAACCGGGTATCGGTCTGCTTTTATTTGTTTAAGTTCCAGTTCTGCAATACGTTTATTGATAATTTGTAACTCTAAGGCAGGATTTTGTTTCTGTGCCAGATCTAATAAATCTGCAAAAAGTAATTTATTATCAACCGTAACTTCATCAGTTACGGTGAAATTTATTTTTGGGTCACGCGCCAAATGCTGGTTCAGCAAAATTTTCGAATTTGCATAAGATTCTTTTTGTCTTAACAAAGCTACCATATCGGTATTAAGGTCTACCTGTGCATTTAAAACCTCTAATTTTGAAGCTTTCCCAATTGTAAATCGGTTCTTTGCCAAATCTAATCTTTGTTTTGAGATTACAATCGTAGTGTCTAAGGCAGCTAATTGCTGCTGTTGCTGTACAAGATCATAATAGGCAGAATTGACTTGCCCAATTTTCATTAAAATTGTCCTTTTTAACTCTGTATCACCTAATTTTTGAAGTTCTTTCAATTGGTCTAATCTGGCAAACATTCTCATTCCGTCAAAAACGGTCCATCCCAAACTTACTCCATATGTCAGGTTATTATTTTTCGCATTATCCAAAGATGTAGAGGTCCCATCCTGACGTACCTGGGTTGAATTGGTAATGCTATTATTATCAACAACTGAAGCCGTTGCTGTTGGAAGCATTCCTGCATTTCCAATCGTTACATTTGTTTCGCTAATTTTTGTATTGTTTTTGGCAATCTTTATTTCAAAATTGTTTTCTAAGGCTATTTTCATAGCCTCTTCAATGGTCAAAACTTCTTGCGCTTGTATACTAATCATACAAAAGAAGAATAGTATTGAACTACGGAATAGAATTTTAGTATTCATATTTTTTTCTTTTGACTGAAATTTAAAACTGAATTCCAGGCTAATAAATTATTTGCTTTCTTTTTCGTATTCGTCAATATGATCAAATTCCGGATAATGTTTTCGGGCTTTTGACCACATCAGATATATTGCCGGAATAACAAAAAGGGTTAATGCTAAAGAGAAAATAGTACCTCCCACAATAACAACCCCCATACCAATTCTGCTCGTAGAAGCCGCTCCAAGTGACATTGCAATTGGCAAGGCTCCTAATGCAATGGCTAGACTGGTCATCAAGATCGGACGTAAACGTGCTTCTGATGCTTCCATAATGGCTTCTAATTTTGGTTTTCCCTGTTCCCGGAGCTGATTGGCAAATTCTACAATTAAAATACCATTTTTAGTAACCAGTCCAATAAGCATTACTGTACCAATCTGGCTAAAAATGTTCCAGCTCTGATTGAAGAGCCATAAGGAGAATAAAGCTCCTGCAACTGCCATTGGCACGGTTAAGATGATAATTAACGGATCAATAAAACTTTCAAACTGAGCTGCCAGAATTAAGAAAATCAACAACAATGCTAATCCGAAGGCGAATGAAGTATTGGAACTACTTTCGACAAAATCTCGTGATTCTCCACTTAAATCAGTGGTGAAACTCTGGTCTAAAACTTTCGCTTTAATTCGGTCCATTTCCTCAATACCATCGCTGATACTTTTTCCGGGTGCTAAACCAGCAGAAACTGTTGCCGACATGTATCGGTTATTATGGTACAATTGAGGCGGATTACTTTGTTCTACAATTTTTACCACATTATCCATCTGAATCAATTCGCCGTTTTTGTTTTTTACAAAAATAGAAGTCAAATCAAGCGGTTTGGAACGGTCTTCCTGATTAAACTGGCCAATTACCTGATATTGTTTTCCGTTTTTAATGAAATATCCAAAACGCTGTCCGCTTAAAGAAAGCTGTAAAGTTTGTGCAATATCCATTATAGAAATCCCTAAACTCTCCGCTTTTTCACGATCGATACTTACGTTTATTTCAGGTTTGTTGAATTTTAGATTCACATCACTAATAGAGAACACATCGCTTTTACCGACTTCTTCCATGAAAACGGGGATTTTCTCTCTTAATTTTTCAAAGGTAGGTGCCTGAACAATGTATTGAATAGGTAAACCGCCACGTCTGTTAACGGCAATGGTAGGCTGTTGAATGACAGATGTTTTAGCGTCCGGATATTGCTTGGTCCATTTGGTTAATTTATCCGCAATATCTTTTTGAGAACGAACTCTTTCGTCGGGTTGCTTTAGCGAAAGCCTGATAAAACCACTATTTACGGATGAAGAACCAAATCCCGGTGAGGTAATCACCAGACTCACTTTTTTCTCAGGAATAGAATCGTCTACCAATTTTGAAATCTCCTGCATGAAACGGTCTGTATATTCATAAGAAGACCCTTCCGGAGTTGTCATACGCATTACAACAGAACTACGGTCATCTAAAGGAGCCGTTTCCTTTGGAAGGATGGTGAAAAATAGATAAATGATTCCAAAACAGGCAATCAGAATCGGGAAACTGATCCATTTTCTATCCATAAATTTAGAAAGACTTTCTGCATACGCGCTATTCATTTTTTCGAAAAATGGCTCCGTCTTAATATAGAATTTTGATTTTTTCTGTTCGCCGCCTTTCATCAAATACGCATTTAACATTGGTGTTAAAGTCAACGATACAAAAGCAGAAATCAATACAGCCGAGCCAATCACAACGCCAAATTCCCTAAAAAGACGTCCTACGAAACCTTCCAGAAAAATTACCGGTAAAAATACAGCTGCCAGCGTTACGGATATCGAAATTACAGCGTAGAAAATTTCGTTAGAACCTTTTATAGCTGCTTCAATCGGCGACATTCCTTCTTCTACTTTTTTGAAGATATTTTCGGTAACTACGATTCCGTCATCCACCACCAGTCCTGTTGCCAGAACAATAGCCAAAAGGGTTAATACATTTATGGAAAATCCCAGCATCCACATGATAAAAAATGTAGCAATCAAGGAAACAGGGATATCAATTAAAGGTCTGAAGGCAATTGCCCAGTCCCTAAAAAAGAGGTAAATAATGATGATTACCAACAATATAGAAATCCCTAAAGTTTCAGCAACTTCCAATACCGATTTCTTTACAAACAGCGTATTATCGAGTGCAATATTTAGTTTGATATCTTTCGGTAAATCCTTTTTCAGGGTTTCGTATTTTTTATAAAATTCGGATGATATGTCTAAATAATTAGCCCCAGGCATCGGCACAATAGCCAGACCAATCATGGGAAGTCCTGATGATGTCAAGGAAGTTTCAATATTTTCAGGTCCTAATTCTGCGCCTCCAACATCGCTCAGACGGATAATTTTATCGCCCTCTGTACGAATGATAATGTTATTGAATTCTTCCGGTTTAGAAAGATTTCCGATTGTTTTTACGGTAAGTTCAGTATTGTCTCCGGTCAGTTTACCTGAAGGTAATTCGACATTTTGTGCATTTAAGGCATTACGAACATCGGCTACGGTACATTTGTAAGCCGTTAATTTTACCGGATCAATCCATAAACGCATGGCGTACCGTTTTTGTCCCCAAATCTGAACACCGCTCACGCCCGGAATGGTTTCTAAACGCTGGGAAATAACATTCTCTGCATAATCACTCAATTCCAGAGAGCTTCGGGTATCACTCTGAACCGTCATCGAAATAATAGATTCACTGTCTGCATCTGCTTTTGAGACAACGGGCGGCGCATCGATATCCTGTGGTAAATTCCGAACAGCCTGCGAAACCTTGTCACGAACATCATTTGCCGCTTCTTCAAGGTTTTTGTCTAAGTTAAATTCGATGGTAATATTACTGCTTCCCTGATTACTGGATGATGTAATATTTCGGATTCCGTCAATAGCATTTACAGCTTTTTCCAGAGGTTCGGTTATCTGTGATTCAATAATGTCAGAATTAGCTCCTGTGTAATTGGTCCTTATCGAAACCTGAGCGGGATCAATGGAAGGAAATTCACGAACACCCAAAAAAGTATAACCAATAAAGCCGAATAAAATAATTAAAAGATTCAGTACAATGGTTAAAACAGGTCTTTTTATACTTGTGGTTGATAAACTCATTTTGTTTTATGATTTTAAGTCTCTAAATTTAAATTTCTAAACTTTAGACTTTAAGACTTTAGACTTTAAGACTTATTTTACTTTAACTTTTATCGGAGCTTCGTCTTTTAAAGACATTACACCACTTGTAATTAAAGTGTCGCCTGCTTTTAATCCTGACAAAATTAAAACTGAAGCATCGGTTCTGGTGGCTGCTTCTACTTTAATTTCTTTGGCTTTGCCCATATTGGCAATGTATACTTTTTTACCATCCTGAATCGGTACAATAGCTTCTGATGGAATCACGATTGCGTCTTTAATAATGTTTAAAGGCAGTTTTACATCGGCAAAGGTTCCCGGAAAAAGTTTTCCGTCACTATTTTCTGCAATGGCACGGATTTTTAAAGTACGTGTTGCCACTTCTACCTCCGGTTCGATGGCGTATATTTTAGCTTTATACACTTTGTCTGATCCTGAAACAGAAAAATCAATAACAGAACCCGAAGTTACCTGAGCAGCATATTTTTCAGGTATAGAGAATGTGATTTTTAGTTTGCCTGTATTGACCAGTTTTGCTACTAAAACAGTTGGCGTAATATAAGTTCCCGGTGAAATAGAACGCAATCCGATTTTTCCTGAAAAAGGCGCTTTTACAGAAGTTTTGGCAATCTGTGCGCTTATCAATTGTGTCTGTGCTTTCGCGGAAGCGTAATCCGCATTGGCAACATCAAATTCTTCCTGGCTTATAGCCTCTTTTTGTAACAATAATTTAGCTCTTCTTTGATTTTCGCCTGCCAGACCTTCTTTTGTCTGAGCCTGTCTCAGCTGAGCTCTCAATTCAATATCATTTACCTTAAAAAGTACCTGACCTTTCTTTACATTACTTCCTTCGCTAAAGTAGATCCCTTCAACAATTCCGGAAATTTCACTGTGAATCTCAACCTGTTCATTGGCTTCAATAGATCCTGATAACGATAAATTATTGTCAAAAACCGAAGTTTTGATCACAATTCCTGTAACAGTTGTAGGTCTGTCCTTATCGCCAAATTTTTTAGATTCTTCATTTTTCTTTTTGTTGGATATCACACGGTAAGTGATAAAACCCCCGAGTAGTATAATTATAAGGGCGTAAATTAGGTGTTTTAGTTTCATGAAAATTGAGGTAAATGAGTTTTATGTCTCGAATTGGTGATTACAAATTTAGTTTTTTGATATGAATACAAAAGGGCTTAATGGTTATTTAACACTTGTATGTACAAGTGTTTTTAAAGCTATTTTGTTTCAATTTTTCTAATGCTAATAAACTTAGACATTGGTGTTGAAAAAAGGTTTAATTGAAAAACTTTTTTTTAAAAATAAATTTGAGAAGCGAATCCTGCTGTACGCTGTATCTTTTATACCGAACCCCGGTATAAAAGGATGTCGCTTCCATCAGGGCTAGGGCTATTAGGGATAAAGATATTTTGTTTTAATTATTTATGAGTGCAAAAAAAAATGCAATAAGACCAAACGTTTTATTGCATTTAAATATTGATTTCCAAAACTTACTATGAATTGCTAAACTGCAGATTGCTCAGGTTTTTATAAATTCCGTTTTCAAGGTTAATCAGCTCCTGATGTGTTCCTTCTTCGGTGATTCTTCCATTATCCAGAACTAAAATTTTGTCGGCGTTTCTAATCGTCGAAAGACGGTGTGCAATGATAATGCTGGTTCTTCCTTCCATCAAAACTTCTAAAGCTTCCTGAACCAGTTTTTCGCTTTCGCTGTCTAAAGAAGAAGTTGCTTCATCCAAAATTAAAATACTCGGGTTTTTTAATAATGCTCTTGCGATTGCAATACGCTGACGTTGGCCTCCTGATAATTTTACACCGCGTTCTCCCACCAGCGTTTCGAATTTTTCAGGGAAACCGTCTATAAAGTTCAATGCATTGGCTTGTTTTGCGGCCAGTATTATTTCTTCATCTGAAGCATCCGGTTTTCCGTAGGCAATATTTTCCCGGATAGTTCCTCCAAATAAAATCACATCCTGCGGAACGATACTCATATTTCCGCGCAGGTTTTCCAGATCGTAATCGTAAATATTTTTTCCATCCACTAAAATTTCTCCTGATGTAATATCGTAAAAACGTAATAGTAACGAAGAAATAGTCGATTTTCCGGCGCCACTTGGCCCTACAAGCGCAATCTTCTGACCAAAATCAGCATTGAAATTAACCTCTTTCAATACCTGAATTTCTTTTCTTGAAGGATAGCTGAAAGCCACATTTTTAAAAGTGACATTACCTTTAATTTTTTCTATAGGAAATGCTTTTGGGCTTGCATTGATGGCTTCTGGAGTTTCTTCCAGTAATTCGAAAACACGTTCTGTAGCACCAACCGCTTTTTGAATCTGCGCATACATTTCGGCAATACCGCCAAAAGAAGCCCCAATAAAAGTAGTGTACAGTACAAACGAAATCAGATCTCCCACATCTTCAACTTCTCCTTTTATCGTTAAGGTAATGCCGTACCAGACAACAGCCACCACACATCCGAAAAGGCATAAAATAATAAAGGAGGCAAAATATCCTCTGTACTGACCGCCTTTGATAGCGATTTTTACAATTTCCCTGATTTTGTTTTTATAACGCTGAATTTCGTACCATTCGTTTGCAAACGCTTTTACATTGCTGATTCCCTGTAACGTTTCTTCCACAATGACCTGGCTTTCGGCTACTTTGTCCTGCGTTTTTTTACCGTACTTACGAATAAATCGTCCAAATATAACAGCAGCAACAGCAACTATTGGAACAATGGCCAGCATCATTAAAGTTAACTTTGAACTAATATTTCCTAAGATGATAAATCCGCCGATAATTAAAATAAACTGACGTAAAAACTCGGCAATTGTTGTAGTAAAAGTGTCCTGTAATTGTGAAATATCAGCGCTGATTCGGCTGTTCAGTTCCCCAACACGTTTTTGTGAATAAAACGACATTGGAAGTTTGATTAAATTCTCATACAACGCAAAACGAATGTTCGATAAGGAGTTTTCAGTAAAGTTGACGAAAAGAGAAATTCTGAAAAACGAGAATATGGCCTGTAAAACCAGGATTCCCATAAGAGCTATGGCAATTTCGTTTGCTTTGTCAAGATCTTTATTGGCAACGCAGTTTACCAGCATTCCCATTAATTTCGGAAAGGCAAGGGCAGTGGCACTGGTTAAGAGTAAAAAAACTAAACCGAGGAAGAATTTCCATTTGTGGTTTTTAGCATATTTAAAAATTCGGATTGCTTTTTGAAGGGAGTTAGAGTTTAATTTAGCTTTCGGTAAATCATTTTCCTGAAATCTTGCCATTTGAGTATACAATTAAGGTATGCAAATGTATGACTATAGCAAGTGAATACAAAAGGAATAATTAAAATTAGCTTTCCGGATTTCGTTTTTTAACTAAATGCTAAGACAAGGTACGGTTTTATTTCGTTTTTAAGAAGCTGAAAAATAGCTTTCTAAAAGTATTCGTGAATTTTATTTTATATTTTTTATCAAAAAGGCTTGCAAATACAAATTCTAGGTGTATATTTGCACTCGCAATCACAAAATGATAGCAGCCTAGTAAAATAGGGCGATTAGCTCAGCTGGTTCAGAGCACCTCGTTTACACCGAGGGGGTCGGGGGTTCGAACCCCTCATCGCCCACCAAGAAACTCCTTAAGAAATTGAGGAGTTTTTTTTTACGATTTTCAGAGTGTTGAAAGATTGTAGATTCACACTCAAATTTGGGGAGATACTCAAGCGGCCAACGAGGGCAGACTGTAAATCTGCTGTGTGAACTTCGCAGGTTCGAATCCTGCTCTCCCCACAAAGTACAAAAAACTCTAAAGTCTTATGATTTTGGAGTTTTTTTATTTCCTAAAGTCATGGATTTATTGTTTATGGATTAAGATTTTCTCAGGTTATCTACTCTTTTTACTGAATCCTCCACTTTCAATTAATCCATTTAGATAGTACTTCAATCAGGATTTGTAAGATAAATGATTATAGAATTTGTATAATTTATTTATTTTCGCAGACTATCATTTTGAAATGGCTAAATTCAGGAATAAATATAGAATAGGATCACACCGATTACGTCATTGGGATTATTCTTCAAAGGCCTTATATTTTCTTACCATTGTTACCCAAAACAGGGAATGTGTTTTGGGTGATATTATCGCCGGGGAAATAAAATTATCCGAAATGGGCAAAATTGTAGAAAATGAATTTTTGAAATCATTTGAAATTCGTAATGAATTGTTTTTGCACGACTATATTATCATGCCCAATCATTTGCATATGGTTGTGGAAATATGTGATTCCGGTAATGAATCTGAATCGATAAAACCGAATCGTCCTGTCCGATTATCCAAATCCATTTCGTCGTTTATTGCGGGATTTAAATCGGCGGTAAATAACAAAATTGATGATTATATTGATGAACATCATTTACCAATACCAAAATACAATAAACAAAATCATTTTTTTCAACCCAATTACCACGACCATATTGTCAGAAATGATTTTGAATATCAAAGAATAGCGAATTACATTATACAAAATCCGATCGTGTGGGAAAATGACAAATTAAACCGTAAGAAATGAGTAAGCAGTCCGAACAAATTTTAGTAGAACAATTCGTTGGGCAATTACAAAAGCCGGATTATAAATATACTGCTATTGCTGCTGAAAAAGCATTACCGGCAAATCTTAAAATACAATTAGAGAAGCACAATTTTTTTTCATGTATTATTCATGCACTATCCATGCTTTATCCATGTGTGTCGTCCTAAAATAACTATACAGATTATTTAAAATTCCATCCTAGTGTTACACCAAAAGCTACAGGTTTAATTTCAGCATCTTTATCCGTACTGTACAAGCCATTAATTTTCCTATCAGATGCAGATGTTGGGTTATAACCAATATAGGATTCATTCTTGTTTTGGTCTAAAATTGAACCATATCCATTTTCCAGAAACATTGCCGCATATAACGAATTCTTTCTGCCTACATCAAATGTAAATCCTAACTCAAAAGAACTCATTATAATTCCTTTGGTTTTATACTCTCCTGATGAGGAATAATTATCCTGACTACCAAAACCATATTCTGGTAAATCATCAATAGTCAGGTTTACATCTGGATAATAAGCGCTACCATTTACGTAATCGGCTGTTGCTTTAATTTTATAGTTTACAGGTAAAAAATATTTAGCTCCGGCTCTAAAATTAAAATCAATACCCTTGTTAATATTTGTTTTATACTGCACAAAAAGAGGGATTTGCAGAGCATGTAAAGTTTGTTTTTCTCTATAATTGTTGGTTGTAACGTTATAAACAAATGCCGAAGTGGAAGCATCAACTTCAAAACTAGAAAGTGTTGCAGAAGGCTGAGACAAAGAAACTTCTTGTTTGTATTGTGAGAACTCTAGCCCTGAACCAATACCAAAATGATTATTTAAAGAGTAGATATAACCTGCTTTTACAGCTCCGCCAAGGCGATTACCTGTTTGTATACCAGTAATATCACTCTGAATATTCCCTATTCCCGACTGTATACCTACATAAAACTGTGCAGCTATTCCTTGGGAAATTAAGAAAGCTATAGTTCCAATTATGCTTTTAATATTGAGTTTCATAGATGTAAAATTTATTTTTTAGTGTCCCTATATGTTGTCGCCTTTTTACTCATTGCTTTTTGTTTACACAAATTTGTTGTTAATGACGATTTCATACTTGTTTTTAAATTAGAATAATCCATCCTCATTCATTAAATATGAGGATGGATTATTCTGTAAATTATTTTTAATTTTTAACGAGAAGGTTTTTTGTAAAATATTTACCATTTGCTAAGGTCATTTTTATAATATAAATTCCTTCAGCGCTCGGAGCACTCATGTCAATAGTATTTTGACTTGGGTTTGTAATAGTAGTCAGTAAGTTACCTGTTAAATTATAAAGTTCAACACGTGCATTTTGTAATCTGCTTGTACTAACATTCGTTATCAATTGGAAACTTGCATTGCTTCTAACAGGGTTTGGAACAATTCTTATGTACTCTTCTTCTATTGTTGGAGAGAAAGTCAACGTACAGGTTGTAATTAATGTTCCGTCTAGTTTTGTTGCTACGGCATAATAAGTTCCATTCAAAGGACCACTTTCTTTGAAATATTGTGAAGTTTGTCCCGAAACTAAAACCCCATTTTTATACCAGCTATACGATTTAAAACTCTTAGAACTATTGTCAAAGAAGATAACATCTTCAAATTGTTTTCTAATCAGGTTAGGCTGACTAGATACTACCGGTAAAACTACAGCCGGAGCTGCGTTGTAATTCATGTTACCTGGTTGCGAAGCTGTTATAGTTGCAGATCCATAATTTTGAAAAATTAATGAATTATTTGAAACAGTAGCAATGTTAGTATTGGAAGAAGCATAATTTACAGCTAAACCACTATTAGCAACAGCAGTCAAAACAATACTAGTTTCTCCATTACACCCTAATCCCAAAGTCTGATTCCAGGTAATTACCTGATCTGCTTTCGTAATAGTAAAATTAGAGCCATTATGCATAATGGTATAATTTCCACCGGCACTTAAGTTACCTTGTGTGATAGCGTAAACACCCACATTCTCTCCAGCAGTTCTGCTTAAAGCTCCTGTGAAAGAATCACCACTTACTAAACTTGGAGAAACCGTATAAGTAAAAACAGGATCTGTTGTTCCGTATACTTTGGTTTGTGATGGAGTTGCTGTTACTGTAATTGGTTTTGCCGTAATCGTAAAATCTTTGCTTACGTAAGTAATGTTATAATTAGAACCGGCACTCAAACTTCCTTGTGTGATAGCGTAAACACCCACATTTTCTCCAGCAGTCCTTGTTAAAGTTCCAGCGAAAGAATCACCACTTATTAAACTTGGAGAAACCGTATAAGTGTAAACAGGATTTACTGTTCCATAAACTTTTGTTTGTGAAGCATCTGCCGTTACTGTAATAGGTTTTGCCGTAATAGTAAAATCTTTGCTTACATAAGTAATGTTATAATTAGAACCGGCACTTAAGTTTCCTTGTGTAATGGCATAGTTTCCAATATTCTCTCCAGCAGTTCTGCTTAAAGCTCCTGTGAAAGAATCACCACTTACTAAGCTTGGAGAAACCGTATAAGTAAAAACAGGATCTGTTGTTCCATATACT
>NZ_CAIJDP010000086.1 GCF_903819435.1 Flavobacterium salmonis | reverse complement strand
TCAGGAAATCAACGAGCATATCTTTGGGACTATCAAACGGCAATGGGGCTATAATCACACTAATTTAACAGGATTGGAAAAAGTAAACGGAGAACACAGCTTAATTATGCTGGTCTATAACATCAAACGCAGTATCAATATACTGGGCGTTCCCGAACTTATTGCAAAACTTCAAAAATGGAATTCACCCTACAAGGCAAAAGTCTTGTTTTTAATAAAAAGGAGGTATTTAAAGCTTAATACAACGTATATTTTTTATCCAATGAAATTTGCAGCCTAAAAAAATACCCTTCTCAGAAGGCTTTATTTGAATTGTAGTGTCGTTAATTTTTATGGGAATAATGAAAAAAGGAGGTTTTTTCACAGCCTGACGTTCTCGCGCTACAAGCAGTTTGGTACTAAATTAAGCCCATTATTCGGATTTGCCAAATCTTCCTAAATACAAACCAATTTTTCCATTAAGCCTAATACCCAAATTGCTTGTAGCGTGTGTTAGGCGTTCGCTTTTTCTTTTTCAATTGTTATATTTTTCGGAACTCTAATTCTATAGATAAATCCTGATATTTTCCCATCTGGAGTTAAATCTTTATAACTTGTTTTAATATATGGTCTTCCACCATCATTTGGATGAAATTCTTCTTTTAAATACTCTATCTCCTCATCTTTTAATTCTCTAACTGTCCCATTATTTTCGATATAAACAAATTCAAATCCATTTTCTTTAGGTCTTAAACGGCGGAAATACTTAAAGTAAATTATGAAAACAACAATCAAAATAGAGATTAAAATTATGAGTGGAATTATTTTCATAAGTTTTATTTTTCAAATCTCCATTTTTCTAGAACCAATGTAATAATTACATCATTCCAAGTTTCATAATTAACCAAATTTGGTAAAATTGGAATTATACTTGTCGAAAGCCATTTGTTATGCCCAACAATATACATCATTGCATTATAATTTAGTTTTCGGTCAAATGGGTTAGTAACTTTCAACATCATTCCTTCAGGTTTTTTATCTTTAACATTCTGTAAGAATTCAATTTGTATAGTTCTTTTAGGTTCTACAATTTTGTCTACGACTTTCATCGAGTATATTGTATCATTTTTAATTTCAACTTCAACATTCAATTTTTCTGTTGGGTAAATTTGAATAATATTTTCTTTTACAAAAAAATTTGATTTTGGAATATCCATTTGATAAAACTGCTCGTTGTCAACAGCTAATTTCAAAACAAAAGGTTCTCTTTCTTTTATTTCATTCTGCGAATAGCAAAAATTTGCAATAAATAATATAATTATAAATAGGTTTTTTTTCATATTTATTTTTTGGTTTCTACAGCTGGAAAGTGACGCCTAACGTTCCCGCGCTACAAGTAGTTTGGGACTAAATTAAGCCCTATTTTCGGATTTGCCAAATCTTCCAAATACAAAACCAACTTCCCATTAAGCCTAATGCCCAAATTGCTTGTAGCGTGTGTTAGGCGCAGTTGATTTAGAACGTATATTTTTTTTCACTTATTTGTTTTATAATTTTTTCAAGCCACGTTATGTCTGTATAATCAAGTTGGAACATTTTAAATGTTACAGGCATTTCATGTTCGCATAAGAGCTCCTTAACAAAAGTTGTAAAATGTGGAGTTCCATCGTTCAAATTAATTTGGATGTACCATTTCTCTTTTTTTTCAACTTCAAGAATCCTAATTATAACTTTGAATAGTGGAATATCTTCACTGTTGAAATAAGAGAAATTAAAAGTTTGAATACAATTCATTAAATCGTGACTACTACTGACGAATCCTTGTCTCAAATTCAGTATTTTTTTCTTATTGAAAGGTTTTTTATTGCCATTTACAAATAAAGTGTGTACTACTTTTGAGTTTTTATATAGAATTAATTTATATTCCAATTCAGTTCCAAGTTTATCTTTACACAAACCAATGTATAAATCAAAAGAATTAGGATTCTTATTCTTTTCAATATTTTTATTTTCAGCTTTAAAAATGCTAGAAGCAATAAATAAATAATCTATTGGAGCAGTATTTGGATTGAATTTTGTTGGATTATCAATACGATTGTCTTGCCAATATGGTTTTCTTGAAGAATGGCAATGTCTTTCTCTTATGTGTTTGTAGCCAGTTGATTCATTTCCATAAACTAATATTAAACCATTAGTTTGAGATACACCTCTAATTGATAATTTACTCGAACCAATATGCATTAAATTTTTTTCTGAATAGCAAGGATTTTTTGCTTCTTCAATTATCTGTTTTAGTTCTTCTTTAGTAAATAATTCCTCATTCATATCCGGTCAGTTGTCAATTGCGCCTAACGTTCTCGCGCTACAAGCAGTTTGGGATTAAATTAAGCCTTATCTTCGGATTTGCCAAATCTTCTAAATACAAACCAATTTATCCATTAAGCCAAATGCCCAAATTGCTTGTAGCGTGTGTTAGGCACAGTGTTTTTATTTATGCAGCGACATTAATTTTAATAGGTTTATATATTTTTCCAAATTCGCTTACCACGTCTTTGTATACATCAGTATTGCTTTTATCATCAATTATTTCAATTACAACCGAATAATCTTGTTTGTAATCATCTTCAATATTCCCTCTTGTATAAAGTCTTAACCGCAAGTCCCATTGACCAACTAAATATGATCTAGTGAATGATTTTTCAAATTGAATAATAGGATTCCAAGGTAGATTATAACTATCATCACCTGTAATGTTTATTGGCATGAAATTTCCCGTTGTTGGTTTAAACAATTTTGCAGATATTCTTGAATTTGAATACTCTGCTTCATGGTCTGGATTTACCGATGGATCATAAGTTATGGTTATTTTGATCCTTAATTTTGAATTTTCTTCTTCGGCGGCTAAAGTACTTGGGACATGAAATGAAATATATTGATAATTTTCTTGGTCTAAAACACCTTCAAAGATGTATGCGGCATTATTTCCGTTTGCCCTAATTGCTTTCTCTATATTTGGTTCACCAAAACCCACATATTTTGAATTATTTTCTGTTAGTTCCTCATGTATGTCTCTATTATCACTAAAATGGCAAATTAGTCCCTTAACTAAGTTTGGATCACTGTTTGGATAATAATCAAATAATTGTTGAGCATACTGTGAAATTATTGGTGCTGCATGACTTGTACCAACATCTAAAGCAAGACTTTTACCATCTGCACTTATTCCATATGTTGAAACACGTGGAGCTGTAGTATATGGCGTAACAAGGTTTCCACCATGTGCAACAACTTCAGGTTTTATTCCCTTATCAGCTCCTGGACCAATACGAGAAAATGCTGAAAGAACATTGTGTTCAGATAGAGAATTTTTATTACTATACTTTGCAATTGATCCAACAGTTAATCCAAGTAATGATTCAGCAGGACAACCAATTCTAGATTCTAAATGATTGAAATGATCACTTGGAAAATCTCCTAAAGCCTTGTTTATATTTCCAGCTGCAATAACAAATAAAACTTTATATTCTTTTGAAAGAAAATCTAAAAGTTTAGCTAATTCTGAAAATTCAAAGTCATTAATTGGGTGAGGCATACCAAGTGACAAGTTGTATACTTTAACTTTCTCATGATTTCCAATTACTACTTCTTCGATTGCAATCCTTAATTCAAATTCACTTGGATTTTTAGTACTACCAAATTCATCAATCCCAAATACTGGCACATCAAGTATATAACAATATGGATCTAGCATATGAGTTCCTAAACAGCTATCGAGTTCGTCGCCGAACACACATCTACTTGCAACAAATGTCCCGTGATTATATCCACAATCTACAGAGCCAAGAGGTAGATAATTTATTCGATCTTTTACTATTGCATCAAAAATACCATTTGTATTATTAACTCCGGAATCAATAATGCAAATTACAGAATCAGATTGTACTGGATTTATTTTTAATGGATTAGGCATTATTTCAGCAGGAATTGAACTTTCAACAAAAAATGTATGATTCGCTTTAATTTCTTTTATTGTTGTGAATTCAGAAACTATTTTTGGTATAAATCTACTTTTAATTGTGCATTCAATAGAAGTGATTCCATTTGAAAAATTTCTAAAACTTACATTTTCCGTATATTGTTTTATTTCTTCAACAATAGTATTGTTTATAGCAAATCTTTCTTTGCGAGCTAAAATATTATATAAATTAATTATTATTGAAATTTCTTCATCAGAATTAAAATCTATTTCAGTTTTAATTTTATTTTCAACTGGAATACTTGAAATTTGTTCGATTGGCGAAAAATATGTTTTGCCAATATTTTCAGGACTTTCAATGTATTCAATTAGTTTTTGTTCAAAAACAGGAAGTACTTCTTTTTTTATCCTTGCAGTTCCTATTGATTTATTAGAGTTTGAAAACGATAAAATTTCAAAACCCAAATGCTCTATTTTTTGCTTTTGACTTTTTATGGAAATATCTGCCGGTGTTTCTAACTGAATATATAAGTCAGAAGTGTATTTAAAATCCTTTTTGGAAAGTTCAACTTCTTTTAATTTTAAAGTTTGAGTATGTAAATTTAAACCATGTTCAGTGTGATCAATTCTTTGAACCGAAATACCTCCTCCTGTTTTTTCATATTTTTCGTTTCGAATGTTTTCTTTTGGAATTTCGAAATGAAATTTATCATCGCTCATAGTTTATATTTTAATATGTTGAATTCTCGTCGGTTCTTTTAACATTGTGCCTAACGTTTTGCAGCTTGGCGAAGTGGCGGACTTTGAAGTCCTTAACTTTCTGTTAGCACAAAATTTCAATTGAAAAACTGAACTTCATTTTAGCACTAAACCCGCCATTTTGCCAAACTGCTGTTAGCGGCTGGGCTTTATTTATTTTGATTTATTTTTTGTTTTTCATTTTAAATACAATAAAAATTCCAATTAATATAACAAAAATTAAAGGCAATATATATTTTCTATTGTCTTTGAATGATATATTAGGTGTTGGGTTTTCATTTTTGCCTAATTCATTAGTTTCGTCTTTTTTTTTACTAATATTTTTATCTTTAACCAACCAACCTATTTCAGGTCTTAAAGTTAAAGAGTTTTTATCTTGTTTTATTCCAACAAATCCAGCTAAAAATTCCATTTCATATTCTTTACCAAAATAATTCCAAATAAAACTAGCTTTTGAAAGTCCATTATTGAATTGATTTGTTTCTAATCCTTCCATAAATTCTTTTGGCTCTTTATTTATGTAAGGATTAGGAATCATTTCTTGACTTCCATTGCTTATATATGGGAAAAATTTTATAATCCAACCTGTAATATATGGTCCACCACTTTCGTCTTTTCTTTTAAAGATATTTTCCCAAAATGTTTTGTCAATTTTGCTTTCGCTTGCATCTATAAATTGTTGAATTATTGGTTCTAATGAATTTATCCATTTATCAATTCCATAGCCTTTTAGACTATTTAAATTATTTTTAATTTTTATCCAATCGAGTTTTGTTCCTTCTATGTTAATTTCTGGTATTCCACAAGCTGTTGCATATTCATATTCAAAATATCCACTCATTACGTCTAACAGTGCAATTTCATAAGCTGCTTTTTCAGTTGGAGTTGTTGTACTGAATGATTGAACATATAAACTATGAATGTCTTTTTTTACATATTTAGATATAGAATCAGCCATAATTGGAAATGCCAACTCCCAAGGTGAATTTTTACTTCCTTTTTTGAACTTATCATTAATAAATTGTGTATTAACAACTAACTTTTTTTTATCGTTGAATGAAACAAATTTATTTCTTAACTCTTCGGTATTCAAATTTACGTGTGTAGAAAATCCTTGACAAATTAATAGCCAAATCATATCTGGACTTATACTTACCGGTCGATGATCAGAGTATGCCATATAAAGTGTCGAAACAAATGGATGAATTTCAGTTTCTACAAACATCTCGTTTCTGAGTTTAAACTCGCAAGCCTCGAATTGTCCATTAATTCTTTTTTCGATAGCTTTAACATAAGTAACTTCGGGTAAAGGTTTGTTCGCTAATTTAACATCATCACATTTTATTTTAACTTGTCCAATTAAATTCGAAACTAATAATAGTGATAATAATGTAAAAATGTATCTCATTTTATAATTGGTTTTTAAATAATTTTTCAGTTCTTTAAACTACGTTTTTCACGCCTTGCCGCTAACTCGTTTATATACGAATAAATTTAACCTCTTTTGTTCTAAATAGGTATGTTATGCGCATGTTTTGGTTCTTATTATTTTTCCAAATATATTGTTTTTTTCTTACAAATGATAAAATAGAAATTCTAAAAAAATCTTTTATTAGTTTGGTTTATGAAACCTCGTGCTATAGCCCTGACAGTAGTGGCATCCTTTTTCTTGCTGCTGCCAGCAAGAAAAATATATGGCGCATAGCAGGAACCAGCTCCTAAATAAAAAAAGTACTGCAAAACATAAGTCTTACAGCACTTTCGAACAAATCAATAATTAATTAAATGCGTACAGGTTATTCGTTTATGACATCGCCTTCCTTAATTTCTTCGCTGGCGATTTTTATCAGTCTGTCTTTGCGGTTCAAATCACCGAATATTTCGATTTTATCTTCGATTTCCCTTCCTTTTTTTACATCGACTCTTGTGGCTTTGTGGTTTAGTACTTTAATCACAAACAAACCTTCGGCAGAACTCACCAAAGCCGATTTTGGCACTACAAAAGTGCTGTCTTTTGCATTAAGCGGCAATAGCACTTCGGCGACCATTCCGGGTAATAAATTTCCTTTGGTGTTGTGAACGTCCATTTCGACTCTTTCAGAGCGCAGTTTCAAATCTAAAGCACCGGACATTCTGGTGATGGTCGCTTTAAAAGTTTCCGGCAATGATTTTACGTTAAAACTCATTTCGTCGCCATTGTGTAAATATCCGGTGTACAATTCCGGAACTGAAACCGCCAGACGCAATTTGTTTTGCTGCTGAATCGTCAATAATGGCGAACTTGATGTAGGACCAACAAAGGTTCCTAAATTCACGTTTCTGGATGCCACAACGCCATCAAAAGGAGCGCGGATTTCAAGATAACCTCTCATGATCGAAATTTCTTTATGAGCTGCAACGGCTGCCTGGTATTGTGCGTAATCGGAGTTTTTCTTTCCGCTTGCCATTTCCAGATCGTTTTTAGAAATTGTTCCTTCAACTTTGCTCGTTTCGTACAAACGGTTGTAGGTGCTTTTACTGGTCGCATAAATCGCTTCCATCGATTTTAGTCTGGATTGTGCTGCTGCCAGCTGTGAACTGATTTCAGGAGCTTCTAAAACGATCAAAAGCTGTCCTTTGGTTACTTTTGAACCAATATCTACTTTTAATGTTTTTACGAAACTGCTCACTTTGGCATACAGATCCACTTGTTGAAAACCGGTTAATTCGGCAGGCAAACGCAATTCGGTAGTCAGTTTTTCTTTTTCTAAAAGAAACGTTTCTGTTTTAGGTTCGATTGCTGCCGTAACCACTTCCTCCTTTTTGGAATTACAGCTGTTCAGGAAAAGTAGTGCTGCAAAAAACAGCGCGGTTGGTTGTAGTATTTTAGTCTTCATTTTATGATTTTATATAAAATATGATATAATGTCTTTTTTAATAAATAGGCGGAAAGGAAAAAGGTGTGTCGAGATATTTTCAGCACGATGAGACTTTCAACTTTATGACTTTTGACTTTCGACTTTCGACTTACTTATTGATGAGATATAATGGATGCTTTCTTCGTCTTCAGGATCTAAAGAAACAGATTGTGTTGTGGTTTTTTCCTGCGCCCAGGCAAAAATTAACGGCAGGATTAATAATACGGCAAAGGTCGAAAATAATAGTCCGCCAATAACCGCTCTACCCAACGGAGAAACCTGATCGCCTCCTTCGCCATGACCAATCGCCATAGGAAACATTCCCGCAATCATCACCACCGAAGTCATGATAATCGGACGAAGACGCAGTGCTGCCGCTTCACGAGCCGATTCTAAGGCGTTTCCGTTTATTTTTCGCAGTTGTTCGGCATTGGTAACCAGTAAAACGGCGTTCGCAATCGAAACCCCAACCGACATAATGATGCCCATATACGATTGTAAGTTTAGGGTTGAACCTGTAATGGTCAGCATTAATAACGCTCCTAAAACTACCGCCGGAACCGTGGTTAAAATAACTAGCGAAACCTTGAATGACTGGAAATTAGCGGCCAACATTAAAAAGATTACAAAGATGGCAACCAATAATCCTACTTGTAAACTGCTTAATGTTTCTTCCAATACTTTACTCAGTCCAATTGGCGTGACAAACAAGCCACGTGGTAATTCGCCTAATGAACTGATTGTTGCAGCCACATCTTTAGTCGCCGTCCCCAAATCGGTTTGACTGATGTTTGCTGTAACCGTAATGTATGGCATTGCCCCTAAATTGTCATTTTCACCGCTTACAATGCCGGGTGTAATTTTGGCGACGTCACTTAAAACAGGACGAAGCGAGTTTTTTAATACCGGAATTTCTCCAATATCGGTTTTGCTTTTCATTTGGTTCAACGGAACCTGAACCTGAACATTCACCGACAGACCTGATTTTTCATCGATCCACGTATTTTTTTCTGTATATCTTGATGATGAGGTGGCAGCAACCAGCGAACGCGAAATGTCGTTCATATCAACGCCTAATTCGGCAGCACGGGTTCTGTCAATGTCAATATTCATGGCCGGATAATGAATAGGCTGTCCAATCTGAACATCTCTGAAATAGGCTATTTTTTGTAGTTTTTCTACAATTTGATTGGCATATAATTCATTTCGTTTTTTGTCTTTTCCTGCAATTCGAATTTCGATTGGAGTAGGAGAGCCCTGACTCAACACTTTATCTGTCAATTCGATAGGTTCAAAAGAGATTTTTACATCAGGAAGGATTTTTTTAATTCTGGCACGAAGGTCATCCTTAAAATCATCCATATCGGTATGGTATTCTTTTAAACTCACCTGAAATACCGCTTCATGCGAACCTGCCATAAACAGATAAATCGGGTTAATCGAGAACAGCGACGGGTGCTGACCTACATAGACAGACGAAATTCCGATGTGTTCTTTACATACCATTTTCTCTATTTCTTTCAATACCAAAATGGCTTTTTCTTCGGTGCGTTCCAAACGGGTTCCGTCGGGAGCACGCATTCTCAGCTGAAACTGACTTGAATTTACTTTCGGAAAAACATCTTTTCCAATAAAGGTTAAGAAGACCAGAGCAAGAACCGTAATTCCAATTAAATACGTTAAACCAGCTATTTTTTTGTATGGAAAAAGTCTGTCCAGCGTTCTCATAAAACGGATTCGGAAGCGCTCAAAAGCACCAATTTTTCCGTTGCCATCTGTATCCGTTCTTTCAACATACTCTTTTTTCTGAGTGATCAGCTGTTTTTCAGATTCAGGTGTTAATCCGCAGGCGTTGAATTCGGCTTCATCATCTGTGATTTCCGGTGCATGTTCGTGTTTTGGATGCGCTTTCATTAACCAGTTCGCCATTACAGGCACAAAAGTCTGGGATAATAAAAACGAAATGACCATAGAAAAACCAATCGCTAACGCCAACGGCAAAAACAAAGCTCCCGGAATTCCGACCATCGTAAAGGCCGGCGCAAAAACCGCCAGAATACAAAGCAGAATCAATAATTTTGGCAACGCAATTTCCTGACAGGCATCCCAAATCGCGAGTGCTTTTGGTTTTCCCATGTCGAGATGCTGATGGATATTTTCGATGGTTACGGTACTTTCATCCACTAAAATTCCAATTGCCAAAGCCAGTCCGCTCAACGACATTAAGTTAATTGTTTGTCCGAATAGTTTCAGGAATAGAACGCCGGAAATAATCGAAATCGGAATTGTCAGGATTACGATTAACGCCGCACGCCTGTCACCTAAGAATAATAAAACCATTAATCCGGTTAAAACCGCTCCGATAATTCCTTCGGTAATTAAACTTTTAACCGAGTTGATGACATAAACCGACTGGTCAAATTCGTATGATAACTGTACGTCTTCAGGAAGTGTACTCTGAATTTTAGGTAATTCGGCTTTTAATTTCTGAACCACATCCCAGGTCGAAGCGTCTCCTGCTTTTGCAATACTGATGTAAACCGAACGTTTTCCATTAACCAAAGCATAACCTGCTGTAACATCGGCACCATCTTTTACCGTCGCAACATCTCCTAATTTCAGGTTTTGAACCCCGCCTTTAAACAACGGAATCTGCTCAAAATCCTTAATTTCCTTAATCGTATTATTGGTTGGCGAAATGTAATTGATATCACCAATTCTCACGTTTCCGGATGGAGCCGTCTGGTTGTTCACACGAATTGCTTCAACAATCTGATCGGGTGTCAGGTTATGTGAGCGCAATAAATCCGGATCTACGTTAACCTCTACCGTTCTTGGGCTTCCGCCAAAGGGAGCCGGAGATAATAAACCGGGAATCGAAGTAAACGACGCACGAACATAAACATTCGCTAAATCCTGCAATTCGTTGTTGGAACGTATTTTACTGCTTAAAACCAATTGACCGATTGGCAGGGAAGAAGCATCAAAACGAATGATAAACGGAGGCTGTGTTCCCGGAGGAAATGCCGCCTGAATCCGGTTCGAAAGCGAACTTAATTCGGCAGCAGCCTGCGCCATATTCGTGTTTTCATAATAGGTTAATTTCATGATCATTAACCCCTGAATATTCTTGGTTTCTACCGATTTTACGCCATTGGCAAAAGGAAGAATGTTGACATAATTTTTGGCAAAATAGGCCTCCATCTGGTCCGGTGTATACCCTCCAAAAGGATGTGCAATATAAATTACCGGCAAATTCATCTTTGGAAGAATATCTACCTTAATGTCTTTGATGGCACCAATTCCGAAGAAAAACAGACCCGCAACCAATACTAATATGGAGATGGGTTTGCGGAGTGCAAAACGTATTAAATTCATTAGGATCTATAATTAAAATTCATTTATAAATAAGTCGAAATTGCCTGTTGCGGCTACTTTTAGCAAATACGATTGCCACACATTGTTATTGACGATATCACGGTCGATTTCGGCACGGTTTAAGGTGAATAACGTTTGTGTGATGTCTGTCAGATCAGTCAGACCGTTTTTGTATAAAGTCGATTTTTGCAAATACGCTCTTTGTGCCGCATTGACCTGAATGGGCGCTTCGGCATAATTCTCCAACGTGATTTTGATTTTATCTTCAGCAAAATTCAATTGCGACTTTAATTCTCTGTCTGCCTGATTGTATTCTTCCTGCAGACCTTGCGAAACAAATTTCTGGGCACTTACCTGTTTGCTCATTCGGAACAGTGTGGTCAGATTCCAGGTAATTCCAACTCCTATCAAATAATTGGTACGATCCGGATTTACGCCATCCCAATAATTTCGGTTAAAAGCGGTCTGATCTGTCGCATAAGCCGAGTCAAAACCTGAAGCTCTTGTCTGTAAAATCCCAAAAGCACTCATCGTAGGATAATAAAATCGCTTGTATAATTTAGTCTGCTGATTGCTGTAATCAATTCGGGTTTTATATAATTGCAATAACGGATGAAGGCTATCAGTTGTTTTTTCGGCTAATAATAATGCTTTCGGAATCTGGTTTACAAAAACTGTATCGGTAACAAAATCCTGAGGTGCAACGCCCATCAAATCGACTAATTTGTTGTTTTGTTCCTTAACGAAATTGCGGGCAAGATTCAAGGCGATTTTAGCTTTTGAAACTTCGGCTGTAGCCAAAGTAGAATCGACTCCAGCTAATAATCCGTTTTTAACACGGGCTACGGCTGTCTTTTTGAAAACTTCGGCACGGCTTAAATTCTTTTGCTGCGAAATCAGTAATCTTTGGCTTGCCAATAAATTAAGGTAGGCGGCAGAAATTTTAATTTTGTGTTGAAACATTTCCTGCTTTAGATCGTTTTCTTTGGCCTGAACATCGACTTTTGCCAGATTGATTTTTTCTTTTGCTTTTCCGAAAGTGAAAAAATCCCAGTTCATATTCACTAAATAAAGTGCTCCAAAAGCGGAATTCCAGTTTTGATCCGGCAATGCAGGTCCTGAAGAAGCAGCTGCCAAACCATTAAATCCGTAAAGGGCACCATTTTGCCCGTTGATCGTTCCGTAATCCTGTTGCGCAGATAAATTTAGATTCGGTAAATAATCGCGTTTGGATTGTTTTAGGGTTTCTCGCGAAGCATTGGTATAATTGTTTTTTGCCCTGATTGATCCGTAATTTTCAAGACCTGTTTTTATCGCTTCTTTTAAGGATAAGGTTTGTGAATAACCGATTGAGGCAAAAATCAGGAAAAATAGTAAAGCAACTCTTGAACTCTTGTTAAAAACGTCTGTTCGAGTGTTTTTTGTGGAGTGAAAGGGAGCAAAAAATGTATCGAGAACCGTTTTTAGTTTTAATTTTTCTTGTTCTCGATACATTTTTTTATCGAAAAACACTCGAACTGACGAAAAATTAAAACTAAAAACTAATTGCAACCAACGAGTTAAAGTAGTTTTTTTGAAATACATAAAATTTAGATGTGATATTACAGTCCAAAATTATTTCACTTGCATCGATATTTGCCTTCTTAAATGATGTAATGCAATACTAAATGACCAATTGAATTTGTCATTTTTTGGAAAAAGAAATTAAATATTTGTCCGTACTTTGTAAACTATTTAAATTTAAAAATGAATAAAAAATTTGATAACATATTGGACAACAAATGGTGGCAGGAAATTGCCGTTGTCCTCTTCTCATTTACAATTTATACATTGAAGAATGACTGGATGTTATTTAGTTCTTTTACTTCTATTTTAATGGGTGTTTTTTTCTACTTTATTTTATACATGCACGCCCAATTCAACCGATTTTTTCTTCTTCCTATATTATTCAAAACCCGCCGTCCTTTAACTTATGTATTTCTAACGCTTTTTGGTGTATTTGTCTTTTCTGTATTGTTGTATGAAATAACGATGCTGAAGATGTTTAGCAATTGTCATCTGTACCAAAATTCGCATCAAAGAAGCTATGTGTATCAATTGGCGAGTGTTTTGGGGACTTTGGTTTGTATTTTGAGTCCGATAATTGTGTTTAAATTCTACAGAATCCATAGAAAACAAACAGATGAAACCTTGCTGTTCAATCAAATGCAGCTGAATTCATTAAAAGGACAATTGAATCCGCATTTTTTATTCAATACGTTCAATACACTTTACGGTATTAGTTTGGAATTCCCTGAAAGAACGCCGGATTTGATTATGAAAGTGTCACAATTAATGCGTTATCAATTAGAAAGTAATAACAAACAATGTGTTTCTCTTGAAGATGAACTGGAATTTATAAACAGCTATGTTCAGCTCGAAAAAGAGCGTGTAGGCTATCGTTGTGATATTACCTACGATTGTAAAATTGACAACGAAAACGCTTATAAAGTTTCACCAATGTTGTTAATCGCATTTATCGAAAATGCCTTTAAACACGGAACCTGCGCTATAGAAAAATGTTTTGTTAGAATCATTGTCACGGTCGAAAACGGTTTGTTGCACCTGCATGTTGTGAATTCTATTCCGAAAAAAACCGATGTTGTTTCTACTAAAATTGGTTTAAAAAATACGATTGAACGTCTGAATTTAATTTACGGAAAAGACTATAAATTAGATATTCAGGACGATAAAAATACCTACATCGTTGATTTGAAATTGCAACTGAAAAAGTTTGTATAATGAAGGAAACCAAAAAATGCATTATTGTTGATGATGAGCCGGCTGCGCATTATGTTTTGGCAAATTATATCAAACAGAATCCACAATTGGAACTCGTTTTTCAGGCATACAATGGCATTGAAGCGATGGATTATCTGCGCGAAAATAAAGTCGATCTGATGTTTCTGGATATTAATATGCCTGAGATTTCAGGAATGGAATTGCTGAAAATCATTCCAACGCATCCTAAAACTATTTTGACAACTGCGTATTCTGAATTTGCTTTGGAAAGTTATGATTACGGTGTGATTGATTATCTGTTGAAACCCATTTATTTTCCGAGATTTCTAAAAGCTATCGATCGTTTTTTCGCAACAGAAAATGTAAAAATCAAAGAAGAAGAAGTAATCGTAAATTCTGTTAGCGTAAAAGTGGATGGTTATTTTATGGATATCGAATTAGACCAGCTTTTGTTTGCCCAAAGTTTTGGCAATTACGTAAAAATCCACACTGTCAAAAGAACGTATCTGGCTTCTATTACCACAACAGAACTGGAAAAATGCCTGCCTGAGAAAAGCTTTATGCGCATTCATAAATCGTATATCGTTGCATTGGATAAAATTGAAGAAAGTGAAAAAGATTTTGTGGTGATAAAAAATGAAAAACTTCCGGTTGGTATTACCTATCGACGAGAATTGACCGACCGGCTAAAAAATAAAGACCATATATAAGAATTCAGAAATAAGTGCTTACTAATTCAGTTATTTCAAAAAAGAAGCCTGCTAAGATTCATTTCCTGCAGGCTTTTTTGATTTTGTTTCCAAAATTAATTAACGGCTAACTTTTCTTTCCAAACAGGAAGGTTGACTCCTTTAAAAATAAGCCATAAGCTTAAGGCTAATTCTGCGATAAGGCACGGCATCAATAATAGAATACTGGAAAGCTGCGGAAACAGAATTAAAGCAAAACTGTTTGTTAAATAGCAGAATCCTGCAATTGACATCAGTACTCCAAATATTTTTGGAAAATATCCGGATTTGCAAATTAAATATCCTTCGATAAGACATACAAAACCAAAAAAGATCAATCCAACGCCGAAGCCAAAGTCGTGCAATTTTATAGAAAGATAAGACAACGTATGCAATTGATCCGGACTAAATGATTTTAAATAATCGGCATCTCCCAAAAAGAAAAGCGCTGCCAGTAAATTTAATTTGTTGGCAACCAAAACAGCGGTCTGAATCAAATTGAAAGAAAGATTAAGGAGTGCTAGTTTTTTGTTTACAGGTCTAAGTAAATAATAGAGAATTATCATTACAGGCAGATCACAAATCTGCATAATCAAATCTGCGGTAATGCCAATTTTCCATAAAAATTCAGAATGTATAATGTTGTTTGCAGTAGCGGTTGCATCTCCATAAACAACTAGTTTATTTCGGACAAAGGTTTCAGCAAAAGCACCGGCTATGATGATGAGTAAATAAAATAACCCTGCGATTCGGGCATAAAGCTGTGGAGAAGTTTCAAATTTTGTTTTGTCTTTCATAGGTGATGATTTGGTTTCAAAATTAGACGGTTAGTACATCAAAAAGTTACTTGTTTTATCAATTAAAAATCAGATTATTTTTAATTTAAACTGAAAATTTCATTGAAACTTCATTTTAAATTCATTTATAAGTAGTAAATTTATTACTGATTTTTTGGACTTATTAATTTTTAATGATAGAAAAAATGAAAAGAATGTCTGTAATTTTCGCTCTGTTCAGCTTTAGTTTTTTAATTGCACAGGAAGGAACGAATATGAAAAAAACAGTAACTCCTACTGAATTGGTTAGAGTTGCTTTTGAAAAAGAATACCCGGGAAAAATACCGGTCTGGTATGAAGAATATGTTGGCGACGACAATGATGAAATTCGTTATGAGGCAAAATTCAATGTAAACAATACTACGAAAGCACTGGCGATTTATGACAACTTAGGAAATATGAAAGCGTATGAGCTACAGATTCCGTTAAGTAAGCTGCCGGTAAAAGCACAGATTTACCTGAAGAAAAATTATCAGGCAAAAGCAATAAAAGAAATGGCAGTAGTGGTTAATGATAAAAACCAAACTACTTATGAAGTTGGAGTCGAAAAAGATTCAAAGTTTTACGATCTCATTTTTGATAAAAACGGAGGATTCGATGTGAGTATCGAAAAAAATTAAATGTGCTTACTTACTAATTCAGATATTTAAACGACAAACCCGATAAGTTTTAGCTTATCGGGTTTTGTTTTTGTAGAAGCATAGTGTTAATTTAAAACACATAGAAGCATAGTTTTTGTAAACGTAAAAGACGTTTCACTTATTTAAAAAACACATAGCTATGTGTTGAGAAATGAGTTTCTCTTTTTTAACCTTTTCAAAAAAAAAGCTATGTTTCTATGTGTTGAAAAACAGGTTGAATTTCTAAAATATTATAAAAATATTCCTCCCGAAACCTCAATACGCTGTCCATTTACCCAACGGGATTCTTCAGAACATAAAAAGGCAACTACACCGCCAATATCATCAGGAAGACCAACTCTTCCTAAAGCAGTTAAACCGGCAATCATTTGGTTTATTTCATCATTGTCACGAACAGCGCCTCCGCCAAAATCAGTTTCAATAGCACCGGGAGCCACTATGTTGGCTCTGATTTTTCTCTCGCCCAGTTCTTTTGCCTGATATTGTGTCAGAGTTTCGATAGCGCCTTTCATCGAAGCATAAGCAGCATAACCCGGGAATGAAAATCTTACCAGACCGCTTGAAATATTTACAATTCCGCCGCCATCGTTTAGTATTGGTAATGCTTTTTGGGTTAAAAAGAAAGGGCCTTTAAAATGAATATTAGTCAGGAGGTCAAATTCATCTTCAGTAGTTTCTGCAAATGAATTATGAATTCCGATTCCGGCATTGTTTACCAAAAAGTCGAATTTATTTGTTTTGAAAGTGTTTTTCAGAACAGTTGAAATGTTCTCAATAAAGGAATCAAAAGTAGCGGACTCCGCAACATTTAACTGAATTGCAGCTGCTGTCTGACCTAAATTTTCAATCTCTTTGACTACTTCATCAGCTTCGTCTTTTTTACTGTTATAAGTAATAATCACGTCAATTCCTTTTTTTGCAATTGCGATTGCCATATTTTTTCCCAGACCTCTGCTTCCGCCTGTTACCAAGGCGATTTTTGTATTTACTGCCATATTGTATTTTGTTTTAAATTGATATGACAAAGGTATAAGCAAAGCCGTGTATGCAATTGTAAATATCAAACCGATGTTTGCAAAATTCAAATCAGAATTAAAAATTCAATAGCAATGTCGATGTCAAAATTCAATATCAATTTTAAACCCAAACGTTAAATCTGAAACTGAACTTTCAAAATTAATTCCTGAAAGCTAATGGTGTTAAAGAGGTTTGTTTTTTAAAGAAATTCGAAAAATGTGCCAGTTCTTCAAAACCCAGCGAATAGGCAATTTCAGAAATATTCCAGTCGGTTTGTTTTAAAAGAATTTTGGCTTCGCTTGTTAATCGGGAACTGATTAATTCTGTTGTGGTTTTTCCGGTGTTTTCCTTTAAAACTTTGTTTAGGTGATTAACATGAACTGATAGCCTTTCTGCAAAATCTTTGGCAGTTCTTAATTCTAAACGCTGATGTGGCGATTCTATTGGGAATTGCCTTTCTAGTAATTCAGCAAATAAGGATGAAACCCTTGCTGCCGAATTGTGTTTGGAGTATAAAGCTGTAATGGGCTGTAATTTCTGTCCAAAGTGAATTAATTCAGCGACATAATTCCGAATCAAATCATATTTATAGACATAATCAGAGTTGATTTCTTTTTGTATTTTGTTGAAAATCAATTCTACTTCTGAAACTTCTTCATCCGAAAGCTGGAAAACAGGATAGCCGTCTGAAGCAAAAATAGGTAGTTCGTTTAAATCAATCCCACTTTTATTTTTTGATAAAAATTCACTCGAAAACACACAAAATTGTCCAGCCTGATTGGTTTCCTGAGGGATATAATTGTAAGGTATCCTGGGTGTGGCAAACAAAAGTCCCTGCTTTTCAATTTCGATTATTTTGTCGGCATATTCTGCTCTGTTTTTCCCCCGAATTAAACTTATTTTGTAATAGGCTCGTCGGTCATAAGGCATGGCGGCGCATTTACTGGAAAGCCTTTCTAAAAGATCTTTGATATCAAAAACATTAAAATGTCCAATCTCTTTCTGAATGTCACTTGGCAATAATGACTTTGGTTCTACAGTTGAGCCTTTGGTAATATCCTCGTAAAAAGAGTCTAATGATTTCATAAGTGTGAATTGTAAAATTCAAATATACGAAAACTAATTGTGAGATGTAAAATGTAAAATGTAGAATGTAAAATGTAGAATGTAGAATGTAAAACTTATTCACTTTCTAACTTCTAACATTTTACAAAATCAAAACAAACTTCCCTGAACAAATTCAGGCTGTGCGTTTCCATTAAATATAAAAGTATCAATAACAAAAAACTGCTTTTTAACAGGGTCGAGTTCGCGCAAGACAATTTCTTTACACAAAAAATCAATCTCAATAGTAGTAAAGAGCTGTGAGGCTATTTTGAGATTTTCAGATGTAAGTTTTCTGCCAATCGACAGGTGCGGATCATCACTTTTTTTGAGTTTTAAAGATTTCAAAGTTTCCTGAATCTTTTTCATGACTGGTTTCAGATTGTTTTTCGAAGCTTCATTGGGAGCAATAAAAAAGGCACCGCTGTTTTCATAAAACGAAAAATGATCCAGATAAATAGGGAGAGGTATAAAAGTATCGCAAACTTTAACAAGTTTTTGTTTGAAGATATTAATTTGAGAATCGTCAATTGTGAATTCGCAGATCGTAATATGTGCAGTCGAATTGCAACTGTTATACCAGTTGATTTTGCTTTTTAAATACTCCTTCATTGTTTTAACA
Organism: Flavobacterium salmonis; assembly: GCF_903819435.1. GTDB lineage: Bacteria > Bacteroidota > Bacteroidia > Flavobacteriales > Flavobacteriaceae > Flavobacterium > Flavobacterium chungangense. The sequence continues at coordinate 50,318 of NZ_CAIJDP010000086.1, read as the reverse complement.
GCATCAATAACATCCTGCGAAGGATAAATTGCAACTGAATACTTTTTCTCCATCTTAGAGTTCTCCTTTTTTATACAACCGTTCATAAATTTCAGACTGAAGCAATCCGCTTCCGCCTCCAAAATGCTCTATGATTTCAACTCTGGGATGGGCTTTTAAACAAAATGCTGAAAATTCCTTTTCGACATGATCCTCAATTGCAGAGCTTAATAGAACAAAATCAACATTATGCTGTAAAAAGTGATCCTTGGCTAATTCTTCATCATTAAACCCAACGGCATTCCAGTTTTCATTTGCATTTACTAACCTTAGCAAAATTTCAAGTATGGGTTGATTTTTACCTAATATTAAAAAGTCATATTTTTTCATAATGCTATAGTTTTCATTACAAAAATAGTTTTTAAAAGCTAAAAATGACTTAATCTACATTAAGAATAACATTCGATTGCGATAAAAAAATAATGTTTTGAGTTAATCTAATTCCTGTTAAAAATGGAAATTTGATGTAACAAACAAAATCAGTATTAACTAAAAAATCAATATTATGTTACGTTGGACAGTCATTTTTATTATCCTGGCTATAGTAGCCGGAATATTTGGTTTCGGAGGAATAGCTGCCGGAGCCGCTAGTATCGCTAAAGTCTTATTCTTTATATTTATTGTATTATTTCTGCTGTCATTAATTAGCGGAAGAAGAAAAATTTAGATAAAACTTCAAAAAAGGAAAGTAAAAAAACGGCACATTTATTTTGGTAAATGTGTCGTTTGCAATTTTAAAATAAAACATAAAATCATGGCAACAAAAAGTGGCGCTTATCAGCACGTTTACATCAAAAGAGAAGAGGAAATGGTAAGCTTAAAAAATGATGTTACAGATTTTTGCGAAAAATATATAAAACCGATTCATCCGGATAATTGGGACTGGTCGGTCAGGGATTTTGAAAATCCGGATAATGATCCAACCGTTGAGGAAGCAAGAGTAATTGGAAGATTGGTTTTTAAAGATTTGAGTGATGAAAAAGAAACCGATGTTGATCTTTCTACGATGAATAATGTTGAATCTATAAAAGCTTACTTAAATCCGGACAGTAAGTATGAAGTATTTAATATGGAAGAATTTGCTTTTGCGCTTAAAGTCGAACTGGAACATGGAAGAATTAAGGATGTCAATGTAACCAACAACCATCCTTTTTTAACTGCGATGATTGCACTTGCTCATATGACAGAAAGCCTGACGTATTATAAAAGATTAAAAGTGATGGAAGCTGAAGGTGAAATTTATGAAATCATGCGTAAAATAGAAAGTTCAGACAGTTTTGAAAAAGACAAATGGTACAAGGAACTGATTAAAGCCGAAGAAGAACTTACAGAAGCAAGAGCAGGTCTGGCGGAACGTCTTGAAAAAATGGATGATATTCCGGCTCTGGAAAAAATTGGGGATTGATTATTAAAGTGTAAAGCCGTTAAAATTAAACGGCTTTTTTTGTGTTTTAGGATTAAGTTGTTGATTATAAGGGAGATTATTTGTTTGGATAGAATAGGGTAATTTTCTAAAGAAATCCTTTTTTAATTCTTTTAATATATAAATAAGCTATTGCTCCCTTTCTGACGATGCAGATAAAGAAGAATATAAGTTGTCGTAATTTCTTTTTTATCTTTTTGTTTAAATCCTCCCCAAAGTGCTGATTTTTTATTGTTTATTTTTTGTAAGCACACAAGCTTGCCATTAGCATAAAATTTGACAGTAAATTTCTCAATAGGTTTTAAATCAAAAAAGTCAAGATTCTGATCAGTTCTGAATTGATAATCATTCTGCCATCTGTCTTTTATTTCAGCAGATGATAAATAAAGTTGCTGCGAAATTCTCTTCTCTTTATCATAATTTATATTAGCTAGTTCGTCTTTAGTACCGGATAGATATATTTCTCTAATTTGATTGTATTTTGTGAGTACCTGTTCTTGTAATTGTTCTAATTTTTCTATGTCTTCTGTGAAAAGAATTTCTGAGTTTTCTAAAGTTTGTATTTCATAAGGAACTTCAGAAATAAATGTAAAATTGTCTTGATAAGACGGTCTGCCTGAAAATACTGAAACTAATTTCTCATTTATTTTATTTAGAGGAGTGTTGTAGGTTATAACTTCTTCTTCATCAGCCATTTTGTTAGTACTGTCTAAAAATGATTTAACTATTTTTATTTGTATAGCTGAGTTATTCTCTAAAATTTGATTAAATGTATTTGCTTCCTGATTAAAACCAGGATACATTTTAATCGTTATGTTTTGAATTCCGTCTTTAGAAATATGCCAGTTTAAAGGATAGTATGAGCCTTTTAAAGTTGCATTTGATGGCATAAAATGATTAACTATTGGCAAATCATTTATGAGTATTTCAAATGAGCAATTATTGGTATAAATATATGCTCCATAATGATATTCTTTTTCAAATCTGTTTATTTCCTTGCTTAAGGAATAAATATCCTGACTATTTTTCATTGTTTTTAATAGTATGTTATTTCTCTGATCGTTTGTTCTCTGATTTCCTTTTTGTCCTCATTATAATATATAGTACGTTTAATCCAGTTATTTTTATCATCGTATTCATATTGAAAATAGGAGTAACCATCTTCTTTGTTTCTCGAATTATACTCTTCTTTGTACTTAATTAAGATACAATCGCCAATTTCATTATAGCTGTAATTAATATATTTGTCACTTATTTTCAAGCGTCTATTAGAATCAATGTATTTTTTATAATCAAAGAAATTATCTTCAAATCCATGTTTGTTAAAAGTAGAATCTAACAAAACTTTGTCATGGCGAACCGCTGGGTTATTTGGAAGCATATTTTTTATGGAGTATCTCATTATACTGCTTTTTATAATATTTCCTTTTTTGTTAAAGGTTATTTTTATAGTATCTACAATTCCCATATATTGACCTTTGTATATTTGAGATGAATTAATACCTGCAATGTGTTCATCAATATGTATCAATTTTATAGATTTTACATCATTTATTAAATCATATAATTCCAAATCCTCAGAATTAAATTTTTTAGGCTGTATTTCTTTTTTTTGAATGTTTTGGCAACTCGTTATCTGAGAGAATAGAGTTATCATGTAAATTATTTTTATGTATTTCACAATGTCCTGAGTTAAGTTAAATAAAATTGAATTTTTTTGTCATTAGAGTCTTCAAAGCTGCCTTCATATTCATGCATTAAAACTAGATTAAATTCCATTGATTCTTCACCAGATGAATATTCTCCCCCTTCAGAATTTTCAGCGGCGTATCCGGCTGCGACTGTGATTTGTAATTTTATACCATGAAAAGTTAATAGAGGATCTATGAAAAAACCTTTATCATCTGCTTTTATAGCTCCAGATAGAGTAAAACCAGTAACTACCTCAACTCCTGCTTCTGCATAAGCTGATATTGTTCCTAACCATATGCTACTATATTTTCTGGATAATTTAATATTTGCTTCTAATTTTAAACCAAAAACACCATTTACGGTTAATGGACTGTCATCTTCAGCATCCCCAGCTAATGATTGTTGGTTTAGGTTGGTTGTTCCGCTTGCATGGTTATATCTAAGCATACCGCTAATTTCTAATTGTCCACTTACTTCTAAATTGACATTTATTTCAGGTCCTACTCCTATAGCAGCTCCTACGTCAATTAATGTAATAATCCCTCTTGCGATTGGATGTGCTTTTTGTGCTAAAGCTAAAAAATCCATAGTTATTGATGCTCCGATTAATGGCTTTGCCAAAACTTGAATTTCACCAACAATTCCCACTTGGGTCTTATGAATATCTTTAGGGTTTTCAGCATACCAAGAACCTAATATTGCAAGTGAAGGAGGTATGACATCAAAAGAAAATAAAGGTCTTCCTTTTAACGCATCACCAATTTTAGCCAGTTGCTCGGAGGCCTTTTCCTCATCAATTTCTTTTAATTTTTTATCTAACTTCTTTTTTGATTTCTTTTTACCATCCAAAATTAATTCAATCATTTTGGTGATTTCAATAATTTGCTTTACCAGACTGATGTACCTTTTGTAGCTTGCGGATATTTCAATTGCTTCTCCTGGGCGGTCATACTCTACATTTAAGGATACTACCAGGTCTGACAATCCTGATTCAACATTATCTTTAAAACTAAATAGATCGGGTCTGTCTGCCTTATATTGTTTTTTTGCTTTTGTTTTATCTTTATTATATTTTTTTTGAATGTTTAATTGCTGTTTCTTTCTTTCATTTAGTTTTGAGATTAATTTTTTAAATTTTTCCTTATCCTTTTTTTTAGCTTCACTCAAACCTAAATTTGCATTTGCAATATCCTGATCTATTTTGTTGATTTTCGATGCAATCTCTTTTGGTTTTAGTTTTTCATCTAATTTTTCAACCCGCACCAAATATTTGTCATATTCTTCGTTTCTCATTTCCTGAAATTCTTCGGGATCACAGTCATATGAAAATTGTAATATCCATTTTATATCAGGATAGACAACAATATCTAATTGTTTTGTAAAACAACAAGTTTGCAAAATAATAGGATAATGCTGTAATGCACCTTGACGTAGAGGCCAAATATACTTTAACAAACTAACTGAAGATTCATTACCATAATCAAATCCTATATCTAAAACGACTTCTGTATCTGAATTAGGATATTTTCCCGTGGTTTTTTTATCTTTATATAATGTTGAGTTACTCGTTTTAGAAATACCCATAGGGCTTTTTAAACTAGAAGTGCTACGAGTATGAGAAGCACTGATTTCATTATCGTCATTAGTGTCTTCATGTCCTTCTTCTTCCTTGCTGAAATTTAACCATCCAATTTTAAAACTATTTTCACTAAATATCAAATGTTCATTAATTCTGGTACTATCTGCAACAACAATATTGCCTTGAATTAACGATAAATCTATAACTTTTCCTTTATGAGATTTAATTTTATCATTAATAAAAAGACATTCGTCAGTTTTTGAATCTAATATAATCTTGACATCTCTGCGTGCTTCCCTTACTCCAGCTATAACAGGCATTATTAATTTTTGTTTTGATGCTTCTGTCTTTGAATTGAAAATTTCAATTTCAACAGGCTCATTATTTTCTCTATCAGCGTTTTTTGCGTATGAACCTTTAATGGTATCATATCTGCATGGTCTAAAAATGGCTAAATTAGTTTCTACTTTTCCAACAAGAGTAGGGTTATTGGTTGCTTCTATGACAGTTTCAGTCATTTTACCATCAGGAGCTACTTCTAAAAAATAATTTTCTTTTGTAGGTAATTTTAAAAACTGTCCGGTTTCTTGTGATTTTACAGAAGGATAAATTTTTAACTTGCTTCCTGCTAAAGCCTCCCATTTTTTGTCAACTAAAACCTCGATTTTTATTTTTTGAACATGGGTTTCCGATTTGCCATTTACTTTTAGATTACCAGAAATTCCGGTTTTGTTTATCTCGTTAGGAAGCAATTTATATATTAACGCTTCACTTGTAAAATTGTCCATATTTGAAATTGGCAGTAAATCATCTGAATCTGCTGTGTCTCTATCCCATAATCCAACCTCTAAATCTTGGCCATAAAGATGGCTTGTATAAATATTTAAAAGCACCTTGGAACCAAACTTAACTTTTTCTGTAATAGGTTTGCAATCAAGATCTGTCCATGCAACGCGAACAATTTTAGGAATTCCGGTAGCACAAACAAATAAACCATGTGGTATTTTTCCTGTAGCCGGATCATTCTTTGTAAAAACTTCAAGCCACGCAAAGCCGCCACCAACCAAAATTTCAGGAAAATTAATTTGCTTTTCAGGAATTTTAGGCATTCCAATTGTAAAATCGTTATTGTGGGCTATCATTTTTCCGTTCATACCATTACCTACAGTTTCCCAAGCCCAGCTTAATGTTGAAAGTTCTTCATTAAGCTTTTCATTAAAAGCATCTTTTTCTTTAGTATATTCGGCTTCCTTCTTCTCTCTTTTTTTAAGATCGGCTACATACATTTTCCGATCATCAACATTAGGCATTTTCCAAACTTCTTCCTGAGTTAATTTTTCAAAAGGGGGCAGTTTTTTTGGAGCACCACTATAAAAACCATCGGTAGGTATGATTTCAACTGTAAAATTTCCTGCCTTGGACAATGTTAAACAACCCATTGCCTTATCAAATTTTTGATCTTTTGTGAGTGGTGTTTTTAGAACTAAATGTAAATTCTTGCTCATGGTTTAATTTTTATTTTCAATCATTAAAATAGAATTTCCTAAATCTTCAAAATTTACTCCCGGCAGAATTTCGTTTAACACTTCAGGCTTACTATTCTCTATATTTTTTTTAGAGACTTCTGAAGTTTGACCATGATCTTTAATGATAATGCAGTCGGGTCCTCCAATAGGGCAAGTTCCTTTGCTGTCTTCGAGTAATATTTTACCCTGATTAGATAAAGTTACTTTTTCGTAAAGACCACTCCATTTTGTAATTGTTGCCTGACATGGTAAATAATCTCCACTTCCATTGGGTTGCATTTTGCATTTGCCAAAAGTGTTTTTTTCTAATGTTTGCCCAATTTCTTTATCTGTTGCAATAAGTTTATCCTTTACGTCTTTATCATTTGCATAATGCTTAGAATGTGTTTTTACTTTTAAGGTATCTTTTTTGGGTTCAACGCTAAACTTACATTGGCAGGTTGCCCCCTGAACTACAAAATGTTTTTCGGCCATAATAATAGGTTTGTTATACTTTGATTTAGGATCGTATATTTTTTAAAATAATTTAAATTTGCTCCAAAAACTCTTTTTTTCTTTAACGGGTTCCTCTTCACGAACGAAAAATGATATGTTTGTGTGCCTGGATTTTGATGAAGGTCTAAAAGAACTATTTTCAGGCAAATGATAAATTTCTATTTGGGTAGTTTTATGTTTTTTTTCTGAGATTGTAGTGTTATAAGTTCCTACTATGGAAAAGATACTTAAATCTTCTCCATACAACTTATATTGCACTTCCATGTGAGATTCCAAAGGTTTATATTTTATTCCTGTCATTTCAGATTTTGGATAGCTGTAATTATTCAATACTTCGCCTATTGATCTTTTATCTTTAGAATCTCCTTTGATGTTTATGTAAATTTTATTTGTTGCAGAGTAATGTTCCTCTAACGTCTGATGTATGTCATAAGAAATGACTTGGTTTCCAAATACAGGAGATTCCCAGGCATAATTATGTGATTTACCTTGATTGTAAATTTTGTACAATGGTTTGAAGTAAAGATGAAAAAACCATGTTTTACAAATTGATTCGGATAATAAAATTTTATTATTTAAAACTGTTTCCGTTTTGAGAATTATCTCAGGGAATATATCTCCTCTGTAATATGTAGACAATTTTTCTTTTATTGAAGGCCATCTTTCTTTGATGTCATGATGATTTGTAATATCTATAAAGTTGCCTTCTTTGGTTACATCTATTCTTATTGGAAAAATAGCCTGTGAGCATGCATCGGCAATTTGTTCAATTTTTAAATCAGGGGCTAGATTATCTATATAAATTTGTTGCCTGTTTATTTCAAAAGATATAATATTTTCAGCATAACTTTCAATGCATATAATATCTACCTTATAATGCAAAGTGCTTAGTAAATTATCATTTTCGAAGTTTTGACATACAAACCCATAAGTTCTACCTTGATAAAATCGGTTGAATTCTATTAAAGTATCTTTTTCTAAAAATACTTTTTTTAAATCTGACATAAATTAATTATTTGGGGCTAATTTTTTGCGTTTCAATTTAGATTCAGCAATTAAAATGTAAGATAAATACACGATAGTAAAGATATGTATTTTTCTTACATGTGAAAATTAAAATAAGGAAATGATTACTTATTGGAGAAATAATTATTTAAAGTATACGTAGAGATTCGAAGATATTTTACTTTAAGTCATATAAAAAGGTGCAACTTTTATAAAGTTGCACCTAAATTATTTTTTATATTGATTAGATATGGCAGAAGCGTTGAGTAATCTTAGAACTTCCTCGGATCATTTGAAGGATAATTTTCCTCATTTTTTTCTTTCTGAATATCATCTTCTTTATATTCTAAGCCGTCCTCTTCTTTAATCTCTTCGTCGTCCTGATCAATTTCTTCTAAATCTTCTTCGGTTTCATTAAAGGTGTTGTCAAATGAATCAGAAGGATTGTCAAATTCGTCATTAACGATTCTTTCATCGCCATCAAGGTCAATTTCTTCATCAAGGTCGTCTAAGTTGTCATTGCCTTCCAGATCTCTGTCTGCATGAAAATCATCGTTTAGGTCGTCTAAATCATCTTCATCATTTGTGATTCGTTCATCCGGATTTGGTTTGTTTGGGTCATGACCATTTCGAACCGCAAACCCCTGTTCGGCGATTTCTCTGTTGGTTTGTTTCTGTTTATTGTTTTGATACAGTTCCTCATTCATAAGGACATTTTTATCTGTATTATTTTGATCTATAGTGCTCATAATAGTAGTTTTTAGTATTATTAATATTTAGCTTATGATTAGTCATTTCGTTGTTCTAACTCGTCATAATCTAAGTTTTCATCGTTTTGTATGCCTTCTTCTTCCTGTTCCGTTTTTTCAGGTTTGTAGTAATTATCATCTTCCTGATGTTTTTTAACATATTCTTCTTCGCTCATACTTCCATCATTTGGAATATTTTCATTTCGAAGTATATTATCTTTTTTCAGAAGTTTATCAATTGCGCTTTCAATTAAAATAGCCGCATCAGGATCCAAAAATCCTCCCTGATATTTTTGTTCAAAGTAAAGCTGTGCGTTTTCGTAATGGTTATATTTATTTCTGCTATTTGAGATATGCGTTTTCATGATATTTATTTTTAATAATTCAATATTACAAAGCTATCCACGATTCAAAAGAAACCTCTTACAGAATTTAATAATCTATTTTCATAATCTACAGGTGTTTATCTTGAAACTCTGGATTTGAATAATATAAGTAAAGGGTTGATTAACAATCTAATTTTGAAAACATTAATCAATAAAAATTTATAATTATGAAAACTACAGATAATAAAAAAGAAACAGCCCTTAAACAAGAAGCTAAAAAAAGTGGAGCAGTAAAACCAAAGTCAAATGCTGCAAAAGGTCTGACAGAATTGTTTGAGGATAGTCTTAAAGATATCTATTGGGCAGAAAAAGCCTTGACAAAAGCACTTCCAAAAATGGCTAAAAATGCAACATCGGCTGATTTAATCGAGGCTCTAAATTCTCACTTGACCGAAACGGAAGAACATATAATTCGTTTGGAAAAAGTTTTTGAACTGATAGGCAAAAAAGCTACAGCTAAAAAATGTGATGCTATGGATGGCTTAATCGAAGAAGGAAAAGGAATTCTTGAAGAGACAGAATTAGGTGTGGTACGTGACGCCGGAATAATTGCAGCAAGTCAAAAAATTGAACATTATGAAATTGCAACTTACGGAACACTTAGACAATTTGCAGAAACATTAGGATTCGAAGAAGCAGCTGCTTTATTAGAGCAAACGCTTGACGAAGAAAAAGGAGCAGACAAAAAACTTACCGAAGTAGCAGTAAATGCAGTAAATCTTGAAGCTGCAGAATTGGAGTAATTTTTATGAAATATTAAAAAGCGCAGTTCTATACTGTGCTTTTTTAGTTTATTAAAATAGTGATATTATGCCAGAAGGTCCATCAATAGTGATATTAAAAGAAGCAGTACAGCAATTTTCAGGGCAAAATATCATTGATGTTTCGGGAAATAGCAGTATCGATATTTTGAGGTTAAAAAACAAAACGATACTTGAATTTAAAAGTTGGGGTAAGCATTTTTTAATTTGCTTTGATGACTTTACTGTCAAAATTCACATGCTCATGTTTGGTACTTATCTAATCAATGAAAAAAAGGAAACTATTCCAAGACTGAGATTGGTTTTTACAAATGGAGAAATTAATTTTTATACCTGCTCGATTAAAATTTTAGAAGGCGACATCAATCTTTATTATAATTGGGAAGAAGATGTGATGAGCGAAAATTGGAATCCCGAAAAAGCAAAAAAAAGTTTGGATAAGATTCCCAACAAGATGATTTGTGATGCTTTATTAGAACAGGACATATTCTCCGGAGTAGGAAATATTATAAAAAATGAAGTTTTATACAGATGTAAAATTCATCCGGAATCTTTAGTAGGTAAAATTCCTTTAGAGGACATTCAAAAACTTATTGACGAGAGTGTTATATATAGTTTTCAATTTCTGGACTGGAAAAAAAAGTATGAATTAAAGAAACATTGGCTCGCACATACCAAAAAAAAAATGTGTTCGTTGTAATCTTCCATTAGAAAAAAGGCATACCGGTATAAAAAAACGACGAAGTTTTTTTTGCACCAATTGTCAAAAAATATACCTATGAAAAATAATGTTTTAAAAGGCTGTTCAAGTTTTAATAATCGTTTTTGGAAAGGTATTTTCTATCCTGAAAATCTCCCTGCTTCTAAATGGTTCGAACATTATTGCCAATATTTTGATACTTATGAATTCAATGGTAGTTTTTATAAATTTCCTACAGTAGAAATATTTCACAATTGGTATAAAAAAGCTCCTGAAAACTTTCTGTTTTCAGTTAAGGTGCATAAAGAGATTACTCATATTAAAAAATTTACAAATTGTAAAACCCTCATTGAAGATTTTTACAGCATTTGTAAAAACGGCTTAAAGGAAAAATTAGGATGTATTTTGTTTCAGTTACCGCCAAGTTATCAGTATAGTAAGGAAAGGCTCCATGAAATTGTAGTGAACTTAGATTATGAATTCAAAAATGTTATTGAATTTAGGCATGAAAGCTGGTGGAATGAAGATGTATGGGAAATTTTTCTTGAAAATAATATTACCTTCTGCAGTGTAAGTTATCCAAATCTTCCACAGACAGTTTTTACTGAATTCCCATTAATTTACATCAGGTTTCACGGTAATTCAGAACTTTTTTATTCGGGTTATTCTACCGTCGAATTAAAGCAGATTAAGAACAAGCTGGAAGACAAAAATGCTTTTGTTTATTTTAATAATACAGCAGGCACACAAGGAATCTTAAATGCCCTTGAATTTTAAAAAATATAAAAATGACAATTAATAATCATTTCGATTGCCATTTTTATATCCTTACTATAGTTCAAGATTGCCTTCAATTCCGTCATCCATTGTTTTTCCGGTTACAAAAGCTACTGTCATTTTTGCAATTGCAACCATTTTACCATTTTTATTATTCCAGTAATAACCATCTTCGGGAACAACTTTTATAATACTCAAATTAGGATCATCAGCACCGCCGGTCATCCAGATTTTGATTATAGAATTCCATAATTCTTTAATCCTTTTTCGATCATACGAAATAGTAGCATTGCCATGCAGGATCATGAATTTGTCGTGAGGCTGGGCAAAAATAATTTCGACTTTTGAATTTGCTGAAATTTCTTCATTTTTGTTACTGTTCTTATCTGATAAGAAAAAAAAATTTCCATATTCGTCGATCTCCTGAAATGACATTGGGCGAGATTGTAATTTTTCGTTTTTATATGTACACAACATACACGTTTTTATATCTTCAGCCAGATCTTTTATTTTTTCAGCTGCTGAAATATTTTTAAGGTCTTTATGATCTCCCATGTTTTTATTTTTAAAATTTATACAAAAAATAAAGATCAGTTTTTTTAGTTTTTTACAGTTATATAATTCATTCTTAGGATTATGATATTTCTATTTTTCCTGTTTTCAGAAATTGTGATGTAATTGGTAATCCTCTTAAATTATTTATCTTTGGCTTAGATTTATTAATTTAAAAATTCTTATGGATGCAATAACTATATTCTACACTGATGATGACGAGGATGATTTGAGTATTTTTGCTGATGCTGTAGAATCATTGCAGAAAGAAATAAAACTTCAGACATACACAGGTGGAGAAAAACTGTTAAATGCAATTTATAATCCCCCACCAGCACCGGATGTTATTTTTTTGGATTTGAACATGCCGGGGAAAAACGGTTTTGATGTTTTGTCAGAACTTTATAATGGCGATAAACTAAATATTCCGATCATTATATTTTCAACATCAAATGAGCCCGGAATTATCGAAAAATGTCGTGCTTTAGGAGCTAGTTTATTTATAACCAAGCCAGTTTTAATGAATGACATTATAAAGTCTATTGAGCATGCCCTGCAAATAGACTGGGAGAATTTTGTTCCAACAGTTAATAATTTTGTTTTTCAAAATAAAGATTAAAAGCACTGTCTTTATCTTTTAGTTTTGATTATTGTAATTTCTTATACTTTTCTGCATTTTACAATTTCCTGAGCCAATCTGGCTCAATTCCTGTTTGCTTTCACAATATTGATAATTCGGAGATGGCATTGTATTTTAATTGCTTTTTTTCGGGTTAAAATCTCAATATTGTTCTATATCGAATTTATAGTTGCGTTTTTTAATTTTTGCACAAATGACTTAATGGGATAAAAAAAATATTTTTTGAGTCAAAAGGTTCTTTTTAAATAAGTGAAATTTGCTTAGAAAGGTTTGAAAAACTTTAATGAATCATATAATTGATATTATCATGAAAAAAGAACTTTCAAAACACGAATTAGAATATATAGAGGAGTATCAAAAAAAAGGGTATTGCTGTAATTTTTTGTTTCAGGATGACTCTCTTTTAGAAACAGAATCTAAATATTCTTATAAACCGGAAGAGATTTTTATTGTAGCCCATCATAGATACGAAGGAATGAGCGATCCGGACGATATGTCAATTTTGTATATTATAGAAACGGCAGACAATAAAAAAGGTACTTATTTATTAGGATATGGCCCATCTGCCGATTTGGAAGCAGCTGAATTTTTTAAAGACATACCCGAAAAAAACTATTCGACTAATGCCGATATTAATAAACTCACTTAAAGCTTAATTAGATTCATAGGTTAGGATTTTTTTATTTTGCTGAAAAAACAGCTGTTCAAACATTAAGTTGGAGCAGCTGTTTTTGTTTTATCAGACATGTTGTTTTTTTATAAACTATTAATTATGAAAGTCCTGCGAAAAATTATATAACAACAAACCTTCGCAGTATATCGAAATTTGAATTGTTCAAAAGAGATAGAATTAATCATAAAAAATTAAAGTTTAAAATTCCGAACTCTTTTTAATTATAAAACTCATTTTTAAAAAACGATCAGATGAAAAAACTTTACTTAAATACAGGCAGAATGAACACTATTTTTAATGACCTTAAAGATAGTTTGAATGGGACATTAACTTCAGAAAATAATCAATACAATTTAACGGTTAAGTCTAAAAATGCAAACGGGTTTATAAGTGGTATCACTTTTAATAAACAAATTTCATATATACAATTTGATATCGTATTTAATGATGATACGTTGCTTAGCATGGAATCCTGCGCACATTCGCCTATTTTATTCGCTTACTGCTCAGAGGGTAGCTTTAGTCATAGTTTTGGAATCAATGGTGCAATAAAAAAAATAAAAACCAATCAAAGCGGTATTATCAGAAACACGTCAAATATTAATAATATTTTTTATTTGGAGGGATATAAACGTGTTCAGATGTCGATTGTGATCTGTACTGCTTCTAAAACAGAAGATGTTGGTCTCTTGTCAGATTTAAATAAGATTTTCTATAATACATCAGGACAATATATCAATATTGAGCCGCAAAATTTTAAAATCGCACAAAAGATTAAAGAAATTGAGGCTATTCCGCAAAAAGGAATTGTAAAAAAATTATTGAGTAAAAGAATTGTAGAGAACATTTTAGAAACAGAACTCGATCAGCATACATATGGATATATGAAAGACATAAAGCCAATTTTAACACTCGCCAATAAACAAATAGAAGAACTTAAAAGAGTTTCTAATTTGAATTTTTTGAATGCGTTTTCAGGAACCGGCCAGATGAGCCGAAATTATTTATCAAAAGTATTTAAAGAAAAATATCATCTGGCATTCAGTAAATTATATAATCAAAAATTAGTTAGCTAGCAGAGCCTCACATATTGAAAAAAAACAGCTTTTATCAGGCTGTTTTTTTTATTTTAGGATTTATTCTCTTTCATAGTAAATAATAAAATAAACCATTATGAGATTTAAGAATAACGAAATGCTGTTGGTAATAATGATTGGGAAATCTTTTTTTAAAATCCCGTAAACAACCCATATTACAATTCCAAAAGTGAGTACGCTAAAGGTCAGTAGTGAAATTTGTTTTACCTTTTTGGTTTTCCATACTTTTATTATTTGAGGAATAACCGAAACAGTGACACAAAATCCTGCAAACAAACCCATTATGTCAGTAAAATTCATAATTTTAAATTTAATTAACCTCCTATCAATTCACCACCGTTTATGTGAATAAATTGCCCGGTAATATAACTGCTGTCTTCAGATGCTAGAAAAACATAAGCAGGACCAACTTCTGATGGCTGCCCTGGTCTTCCCATTGGATTGTCTTTTCCAAAATCAGAAATTTTATCGAATGTAGCAACAATCAGAGGTGTCCATATGGGGCCAGGAGCAACGCCGTTAACCCTGATTTGTCTTTTTGCCAGCATGGTTGATAACGATCTGGTAAAACTTAAAATAGCACCTTTTGTACTCGAATAATCAAGAAGATGTTCACTTCCACGATAAGCAGTGACCGAACTTGTGTTTATAATGCTGTCGCCTTTGTTTAAAAAAGGTAAAGCTGCTTTGGTAATATAAAAATAAGGATAAATATTGGTTTCAAAAGTTTTTTGAAGCTGTGCCGCAGTAATTTTTTCAAGCTCATTTTGAGGAAACTGAACAGCAGCATTGTTTACTATCACATTTATTTTGTTAAATGTTTTGATACAGGCTTTTATAGCATTTTTGCAAAATTTTTCATCCTTCAGGTCCCCACTGATTAAGAGGCATTGCTGACCTTCTTTTTCAATTAACTCTTTGGTTGTCTGCGCATCTTTATCTTCTTTAAGGTAAACAATTGCAACATTGGCACCTTCTCTTGCAAAATGGACAGCAACACTCCGGCCTATTCCGCTGTCACCTCCGGTTATAAACGCGACTTTCCCTAAAAGTTTTCCGCTTCCGTCATAATTTTCTTTGATAATCTCAGGCTCGGGTTTCATTAAATATTCATTGCCAGGAAGGCTTTGTTTCTGTTCAGGAAATGTTTTTGTATTTTTCATGATACTTAATATTTAAGATTACCTGCTAAAATAATTCTAATCCTTGGTAATGTTTGACTTGAAAGAATTTAAGATTGTCGCAAAAAGTCTTTGATTGCATAAACAAACAGACATGGGAATTATGTAAGGAATATAATTTCTAAATACAAAAGGTTGATTTTTTTTTAAATATATTTGAGAGTTTATAAAAATTTAAATTATAAAGTAAATTTTTAAAATGTACTGTAATCATAATGCTTTAGCTCACAAATAGATGATATTAATTGTAGACGATATAAGGGCAAATATTATAGCCTTAAAAAAAACATTAGAATTACATGATATCGATGTAGATACCGCAGAATCAGGAGAAGAAGCATTAAAGAAAATTTTACAAACAAATTACTGCCTTATTATCATGGATGTTCAGATGCCTGGTCTGGATGGTTTTGAAGTGGTAAAAATTCTCTCGGGCAATAAAAAAACAAAAGACATTCCTGTTATTTTTCTTTCGGCAC
Organism: Flavobacterium salmonis; assembly: GCF_903819435.1. Classification (GTDB taxonomy): domain Bacteria; phylum Bacteroidota; class Bacteroidia; order Flavobacteriales; family Flavobacteriaceae; genus Flavobacterium; species Flavobacterium chungangense. Next base: position 34,564 of record NZ_CAIJDP010000086.1, on the reverse strand, counting down.
TTAATATTGAAAAAAAATACATTTTTAAAGGATACGAAACCGGAGCGGTAGAATATATAACAAAGCCGGTTGATACAGATTTGCTGATTTTGAAGGTAAAAACTTTTCTGAAGATTTACGAACAGCAGAATCAGTTAAAAGAAATGAAAGACCTGCTTTCAAAAGAAATCAAGATTCGAAAAGAAGCGCAGGATAATCTTGAAGTAAAAATCTCAGAAAGAACAAAAGAATTAGTCTTAAAAAATGAAGAGCTGGAGCTTAAAAATCATGAGCTGCAACAGTTTGCATGGGTAGTTTCACATGATTTAAATGAACCTATAAGAAAGATTCAGATTTTTATTAAAATCATCAAAGACCTTTATCTGGCTAAAGATGAAAAAGCGGTTGATTATGTAAACCGTACTATTAAATCGGCTGAAAGGATGCAGACTCTAATTACAGATTTGCTGGCTTATTCGAGATTATCATCAAAAGTACAGCCTGAAAAAACCGATTTAAATGAAGTTCTGCAAGAAGTGTTATCTGATTTTGATTACCTCATTGAACGTAAGAATGCAACAATAAAGACAAATGTGCTTCCAACTATAGACAGCATTCCGAGTCAATTGCGACAGGTTTTTCAAAATTTGATAGGAAACGCGCTTAAGTTTTCAAACAATAAAGAAAATCCTTTTGTAGAAATTACATCTGAATTAATCGCAACTAAAGATTTCGGAGGAAAACCTTCAGCTCATGGAAAATATTGCCGCATCATTGTCAAAGACAACGGAATTGGTTTCGACGAAATTTATCTGGATAGGATTTTTATCATTTTTCAAAGTCTCAATGACCGTCAAAGCTACGAAGGAACCGGTATTGGACTCGCAATTGCAAAAAAAATAATAGAAAAACATAACGGTTTGATTACTGCCAAAAGTCAGATTGGTCAGGGAGCAAGTTTTATTATGGTTTTACCCTTAGAATATCAGGAAATAAAATAATATATATGAAAAAAAATAACTTTAAAAGAAATTTACTGATCAGTTCTTTTGCCTCATTAATTATATTGATGATTAGTTCTATAGCTTCTTTTTTAAGCATTAGAAACTTATTAGAAAGTAATTATTGGGTCAATCATACTCAGGAAGTTATTTACAATTTAAACGAAGCAGCTTCTGTAATTACAGATGCTCAAACCAGTATGCGCGGATATTTAATATCAGGTGACGAGCAATTTCTGGATCACTATAATAATGCTGAAGAAGTATCAAATACATTTTTTAACAGACTGGAAGAATTAACAATTGATAATCCTTCGCAGCAGAAAAGCCTAAAAGAATTAAAAGAACGACGAGATATTTTTTTGAAATATCTCAATAATCAGGTTGTAAAAAAACGTTTGAAAAAAGATGCAGTCACTTTTGACCTTAACGAAGGAAAAAGGATGATGGATGAGATAAGAAGCTATTTTAAGCGTATCGAAAATAGCGAACAGTCCTTATTGAAAGAACGAAATGCAAAATCTGAGAAGTATGGCAATTACAGCTTTATTTTAATTATTGCAGCTTTTATAATCTCGTTTATAATTGCGATTACTTTTTTTATTCGGATCTTAAAAGATTATAACCAACGGTCTTTTCTTCAAAGTGAATTGCAACGAAAAGATAGTGAAACAGCACAGAGGATTGAGGCTATCAGTACTATTGCACAAAATATTTCAAATGGAAATTATGATGTTAAAGTAGACGATAAAAAAGCGGATGCTTTAGGCAGTGTTGGCGAATCACTTAATGCAATGAGTACTTCACTTAAACACTCATTCAGTTTGCTATCTCAAAAAGAATGGATGCAAACGGGGATAGCTAAACTGAATAATGTAATGCTGGGTGAGAAAGAACTCGAAAACATGTCAAAAGATATTATTGAATTTTTATGCCAATATACCAAAAGCAGTGCCGGGGTAATATATGCAATGGAAGGGGATGAGTTGTATGCAACGTCAGGTTACAGTTATCTGCCTAATAAAAATAGAACGCATATTAAAAAAGGACAAGGTTTAATTGGTCAATGTGTTGTGTCAGGAAAAGTTCTGGAATTAAAATCGTTTTCCGAAAATGATGTTCAGATTACATACGCTTTGGGAGAAATAAAACCCAAACATATTGTAGCAGTTCCTTTGATTGATACCAAAATTGAAGGCGCATTTGAGTTAGCGAGTGTTTATGGTTACAGCGATATAGATTTAGAATTTTTAGAAACTGTTTCCAGCAATATTGCCATTGCTTTAAAATCAACTCAAAATCGTAGACGTGTTTTTGAATTGTTAGAAGAAACTCAGGCACAATCTGAGGAACTGCAATTGCAACACACGGAATTAGAATCAATAAATGCTGAATTAGAAGCTCAAACCGAAAAATTACAAGCCTCAGAAGAAGAATTGAGGGTTCAGCAGGAAGAACTGGAACAGACTAATGAAGAACTTTCGGAACGCAGTGTTTTATTAGAGGAAAAGAACACTGAAATTCAGAAAAAATCTGAAGCTTTGGAACTTACAACCCGCTATAAATCTGAGTTTTTAGCCAATATGTCTCATGAGCTGCGAACGCCATTAAACTCTATTTTACTTTTAAGCCGATTGTTGTCTGAAAACAACAATAAAAGCATGAACAAAGAAGAAATTGAGTTCGCAAGAGTAATTATGAGTTCCGGTAACAGTTTGTTGGGACTAATTGATGAAATTCTGGACTTATCTAAAATTGAAGCAGGAAAAATGGAACTCGAGTTTTTGGAGGTCTCGACAAAAGAGATAACCGATAGTTTAGCAAGTTTATTTACTCAGGTCGCAAAAGAAAAAAATATCGGTTTTGAAATAATCTCAAAAGAAGCACCTCTTGTTATTAAAACGGATCGAATGCGCTTAGAACAAATCCTTAAAAATCTGCTTTCAAACGCTATTAAATTTACCGAAAAAGGATCTGTAAGTTTAGAAATAAAAATAAATGATGATGATGATAAAATTATTTGTTTCATTGTAAAAGATACCGGAATCGGAATCCCGTTAGATAAGCAGCCTTTAATTTTTGAAGCTTTTCAACAGGCAGATGGTTCTACAAAACGTAAATACGGCGGGACTGGTTTAGGATTGTCAATAAGTAGAGAATTAGCAAAATTGCTTAAAGGCGAAATTATTTTGCATAGCAAGGAAAATGAAGGAAGCAGTTTTACATTATGTTTGCCAATTTATGGTTCATCAATAAAAAAAGTTATAGTCGAAAAAACACCGCCAATTCAAATTCAGGAAGAAAATAATGAGGAAACAGAAAGCAAAAAAAAATACATAAGCACTACTATTCCTGAAGAAATTGAAGATGACAGGGATTCGATATCTGAAAATGATAAAGTTATTCTGATAGTAGAAGATGATATGAATTTTGCAAAATCACTGCTTACCTTTACACGCAAAAGCGGTTATAAAGGAATTGTTTCAGTGCGAGGCGATTATGCTTTGAATTTCGCCTTAATGTATAAACCTGTTGGTATTTTACTAGACATAGAATTGCCTGTAAAAAGTGGTTGGGAAGTTATGGAAGAATTGAAAAACAATTTGCAAACCAAACATATACCGGTGCATATTATGTCATCGCATAAATTAAAACAGGAAAGCTTATTAAAAGGAGCCGTTGATTTTCTGGATAAGCCTGTTGCGTTTGAAAAAATTCCTGATGTTTTTATGAGAATTGAACACATCATTAGCAAAGAATCTCAAAAGGTTTTAATTATAGAGGACAATCCAAAGCATGCCAAAGCGCTGTCTTATTTTTTAGAAACCTATAATATCAATTCTGAAATTAAAAGTGATGTTTCTGACGGGTTAAAATCCTTGACTAAAAATAATGTCGATTGTGTGATTTTGGATATGGGAATTCCCGATAAACAGGCCTATCAAATTTTGGATGGTGTAAAAAAGAGTCCAGGTTTAGAAAATCTTCCGGTAATTGTATTTACAGGAAAAAGTTTATCATTAAAAGAAGAAGTAAAAATCAAGAAATATGCTGATTCTATTATCGTAAAGACAGCACATTCTTATCAGAGGATGCTGGACGAAGTTTCTCTTTTTTTACATTTGGTTGAAGAAAATAAAAATGAGAGCGGTAAAAAAGAGAGTTATAAAAAACTTAATCTGCTCAATAATATTTTATTTGATAAAACGGTTTTAGTGGTTGATGATGACGTTCGAAATATTTATTCACTGACTAAAGCTTTGGAAGTTTTTAAAATGAATGTTATTACCGCTTTTGACGGTAATGAAGCCATAAAAGTTTTAGAAGAAAATCCAAATACAGATATTGTTTTGCTTGACATGATGATGCCTAATATGGATGGCTATGAAACGGCAGAAAAAATAAGAAGTAATCCTAAGCATTTATCTCTTCCATTAATAGCGGTTACAGCAAAAGCAATGACGGGTGATCGTGAAAAATGTATCAAAGCAGGCGCATCAGATTATATCACGAAACCGGTTGATATTGATCAGTTGCTGTCATTGCTGCGTGTTTGGCTGTATGATAAAGTTTAATTATAAAGTGGTGAAAAATGACTAAAAAACGACTTTTAATTATAGACGATGATTTGAGAAATATCTTTGCTCTCGAAAATACACTTCGCGCTAAATCATTCGATTGTTTATCATGTTTAAGTGCTGAGGAAGCTTTAAAAATGCTGAACTCTGACGAGAATATTGATGCAGTGCTAATAGATATGATGATGCCCGAAATGGATGGTTATGAAGCAATTCCTTTGATAAAAAAAATCCCTTCACACGAATCAACTTTTATTATAGCAGTAACAGCTCAGGCAATGACAGGAGATAAAGAAAAGTGTTTGCAAGCTGGCGCTGATGATTATATTTCTAAACCCGTTGATGTAGATAAATTGCTTTTAATGTTAAGCAAAATTTGAAATTGTTATGATAGAAGATATCGAACTGGAAACCCTTATTAATGAAATATACGAATACTACGGTTTTGACTTTGGTAGTTATTCAAGAGCATCTTTAAAAAGACGTGTAAACAGAGTATATCAATTGGATGGATTTACTCATTTTGATGAATTTTTATCAAAGGTGAGATACGATTCGGACTATTTTAAACACATGGTTGATGAAATTACGGTAAACGTTACTGAAATGTTTCGGGATCCTTTTTTTTATACTGTAATTCGAAATCAAATCCTTCCATTATTAGGAACAAAACCTTTTATACGTATATGGCATGCCGGCTGTTCATCCGGAGAAGAGGCCTATTCAATGGCAATTTTATTAAAAGAAGCTGGAATTTTGAATAAATCCTTAATCTATGCTACAGATATAAATACAAAGGTTTTGGAAACAGCCAAAAAAGGAATTTTTCCATTGAGAATGATGAAAGAGTATTCTGAAAATTACCGTGTTTCAGGAGGTAAAGAAGATTTTTCAATTTATTATACTGCAAATTATGGGATTGCAAAATTTAATGAGGAATTAGCTCAAAAAATGGTTTTTTCACAGCATAATTTAGTTTCGGATACCTCATTCAATGAATTCGATTTAATTTTTTGCAGAAATGTTTTAATTTATTTTGATAATGATTTGCAAAAAAGAGCCATCAGTTTATTTGATGAAAGTTTGTCTGTTTTAGGTTTTTTAGCTTTGGGAACAAAAGAAACCATAAAGTATTCAATCTCTCCGGGTAAATACAAACAATTAGACAAGGAAAAAATATGGAGAAAGATCAAGTAATTCCAGATTTTAAAGTTGTAATTATTGGTGGGTCTGCAGGAAGTTTAAGTGTTTTAATGCAAATTTTACCTCAATTACCTGTAATAAAATCGTATGCTCTGGTAATCGTACTGCATAGAAGAAGTACAGATGAACAGACCCTGGAAGAGCTTATAACATTAAAAGTTAGCAGTAATGTTAAAGCCGTAGAAGACAAAGAACCCTTTCTACCCGGATGTGTTTATGTTGCGCCTTCCAACTATCATTTGTTATTTGAGAAAAATAATGTTTTATCGCTCGATACTTCTGAAAAAATAAATTACAGCAGGCCAAGTATTGATGTTTCTTTTGAATCGGCTGCTGAGGTATACAAAAAGCAATTAACAGGAATCTTATTGTCCGGTTCTAATGCTGATGGTACTCAGGGATTAAAAGCGATTCAAAATGCAGGAGGAACCATTATCGTTCAGGATCCGGAATCTGCCGAGATGCCTTTTATGCCAAATAGTGCCATTCAAAACACGACACCTGATTATGTTTTAAATATTCAGGGAATACTTGACTTTATTCTTTCAATAGATAACGAAGTTTAATTATTTTAGTAGTTTGAAAATAACTATATAAAGTATTGATTTGATGAATTCACCTATCTATGTTCTCGGTACCGGACTTTCCCACAACGGTTCAGCAGTTTTATTAAAGGACGGAAGTGTTTGTGTCGGTATTGAAAAAGAACGTTTGAGCCGTATTAAACATGACGGAGGCAATGATAATTTGGCAATTCAGTATTGCCTAGAGGCAGAGGGAATTGAATTAAAAGATATTTCCCTGGTAGTACAGTGTGCTAATTTTGAAATTCCGGAGCGTGATCAATACAAAGGTAAAAGACTTTTTGCAGAAGCAAAGGATTTAAAAATAGTTGATATTTCACATCATTTGGCTCATGCCTACAGTGCTGTTGGAACCTGTTCTTTTTCTGAATGTGCGGTTATGGTTATTGATGGCTGCGGAAGTCCGCTTGACCAATTCCTAAAATTACATCCCGAACAAAAACAATTTATAAGCCCTGAAATTCTGAATGAAGTTCAGATGGTTTGTGAAAAAGACAGTTTTTACCATTTCGACGGACAAAAACTAACTCCTTTAATGAAGGATTTTAGCGTAATGGCATATAAATCAGATAGTTTATTTTCGCTGCCTACCACCCAGCATTCTATTGGAGGTTTTTATGCGTCGGTTAGCCATTATGTTTTTGGTGATATGGATGATGTGGGTAAATTAATGGGACTCGCACCATTTGGGAAATCGGGAATCTTTAATTTTGAAGCTTTTGAATTCAGATCTGGCAACCTGTTTATAAATGAAGACTGGAAAAATCAATTTGCGAATCCGTCAAAAGGATATGAGTATTTCAAAAGTAATTTTGATTATTATGCCAATGTAGCAAAATGGGCTCAGGAGCAGGTAGAAAAAGCCGTTTTAAAATGCATTCATAACCGATTGGAAAAATTTCCTCACAAAAATTTATGTTATACAGGCGGAGTTGCGCTTAATGCCGTTGCAAATGCCAAACTGCAGGATAGTAAAATAGTTGAAAATATATATTTTGAACCAGCTGCCGCAGATAATGGTTTGGCACTGGGCTGTGCATTTTACGGTTGGTTAGAATATTTAAATATGCAAAAAGTACCTCACGATGGCAGTACCTGTTTTGGTAAAGCATACGCAAGTAATGAAATCGAAAAAGAGATCCATAAAGTTGAAAATAAAAAATACAATCCTGTAAAGTTTTTAGACGAAAATGAGCTCGTAAAGTTTTGTGCCGAAAAATTAAATCAGGGAAAAACAATAGCGTGGTTTCAGTCGGGAGCAGAATTTGGACCTCGTTCTTTGGGACGAAGAAGTATCTTGGCGCATCCCGGAATTGAGGGAATCAAAGATCATATCAATCTGGATATTAAATTCAGGGAAGATTTTCGTCCGTTTGCACCGGCAGTTTTAAAAGAAAAAGCAGACAAATATTTTGTGCAGGGAAGAAATAGTCCTTATATGATTTTAGTAGATAAAACAAAACCGGAATATTTAGAAAAGCTCAAAAACGTAACGCATCGGGATGGTTCAGCACGCGTACAGACTGTTGAAGAAAGCTGGAATCCGAAGTTTGTAAAATTGCTTACGGCATTTTATGCACAAAGCGGAATCGCAGTCTTACTGAATACAAGCCTGAACAAAAAAGGGATGCCGATTGTTGAAACCCCACAAGAAGCAATTGATTTATTTGAAATGACAGCTTTGGATATTTTGGTTTTAGAAAATTATGTTTTAGAAAAGTGATTTAATTTACTCCAAATCGTTCAAAATAGCATCTAAATTTGGCGGGTTCATTCGTTTCAGTTCTGCAATCATAAGTTGTTTTTCCTTTTCGGAAATTTTTGTAGCAGACCGTACAAAATCATTTTGATCGGCTTCCTTAAAAAATAAACGATCAGTCCATTCATTGCGAAGTCCGTCAATAACTAAATGAATACGATCTTCAGACCCTCGGTTAGCTACCGAATGAATAAAGTTTGCATCAATATACCAGCATTCGCCTTCATTCATAATCAGTCGATTACCATCCAAAACAAATTCAACGTCACTATTTGTAATGATAGGAATATGCAATCTGAAACAGCCGTCCTCATATCCAAGACAATTGTCACGATGAGGTTTGACTGTTGCACCAACATCTAATTTCAGCAAGCGAACAGCCGTTTTTTCGAATAAAAAGCTATTTAATATTTCTTCAAAATAAGTACAGGAATCCAGAATTTCGGTAGCAACGAGTTTATCCTCACCATTTGGCAGTGCAAAAATAGAATTCGATTTTCCGTTTTGCGACATTAAGGCAATCGAAGTCCATTTTCCGGAATAATCATTTGTATTATAATGATTTATCCAGTTTTTATCGATGATTTTATAAACATCTTTTTTAAGTTTTTCAGGATCAAAAAACATTGGAAACTTTATTGACCGCACAAGTTTATCCATAATTTAATCTCTTAGCCATTTCAGCATTTTTGGAAAAGGTTCTTTATCTTCTTTAGCTGCGCGTTCTTTTCCTAAAGTAAGTCCTGCCCATTCCAGAAAGGGCAATCCAATATAATTTTCATTGGTAAAATTTGAAATCAGCCATTTTGATTCATTTTTGTATCCGTTGGGATGAAATACAAATTCAATAGGCAACTCTAAATGTTGTGCTGCAGCAAAAGACCATAAAATAGCCCCTATTTCTTCGCCTTGTGAAGGCCAGTCTGAAGCCATTCTATCCGTTCCTGCGATTTTTCTTTCGGCAGAAGTTGTAACAGCCAGATGCCCAGCTTCGTGAAGGATGTCTCCAGGATATAATAATTTTTCGAAATCAATATAAAGACAGTTTGGCCCTAAACTCAATCCGGGCAAAAAAGAAGTTTCGAGTACTTTCTCAAACACGTCTATCCCGATTTCGTTTAAGAATCCCAGGACTTTTTTTAATTCAAAAGATTGATTTTGTACAGTCATTTTAATAAATTATTTCGCAATTAAATCGGTGTACCAGAATCCATAATCAAATGCATTGGTTGCGTTTGTGTCGCAGGCTGTATTCGAAGAATCCTGATTTTTAGGCTTTTCATATTTACGATAAACAGTTTCACCAATTTCAAAACTAATTGGTTCTGAAAAAACAGGACCATCAAAAGTAAAAGTATGAAATTCTCCGTTTTCACCACAAACATCTACATTTTCCGGTAAATCATTTATAAAATCCTGATCTATAATCCGGCCAACAAAACTTTTATCGAGGTAACGTTCGTTTACACACACAACAATAGTTTTAAACCCTAAGCTGATAAACTCCTGAATTAACTCTTGTGTTGAAATTTTCCATAAAGGAAATTCGGCTTCAAAGCCAATTTCGGCTAATTTATCTTCACGGTATTTTCGTAAATCTTCCAGAAAAATATCTCCAAAAACCGAATGTGTGATGCCTTGTTTTTTCAGTTCAGATAATGTTTCAGTCATGACATTTTCATAAACTTCCATGGTTGGCATCTCTGGAATCTGCATTATTTTTAAAGGTAAACCAATACTTTTTGCCTGAGATTCGAGCAATCCTACACGTACACCGTGCATCGAAATTCGCTGATATTGCTGGTTGACACTTGTTAATAAACATTCTATTTTAAAATCAGAATTTTGAAGGATTTTGTATAAAGCCAGAGCAGAATCTTTTCCGCTGCTCCAGTTAAATAAAGCTTTTTTAGATGTTGACACGATTGTATAATTTTCTAATGTAAACATACAAATTTCATTCGATTTGTTGATGAAACCTTTGTAACTTTGGATTTTGCCTTCAATTTAATTCAATGAAATACATTCTATTATTTTTCACCGTCTTGGGTTTTGCACAACAAACCCAATTTGTCGATTTTAAATCCGTTTCCGCACAATTAAAAATAAATGCCAATGAAAAATCGGTTTCAGGTTTGGTTGACTATGAATTTGAAGTTTTGAAACCAGTTGATACCATTAAGATTGATGCCAGAAACATGGAATTTTCAAAAGTAGAAATCAACCAAAAACAAGCTGTTTTTATTAATACGGGGAAGCAATTGCAAATCATAGATCATTTTCAGAAAGGTGAGAATCAATTAACTTTTGAATATTCAGTAAAACCAAAACAGGCTTTGTATTTTGTAAACATTGAAAACGCTGAGGTACAAATCTGGACACAGGGGCAGGGAAGGTACACGAGTAACTGGTTTCCGAGTTTTGATGATGTAAATGAAAAACTGATTTTCAATTTAGGAATTTTGTACAATAAAGATTATCAGGTTCTTTCGAACGGAATTTTAAAAGAAAAAACTGAGAACAGCAATCAATTTCACTGGCAATACCAAATGAAAAAACCAATGAGCTCCTATTTGTTGATGTTAGCCATTGGAAAGTTTGATAAAAAAGAATTCAGATCAAAGTCTAAAATTCCGCTTGAATATTATCTTGAGCCTAAAGATAAAAACTGTTTTGAACCTACCTACCGATATTCTAAGCGTATTTTTGATTTTTTAGAAAAAGAAATAGGAGTGAAGTATCCCTGGGAAATCAACAGGCAAATTCCGGTTCGGGATTTTTTATATGCCGGAATGGAAAACACTACGACAACACTTTTTGCAACCCGACATGTAGTGGATTCGATTGGTTTTGAAGACCGAAATTATACTAATGTTGATGCACACGAGTTAGCGCATCATTGGTTTGGAGATCTGATTACCGCCGAAAGCAGCACACACCACTGGCTTCAGGAAGGTTTTGCTACTTATTATGCTTTATTGGCCGAAAAAGAAATTTATGGCGAAGACTATTTCTATTCGAAATTATACGATACGGCACAACAACTTAAATTTGCTTCCAGAACCGATACAATTCCGGTTTTGAATGCCAAAGCCAGTTCGTTGACTTTTTATGAAAAAGGGGCCTGGGTATTATTTGTTTTGCATGAATCAATTGGCGACAAAGCATTTAAAAAGGCTGTAAAAAGTTATTTAAAAAAGTATGCCTATCAAACAGTCAATACCTGGAATTTCTTTGATGAGATTAAAAAAACATCCGATTTTGATTTGGAAAAATTTCAGAAAACCTGGCTTGAAACAACTGCTTTTGATACACCAACGGCCAATGCTCTTTTGAGTAAAAATAAAGCAATTCAGGATCGTCTGGAAATTGATAAACTTAAAAAAACACCTTTGGCAGAAAAGCAGGATTACTTTTTAAAAATTTTAAATTCAGATGCGTATCACGCTGTAAAAGTATCTGTTATTGATCAAATTGAATCTGAAAAACACGAAGCTAAAAAAACACTCTTAATAGCTGCTTTAAAGACCAATAATACTAAAGTTCGTCAGGCTGTGGCTGAAAATTTATCGACAATTCCTGAAGATTTTAGAACAGAATACGAAAGTTTACTCGAAGACAAATCCTATCAGACACAGGAAATAGCTCTTTATTTTTTGTGGAAGAATTTTCCGGAACGCAGAACAGAATATCTTTACAAAACTAATACCTGGATTGGATTCAATGATTACAACCTGCGTACTTTATGGCTTTCATTAGCATTGTCCACAACAAATTACAGCAATGATCCCGAAGTTTTGGTTTCAGAATTAATTGCTTTTTCTTCTACAAAATATGAAGCTACCACTAGACAAAATGCTCTGGAAAAGTTAATTGCTTTTAAAATAATTAATGATCAGGTTTTGAGTAATTTAGTCAACGCTACAACCCATCATATGTGGCAATTTTCGAAATTTGGAAGAGAAATGATTCGATTTTTATTAAAAAATTCTGAAATGCGTGCTTCGTTTGAAAGAATTTTGCCTAATTTGAACCCCGATGAACAATTTCAATTAAATCGTTTATTGACAGAATAAAAATGGATGCAAGAACCAAGAGTCGGGTAACATACTTTAAGAATTTACAGAGATTTTTTTTCTTGATTCTTTTTTTTCTTTCGTTTAACAAAAACAAAATCTACAGTTAATTTATGAGAGCATTGGTTATTTCTGGTGGCGGCAGTAAAGGAGCATTTGCCGGCGGTGTTGCACAATATTTATTAGAAGTAAAAAGACATAAGTACGATTTATTCCTCGGGACTTCAACCGGAAGTTTATTGATTCCGCATCTCGCACTCGGAAATATTGAGCAAATCCATTCGATTTATACCAACGTCAACATGTCTAAAATATTTAACATTTGCCCTTTTGTTGTGAAAGTTAAGGACGGTGTAGACATTGTAACGATTAATCACTTCAATGTAATTCGGCAGTTTTTTAAGGGAAAAAGAACGTTTGGAGAAAGCAAAGGATTAAAGAAATACATTAGAAATAACTTTTCATTGTCTGATTTCAATAAGTTGAAAAAACTTAAAAAAGATGTTGTTATTACTGTAACCAATTTTACAAAAAACGAAGCCGAATATAAATCGATAAAAGAGTGTACTTACGAAGAGTTTTGTGACTGGTCCTGGATTTCGAGTAATTATGTACCTTTCATGAGTCTGGTCGAAAAAAACAATTTCGAATATGGTGATGGTGGATTTTCAAGTCTGGTTCCCATTCGTGAAGCAATCAACCGTGGAGCAACAGAAATTGATGTAATTATTCTGGAAACGGAAGTCAATATGGAAAAAACCGTTATAGGAAAAAACCCGTTTTCTTTGATGATTGATTTATTTCGAATTGCTTTGGATCAGGTTGAAAAACACGACATTGCTATAGGAAAACTAATAGCAAACAATAAAAATGTAAAACTTAATTTATATTACACACCAACTAAGTTGACTAATAATGCTTTGATTTTTAATAAAGAAGTGATGAAAACCTGGTGGGAGCAAGGATATGAATATGCTCAGAATAAATCTGAGATTATGAGTGATAATAGGTAAAAAACTAAGATTTTAGTATCAAGTATTAAGCTGTAATAAATAGCTATATGTATGTGTCTTAATACTTGATATTAAAACCTTACTTCTCCACTACCATAACTCGGCAACCTCATTCTTAATATATCCCAAAGCAGCATTACTAGGAGATTGTTTCTCTAATAAATCGTTCAAAATTACTTCACGTAATTTATCAGCACTGTCGACACGATCGCTCATGGTGGCTTTACGGATCATTTGTATAGTTGAGTTCTTAGCTGTTGTGATAATAGTCCAGCATTCATCAGACATGTAAATCTGCTGAGTCAGATTGTGCTCAAACTCCTGTTCGATCTGGTCAATTACAAAGTTTTCATAATCGTGTTTTTGATTAGAAATCGGTGCAATCCGAATCAATAATTTGGTCAGGTTGATACGTTCTAAAAATAAGGTCATACGCTCGTATGCCTGCAAACGTATTGGCAAAGATTGTTTGTGATATTCTTTGTTTAATAAAAAAGCACGTTTTTTGTCATTGTTTTTAATGTGAAGTTCGAAAAAACTGTAGGCCACAAATCCCGTAACAATCGCAGGCAAAGTATAACTCGCTAATTCTATAATTCTTGTAAAATCCATTTTCAAATATTTTTAGCAAAAATATACTTTTTGCAGAGAAATTCACTTTAAAATTATTTAATAAACTAAATGGAAGCCTTACTTTTGTGCCAATTTTCATAACTTTTTGGAATACAAATTTTTAATGGATTCATATATAATAATTTTACTTTGTTTAGCTGCATTTGCAGCAGGATTTATTGATGCAATTGTGGGCGGCGGCGGATTAATTCAAACTCCCATGGGATTAATTTTATTACCGAATCTTCCAGTTTCGACAGTCGTAGGGACCTTGAAAATTCCAGCGTTCAGCGGCACTGCTTTTGCAGCTTTCCAATATCTTAAAAAAGTTGTAATTCAGTGGAAATTACTTTTAATCATGATGGGTTTGGCAATACCCTCAGCATTTTTGGGTTCAACAATATTAACTTTGGTAAGCAACGATTTTATGAAACCGCTTTTACTGGTGGTTTTGTCATTGTTATTTGTTTACACCTATGCTAAGAAAAATTTCGGACAGCATGTTGCCAAAGATCATTCCTATAAGACACAAATTTTATATGCTGTTTTTATTAGTATAATTGTTGGCTTTTATGACGGATTTATTGGTCCGGGAACAGGAAGCTTTTTTGTTGTTGCTTTTATTGCCTTAATGGGTTTTGATTTTTTGCACGCGTCTGCGAATGCGAAAATGGTAAACCTTGCAACCAATTTCGGATCTATTTGTTTATTTGCAATAAAAGGAAAAATTATCTGGACCATTGCAATACCTATGGCGATAAGTAATGGGCTTGGCGGATGGCTTGGCGCAAAACTGGCTATCAATAAAGGTAATGGTTTTATTAGAATTTTCTTCCTGATTGTGGTAATCGGTACACTTGTCCGGTTTGCTTATGATGTTTTTTATAAAAAGTAATAAAGAAAATTCCTTTCTTTATTTTTCTCTCCTTATTTTGAGTTTATGTCATCGATTACAGTTTGCAGATATTTCTGGTTTTTTCTTACTGTTTTACGAATTTCATAATTACAGATAGTCTTTTTTTAGATGTTAATTTTTACATATTTAAATATATTTTAACATTTTATTAGGTATTGTCTGAAAAAAAATATAAATTCGTGTAATCGATTACATTTGTAAAAGTCAAATGTTTTCGATTTTAATAAATGAGTTTCAGAAATCGAGTATAATTTTTTGAATGAATAATAATTACTAACTATCATAAAACCTTTATTAAAATGAAAAAAAAATTAACCAGTTTATTCGGTGTATTGTGGCTTTTTCCACTTTGCATGTTTTCACAAATTTATGTTTCACCAACAGGTACCGCTGGCAATCCGGGTACTTTGTCAAGTCCTACTACGCTGGCAAATGCCATAGTAACAGTAAGCCCCGGGCAAACCATTTATATGCGGGGCGGTACATATTCAATAGCTTCCACAATTTTGATTGAAAGAGCAAATAGTGGCGCATCAGCTAATCTTAAACGTATTGAAGCTTATAATAGTGAAGTTCCAATTCTTGATTTTTCAGCACAAACTGAGAGTTCTTCAAACAGAGGGATTGTTTTAGATGGACTTTATTGGTATTTTAAAGGAATTACTATTAGAAATGCAGGTGATAATGGTATGCTGCTTTCAGGTAATAATAATACTATAGATAATTGTATTTTTGAAAAAAACAGAGATACCGGTCTTCAGTTAAGCAGATATACCACAAGTTATACTTCAATTAGTCAATGGCCTTCCAATAATTTGATTCTCAATTGTGAGTCTTTCGACAATAAAGACTCAGGTTCAGAAAATGCAGATGGTTTTGCAGCAAAACTTACCTGTGGACAGGGCAATATATTTAGAGGATGTATTTCTCATAATAATATTGATGATGGCTGGGACTTGTATACTAAAACAGATACAGGACCAATCGGGATTATTTTATTTGAAAATTGTGTAGCATATAATAATGGTACACTGACAACAAGCGGAACTTCCGGAAGTGGAGATAAAAATGGTTTCAAATTAGGAGGAGAAGGTATTGCTGTAAATCATATTGTGCGACGTTGTATTGCTTATGGTAATGGCCAACATGGTTTTACAGATAATAACAATCTGGGATCTATAGAAATGTCTAATAATACCTCTTATAATAATGCAGAGAGTAATTTTAATTTCCGAACAGGCGGAACCCATCAGTTCAGAAATAACCTGTCGTTTAACTCAGGCAGCAGTGATAAAAAAACAGGAACCGATGTAAGCAATTCTAATGTATGGTGGATAAACAATGTTAGTACAAATGGAGGTTCACTAGTTGTAAGCAGCGCAGATTTTGTTACTTTAACTGCCCCAACAGTTACTAAAAATGCAGACGGAAGCCCTAATTTAGGTAATTTTTTAACATTAAGTGCCTCCAGCGATTTAATAAATGCGGGTGTTTCTGCTACCGGAATTACTTTTAACGGCACAGCTCCGGATCTTGGAGCAAGAGAATCAGGAGGAACCCCTGTTACGAACTATACGCTTACAACTACTGCAAATCCAACAGCAGGAGGAAGTATTGTGCGCAGTCCTAACGCTACCTCTTATGCCGCCGGAACTGCTGTCACACTTACAGCAACCCCTGCGTCCGGATACACATTTACGAGCTGGAGTAACGGAGCAACAACTGCTACAATAACAGTAACGATGAATGCCAATAACACAATTACAGCAAATTTTACAGCAACAACAACTTCTTATACTTTAACTACAACAGCTGCACCAGCTGCTGGCGGCAGTATCAGTCGTAGTCCAAATGCAGCCAGTTATACAAGCGGAACTGTAGTAACCCTTACTGCAACACCTGCTTCCGGTTACACGTTTGCAAGTTGGAGTAATGGAGCAACAACAGCTTCAACCACGGTAACGATGAATGCCAACACCACAATTACAGCAAATTTTACAGCAACAACAACTTCTTATACTTTAACTACTACAGCCAGCCCAGCTGCTGGTGGCAGTATCAGTCGTAGTCCAAATGCGGCCAGTTATACAAGCGGAACTGTAGTAACCCTTACTGCAACACCTGCTTCCGGTTATACGTTT
This sequence comes from Flavobacterium salmonis, assembly GCF_903819435.1. Classification (GTDB taxonomy): domain Bacteria; phylum Bacteroidota; class Bacteroidia; order Flavobacteriales; family Flavobacteriaceae; genus Flavobacterium; species Flavobacterium chungangense. Next base: position 17,702 of record NZ_CAIJDP010000086.1, on the reverse strand, counting down.
GCAAGCTGGAGTAATGGAGCAACAACAGCTTCAACCACAGTAACGATGAATGCAAATACAACAATCACTGCAACTTTTAGTCCGGTAACTACAGGTAATACTACCTTAAGAATTGATGATAATACCACCACAACAAATGGGTATTGCGGGGCTGATGGATCTCGTCAAAGCAGTTATACAGGGGCTGATGGAGGTTTTTATATTAATCTGTCTAATTCAGCTGCAAAAGGAATAGATTATTCCATCAATGTACCTTCAGCAGGAACTTATACAATTAAATTTAGATACGCTAATGGTAGTAGTTCTTCGGCCTCGGTAGCCAAAGTAGTTTTAAACGGTGCTACTGCTATTGCCAGTTTAGGATTTCCTAAAACTACAAATTGGAGTACCTGGTCTACTACTGCAGATGCAACAGTTACACTGGTAAGCGGAATAAACAGAATAAGATTAGAAACAACCGTAAGTTCAGAATTTGCTAATATTGACTGGTTAGAAATAACAGGAAATTCTCCAACAGCAGCTAGTTGCAGCAGTTCAGCTAAACTAGCATCATCTAATAAAGCTATTGCAGAAACTGCTTCTGTTTCTGTTTCCGAAGCAGTTGTTTCACCAAATCCTGCTGAAAACAGTATCAACTTAATCGTTACTGCAACAGAAACTAAAGAAGCAAATATTACATTGTCTAGTGTGAACGGGCAAATACTTGTTTCAAAAAAACAAATATTAGCGAACGGACAAAATGTAATTGCGGTTAATGAACATTCAATTTCTGCCGGTTTATACATATTAACTGTACAGGCAGCTGATATTCAAAAATCAATTAAAGTGATTGTGAAATAATAAACACATAACCTTGATCAATAGCCACTTCATAATAATTAAGAAGTGGCTATTTTTTTGATTAATAATCGATATTCAATCTTTTTTTAATTTTTACAGGGTTAAAAAAATAGCATTAATTTGATTCGACTTACATAATAATTGGTTTTGTATATATACAATTTCTAACGCTTAAATTCTTATTTTTGCATAAAAGGAGAAAAATTTCATGCAAAATTATATTGACCAGCTCAACGAAGCACAAAGAGAACCCGTTTTACAAAAAGACGGTCCAATGATTATTATTGCTGGTGCCGGTTCGGGAAAAACCCGTGTTTTGACAATCAGGATTGCCTATTTAATGTATCAGGGAATTGATGCATTCAATATACTTTCACTCACATTTACCAATAAAGCTGCCCGTGAAATGAAACACAGGATTTCAGCAATTGTTGGGGCAAGTGAAGCAAAGAACTTATGGATGGGGACTTTTCACTCTGTATTTGCACGTATTCTCCGTTCAGAATCTGAGCATTTAGGGTATCCTTCTAATTTCACTATTTATGATTCTCAGGATTCACAACGACTGATTTCTTCCATTATAAAAGAAATGCAGCTTGATCGTGATATTTATAAACCCAAACAAGTTTTGGGAAGGATATCGACCTATAAAAACAGTTTGATTACTGTAAAAGCCTATTTTAATAATCCTGAATTGATGGAAGCCGATGCAATGGCAAAAAAGCCACGTTTAGGCGAAATTTATCAGCAATATGTTGAACGCTGTTTCAAAGCAGGAGCAATGGATTTTGATGATTTGTTGTTGAAAACCAATGAATTATTAACTCGTTTTCCGGAGGTTTTAGCTAAATATCAGAATCGTTTTCGTTATATCCTGGTTGATGAGTACCAGGATACGAATCATTCGCAGTATCTGATTGTAAGAGCTTTGTCAGACAGATTTCAGAATATTTGTGTAGTTGGTGATGATGCCCAGAGTATTTATGCCTTTCGAGGAGCCAACATCAACAACATTCTGAATTTCCAAAAAGATTATGAAGGGGTGAAGATGTTTCGTTTAGAACAAAATTATCGTTCTACCCGAAATATTGTTGAAGCGGCAAATACGGTAATGGAACATAATAAAACCAAACTGGATAAGGTAGTTTGGACAGCTAATGATTATGGGCACAAAATTAAAGTGCATCGAAGTCTGACTGATGCCGAAGAAGGCCGTTTTGTAGCCAGCACTATTTTCGAACAAAAAATGCAAAATCAACTGCACAATGGTGCTTTTGCTATTTTATACCGTACAAATGCCCAATCTCGTGCTATGGAGGATGCATTGAGAAAAAGAGATATTCCGTATCGAATTTATGGAGGACTTTCATTTTATCAGCGTAAGGAAATTAAAGATGTTTTGTGTTATTTACGTTTGGTAATTAATCCAAAAGATGAAGAAGCACTGATTCGTGTGATTAATTATCCGGCACGGGGAATTGGAGATACAACTGTTGAAAAATTGACTATTGCAGCCAATCATTACAAACGCTCAATTTGGGAAGTAATGGTGAATATTGATAAAATCGATTTGAAACTGAATGCCGGAACAAAGAACAAACTGAAGGATTTTGTTACTATGATTCAGAGTTTTCAGATTATTAATGAGAATCAGGACGCTTTCTATATTACTGACCATGTTGCTAAGAAAACGGGTTTGGTACAAGAACTTAAAAAAGATGCTACTCCGGAGGGGATGGCTAAAATCCAGAATATTGAAGAACTTTTAAACGGTATTAAAGATTTTACAGAAGGACAAAAAGAAATAGACGGAGCAAGAGGAGCTTTGTCTGAATTTATGGAAGATGTAGCATTGGCTACAGACTTAGATAAAGACACATCTGATGAAGACCGTGTAGCCTTAATGACTATTCACTTAGCAAAAGGTTTAGAATTTCCACATGTTTTTGTGGTAGGAATGGAAGAAGATTTGTTTCCGAGTGCAATGAGTATGAGTACACGAAGTGAATTGGAAGAAGAACGTCGTTTATTTTATGTAGCTTTAACCCGTGCTGAACATCAGGCATATTTAACCTATGCGCAATCACGTTATCGTTGGGGGAAACTGACAGATAGTGAACCATCACGTTTTATTGAAGAGATAGACGGTCAGTATTTAGAATATTTAACGCCTTCAGAAAGCAATTATCGTTATAAACCCACGATTGATAGTGACATATTTGGTGATGTCGATAAATCGAAACTCAGATTAGCAAAACCAATAGGAGGAACACCTCCAAAACCTATTACGTCTAATGAATCCACTCCCGATTTAAATATTCGAAAACTAAAGCCTGTTGCAGGAACAAATCCAAATGCTGCTGCTAATTTATTTGATAATAAACTAACCGTAGGCAATATTGTAATGCATGAACGTTTCGGCAAAGGAGAAGTTATCAATTTAGAAGGAGTTGGAGCTGATAAAAAGGCCGAAATTAAATTTGAAGTAGGTGGAATTAAAAAACTTTTGCTGAGATTTGCTAAGTTAGATGTTGTAGGATAATAAATGTTTTGATTTTCAAGTTTTCGTAAGGTAACTTTAAATCTGAAACAAAATAAAATTTAAAGAAAAAAAAAATGGCTGAATTCATAAAAATATATCCCGACAAACCCAGTGAAGCTGCTATTGCAAAGGTGATCAAAGTACTTCAGAATGGAGGTTTGGTTATTTACCCAACAGATACTGTTTACGGATTAGGTTGTGATATAACTAATTCCCGTGCTTTAGAAAAAATTGCAAAAATTAAATGTATAAAATTAGAAAAGGCAAATTTCTCTTTTATCTGTCATGATTTAAGTAACTTATCAGATTATGTTCGTCAGATAGATACGGCTACTTTTAAAATATTAAAAAGAGCATTGCCGGGGCCTTATACTTTTATTCTGCCCGGAAATAATAATCTTCCAAAAGAGTTTAAAAAGAAAACAACCGTAGGAATTAGAGTTCCTGATAATAATATTATTTTAGAAATTGTTCGGCAATTGGGAAACCCTGTAGTATCAACTTCTATTCGTGATGAAGATGATGTAATTGAATATACAACTGATCCGGAATTGATTTTTGAGAAATGGCAAAATCTCGTAGATCTTGTCATAGATGGTGGTTATGGGGATAACGTAGGTTCAACAATTATAGACCTTTCAGAACATGAGCCGATTATTATTCGAGAAGGAAAGGGGAATGTTGATGTTTTGTAAAAAAAAACTTAAAACAGCTATTCGTAGAAAAAATATTACTAACTTTATGATTAGTTAAATTTAGTTAGTTAATTAAAAAAGTTTATCCTTGCGGATACTAAAAAAGCAGGTCATTTGACCTGCTTTTTCTGTGTAATTCAATATGTATTGAATTATTTTGCCTGTTTTTTCATTTCTTTTTCAATCATATCATAAAACTGATCAATTTTTGGCATAACAACAATACGGGTTCTTCTGTTTTTTCCTTTGTTTTCCGGAGTATCGTTTGCAACTAAAGGCACATAAGAACTTCTACCGGCTGCAATTAATTTAGCTGGATTTACACCTAAATCGTTTGTTAAAACTCTAACAATTGAAGTAGAACGTTTAACACTCAAATCCCAGTTATCAAGTAAAACTCCGTTACTTCTATAAGGAACATTATCTGTGTGACCTTCAACCATACACTCAAAATCTGGCTTATCATTGACTACTTTTGCAACTTTAGCTAAAACACCTTTTGCAGCATCAGTTACTTCATAACTACCACTTTTAAATAATAATTTGTCAGCGATAGAGATAAATACAACTCCTTTTTCAACATTGATTTCAATATCCGGGTCATTGATTCCAACAGCACCTTTTAAACTTGTAACTAATGCTAATGTTACACTGTCTTTTTTAGTAAGAGCATCTTGAAGTCTGGAAATTTTTAAATCTTTTTCTTTTAAACTTTCCAATGATTTTTCAAGATTTTCTGCACCTTTAGTAGTTAAAACTGTCAAATCTTTTGAGCTGTTTATTAAATCTTGATTGTGTTCTTTATAACTCGCAGCCGTAGCAGCCAATCCTGCTTTTTCTTCCAGACATGCATTCAATTTTACAGTACAAGAATTTAATAAATCCTGAGTCTCTTTGTTTTTAGCTTCCAATTCAGCATATTTCTTTTTTGAAACACACGATGTTAAAGCCATTAATACCGATAGTGCGATTACTATTTTTCTCATAGATGTTAAATTTAATTAGACGTTAATTACAAATTTAGTTTTTAATATTTTGATTAATGTTAAAGATTTCTTTAAAAAAAACCAATTTCTTTATATAATAGATGAAAACGATACTTTTTATAGTGTAGTATTTTTGCATTTGAAAATCTTTTCTCTTTTTTAGATAAATTAATGAAAGACAGTAAAATGAAAAATGGGCATGTAAAATTGCAAGTGTTAGTTTAAATTTTCCTTGTGTTAAAAATCTTACTCCGGCAATTCCATCCAGTACCATTCTGAAGAAAATTATAAAAAACAATCCTTTTTTTGGAAGATTTTTGACCATCATCAGTAATGAATTTCTGAAATTCAAATAAGTCTTTTTCGGATTTCCTTGTTGCAGTGTTGCCCCTCCAACATGGTAAACAATAGACTGTGAATTATATTTGATAGTATGTCCTTCGTTTAAAGCACGCCAGCACAAATCAATTTCTTCCTGATGTGCAAAAAAAGATTCATCAAATCCTTCTAATTCATCATAAATTTCTTTTCGGATAAAAAAACAAGCTCCCGATGCCCAGAATATTTCACAATTATCATCATATTGACCACTGTCTTTTTCTAACGTATCAAAAATTCGGCCCCGACAAAATGGATAACCATACTTATCAATGAATCCTCCGGCTGCTCCGGCATACTCAAAATATTCCTTATTTTTAAAATCAAGAATTTTAGGTTGGATAATAACTGTATTTTTTTCTAAATCAAAGGTTTCAATAATAGGTTTTAACCAACTTTCGGTCACTTCAATATCCGAATTAACTAAGGCATAAATTTCGGCATCAACTTCTTTCAAAGCATCATTGTAGCCTTTGGCAAATCCATGGTTGTCAGTATTTTTAATGATTTTTATCGTTGGAAAATGCTGTTGAACGAAATTTACTGAATCATCTGTTGAAGCATTATCGGCTACATATATAGTAGCATCTGGAGAAAATTTAATTACTGATGGCAAAAATTGTTCTAATAATTTTATTCCATTCCAATTTAAAATGACAATCGCAACTTTATCCAAAAGTAATCTTTTTAATAATTTAATAAATCTCTTTGTAGTCTGGCAGTGATTTCAAAAACTCATATTTCTCGTTTTCAAAATCCATCTGGCAATAATAATGATGCAGACCATTTGTGACTTTCAAAAACCGTGCCTGCATTGTCATATTGTAACGCGCAATTTGATCAAAAGTTGCCTGAGATATTTTTACTTCTGGTGCTTTGCATTCTACTAATATATGTATTGAACCATCCGAATTAAAAACTACAACATCATAACGTTTTCGTAAACCATTGACCGTTAAAACTTTCTCGACGTTAATGAGCGATTTTGGGTATTTTTTTTCATTCATTAAATAATGAACAACATGTTGGCGAACCCATTCTTCAGGGGTAAGAATTATAAATTTTTTTCTGATTTCATCAAAAATAGACACTTTATTTTCGCTATTTTTGAATCGAAAATGATAGATTGGAAAATTTAATCGTTGCATAAAGCAAAAATATAAAATAGTTTGAGGTTTCAGGTTTAAACTTGAAACTTTAAACTTGAAACAAAATTTGGATGGACGAAGTTGTAAAAATTGTTAATGATATCAAAGCAGGAAATATAAAACCAATTTATTTTTTAATGGGTGATGAACCTTATTATATCGATAAATTATCAGAATATATTGAACAGAATATCCTTTCGGAAGAAGAAAAAGGATTCAATCAAACTGTTTTATACGGAAGGGATGTTTCTGTAGAAGATATTGTTTCAACAGCAAAGCGTTATCCGATGATGGCAGACCGTCAGGTTGTTATCGTAAAAGAAGCTCAGGATTTATCAAGAACTATTGATAAAATTGAATCTTATGTAAATAATCCAATGGAAACAACGGTTTTGGTTTTTTGTTATAAATACAAAACACTTGATAAACGTAAAAAAGTGACTAAATTATTAGCACAAAACGGAATCGTTTATGAAAGTAAAAAATTGTATGAAAATCAGGTAGCGGACTGGATTAAGCGCGTTTTGGCAGGAAAGAAATATACAATTGACCCGAAAGCAAATGCCATGCTGGTAGAGTTTTTAGGGACAGATTTGAGTAAAATCAATAATGAATTAGAGAAATTACAGATTATTTTACCACAAGGAACGGTAATTACACCACAACATATCGAAGAAAATATTGGTTTCAGTAAAGATTATAATGTTTTTGAACTTCGAAAAGCGATCGGTGAACGTAATCAGTTAAAAGCGTATAAAATTGCCGAAAATTTCGCTCACAATCCAAAAGAATATCCTTTAGTAATGACAACCGGATTGGTTTTTGGATTTTTTGTTCAGCTTTTAAAATATCATGGGCTTAAAGACAAAAATCCAAAAAACGTAGCAACAGCGATTGGCGTAAATCCTTATTTTTTAAAGGAATATGATCTGGCTATCAAAAATTATCCAATGCGAAAAGTCAGTCAGATTGTTGGGGCATTAAGAGATGTTGATGTAAAAAGTAAAGGCGTTGGAGCCAATGCCTTACCCCAATCAGATTTGCTAAAAGAAATGCTTTACAAAATATTTAATTAAGCGATTAAAATTCACGATATTTGCACTTCTAAAAAAAATACCACTTTAAATTATTACACAATTATGGGAATGAATAAAAATACCGTTTTAGGATGGGCTACTTTTATAATGGTAATCATGGGATTGTTACTTATAGGTCTTGGTGCTTTTAGGTATAGTGAAGTATCAGGTTGGGGATTTGCAGCAACTGGAGTTGGATTTTTAGCAAATGCATGGGTTTTTAATGCCTTAAAAGGTAGGGTTTAGGTTTGTTGTTTATAGTTTGTTGTTATGGCGAGGATAGATAAATTTGAAGATTTAGAAATTTCGCAGAAAGCAAGAGAATGATGTCAATATGTTGAGTTATTAATTCAAACAACAACTTTAAAAACAAATTATTCACTAAAAGATCAAATAGATTAGGAGTTCAGGATCTGTAATGGATAATATTGCAGAAGGTTTTGAAAGAAATGGAAATAGAGAATTTATACAATTTTTAAGTATAGCAAAAGGTTCAGCTGGAGAAGCAAAGTCACAATCTTATAGACCTTTTGATAAAAAATTGATTTCAAAAGAACAACATTTTAAATTAAATGAAATGACTGAAATTGAAAAAAATAAAATAGGAGCAATGATGAATCATTTAAGAAATTGTGAAATCAAGGGACTTAAATTTAAGTAATTTAACAATAAATAATAAACTAAAAACAATAAACATAATATGTCAGACGATAAGAAAGTAATTTTCTCAATGCAGAAATTGAGCAAAACCTATCAGGGAGCAGACAAACCGGTACTTAAAAATATTTATTTAAGTTTCTTTTACGGAGCTAAAATTGGTATTTTAGGTCTTAACGGTTCCGGAAAATCTTCGCTTTTAAAAATTATTGCAGGTGTAGATAAAAACTATCAGGGAGATGTGGTTTTTCAGCCAGGATATACAGTTGGGTATTTGGAGCAGGAGCCAATCCTTGATGATTCTAAAACCGTTATCGAAATTGTCCGTGAAGGAGCTGCTGAAACAATGGCAGTTTTAGAAGAATATAATCAAATCAATGATTTATTTGGTCTTGAAGAAAATTATTCAGATCCAGATAAGATGGACAAATTGATGGATCGTCAGGCAGCTTTACAAGACAAAATTGATGCTCTTGGTGCCTGGGAAATCGATACCAAATTAGAAATCGCAATGGATGCATTGCGTACGCCGGAAGGCGATACACCTATCAAAAACCTTTCAGGAGGTGAGCGTCGTCGTGTAGCTTTATGTCGCTTATTATTGCAGCAGCCGGATGTATTACTTTTGGATGAGCCTACCAACCACCTTGATGCTGAGTCGGTTCTTTGGTTAGAGCAGCATTTAGCACAATATGCAGGAACTGTTATTGCTGTAACGCACGACCGATATTTCCTTGATAATGTTGCAGGTTGGATTCTTGAGTTGGATAGAGGAGAAGGTATTCCATGGAAAGGGAACTATTCTTCATGGTTAGATCAAAAATCAAACCGTATGGCTCAGGAAGAAAAAGTAGCTTCTAAACGCAGAAAAACGTTAGAGCGTGAGTTAGAATGGGTTCGTCAGGGAGCAAAAGGTCGTCAGACAAAACAAAAAGCGCGTTTACAGAACTACGATAAATTATTAAATGAAGACCAAAAACAATTGGACGAAAATCTGGAAATCTACATTCCAAATGGTCCACGTTTAGGTACGAATGTTATTGAAGCAAAAAGTGTAGCTAAGGCTTTTGGAGACAAATTATTGTACGATAACCTGAATTTCACTTTACCACAAGCCGGAATTGTTGGAATTATCGGGCCAAACGGTGCTGGTAAATCTACCATTTTCAAAATGATTATGGGAGAACAGGCAACTGACAGTGGAGAATTTTCAGTTGGTGAAACTGTGAAAATCGCTTATGTAGATCAATCACACTCTAACATCGATCCAAATAAATCGATTTGGGAGAACTTCGCAGACGGTCAGGAATTAATTATGATGGGTGGAAAACAAGTAAACTCAAGAGCTTATTTATCACGTTTCAACTTTGGTGGTGGAGAACAGAATAAAAAAGTTTCAATGCTTTCTGGAGGAGAACGTAACCGTCTTCACTTAGCAATGACATTAAAAGAAGAAGGAAATGTACTTTTACTGGATGAGCCTACGAATGACCTTGATGTAAACACCCTTCGAGCTCTTGAAGAAGGTTTAGAGAATTTTGCAGGTTGTGCCGTTATTATTTCGCACGACAGATGGTTCTTAGATAGAATTTGTACACATATCTTAGCTTTTGAAGGTGACTCTGAAGTATATTTCTTCGAAGGAAGTTTCTCTGATTATGAAGAAAACAAAAAGAAACGTCTTGGCGGTGATTTAACTCCAAAACGTTTGAAATACAGAAAATTGATTAGATAGTTTTCTGAAAATTTTAATTTTAAAATCCCAAATTCCAAATTGTAAAAGATTTGAAATTTGGGATTTTTTGTTTTAATAATTTTTAATGTAGTTTGTCATTTCGACGGAGGAGAAATCTTCCCGAGTAACTCCGTTCCAAATAGATCAATCTTTGTCGAGCTTCTTGTGAAGATTTCTCCTCCGTCGAAATGACAATATTGTATCAAATTGAAATTTACAGAAATTTAGCTTTCAATTCCGGTGTCGGAATCATACAGCTTTCTTTTTTGCCGTACCATTTGTAGCGGTTTTTAGCAATATAATCGTAAATGTAATTCCGTACTTTTTCAGGGAAAATTTTAAAAATTGAAATTAAACTGTAAATCCCGCCTAATTCTTCTGCAATTTCAATAGCTGCAGATGATTTGTAGTAATAAGCGACTCCGGGATTATAGAAAATGATACTGTCAATTTTAGTCTGATCTACACCAATATAACTGCAAATTTCTTTTCCCAAATCAGATTGCAATGCTGTAAAACGAAAAATATCTTTTTTATCGTGCCTGATAATGAATTGAACTGCTCCGTTGCATAAATTACAAACACCGTCGAAGAGGATTATTTTTTTGTTCCCGGCAGTCATTGCGAGGAACGAAGCAATCTCACTATGTACTTCCATTTTTAACTTTTATTATTCAGTAATTATACTTTTTATTTCTTCATACAAATCTTTCCAGGTTGGATTCATTGAACGAATTAAATCATTTTTTGCTTCTCTTGAACCTACTTTGATTTGTTTTTCTCTTGTAATGGCATCTTCAATCCACTGAAATTGCTCATAATAAACTAAAATGTTTACATTATAACGAGCCGAAAATGACTTTGGATATTTTTTGCTTTTGTGTTCTAAAATTCTTTCAGAAAGATTTGAAGTCACACCAGTGTAAACAACAGTTTGATATTTATTGGTGATGATGTAAACAAATCCTGGTTTCATGTTTAAAATTTTTAAGTTTTTTGTAATTGCGAGGAACTAAGCAATCGCCTATTTGAAGGACTTGTTTATTTTAGTGTGATTGCTTAGTTCCTCGCAAAGACTTCTGATTGTGAAAAATAAAATACTATTTCTTCACAGCTTCTACCAATTCCAGTTCATCCAGACTTACTTTCGACGTAAAAATACCGTAATTTACTGTTGCTTTATTTTTTTCGATAGCATCAATACTTCCAACAGATCTTCCGTCGAGCATTCGAACACGGTCACCAACCTTTAAAATAGGTTTTGGTTTTTCAATTACAGGTTTAAGTTTCTTCTCTTTTTTCTCTTTTCGGATTTCTTCAACTTGTACAGCAACTTCAGCAACAACTTCTTTTTTCTTTTCGATTATGGCTTTGGCTTCTTTAGGAGTTGCTTTTTTACGTTTTGAATTTTCAATTTCTATGATTTTCAAAAATTCTCCAATAAGCTCTTTCTTGTTTTTATTGTTGAAATATTTCTCAGAGATATCTTCAATTTTCTGACCAATGTAAATGGTCTTCTGGTTGCTGTCATACAATTCCTGATAGCTTTCCAGTTTCTGTTTGATTTTTACATTGATGTTTTCCATCTTTTTGCTTTCTTCACGTGCTCTGGTTTCTTCCTCTTTTAAATTCAGAGAAGTTTTTTCCAATTTTGAACGCTCTTTTTGTAGTGTTGCAATAGTTTTGTCAAAACGAACTTTTCCAACTTCAATTTTCTTTTTCGCACGATTAATCAGTCCAAACGGAATTCCATTTTTCAGCGCAACTTCAAAAGTAAACGAACTTCCGGCCTGACCTAAAGCCAGTTTGTACATCGGTTCGAGTGATTTTTCATCAAACATCATATTGGCATTCGTTGCATATGGTAATTCGTTAGCCAAAATCTTTAAATTGGAGTAATGCGTAGTGATAATTCCGAACGCTTCACGATGATAAAATTCTTCAAGGAAAATTTCTGCCAGAGCACCACCCAGTTCAGGATCTGAACCTGTACCAAACTCGTCAATCAAAAACATGGTTTTATGATTACATTTCTTCAAGAAATAATTCATGTTTTTTAATCGGTAGCTGTAAGTACTTAAATGGTTTTCAATAGACTGATTATCTCCAATATCAGTTAAGATTCTGTCAAACAAAAAAGTTTCACTTCGCTCATGAACCGGAATCAACATCCCGGATTGCAGCATTAATTGCAATAAACCAACAGTTTTAAGCGAAATGGTTTTTCCTCCCGCATTTGGTCCGGAAATCACAATGATTCGGTTATCTTGTTTTAATTCAATGGTCTGAGGATGCGTAACTTCTTGTTTTTGTTTGTTATTCAGATACAAAATCGGATGATACGCTTCTCTAAAGAACAATCTTCTTTCTTCAGTAATTGTTGGAAGGATTGCGTTAATTCTGTTAGCGTATTTTGCTTTTCCGGCAACGACATCAATATCACTTAAAAAATCCTGATATTCAATTAGTAAAGGGAGATATGGTCGAATCACATTCGATAAATTCTTTAAAATTCTCGTAATTTCTTCTTTCTCTTCGTATTCTAAATTGGCTAATTCACGAGAATATTTTAGTGTAGCTTCAGGTTCGATATAAGCAATACTTCCGGTTTTGGAACTACCTAAAATTGAACCTTTTACTTTACGGCGATACATGGCTAAAACAGCTAAAACTCTGCGATTTTGCACAAAGCTTTCTTTAATATCATCAAGATATCCTAAACCATTGTATTGTGTCAGTGCAACACCAAAACTTTGGTTTACTTTACCGCGAACCAAATTCATATTTTGGCGAATACTTAATAAAGCAGGAGAAGCATTGTCTTTTATTTCTCCGTATTTATCTACAATCGCATCAATTGCAGTGATGATATCTTTGGTCAGTTCTACACGTGATGCTCTTGCATTTAAGTTTGGATAATAATCGTCGAATTTTCGTAAGAAATTCAACAGGACATTTGTCGTTGCAGAAAGATTGGCGATTTTTCTGAAACTTCCCACTTCAAGAAAACTGTCTTCAATTGCCAAAAACTTAATTTCATGCGTGATGGGGTCAAATCCGTGATTCGGAATGGCGTTGTTATTTTCAAAAGACGAAACATATTCAGAGGTCTGCATTAAGGCCTGCATCAAAGTTTCTTTGTCTCTAAATGGTTTTATTTGTAAAGCTTTTTCTTTTCCAATATCGGTATTGCATCCATCTGAAATGGTTTCGAGAACGGTTGGAAATTGTAAATCTTGTAATGTTTTTTCGGTAATACTAATCATTTAATTTCTTTAAGAAAGTGAAGGCAAAAATACAAAAAATAGTAGCATCGAGAACTGTAAAGTTTAGATCTAATTTTATTCGTTGTAAATATGATTTCAATAAAAAAATTCTGAAATTCGCATAAAAAAATTATGGACGTTAAAATACATGATTCCTGGAAGCCGGTTTTGAATGAAGAATTCGAAAAACCGTATTTCAATGAGTTAATTGAATTTGTAAAATCTGAATACACGACAAAAGTCTGTTATCCAAAAGGTAGCCAGATTTTTTCAGCTTTTGATCATTGTCATTTCGATCAGGTAAAGGTGGTGATTATCGGACAAGATCCTTATCATGGTGCCAATCAGGCGAATGGTTTGTGTTTTTCTGTAAATGACGGAATTCCATTTCCACCTTCTTTATATAATATCTTTAGAGAAATAGAAACCGATTTAGGTAAGCCGTTACCCAAAACCGGGAATTTAGAACGTTGGGCAGATCAGGGTGTTTTTCTTTTAAATGCAACTTTGACAGTCAGACAATCTGAAGCCGGAAGCCATCAGGGAAAGGGGTGGGAAAAATTTACTGATGCCGTTATCAAACAAATTTCTGCTGAAAAAGAAAATGTCGTTTTCTTGCTTTGGGGAGGTTTTGCTCAGAAAAAAGCAACTTTGATTGATGCTTCAAAACATCATATTTTAAAATCTGGACATCCTTCGCCTTTAAGTGCAAACAGAGGATTTTGGTTTGGAAACAAACATTTTAGCCAGACCAATACTTTCCTGAAAGCAAAGGGATTAAAAGAAATTGAATGGTAGTGTTTTAAGTTAGATTGGATTTTTTTGTCAATCAAACTTACGAATCATCAAAGAATTAAAAAAAGGGATTATCTTTGCACCACATTCAACACAAACTAAGTTTCATGAGTTCAGATTCTAGCAAAAGGTACGCACAAAGAGGTGTTTCGGCATCAAAGGAAGACGTACACAACGCCATAAAAAACATTGATAAAGGTTTATTTCCGCAGGCTTTCTGTAAAATCGTTCCTGATTATTTAACGCAGGACGAAGAACATTGCCTGATTATGCATGCTGACGGAGCCGGTACAAAATCGTCTTTGGCGTATATGTACTGGAAAGAAACCGGAGATATTTCAGTCTGGAAAGGAATCGCTCAGGATGCTTTGATCATGAATATTGATGATTTATTATGTGTGGGAGCAATCGATAATATTCTGCTTTCTTCCACTATCGGAAGAAACAAAAATTTAATTCCTGCCGAAGTTATCTCTGCAATCATCAACGGAACAGAAGAATTAATAAACGAATTAAAATCTTTCGGCGTAACGATTCATTCAACAGGAGGAGAAACTGCTGATGTTGGGGATGTGGTTCGTACTATTATTGTAGATTCAACCGTTACGGCCCGTATGAAACGAAGTGATGTTGTAGACAATGCAAACATTAAAACCGGAGACGTAATCGTTGGTTTGGCTTCTTTCGGACAGGCAACTTACGAAAAAAGCTATAACGGCGGAATGGGGAGCAACGGATTAACATCTGCACGTCACGATGTTTTCGGAAAATATTTAGCTAAAAAATACCCTGAAAGTTTTGATGCAGCCGTTCCTGAAGAATTGATTTATTCAGGTCAGGTTAATTTGACTGATGCTGTAGAAAACAGTCCAATAAATGCAGGGCAGTTAGTGCTTTCGCCAACCAGAACTTATGCGCCAATCATTAAGAAAATTTTAGACACTTATACGCCAAATGAAATACACGGAATGGTGCATTGCAGTGGAGGAGCGCAGACTAAAATTTTACATTTCGTTCAAAATTTACATATTGTAAAAGACAATTTATTTCCGGTTCCGCCATTGTTCAAACTGATTCAGGAGCAATCAAAAACAGATTGGAAAGAAATGTATCAGGTTTTCAACTGCGGTCATCGTATGGAACTTTATATGCCTGAAAATATTGCTCAGGATATTATTGCGATTTCAAAATCATTCAATGTCGATGCACAAATCGTAGGAAGGGTAGAAGCTGCTGATGTTAAAAAACTGACTATCACCAGCGAATACGGAACTTTCGAATATTAAAATATATAACTATTAGCTTTTTTAGGAGCTAATCCCGCTATTCGTTACAATCTTTTGCTTTTTAAAGAAAAAGCAAAAGGATTTTCACTTCTATCGGGGCTAAAATTATAGTTGCATAAGAATTACAGTGGTTATCCATAATTTTCAAGATCTGAATTTTTTAATCTTTCAATGTTTTAATCTTTTAATTTAAAGATATGTATGAACTGCTTTTTTGGAGATATTTAGACGAAATTTACCTGAATAATCAGGAAGTTTATGAAGCTTTACTTGAAAAGCAGGAAATTGAAGGTCTTGAAATTCTTCCCATACAGATAATCCTTAACCGAATTGGCTCAGTTTTCTCACAATGGGAAAAAGTGGATGAAAACAGCTGGAAAAATAATACTGGAAAAGGTGCTTTTCAAATTATTACTACACCACAAAGCATAAAAATAGACTGTTACGGGACCGAAGGCAAAACTATGAACAAACTGGTAGATTTACTGGAAGAGTTCAAATGTCCTTTATATGATCCACAAGTTCCGGAACGCTATGACGAAATGAGCGAGTAATTTTTCTCTTCTATAATTTTAAAATTCCTTCATGACATCAGATTTAAATTTCACAGATAATATTTTTTTAGAAGATGATTTTGTTTTATTGCGTTCCCTGCAGGAATCAGACGTTGAAAATTTATTAGAAATATCTATCAACGAGCCCGAAACCTGGAAATATTCTTTAGTAGGCGCTGACGGAAAAGAAAATCTCATCAATTATATTCAGTCTGCTATAAAAGCAAGAGAAGCCAAAAAAGAATTTCCTTTTATAGTTTTTGATAAAAAATCCCAAAAATACGCAGGCTCAACCCGATTTTACGATATAAACTTAGATTTTAAAACTCTTCAGTTAGGATATACCTGGTACGGTTCTGTATTCAGGGGAACCGGACTTAATAAACATTGTAAATTTTTATTACTTCAATTTGCATTTGAAACTCTCGGACTAGAACGTGTAGAATTCCGTGCTGATAATAATAACGACCGAAGTATTGCTGCAATGAAAAGTATTGGTTGTAAAGTCGAAGGCGTTTTGCGAAGTCATATGCCAACAGCAGAAGATGGAGTTCGACGCGATTCAATCGTTTTAAGTATTCTTAGAAATGAATGGTTTGGCGAAGTCAAGGAAAAACTAAAACAAAAATTGTAGAATTTATAAAAACTTCACGAAATTAGCACTTTAAAATTAATAGCGAAATATGAAAATAAATCTAAAATCAGGAATTGATAAATTGCTTTTCGGAATGAAGCAAAATGATGTAACAGCAGTTTTAGGAAAACCTGATAAGAATTACAAAGATGAAGATGATAATGTAATTTTTGTTTACAATGAACAAAAAATAAGATTAACTTTCTATCAGGAAGAAGATCTGAAATTAGGATATGCAGTTGCTTCCAGTAATGATCTCGAGGTTTTCGGATTTAAGTTAATAGGAAGAAAAATTGCAGATGTAAAAAAAGATTTGGCAACCAAAGGAATTACAAAATACAATCAGGAGACTTTTGATACTTTTGAAAATTATTTCAACGAAGACAATTGGTTCATTCTGCAAACTGAATTTGATGAAGTAGTGAAATTCGAAATAGGAGCAATCATTAATAATAAAGATGAGTTTGATTGGAAATTCCCGGTTAAGAAATAAGAGATAAAAAAAATAGAAAACAGAAAAAACCGATAAGATTAGTCTTGTCGGTTTTTTTTTAGTTTTAGAGTAATATATAAGTATAGTTTTTTTGCTATACTATAAATATAAGTTTGTATCCGACAGGTTTTCAAAACATCTGGGGTTTGTTTTTGAGTATACATATAATATATATTTATAGAATGTGTCAGGTTGAAGGAAGATGAAGTCTTTTTTAGGTACCGATTGGAATTTAAAAATTGAGAATAGACAATAATAAGTAGCATATTCCTTCTATCTTTTTTGAATACTCTCTATAAAAAGGATTTCGGATGCTTCCAGGGTTAAAAATCCGGTTTTTAGAAGAGGTTAAGTTAGGGATGGAGGTTTTGAAATAATAATAAATTCAGATAAAAAAGGCAATAAATACTAAAAACTCTTCAAAATGGGTAACCTTAGCATAATAGAAAGTATTAAAACTGTATTATTGTTAAGAAAAAACTTATATTAAAATAAAAAAGTTAAATTATAAACAAGCTGTTACCAGACAGTTAAGAAAAAGAATAAAAAAAGGTTGAAATTTTATAATAAAAAGGCTTGGTAAAGTGGATAAAGGTTGTACTTTTGCACCCGCAACA
>NZ_CAIJDP010000085.1:12891-13902 GCF_903819435.1 Flavobacterium salmonis | reverse complement strand
TGCTCACTTTGCACCGGAATTAGGTGGTCATTTTGAACTGGAATCAGGTGCTCACTTTAAAACGGAATGGGGTGATCAATATAACCGGAATTTGCAATAAATAAAAGGGTATTGTTTTTATAAAAAAGGAAACCTAATTGTTATAAATCAAACAGGCGTTTAGTATTGCTACTAAACGCCTGCTTTGCCCTACCCGTAAGTCTGACTATGCAAATAAAAATTTATTATACTTTATAAAAATTGAAATAATGTTGGCTGTACAGATTCTGCTGCCTTAGCATTATCATTGTAGACGCCTTCGAATTTAATGATAGCCTCAATAGTTCTGTTAGATAAAAAGAACCTGTCGGCAACTTCTTCAATGATAGCATCAATACGCCACTTCGGATTTTTTACCTGTAGATCATAAAAAAGCTTTCTCACTTGGTTGTTTCTTTCGGTAAGTCTTTCATTGCGTGTCATAGTGGCAAAAATATAAATTTTTTCTACATAAAAAAAATCCACTGTGTGGGTTTAAATTTTACGATATAAAAAATAATCTTCTAAAACCAAAATACCATCTTTGATAATAGAATAAACTGCATTTTCCTTACTAGATCTATTATCATCATCTGTATAATAAAAAACAAAACTGAAATTTAAAAATCTATCTGCAAGTGGATAAAATACAACCATTTGTTCCTTTTTTTCTTTTTCTATTTTTCTATAGTGAATTAATATTCGGGTATTATCTAATGCAATTATTTCATTACTGCTACCAGGACCAGTATTTAATTTATCAAACATGATATCAACATATTCTGTTGTACTACCAATAGTATGTGCTTTTTTATCTATATAGATTTCTACATATGGAACTCCATTAGAGACAAAAGAACCATCCTTTTGTTTTATATATGATTTTTGCATTTCTTTATTTTGGGCTATAAATATTTTATGATTTTTGATTCTAATAATTGAGGCGGGTTGTGTACCATTAACTAAAAGAGTGTCTTTTGCAAAATCCTGAGA
>NZ_CAIJDP010000085.1:0-12791 GCF_903819435.1 Flavobacterium salmonis | reverse complement strand
TTGTGCCGAAATTGATAACAACAAATAAGTAAGCAATAGTAGTTTTTTCATTTTGAGAATTGAATTATTTATAAATAAAAATTAGTTGAATGATAATTAGACCAAGTAGGATTATGATCCTGTAGTTTGGAGCTTTATTTATTCCTATTTTAAAACATGATTTGAAGCCATAAAAAAACCACTTTTTACAGTGGCTTTTGGATTTCTAACCTTTTAGTTTTTGGAAATATGCTTTAAATTCTTCTATTGATTTAAAGGTATTATTTGTAACCATTATATAGGGTTTGCCTTTGTTAAAATAAAATTTTGCAACATCCTGACCTGTCAAAAGTGATACATCCGAATTACCTGCAGGAGCTGTAAAGTTTTTAGTTGTTTGCCAAAAATTAACAAAGAAAGGAATAAGACGGTCTTCTGCCCCTGTAATTTTCAAAGATTTAATTGTATAAATATCGTCAACTTTTCCAATGCTGTAATTAAAAACAAGGATTTTATATCCGGACTGCGCTAATCTGTCAGTGTAGGTTATTGTGTAAGATCCGCCATCATAAAGCAATTTACTATCATCGCTTTTTGTCACAACCATACTCATTCTATACTTAAGAAACTCACTGATATTATTTGTAATGTAATTCATATCAAAATAAGTTATTTGACTTGTAAAAGTAGAAGCTCTATCTACAACATGCTTTGCCGGATAGTAGGGTGATACTTCCTGAGATTGTGCCGAAATTGATAACAACAAATAAGTAAGCAATAGTAGTTTTTTCATTTTGAGAATTGAATTATTTATAAATAAAAATTAGTTGAATGATAATTACACCAATAGCATTATAATCCTGCAGCTTTGGGGTTCTTTAATTTTTCATATTTAAACCTCATTAGCTCGTTTAAAAAACAAACATATAAAAAATAAGTAATTACTGCCAAAATTATTTGATGCTTGTTCTGTGTTTTTGCATTTATGGAAGAAACTTTCTGTTCAAATCAGTTAATTTTAGCTGATTTAAAATATCAGATTGAAAACTTAACAAACAATAATTCCATTAATTTTTAAACTGGCAAGAAAAAGAAACGGCTCATTAATGAGCCGTTTCTTTTTCTTGCGATAATCAAATTACTGGTCCCACCAGCGCTGATTTATATATACTTCAGCATAAGGAAAGGGCGAGTTTTGCTTAATTTTTTCTTTTATAAATTCGGGGGTTTTTAAGAAGATCTTTATTTTATCAGCCTCCTTTAATTTAAGGAATCTTTCATTTGCAAGTTTCTTCTTTGAAAGTGGATTTGATGGATATAATTTCCAGAATGCAGCGAAGGATAAATCGGGCTCACCAACTTCTACAGTTGTAGTTTTATAAAGTTTCGACCAGGCTTTTATATGCTCTTCTTTCCATGGAAATTTACCATCCAGATAAAGAAACTTTTCTTGTTTTGGAGTTAGGTTTCCTTCCAGTACATTAAAGAAGATTAAAATACCGTTTAAATTGTATTTAAACTGCCATATATCGCCCGACTGCATTTTTACGGTGTAGGTTCTAACAAGGCTCATTTTTATATAATTTCTTCTAAATTGTAGTAGATCTGAATACCCATTTCTTTAGCTGTTTTAAGCTCTATTTTTGCTCCTTTGCTTTCAACATAACACGGCACCATAAAAATAGCATCACAAGACTCTAAAGCTTGCAAACACATTTCCATAGCAGTGTGCCAATTCTCATTAACATTATTCACTACTTCTATTGGATTCACAACATCGAATCCTTTTGCTTCTAGTTCGATTTGCTTTTTTTTAAATTTATCTGTTGTTGGTTCTGGCAACTCTCCGGTTACTTTTCCGGCAATGTATATGGTTTGATTCATTATGCTAATTTTTGATTTAACAGGTCAATTGTGTTTTGAATTTGAAGCCTTATATATTTATCTTCAACATATTTAATCTGATCCAGTAATATGATTTCTAACATATCGGCTTCGTGATGTTTGAATGTTATTTTTAATTTCTTTTTACTATCAAACAAGGTGGATTGTTTTTTAAGAAATCCTGTTTTTGAATCCATTTTATTAGTAATATCTAAAGCAATTGAAAACATTGATTTCTCCTTTCTTGTTATAGGGTTGGTGTTGTAAACAGGCTGTAGGGTCGCCGCTATTATTACAAATGTTTCTGGTGGAAGTTTTAGATCTATTTGCATTTTAGCATTCGGTTTTAGGTTCTGTTAATTCTTTTTCGCAATCACAGCAAACAATTACTGTTGTTTCGCATCCGCATACAGCATCTAACACTTTGATTTTCTTTTCTCTGTGGGAACAATTTATTTGCTGAATATCCATTTTACTGATTGGTTAAGTGAGTGAATAACTTTACTGGTTTCTTCGTAGTTCATTTTCTTTAATGGCTTTTTAACAGGCGATTTTGTTTTTAAAAAATGATCTAAAACGTCAAGATCTGCAACCTCTTTTCCATTCACTTTTTTAGTCCATTGTGCTGTCCTTAGAATTGCTAAAATTGACATGTGCTGGGCATTTTTTTTGTCAAATTTTGACCATAGATCTTTTACATGTTCTTTTAAACCAAGCTGTTTTAAAATCCTATTCGCCTGGTCGAAAGTCAAATCATTTGTAGAGGTCCTTTTTTCATCTGCCGTAGCCCATTGCACCCATTCTTCCTTTGTATCTTTATTGGGTGTGTGTATGGCAATTAATCGTTTTTGCTCTGATGTTGCCATTGTAACAATTGGAGTGGTTGAAGTTTCCATAATATGACTGATTTGTGTAATAGTTGAGATTATTACTGATTATGGTAATATTGATACCGGATACAAAACGTTTGATCATATCCGGTAAACTGAACTACTTGCCGAAATTCTGTTTAAGAAGTGTTTTAATCCTAAATTGCAGCCATTCGTTAAAAGTAGCTATTTCCTTTCGGTTGGTTATGATGAGTACAATAACCAATACTATAATTGTACTAAGATTTGACTGGTTCATTGTAAAAATTGAATTTGTAGTTTTTTGTAAAATCAACAGCACTTAATGAAAGCGGTACTGCTGTTTTTGTTCCGTCATCATTTATCACGGCTGCTTCACAAAACCAAACTGATTTTTTAGGTTTATAAGCTTTGGAAATTATATCAACACCATCTGTAAATTCTTCGCTATTAAAGTCCTTTGTTAATTTTTGAAGCTCTAAAACACGGTTACTTTTTAAATTACCTTTTGCATCTTTTTTCAATAAATTGAATACCATTCTTACCAATGCAGCTGTTTCTTTGTCTTTCGCTAATGATGAAATGAATTTTTCAACTTTGGCAATTCCGGCATTTACAGTATCGTCCCAGGCATCATTAATTCGATAGCCAATGGTAATCTCTCCTTTTTCATAAGAAAAAGTATGTGTCATTTGTTTCTCCTTTACACCATATACATCAGCTTTAAGTTTTAAAACATTTTCGAAGTATTTAAAAGCTTCTGTTTTAGCTATTGAAAGAAGATCTGAAGCTTGCAACAATAGATGAACAGCTTTAGGCACTGTTTGCTCCACTATTTCCTTATAGGCTGTACGATCTTCTTCTTTCCTTGATTCTGCTTTCGCAAGTGCAGCTCTTAACTGTTCCGGGCTATAATTAGATAAATCCAATAGGTTTAAACTTTGATTTGATAATGTTTGAGTATTCATAATGATATTTTTTTAATGATTAATAGTATTGTCTCTTAAAGGTTTTTAGCCAGTTGGTTTGCTTGATAATAATTACACAGGTATTTATTTTATCTTCTATTTTATCCGAAACCTTATAATTTCGAACTTGCTTTTTATCAATCTCACCTTTTTTATATGAAAGGAAATCCCTTATTGCAGCTCGTTCCTGACTTAAGCAAATTTTTTCACCATCTGTGAGGATCCCTCGTTTTCGGTATTGGATTTCGCCTTTAATCTTTACGGGGACATCCTCAAACAAAAATGAATTTATGATGTCTAAAAAATCTAAGCGCGCTTTGGCTTCTTGGTCGCTAATGTTTGAGTTTATCATTTTTCTTTTTCTAAGAGTTTGTTAATAACATTGTTTAAATCTGATTGAATCTTTATCCTGTCTGGATGGTTAGGATTGTCGGTTAACCATTGTTCTAATTCAGCCTTTTTGTTTTTTAATTGGTTTTTAGTTCGCATAATAAGTAGGTAGTGTTTTAGTAATTTTAATTTCTTCTTTTTGTACACTTACTGAAATAGCATCTATTAAAGGTTTTGGATAAATCGTATTCATTTGATCGATAAAACCGAAATAGTGATATTCTAAACTATTGGTGTGTAGCGGCAAATGAGGCATTGCTTCAATAAACCTTGCTTCTATTTTTTCATACTCTGCATACCACCATTTAGCAATGCCATGATTGGCTAATAACTGTTGTGAATGATTTATAGTTTTGCCAAATTTTTGACACCAACACCAAAATATTTGAAATAATCTTTCATCATATTGCGCTGATGTTAACTGTAAATGATCGATAATTTTGTTTTTGTTATTCATGTTTTTTGACGTTTAAATAATTTCTCTCCAGTATTTTGCTGCTCTCTCCGGAAAAATGGCAAAATCTTCACCACCACCGTTTAACCTTCCATCAGGGAATAACTTAAATCCCTCAACCCATAATTTCAAATCAACATCATATCTTATATCGTCTGCCAAGGCACCTTTAGGCTCTTTTCCCTTTGCCTGCGAAATCCAAACAATACCTTTTCCTTTCTTTAACATCAGTTCTTTTAGTTGATAATACTGTACTTTGTTAATCCTTGTGTATTGAACCGAATCGACAAAAAGAAAGTCTGGTGATTTTGGTTTACTCATTCTGATAATCAATTCATCAAATGGCTCACGATCAAGCAGGATAAAAGAATTTCCGCAAGTATCCATGTGATTTCTGACAAGTGCGTTTTGAATTGTTGCAGATAATCCTTGCTCTAAAGAATCATAGGCAACTTTGCCAAAATTGGTCAGGTACTTTGCAAATTTTATTGCTGCTTCTGTTTTACCCTGACCAGAACCGCCAAATATGATTGCCGAAAAAGCTTTATCGGGTGTTCCTAATGTATTTTTCCATTCGCCAGTAAATTCTAAGGGATTGAATTTTTTTGAAAGAACGTTTGATACAGAGTAGGCTCTATTGATTTTCTTTGTCATGCTTTTTTATATTTCTCAAAATAGTTACATCATCTACATTGAACATGCGGGCTATTTGTGTTTTGGATTTTCCTACTTGCAGCAATTCGATGATTTTGGGAATGTCCTCATGTTTTAACTTCTGTTTCCAATTACCCACACCACTTGAAGCACCTTCTTTCCATTCTAAATTTGAATAATGATTGTCAGAAAACTGATTTATTTTACTTACTCGTTGTCCGGAATGCTCTCTCAAACCGTTCCATGCCTCACAAATCAATTTTGTTACTGAATGGGCTTTATTGAGAAAGTTTACCTTTAGTGTTGGATTTTTCCTGGTTTTATCGTTTTCAAAAGGTTTTAATAAAACATCATTGTAGTATATCTCTGTACCATTTTCATTGATTTTGAGATCTTCTATTATAGGGTGATAGCGAAAATCCATTATGATGCTCTTTTGTGTGCATAAATCAATCTTCTGACTCGTCTTACATCGCCTTCGCAGTCTTTTGATATGGTTCGAATCATTAAGGTATCCTCTAAACCATTTGCAACACATATATTTTGAACATCACTGTAGCTTGTGTTTTCAAGTTCAATAAATCTTAGCCCTACACGACTGTAGATTTCTCGATACCCTTTCTTTTCTGTTGCTATACCTCTCCTAATTCTTTTTTCAAGGAAGTGTGTTGCCATAAGAACAATACCACAATGATTTTCAAGCTCGTTATAAAGAGTAATGAAAAACAGAAGCACATTATCAGCCAGTTTATCAGCTTCATCTAAAATGATCATTGGAGATTCTAAAGATTTTAAATGCAAAACCACTTTATACATCATTTCTGGCATTGTTGAACCAGCATACTCTTTACCCATTTTTCCCAACAATTCACGCAAAAACCAGCGTTTGTCCCAATATTCGTTACAAGACAATAAAAAGGTATTTTTATTGTCTGATTCGTATTTTTTGGCCGTTTCTGTTTTTCCCGATCCTGCTTTACCTGTGATAGCCATTACCATTGAAAACTGTTGACTTTCGCTAAAGAATTGTAACAAATCTTTCGAATTACGAGTTTCTGCATAATTCCACTCATTAGCAGAAAGGCCAACATATTTGGCAACTCTTCGCCACATTTCAGCAGCAATTAAATCCCAATTGTGATTTCTCATTTGTGATAATGTAGCAGGTGATACTCCCGGCATGTCGGCAGCAACTTTATTTGCTGAACCTTTTTGTATAATAAATTTTTCTAATACTTCTACGATTTGAATTTTGTCCTGATGTGTCATTTTTATAGGTTTAATAAGAGTTTAAATATTATTTAAAGAGTTTAAAATCTGGAATAAAAGCCGTTTGAATCAGTTGCCATTTGTTCTTCTTTTGGTAAGTGCCCCTGAAACTTAACCATCAATTGCTGTTCTTCGATTAGGCTTTCTCTGTTAATACCTGTACGCTGAATTAATCTTTCGTATGCCTCATGATCTCGTTTTAATTCCTGATCCCGAACAGAAACATCCTGGAGTAATAATGCCTTTGAATTACCTTTCATTAGAACCGGAATTGATTCATGCATTCGTTTTGATTGTGCATAGGCTACAAATCTTTTTTCTCCTGAAGGTGTCAATTCATACAATCCGACAAACTCATCCAGTCGTTCAGGGTCATATCGAACAATTAAACTTTCCCCAACATATTTCTGTCTAAAATTCAAATCAACATTATTGGTTTCATCATACACTTCGTAGAGATAGTCTTTACCTTCAACCGTAAGAGGCATTCCGTGAGCATAGTATTTTTTAACTTTCGTTTCATCAATCCAAAACATTGAAAGCTGATCCATAATGTTGATTTCTTCACGGTGTTCAGTTTCCTGATTATACATTTCAGTTCGGCTGTATTCCCAATCTTCTTGTTTTCCTGCATTCCATTTATTAATTAATGCTGTGAATATTTTATTGAATTCGTCAACGGTTGGCAATGCATTCTTGTACTCTACAATAAAGTCAGTGTTAGGCTTATTGGTTGCTGTTCTTACTTTGATGCTTTGTTTGTCCGAAAACCACATTTTAGATATAACTTGCTGTTGTAACCTGTTAAAGATTTGTTCTGCCGGGCTAGACTTTCTGCCTGCTTTATGGCTATAATGTGCACCACCTTTCGCAGGAAGCTTATCGTATAAATTCTGCATGCGGTTCGAAGTGTGACCAGATTGTTTATCATAGGTGAACAGAAACGGACGGCAACCTGATTCATTAACAGCCATTTTAATAGCTCTAAAGTGCGATGCGTGATTTTCAGAATAGGCTATATCCCAACCAATAATTTTTTCGCTATACACATCAAAAACAACATTTATTTTTAATTCGGCAGCCATTCTTTGCTTGTTGTTGGCAAAATGAACCAAATCCAGTTTAGTACCGTCAATCGCCCACCATGCATTTGGAAACCATTCTGAACGTTTACGTGTAACTGTATGGCCAAAATGTTTCATATACTCATCCTTACCGTCACGGGCCAACATCCAAATACGTTTTTGCTCTGTTTTATCGAGCCATGCACCGATTGCTCTTTCTGATAAAGTTTTCCATCCTTTAGATTCGCGAACTGATTCGTAAATTTTCAAAACCTCGCTAATTGTGTACTTTACAGGAAGGCAATACTGTGAAAGGATAAAATCGGCTATATCCTCGACAATTTTAGAAGGATTTGAGTTTAACCATTTCCCCGAAACGATAGCCCTATAACCATCATGTTCATATTTTTGAATAGCACGTTTAAATGAAACCACGTTTTTATAACGGGTATGCATCCACGTTTCAGGCAAATTGCTAATTGCTTCTAACATTCTTTCCCACATTTGTTTTTTACCTCCAAAACGTTTTTGAACTACTACATTTGTTGCAATATGTTTGACAGCATTGAACATAATTGCCTGATGGGTGTACTCTTTCTGTTTTTCCTCAGGCAAATGCAAACCATTATCTAAAAGATAATCTCTAAAGTATTGTTCAG
Source organism: Flavobacterium salmonis (assembly GCF_903819435.1). Taxonomy (GTDB): domain Bacteria; phylum Bacteroidota; class Bacteroidia; order Flavobacteriales; family Flavobacteriaceae; genus Flavobacterium; species Flavobacterium chungangense. The sequence goes on along the minus strand of NZ_CAIJDP010000085.1, from coordinate 4,622 downwards.
CTTTATGATCCCATTCCATATAATCACCAAAGACAATGTTTTTTACTGATGCGTAAGGATCAATACCTTTTTCACGAATTATCTTTTTAAAACGGTCAGGAATAGATTCATAAGCGACCAATGCCTTTCGACCATTACCACCAATGGTTACTTTTTTCATTTTTCCGGCTGAACACAAGTATTTGTAGTTCGACTCGGTCATTATTCCCTCAGAATAAAGCCATGAGCTTACTACACATAACTTGTTGTGTTGATACTCAAACATAGAATCCGAATTATTTCTTTTTTTGTAAATCCTTAACTAATTCTTCTCGGGAGGTGATTATTTTATCCAATGCCAAAAACGCTTCGATATTTCCACGTTTGAATCTTTTTTTACCCGTATCAGGAGTACAACTAAGTGCTAATCCGAGAGTTGTATAATCTCCGTATTGCAATCTTTCTTCTAATAGGCTAATTTCTTCTTGAGTTTTTTGTCCGTTTGTTAGGACATTACTATTTTTCTCCATAGTTTTGTCTTATTGTCGCGACAAAGATAGTTAAAATAATAACTAATTTACACTTAATGGATAGAATAATAACTCCAATTAAAGAACGAATATTGCAATACGCTGAATACAAAGGGCTTGTAAAGGAAAAATTTATTGAAGATTTGGGTATGACCTATGGAAATTTCAAAGGCAAGCACAAATACACTACAGTAAATTCTGATTTTTTAGATACTCTTTTGTCTACCTACCCAGATATTAATATAGAATGGGTGATTACTGGAGAAGGTGACATGGAAAAAAACACGGATCCTCATCCATCTGACACAGATTTAAATATTCAGACTAATGACACTAATTTATTTCTAAATGAAGCAAAGCTTTTCGATGATTCTCAAGAACCTGAAGTACTATTCAATTCCAACGGAAATAAATATTATATCTATTCAGATGGCACAATTAGAATTGAGGTTATCAAAGTTCCTTTTAACGCATATGCCTCATATGTAGAATCTTACCATGACGAAGTTATCTTAAAAGAAGAATTTTCTACAATGGCATTTAAGGTTGACCACATTGGCCGGGGCAATTATGTTGGCTTTGAATCTATTGGTGACAGCATGTGGAATAATGGCGGGTTCGACACTCCCTCTGGCGCCGACATATTAGGGAGGGAAGTAGGAAAACATTTATGGTTAAACGGATTTCACAAAACACGATACGGATTTGTAATCATCTCAAAGAAAGGAATTTGGCACAAAGATATCACCGAATTAAAAGACAATGGTAAAATCACTTTATCTTCAAGAAATCCCCTTTCCAAACCTTTTGACTGCTCACTTAATGATATAATACAGATATTTCATGTGATAAAGCGATCATTTTAAACACAACAATATAAAAATCAACAACATAACTTCATTTTTACTTTTATCATTTTGGTATTATCCCTACGCACATAGATACTTTAATAACCATAACTTGTCTATTTTTTGGAATACATGGTACTTGATGGGTATTTTTTTATCTTTTTATCTAACTGCAACACTAACCCCAAAACTAACCGCAATTTTTTTTTGTTCGTATTTCAATAAGTTTTGATCTGGTTACTTTGAGGCATAAAAAAACCGTTTAAAAGATGTTTTAAACGGTATTAAGAGTAATCAAAATCGTTGTTTTTAAGGCTTTTCAGGTAGTTTTTGGGAGCACCAATCTAACAAAATAGTATTAGCATTTAAAGCCTTTAATAAATGACATTTGAAAGACCTTTAATAAAAACTTAATTACTTTTCGATTGTAGTTGCATTCAGGGCGTCCCTCCTCGAATAGGTGATTTTATTGGGGTTTTCAGGTTCTTTTTGATTAGTGTATTAATACTTTTGGTTATTCGTGTTATAATATGTAAGAAATAATTTTATTTTTGTATTGCAATAAAACGCAAAAAAACAAACCAAAACATGCGTATAACATACCCATTCAGAGTAAAACGGGTTAAATTTATTCGCATATAAACGAGTTAGTGGCTATTTTGACACCGAATCAAATAAAATCAACATAATGAAAACCAGTTTATATCTTTTAATAATTCTCTTAATATTTATTTCCTGCAAAGACAAAGACAAAAATGAAATGAAATACAAACAGAACACAAAAGATGTTTTGTTTTACAATAACTTAGGAATAAAAAATAAATCCGCACAAAAAGTATTCACCGAAGGTTTAGAAAATGTTGAAAATGAAAAATTTGATTTAGCAAAAGAAAAATTTGTTGAAGCGGATAAAATAGAAAGTAAAAATCCAACAATACTTAATGCAATTGCACAAGCAGAATTAAGATTAGGAAATACTGAAAAATCAAATGAAATTTCATTAAATATCTTAACTATTGATAGTACGTACATTGAAACTTACGTGAATTTAGGTGGAAATTATATGAGCATTAAAGACTATGAAAAAGCTAGAGATATATTGAAAAAAGGATTGAAGTTTGCAACTAATAAGAACCTACGAACCAAATCGATTTTATTCATAAATTTAGCAATTGCATATAACAATTTAGGTGATTATGAAAATGGATTAAAATACTCAAACGAAGCTTTAAAAATTTCTAAAAATGACGAAATAATAGAATTCGCTGAAAAAGTAAATCTGGAAAGTGAAGAAAAACTGAATAATAAAAACAGCCACTAACACACGCTACAAGCAATTTGGGTATTAGGTTTAATGGAAAAATCGGATTGTATTTGGGATCATTTGTCCAATCCGAATAATGGGCTTAATTTAGTCCCAAACTGCTCGTAGCGCGGGAACGTTGTGCGTGATTGCTCCCAAATTGGAAAGCGGAAAACCGAAAACTAATTGAGAGCCGAAATTGGAAAACTAAATATTGGAAAGCGGAAAATTGGAATCTAAAAAGCAGAAACTTGAAAGCTAGATTTTGACGAACCGAAATTTGAAAATTTTGAATCTGAAAATCAGAACTTTAAAGCTGGATTTTGACAAACTAAAGCCGAAAAATTGGAACCTGGAAAATCGAAATCTGAAAGCAGAAAATAACATTGAAACCGCATAACCGAACTGTTGTCGATTTTCAGAACTTGCTCACTTTACGTGTCGCAACCTCGCACAACATACGTCTCTAGCTATTTGCAACTTTAGTGGAATTATCGTTTTTAATTCCTATTTTCGTTTAGCCGAAAATACTCTGTTTCATAAGCTGCAAACAGCTAGAGGCGCAGGAACGTTACTGGCTAGTTATGCCGAAATTACGCAGGTAATTTCGATTTGGAATAAACATTGTTTCCGCAAAAAGTTTACAAAGCAGAAGCGTGAAAATTGGAATCACCAGCAGAAGTTGGAAAGTTGGAATCTGAAAATAAACAGACGAAAAACTGAAGCGTGAAAATAGGAACTTGCCAACAGAAACTTGAAAATTGGAATCTGAAAAGCAGAAGCGTGAAAGTCGGAATCTGCCAGTAGAAACTTGAAAAGTTTAGCGCAGAAATTAAAAGTAAATAATTGAAAATAATAAGCCGAAAATTACGAGCCGAAAAGCAGAAACGTGAAAGTTGGATTTTGCCAACAGAAGCGTGAAAAATTTGCGGTTTAATTGTAATTTCGACAAAATAACCAGCCAGTAACACACGCTACAAGCAATTTGGGTATTTGGCTTAATGGAAAAATTGGTTTGTATTTGAAAGATTTGGCAAATCCGAAAGATAACGCTGATTTAGTCCCAAACTGCTTGTAGCGCGAGAACGTTAGCGGCAAGCTTTTAACAACACAAAAATGAAGAAGATTCTTTCGATTTTACTATTCTCTTCTCTCCTATTCTCTTGTGAAAATCATGAAGAAAAGATTGAGATTTACTTATTAAAAAAAAGAGTCAGAACAACTGAAGGAATTCCTGTATTAGAATATGTAAAACTTAAAAACATCAAATACGATAAGAATTTAGAAAACATAAAAGATTGCAATTATGATTCGATATCAAAACAATTAATTTTTGGCGGAAAGTTTACTGTAAAGAAAGGAAATATTGAAGCAAAACCATTAGTAGCAGACGAAGACATTCTAAAATTAAATCTTAAGAAAAGTGAATTAATACTATCAGAAATTGGTAGAAATAGAATAACTCACCTGAAACCAAACATGAAAGATGGAATTCAATTTGTTATCTGTGTTAACAGACAACCTTACTTAACAGGATATTTTAGAAGTAATATTTCTTCAAATATTTATAATTGGAATTATATTGGCTATGATTACTTTGATCATAAAATTGTTACTATCCATGACAAAAACTTTGTTATTAGGCAAAATGACGGATATGAAAAATGGAAACCAATTTTGTGCAATTTAAAACAATATCCTGAAGTAGTTTCCGCATTTAGAAACACTAATCGTATTATAGAATAAGCCAGCCGCTAACAGGCGTTTTGATCTAGTGGGGTTTTAGTGGAATTGCCGTTTCGCATCATGTTTAAGTTAAATAGAAAGTACCAGTTTACGAACTCCCCACCATCTCAAAGCGCCAGAACGTTGTGCGTGATTGCTCCCAAATTGGAAAGCGGAAACCGAAAACTAATTGACAGCCGAAATTGGAAAACTAAATATTGGAAAGCGGAAAATTGG
>NZ_CAIJDP010000084.1 GCF_903819435.1 Flavobacterium salmonis | reverse complement strand
TTCTAATATTAATCTTTCTGTTTGATTTTCATCAATTTCAAATTTTTTAACCGTTTCAAAACCAGTGTAATTATTCAATCTTGTTACAAAGGTTAAATTATTCTCGTTGAACTCTTCAAATGTTGCCCTTGCTTGAAGCCCCCTATCAAAAACCAAAATATTGTCTGCACTTAGCGGACATTCTTTTACCAACTCTTTTAATGCAAAATCTTCCGAAACGAATGACTGTTCTGTGAAGATTTTTGAATGGATTGGTATGTTGGAAAAAGCTATGCTGAATTTTACAAATTTCTTGTCTCCTTGTTTATTAATTTGCATACCTTCTTTTAATAATTTAGAAGAAATACTAACCAGCGTGGAATCAAAAGAAATAATATTATGCTTTTTCTTCAAATATTTAACTTGATATTTTTTTAGGCAACTATTGAATATTGCTTCAAAATAATCAGGATTTATATTTACTAATCGATCCCTAATTGAATTATATTTTACGCCTTGATAGCTAGTATTTGCAATACTTTTGAATGCCAACGAATGATAAAACTCTTCCATTACTATCAAACTATTGTGTTTGATATTCAGCATAGAAAAAAGTAACAATTGAAACATCGTTTGTCCATGAAGTTTCTTTACTTGATAATCTACGTTGTAAGCAAGTGATAGTTTCTCTAATTCTCCTTTCGGAATATAACCTAAAACTTCTTCTAATTTCATAAGTCTGTTTTAGACTCAAATATAATAACTTTGAGGTTTCGAACACTTATGGTTCAAGTCCCGCTCTGATTACTGAAAACTCCAATTGGCTATGGCTGATTGGAGTTTTTTTTTATTTTATGAAATGGAGTATTTTAGGTTTCAGACAATTGGAATTGGAATTTAAAATTTGTAATTTCTTCTGAGAACAGTACTTTTGTTTGCCATGAATCGCGTTAGGGATGGCAGAGATATTCTTTTGTGATTTACTGAACCTCTTTCTAAACCCGAAACCCAATCGCAAAAGATAAAGCGTACAGCCCGGCCCGCAGGGAAACACCATAAAAATATTAAAATATCTTATTTAAACAGAAGTTGAATGTTTACTTTTGTTCAATAATTGAACCTTTTAATTTCTAAATTTTAAATTAATGAAAAAATATCTAATCGTTTTTATCACTTTTTTTATTATCTCCTCATCGTACTCGCAAGGACTTCTTAATAAATCTGAAAAAGTATTTACACATCAGGATACTTTGCGTGGCAGTATTACTAAAGAAAGAAGTTGGTGGGATTTAAAATATTACCATTTAGATGTAAAAGTTAACCCATTTAATAAGACTATTATAGGTTCAAATACAGTTCGATATACAGTATTAAACAAGTATGACAAAATGCAAATTGATTTGCAAGAACCTATGCAAATTTATAAAGTAATACAAGGGGAAAAAGAATTGAAGTTTAAAAGAGATGGAAATGCTTTTTTTATTCAGTTAACTGAAGATCAGAGAGTAGGAGATACAAAAGAAATTATTATTTCATTTGGAGGAAAACCTAAAGAAGCTGTTAATCCTCCATGGGATGGAGGAATTACCTGGAAAAAAGATAAAAATGGAAAAGATTTTATAGCTTCATCATGTCAGGGATTAGGAGCCAGTGTTTGGTGGCCATGTAAAGATCACATGTATGATGAAGTAGAAAATATGTTAATTAGTGTAAATGTTCCGGGAGATTTAACAGACGTTTCAAATGGAAGATTGCAAAGCGTCAAAAAACAAAAAGATGGCACAAAAACATTTAATTGGTATGTTTCTAATCCTATAAATAATTACGGTGTAAATATTAACATTGGTGATTATGTTAATTTTTCGGAAAAATATGAAGGAGAGAAAGGGAATTTAGATTGTGACTATTATGTTTTAAGAGATAATTTAGCATTAGCAAAAGAACAATTTAAAGATGCTCCAAAAATGTTGAAAGCTTTTGAAAGCTGCTTCGGGCCTTATCCGTTTTATGAAGATAGTTACAAACTGGTGGAGGCTCCTTATTTAGGAATGGAACATCAAAGTAGTGTAACCTATGGGAATCAATACAAAAAAGGATATTTAGGACGTGATTTGAGCGGAACTGGCTGGGGATTAAAATTCGACTTTATTATTATACATGAATCTGGGCATGAATGGTTTGCAAATAATATCACCTATAAAGACATTGCTGATATGTGGATTCATGAGAGCTTTACTAATTATTCGGAAAGCCTTTTTGTGGAATATTATTACGGTAAAGAGGCTGGAGCTGAATATGTGATAGGTTGTAGAAAAAATATTAAAAATGATATTCCAATTATAGGGCATTATGATGTAAATAACGAAGGATCAGGTGATATGTATCCGAAAGGAGCAAATATGCTGCACATGATTCGTGAAGTAATTAATGATGATGCGAAATGGAAATCTATTTTAAGAGGACTAAACACTACATTTTATCATCAGACGGTTACATCTAAACAGATTGAAGATTATATTAACAGCCAGTCTGGAATTAATTTTAACAGAGTATTTGCACAATATCTAACGACGACTAAAATTCCGGTTTTAGAATATATTTTTAAAGACGGATCTTTTGGTTATCATTGGTCTAATTGTGTGGCTAAATTCGATATGCCGATAAAGGTGAAACTGAATGGAGTGGAGACTTGGTTAAAACCAACAACAGAATGGAAGTCTGAGAAAATTATTGGTGATAATAAAACGATTGAAGTAAGTAAAGATTTTTATGTAACGAGTTCTAATATTACAGAATAGATTTTCAATAGAAAAAAAGATATTACCAAAAAAAGAATCCCGATAAATTTTAATTAATCGGGATTCTTTAATATATATTATTGAATGTTTAGATAGCTGTTACAATAGCAAGAAAATCATCAGCTTTTAGAGCAGCCCCCCCAATTAATCCACCATCTACGTCTGGTTTAGAGAAGATCTCCTTTGCATTTTCAGGTTTTACTGAACCACCGTATAAGATAGAAACTTCATCAGCTATATCATTTCCAAAAGCTTTACGAATGGTTTCTCTGATAAATTCGTGCATTTCCTGTGCCTGCTCAGGAGAAGCTGTTTCACCTGTACCAATAGCCCAAACTGGTTCATACGCCAAAACTACATTTGACCATGATTCTTTTGAAATGTGAAATAATCCATCACGTAATTGATTTTCAACGATATTAAAATGATTGTCAGATTGACGGTCTTTTAATTCTTCTCCAAAACAAAAAATAACAGTCATTTCATGCTTTAAGGCTGTATCAACTTTATTAGCAATTAAAGCATCAGTTTCGTTAAAAATAGCTCTGCGCTCTGAGTGACCTAATATTACGGTATCAACTCCAATACTTTTTAGCATATCAGCAGAAATTTCTCCCGTAAAAGCTCCGCCTTCAGCTTGGTGAACATTTTGCGCTGAAACTCCAATAGGAGTATTTTTCAATTTATTAACGGCAGCAGCTAAATTTACAAATGTTGGTGCTACGATAACCTGAGCATTTGTTTTTGCTGGTATTTTTGTAATTAATTCGTTTAATAATTCTTCAGTTTGATTAGCATTTTTATGCATTTTCCAGTTTCCTGCAATAATTTGTTTTCTCATTTTGGATAGTATTAATTTTTTGTTTTTTATAGATTTTTTTTATATTATTTTAGACTTTTTAATGTTTCGTTAATTTTATCAAAATCGGTTTCAATGGCACGATAGAGTACAATTTTTCCAGTTTTGTCAATAATGATATATCTTGGAATCCAGTCTAAATCAATTGCTTTTCCAAAAACACCTTTCATTCCGTCATTCATCATGTAATGATCACCTTTTAATTCGTGTTTTTCAATTCCTATTTTCCATTTATCAGCTGTTTTATCTGCAGAAATAAATAAATAGGATACGCCAGTATTGTTGGCTTGAAGTTCTTTTACTTTAGGCATTGCTTTTACACAATCACCGCACCAAGAGGCCCAAACTTCAATTACTAGAGTCTTTCCTTTATATCTTTTTAAAATATCCTTGAATACAACCTGACTTTCGTCAACAGATAGTAATTTTTGAGATAAAGCTTCTTCAGAAAAACTTTGTTTCTCTGTTTTTTGCGCATTTGTACATGAAAAAGTAGCAAAAGCAATAAGTAATATAACTAATTGTTTCATTTTTATATGTTTTAAACAAAGTTAAACAAACAATTTGAAACAGAAATACAGATTATAAAAATTCAGGAAACGTTCAGAAATGCATTGAAAAAGAGAAAAATTGTTTATTAAAGGAAAAGTGAAATCGTAATAGTTATCCCTTAAATTTTAATTTTTTGATAATTCTATAAATCATTCTAATGACAAATGGTTGTTTATTTGGTTTTTCATCCAATAATTTATAAAAAAAACATCAAAAATCCTGCTTAAAATGTTTCTTTAGGTATCCAAAATTTTATAATATTGATTATGAAATTTAATTCTTCCGGATTTTTTCAAAAATAACTATATTTGCTTGTAATTTAAACTTAGAATATGATGAGGATAATTACACTTTTCTGCTTCCTGATAACCCAATTAAATTTTTCTCAATCAGCTGAAAATTATTTGCAAAAAATAAGAAACAATGAAGCCGCGCTAACTGCTTTTTTTCAGCAAATGCCAAAAGGAGGCGATTTACATCATCATTTTTCCGGATCTATTTATGCAGAACCTCTTTTGGAAAGGGTTATTGCAGAAGATTTTTATCTTAATTTAGAAACGATGGAAGTTTCGAAAGTGGAACCATTAAAAGGTAATTGGGAAAGATTGTCATATCTTAAAAATAAAGGTAAACTGTCTTTTTATAAACAAAAAATTTTGCAAACCTGGTCTGCTAAGGACTTTAATGGTATGTCAGTTCCTTCTGATGATTTGTTTTTTGATTCTTTTCAAAAGTTTTCTCCTGCAATCGAAGGTCATTTTGCAGAAGGCTTGACAGAACTAAAGAACCGTGCACTTTCTGAAAATGTAAGTTATATTGAAACACAATTGTCTACAATTCCATGTGATATGAAAGTTGATGATCTGAATGATTTCAATTTAAAACTTCGTAAGGCTTCGGTTCAAAAAGATGAAAAGGCTGTTTTAAAACTTCTGGATGATTTGTATAAAAATATCCAACAAAGAAATGCTAAAAAATATGCGGAAGATTTTAATAATAATTTTACAGCAAAGCTTCACAAAGATTTAAAAATTGATGATGATAGATTTACGATGCGTTATCAAAATTTTGTATTGCGTTTTATGGAACCTGTTGATTTGTTTAAAAATCTTATGATTGCTTTTATTTCTGGAAATGAAAGTAAACTGGTTGCTGGCGTAAACATTGTTTCTCCTGAAGATGGAGAAACTTCCATGAAAGATTATTGGTTGCATATGATGATGTTTAAATATTGCCATTCTCAATTTCCTAACGTAAAATTCACGCTTCACGCAGGTGAATTGACATTAGGATTGGTTCAGCCAGAAGATTTAACCTGGCATATTAATTCGGCGATTTATATAGCCGGAGCCAATAGAATTGGTCACGGAGTTGATATTGCTTATGAAGCAAATTCGTATGATTTATTGCGTTATATGTCAAAAAATAATATTCCTATTGAAATTAATTTGGCCAGTAACGAATTTATTTTAAAAGTAAAAGAGGGGAGACATCCTTTTTCACTTTATAAAGAGTTTAATGTGCCGATTGTAATTAGTACGGATGATGCAGGAATCTTAAGAACTAATATGACAGAACAATATGTTTTATTGGCAAAAAGATATCCGGATGTTTCATACGAAACGATAAAACAATATGTCTACAACAGTATTAATTACAGTTTTATTCAGGATGTATCTGTTAAAAAAGAATTACTGAAAGATTTAGATGTTCGATTTAAAATCTTCGAAAATCAATTTTCTAAAAAGTAACAAATGAAATGGATCACGCGTGAACGCCCTAAAATAGACCGATTAGCCTGTCCGTGGCTTATTCAGAAATTTGTCGATTCTGAGGCAGAATTTTTTTATGTTCCTTTTGATAATGTTATTGAAGAAGCAAAAAACTAAATGCAATTCCGTTTGATATTCCGGGAGTCGAATATACGCATTATGAGGATCAATGTACTTTTGATTATATAATTAAAAAACACAAAATTGATGACCCTGCTATTACTGTAATTTCAAAAATAGTTCGTGGAGCCGATACAGACAGGCATGATATTGCTAATGAGTCGGCTGGACTTTGGGCTATTTCAGCAGGATTGACACATAATATTACTGATGATTCTAAACTTTTAGAAATAGGAATGGTGATTTATGATGCTTTATATAGCTGGGCTTCTCATTTATATCATCAAAAACATTTACAGAATAGTCCTTTTGAAAATTTGCTTCATGAAGTGTATATCAAATTTTTAAAGGCAAACAAAACGGAGAAAAAGAAAATTCCGGGTTGGGTAAACGAATTAAAAGAAATGATTCAGGATCAGATTGATGCTCAATTTACATTTGACCTCAAAAAAATATCAACCGATTTAGAGTTAAATCCTTCTTATTTATCAAGAGAATTTTCTAAATATTTTGAAGATCTCAATTTTGGGGATTATATTAGGAAAATCAGAATTGAAAAGGCTATAAACCTTATTCAGAATTCAAATTATACGTTAACTGAAATCTCTTACTTAACAGGTTTTTCAGATCAAAGTCATTTTACCAGAATTTTTAAGCTTTATACTGGTGAAAATCCTTCTTCATTTAGAAAAAAACAGCAAAAAAGTAATTCAGATACAAAAAGTAGATAGTATCCTATTTGTTGCTTTTTAAGCTCCGTAGCTTTGTTTAAATTAATTAAACAAACAACAATGACACGGATTACAAAAAATATTCTTCTTTTTTTATTATTTTTTAGAACAGCTTATTCTCAAACTACTTATCCAAAAATAAATGGTTATATAGGGATTATGCACCCAATTGTTACTTTCAGTGAAGATGAAACAACAACGAACTTTGATGGTCATTATGTTGTAGCTTTTCCAGTAGGAATCAATTTATGGAAAACTTCTAAAATAGGATTTTCCTTCGAAATTGTTCCAACAATCAAAGATGAAGACGGAGTAAGTAAATCAAATAATTTAACCTTTCATCCGGGAGTTCTGGTACCTCTCGGAAGCGGATTTTCTTTTGCAGGCAGAGTCGCTTTTGAAACTTCCGGCAGATATGGTTTTACTCCTGTTTTCAATAAAACACTCATCAAAAGTGAAAATTGCAGTTATTATGCTGCTTTGCCTTTGCCTGTCCGATTTGCAAATGATAAACCGGCAACACTTACTGTTGGATTTCAATTAGGAGTTTTATTTTAAAAGAATTGACATGACAGAAAAACCAACTTATAATTTTTATTATTTTTTAAAATTAGGAACAACCGGATTTTCAGGCGCATGTGTCTCTTCGTTAGCGACATTTCTGCCATGTTATTTATTTACAGTTATTCCGGCTCCTTACTTTCATAAGATTGCAAAAAATGATTCTATAAAAAATTTTGCTACAGGTATTACAGCAGCGGTCATTGGTGCATTAGTTGGAGCTGTGATTATAATTGCTTCAAAAAGTATTATTGATGTATGGACAGCATTAATTGCTATTCTGACCATTTTAGGTTTACTATTTATAAAAAAAATATCTTAGCCGGTTATCATTTTGATAGCAGCTTTTTTAGGCATACTAATAAAATTAATACTATAGAAACTACGAATCATTTTTATCTTTGCTGTTCATAAATCAATTTAATATGAACATCAAACTTATCGCCATTGGCAAAACCGATAATAAATCATTGCAAACTTTAATCGATGATTACACAAAAAGACTTTCATTTTATATCAAATTTGATTTAGAAATCATTCCCGATATTAAGAATGTAAAGAACTTATCTGAAAGCCAGCAAAAAGAAAAAGAAGGTGAATTGATTTTATCTAAATTAACGCTCACTGATCAATTAATTTTATTGGATGAAAATGGCAAAAATTTTTCAAGCGTTGGTTTTTCTGAAGAATTACAAAAAAAGATGAATTCAGGAATTAAAACTTTAGTTTTTGTAATTGGCGGACCTTATGGTTTTTCAGAAATGGTTTATAGTAAAGCACAAGGAAAAATTTCGCTTTCATTGATGACTTTTTCACATCAGATGGTACGTTTATTTTTTATAGAGCAATTATACAGAGGTTTTACAATTTTAAGAAATGAACCTTATCATCATCAATAAAAATAAATCATTGATTATTTATTAATGAAGATTCATGATGTTTATAAGAAAAAATAAATAAATTAGCCGTCAAAACCATAACCATGACGAACTTACCAAAAGGGAGTAAAAAATTATTGAATGCCTGGGCCTTTTATGATTGGGCAAATTCAGTTTACACGCTTACAATAGCATCCGCTGTATTTCCTATTTTTTATGAAGCCTTATTTTCTGATCGCAGCCATTATATAGAAGTATTTGGATTAGAATTAAAAAATTCGGCTCTGATTAGCTTTGTAACCGCATTTGCTTTTGTATTTGTAGCTGTTTTTTCGCCATTATTGTCTGGTATTGCAGATTATGTCGGGAATAAAAAATCATTCATGAAATTTTTCTGCTATGTTGGCGCTTTATCCTGTATGGGATTATACTGGTTTGATCTTGAAAATATTTACATCGGATTATTATTTTATTTTCTGGGACTTATTGGGTATTGGGGGAGTTTAGTTTTCTATAATTCTTATTTGCCGGATATTGCGTTTCCTGAACAGCAGGATAAAATTAGTGCCAAAGGGTATTCTTTAGGGTATATTGGAAGTGTAATTTTGTTGATTATTAATTTGATAATGATTATGGGTGCGTCTGACGATGAAGCAAAAATGAAAGCAATGCGATATTCCTTCGTAATGGTTGGAGTTTGGTGGATTTTATTCAGCCAGTACAGCTATTATTTTTTACCGAAAGGAAGTAAAGAAACCAATCAAAAGTTATCGAAAGATGTTGTGTTTAATGGTTTCAAAGAATTAAAGAAGGTTTGGGCGATATTACAGAATAATATTCCTTTAAAAAGATACTTAGGCGGATTTTTCGTTTCAAGTATGGCGGTTCAGACTGTAATGTTGGTAGCGACTTATTTTGGAGCACAGGAAATTCAGTGGGCATCTAAAGAAGAAAGTACCATCGGTTTGATTATTTGTATTTTAATTATACAATTGGTTGCTGTAATCGGAGCTATTTTAACTTCTAGAGCTTCAGAGAAATTTGGTAACATCCCAACTTTAATTGTTATCAATACTATTTGGGCAGTTTTTTGTGCACTTGCTTTTTTTATTACCTTGCCAATACATTTTTATGTTATGGCTACAGTAGCAGGATTTGTAATGGGAGGAATTCAGGCTTTGTCACGCTCAACGTATTCAAAATTATTGCCCGAAACAGAAGATACAGCATCATTTTTTAGCTTTTATGATGTAGCTGAAAAAATTGGAATCGTAATAGGGATGTGTCTTTACGGAATTATCGATCAAATTACAGGAAGTCCTCGTTTAGCAATTGTGTTTTTAGCAATCTTTTTTGTGGTTGCTATTTTCCTTTTAAGAAGAGTGCATAAAAAATAATTAGTAAAATAATATTTCAGTCTAAGCGCAATTATCATGCATTTGATTCTTGCGTTTTTATTTTAAATTAAACAATAAATCTTTAATGACGAGCGAGTATTTCCTTGATAAAGAATATAATAATGTCATTTACGATACCGATGGTGCTAATTTTAAAGAATTTGAATGTTGTGTTTTTAATAATTGCAATTTTTCAGCCTGTACTTTTTTAGCCGTTACATTTATTGACTGCGTTTTTAATGACTGTATTTTTTCTGAGGCTAAAATCAATTATGTGGCTTTCAGAACGGCAGCTTTTAATCGGTGTGAAATCAAAGATGTGAATTTTGCCATGTGTGACAAGCTCATTTTTGAAATTCATTTCAATGATTGTATTCTGGATTTCTCAAAATTTTATACTTTAAAAATAAAGGGAACAACTTTTACAAATTGTAGTTTGGTAGCTGTGGATTTTATGGCTACAGATCTTACAAGTGTGCTTTTTGATAATTGTGATTTATATCGGTCGGAGTTTGATAAAGCAACTGCAAACAAAGCCGATTTCAAAACGAGTTACAATTACACCATTGATCCATCCAAAACGAAACTTAAAAAAGCTATTTTTGCTTTGAATGAAGTAAAAGGATTGTTATTTAAACATGACGTAATTGTGAGCTGATTATAACTTTTTCTCCATTACATAATCTTCCATTAAGTAGCCATTCCCAATATCAATATTGACTTCATCAATGACCTCAAAGCCTATTTTTTTATAAAAACTTAATGCTGAATTGAATCGGTTTACGTTTAAGGATAAACTGGTTGAATGATTTTCTAAAGCCATTTTTTCAATCCATTCAATTACTTTTTTGCCAATACCTTTTCCTTGTGTTTCCGGTAAAAGATAGATTTTATGAATTCGGGTTACTGATTCATTTTTGTAATGATGTTCAATTCCAATAAAACCTAGAGTTGTTTCATCTTCTGAAATTAAATAAAATAATTGCTCTTTTTTCTCAATCTGACTGGTTAATGCTTCATCAGAATAAATTAAATCGAGCATGTAATCTAATTGTTCTTCCGTTAAAATTTGACCATACGTAATTGGCCAGGTTAGATGTGCAATCTTTTGAATTTTAGTAATATCCTCAATTGAGGCTTCAGTGATTTTAATCATATTTATTTAGTGAAAATTTGATTCTCCTGTTCACTTACTCTTATAAATGTTGTTCTTTTAGTCAATTCTTTTAGTCTTGAAGCTCCAACATAAGTACAGGTACTACGTAAACCGCCTAAAATATCCAAAACCGTGTTGATTACGTTGCCTTTAAAAGGAATCTGAACCGTTTTTCCTTCACTGGCCCTATATTCAGCAACTCCACCGGAATGTTTGTCCATTGCAGTTGCAGAACTCATTCCGTAAAACTGTTTGAATTTTTCGCCTTTTATTTCGATCAGTTCACCGCCACTTTCTGTATGCCCGGCGAGCATTCCTCCAAGCATTACAAAATCTGAACCCGCACCAAAAGCTTTTGCCACATCACCGGGAGTTGTACAGCCTCCATCACTGATGATATGTCCGCCTAAGCCATGAGCTGCATCAGCGCATTCAATAATAGCTGAAAGCTGCGGATAGCCCACACCGGTTTTTACACGTGTCGTACAAACGGAACCAGGTCCAATTCCGACCTTAACAATATCAGCTCCTGCTAATAATAATTCTTCTGTCATTTCGCCGGTTACTACATTTCCTGCAATAATAATCTTGTCTGGATATTGTTCGCGGTTTTTTTTTAAAAACTGAACAAAATGTTCTGAATATCCATTGGCAACATCAATACAAATAAATTTCAGAGAGGGATTCGCTTTAATAATTTTAGCAATTTTAGCAGCATCTTCTTTCCCTGTTCCTGTGCTAATGGCAATATAATTATAAAAATCTGAGGAAACGGTTTGTAAAAAATCATTCCACTCCTGAAGCGAATAATGTTTATGAATAGCGGTAAAAAGCCTTTCTTTTGCTAAAACAGCAGCCATTTCAAAAGTACCTACAGTATCCATATTCGCAGCCATAATTGGAATTCCTGTCCATGCTGTAGTACTATGCAAAAATTTGAAACCTCTTTCTAAAGATACTTCAGATCTGCTTTTTAAAGTCGATCTTTTGGGTCTGATCATTACATCTTTAAAGCCTAATTTAATATCGGTTTCTATTCTCATGATTTTCCAAATTTTTGTTACTTTCAAATATATTAATTTTGAAAATGAAAGGCTTTATAACAACATGAAAACTAATCCTTAGTTATCAACATCTCACAAAAATGAAAGTTTAAGAAATTTCAAGATATGTTTGTGTTTTGTTAAAAGTGTTTGTAAATAGTGCTTTTTTCTTTTTTTGATGAATGATTTTCTTTTTGTTTTTTAAGATAAAACAGAAAACTGTTTATAGTTAATTACTTATATTTGTTGACTTAAAAAATTACCAGAATAGTGAATCATATCAATAAGTTAAAAATATTCAATGACCCCATTTATGGCTTTATTTCTATTCCGAATGAGCTTATTTATGATTTAATCCAGCATCCTTATTTTCAGCGTTTGCGACGTATTTCACAAATGGGATTGTCGTATTTGGTTTATCCGGGAGCTAATCATACACGTTTTCATCACGCATTGGGCTGTATGCATTTGATGCAAAAAGCAATCGACACACTTCGTTTTAAAGATGTTGCTATTTCATCTGAAGAAGAAAATGCATTGTATATTGCTATTTTACTGCATGATATTGGCCACGGACCTTTTTCGCATGCAATGGAGAAAAGCATTGTAGAAGATGTTCATCACGAAGCCATTTCTCTTTTGTTTATGAATCAGTTGAATAATGAGTTTGACGGAAAATTAAGCCTGGCAATTCAGGTTTTTAAGGGTGAATATCATCGAAAGTTTATGCTTCAGCTGATTTCCAGTCAATTAGATATGGATCGAATGGATTATTTAAAACGTGACAGTTTTTACACAGGCGTTGCAGAAGGGAATGTCAATTCTGAACGTCTGATTCAGATGATGAATGTCGTTGAAGATATTTTGGTTATTGAAGAAAAAGGAATTTATTCAGTAGAAAAATTTTTGTTGTCAAGAAGATTGATGTATTGGCAGGCGTATTTGCATAAAACCAGCCTTGTAGCTGAATTGATTTTGATGAAAGTTTTAAAAAGAGCTAAAGAATTAACTTTAAAAGGTTTGTCTTTACCCTGTAGTGAGCCTCTTCGTTATTTTATGCAAAACAAAATTACCCTCGAATATTTTGATGCAGAAAAATTAGATTTATTTTCACAATTGGATGATTTTGATATTATCAGTGCTCTGAAAGCCTGGCAAAAACAGGATGATTTTATTCTTTCCACTCTAAGTAAAATGATTATTAACAGGGATTTATTGAAAATTAAATTAAGTGCAGAAAAAATTCCGATGGAAGAATCGCAATCCTTAAAAGAAGAATTTGCAGAACAACACCATATATCAGCTCTTGATGCAGGTTACTTTATTTTTAGGGGCAAAATTAAAAATCAGGCCTACAGTAAAGAAGCAGAACCTATAAGAATACTTAAAAAAGATAAAACAATTGAAGATGTTGTTGAAGCTTCTGACCAGTTGAATTTGAAATCATTATCTAAATTGGTTACAAAATATTACATATGTTTTCCAAAACAACTTATCTAAAATTAACATTTAAAACCTATTTTTTATATTTTTGTCGGACATAAAAACAAATTAGTATATTTTTTTTGAATATAAGCAGAACGTTAATATAGAGTTCCATCTTATTCGTATAAAAAATAGAATCAAATAAGATGAAATTTACAGCAGAACAAATAGCGGGGATTTTAGAAGGCGAAGTAGTTGGGAATCCTAATGCCGAGGTTTTTCGACTGTCTAAAATTGAAGAAGGAGAGGAAGGATCACTTACTTTTCTGGCAAATCCTAAATATATCAATCACATTTACACTACAAAAGCATCTGTAACGATTGTCAATGATTCTTTTATGCCTGAATCTGAAATTACAACTACTTTAATTAAAGTAGAAGATGCATATGTATCCTTTTCTAAACTTTTAGAGTTTTATAATCAGGTAAAATTAAATAAAAGCGGAATCGAGCCGCAAGCTTTTATAACTGAAGGAACCAAATATGGTGAAAACCTTTATTTGGGAAGTTTTAGTTATGTGGGTCAAAATGTGAGTTTAGGTAATAATGTAAAAATATATCCAAACAGTTTTATTGGTGATAATGTTGTTATTGGTGATAATGTGTGCATTTTTGCAGGGGCTAAAATTTATTCTGAAACTGTAATTGGTAATAACTGTACCATTCATTCAGGAACTATTATTGGTGCAGACGGTTTTGGTTTTGCTCCAAATGAAGATGGGGAATATAGTAAAGTACCGCAAATTGGTAATGTTATTATTGAGGACAATGTAGATATTGGAGCGAATACTACAATAGACAGAGCTACACTTGGATCTACAATTATTAGAAAGGGCGTAAAGTTAGACAATCAAATTCAGATTGCCCATAATGTTGAGATTGGTAAAAATACAGTAATTGCAGCTCAAACAGGAGTTGCAGGCTCTACAAAAATTGGAGAAAACTGTATGATTGGCGGACAGGTTGGTATTGCAGGGCATTTAGTAATTGGAAATAATGTTCGGGTTCAGGCTCAATCCGGAATAGGAAGAAACATTAAAGATGACGAAGTTTTGCAGGGAAGTCCAACATTTGGTTATAGCGATTTTAGTAAATCCTATGTTCATTTCAAGAACTTGCCTAAAATTGTTGCGGAATTAGAAGAATTAAAGAAACAAATAATAAACCCAAAAAATGGAAATAATGGTTAAACAGAAAACCATCAAGAATGAAATTTCACTAACAGGAGTTGGATTACATACAGGAAAAGAAGTTGCAATGACTTTTAAACCTGCTCCTATAAATAATGGTTTCACTTTTGTTAGAATTGACTTGCAAGGCCAACCGGTAATTGAGGCTGACGCCAATTATGTAGTTAACACACAAAGAGGTACCAATCTAGAAAAATTAGGTGTAAAAATTCAAACTCCTGAACATGTTTTAGCAGCATTAGTTGGTTGTGATCTGGATAACGTTATTATAGAATTAAATGCTTCAGAACTTCCTATTATGGATGGTTCTTCAAAATATTTTGTTGAGGCTATTGAAAAAGCCGGGATCGAAGAACAGGATGCAAAGCGTAATGTTTATGTAGTAAAAGAGGTAATCTCATTTACAGATGAAACTACAGGAAGCGAGATTTTGGTTATGCCAAGCGATGATTATCAGGTTACGACAATGGTAGATTTTGGTACTAAAGTTTTAGGTACTCAAAATGCTACTTTGAAAAGCATTGCAGATTTTAAAGATGAAATTTCAAATTCAAGAACCTTTAGTTTTTTGCATGAATTAGAGTCTTTATTAGAAAATGGATTAATAAAAGGTGGCGATCTTAATAATGCTATTGTTTATGTAGATAAAGAGATTTCCGATGCTACAATGGAAAACTTAAAAAGAGCTTTTGGTAAAGATGAAATTTCTGTAAAACCAAATGGTGTTCTTGATAATTTAACTTTGCATTATCCAAATGAAGCGGCAAGACATAAACTTTTAGATGTTATTGGTGATTTATCTTTAATTGGAGTTAGAATTCAGGGAAAAATTATTGCTAATAAACCTGGACATTATGTGAATACACAATTTGCCAAAAAATTAGCAAAAATTATAAAAATTGAGCAAAGAAACCATATCCCTGTTTACGATTTAAACCAGGAGCCATTGATGGATATCCATAAAATTATGGCTGTTTTGCCTCACAGACCTCCATTTTTGTTAATTGACAGAATTATTGAAATGTCATCAAGCCATGTTGTGGGATTGAAAAATGTTACCATGAATGAAAATTTCTTCGTTGGGCATTTTCCTGATGCTCCGGTTATGCCGGGTGTATTAATTGTTGAGGCAATGGCACAAACAGGTGGAATTTTAGTTCTAAGTACAGTTCCGGATCCTGAAAACTATTTGACTTATTTCATGAAAATAGATAATGTTAAATTCAAACATAAAGTTTTACCAGGTGATACTTTAATATTTAAGTGTGATTTGATTTCTCCTATCAGAAGAGGGATTTGTCACATGCAGGCCAACGCATATGCTAATGGAAAATTAGTTGCTGAAGCAGAATTAATGGCGCAAATTGCAAGAAAACAATAATTAATCAAAATTATTGTTTACGTTTGTTGCCCAAATTAGACTATTTTAAATTAAAATATAAAAAATACAGATGAATCAACCATTAGCATATGTTCATCCTGGCGCTAAAATCGCTAAAAATGTTGTAATTGAGCCTTTTACAACAATTCATAATAACGTTGTTATTGGTGATGGTACCTGGATAGGTTCAAATGTAACCATTATGGAAGGTGCCCGAATTGGAAAAAATTGTAATATTTTTCCAGGTGCAGTAATTTCAGCAGTTCCTCAGGATTTAAAATTTGGAGGAGAAGATTCTTTGGCTATCATTGGTGATAATTGCACGATAAGAGAATGTGTAACTATCAATAGAGGAACAATAGCTTCAGGTCAGACAGTTATAGGTAATAATTGTTTAATAATGGCAACTGCACATATTGCTCATGATTGTCATGTAGGTAATAATGCTATTATTGTTAACGGAGTTCTTTTAGGAGGCCACGTTACTATTGGTAATTATGCAATTATTGGAGGATTATCAGCAGTTCATCAATTTATCAGTGTGGGAGATCATGCTATGATTTCTGGAGGATCATTATTAAGAAAAGACGTTCCACCATATACTAAAGCTGCGAAAGAACCATTATCATATGTGGGAATAAATTCAGTAGGACTTAGAAGAAGAGGTTTTAGCACTGAAAAAATAAGAGAAATACAGGATATTTACAGAATTCTTTACCAGAAAAATTACAATACAACACAAGCTTTGAGTATTATTGAAGGTGAAATGGAAGCTACTCCGGAGAGAGATGAAATTTTAGATTTTATTCGAAATTCATCAAGAGGGGTAATGAAAGGATATTCAGGAAATTATTAAAATAGAGTTTAATTGTTTATTTGTTTAATCGTTCAAATCGAAAAAACAGTTAAACGATTCAACGATTCAACCAAAGTAAATAAAATAAAAAACAAATGGCGTCTACATCAGATATTAGAAACGGATTATGTATCAAATATAATCACGATATTTATAAAATTATCGAATTTCTTCACGTAAAACCAGGAAAAGGCCCCGCTTTCGTGAGAACAAAATTAAAAAGCTTAACAACAGGAAAAGTATTGGACAATACCTTTTCTGCAGGACACAAAATCGAAGACGTACGTGTAGAAACACATACGTATCAGTTTTTATATGCTGAAGGGGAAGAGTTTCATTTCATGAATGCTGAAACTTTCGAGCAAATTTCTTTGAATAAAAGTATTTTAGATGCTCCAGGGTTATTAAAAGAAGGAACAAACGTAATGGTTCAGGTTAATACAGAAACAGATTTGCCTTTGTCAGTTGATATGCCAGCTTCAATTGTTTTAGAAGTAACTTATGCTGAACCTGGAGTGAAAGGAAATACAGCTACAAATGCTACAAAATCAGCTACTGTAGAAACAGGAGCAACTGTAAACGTACCGTTATTCATCAATGAAGGTGATAAAATTAAAATTGATACCGCTTCAGGTTCTTATATGGAGCGTGTAAAAGAGTAACTTTTTAATTGAGATAATTTGACAATGAGTCAATTAGATAATTTGTGAATTGTTATAATTTTGTATATTCACATTCTAATTGACTCATTTTCTAATTGGCACATTTTCTAATTATAAAATATGAAATTTCCAAAAGTTCACTCTTTAGAAGAAATTGCGAATTTGCTTAATTGCGAATTTATTGGTGACAAAGACTTTGATGTTTTAGGCATGAACGAAATTCATGTAGTTGAACCAGGTGATATTGTTTTTGTTGACCATCCCAAATATTATGACAAAGCTTTACAGTCAGCTGCTACTATTGTTTTAATTAATAAGAAAGTAGATTGTCCTGAAGGTAAAGCGCTTTTAATTTCTGATGATCCTTTCAGAGATTTCAATACTTTAACCAAACATTTTAAGCCTTTTCAATATGCGAATGTTGCTATTGCTCCATCTGCAAAAATAGGAGAAGGAACTGTTATTCAGCCAAATTCTTTTGTTGGAAATCACGTTACTATTGGTAAAAATTGCCTGATACATTCTAATGTTTCTATTTACGATCATACTGTAATTGGTGATGATGTAATTATTCATTCCGGAACTATTTTAGGGGCAGATGCTTTTTATTATAAAAAACGTCCTGATGGTTTTGATCAGTTAATTTCCGGAGGAAGAGTAGTTATTGAAAACAATGTTGGTATTGGTGCTCTGTGTACAATTGACAAAGGTGTAACAGGTGATACGAAAATTGGTGAAGGAACCAAAATCGATAATCAGGTACACGTTGGGCATGATTCTGTAATAGGAAAAAAATGTTTAATTGCTTCTCAAACAGGTATTGCCGGATGTGTTATTATTGAAGATGAAGTAACTATTTGGGGACAAGTTGGGACAACAAGTGGTATCACAATAGGAACGAAGGCAGTTATTATGGGACAGACAGGAGTCACTAAATCGGTTGAAGGAGGAAAATCTTATTTTGGAACTCCAATCGAAGAATCAAGAGAAAAGTTGAAACAATTAGCTAATATCAAAAAGATTCCTGAAATTTTAAGTAAATTAAAATAACTATGTCTATTAAAGAATTTGTTCAAAAATTTTATAAATCGGATGCCCTGATTGATAGTGAAATTTTTAAGACCTATCTGCATCCCGATGTAACTATAGAGTGGAATAGCAGTAAAGGATTAATCCACATGGATTACGATTCGATAATAAACATGGCAAATGAATTAAATCGCGCTTATGTGCGTTCAAAAGTTAGAATTAGTCATATAATAGCTGAAGATGATTTGGTTTCAGTACGTTATTCTCACTTTGTAAAAACGATTGAAAATCCTCGTGAAGAAATGTTGTTGGCACATTTTTTTACGATTTGGCAGATAAAAGACGGTAAATTGTATAGGGGTTATCAAATGAGTCAATTTTCGTGATATTTTTTGCCGATAAAAAAGGTGAAAATAAGTTACAAAACCTTACTTTTGCATCACAATTTTAAAAACTACATAAAATATATATCATGAGTGTTTTAGTTAATAAAGATTCCAAAATAATTGTTCAGGGATTTACAGGAAGCGAAGGAACTTTCCATGCTTCTCAAATGATTGAGTACGGTACTAATGTTGTGGGTGGTGTTACTCCTGGAAAAGGAGGGACCAGTCATTTGGACCGTCCGGTTTTTAACACAGTAAAAGATGCTGTGGATCAGGCCGGAGCTGATACTTCTATCATTTTTGTACCGCCGGCTTTTGCTGCTGATGCAATTATGGAAGCTGCTGATGCCGGAATTAAAGTAATTATTGCAATTACAGAAGGAATTCCTGTAGCAGATATGATTAAGGCTAATAATTATGTTAAAGAAAGAAATTCAAGATTAATTGGTCCAAATTGTCCTGGTATCATTACTCCGGGTGAAGCTAAAGTTGGTATTATGCCAGGTTTCGTTTTCAAAAAAGGAACTGTTGGTATCGTTTCTAAATCTGGAACTTTAACTTATGAAGCTGCTGATCAGGTTGTAAAACAAGGTTTAGGAATTACTACTGCTATTGGTATCGGTGGAGATCCAATCATTGGAACTACTACAAAAGAAGCTGTAGAATTATTGATGAACGATCCTGAAACTGAAATCATCATCATGATTGGTGAAATTGGTGGTCAGTTAGAAGCAGATGCTGCTAAATGGGTTAAAGCAGATGGTAACCGTAAACCAGTTGTTGGTTTTATCGCCGGAGAAACTGCTCCTGCAGGTAGAACAATGGGGCACGCAGGTGCTATTGTTGGTGGTTCTGATGATACCGCTGCCGCTAAAAAACAAATCATGAGAGACAACGGAATCCACGTTGTTGATTCACCAGCTGAAATTGGTAAAAAAGTAAAAGAAGTATTAGGATAATCTCCAATATTTAAAATAATAAATTCCAAAAAAGTCTCAATATTTTGTTGAGACTTTTTTATATTTTTAAAATGGCTGGAATATAATTAAAAACTTGGCTACTGAAATTCTCAAATAGCAGTAGCTTAAAAATAAGAAAAATGAGTAAAGAATTAAAAAAGTTTAAAGTAAGCAATAGTTTTACTTTTGCGATAGAAGACAGTTTAGAGCAAGTTTGTAATGCTCCCGAAGGAAGTGCAGGGATTTTTGTTGTGTATGCTGTTGAAGCTGAAGCAAAAGAATTAATCATGGTAGCTTCTACCGGAACTGTTCAAAATGATGGGACATTGAAAAGCAAAAATGGCGGGTTATATGATAAAATTGTAAACGGACATCAATTTGCCAAAACCGGAAGAAAATACTCTTGGCCGGCACAAATGAAACTGGAAAGTATTTCAGCTCTTGAAGTTGTTTGGTATGAAACTTTTAATGCAGATGTTAAAGCTATTCCAACTGCAGTTGAAGGACAAGTTTTGCAAAATTTCTTAGATGATAATGGTAAATTACCAAGATGGAATGTAGCTTTCTAAAAGCTTTTTTAAATAAACTTTTCATAATAAGCCTTACTAACTTTAGTAAGGCTTTTTTTGTGCTTTTTTGTACTTGTTTCTTTGTTTTGTAAATAAAACATTTCTTTTTTGTAAAAAAATTGTTTTTAAACTTTGGGCTTCATATATTTATAAAACAAAAACACAAAATAATGTTAAATTATATTTTTGTTTTTGTAAAAAATAACTCACAATATTGTGTTTTAATTATTATTTATTAGTTTAAAATATTTTTTACATAATTTATTGAAGCAAAAAAAATGATAAATTTTAAAAGCACGTTGGGTGGTTGTTTCTAATATAAATACTGAATATTTATGAAAACCCAAATCTTAACAATAAAAACCTACGATGACCATAAACTTTGGAGTAAACTGAAGGCAGGTGATGAAAAATCATTTTCGTTACTTTTTGAAAAGTACTATGCGGATTTAATTAATTATGGAAATTCATTTTCGCCCTTTGCAGAAAAAGTACAGGATTGTGTTCAGGATGTATTTGCTGATATTTGGTTGTATCGGGATTCATTGCAAGAACCTAATGTGGTAAAAGCTTATTTATTGTCAAGTGTGCGAAAGAGAATTGCAAGGTTGTATGAGCGTGATCATATTTTTAAAAAAATTATTACTACTGATTCAATTGAATTTCTTTTTGATTTTTCAGTAGAACATGATTTTATAGATGATGAAGCAACTGCAGAACGTGTATTGTATCTCAATAAACTTTTAAATGATTTGCCTTCCCGTCAAAAAGAAGCACTTTTTTTAAGATATAACCAAGGATTGTCAGTTGAACAAATTGCAGAAATGTTAGACGTAAATTATCAATCAGCAAATAATCTATTACACCGCGGTTTACTTAAGCTTCGTAAGGAATGGAAAGGAAGTTTTCCTCTTTTAGTATTACTATCTTCATGCATTTTTAATATTTAGTTAAAAAAAATAAAAAAAAATCATAAATCAGTGAGTATATAATAAGAAAACTGTCCTCTATGTTTTTGTAACCTTATTTCATAGATGCAAAAACGTAATTATTATATCGAAATTGAAGATTTTTTAGCCGATCAATCATTTCAATTGTGGGTTTTGTCTAAAATTGATGAGCAAGGCTGGGAAGAATGGACTTTAGAAAATCAGCAACGAGCAAAATTAGTAGAAGATTCCAGGCTTTTGTTGCTGGCTATGAAAGCACCTGTTAAAAAAATTTCTTCATCAGAACTTACTAATGCACTTCAATCGACCTGGGTTAAAATTGAAGAAAAAGAAAAAGACAATAAAACCACTAAACATTATCCAGTTAAATATTTAAGGCATTACTGGCTTGGAATTGCTGCTACTTTATTTTTTGGTTTTTTATCGATTTGGTTTTACCATGGTCAATTTGATGTAAGCCATACAGTGGTTACCTATAAAGAACTTATTGAAGATAATAGCGAAGGACTTGTTGAACAGACAAATAATTCAGGCAAACCGCAAATAATAACTTTGTCTGATGGCAGTTCGGTTTTATTACAGCCAAATAGTAAATTAAGTTACCCTAAAATTTTTACAGGAAACGAAAGGAAGGTTTATTTATCCGGGGAAGGTTTCTTTGAAATTAGTAAAAATCCCCAAAAACCTTTTCTTGTTTATGCCAACGAAATTATTACAAAAGTTGTTGGTACTAGTTTTCGGGTAAGGGCTTATTCAGACCAGCCAAATGTTGAAATTCTTGTTCGCACCGGTAAAGTAAAGGTAAGTTCAAATGGATTAATCGGAAACTCAAATAAAGAGATTGTTTTGTTGCCTAATGAAGCTTTACGTTTTTTGAGGGAAGATTTGATTTTTACCAAGATAACCAATATTACAGAAGATAAAACATTGGTTAGTAATGTTGGAAATATTGAACAATTAAGTTTTGAATTTACCGATATTCCTGTAGTACAGATTTTGAAGACGATAGAACAAGCCTATCTGGTTGAGATTGACTTTCCTAAAGATAAATTAAAAGATTGTCATTTAACTACTTCATTAAGTGATCAGCCATTATCAGAGAAGCTTAAAATTATTTGCAAAAGCATTGGAAATGATACCAGTTTTGAAATGAATGGAAATCAAATTACAATAACCTCACAAGGTTGTAATTAAATTTTTAATAACCAGATTTAATAGTAAGTATAAATAAAATTCAATTGTTGCCTATGTGAAAATATATAAAAAGTGCCGAAATGCTGTAACATATCCGACACTTAATAAAGTTAAATGACTCTCTGTAAAGAGTTATTTATTGCGTTTCTAAAATACCCTTGAACAGTATTAATCAAAACAAACCAAAATTATGAAAAAACCAGTTGTTAAACAACGATTACTCCATCGAATCATGAAAATAACGCTATTTCAGTTCGCCTTAGCACTTGTGTTTTCAAGTGTTACCATGGCAAACAGTGTGAATGGACAAAGAAAATTAGATACGAAAGTTACCATTGCAGTTGAAAATTTAAGTTTGGATAATACATTGTCTAAACTTGAAAAGTCTGCACACGTAAAATTTTCATACAATTCCAGATTACCACAGCTAAATCAAAAAGTTAGTCTTGAAGCTAATCAGGAAACTTTAGAAAGTATACTTAGCCGAATTTTAAAACCATTCAATATTACTTATGCAGAAATAAGTAATCAGATTATTTTACAAAAAAAAACAAAATTAGATGGTTTTAGTAGCGATGAGTCTCGTAATCCATTATTCGAAATTTTATCGGCTGGTCCTATTATCAGAGGTAAAGTAACAGATTTAAGTGGTAGTCCATTACCTGGAGCTACTGTACTTGCAAAAGGATCAAAGATATCGGTGCTGACTGATTTTGATGGAAATTTTTCTATTGAAATGCCAACGAACAGCAATAGGTTACTAATTTCTTATGTAGGTTTCGAAACTAAAGAAATTGGGATAGAAAATACTTCTCCAACAATTGCCTTAACAGAAGAAGGACAAAACTTAAAAGAAGTGGTCATTACTACAGGTTATGAAAAAACTTCTAAAAGAACTTTTACAGGAGCTATAAGTAAAATTTCGGGTTCTGAACTTAAAGTAGACGGTGTAGTGGATATCAGTAGAATGATTGAAGGTAAAGCAGCGGGGGTAACTGTTCAGAATATTACAGGTACTTTTGGAACAGCACCAAAAATTACAGTACGTGGATCATCATCTATTTTTGGAGATACTAAACCATTATGGGTTATTGACGGAGTTGTTCAGGAAGATATTATTAATGTTTCTGTAGCAGACTTGGCCTCTGGAAATTCCGAAACATTATTAAGTTCTTCGGTTGCGGGTTTAAATTCGAATGACATACAAAGTATCGAAATTTTGAAAGATGCATCGGCAACTTCTATATATGGGTCAAGATCATTAAACGGTGTTATTGTTGTGACTACAAAACAAGGACGAAGAGATTCGCCATTAAAGGTTACTTATTCAGTTGAAAATTCAGTAAGAACTGTGCCAAATTATAATCAATATGATATTTTGAATTCTCAGGAAACAATGAGTATTTTAAAAGAGGTTGAAGCAAAAGGATTCTTAGAAAGACCATTAACAACACAAGGACGTTATGGCGGAGTTTATAATATTCTTGAAAGAGCTGTTTCTACCTATATACCTGAAACAGATAGTTATTTAGTAAATAATGATCCGGCTAGTCGTAATGCTTTTTTAAAAAAATATGAATTAGCAAACACAGATTGGTTTAAAACGTTGTTCAGACCTTCAATTACCCAAAATCATTCATTAAGTTTTTCAGGAGGAGGAAAAAACAATACATTTTATGGATCATTAGCCTATTATACTGATCCGGGTTGGAGTATTGCGGATAATGTTAAACAACTTTCATCCAATTTAAAGGGAACTTTTTATGTTAATGACAGATTGAATGTTACACTAACAACACAAGCTTCTATTAGAGATCAGGGAGCTCCTGGAAGTTATGATAGTGAAAAGGATGAATACTTTGGAACAACTACCAGAGCTTTTGATATTAATCCGTTCAATTATGTGTTAAATACAAGCAGAACTTTAAGACCTTATGATGATAACGGCAATTTAGAATATTACAGAAACAATTGGGCACCAATAAATATCTTAAATGAATTAGAGAATAATTTCATGGAGATTAAGGTAAAAGATATACGTTTTCAAATGGATTTAGATTATAAAATAAATCCTTATTTGACCTATAATCTGACTGCAGCTGCCCGATATGCTAATACAAGCAGAGAACACAAAATTCTTGAAAATTCGAATATAGTAGGTGCTTATAATGCTGCCGAAACAACAGTTGTCAGAGATGAAAATATTTTTTTATATCAAGATCCTGATGATCTGACTGCACCAAAAGTTTCAGTTCTGCCAAATGGGGGAATGCTTAGAAAATTTACAAATGATTTAACATCTTATAATATTAGAAATAGTGTTAATTACAGACGTACTTTAAATGATACACATGAATTAGAAGGTTTATTTGGTACCGAATTAAGGTCTTTAGACAGAAACAGCGATAATTTCACTGCTTTTGGTGTGCAGTATGATAAAGGTCTTACCGGTTTTACAGACCCAAGACTATTAGAAAAAATCATTACGGAAGGGGGCTCTTATTTTGGTTTTAATGAAGAAAGAGAAAGAACAATGGGATTTTTTGGAAAAGTAGGATACACTTATGATCGTCGTTATACAGGATCTCTTACCGGGCGTTATGACGGATCAAACAGACAAGGTAATAGTGATTCTTCAAGATGGCTTCCTACTTATACTTTTAGTGGAAAATGGAATGTGAAGGAGGAAGATTTTATGCAAAACGTTTCTGTAATAAATAATCTTGCTTTAAGAGCATCTTATGGACTTACTGCTACAGCGGGGCCTGCTACAAATTCATTAGCTATTTATAAAAGTTTTATTACTGACCGTTTAAACTTAGATGACAGAGAATCTGGTATTGAAATAGATGAACTTCAGAATGGAGACTTGACTTGGGAAAAACAATTTGAAACCAATTTAGGTTTTGATCTTGGAATGTTTAATAACAGGATACAATTAACAACAGATATTTACAGCCGAAAAGCATTTGACCTGGTAGATTATGTAGTGACATCCGGAATAGGAGGACAAAAAATAAAACAAGGAAACAATGCCGATATGGAAACAAAAGGTCTTGAGATTAGTTTAACAACTACTAATATCAACGCTAAAGATTTTAAATGGTCAACTAATTTTAATTTCTCAGTTTACAACCAGGAAGTTACAAAGTTAGGAAATCAGCCTACTGCTTTTGATTTGATTGAAGGAACCGGAGGAAATGCATTAGGACGCCCAAGAAACTCACTTTTTTCGTATCATTTTACAGGTTTAAATAATCAGGGTTTACCAACATTTCAAATGAAAGAAGGAGAAACTGATAATATTGCAGGTGCTAATTTTCAGGACACCGAAAATGTTACGGACTATTTAAAATATGAAGGATCAATTGAGCCAAATAAATCTTTCGGTCTTTCAAACACTTTTACTTATAAAAACTGGTCATTATATGTTTTTGTAGTAGCATCTGCCGGAAATAAAGTCCGTTTAAACCCGATATTTGATAGTGAATATGATGACTTAACAGTATTTACAAAAGATTATACAAACCGTTGGATAAATCCTGGCGATGAAAATGTTACTAATATACCTGTAATAGCCGATAAAAGATTAATTGCTAATTATGATGAACAGTCAAGAGATCTTGAAATTGCTTATAATACCTATAATTTTTCGGATGCACGTATCGCAGACGGAGATTTTGTCAGATTAAAAAATGTATCCCTAAGTTGGGAATTTCCTAAAGATTTCAAGAAAAAATTAGGATTATCGACTTTTACGTTAAAAGGTTCTGCGGTTAACCCATTATTGATTTATTCAGATAAAAGACTAAATGGTCAGGATCCTGAATTTCGTAATACAGGAGGTGTGGCATTACCGGTTACAACACAATATACATTTACATTAAACATTTCATTATAATTTATAGTATTATGAAAAAAATAAAAATAACACTATCACTATTGTTACTTATAAGTATCAGTAGTTGTGATGAATTCTTATCAGAAACTCCGGATAATAGAACACAAATAGATACACCAGAAAAAATAACTGAATTGCTTGTTAATGCTTATCCAAAAGGTTCTTATATGGAGTTTGCTGAAACGATGTCGGATAATGTTTTTGATAGTGCTGATCCAGGTTTGTTTGAGCCCAATAACACGCAAAATTATAATTGGGAAATGAATGAGGCAGTGGATACAGATACTCAGGCAAATTATTGGGATGCTTGTTATAATGCCATCGCACATGCAAATAAAGCCTTACAGGCTATTGAAGAATTAGGCAGTCCGGCTAGCCTTAATCCACAAAAAGGGGAGGCATTATTGGCAAGGGCGTATGCACATTTTATGTTGGTTACTTTTTGGGCTAATCGTTATAATCCGGCTACTGCTGATACAGATTTAGGAATTCCATATGTAACAGAACCCGAAGATGTACTGATTAAAAAGTATAAAAGAAATTCTATGGCAGAAGTTTTTTCATATCTGGAGCAAGATATTGAAGAAGGTTTAAAATATGTGACAAATGAATATAAACAACCTAAATTTCATTTTAATGTAGAAGCAGCGAAAGCTTTTGCATCCCGTTTTTACTTAATTAAAGGAAATTGGGCCAAAGTCGTTTCGCTTTCAGATCAATTAGCAGCTAACCCTGATGGAAAGCTGAGAAATTATGAGTCCTATTTAGCATTTGACTTTAATACACGTCTTAGGGTTTATGGTGAAGCAACTGAAGAAACCAATTTATTAGTAACCTCTGCGCAATCCTGGTATAAAAGATCTTTTTACCAAAATAGATTTCAGCTTACAGGAGCCAGACAAGATGAAATTGTAGGGGCTTCGACTAATCTTTTTAATAAAAATTGGCTTTTCGATATTTTATCGTATAATGGCCAGATTACAGTTTTTGTGCCAAAATTTGATGAATATTTTAAATATACGAATCCGAATGCAGGTATTGGAAATGGTTTTGTTTCGCAAGTATTAATAAGCAACAATGAGTTTTATCTAAACAGAATTGAAGCTCTTGTTATGCAAAATAATTTTGCCGAAGCAAATATTGAATTACAATATTACTTATCGACAATCACTGAAGGATTCAATCCTGCAACAGATATTGTAACAAACGAGTTAGTTGTTGATACATATCCTGTAATTCAAAATGAATATACACCGTTTTATAATACTTCAGATGAGCAAAAATCATATATAAAAGCAATTGCGCAGATTCGCAGAGTAGATTTTATTCATGAGGGAATCAGATGGTTTGATATTAAACGTTTTAATTTAGAAGTTAGACATGAAATCTATAATAATCCAACAAATATCTTGACCAAGAATGATAAACGCAGAGCGTTACAAATTCCATTACATGCATCATCAAATGGTGTTGAAAAAAATCCAAGGTAATATAAAATATAAAATATGAAAATCATCAAAAAATATAGAATTGCAATTTTAGCATTAGCTTTTATTGCCTTTAGCGGATGTTCTCATGAAGATTTGCTAAAAGAGAGTCAGTTAGATTTAAGTAACCCTGTTCAAACTGATTTAGATAAATGGATTACAACAGCTTATTTGAATCCTTACAATATGAAGGTTCAGTATAAGTGGAATCAAAATACAGTTGATTTTAATCGTTATTTATATCCACCTCAAGAAGACAAGGTAAAACCGGTACTGGAAATCATTCAAAAAATTTGGTTAGAGAGTTATAAAACCATTGCAGGACCGGATTTTGTTAAAAAAATAGCACCCCGAGAAATTGTATTGGTGGGTGGTGTGAACCTAAATTCAACCGGAACGATTACTTTAGGTTTGGCAGAAGGTGGACAAAGAGTTACACTTTTTGAAACAGATTATGTAGATAAAACAGATAGAGAAAATGTAAAAAGGTTTATTCATACCATACAGCACGAATATATTCATATTTTAAATCAGACTAAGCCTTACGACGAAAAAGCACTGTCTAAAATTACACCTTCCGGATATACGGCAAACTGGTACGCATCTAATGATGCCGTAGCAAATGAAGAAGGCTTTATAACTGCTTATGCAAGATCCAACATTAATGAAGATTTTGCAGAAATGGCCTCTATTATGCTTATT
This sequence comes from Flavobacterium salmonis, assembly GCF_903819435.1. Taxonomy (GTDB): domain Bacteria; phylum Bacteroidota; class Bacteroidia; order Flavobacteriales; family Flavobacteriaceae; genus Flavobacterium; species Flavobacterium chungangense. The sequence continues at coordinate 109,804 of NZ_CAIJDP010000084.1, read as the reverse complement.
AATTCTAAAGCTGAATATGATGCAATTTTAGCAGGAATTGATAGTGATGAAGCAGTGGCAGCAATTAGAGCTAAGGAAGCTATTGTAGTTAAATATTTCAAGGAAGCCTTTAATCTAGATTTTTATGCTTTAAGAGATGAAGCTGAAAAAAATACCACAGCGGTTGTTAATGGCAATAAAAATTAGTTAAAAAATTAATTTAACAAGAAACATCATGAAAATAAAAAATACATTTAAGTTTCTAATTTTTGCTTTTATTGCAATACAATTAGGTTCTTGTACCAATACAGATGCAGAACAAAAGTTTGATCAGACACCAACTGAAAGATTAAATGCTCAGAAAAAAGAATTGAGTGATTTATTGCTGACATCACAGTATGGCTGGAAAGCAGTATATTTTACAGATAATACGCAATTGGGAGGATTTACTCATTTATTCAAATTCTCTAATGATGGAAAAGTAGAAATGGCTTCTGATTTTGATGAAGATACAGATTCGTATGTAAGTGATTACAGTGTAGAGCTTAGCAGTACGGTAAGTTTATTGTTTTCTACAAAAAACAGAATTCATCTTTTATCGGACTCAAATAATTTTCCAACTGCAGCATTAGAAGGTAAGGGATACAAAGGTGATTTTCAGTTTTTGTATTACGGCCAGGAAAACGGGGATATCATTTTTAAAACCAATAGAAGTTTTCAGGAATTAAGATTCGTAAAAGCAACCGCTGATGACTGGAATAATTTATCTGAGAACATTATTATGGCAGAAAATGTTGTAGGAGGAGATGATCGTCCATTGTTTAGAATGTTAGAAACGAATGATGGTACAACAAAACACCAATTAGATTTTGTTTTTGATGAAGCGCCTCGATTCGCAACAGCAAATTCTGTAGAAACAGGCTACAATATGAGCTATAACATGGGGATTGCTTACACGCCAACAGGAATCACTGTTAGTCCGGCAGTAGTTGTTAAAGGTCAAAACTTAACTAATTTTGCTTATAATGAATCCGATGGAAGTTTTACTGCGACTGGAACTGGCGGAGTGAGCGCAACTATTAAATATACAAATAAGCCACTCATCCTGACAGATGATTATAAGGTATTATTAGATGGAAATCCTTTCAAGGTCTATGGATATATTTCTCCTTTTTTAACAAATGCTCCTACAACATCTACTTTATGTAAGTCTTTGTTAAATGAGATTAATGCAAACTTGCCTGCTAATCAGCAATTAACGAGGGTACAGCTTTATTTTAATGATGGAGGTTATCACTATATTGAATACAGATTCTCAGGAGGAAGACCAACACTTTACCACAATGTGACTACGAGCGAAAATGCTGTAGATAAAACAATAGTGTTAACTCATGATTCATGGCAGACTGCAACAGCATTAATTCCGGCACCAGCCTTATTGAAAAAAATTGATGATGAATTAACAAATTCTAAAGGTTTATATGTTAAAAGAGAAAATTTTAAAATTACTTACAGCAATGTTATTTGGACATTTACCAGTGCTAATAGTAATTTTAGAATTACTACATATGCATTAAATTAAAAATATAGTTTAATTTTTATATAGGAAAAGCAGTTCATTTTGGACTGCTTTTTTGATTTGTATCAGATTTAGGAAGATTTGTTTTTTTATGATATTAAAATGTTATTGTAATTGTTATTTTTTTAAAAAAAGGAATTTTTCTATATTTGACGAGTCGTTTTTAGCCCTGACAGAAGCGGTATCCTTTTTTAGCCGCTTTTTTGCGGATAATAAAGATATAGCGGATAGCAGGATTAGCTACAAATAATTATAAAATTAATTTTTAATATGAAATTACTAGAAGGAAAAGTAGCCATCATTACAGGCGCAAGCCGTGGAATAGGTAGAGGAATTGCCGTAGTTTTTGCTAAACATGGTGCTAATGTAGCTTTTACATACAGCTCATCTGTAGAATCTGCTCAGGCTTTGGAAGCAGAATTGAACGGTTTGGGAATTAAAGCAAAAGGATACCAGTCGAATGCAGCGGATTTTAATGAAGCGCAGACTTTTGTTGATGCTGTTCTGGCAGATTTTGGAACAGTTGATATCTTGATTAACAATGCCGGTATTACAAAAGATAACCTATTGATGCGTATGTCTGAAGCTGATTTTGATCAGGTGATTGATGTCAATTTGAAATCGGTTTTTAATATGACAAAAGCAATTCAGAAAACTTTCTTAAAACAACGTGCAGGTTCTATTGTTAACATTAGTTCTGTAGTTGGAGTTTCAGGAAATGCGGGACAAACGAACTACGCAGCTTCAAAAGCTGGTGCGATTGGTTTTACAAAATCAGTAGCTTTAGAACTGGGTTCGCGTAATATTCGCTGTAACGCAATTGCTCCGGGATTCATTGAAACCGAAATGACGGCAAAATTACCTGAAGATGTAGTAAAAGGATGGAGAGACGGAATTCCGTTGAAACGTGGCGGAACTACTGAAGATGTTGCTAATGCATGTCTTTTCTTAGCATCTGATATGAGTGCTTATGTTACCGGACAAGTGCTTAATGTTTGCGGAGGAATGCTTACTTAGATAATTAAAAAGATTTAAAGATTTAAAAATTAAAAGATTCTTATATTCGTAGCTACTTTGATTTTTCAATCTTCTAATTTTTCAATCTTTAAATTAATTATATGACTACAAACACGATTCTATTAGTATTACTTTCTTTAGTAATAGCTGGTGGATTGTCGTACTTTCAATATTTTTATAAAGCCAAAAGTTATTCGAATGTGAATATGCTTTTGGCTTTTTTGCGTTTTTCAGTCATTTTTGGATTATTGATTTTACTAATTAATCCTGTAATGACTAAGAATTCGCTGGAAGTAACCAAAACCCCTTTGGCAATTGCGGTAGATAATTCGAGTTCTATTACCGCTTTGAAATCTGATAAAAAAGTTACTGAATTGTATCAGAAACTGATTTCGGATCCAGCCCTTCAGGATAAATTTGAAATCCAGTCCTATCAGTTTGATGCCGATTTTAGGCCTTCGGACAACTTTGATTTTAAAGGAAAACAGACCAATCTGGATGAGGTTGCAAAGAATTTAAAAAGCATCAATAAAAACCTGATTTTTCCAACGGTTATAATCACCGACGGAAATCAGACTACAGGAAACGATTACGTATATCGTTTTGATCCTGTCAATAAAGTGTATCCTTTAGTTGTGGGAGATACAACCACTTTTTTTGATTTAAAAATCAATCAGTTAAACGTAAACAAATACGCTTTTCATAAAAATAAATTCCCGGTTGAAGTTTTTCTGCAATATGCAGGTACTAAAGCAGTAAATGCCGATTTTACAATTTCGCAGGGAAATTCTGTTGTAGCAAGAGAGAAAGTTTCTTTTTCTCCCTCTAAAAAAACAGCATCTTTAAATGTATTGTTACCGGCTGATAAAGTTGGGCTGCAAATTTTCAGAGCCAATATTTCATCGAATGTAAAAGAGAAAAACAGTTACAACAATATCAAGAACTTTGCAGTTGAAGTAATCGATCAAAAGTCAACTATTGCGATCGTTTCCACTATAAACCATCCGGACGTCGGAGCTTTGAAACGTTCGATTGAAACAAATGCACAGCGAAAAGTCATTCTGGCAAAACCAAATGAAATTGATAAATTAAACGATGTCTCGGTTTTGGTTTTATATCAGCCAAATGGATCCTTCAAACCTATTTTTGACAACAATAAACTGGCTGGAACAAATAGTTTTATCATTACCGGAAACAATACCGACTTTAATTTCCTAAACCAAAAACAGAATAATCTGGTTTTTAAAATGAGCGGTCAAAGAGAAGATTATTTAAGCGAATTTCAGTCACAGTTTAATTTGTTTGCGATTGAAAATATTGCTTTTGAGAACTTTCCGCCATTACAAAATCTATTTGGGAGTATTTCAACCAGTGGAAATGTATCGGTTTTGCTTTCGTCTAAAATTAGGAATGTTTCGACCAATGCGCCTTTATTGGCTTTCGCCGAAAATCAAGGCAAAAGAACTGCTTTTCTTTTAGGAGAAAACAGCTGGAAATGGCGTTTGCAAAGTCATATTGACAATCAGTCGTTTGAGAAATATGATGTTTTTGTAGACAAGATCATTCAGTATTTGGCAACATCGGCTTCAAAAAAATCATTGGTTGTAACGCACGAAAGTTTTTACAATTCGGGAGAGGCTATTGTAATCAATGCGCAGTATTTCAATAAAAACTATGAGTTTGATGAAAAAGCCAGATTAACCATCACGGTTACAAATGCCAAAACGAAGCAAAGCAAAAATTACGATTTATTAAAGGGAAACAATTCTTTCTCGGTCAACTTAGACGGTCTGGCTGCCGGAAAATATAATTTTACAGTAAAAGAATTAAATTCAAATACTTCGTATGCAAGTCATTTTGAGATTTTGGATTTTGATATCGAAAAGCAATTTGTAAATCCGGATGTTCAAAAACTGAAGCAACTGGCGTTACAAACTAATGGAAAAGCCTTTTTCGAAAATCAGGCAGATGATTTGATTCAGACACTTTTAGAAAATAAGGAATACAAATCAATAGAAAAGAATATCTCAACCAAAACACCAATAATTGACTGGGTTTGGTTGTTGGTTTTACTTGCTGTTTTACTGACAACAGAATGGTTTGTGAGGAAGTATAATGGGATGCTTTAAAAGTCATAAGGCTTAAAAGAAAAATAAATAAATTATGGAGATAAAAAAAATCATTATTTTCTTTAGTCTGTTTTTCATAGCTGTTTTTTCTTTTGTTTATATTAGTGCCAGAAAGAAAAATAGAAATAACTATGAGTTTGTAATTACCCGATTTAATGAAGGCCCAAATAGTATTACTTTTAGCAATAATGATAATGAATTTACTCTTCAAAGATTCTATCCTTATGTAAAAGATATTGAAAAAGAGGATAGTTTAGTAAAAAAGCCCTTTTCAAAAAAGATTTATATTTATAGAAAGAATAAAAAAGATGGTAAATATTTTTTAATGTTTACACTAAATAACTCAGGGACGTTTCCAATAGATTGGCTATGATGAGTCTTAAAAAATCAATAAACAATGGACTTCAGGCTAAAAGTTTTCTACACCGTTGCACTCCGCCTTAATTTTACTAAAGCGGCAACAGAATTGTACATTACCCAGCCAGCAGTTTCAAAACACATTCAGGAACTCGAAGAAACTTATAAAACCAAGCTTTTTGAACGTAACGGTTCTAAAATAGCCTTAACACCGGCAGGAAAAATTCTTTTAGAACATACCAAAAATATCTTCGAAATTTATCGCGACATCGACTTTGACATGAGTTCGTTTCGCAACGAGCGTCAGGGGTTGCTGCGATTAGGTTCAAGTACCACCATTTCACAATATATTATTTCGCCGGTTTTAGCAAGATTTCACCAAAAACAGCAGGAAATTAAAGTCAATCTACTGAACGGAAATACCGAACAGATTGAAAATGCCTTAATTAATAAAGAAATCGAAATTGGAATTGTAGAAGGACAATCTAAAAATCAGTCGATTAAATATGTTCCGTTTATAAAAGACGAACTGGTTTTGGTCTGCAGTACTCAAAATCCTTTTGTGAAGCAAAATGAAATTTCATTGGAGGATTTAAAAGCAATGAAATTTATCACCCGCGAGCGTGGTTCAGGAACACTAGAAGTTATTGAATATGCTTTGAAACAAGTAGGTGTAAAATTATCCAATCTTCAAATCGAAATGCAGTTAGGAAATACAGAAAGTATCAAGTCTTATTTACTAAATTCAGATTGTTTTGCTTTCATGTCAATACACGCAGTAGGCAAGGAGCTTAAAAATAATGAATTGATAGTTTTAGATGTAGAAAATTTAACGATCGAAAGATACTTTTACATCATTACATTACTCGGAAAATCGAATGCTCTATCTGAACTGTTTATTCAGAATATTTCTTCTTACTATAACCTGAAGTTATAGTCGATTGTATTTTACGATTGGTGTTTTCAAAATAAAGGGCAGAACTTTGCAGGGTAAATATCAAGTACCCTATTTTGAAAACACAACAAAATACAGCGTCGCATTTAATAGATGTTAATCTTTTTCTTCAGCAAATTATTTTTGGTGCAGTAATCCTGTTATGTGTGTTTTCAATTATTTCACCGCCAATTGCTTTGCTGTTAGGGGTTTTGATTGTAAATGTTTTTGGAAACCCGTTTTTAGAATTCAATCATAAAGCAATCACTTTTTTATTGCAGTTTTCTGTAGTAGGCTTAGGTTTCGGAATGAACACTTCATCAGCAATTTCAGCTGGTAAAGAAGGTTTTTTGCTGACAGTCCTGTCTATTTTCAGCACATTAATTTTCGGTACACTTTTAGGGAAATGGCTTAAAACCGATAAAAAAACTTCTCACTTAATTTCGTGTGGAACTGCAATCTGTGGCGGAAGTGCCATTGCGGCGATTTCTCCAACAATCAAATCAAATGAAAATCAGACTTCTATTGCATTGGGGGTGATTTTTATTCTGAATTCGGTTGCCCTGTTTGTGTTTCCGTTCATTGGGCATCAGCTTGATTTATCCCAGAAAGATTTTGGATTATGGTGTGCCATTGCCATTCATGACACCAGTTCTGTAGTAGGGGCGGCCAATAAATATGGAGCCCAAGCCTTGCAGATTGCGACTACTGTAAAACTCGCAAGAGCTTTATGGATTATTCCTATTTCGATTTTGACAGCAATTATTTTTAAAAATAAAAACTCAAAAATTAAGATTCCGTATTTTATCGGATTGTTTGTTTTGGCTATGCTTCTAAATTCTTATGTGCCGCAAATAGCCATTTTTACACCAAATGTCGTTGGAATTGCAAAAATCGGTTTAACCATTACTTTGTTTCTAATCGGGGCAACTTTAAATAGTAATGCTTTAAAATCAGTAGGAGTAAAGCCATTATTGCAGGGTGTGTTTCTTTGGATATTTATTGCAGGTTTAGGTTTGATGTCGATTTTATATCTTAAATGATTTTTATTCATTTACTTACTTAAAATTGTTTAAACACATAGAATCATAGTTTTTCATAGCTTAAAAAGGCGTTTCACTAATTTAAAAGACACATAGCGATGTGTTTTAAAGCAAGTGAAACGCCTTCTTACGTTTACAAAATCTATGATTCTATGTGTTTAAATTAAACTTTTAAAGTTAGGGTTTAATGGAGTATTACTTAATATTATAATATTTGACAACAGGTTTACCAACAATAGTGTACCATTTACCATCAAATGAAAAGCGTTTTTCGATTGTGAAATTAAATTGTTTTTTCGTTTTAACCATTTCGCTTAACTCCTTTGGTATTTCTACTTCAAAGTCTTCTTCAGTTCCTTGTGCTTTTTTGTAGAATCCGGTGGTTGTAATGGCAAAATCCCTAAAAAACTTTTTCTTGCCATCATTCACAACTTTGTATGTACTTGACCACTCTGTACTGCCTTCGGCATTATTAGAAAGTCTGTAATCTCCCAGTTCCATCAATGTTTGGTATTTGCCGTTAAAACCTACAATTAGATACAAGTATGCGTTGTAAGGTCCGCCAGCACCTCCGTTGGCATGTATAAGCGAAAAAGCATATTGATCTTCACCAACTTCAACAAGTTTCAAAGCAGGTATATGAGAGAAAGCACCAAAGGCAGCAATTGCTGGTTGATACGACTTCATTTCCCAGACATTTCCATTTTTTGCAAATTTGGCTAATCCTAAAAGTCCTCCGCTAAAGCGCCCGGTTTGTAATCCATCGGCATCATAAACAGAATGATTAAAAACCAACATTTTGAATTGATTTCCTTTTGAATCTGTATAATTAATTATGGTATCAAGTCGTGTTGCAACTCCTTCTTTGTAAGGAAATAATGGATCTTCTTCAACGCCATTAACATCTTTGTAGGTTATGGGGTTGCAGGTATTGCATTTCCAGCTTATAAAAGTGTTGTATGAAGACTTCTTGTATAATCTTCCGGGAAATAACTGCTGCATGGTTTTTATTCCATTCATAGGATCGGATATTTTTAATATTCTTTTAGGATTTAGAATCGTATCACTAACATTTTTTAATTGCACAATATCATCTTGTGCAGAACTAATTGAAATGAATATCAGTGAAAAAAGAATAGAGTGAATTAGGCGCATACAGCAATTTTTAAGTAAAAATAGTATAAAATTATGAAAAAACTTCATCTTGAGTTAAATGTAAATTTATATTATTTAAAAGGTTTTAAAAATCATAAAAATTAAATTAACACAATATTAATTAGTATTTTTTTAAATTATCTTTAAAAGAAATAAATTTGCAGTTCAAATAAAACTTCAAATGAAAAATTTTAAAATGAAACCAAAACTAATTGCTTTTTTTGCCATTGGAATTGGATTTTTGACCTTATCCTGGGGAATTGTGGGACATGAACGCATCAATAAAGCTGCTGTAATGGCACTGCCTCAACAATTACAAGTCTTTTTTTATAATCATATTGATTTTATTACACAGGAAGCTTCTGTTCCGGATATTCGTAAATATGCCTTAAAGTATAAAGATGAAAACCCAAGACATTATGTTGATCTTGAGAACTTTAAAGTGCCAATTGACAGTTTACCTAAAACACTGGACGAAGCAACTAAAAAGTACGATACAAAATTCCTGAACGACAACGGAATTTTACCTTGGTACATTGAAGACATGATGACCAAATTAACCAAAGCTTTCAAAGAAAAAAACAGAGCCGAAATCTTATTTCTTGCTGCAGATTTAGGTCATTACATCGGAGATGCGCACATGCCATTACATACTTCTGCCAATCATGATGGTCAGTTAACGGATCAAAAAGGAATCCATTCACTTTGGGAAAGCAGGCTGCCTGAGCTGTTCGTTAAAAATTATAAATTAAATGTTCCTGAAGCGCAGTATTATGATGATGTTCACAAAGCAACCTGGGACATGATCAGAGATACACACAACTTGGTTGAGCCACTATTGGCAGTTGACAAAAAGTTAAGAACTTCAACTCCAGAAAACCAGATTTTTGTTGTAGATGCTGAAGGCAAAATTGTAAAGAGCAAATACAATTCGGCTAAATTCTCAGACGAATATGCTGCCAAATTGCACACGGAATTAAACGGAATGGTGGAAAGCCAGATGAAAAAGGCCATCACAGCAACAGCCAGTTTTTGGTACACAGCGTGGGTAAATGCAGGAAAACCGGATTTAAACGACTTAGATTCAAAGGAACTTACAAAACGTAACAGCAAAGCTTTAAAGCAGGATTTGAAGTTATTTCAGAAAGGAAATCTTTTCGGAATGCAGAATCAAAATGATTAAGAATTTTATCATAATTCAATAAAACAGAAAGCCTGTGAAGTTCTATTTCACAGGCTTTCTGTTTTTAATTAAGACTCGGTGATCCCGGAATTTTAATATTTCTTTTATGCTTTTTTATAATCAATAAGTAAAAAGTAATTCCACCCAAAACAATCAACAAAGCAATTTCCAGCTGTCCAAGGGTGTTATTTCCACTATGTATTGCATTGGCACTCGCCAGTTTCGCTTTACCTTCTTTTACCTGAATTTCAGAAAGCTGATTCAGCGTGTTTAAAGCCTTGTCGCATAGAGGCACAATATGATTCCAGTTTTTATTTTGCACATCTTTATTAATTGCGGAACAGGAAGCCAGAAAATTATCAAAATGAATTTTTTCCTTCGGGGTAAGAACCGTTTTAAAGTACAAATCATCAATTGTACGTATTATTTTCAAGGCATTTTTTATTTCGTCATTTTTCGTTATATCATTTAAATTCTCTTTCTGTGCTTCCGCTTTTATATAGTGGAGCTCATTTGCATATTGAAAGATATAATAAGCCACAACGAGTCTGTCATTATAAATAGTGTTGATATTTTCGTTGATATTTTTAGAATTTCGCAGTGTATTAAAGTTACTTAATACAATAATCAGCATTACAATCAGTAAAATAAAAGCGGCTTTTGCCTTGTTGCTGTATTTCTTTAAAACGTTCTTCATTATAAATAATGATAATGATTAATGTGTAGCTGTTATCTAAAAAGATACATAAAGATAAGGTTTTAGAATACAGTAATTTAGAATATATAAGACATTTTTTTTAAGCAGATGTTCCTGCTGTTCGTTGTATTTTTTGCACACTCGTCTCAAAAACCAGTACAAAAAAAGGATGTCACTTTCATAAGAGCTAAATGATTTATTAGACAAATAAAAGTAATACAGTGGGAATCTTGATTGATTAAAAAATTAGCTTAACAACTTCTAAGAATAATTTAATAATATCTTAAGGGAGCTTCCATAAGCCTATTTATTGATATAAATATATTTGTGTCATGAAAATTACTATACAGAAAACAGCTTTAGCCTTTCTATTATTAACTATTAGCCAAATATCTTTTTGCCAAAAAACCGGAATGATAAAAGGAACAATTTCAGATGAAAAAATACCCTTAGGTTATGTTGATGTCATTTTGAAAAATTTAAATGATTCAACACAAGTGGTAAATCATAAAGTAACTGATAGCTTAGGAAATTTTATGATGGAATCAATTGTTGCCGGGAATTATGGATTGCAGTTTAACTTAATTGGTTATAAAACAGTTTGTCAAAAAGTAATGATTTCTGAATCCAATAATTTTGTATCATTAGGTACTATTGTTTTACATAGTGACACAAATTTATTGAATAGTGTTGTGGTTACATCTCAAAAAAAACTTATTCAAAAAACAGCCGTGGGGTTTGTTTTTAACGCAGCCTCTAATATTTCTCAAACTGGCGGAACAGCAATTGATATGCTGAAAAGCATTCCAACTATAGTTGTAGATGCAGATGGAGCAATTTCTATGAGAGGAAAAATGCCTCTGATCCTGATTAATGGGAAAAATTCGACTATTACAAATATGGATCAAATTGCGGCAACAAGTATTGAAAGCATTGAAGTAATTAATAACCCTACTGCAAAATATGATGCCAATGCTGAAAGCGGTGTCATTAATATTAAGCTTAAAAAAAACAATCAAAGCGGTATTAACGGTGCTGTAGCTCTGGGGGGTGGTTTTGGAGCTAAAGGCAGATTTAATAGTTCGGCAATTTTGAATCATAAAACTGATAAATGGAATTTTGGTTTGAGCTATGATAATCGTTTTGCAGGTAGAACTAAAGAAATAAAAGGAAGCAGGACCAATTATTTTATTGAAGATGAACATAATATTGAACAAAACAGGAATGATAAGCGAACGGAACAGTTACAGAACCTAAAATTCAATATTGATTTCTCACCCAACGAAAAAAATAATTTTTCTTTTGAGGCTATAGGGAATATGGAAGGTCAGAATAATGATGAGACGTTAAAGACTTTGATGAAAAGAGAAAATAACAACTTTTTTTCAAATAATACCAGACATTCTCTGGAACTCGAACGATCAAAAGTGGCAGAATTTGCACTTAATTATGATCGAAAATTTTCAGATGAAAGAAAAAGTCTTACTGCCAGTATCACTTCATCCCTTAACAGAGATCACGAAAATACAGCTATTGATACTTATAATTATAATGAAAGTAAGGATCAGACAGGTGATGTTTTTTTACAAAGAACACACAATTATGAAAACGGAAATGTGTCAAATGTTATTTTCGATTATTCTTTCCCGGTTTTTGAAAAATCAATTATTGAAACGGGATACAAAGGAACTTTCCGGTTTTTTAATTCTGATTTTGAAAGTGCAGATAATAGCAATGGCGAATATATTGTTAATCCGGCATCGAGCAATATTTTTAAATTTCATGAACAAATAAATGCTGTTTATGGAATGTTTAATTCTGTTATTGGCAATGCTGAAGTTTCACAATGGAAATATAACTTAGGCATTCGCGCAGAACAGGCTTCAAATGATGGAAAAATACAAAAGAATAGTAATAGTTTTTCAAATAATTATCTAAAATTGTTTCCATCAGCATCCTTACAGTATAATTTGAAAACGGATGAATTTATTAAATTCGCCTATAGCAAGCGTATTAATCGCCCTCAATTAGGTCAGCTTAATCCATTCGTAGATATTACTGATGCGTTGAATCCTCATACTGGAAATCCCTTTCTTAAACCTGAAATAATCAATATCGCAGAGGCAAATTATGATAAAGAATGGTCTAAATATTCTTTTTCTATGAATGCTTTTTATAGAAATGCAACAAATACAATCAAGCAGTATTCAGAACTTCAGGATGATGGTTCTGTATTATTATCGCCAAAGAATTTTGGAAAAACAATTACTTATGGATTAGAATCTATTTTTAGTCTTAAGACAGATGGCTTTTATGATGCAAATATTAGTTTAACAGCTTTTCAACAAAATATTGACGGATCAAATGTAGCAGAGGATCTGGCAAGCAAGGCCTTTAACTGGTATGGAAAAATCATAAATAATTTTGTACCGTGGTCAGGAGGGAAAATTCAAATAATTGGAAATTATAATTCAGCACTGGCAACTCCACAAGGAGAAAGAATTGCTCTTTATAATGTTGATATGGGTTTTCAGCAAAAACTGGGTTCCGGAAATGCACGTTTAGGCTTAGTTGTCACTGATATTTTTAATACGTTAAAAAGCGGTTATATAAATAATACTTACAATTTTACAAATAGCAGAACTTCAAAATCAGATACGCGTGCTTTGATGCTTACGTTTGCTTATACTTTTAAATCGGCATTCAGGGAAAAATTATTAGAAAATCAGTTTACCCCTGAGTATTGATTTACGGGTATAATTCAACATAGGTGTTAGGCGAGTCATTTGGCTTCGCTTAGGATTTAGTTGAAGGTTTTTTACTTTGAAAGGGCTTCGACTCCGTTCAGCCTGACAAATGTCATTACTAAATATCTCTTTAAATCAAGTGTCATCCTGAACGGAGTCGAAGGTTTGTCAATTGGAACAGGTTTAGACTAAGTTTATTCTGAGTGAAGCCTGAATGGACTCAGCTGATATCTTATAAATATGAATTGTTTCAGTTTAAACCTAAAATACCTTTACAAAAGACAACCCATATTGATGACCGTTATAGAAAGGCATAATCATAGATGTTGAGTTAGTTTCAGAAGAAGATTTAAATATCTTTTTTGTTATATATGGATTCATCCAATAAGCCAGTTTGGTACTCAAAATACCAATTCCGGCTCCGGCAGCTACATCGGTTAACCAGTGGCGATTGTTATAAATCCTGAAAAGGCCTGTTCCTGTTGCTACTGCATAACCTACAATTCCATACCAAATCGATTTATCTTTGTATTCCTGCCATAAAAATTCGGCCCCGGCAAAAGCGGTTGCGGTATGCCCTGATGGGAAAGAGTTATTAGAACTTCCGTCGGGGCGCTCTTCTTTTACAATTGATTTTAAACTCAAGACCGTTGTCGCCATTATCACATATGATGTAACAAATATAACTGAGCGATCTCTGAAATTATTTTTACCTTTTACACCAAAAGCATTTAGCGCATAAACAGAAGCTGCAGGAGTATATCGAGAGAAGTCATCAATGGTGACTTTTTGATCAATATCTTCGGTCACCTCTTTTTTAATTTGCGAATTGAAACTCAGCAATTGGTCGCTTTCAAGACCAATTACACCATAACCAATTAACGCACCCGGAATGATTAATTGTTTATAATTGAATTTTAAATGATGGTTAGCGGTAGTGTCAATTTTTGCAATGCTGTCTGTTTGCTGTGCATTTGCATCTGGAACACTCAATAAAAATACAAGGAAAATAGTTTTATAAAACATCTTTTTTATTAGTTATGAAAAAATAAAAGCGATTATTATTTTTACGGATTATAATTCATTAAATAGAAGTTTTATTTCTGATATTTTTTTTGTTTCAGCATATCGGAAGCTGTTTGATAAAATGAAATTGTTTCATTTACCAAATCAGTTCTTTCTGTTTTTAATGGCTTTTCATCATAATAAATTTGATATTCCGGAGCAATACCTTTTTTCTGATTCAAATGCAATTCAAATTGTCTTACTCGTTGTTTAGGCGATAAAATAGTTAAAACATTGTCTTTTATGAATCCTAAATCCTGATAGGTAGCAATAAATGCCCTTGGTTTATAATCTGATTTTAAAACATCCTGACCAAAAAACTTGCTTTGATAATCGAAATGCAATAATCCGAAAAGCGTTGGCATAAGATCAATTTGCGACATTAGCTTTGTACATTTTTCAGGTTTGATTCCCGGAGTGTAAATAAAAGCCGGAATTCTGTATTTATCCATTGGTAATTCCGTTTTCCCTGCGCTTGATGCACAATGATCTGCAACAATTACAAAAACAGTATTGGTAAACCAGGATTGTTTGCTGGCCATTTCAAAGAATTTTCTTAGCGAATAATCAGTATATTTTACCCCTCCGTCACGTGATTTTATATCGCCGGGAATATCAATCTTATTATTAGGATAAGTAAAAGGCCTGTGATTGCTCACTGTCATGATATGGTTAAAAAAAGGTTTATTTTCTTTAGCTTCAGCACTCATAACCTTTATAGCTTTATTGTACATATCTTCATCACATACACCCCAAACATTAGAAAATGTGATTTCCCCGGATGTAAAGCTTGATTTGTCAACAATTTCATATCCATTTCCTGAATAAAAATCCTGCATATTATCAAAAAAAGCATCGCCGCCATACATGAATTTTACATTATATCCTTTTTGTTTAAAAATAGCACCGGTTGAGAATTTATTCTTATTGTCTTCTCTTTTTACCACGCTCTCACCAGCAGTTGGAGGAAGGCATAAAGTTACGGCCTCAAGTCCGCGTACAGTTCGGTTTCCTGCAGCATATAAATTGGTAAACTGCAGGCTTTTTTGTGCTAAACTATCCAAAAAGGGAGTTATGTTCTTTTCGTTGCCATACATTTTCATGAATTCGGCGCTGTAACTTTCAATAGTAATGAGAACTACATTTTTATGATTTTCTGCAGAATCACTTTCTATTTTTCGGATAGTAGTTTCTCCTGAAATAGCTGGAAACTGCTGTTTTAAAATTGCAAAAGCTTTTGTATTTGGCATCGTTTTGTAAAACTTGAAATAATCCAGATCACTGTTTTTAAATGCTAAGTAAAATTTGTATAACCCGTTAGACTGTAATTCATTAACGAAAATATTTCTGGAATTTTCTGTTTTAGCCAGAGTTGGAATTACAAATAAGGAAACTAAGAACAAAACGATATAAAGTACCGAAATTTTTATTTTCTGGCTGAAGGACGGAATCTCATCAATATAAATTCTTGACTTTTTCAGAATAAAATAAGTAACAATACCGGTTATCAAAAACACCCCCGAAAATATTGGAACAACAGGATAAGACTGCATAATGTTTCCGATAACTTCATTGGTGTAAATCAGATAATTTACAGCGATGAAGTTGTATTTTACACCAAATTCATTCCAGAAGAAATATTCACTTATTCCGTTTTGGAGAATCAATAAAACATAAAGGAAGATAACAAAGGCAAACAGCCAAAACCTGATTTTGTTTCTCAATTTTGGAACAAATAATAGTACGACAAATAAAGCAGTTTTGATTCCGATGAAAATAAGTGCAATCCTGGGTAATCCACCTCCGTACTCGTCTAAAATACTTTTACCTGAAGCAACATATAAAAATAAAATGATAAAAGCACCCAGAATAATATATCCGGACGGTTTATTATATTTGGAATTTGAGATAAATATTAAATAAAGCCATAAAAAAACACTGGCAATTACAAAGACAAAAAAATCAGATAATAATCCTAAACCAAAGATTTTAAGGCTTTCAGTAAAACTGAATGAGCTCTGTGTTATGGGATGTAAAAGCAAAACAATCCGCAGTATGAAACTGACAATAAAATAGAATAAAGCAAGATTGTAAAATGGGGAAAGTTTCTTGTAAAATATCATGTATTTTTTTTGTAAAATTAATTTCGATTGATTAATTCCAGATTAAGAAAAACTATTTCCTTCCTTAGTGCAGTCTTAAAGTTTACTTAAGATGACTGCATTTTTTTATTGTGATGTTTTTGAACATTTATACCATATAATTTTTTTTATCTTTGATAAAAATCAATTATAAATATATAAATAAAATCTTAATAAAAAAAATGAAATGCATATTTTAATAGTTGAAGATGAGCTGGGTATTGTTCAGTTTTTGAAACAGGGTCTGGAGGAAGAAGGATATGAGATAACTACCGCCAGTGATGGTTTAATAGGTTTTGAATTGATTCAAAACCAGCAGTTTGATTTGATTTTGTTAGACTGGATGCTGCCTAAAATTAGTGGTTTAGATTTATGTAAATCCATCAGAATTAAAAATCGTAATACCCCAATTATTTTTTTGACAGCAAAAGATACAGTTCAGGAAACTATAGAAGGTCTAAAAGCAGGAGCTAATGATTATATCAAAAAACCGTTTAGTTTTGAAGAATTAGTAGAACGTATAAAAGTTCATTTCAGAGTTCAAAAAGATTCAGAAATATTGACTTTAGGAACTATTAAAATTGATTTATCGAAGTATACGGTTTTAAAAAACGATGATGAAATTTCACTTACACAAAGAGAATTTGAATTGTTGGTTTATTTGATTAAAAATAAAGGAAAAGTATGTACCCGAAACCAGATTTTAAAAGATGTCTGGGATATAAATTTTGAATATGATACCGGTGTTATTGATGTTTTTATGAACGCCATCCGAAAAAAACTGAAATTAAAAATTGAGGAAGATTACATCAAAACAATCCGCGGTGTTGGATATATAGCAAATGATTAAAGAATGACACAGCTTTCTTTTAAAAATAGAATTGCCTTAAATTACATTATTACAACCGGTTTGTTGATTCTGGTTGTTTTTTTTACGTTATATTATATAGTGAAACATGCTGTTTACAGTCATATTGATACTGGTATTAAGGTTGAGCTTCAGAATCATTTTAACGAAATCAAAGTTGTAAATAATGCTGTAATCCTGGTTGATGAAGAAGAATGGGAGGAACGTGAACATAATACGGTAGATATTAATCCGGTTTTTGTTCAATTTTTAGACTTAGACAAAAAAATCTCTGAAAAATCTCCAAATCTTAAGAATAAAAGACTTGTATTTCATGAAAATATCGAAAATTTTAAAATATTTGATACAAAAATTGGAGCCAATACAATTCGCCAGGTTCAGGCACCCCTGATTGTTCGATCTAAGAAAATAGGGTATTTAATAATAGCAATGTCGTTAAATGATTCAATATTAGTCTTGGATAGATTATTCGATATTATGATAATAGCTTTTCCTATAATTTTATTAGTACTGTTTTTTATTGCACGTTTTTTTGCAGGCAGAAGCATAAAACCTATAAATGCAATTACCAGTATATCAGGAATGATTACAAAAGATAATTTAAAATCAAGGATTCCGTTGCCTAAAAAACATGACGAATTGTACACACTTTCAGAAACCATAAACAGCTTATTAAATCGAATTGAAGATGCGATTGAACGTGAAAAACAGTTTACTTCGGATGCCTCTCATGAACTAAGAACACCGTTAACAGTCATAAAAGGAACTCTCGAAGTACTAATTAGAAAACCACGGGACCATAAGGAGTATGAAGAAAAAATAAATTACTGTATTAATGAAGTAGATCATTTAAATAGATTAGTTGATCAGCTTCTCATGCTGGCCCGTTTCGAGAATCAAAAACAAAATATTTTACGGGAGTCTGTTTATTTGAATGCACTGATTTTGGATGTTATAACCTTAAATTCAGAGAAAATAAACAACAAGAAAATCAATATGAAATTTAATGCTGAAGAAGATTTTTATATCAATTCAGACAATTATCTGGTAGTAACCATTCTTAGAAATATTATTTCGAATGCTGTCAAATATACAAACGAGGGCGGTGAGGTATCTGTTTCTCTTTCTAAACGTACCGGGAAAATAATTTGTAAAATTTCAGATAACGGAATAGGAATCGCCAAGGAAGATTTAGAGACCGTTTTTAATCCTTTTTTTAGATCAAATTCATCGCTACACCCTGAAATTAAAGGAATGGGATTAGGATTGTCTATTGTGAAACGCTTTACGGAATTGCTCCATATTACATTTCAAATGGAAAGTAAAATTAATACCGGAACTGTAGTGGTTTTAGAATTTAACGAAGAAATGAAATAGTATTGTACTTATAAAATCTATTAAAAATAAGGACTAAAGCTTTTTTTTAACAATAAACTACAGTTAAGTTAAAATAAAAATTGCTTTTTTATGAAATTAACCTGTATATTTGCAACCGAATCAAAGAATAAAAACAACCAACAATGTTTATAAATAAATTACATCATCATCATTTTCATAATTGCTCTCAGGCGATGTGTTAATGTATGGATGTAAATCATCATATTTTAAAACCCGTTTGAGTACATCAAACGGGTTTTTTATTACCTATTCTTTGTACTCAAACTATTAATTAAACAAAAAAAGAAAAATGAGTACTTTAAAAATTGCAATTCAAAAATCAGGTCGTTTAAACGAAGACAGCATTCAGATCTTAAAAGACTGTGGTATTTCAATCAACAACGGAATCGACCAGTTAAAAGCCGAAGCTTCCAACTTTCCTCTTGAAGTTTTATATTTAAGAAATTCTGATATTCCTCAATATTTAATTGATGGAGTGGTAGATTTGGCAATTGTTGGTGACAATCTTTTGGTAGAAAAAGGAAAAGGTATTGAAGTAGTTCAGAAATTAGGATTCTCAAAATGCAAAGTTTCTGTAGCAGTTCCTAAAACTTTTGAATATAATTCGGTTCAGGATCTGGCAGGTTTGAGAGTTGCGACTTCATATCCAAATACAGTTAACGAATATTTTGGTTCATTCGGATTAACAGTTGATATTCACCAGATTTCAGGATCTGTAGAAATTGCGCCTAATATTGGTCTTGCTGATGCCATTGTTGATATTGTCTCCAGCGGAAGTACTTTGTTTAAAAATAATTTGAAAGAAGTTGAGGTAATTTTGAAAAGTGAAGCAGTTTTAGCGGTTTCACCAAAAGTTTCTCCTGAAATTCAAAAGCACATTGATACTTTAAAATTCAGAATTCAGTCAGTTTTGAGAGCCCGAAATTCAAAATACATTTTGATGAACGTACCAAACGACAAGATTGATGAAATTGGCAGAATTTTACCGGTTTTAAGAAGTCTTACCGTTTTACCATTGGCTCAGGAAGGATGGAGCAGCGTACACTCGGTAATTGATAAAGATACTTTTTGGGACGTAATCGATCAGTTGAAAGAAGCCGGAGCCGAAGGAATTTTGGTTTGCCCAATTGAGAAAATGGTTCTTTAGGACTTCGTCCGCTTTAGGCTTTAGGCAATATGCTTTAAGCCAAAAAAACATAAAGTTAATAAAGCTTATTGCGTATAGCTTAAAGCTTAAAGCATAAAAAAATGAATAAAATAAATAGCCCAAAACCGGATACCTGGTCAGAGATATTAAAAAGACCTACGAAAACCATCGATGATATCGAAGTTACGGTTAAAGAAATATTTAAGGAAGTACAGAAAAAAGGAGATGAAGCTGTTGCAAAATATACTTCTATTTTCGACGGAATTGCTTTAGACAGTTATGAAGTTACTTCAGAAGAAATTCAGGAAGCAATTAATTTAGTTTCATCCGAATTGAAAGAAGCGATTCAGCTGGCTAAAAACAATATTTATAAATTCCACTCAGCACAAAAAACAGAAAGAATCTCAATTGAAACGATTGAAGGTGTTAACTGCTGGCAGGAAAAAAGGCCAATCCAAAAAATTGGTTTGTATATCCCAGGCGGAACAGCTCCTTTGTTTTCAACGGTTTTAATGCTGGCTGTTCCTGCTGAAATTGCCGGAAGTAAAGAAATTGTTTTATGCTCGCCTCCGGATAAAAATGGAAAAATAAATCCTGCAATTTTATATGCCGCCAATTTATGCGGGGTAACCAAAATATTAAAAGTAGGCGGAATCCAGGCCATTGCAGGAATGACGTTTGGAACACAGTCAATCCCTAAAGTGTATAAAATTTTCGGTCCCGGAAATCAGTTTGTAACGGTGGCTAAACAATTGGCAACACAATTTGGTGTGGCGATTGACATGCCTGCAGGGCCATCAGAGTTATTGGTGGTAGCTGATGATACAGCCGTTCCTGCTTTTGTCGCGTCAGATTTACTGTCACAGGCAGAACATGGAGCTGACAGTCAGGTAATTTTGGTTTCGACTTCGAAAAAACTGATTGATGCTGTTGAAAAAGAAATAGAAATTCAACTTGAAGCACTTCCAAGAAAAGAGATTGCCCAAAAAGCCATTGCCAATTCTAAATTAATTTTTGTTGAAAATGATAAAATTGCTTTAGACTTAATCAATGAATACGGTCCGGAACACTTTATCATCTGCTCAGAATATGATGATTTCTATTGCAACGGAATAGTAAATGCAGGTTCTGTTTTTATAGGGAATTATACTCCCGAAAGTGCCGGAGATTACGCTTCGGGAACAAATCACACTTTGCCGACAAATGGTTATGCGAAAAATTACAGCGGAGTAAATCTGGATAGTTTTATGAAATCCATGACTTTTCAGAAAATTTCAGAAAAAGGAATTCAGAATATTGGGCCAGCAATTGAACTTATGGCTGAAGCAGAAGGATTACAGGCGCATAAAAATGCAGTGACACTTCGATTGAATGAACTAGATAAGTAAAGAAGCAAGAATAGTAAATAGCAGAATATTTTAGGCAAAAGTCTTTCCTCTTGATTCTTTCTTCTAATTAAAAAAATAAACCAATGAGTACCTTCGATATAAATACAATAACACGTGAAAACGTAAAATCTTTGAAACCGTATTCGTCCGCACGTGATGAATTTGAAGATTTTGATACAGCCGAAATGATTTTTCTGGATGCGAATGAAAACCCGTTTCAAAATGGTGTGAACCGCTATCCGGATCCACAGCAGAATTCGGTTAAGGCAATTTTAGCTAAAAATAATAAGGTAAAACAAAGTCAGATTTTATTAGGAAACGGAAGCGATGAGGTTTTGGACTTGCTTTTCAGGGCTTTTTGCGAACCAAAAACAGACAATATTATTTCATTGCCGCCAACATACGGAATGTACAGCGTTCTGGCGAATATTAATGCCGTAGAAAACAGAGAAGTTTTGCTTTCGACAGATTTTCAGCCACAGGTTGAGAAAATTTTAGAAGCGGTTGACGATAATACTAAAATTATCTTCTTATGCTCGCCAAACAATCCAACCGGAAATTCATTTTCGGATGAAAGTGTGGTGAAACTGCTTCAAAACTTTAAGGGCTTGGTGGTAATTGATGAGGCTTACATTGATTTTTCGGATAAAGAAAGCTGGCTGATTGAAATTGAGGAATACCCAAATTTGGTCATCACACAGACACTTTCAAAAGCCTATGGCTTAGCCGGAATTCGTTTAGGAATTTGTTATGCCTCCGAAGCTGTAATTTCAGTTTTAAATAAAATTAAACCTCCTTATAATGTAAATGAACTAACGCAGCAAAGAGCTATTGAGCGTTTGAAGGATGGTGAAAAAATAAAGCAGGAAATTGCTGCTATCATCGAACAAAGGTCAGTATTGCTTAAAGTTTTGGCAGAGGTTGCTTTTGTTGAAAAAGTATATCCAACAGAAGCTAATTTTGTGTTGGTAAAAGTTGACGATGCCAATAAAAGATACAATCAGTTGATTGAAAAGGGAATTGTTATCAGAAACAGAACAACGCAGCCTTTATGCGAAAACTGCCTTCGTTTTACGATTGGTATTCCTGAAGAAAATGCTGTTTTGATTAGGGAATTGAAGGCACTGTAAAAAAGTTTTGTCACAAATTCATTAGTGATGAAATTAGAAATTATAAATATCTCGAAAACCGTTTTGCGTGAGGGATATAGGCGGTATCCTTTTGTGAAGAGAAACGAAACAAAAGATATAGCCGAAAGCCCGACCCGGAGGGACACGCCCAAAATAGAATTAAAATATGAAAAAAGTACTTTTTATCGATCGTGACGGAACGATTGTTTTAGAACCGGAAGGATATCAATTAGACAGTTTAGATAAACTGGAGTTTTATCCGAAAGCGTTTCAGTATCTTGCTAAAATTGCCAATGAACTGGATTACGAACTGGCAATGGTAACCAATCAGGACGGATTAGGAACGGATAGTTTTCCGGAAGATACATTTTGGCCAACACAGAATTTTATTCTGAGAGCTTTTGAAAACGAAGGCGTTTTGTTTGATGATATTTTTGTAGACAGATCGTTTCCGGAAGATAATGCGCCAACACGCAAGCCAAGAACAGGAATGCTGACAAAATACATTGACAATCCGAATTACGATTTAGCAAACTCTTTTGTACTGGGAGATCGTCTGACTGATGTTGAGCTGGCTAAAAACCTGGGTGCAAAAGCTATTTTTATGAATTTGACTGACGGAGCTGGAAGTGCCGAAATTTCATCAAAACGTGAAGAATTAGATGAAACGATTATTCTGCAGACAACGGACTGGAAAACAATTTATGAGTTTTTGAAATTAGAGGCACGTTCTGCTTCGATTACACGTAAAACACATGAAACTGACATTTTTATAGATTTGAATCTGGACGGAACCGGAAAAAGTAAAATAGATACCGGAATTGCTTTTTTCGACCATATGCTGGATCAAATTTCACGTCACGGTCAAATGGACTTAGAAATTTTGGTAAAAGGCGATTTAGAAGTTGATGAACATCATACGATTGAAGATACCGCTATTGCGCTTGGAGAAGTTTTTGCAAAAGCATTAGGAAATAAATTAGGTATAGAGCGTTACGGTTTCTGTTTGCCAATGGACGATTGTTTAGCTCAGGTTGCCATTGACTTTGGTGGAAGAAACTGGCTGATTTGGGAAACCGAATTTAAACGCGAAATGGTAGGCAAAATGCCAACAGAAATGTTCTTTCACTTTTTTAAATCATTCTCTGACGGTGCAAAAGCAAATATCAACATCAAAGCTGAAGGTGATAACGAGCACCACAAGATTGAAGCAATTTTTAAAGCTTTCGCTAAAGCCATAAAAGTGGCCGTTAAAAGAGATACCGAAAAAATGATTCTGCCAAGTACAAAGGGAATTTTGTAAAAAGAGGTTGTTTCAGGTTTAAAGTTTCAAGTTCTGTTGAGTAACGTGTAATTTTAAACCTGAAACAAAAAATGAAATGGAAGCGAAAAAGTTTGCCAAAGAATGGATTGATTCCTGGAATTCTCATGATTTAGATGATATCATGAAGCATTATTCAGAAGAAATTGAAATTACAACACCAATGTTAAAATTGGCTGCCGGAATTGAGAGCGGTTCGCTGCAGGGAAAAGAGCAGGTAAGGGCATATTGGCAGAAAGCTTTGACTAAAATTCCGGATTTGCATTTTGAACTGATAGAAGTTACATCAGGGATTGATTCTGTGGCACTTTACTATAAGTCGGTTATGAATAAAATGGCAATCGAAGTTATGTTTTTTGATGAAAACGGATTGGTAAATAAAATGATCGCTCATTATACTGATTTGTAAAAAAATAAAAATTGTTTCAGATTTTAAGTGCTGCTGAGAAACTTGAAACTTGAAACCTGAAACCTGAAACAAAAGAGAATGAAAATAGTAATTATAAATTACGGAGCAGGAAATATTCAGAGCATTATGTTTGCTATTGAAAGACTGGGTTTTAAAGCCGTTCTGAGCAATAATCCGGAAGAAATTCAGACGGCAGATAAAGTGATTTTTCCGGGTGTGGGAGAAGCAAGCTACGCCATGAAAAAACTGAAAGAAAGCGGTTTAGATACCTTAATTCCGAACTTGAAACAGCCTGTTTTCGGAATTTGTCTAGGAATGCAGTTGATGTGTAATTCAACAGAAGAAGGAAATACTGAAGGTTTAGGGATTTTCGATGTCGATGTAATCAAATTTTCAAACAAAGTAAAAGTACCCCAAATGGGCTGGAACCAGATTTATGATTTAAAATCGGATTTGTTCAATGGAATTTCAGAGAATGAATTTATGTATCTGGTTCATAGTTTTTACGCTCCAAATTGCGCTGAAGCCATCGCTACAACAAATTATGATGTAGAATATGCATCGGCATTGCAAAAAAATAATTTTTACGGAACACAATTTCACCCTGAAAAAAGCGGTGATGTTGGGGAGAAAATTTTGGGAAACTTCCTGAAAATGTAAAGGTTTAAATTTCAATAGCAATTTCAAAAATCAATTACAATATCAATTTAGAAAATCTGAAATCAAAAATCGTTAATCGACAATCAAAAATCAACACTTTCAAACTTTAAGACTTAAAAATAAATGAGAATAATACCAGCCATAGATATCATTGACGGAAAATGCGTTCGTTTGTCCAAAGGGGATTATGATACCAAAATAATTTATAATGAAAATCCGCTTGAAGTAGCGAAATCATTCGAAGCTCACGGAATTGAATACCTGCATTTAGTAGATCTTGATGGTGCTAAATCGAGTAAAATTGTCAATTATAAAATTTTAGAACAAATTGCAACGCAAACCGGTTTGAAAATTGATTTTGGCGGCGGTTTAAAATCGGATGATGATTTGAGAATTGCTTTTGAAAGCGGTGCAAACCAAATTACAGGCGGAAGTATTGCCGTAAAAAACAGAAGCATTTTCGAAAAATGGATTTCTGAATATGGTTCAGATAAAATTATTTTAGGGGCTGATGCAAAAGATGAAAAAATCGCTGTTTCAGGCTGGTTGGAAGATTCTGATGAAGATTTGATTCCGTTTATTCAGGATTATCAAACCAAAGGAATCCAGTACGTTATTTGCACTGATATTGCAAAAGACGGGATGCTGGAAGGACCAAGTTTTGACTTGTATGGCAAAATTTTAGCAGAAGCCAAAGTTGTAAAACTTATCGCTTCGGGAGGTATTTCAACTTTCGACGAGTTACCAAAATTGGCTGAATTAGGCTGCGAAGGAACGATAATCGGGAAAGCAATTTACGAGGGAAGAATTACATTAAAGCAACTCGAAGATTTTATAATTAGAAAATGAGATAATTAGATAATTAGATAATTTAAATACAATGTAAAAATTATCTAATTAACTAATTATCTAATTAACACATTAGATAAATGTTAGCAAAAAGAATTATACCCTGCTTAGATATAAAAAACGGAAGAACTGTAAAAGGGGTTAACTTTGTTGACTTGCGTGATGCGGGTGATCCTGTCGAGCTCGCTGAAATATACTCAGATGAAGGTGCGGATGAATTGGTTTTTCTGGATATTTCGGCTACAGAAGAAAGACGTAAAACGTTGGTAAACATGGTGCGAAGTGTTGCGGAGAAAATCAACATCCCGTTTACAGTTGGCGGGGGAATTTCATCTGTTGAAGATGTTGAAATCCTTTTGAATAACGGAGCTGATAAAGTTTCGATTAATTCATCGGCAGTAAAAAATCCACAATTGATTAATGATCTGGCACAGAAATTTGGAAGTCAGTGCATTGTAGTAGCAATTGATGCTAAACAAATAGACGGACAATGGATCGTACATTTGGTGGGCGGAAAAGTACCAACAGAATTGAATTTATTTGACTGGGCTGTTGAGGTAGCTCAGCGTGGTGCCGGTGAAATTTTATTCACCTCGATGGATAATGACGGGACCAAAAATGGTTTTGCAAACGAGGCTTTGGCAAAACTATCAACGTTAATCAATATTCCAATTATTGCTTCGGGAGGTGCTGGAAACATTCAGCATTTCGTTGATTCCTTTAAAGAAGGAAAAGCAGATGCGGCTTTGGCAGCGAGTGTTTTTCACTTTAAGGAGATAGAAATAAAAGCTTTGAAACAAGAACTTAGGAATAATGGTATTGAAGTTAGACTTTAGATAATCAGATAATAATTGTTTATGAAAGATAAAGAAAGTATACAAATTTTTGGAAGTACGGGTAAATTAATAAAACTATTGTTTTTTTCTATCTTATTTTTAATTGTCAGCCTTTGGATATTAGTATATCAACCTACTGTTCGCAATGTAATCGTTAATAATTTTATAATAAAAAATGTTGCTTCAATTTTAGGTCTATTCATGGGATTGTTTGGAATCTATTTCACTACAAAAAAGTTATTTGATAAAAAACCAGTCGTTGTTATTGATGCTATTGGAATTGTAGATAATTCATCAGCAGTATCGCTTGGAAGAATTTTATGGGAAGACATTGATGCAATTAAAGAGATTACAGTTGTAAATCAAAAATTCATTAAGATTTATCTTAAAAATCCTGAAGATTATATAAGTAAAGAAACTAATGTGATTAAAAGAAATATGATGAAAATGAATTTAAAGCAATCAGGCTCTCCTGCTAGTATTTCAGTTAATGGACTCAAAATATCTTTTAATGATTTGAAAGATATATTAATGCAAAAATTTGAAGAAACTCAAGCAGGTAAAAACTAGAAAAAATTAATATAAGGGTCAAGAATCTAAAATCTAAACTCAAAAATCTAAAATAAAAATGAACATCGATATAAAAAGCTCCCACGGATTGATTCCGGCGATTATTCAGGATTCAGAAACGAAAAATGTCCTAATGATGGGTTACATGAATGAAGAATCAATTCAAAAAACAATCAAAACCCAAAAAGTGACTTTTTTCAGCCGATCCAAACAAAGGCTTTGGACAAAAGGCGAGGAGAGCGGAAATTTTTTGAATCTGGTAAGTATAAAAAATGACTGCGATGGTGACACGCTTTTAATTCAGGCAAAACCTGTTGGACCAACTTGCCATACTGGTGCGGATACTTGCTGGCAGGAACCAAATGAGGCTAATTATGGTTTTATTTCCCAGTTAGAAAATACAATCAAAACCCGCAGAGAAAATGCTGATTCGGAGAAAAGTTATGTAGCTTCACTATTCGAAAAAGGAATCAATAAAATTGCTCAAAAAGTAGGAGAAGAAGCAGTAGAAGTAGTTATTGAAGCCAAAGACGATAACGATGATTTATTCCTCAGCGAAAGCGCTGATTTGCTTTTTCATTACCTGATTTTGTTACAAGCAAAAGGATATCAGTTAAATGATGTAATTGATGTTTTGAAGAAACGTCAGAAGTAGTTTTTTAATAGTAGCTTACAAATAAATCGCATTGTACATTTTCATGTATAATGCGATTTTTTGTATTATATTTGAAAATATACTTTACTGTTTAAATGATACCTATGAAGATTTTAGTCTGTTTATTGTTATTTATAGGTCCAACATTTAATTTGAACTATAAAAAAATGACGATACCATATTGTATTGTCATTTCAAAAGCGGATTTAATTGTTGACGGGAGTGTTTCCAAAGTTTTTAAAAATAGCTACGAATTCACAATAACTCAATTTGTGAAAGGAAGATCAGGTTCGAAAATTAATGTTACAATTTGGAAGGAATGGTTATGTGATCCAAGGATGGCAGAATTAAAAGAGGGACAGAGATTAATTTTGTTTTTAGAAAAAACACCTGATGATCATTTTAATCCAATTAACGAAAGTACTGGAGAATTATATGTTGATAAGGATAAATTTACTAATATATTTATAGCTAAAGATTTCTCTAATCCTACAGTTTTAAAGAAGGGAGTTACAATGTATCTTGAAACATATACTTATCAACAGAATTTAAATGGGAGTTTTTTTTATTCTCAAAAATCTATATTTGAAATAGGTAAGATGAAAGAAGATAATAAGTTCTTTAAATTTTTAGTTGATAAAGAATTAGCATATTCTAATGTTACATATAATCAAATCAATAAATTTAATAATTAAATATTCTACAATTTAAAGTATATAAATAATTGTTTATTAGTGGTTTGATTCTTTTTTTTAGCTTGTTTTTTGCTGAATCAGTTTAAAGTCAAAGCTCCTAAAATTTCTTCATACATAAATGGTCCTCCCGGATATTTGGCCGTGTAATCCAGATTCATCCAGACCTGACCGCGTTCGTCGATATGATAATGAATTATTTTTCCTTTACTTTCTTTCACAAAAAGGACATTCTTAATTAAATAATTGACTTTTTCCAGATCGATTAAAGACCCTATCAGTATTTCGGGATAAATATGTCCTTTGGTGTGAATTAATCGTGGTGTTCCGCCAATGGAACGAACCGCAGCAGCCATCAAAATAGAATGATCGTCACAATCTCCGGAAAAATATTCTAATGATTCACTGGCTGTGGCAATGTAATCGCCTTCTTTTGGATCGTTAACGTAATTCCATCGATCATTGATTTCCTTAAAAACGGCAAAACACTGAATTACAGTTCTGTAATCTGAGTATCCTTTTATACCTTTAAAATGCTTTGTAGTTGCCATAATAGCGAAGTTTCGAACCTTTGGATTCTGATATTCTATGGCATTAATGATTTTTGATTTATTTGGAAAAGGCAATAGTTTTGCCACAATAATATCCTGCGGAAAAGGATTATCAGACATCGTGTAAATCATTGAATTATAATCTTCGGAAATTTCGTTGAAACCATAATTTCCAATAACACTACCGTAAACTAACACTAATATGTATAGAGCAATACAGATTATAATGATGGTACGTAACAACATCAAAAGAAAGAAAATTGCAGCAAAAACAAATAAAAAAATAAAGATCCGGTCTAAATTTAAAGGCCATTTTAAATCAATCAGGTTTTGGTGCAATATGATAAAAACCGGAATGGTAATCAAAAGACTTAATACCATAATAATAATCTTATCCCAGGGAGATTTTACCTGTAATTTGGATTTTAAT
Organism: Flavobacterium salmonis; assembly: GCF_903819435.1. Classification (GTDB taxonomy): domain Bacteria; phylum Bacteroidota; class Bacteroidia; order Flavobacteriales; family Flavobacteriaceae; genus Flavobacterium; species Flavobacterium chungangense. The sequence goes on along the minus strand of NZ_CAIJDP010000084.1, from coordinate 80,874 downwards.
TGCGGAAAGTCAATTTTTGGGATTTTTATCATAATAATTAAAAGCAGTGCTTTACAAGGCTTTTACGATTTCAACAAAAGTAATTTTTTTATCAATAATTCCCAGATCAAATAACTGATTTTGAATCTTAATAAAGGCTTTTTCGTTTAAATTTTTTTGTGACCATTGTGTTAACTTTAACCATTCCTGAATATCTTCGAGTTTTTGATTAAATATTTCGGCTAATGTCTTATCGATATCTGGAATTAGAGTAAAATCATGTGTTGTACTATTGATCGTTTCAAGGATTTTTTCTACTATTTTAGGATTTTTTTTCAAAAACTCTTCCCTAACAGCAATTACAAATGAAGGCCATGGAGTAGGACAGTCACCAACACGTCTGAAAATACCCTGATCAACAAGCGGTTTGGTCATAAAACGTTCCCACATAAAATAATCAGCAGTTTTGTTTGTCAGAGCTTCGACAGCGCCATCAATTGTATTGATGATTTCAAATTCTAAATTATCTGTTTCCCAGCCTTGTTCATTTGCATTTACGTATGCCATTAATTGTGATCCCGATCCCAATCTGGAAATCGCAGCTTTTTTATTTTTAAGGTCTTTTATTGTCTTGAAATCAGATTTAGCGGCTACGTGAATTCCCCAGATTAAAGGTGATTGTACATAGATCTGTACAATTTTGCTTGGATTTCCGGCAACGATATCTTTTATAATGCCTTCGGTTAAAATAACAGCAATGTCAGCTTCACCATCACGAAGCATCTGACACATTTTGCCAGTACCCTCAGGAATATTTTTCCATTGCAAATCTATATTTTCAGCTTCAAATTCGCCATTTTCAATGCAAAGACGCCATGGCAAATTGAAGTGTTCAGGAACACCTACAATTTTTACAGTTTTCATTCTAGTTTTAAGTTTAAGTTAAGTTGTTTGGATATGCGTATTCTATGTTTGTTTGTTTGTTTGTTTGTTTGTTTGTTTGTTTGTTTGTTTGTTTAATTTTTTAATAAATCAGTCCTGTGCTTTTCAGAAAGACAAGGTTCTGCAAATTCTATTATTTCCTGTAATTCGTATTGGCTTAAAAGGTCTTTTACAATCGAATAATCTGTATCTTTTGCAACTTCTACTGCAAATAAGGTTTCGTTTAAACCTTCAGATGCACAATTAATTAGTTTTAATTCTTCTCTGATTATTTCTTTATCAAATCCTTTCTCTAAAATTACTACCTGAAGAATTGAATTGCCATAGCTTTCAATTGTTTTTCTGTAAACCAGACGTTCTTCATCTTCATCATATTCTGCAAAGAAAATATCCTCTGTGGCAATCAAAGGCCCAAAAAAAGGAATATTATCCAATTTGAAATATCCTTTTTCTAAATCAATAATTTCTGCCCACATAGTCTCTACAACTGTATCTTCTAATAAATCACTATAATATTTAAATAGGATTTTTTTGTGTGTTTCTGCCATTTTGTAATTTAATTTTGCGCTTTTAAAGGTGATACTACAATTCGGTAACCATCCGGATCAAGGTACATTTGCCCGTTTTCATTCCAATATGGGTTTATTGCAGTTATCTTTTGAATATTATTTTTTAAAAGATTTTCAAGTAAACTATTATATTTTGTAATTGTATCCGGATAAAGTACAATTATATCATCTTCATCAAAAATATGATTTGCTTTTGTTTGAGATTGTGTAAATTCAAAATGCCAGTCTAAATCTGGCTTTCCAATAAAAATACCATCGTAATTATTATGTTTTTGAAAACCACCGAGTTTTTGAAAACCTAAAATCTTGACGTAAAAATTTTCAATTTTATTTAGGTTATTGGTATGCCGGGCAACTCTTAAAATCATAATTTTAAATCAATTATCTAATTTTTAAATGGACTAATTATCTAATTATTTCACCGCCAATTTATTCAATGTATACGAAATTAATTCATCGACAGCTTTATATGGATCTTCGCTGAAAGTTCCTGAAGCACGATTGGCAATAATCGCATTCAATGACAAAGCATTATGTCCTAATAATGCCGAAAGGCCATAAATAGCTGCAGTTTCCATTTCTAAATTTGTGATTCGGTTTTCATTAAAATTAAAATTATCCATTTTATTGTTTAATTCCACGTCCTGAATATTTAAACGCAAGACTCTTCCTTGTGGCCCATAAAAACCTCCGGCTGTAGCTGTGATTCCTTTAAAAATTTTATCAGACTCAATTATCTTTTCTAAGACCTCTGAACACGGAATTGCATATGGTTTTCCTTTTCGGATATCCCAATTGGTATGGATTATAAAAGCATCTTCAAGGGCATCTTCTGAAACTTCGTCAACCAAATAGGAGCGAAGCATATTATCCAATCCTAAACCAAATTTAGACATCAAAAAACTATCTACAGGTATATCAGACTGCAGGGAACCTGATGTTCCAATTCGGATAATATTTAAAGATGTCAGTTCTTTTTTTGGCAAACGGGTTTCTAAATCAATATTAACCAAAGCATCTAATTCGTTCAGAACAATATCAATATTGTCAGGGCCAATTCCGGTTGACATTACAGTAATTCGTTTTCCTTTGTAGGTTCCTGTTTGGGTTTTAAATTCCCTTTTTTGTGTCGAATATTCAATCGAATCAAAAAACTGAGTAATTTTTTCAACTCTGTTCTGATCTCCAACAAAAATTATATCGTGGGCTATGTGTTCAGGTCGAAGGTTTAGATGATAAACGCTTCCATCCGGATTTAGTATTAATTCTGATGCTTGTATCATTTTGTTAAGTTGCTAAGGTTCTGAGTTGCTAAGATTCTAAGTTTTTTGCTTCACAATAACTTGAAACGTGAATTTTTTTAACCTCCAACTCTTTTTGTTTTAAAGCCTTTTTCTTTTAAAATTGCCATGATTTTGTCGCGATAATCTCCCTGAATGATAATTGAGTCGTCCTTAAAAGTTCCGCCAACACTCAGCTTTGTTTTAATTTCTTTCGCCAGAATTTTAAAATCTTCATCAGATCCTTCATAACCTTCGATTATGGTAGTGGCTTTCCCTTTCCGTTTTTCGAATTTGCAAATCATAGGCTCTTTTTGAATATACAGTACATGCTCTTGTTCCTGAACTTCTTCAGGTTCGTTTGATTCAATATGATCTGGAAATAAATTTTTTAATTGATCTTGTAAGTCCATAAATTTTTTATTCTAAAAAATAAATTCCAATAAATATAGTTCATAAAAATTAAATTCCAAACCCCAAGCTGAATTGGGATTTGGAATTTTAATATCGGAATTTAATAAGTTTATTTTTTTATTAAACCTAAATCTACCAAACGTTCGTATAAATAATCTCCTGCTGTAATGTCTTCGAATTTCTTAGGGTTTTCGGCATCAATACAGTTTTCCAGGCAATCCAGACGCATATCGCTTACCGGATGCATAAAAAACGGAATCGAATAACGAGAAGTTCCCCATAATTCTCTAGGTGGATTAACTACCTGATGTATAGTTGATTTTAGTTTATTATTGGTATGTCTTGACAACATATCACCCACATTAATTACTAATTCATCATCTTCTGCTATGGCATCAATCCATTCTCCATCATGATTTTGAACCTGCAATCCTTTACCCTGCGCTCCCATTAAAAGCGTAATCAGATTAATATCACCGTGAGCAGCTGCACGAATGGCATTCTCTGGTTCAGAAGTAATTGGCGGATAATGGATTGGTCTTAAAATGGAGTTTCCTTCTTTGGCATACTGATCAAAATAAAATTCATCCAGACCTAAATGTAAAGCAAGGGCTCTTAATACATAAACACCTGTTTTCTCTAACATTTGATAGGCTTCTTTACCTACAATATTAAAACGGGGTAATTCTTTTACTTCAACATTATCCGGATATTCTGAAGCATATTTTGAATCTTTGTCAACATATTGCCCAAAATGCCAGAACTCTTTCAAATCTCCCTCTTTGCGTCCTTTGGCATGTTCTTTTCCAAAAGAAACATAACCTCTTTGTCCGCCTATTCCGGGAATTTCATAATTGTGTTTGGTTTCTACTGGCAAGGCGAAAAATTTTCGAATTTCGCCATACAGTTCGTCTACCAGTTTGTCATCCAAAAAATGACCTTTTAGGGCTACGAAGCCAATGTTTTCAAATGCACTGCCGATTTCATTTACAAATTTTTGTTTACGTTCCGGGTTGTCCGAAAGGAAATCACGTAAGTCTACACTAGGAATGTTTTGCATACTTTACATTTTTATTTAAGAAAAAAAGGTCTCAGGCCTTTTCATAACAAAGGTATAGAATATTTTAGTTTTGAATTTTAAAAAATAGCATAAAATTGGATTTTTCCTGCAATAATTTAACATAAAGAAAGAAAAAACAATTTTGATTAAAATTTAATTTCTGACTTATTTTGCATTAAAAACATGTTAATAATTCTGAAAAACATGAATTTTTAAATAGAAAACTCTATTTTTATGAAAAAGAACATTGTGAAAATAGGACTAATCGGATTTGGAAAAACAGGAAAAGCAGTGGCTTCGGTTCTATTGCAAAACAAAAATTTCTCTCTTAAATGGGTAATGAAAAGAAGCCATACTTTAGAGAATCGTAATACAGCGGAATATCTGGGAATCGATTCTGACGAGACAGGAAGAATATATTCCAGCGAAACAACTCCAATAGCAGAATTATTAGACAGTCAGCCAGTTGATGTAATAATTGATTTTTCATCTGGTACCGGCATTTACACTTATGGTTAAGCAGCAAGTAAGCGAAAAATCAAGATAATTTCTGCAATCTCACATTATGCAAAAAAAGAAAAAGATTTTATAGAATCACTTTCCAAAAAGACAACTGTATTCTGGGGCCCAAATATAACTTTAGGTGTAAATTATTTACTGTTTGCTTCCAAATTTTTAAAGAAAATCGCTCCATGGGTGGATATTGAAATTATTGAAGAACATTTTAAAGGAAAAGACGGAATCTCCGGAACAGCCTTAAAGATCGCAGAAGCACTGGAGGTAGAAAAAGATGAGATAAATTCTGTTAGAGTTGGCGGAATTGTTGGTAAGCATGAAGTTGTTTTCGGATTTCCATTTCAGACCGTAAGGCTGGTACACGAAAGTATTTCACGTGAGGCTTTTGGAAGCGGTGTAATATTCGTTGCCGAGAATCTAAGGGATAAAAAAGAAGGGTTGTTTAATTTTGAAGATATTCTAACTCCGTATTTTGCAGTTTAAAAAAGCCTGAAGAAATTACGATGAATGAATTTTACCTTAATGATATAAAGATAGTACCATAAAGTTTCATTTATTAATGATCTTTCAATGATTAATTGTTTAACAAATGCAATTAGGATTGTTGTATTTTTATATATTTGAAATAAAAATAACTACAATGATCTTTTACAGACAAGACCTTACTGACGCTCAATTATTAGATTTATATAAAAAAATACTAAAACCTCGTTTAATCGAAGAGAAAATGCTCATTTTGATCCGGCAGGGAAAAGTATCAAAATGGTTTTCCGGAATTGGTCAGGAGGCTATTGCAGTTGGTGTTACAGCTGTTTTGGATGAATCTGAATATGTATTGCCAATGCATAGAAATCTGGGCGTTTTTACTTCAAGAAATATACCGCTGCATCGACTGTTTTCGCAATGGCAGGGAAAAGCAAATGGTTTTACAAAAGGGAGAGATCGTAGTTTTCACTTTGGAACACAGGAATACAAAATTATCGGAATGATTTCGCATCTTGGTCCACAGTTGGGCATTGCAGACGGAATTGCCTTAGCCAATAAACTTCAAAATAATAAAAAGATAACAGCTGTATTTACCGGTGAAGGCGCAACCAGCGAAGGTGATTTTCATGAAGCTTTAAATATTGCCGCAGTCTGGAGACTGCCTGTTATGTTTATTATTGAAAATAACGGTTACGGGCTTTCGACCCCTACGAATGAACAGTATTTGTGTGAAAATCTGGCTGATAAAGGAGTAGGTTATGGTATGGAAAGCCATGTTATTGACGGAAATAATATTCTGGAAGTTTATACTAAATTATCTGAACTAAAAGCTTCAATGCAGAAAAATCCTCATCCTGTATTATTAGAATTTAAAACTTTTAGAATGCGCGGTCATGAAGAGGCGAGTGGTGTAAAATATGTTCCTCAGGAATTAATGGATGAATGGGCTGCAAAAGATCCCGTTACAAATTATCGAAAGTTTTTGACAGAAACGGGTATTTTGACAGCCGAATTTGATGAACAGCTTCATAACGAAATCAAACAGGAAATTGAGGATAATTTAGCCATAGCAAATGCAGAGCCGGAAATTGTGCCAACTCTTGAGGGAGAATTAGATGATGTTTACAAGCCTTATGAACATGAAGAAATTAACCATTCATCAGATTCTAAAAATATTCGTTTTCTGGATGCCATTAGAAATAGTTTGGAGCAATCTATGAAACGACATGAAAATCTTGTTATTATGGGGCAGGATATAGCAGAATATGGTGGTGCATTTAAGATAACAGATGGTTTTGTTGAGTTTTTTGGAAAAGCCCGGGTTCGCAATACTCCTATTTGTGAAAGTGCAGTTGTTTCAACCGGAATGGGATTATCAATTAACGGTTATAAAGCGATTGTTGAAATGCAGTTTGCTGATTTTGTTTCAACAGGTTTTAATCCTATTGTTAATCTACTCGCAAAATCCCATTACCGCTGGGGCGAAAAAGCCGATGTTGTTGTACGAATGCCTTGTGGTGGTGGAACTCAGGCGGGACCATTTCATTCGCAGACTAATGAAGCCTGGTTTACCAAAACTCCGGGGTTAAAAGTAGTTTATCCGGCTTTTCCGTATGATGCCAAAGGACTGTTAAATACTTCAATAAATGACCCGAATCCTGTTTTGTTTTTTGAGCATAAACAGTTGTACAGAAGCATTTATCAAGATGTTCCAAATGATTATTATACGATTCCGTTAGGAAAGGCAGCCTTGATAAAAGAAGGAAAAAAGATAACTATTATTGCTTTCGGGGCAACGGTACACTGGGCATTGGAAACTTTAGAAAAAAATCCTGATATAGAGGCTGATTTAATCGATTTACGAACCCTGCAGCCTTTGGATACCGAAACTATTTTTGCATCGGTTAAAAAAACAGGAAAAGTAATTATTTATCAGGAAGATACCTTGTTTGGCGGTATAGCAAGCGATATTTCGGCCTTAATAATGGAACAATGTTTTGAATATCTTGATGGACCGGTAAAGAGAGTTGCCAGTTTAGATTCTCCAATTCCGTTTACAAAAGCTTTGGAAGATCAATTTTTACCAAAAGACAAATTCGAAAAAGAACTTATTAATCTATTGGCATATTAAACCATGATCATTTTGCATTTATACTTTATAAACTAATAAACATGAAAAAAATATTTATTTCAATTATTACACTTACCCTGCTTTTTTCCTGTACTAAAAGCACTAAACCCAATGAGGATGTAGATAAAAAATTTGACAACTATAAAGATGGTTTTGTTACTGCTTTATGGCAAATTAATCCAGAATGGGCATCTGCTGTGGGATATCATAAATTAGACAGTCTTTTGGTAACTCCAAATGCGGAGGCTGATAAAAAACAACTTGATTTTGTAAACGCACAATTAGATTCTTTAAAACAATATAATATTGAAGACTTATCGGATAAGAATAAAACAGATTTCCATATGATAAAAAATCAACTGGAAAGCACAATATTTAATATTAAAGAATTGAAATCATCAGAATGGGATCCATCCGAATATAATGTTTGCGGTTTATTTGCCGAAATTTTAAATGGCAATTATGACAGTTTAGAAATTCGCCTCCGTGCTTTTAATATCAAAATGAATACTATTCCGGCTTATTATGATGCTGCCAAAAAGAATATTAAAAATCCAACTATTGAACATACTGAACTGGCTATTGCTCAAAATTTAGGTGGTTCTTCTATTTTTGAAGCCGATTTAAGATCAGCTTTAGAAAAGAGCAAATTAAGTGATGCCGAAAAAAAGGAAATGCTTGACAAGGCTAAAGTTGCTGTAAAAGCAATTAAAGATTATGCAGACTGGTTAAAAGCATTGCCTAATAAAACGCCACGTTCTTTTAGATTAGGGGAAGCTTTATATGCTAAAAAATTCAATCTTGATATTCAATCCGGTTATTCAGCTGATGAAATTTATAAAATTGCTATTGATCATAAAAAAGACCTGCATGGTAAAATGTTTGTCCTTGCCGATAAGCTTTGGTCAAAATACAAAGGGAACACTCCTAAGCCAACTGATAAACTGTCAGTAATTAAACAGGTAATTGATCAGATTTCGCTAAAACATACAACTCCTGAGAAATTTCAGTCTGAAATAGAAAAGCAAATTCCGGAGTTAACGGCCTATGTTAAAGACAAAGATTTATTATACATTGATCCGTCAAAACCATTAGTAGTTCGTAAAGAACCAGCATATATGGCCGGAGTTGCAGGTGCATCAATATCAGCACCAGGGCCTTATGATAAAAATGCAAATACCTATTATAATGTAGGAAGCATGTCTGGCTGGACAGCCGAAAATGCCGAGAGTTATCTGCGTGAATACAATGATTATATTTTACAGATTTTAAATATTCACGAAGCTGTTCCGGGACATTATACACAATTGGTTTACAGTAATCAGTCGCCAAGTATTATCAAATCTATTTTAGGAAATGGTGCCATGATTGAAGGCTGGGCTGTATATGCAGAGAAAATGATGTTGGAAAGCGGTTATAAAAATTCTGATGAAATGTGGTTGATGTATTATAAATGGAATTTAAGAGCAACCTGCAATACAATTTTGGATATTAGTGTTCATACTAAAAACATGTCTAAAGAAGCTGCGTTGGATTTACTTATTAAAGAAGCATTTCAGCAACAGGCAGAAGCAGAAGGGAAGTGGAAACGCGTCACTTTATCGCAAGTACAATTGTGTTCTTATTTTACAGGCTATACTGAAATTTATAACTTAAGAGAAGAACTTAAAAAAGAGCAAGGTGATAAATTTAATTTGAAACAATTTCACGAAAAATTCCTGAGTTTTGGAAGCTCACCGGTAAAATATATTAAAGAATTGATGTTGTCTAAAGAATAGATAGATCCTTTAATTCAGTAAAAAAAGGTTTGATAAGATAATATTATCTCGTCAAACCTTTTTTTTAGATAGTTACAACCAGACGTTTACCATCAGAGACATCTTTAGTCCATATTTTTTCAATATCGATCAAACTAACTTCTTCAATATTTATTTTCAATTTATTTTGAGCTGCAAGAAGAAACATTTCCGGAAGTATTTCTGAAAAAAGTAATTTCACTTCTTCTCTAGTCCAGCTTCCTAATCCGGAACCTGATAAATGAAGATCCACACTTCTTAAAATTCCCGATGATAATTGAATAGTGTCGCCTGAGATGGAACCAATTGAAACATATATAACTTTATTTGTAAAGCCCCCGTTTCCTTTTAATGCTGATAAAATCAATTCAGCAGAATGTCCCCATAAATAATCAAGAATAATATCAATTGGCGTATTTTGATGGATTTCTTTAAGTTGACTGAGTATCGATTCATCATCCTGTTTAAAAGAAATGATTTCATCAGCACCTAATTTTAAAAGATTTTCAAGTGTCTTTTCATTTCGTCCGGTTACGATTATTTTTTTTGCTCCGTAATGTTTTGCAAGCTGAATAGCCATTTGGCCTGTAAAGCCCGTAGCTCCGTTTATTAAAACAGTTTCTCCCTGTCTCGTTCCGGCCCGAAAGCGTAATGCCATAGCTGATCCTGCAATTGCATTAGGCATTGCCGCTGCTGTTGTATTATTAATTCCTTCCGGTAACGCCACCATTCTGTTTTTTTCAACAATTGCCTTCTCAGCAATTGTTCCCGTAATTCCTCTTGCGTAAACCCTTGTGCCATCTTCTAATAAACCAACACCGTCACTTCCTACTACGGTTCCGTTTTGATTTTCATTTTCAGATGAATAATGTTTGCCGCTGGCTTTTGCTTTATCCAGATTGGTAATAGCTACTGCTTTGACCGAAATTAAGATTTCGTTTTCATTTTGTGGAATTGGTTCTGGAAATTCTGCATATTTTGGCATTTCGCCTTTTCTATAAATAACTGCTGCTTTCATATGTTTTTTTAATTTTATGATACAAAGCTATACAGCAGTTTATAGGCAGACGATAACATTTGTTATCAAATTGACCCGATTATTTTTTCTGAAGTAATTTGCTTTTTATCCGGCTTAAATGAACTGTACTTACACCAAGATAAGAAGCAATATAATGCTGTGGAACACGTTGAATAATTTGAGGATTTCTCTCAGTTAAATTTAAATATCGCTGAGAAGGGGAATCTTTTATAAAAGAAACAAAATGGTGTATATAATCGAAAGTGCGCTGAAAAATCTTGTCAATAAACTGATCTCTTAATTCGGGAATTTCCTTAATTTCTTCCAGTATTATATCAACATCACTTTTATGGATCCACCATAAAACAGAAGGTTCAATGGTTTCAATAAATACAGGGCTTGGGAGTTTTTTAATAAAACTTTCGATGGAAGCTACGCTTTGGTTTTCGAAAAAAAACTGGGTAGTAAGATCCTTGCCGTTATTGTTGAACCAAACCCGGATACAGCCTTTTTCGATTATAAAAAGTCTTTTTGAGATTTCGCCTTCTTCTAAAAGTATTGTTTTTGCAGGAACTTCAAGGCGTTTGAAATAGCTTGTATATTCATTCCATTTTGAATCGTCAATGAGGAATTTATTTTGGAATTGATTAAACATTGGTTTTGTTTGTTTTCTAAATAAATAACTGATATAAGTAGCTTACTTCTGAATATCAGATTTAGGGTTTTCATTTACGAACCTGCTATTAAAAAGTTTATAAAAGCCGTAGCTGATCATAAAAAAAATAAATAGTGTAATTAATAGAAGGAAAATATATTTTTTTACATGTTCATCCTTATAATTGCATTGATTGTTTGAGTCGCATAAAAATCTTTCGTCATATAATAAGTACTCTTCAGGACATTTTCCTAAAATTTTGCAATTTTCCATTCTTACTAAATCAATAGTCCCTCTACCATAAGTCATAATAGCTCTAAAGGTTCGTATATTCATTTCAGTATCATCGGCAAGAGTAACATAATCGGTTTTATTACCATCTTTAAATGTCAGGATAAAAGAGGTACCGTGTTTCTTCATATTAGTGCTGATCGAATCAATTTTAATATTTTTTATTAATGTGTATTCATTTGGCAGACAAACATAAAGCATACTTCTGGCAACTAATGAAAAAAAAATAAAGACAAAAACATATATTATTATAATGGCTTTTTTTAATGTTGAGATGTTTTTCATATTATTAGACCGCAATGATTCCGGATAAATCTATCTTTTTTTCTAATTTATTTAATTTTTCCAAGTTGTTTTTTCTGCAAAAAAAGCTGCAGTTTGGTATTTAATTATGTGGTTTCAATTTCAAACAACTGCACCTGACTTTTCAATCTGTCAGTCAATAAATTCATCATCCTTTTGTTTAAGCTTGAAGAGTTTTGAATGTAAGTATCATATTCTTCAATTGTAAAAAGTGCCATTACGATTCCTTTTAAAGAATTTCTGAACTTAATATCTTTCTGAATGGAATTTTCGATGACCTGCAGTTTTTTTTCGACAGTATAAGAATAAAAATCAGCCTTATTTTTATTGACATAATTAATAAAAACGGCAATAAACAAATCGTTCTGAAGTTTTAAAATGGGTCTAATGGTTTGATTTTGAAATAACTCATCAGCAGATGACTGAGCGCTGATAGTTCCTAAAGTTTCGCCTCTGAATTCTTTTAAAAAAGTGTCTCTGTCTGTCATGGTTTTTCTTTAAAATTATAAAAATATCTCTTATAAAAATACCTTCCCCGGATTTAGTTACTGACAAAATCTACAAAAAATAAGTTCATAAATTAAAATATTTCGTTGACTGTAATTTTAATATTTTGGACTTTTAAAAATGATTTTTGAAATAATTCAGCAGCAAATTTTCGAATTATTGAAATCTTAAAGATTAATAAAAAAACATAATTCGATTATGGGAGTAAAAAACTATTTTTACCCGTATAAAATAAAAATATGAGATTCCATACCAGAAAATGGGTTAAGCCCCAGGATTTAAATCCAAACGGAACTTTATTCGGCGGACAGCTATTAGCCTGGATTGACGAAGAGCTGGCTTTATATTCAATTGTACAATTAGAAAATTCCCGGGTGGTCACTAAACACATGTCTGAAATCAATTTTAAAAGTTCTGCCAGACAAGGTGATATTGTAGAAATTGGAATCGATGTGGTGAAATTTGGAACTACTTCCCTGGTGCTTAAATGTGCCGTAAGAAATATGATGACGCGCGAAATTATCATTACAATTGATCACACCACTATGGTTAACTTAGGCGAGGACGGAAAACCTAAACCACATGGAAAAACCAAAATTGAATTCGTAAAAGATCGTTTGTAATATTCAAATTTGACACATGTTACTTACGATTAAGAAACTCAATATGAATAAATTGCTTTTTTTATTTTTCTTTTTTACTTCCATTACTTTTGGACAAAAAATAGCAATAGGAAATCAGGAAAATCAAATTAAAACATATCAATATGTTTTGGAAAATTTCGATTTTATAAAAAAGAATAATAAAGAAGAAATGATCTATGTTGATTTAATTTTTAATAAACATCATTTCATTCAATCGGCAACCTATTATTCCTGTAAAAAAGAAGATTTTAATGCGGAAAATAAAGTATTAACTAAAGTACCTTTTGAATTAGATGAATTTATTAAAAATTCCTTTTCCTTTTTTCTCAATGACATTTTTTTTAATAAAAGTAACGGTGAAAGCGGTTATGCTTTCTTTATACCTTTAGATAAAAAGAACCTTAAACTTGCCATAAATAATATCAATGAAGAAAAACAAAGATTGGTAAAGGAAATCGATACAGTGGGGGTAATTCCAAATTCTAAGTTCAATTTGCAAATCAGTAATTTGTATTTTTACAGAAAAAAAACGGAAGAAAGGAAAATTGAAAGTCAATTAAAAGAGTTCAATTCTAAATTAATAGAAATTGCTCCGGATTTGTATTTCGTTTTTAGAATAATTAAAACAAATCAGTTTAATACAAATATGTCCAGAGATTATTTCGAATACAAAATTATGTGTTTGAAAGGCACATCATCAAAATTGTATATTAGTAATCGAAGTGAAATGTTCAGAAATGAAATTGAAATTGATGAAGTGCCAACGTCTGGAGGAAATGACAATCTTGCCGATTTCGTTTGCACTGATGAAGATGAAGACAATAGTTATGATTCCATATTTCAAAATTTTAAATTTAATCTGAAAATTCAGTTTACAAATTCATCAAAATAAATGCGAAAAGAAACTTTATTATTTATTGTTGTCGTATTTGCTTTTTTAATGTCCTGCAATTCTAAGGAAGAAAAAGACAAATACAATCATATTGTCTATCTGGCTGTAAATAATAAAGACAGCGCAATTTTGGCTATTCAAATAAACGAAAAACGTTTTTACGGGCGTTATGAACGATCATATTACAGAAATGGTAAAGATTCCGGAGATGTAAGGGGAGAAGTTAGAGGGGATACTTTAAGAGGGGATTTTCATTATATATCAAATGGAGGTAGTTGGAAAAGGGAGCCATTGGCTTTATTAAAAAAAGAAAATAAACTGTTTTTAGGAAACGGTGTAATGGGAACTTATATGAGTCTTCCGTGCTTTTTGCCGGGAACTCTTAATTATAAAAACCCTGAGTATGTTTTTAAAGAAGCAAAAAAATAGTTTCAGGTTTCAGATTTTTTAAAGATGTTCAGCCTGAAACCTGAAACTTATTTACCTGTCCAAATGACCAATTGCAGAAGGTAATTCAAAAATTTCCAAATCAAAGTATACTACAGAAGCCATAATATGGTCAAAAATATCTGCCATAATATATTCATAATTTGCCCAGCGTTTATCACTCGAAAAGGCATAAATTTCTAAAGGAACTCCATGTTCTGTAGATTGTAGCTGACGGCAGATAATATGCATATTTTTATTCAATCCCGGATAATTAACTAAATACTGTATAATATATTTTCTAAACAGTCCCAGATTAGTCATATTTCGGCCATTAAGGGCCAGAGATTTATCGATACCGCGCAAGTGATTGTATTTCTCAATTTCTGCTTGTCTGGTTTCAATGTAAGAACTTATCAGCTGCACCTTTTTCATCTCATTCAAATCATCATCATTTAAAAAACGAACGCAGCTGCTCTTGATCAAAACGTGTCTCTTTATACGTCTTCCTTCAGATTTTTGCATGCCACGCCAGTTCTGAAAAGAATCTGAACTTAAAGCATAGGTTGGAATCGTGGTAATGGTATTATCAAAATTACGGACTTTTACAGTTGTCAGGTTAATTTCGATTACATCTCCATCGGCACCAAATTTATCCATTGTAATCCAGTCACCAATACGAACCATATCGTTAATTGCTACCTGAACGCTCGAAACAAATCCTAAAATGGTATCTCTGAAAATTAAGATAATGATAGCCGAAAGGGTTCCCAGAATCGTTAGTAGTTCTCCTTTCTTTATTCCGAATAAAGTCGAAATAATCATGGCAACTCCGAAAATCCAAAGCACAATCATAATTACCTGAACGAAGCTGTCAATAGGTTTATCGCTGTATTCAGGTTTGTTTTTTAAATAATCACGTAATGCATTAAAAATTGTTCTGATAATCCATAAACTGATCAAAACGATATAAATTCCAACTATTTTTCCAAAAAGCAATTCCCAATACTCATATCTGTCCAAAATAATTGGCACTGCCTTGTAGATAAAGAAGAACGGAATTAAATAAGCCGTATATTTTGTGGTCTTATTGTGAATTAAATAATCGTCAAATTTGGTTTTGGTTCGCTGAGCAAAAATGGCTGTCAGTGTTACCAGAACAAACTTCGCTATATAATAAATGGCAAAAGCCAGTGCTATCATAATAGCAATATTAAAGACAAGGCTGATGTAAGACGCAAAGCTGCGGCTCATTCCCCAATCTCTGAAAAGCGGATATAAAAAATTGAATATTTTATCCAAAAACTTATGCATTGTTTTCTAAATATTTTCTCTCAACATAAAAAGTTCCAAATGGTATAAGCGAAGCAACAAGAATAATTCCGAAAGTTTTTAAATCCCAGTTCTGAGATTTTTTTAATAAAGCAGCCAATACAATATAGCCAATAAATAAAACTCCGTGTCCCATTCCAAAAGGACGTACAATTGTATGATAAAGTTCGGGGTTGTTTGATTTAAGAATAAGCATATTAGCAATTAATACTAAATAAGAGATTCCTTCTAAAATAGCTGTAACTTTAAAAATCTTAAGCATGTATATATTTTTTGAGATTATAGCAGCAAAATTAAGTATTATAGCTGATTATTGAAGTATTTATAATAAAAGTAATTTACTTTTGTAATCTTAAACTTTGAGTATGAGTAAGCGGGATTTAAAAAAATATTTAGGAGAATTAAATAAGGAACAGCTCGAAGAACAAATTATTGAGTTATATGAGAAATTTAGTCCCGTAAAAGTCTTTTATGATTTTGTTTTTAATCCGAAAGAAGATAAACTTTTACAGGAAAGCAAGACGAAGATTTCACACGAATATTTCCCCGTAAAAAAACCTGGGGCAAAATGGCGTCCAAAAGCAAAAATGCGCCGTTCTGTGGCTCAAAAAATTATCAAGCATTTTATTTTATTGGGAGTTGACCCGTTTGTAATTGCAGATATTATGTTCTATAATATTGAAATTGCACAAACATATTCGTCAGGAAATTTTATAAAACAGGAGCTATTTTATAAAAGCATGCTTAATTCTTTTGAACAGGCAGTAAATTTTGTGATTTCCAACGGGATTTTAAATGAATTTAAAGCAAGAATTGTAGCGATTCAACAAGAAACTATTCAACAAAAGTGGAAAATCAGATATGAATTTGAGACAATTTTAGACAAAATCGACATATAAAAACACTTCCCATAAAAAATCTTATTAAAAAGCGTAATTTATTTTACGTTAAAATACAATGAATAACTGTTTTTTAGGTGTACTTTTGCAAAAATCCAAAAATTACAATGCTTCAAAACACTTTAGAAATAGAAAGAGAAGGAAAAAAAGAACTTTATGCATACCAAAAAGGTGATATTGACGCCATTTTTGAACGTTTAGACAATGCTCCCTCAAAACATCATTTATTATACCAGCTTCCTACAGGTGGTGGAAAAACGGTGATTTTTTCCGAAATAGTTCGTCGTTATTTAGCTAATAACGATAAAAAAGTGGTAGTTCTGACACATCGTATTGAACTTTGTAAGCAGACTTCGAAAATGCTGAAAGGGTTTGGGGTTTCCAATAAAATTATCAATAGTAAAGTAAAAGAACTACCGGATCAAAATGATTACTCATGTTTTGTAGCGATGGTTGAAACTTTAAAAAACCGTATTAATGACGAGAAATTACATCTTGATAATATTGGTTTGGTGATTATTGATGAAGCCCATTACAATTCATTCAGAAAGCTATTAAACTCATTCAAAAACGCTTTTATTCTTGGAGTAACGGCAACACCTTTGAGTTCGAATATAAAATTACCAATGCACCAGAGTTATGATGAACTTATTGTGGGAGATACTATTAGTTCATTAATCGATAAAGGATTTTTGGCACGTGCTACAACTTACAGCTATGATGTAGGTTTGACCTCTCTAAAAGTGGGGATCAACGGAGATTATACTGTAAAATCATCTGATGATTTGTATACTAATACTATCATGCAGGAAAAACTTTTGCATGCATACACAGAGCGCTCATTGGGTAAAAAAACCCTGATTTTCAATAACGGTATTCATACTTCGTTATATGTTTATGAAACCTTTAGAGAAGCCGGTTACGACATCAGACACCTTGATAATACAAGCAGTGCCGAAGAACGTAAGGATATTTTGGCCTGGTTCAAAAAAACGCCTGATGCTATTTTAACTTCTGTCGGAATCTTAACCACAGGTTTCGATGAGCCAACAGTTGAAACTATTATCCTTAACAGAGCCACAAAATCACTGACATTGTATTACCAGATGATTGGTCGCGGGTCTCGTAAATTGCCAGGCAAAGATGAGTTTACAGTTATCGATTTAGGTAATAATGCAGCCCGTTTTGGTTTGTGGAGTGAGCCTGTAAACTGGCAGCACATCTTTAAATCACCCGAATTTTATTTGGAGAATTTGCGCGATGATACCGAAATCGAATTGTATTTCAAGTACAATATGCCACCAGAGTTGCGTGCAAAATTCAGTAAAACTGCTGATGTAACTTTTGATGTTGATGAAGAACATAAATTAGCCATTAAGCAAAATTTACGTTCTAAGATTGTTTTGGATAAATCGCTGGAACAGCACGCGGGAATGTGCGTTGATAATACCGAAACACTTCAGGAAGCAAAAGCATTAGGCAAAGAGCTGGATGATGATATCGAATGCCGAATTAAACGTTATGCGAAATGTTTGAGTCAATGCAGTAAAAATTACCGCGAATGGCTGGTTGAAGATTACAAGAAAAACATGATCTTGCTTATTGGCAAAAAGTATCGTGAAAAAATCATGAACGAACCGGATTGATAAAATTTTTAGTTTCAGGTTTAATGTTCGAAGTTAAAAATGTCAAGCAAAAACGAAGCGTATTGCAGTTTTATATTGAAATTGATTTTTGCATTGAAATTGAAATTGATTGTTGACATTTGCAGGCATTGAAATTGATTTTTGTTATTGAATTTGATATTGAAAAAGATGAATTTGAAGAAAATTTTAGTTTTATTTTTAATTAGTTTTTTTTATAATGTTTCCGCTCAAAAAGATGGATATTGGGATAAAGAGCGTGCCACTACAAAAGAAATACTCGTGTCTGCAGGTGACAGAATCAATGTTAAAACTGAAGATTTACCTATTGGTACAACTGAAATTGTTTACAGAATAACACTTTTGGATGAGAATCAGCAAATGGCAAATAGTCTGGTTTCTGTACTAAAAGCTATTCCTGATCCTTACGGAATAGGCCAGGGTTCTGCAGGAGCAGTATTAATAATGTCAAAAATTTCAGGTGATGATAAATGTACTTATGCAGTTTTTACCTCAGATACAAATGCAAAAAAATACATTGATAACGGAAAAGTAAATGATGCCTGTTATGCCCAGACAGAACCAGTAAGTAAAGATGCTAAACGTTTGTCAATAGACAAATCTTCTTGCCTTAATGCAAACACCACTACAATTTGGTTTGGCTTCGAAAGCAAAAACTGGCTATTGAAACAAAAAATAGTTTTAGAAGTTGTGCCCTGGGTTGATACAAAACTAAACCGTGGATGGAATCAGGATAATAAAAACGAAATTGTCAGCTTGTGTAAAACCTCTACAATGGCACAAAAAATGGCAAATTCTGACGATTTTTGCGTCTGTATTTTAGATAAAATCATGAAGCAATACCGTTATGGCGAGTTTCAAAAATTGCTTGCCATAGAGAAAACTAAGGTTTATAAGGATTTTGGAAATTCCTGTTATAATGACGCTTCTATTTCTAAAAACATTTATAATGATTTGCGTACTCAGGCAAATACTTTAATTAGACTTCAAAAATACAACGAGGCAATTCCTAAATTAAATACAATAATCACCGCAGGAAAAGCCACAGCACTTGATTACAGTTCTATTGGTTACAGTTATATTTTGACCAAACAATACGCAAAAGCGATAAAGTTTTTAAAAGAAGGTGAAAAACTGGATGATACTGAATTACTTGTAAAATTAAATTTAGCGCATGCCTATTTGGTTAGTGATAATTACGGTGATGCAAAAGCAATTTACAAAAAGTACCAGTCTCAAAACGTTACTGATAGTTTAAGCTGGACAGACAAAACTAAACAGGATTTTGCTCTTTTTCAAAAAGCAGGATTGCCTTCATCCGACTTTGAGAGGATCTTGAAATTATATAATTAAAAATATTTTCACCATATAAGTGATTACAGGTTTATTTAAATTTGCCGAAAAAGCTAACTTAAATTTTCTTATAATCACTTATATGGTTTAAAAAAGCATCACCTATGAAAGCTACTTACCATAAATACATGCTCGAATTCAAACGTCCTTCTGGAACGTCCAGAGGTATTATGACCGAAAAAGAAACCTGGTTTATAATTCTGGAAGAAAACGGTAAAAAAGGAATAGGAGAGTGTGGTATTTTAAGAGGACTAAGTGCTGACGACAGGGAAGATTATGAGGCCAAATTAAATTGGGCTTGCCAAAATATTGATTTAGGTGAGGATGTTCTTTGGGAAAAATTACTCGAATTTCCTTCCATTCAATTCGGAATCGAAATGGCTTTTTTATCTCTGAAAAGTGAAAATCCGTATTTATTATTTCCTTCAGATTTCACGAATAATTCAAAATCAATTGTCATAAATGGTTTGGTCTGGATGGGAGAAGAAACCTTCATGAAAGAGCAGATCAAAGAAAAACTGCAACAGGGTTTTACTTGTATAAAACTCAAGATCGGAGCTATAGATTTTCAAAAAGAGCTTGAGTTATTACGCTTTATCAGGACTCATTTTACTTCCGATCAAATAGAAATCAGGGTAGATGCGAACGGTGCTTTCCCTTTAAATGAAGCTTTAGATAAATTAAATCAATTATCTGGTTTTGAATTACATAGTGTAGAGCAGCCTATTCAAAAAAACAATACTGACAGTATGGCAGGGTTATGTAAAAACACCCCTTTTCCTATTGCTTTGGATGAGGAACTGATTGGTGTATTTTCATTTGAAGAAAAAGAAGCACTTTTGCAAACAATCAAGCCACAATATATCATTTTGAAGCCAAGTTTTGTTGGTGGATTCAGAGGGACTCAGGAGTGGATTACATTAGCAGAAAAATATACTATTGGCTGGTGGATTACCTCAGCACTGGAAAGCAATATTGGTTTAAATGCCATCGCACAATGGACATTTTTACTAAATTCTAACATGCCTCAGGGATTGGGTACCGGAGCACTTTATACGAATAATATTGATTGCCCATTGGAAGTTTTGAACGGACAATTGTGGTACAGTAAAACTAAAAACTGGGATTCGGCTTTTTTAGAAAAGGCCTGATGAAATCACTTTTTTTAATTCTCAAAATCCGATCCAACGAATTCAGTTTAGCGTTAAATTAAGTAACTTGCATAAAATTTAATTTGCAGAACTAATGGTTGAGATTGAAAGAAAGTTTCTTGTAAAATCAGACAAATTTAAGGCACAGGCTTTCGTCCAAAACAAAATCGCTCAGGGCTATTTGAGTTCGCTTCCTGAAAGAACTGTCCGCGTTCGAATTAAAGGCGAAAAAGGATTCATTACGATAAAAGGAATCGGTCAGCATGGCGGAATGACGCGTTTTGAGTGGGAGAATGAAATTCCGTTAGACGAAGCACAGGAATTGCTTAAATTATGTGAGAAGGGAAAGATTGAAAAAACACGTTTTGAAATACAATCAGGCAAACATGTTTTTGAAGTGGATGAATTTTATGGAGAAAATGAAGGTTTGGTAATGGCAGAAGTAGAATTGGAATCTGAAACGGAAACTTTTGAAAAACCGGATTGGCTGGGTGATGAGGTTACAAATGATGAAAGATACTACAATGCTTATTTAAGCAAAAATCCTTTTAAAGACTGGCAAAAATAACAATTTTATGACATATCCATACGATCTGATTATTGTGGGAGGAGGTCCAATCGGGCTTGCATGTGCAATTGAAGCTCAAAAGAAAAACCTGAATTACCTGATTATCGAGAAAGGGGCAATTGTAAACAGTATTTTCAATTATCCTTTGTATATGACGTTTTTTTCTACTGCGGAAAGGCTTGAAATAGGCAATATTCCTTTCAACTGTCTGGCTCCCAAACCGGGTCGTCAGGAGGCTTTGGAATATTATAGAAATATTCACCGTTATTTTAATTTCAATATTAATTTATTCGAAAAGGTCACAGAAGTTCAGAGACTTGAAAATCATATTTTTAAAATCACAACAGATAAAAGTCTTTACGAAACCAAAAATGTAGTTATCGCAACAGGGTTTTATGATATTCCAATCGAAATGAATGTAAAAGGTGAAGAGTTACCTAAAGTTCGTCATTATTACAAAGAAGCGCATGAATATGCTTTTAGGGATATTCTTGTTGTGGGAGCAAATAATTCCTCTGTGGATGCCGCTTTGGAATGCTGGCGAAAAGGAGCGAATGTAACGATGGTAATTCGCAAAACCGAAATCAATAATAGAGTAAAATACTGGGTAAAGCCTGATATTGAAAACCGAATCGATGAAGGAAGTATTAAAGCGTATTTTGAATCGAATATTACTGAAATCAGGGAGAACGAAGTAGAAGTAGAAACTCCAAATGGTAAAATAACGATTAATAATGACTTTGTTTTAGCATTAACGGGCTATAAACCTGATTTGTCTTTCCTTGAAAAAATGGGCATTGAGTTATCCAAAGATGAATTGAAAATACCAACTTATAATGCTGAAACGATGGAAACGAATGTTGAAGGATTATTTTTGGCAGGTGTGGTTTGCGGCGGCATGCAGACGCATAAATGGTTTATAGAAAATTCACGTATCCATGCCACTATGATTGTGGATTATATTACTTCAAAATAAAAGTTTTAATTACAATTGTCACATTGAGCGGAGTCGAAATGCTTCAAAGATTAAAGGTTCTCGACTCCGCTCAAACTGACATTTAGGGTTTTAAAAAACGATTGTTGGTAGTTGTGTTTTTATTATTCATTTATTTCGAATATTTCAATGAATTTTTGTTCCAAATTTTTCTTTTTCCTTTTTATGTCCCATCGCGAAAAGAATATGATAAACGCGATGAATGAATTAAAAAGTATGTTTATTTCATTTGGTACGTTTTTTAAATTAAAAAAGTAAAAGCAATTAAAACCAATCAGAGCAACAAATGGAAAACATTTTATCCAAATAATTCCTATTCTGCTCATAGGTTCAATAATATAATTTAGCTTTAGTTTGTTGTCAATGTTTTGATATTTACCCTTTATGATGTAAAAACCTGAAGTAAAATTATAATTTATTGTGAGTCGAAAAGTTGAATGATCAAACTCTCCATAAAAAATTTTTGAGCTTAGAAAAAAGATCGAGAATATTCCAAGTGATAATTGTATATCAGATCTGCCAATTTTTGTATTGTCTTTTAATCTGTTTCTAAATTCAGTTATACTAAGTTTTGACTTCATCAAAATTTTTCTAATTCGCTATTTCTGCGATAATATTGCTAATAACTAAGAACTGCACGAAAGCATAGAACATCCTACTTTTGACCTCGCCCAGTCTGGTCGTTTTGCAAACCATTTTTCGAATTCAGGCTGTTCGTTATAAGGTTTTTTTAGTAATTCATATAATTCTGAAATTAGCGAATAATCTTCCTTGTCAGCCTCGTCAATAGCCAATTGCGCCATGTAGTTTCGCAGTACATACTTTGGGTTAACTGAATTTTGAAGTACAATTCGTTCTTCATCTGAAGTGTGTTCTAAGTTCAGGCGTTCCAGATAATCGGTAAACCATAATAGCCAGTTGTTTTTAATGGTTTCTTTTATTTCTTCTGGTTTGTAAAAGGCATCTTCAATAGACTGCAGTGCTTTTTCTGCCGAATCACTTTTTCTAATTTTATTCAGATTACGATAAAAAATAGTCATATCCGTTTCAGATAATAGCAGATTTGACTCCAGATAGGCTATAAATTCATCATCGTTATCCGCTTGGGAAATGATGCCTAATTTTCCTAAAATCATTTTTTTATAATCGGAATCAAAATCAGTTATAAATGATTCTAATATTTTTTCCAAAGGCTCGGCTTCATTGATTAAAGGATAAAGCGCATTCGCTAATTGAAATAAATTCCATTGAGCAATCTGAGGTTGGTTTCCAAAACGATATCTTCTGTTTTGGCTGTCGGTTGTATTAGGTGTCCAGTTTGGATCGTAATTTTCCAGCCAGCCATAAGGCCCGTAATCAATTGTTATTCCGTGAATCGACATATTATCGGTGTTCATCACGCCATGAACAAAGCCTACACGCTGCCAATGCAGAATCATTTCTCTGGTTGTATCAGCTACGGTTTTAAAAAACTGTAAATATTGTTCTTTTGGTTCGCCTGTAATTTCAGGGAAATAATGTTTGATGTTATATTCTACAAATTGTTTCAGGTTTTTTAGTTCATTTCGGGCAGTAAGCATTTCAAAACTTCCAAAACGTATGAATGATGGTGCGACACGGCATACAATAGCTCCTTTTTCGTAAGCAGGATTTCCGTTGTACAAAATATCCCGAAGTACCTGATCGCCTGAAAGTATTAAAGAAAGTGATCGGGTAGTGGGAACGCCTAAATAATGCATCGCTTCGGCACATAAATATTCACGGATTGAAGAGCGTAAAACCGCTAAACCATCTGCTGTTCTGGAATACGGTGTTTTTCCTGCTCCTTTTAGTTGTAAAGTAAAATATTGATTATTATGTTCAACTTCGGTTAAATTAATCGCCCGGCCATCGCCTAATTGTCCGGCCCAGTTGCCAAATTGATGTCCCGCATAACACATAGCATAAGGTTTCGTTTCCGGCAGAATTTCTTTACCGGAAAAAATAGTTACAAATTGTTCTGACTGAATTTCATCTTTTGAGATTCCAACCAATTCCGCAACTTCTTCTGAAGCATGAATCAGTTTAGGATTCGAGGGTTTTGTTGGGCTTACATAAGAAAAAACGGCTTGTGAAACTTGGCGGATTTCGTTGTTTTCATTAGGGTCAGCCGGTAATTCAGTTGTAAAACGATTATGTATTTTTAAATTTTTCATTTTAATTTTCAATCTTTTAATTTATCAGCGTACATTTTTTTTAATTTGTACACTTTAGGATCGATAACCATTCGGCAATAACCTGCTTCGGGGTTGTCATTATAATAATTCTGATGATCTTCTTCGGCTTCATAAAACACCTGAAAAGGTTTTAGTTGCGTTACAATTGGATCCGTAAAAACAGATTTTAATTCATTGAAAACCTGTTCAGCAATTGTTTTCTGTGTTTCATCATGATATAAAATAATAGAACGATATTGTGTTCCCTGATCGGCACCCTGACGATTAAGAGTTGTGGGATCATGACTTGTCATGAAAATGGTAATTAAGTCATGATATGAAATTATGTCAGGATTAAAAACAACCTGTATCACTTCTGCATGTCCGGTTCTGCCGGTACAGACTTCTCTGTATGCCGGATTTTTAATCTGACCATCAGAATAACCGGATTTTAAGGTTTCAATTCCTTTTAAACGCTGGATTACTGCTTCAATACACCAAAAACAGCCACCACCAAAGGTTGCTACGGATAAATTTTTCATTTATTATTTTTTAGTTATCGATTTAACCTATTAGTTATGTAGGGTAAATTAATAAATTGTTTGTAAAAAGGCGATTTTATTAAAAATATTAAAGATATAATTTTGATTTGAAGTTTATTATTGATAAATCTGCAATTTTGGTAAAAAACAATATATTTGCTGTCAAATAAAAAGTACATCCAAGTACCGCAAAAATAATACCATGACTTTAGAAGCGTATTTTAATAATTTTCGAAAAAATATTATTGGAATTAATCAGGAGTTTACTTCTCCATACGGGAAAAAACAAATTATTTATACAGATTGGACGGCCAGCGGAAGGCTTTATCGCCCTATTGAAGAGAAACTTCTAAACGAATTTGGGCCTTTTGTGGCTAATACTCACACAGAAACGACTGTGTCAGGTACTGCCATGACAAAAGCATATCATCATGCCAGACATATTATCAAGCGTCATACAAATGCCAGTCCTGATGATGTTTTGATTACAGATGGTACCGGAATGACAGGTGTTATCAATAAGTTTCAACGAATTTTAGGGTTAAAGATTCCTGAAAACCTGAAAGCTTTTACCGTCATTCCGGCTGAGAAAAAGCCAATTGTTTTTATTTCGCATATGGAGCACCATTCTAATCAGACTTCTTGGCTGGAAACGATTGCAGATGTTGAAATTATTCCGTGTTCTGAAACTGAAAAAGGGCTTTTTAGTCTGGATAATTTAAAAGAATTATTAGAAAAATATAAAGACAGAACAATCAAAATTGCCTCAATTACGGCATGTTCAAACGTAACCGGATTAAAGACCCCTTTTCATGAAGTGGCAAAATTAATGCATCAGTACAATGGGGTTTGTTTTGTCGATTTTGCCTGTTCAGGACCATATGTGCAGATTGACATGCATCCTGAAGATCCGGAAGCCTATCTGGATGCGATTTTCTTTTCGCCACATAAATTTTTGGGAGGTCCCGGGACTTCAGGAGTTTTGATTTTTAATAAAAAATTATACAATAATATGATTCCGGATTGTCCAGGCGGAGGAACTGTTAGCTGGACAAATCCGTGGGGAGAACATAAATATATCGATAATATTGAAGACCGTGAAGATGGTGGAACTCCAGGGTTTCTACAAGTGATTAAAACGGCGCTTGCGATTCAGCTGAAGGAAGAAATGGGAATTGAAAACATCCTGAAACGTGAGCATGAGATTGTAGATTTTGTTTTTAACGAATTGAATCCTGTTTCGAATATTAAAATTCTGGCAGGACATCATCAGGAGCGTTTGGGCGTTATTTCGTTTTTTATAGATGATTTGCATTTTAATTTAGGTGTAAAATTACTGAATGATAAATTCGGAATTCAAACCAGAGGGGGATGCAGCTGTGCAGGAACCTACGGGCATTTTTTACTGCATGTTGATCAGGAAACTTCCAATAAACTGGTTGATGAAATTACGATTGGTGATTTAATCAAAAAACCGGGATGGATCAGAATGTCGATTCACCCAACGACAACGAATGAAGAAATTGCTTTTGTTTGTGAAAGCATCAAAGACTTGGCTAAAAACCATGAAAACTGGAAACTAGATTATTTGTATGATAAAAATACAAATGAGTTTATCCACAAAAATGCTAATTCTTTTGAGGATGAATTAGTGGCTGGCTGGTTTAGGGCTTAAGTCTGAAAAATAAAATTTTATACAAACCCGACAGGTTTTTAATCTGTCGGGTTTGTTGTTGTTATGAAATGATAAATTTCTAACCTAGCCCCGATAGAGCGGTTATCCTTTTATGGCGGGGTTCGCCATAAAAGATAAGAGCGAAAGCGGGACTTTTGGTCTTGAAAACCCTAAAAACGTCTGCTTCTGACCCATTAACTGATAATCATGCGGGTTTTAGTTGGCTGTTACAAATAAATGTATTATTTTTGCAGTCCTTTTGGCAGAGAAGAGTTTCCATTAGGAATCAACTATTTATGTAAAACAACTTCTGTTTTTTCTACTGCTTTATGAAACTCGAGGGAAACAGAATACAAATTTTTTATCAGCATGTCTGAACAATTAAAATCACAAGAAGAGTTTTTAGCAAATTTTAACTGGCATAACTTCCAAGAAGGAATCGATGCAGTAGATGAGAAAAACTTACAAGAGTTTGAAGAACTAGTATCAAAAACTTTCATCGCTACAGATCAGGAAGAAGTAGTTGAAGGTGTTGTTGTTAGAATTACAGATAGAGACGTTATCGTTGATATCAATGCTAAATCTGAAGGTGTTATTTCTTTAAACGAATTCCGTTACAACCCAAACTTAAAAGTAGGTGACAAAGTTGAAGTATTAATCGACATCCGTGAGGACAAAACTGGTCAATTAGTATTATCTCACAGAAAAGCACGTACTATCAAATCTTGGGATAGAGTTATTGCAGCTAATGAAACTGGAGAAATCGTTAACGGTTTTGTTAAATGTAGAACTAAAGGAGGTATGATCGTTGACGTATTCGGTATCGAGGCGTTCTTACCAGGATCTCAAATTGATGTTAAGCCAATTAGAGACTACGATGTATATGTAAACAAAATGATGGAATTCAAAGTGGTAAAAATCAACCACGAATTCAAAAACGTTGTTGTATCTCACAAAGCGCTTATCGAGGCTGATATTGAAGTACAGAAAAAAGAAATCATCGGTCAATTACAAAAAGGACAAGTATTAGAAGGTGTTGTTAAAAACATTACTTCTTATGGTGTGTTCATTGACTTAGGTGGTGTTGACGGATTAATTCACATTACTGACCTTTCTTGGAGCAGAATCAACCACCCAAGTGAAGTTCTTGAATTAGACCAAAAATTAAACGTTGTAATCCTTGATTTCGATGATGAGAAAACAAGAATTCAATTAGGATTGAAACAATTAAACGCTCACCCATGGGATGCTTTAGATGCTAATTTAACTATTGGTGATAAAGTAAAAGGTAAAGTAGTTGTAATCGCTGATTACGGTGCATTTATCGAAGTTGCTGAAGGTGTTGAAGGTTTAATCCACGTTTCTGAAATGTCATGGTCTACTCACTTACGTTCTGCTCAGGACTTCGTGAAAGTTGGAGATGTTGTTGAGGCAGTTATCTTAACTTTAGACAGAGACGATCGTAAGATGTCATTAGGTATCAAACAATTGACTCAGGATCCATGGACTGACATTACTTCTAAATATCCAGTAGGTTCTAAACATACAGGTATCGTTAGAAACTTTACAAACTTTGGTATTTTCGTAGAATTAGAAGAAGGAATTGATGGATTAATCTACATTTCTGACCTTTCTTGGACTAAGAAAATCAAACACCCATCTGAATTTGTAAATGTTGGTGAGAAACTTGATGTAGTTGTATTAGAATTAGATGTTGATGGACGTAAATTATCTTTAGGTCACAAACAAACTACTGCTAATCCTTGGGATCAATACGAAGATTCTTTCGCTGTAGGAACTATCCACAATGGTGAAATTTCTGAAATCGTTGACAAAGGAGCTACTGTAGAATTCGGAGATGATATCGTTGCTTTCATTCCTACTCGTCACCTTGAAAAAGAAGACGGAAAGAAATTGAAAAAAGGTGATACTGCTGATTTCAAAGTAATCGAATTCAATAAAGAATTCAAAAGAGTAGTTGCTTCTCACACTGCTATCTTCCGTGAAGAAGAAGAGAAAAACGTGAAAGCTGCAACTGAAAATACTTCATCAAACTCTTCTACAAACGCACCAGCTGCAACTTTAGGAGATAACAATGATGTATTAGCTGCATTGAAAGCTAAAATGGAAAAAACTGAGAAAAAATAATTCTTAGATTTTTATAAATAGAAGGTCCCACAGTGATGTGGGACTTTTTTTGTTTTTATAATTTCTTTTTTTAACAAATAAAGTTGTGTTATTGTTTTGAAAAGTTACTTTTGTGTGAAAATTTATATATATGAAGAAAATTTACTTTTTGGTTTTGATATTATTAATGTGTTTTAATGGAAATGCTCAAAATGTTTTTTTTAGTTATAGTCAGGAGTTTAAGGATATATTGGTATATAAAACATCTACAAATTCAAGTATAGCAAAAGATAAAAATGGAAAAAATATCAAGGTTGATATAAATGGTGATGGAGAGATACAGGTTACCGAGGCACTAAATGTTTATCAACTCAATATCGATGATTTGTATAAAGGAGAAGTTTTTTTTACATATGGTAGAATGAATGGTATTGAAGCTTTTACGAATTTAACCTATTTAAATTGTAGGGATTGTAATGTTAGGTATCTTGATGTTACGCAATTAGAAAATCTTCAAGAGTTGAATTGTGATGAGAACTACATGGAGAGTTTAAATGTTGCAGGATTGAAAAATCTTAAGAAACTAAGCTGTCAAAGAACTAATTTTGATTCCATTGACCTTACAGGTTTAACAAACTTAGAATATTTGAATTGTAGCCTAGGAATTAAATCTGCTTTGGATTTATCACCATGCATTAATCTAAAAGATTTTATATTAGATGGAACCGGTCTGAAAAGCTTATCCGTAGCAGGCTTGAATAAATTGGAAAATTTTTTAATTAAAGGAACTATATTAAAGAATCTGTCGTTGAAAAACCTACCATCGTTAAAGGTATTAAATTGTGGTTCAGATGTATATCAAACTACACCTTATTACATATCAAAACTTGAGTTATCAGGATTAAATAATCTGGAAGAATTGAATTGTTCCTATAATGAAATTACTAGTTTAGATTTATCTAGCTGTACTAAACTTAAAAAACTTAGTTGTTCTCGTAATAAATTAAGTGGAGTTTTAGATGTATCGGACAAGAAATACTTAACATTATTACATTGTTGGAGCAACAATTTGACTAGTTTAATAGTAAAAAATGGCTATGAATGGAAATCACCAGATATTTTTTTTCACCTTAATCCTAATTTAAAATACATTTGTGTTGAAAATGATCAATATGATTTTTTCAAATCTAGAGTTCAGGGTAGTGAATTGCCTTTGTCTTCTGTTGAAATTAATTCCTATTGTAGTTTTAAGCCGGGTGGAACAAGTTATGAAATTAAATGTATTGCTAAGATTGATAGTGATAAAAATGGATGTGATTTACTCGATAATGTTTATCGCAACATGAAATATGATATTAAAGAAGTTAATAATACAGGAAGTGTAGTTTCTGACGGTACGGGATCATTGAGTATTCCTTTAAAGGAAAATACTTATATTATAACTCCTGTTTTAGAAAATCCTAGCTATTTTTTAGTTTCCCCAACAAATGCTTCAGTTACATTTCCAACACAAACCAGCCCCTTTATTCAAGATTTTTGTTTTACTCCCAATGGTATTCATTCAGATTTAGAAGTTACTTTAATTCCACTACATCCAGCAAGACCAGGGTTTGAATCGAAGTATAAAATTGTCTATAAAAATAAAGGAAATACAACTGAATCAGGAAATATAAATGTAAATTTTAATGATGACCTTTTAGATTTTATTTCTTCCACTTCAGTAATTACAACTCAAACATTAAGTAATTTATCATGGAATTTTAGTGATTTAAAACCATTTGAACTCAGAGAAATTATATTTACATTAAAAGTGAATAAACCAACTGATAATCCAGCTGCGAATAATGGGGATATTTTAAAATTAAAAACAACGATTGCCTCACAAGAAACGGACGAAACCCCAAATGACAATACATTTACTTTGAACCAAACAGTAGTTGGTTCTTACGATCCAAATGACAAAACCTGTTTAGAAGGTTCGGTTATTACGCCAAGTTTAATAGGTGAGTATGTACATTACATGATCCGCTTTGAGAATACAGGAACGTATGCTGCACAAAATATCGTCGTAAAAGATATGATTGATTTATCAAAATTTGATATTTCAAGTTTAATTCCAACCAGTTCAAACCATTCTTTTGTAACTAAAATTTCAGAAGGTAATAAAGTAGAATTTATATTCGAAAACATCAATCTTCCTTTTGATGATGCTAATAATGACGGTTATGTTGCTTTTAAAATCAAAACTAAGCCAACGTTAAAAGTTGGAGATACATTTGCTAACGAGGCTAATATTTATTTTGATTATAATTTCCCGATACTGACCAATAAAGCCACATCAAAATTTCAAACGACTTTAAGTAATCCTGATTTTGAATTTTCTAATTACTTTTCCTTATATCCAAATCCTGTAAATGATGTTTTGAATATTAATGCTAAACAGGATATAGAACTACAATCATTAGAGATTTACGATATTTTGGGGCAATTGGTAATTGCTGTTCCAAATGCAAAATCAGTTTCTAATATTGATGTTTCTAAGCTTAGAACGGGGAATTACTTTATAAAAGTTAAATCAGATAAAGGAAGTTCGAGTATGAAGTTTATAAAGAAATAAAAGAATATTTCATTAAATAGAAAGTCCTACGCAGTGTAGGACTTTTTTATTGTTTTAATTTTAGATAATTTTTTTTAGAATAAATAAATTAATTAGCAGCTAATAATTCAGTCTCTTTTGGCATAAAATCATCAATAATCGAATAATTATTTATTCCGGTAATATTCATTTCGTCAAGGATATCAACCAGATTCCCGTAATTAGATTTTTTGCTGGGTTTTATTATTACTGTGATTCCTCTTCCTAATTTACCTGCTTTTGCAGAATGGTCTAATAGAAATTTATTTCTAATTAATAACTCTTTACGTATTCCTTCTTTTCCATATGCAATTTTTTGAGGCTTCTTTATTGGGTTATCTAAAAGACCTACAAAATATATTAGCTTGTTATTTTCGCCTAATAAAATAGTTAGAGATCTATTTTCTCCATGATCCCTATAAGGTCGACAGTCACAACATCCGTGATCAGGAAAATCTAAGTCCATAATTTTCGGTTTGGCCAATTCAGTTGTAACCATAAAGAATACAATTAGTAAAAATGAAACGCTGACCATTGCTGTTAAATCAACTCTTGTATTTAGTTTTTTGCTTCTGACTTTTCTATTAATTTCCATAGTTTTAAGAATTTAGTTGGATGCTAATAGTTTTGTTTCTTCCGGAGTGTAATCATTTACGATTACATAAGTATCAATTTTCGTTATTGCCATTTCATCCAAAATATCTACTAAGTTTCCGTAATTAGATTTTTTACTGGGCTTTATGATTACTATGATGCTTTTTCTGTAGTCTCCAGTGTATTCCTGAATTTGTTTAGTTTTAGTTACTAACTCTTTTCGAATACCTTCTTTGCCATAGTTTAATTTTTTTGGTGGTTCATGAGAAAAACCTAGCAGACCAAAATAGGATATAATTTTATTTTTATCATCAAGTAAAACAGTTAAAGTGCGATTTGGTAAACCGGCACCACAACCAAATCTGGATATATCTGCATCATAATCAGGCAAACCTAAATCCATTATTTTTGGTTTCCTTAATTCAGCTGCAACCATAAAAAATATAATCAGTAAAAAAGAAATACTAACCATAGCGGTTAAATCAACTTTGGTATTTAGTTTTCGGCTTCTGACTTTTTTAGGCATATTTTCCATAAATGATATGTTTTGATTCTAAAGTTAATAATAAAATGAATATAAAAATGATGCATCTTTAGAAATTTAATAAAAAACAAAATAATTTATTAATGCCTTGTTTACAAGGCTTACTGCTGGTATTTTGCATTTTTTGTTATCAGGTATTTTTCTTTTGAAAACCAAAATGGGTTTATCTCCGTAAATGACCTTATAACTTAAAACATTCATTATGAAAACTAGAAAATTTTTAGCAACAGCAGTTTTAGCTTTAGGATTTGCATTTACATCAAATGCTCAAAAAACAGTAATGGTAGGCGGAGCAGCAATGTATCCAAATAAAAATATTATTGAAAATGCGGTGAACTCAAAAGATCACACTACTTTGGTAGCTGCAGTAAAAGCAGCGGGATTAGTAGAAACATTACAAAGCAAAGGTTCTTTTACCGTTTTTGCGCCTACAAACAAAGCCTTTGACAAACTGCCTGAAGGAACTGTTCAAACATTATTGAAACCTGAAAACATCAAAACATTACAAACTATCCTGACGTATCATGTTGTAGCAGGAAAAATGAATGCTTCGGATATTGCAAAAGCAATAAAAATGGGTAAAGGAAAAGCAACTCTTAAAACAGTTAGCGGCGGAACTTTAACTGCCTGGATGGACGGGAAAGATTTGTATATTTCTGATGAAAGCGGAAATAAATCGAAAGTTACCATTGCAGATGTTAATCAGTCAAATGGTGTAATACATGTAGTAGATACTGTATTGTTGCCAAAAATGTAAAAACTATAATAAGGTTAATTAAATAGATTTTTTACAAATTTTTAAATCACCCTTTTGTTAATACAATAAAAGGGTGACTTTTTTTAGTTATATCTTTTTAACGTATTGGGTAATGATTACAATTTGCTGACCATCGACTTTTCCTTCGATATATTCTGCATTTTCATGGTCTAAACGAATGTTACGAACAGCAGTTCCTTGTTTGGCCACCATACTTGATCCTTTTACTTTTAAATCTTTGATTAAAACTACAGAATCTCCATGTTCTAAAATAACACCGTTACTGTCACGGTGAATAATCTTGTTTTCGTCATCTTCGCCTTCACCGGTTGCTTTTGCCCATGCAAGTGTATCTTCGTCTAAATACATCATATCAAGCAGTTCCTGTGGCCAGCCAGCTGAACGCATACGGCTTAACATTCTCCAGGCTACGACTTGAACAGCAATATTTTCATTCCACATGCTGTCGTTTAAACACCTCCAGTGATTTAAATCGACATTATCCGGATTTTCAATTTGGTCAATACAAGTGCTACAGGCTAATACAGCTTCATCAATACCGCCTTTTTGAGTGGGTAAAACGGTATATACTTTTAAGTTTTCTTGGGCTCCGCAAAGTTCACATTTAGATCCGCTGCGTTTATTTAATTCTCTTTCGATGCTCATTGTTTGGTGTTTGTTTGAGAAGGCGAAATTAGTTTTAATTTGTATGGTTTACAAATTTATATTTTGTTTGTCATTGCCAGGAACGAAGCAATAACACTAACAAAAGTAAACTTACTGCATATTGAAATTATTTCTTAATCCTGACCGCATCCGGAACCAGCATTTCATATTTACCGTTATTACGTAATACATCACGAACAATACTTGAACTGATAAAGGAAGTTTGTGCAGCAGTAAGTAAAAAGATGGTTTCAATTTTAGATAAACGTCTGTTGGTGTGGGCGATTGCTTTCTCGAATTCGAAATCGGCCGGGTTCCGCAATCCTCTTAAAATAAAATTTGCTTTTAGTTTATGACATAAATCTATTGTTAAACCTTCGTAAGTAATTACAGAAATCTTTGGCTCATCTTTGAAAGTTTCTTCAATGAAACGTTTTCTTTCTTCAAGTGAAAACATATATTTTTTTTCGGCATTCACACCAATTGCAATTACAATTTCATCAAACAATGGAATTCCTCTTTTAATAATGTCTTCGTGTCCAAGAGTAATAGGATCAAACGATCCCGGAAATATAGCTTTTCTCATTTTTTTATTTTTGAAATTCAGGTTTCGGCAAACAGAGCCCAATTTTTTTATTGAATTTTGAGTTTGATATTGAAATTGATTTTTGAAATTGATATTGAATCTAGGTTATTCGCAACGTATTTATTGAAGCAACCCATTCGTCCTTTTGACAGATTTTGCATTTTGCAGTTCCTGGTTTTTGTTTTTCAGTATGTCCACAGAAACTGCAGGAGTAAGTTCCTTCTTTTGGAATAATTTTGTTTTTTTCAGTAAATAAAGCGGGTAAGATCGGCAATCCGTATCCTACTTCTTTATCTTCGTAAAAAAAGACACTTATTTCACCGCTGGGTTCTATAAAAGCGTGTTTAACCTGTCCCAGATGTTCAATTGATTTCACACGAAGTTCAGAGAAAAATTCATCCTGGGCCAATGTCTCTTTTCTAAAACTGGTTACAGAAAATTTCCCATCACTAATAAGGCACTCAGTTTTACCTTCAATAAATTCTTCAAATTTTTTGCTTTTTCCGGTCAGCCAGGTTAAAGTCCGATACAAAATCATAATAACGGCAAAAACAATAATAGCCGGTACAATCCCGACATCTTCATAAAACATCGGATCTCCCGCTGCAGAGCCTAAAGCAATTACAATTACGGTTTCGAAAATCGACAATTGTTTTACGCCTCTTTTTCCGGCTAGTTTTAAAGTCAGTAATAAAACCGTAAACATTACGGCTGAACGAAAGATTACTTCCAGAAGGAAAACTCCCGGCAGTTCGTTAAATAAGACTCTGTTCCATTCAAAGATTTCTTTCATTTGTTGAGGTGCTGTTCTGATGAACTAAGTTACTGAGTTTTTATTGGAAAATTAAACTATTATTTTCGCCTTATTTTTATTATTTCATCTTCCTGATAAAGTTTTAAAATATCTTTTCTGGAATAATACACTTTTTGATCTGAAAAATTTTCTGGTTTATCCAAATCATCGATTTCGTATGGCATATAGGCCTCAAAATCATTATGGGTAGTATAAATGCTGTCTTTGGTTACTTTGTCAATTCTCATGTTCGAATAATAACCGTTAGAGAACTTTAAATTATAAACGTCTCCCTCAATTGGATTTTTTATTAGAATACTGGTCTCGTCCTTTTCTTCAAAATAATTACTGATTGAAAAAATAATGAATGCAATTAAAATAATGGAACCCAAAAACATCCAGGGTGTAGCATCTAATTTTTCATTTCTCAGTTTTAGTTGAATACTTTCAGTTAAATCTTCGTAATCAAAATTTTCATCGCAATGATTACAATTAATAAAAACCGTTTTACCAACCGGAAACAAAGGAACTAAGGTAAGAGAAATATATTTTCTGTAAATACTAAAATGCAATGTGTTTTCTTCGTTACATTTTGGACATTTTTCGTTTAAAATTATTCCGTTTTTTATGTTTGAATCCCGTGTTCCAACTAAAATCATCATAAATTAATGTGTGACATTTTATTAAAAAAATGAGGTGCTGA
Organism: Flavobacterium salmonis; assembly: GCF_903819435.1. Classification (GTDB taxonomy): domain Bacteria; phylum Bacteroidota; class Bacteroidia; order Flavobacteriales; family Flavobacteriaceae; genus Flavobacterium; species Flavobacterium chungangense. The sequence goes on along the minus strand of NZ_CAIJDP010000084.1, from coordinate 45,187 downwards.
GATTCTAAAATTTCAGCACCTCTAATATCTTGACAAGCTTACGCTAAAGCCAGCTCAATAGCATTCGTAAACAAATCCTCCAAAGAAATTCCGGCTGCTTTGGCTTGCTGAGGAATTAAGCTTTCTGTTGTTAATCCCGGAATGGTGTTCATTTCCAGCATGTGCGGTTCGTTGTTTACGATAATGAATTCGCTTCTTGAGAACCCTTTCATTTTCAACACTTCGTAAGCTCGTTTGGCGGTTTCGCCTATTTTTTGTGTTAGTTCATCTGAAATTCTCGCTGGTGTGATTTCCTGAGATTTTCCTTCGTATTTGGCTTCGTAATCAAAGAAATCATTGTCTGATACGATTTCGGTAATTGGCAAAACGATGATTTCTCCTTTGTAATTGATAACGCCAACAGAAACCTCAGTTCCGTCAAGGAAACTTTCGATGATGATTTCGTTGTCTTCTTTGTAGGCTACTTCAATAGCGATTGGCAATTCAGCTTCGGTTTTTACTTTTGAAATACCGAAACTTGAACCTGCTTTGTTTGGTTTTACGAAGCAAGGCAAACCTACTTTTTTTACGATTTCGGCTGTATTGATTTCGTCTCCTTTATTTAGGTAATAAGAGATGGCTGTTTTGATTCCGTATGGTTTTAGAACGGATAATAAATCACGTTTATTGAAGGTTACAGCTGCCTGATAATAATCGCAGGAAGTTTGTGGCATCCCTAACAATTCGAAATATGCCTGCATGAGTCCGTCTTCGCCCGGAGAACCGTGAATAGCGTTGAAAACACAGTCAAATTTGATTTTCCCGCCGTTTACGGTTACGGAAAAATCGTTTCTGTCAATTGGGAATTCAGCATCATTTTCGTCTACATAAACCCATTTTTCTTTGAAAATATGAATTCGGAATCCGTTGTATTTTGTTTTGTCAAGGTATTGTTTTACTACGTTTCCGCTGATTAGAGAGATTTTATATTCGCTTGAATATCCGCCCATGATGATGGCTATGTTTTTCATTTTTTGGTGTTTATGTGTTTAATCGTTAATTTTCTTTGTTTGAGGTTTCAGGTTTTCTTTGTTTGCTACGCCAATTCGGCTAAAGCCTCGTGTCATGTTTTACAATTTCTTTTTTGTCAATAATAGTGACGAAAATGCTCTTATGAAACCAAAAGCCCTAGCCCTGATGGTAGCGGCATCCTTTTGTGCCGGGGTTCGGCGCAAAAGATACAGCGGACAGCAGGAAACAGCTTCTGAAAATTGAAATTCCAATAATCTTTGTTTTCAACATTAATAACATCGTGTTACTTTCTTGCTTAAAACAAAATTATCATTTTTTTTCAAACGAAATAGCTTTATCTTTGCGTTCATCTAAAAATAAATTTATGAGTTTACGTAAGTATTTAACGAGCCGTGTGTTTTTTTTACAAGTGTTGGGTGCAGCTGCTATTATTGCGGTTCTGGGTTATTTGTTTATGCATTGGCTAACGTTTACAACAGATCATGGACATGAAATTACAGTTCCGAATTTAGCTAAACTAACGGAAGAACAAGTAGAAGAAAAACTGGATGAGCTGGATCTGGATTATGTGCTTTTGGATAGTGTTGATTATAGAAGCGAGTTTCCTAAATTTAGCGTAGTAGAGCAGGATCCATTGCCGGGAACGATGGTAAAAGTAGGAAGAAAAATATATATAAAAATTAATGCATCGGGATTTTCGTCTGTTCGAATTCCGGATTTAATTGATAAAACATATCGTGAAGCAGTTCCAACACTGAAAGCTTTAGGACTTCAGGAAGGAACGATTACGTATATCCCGAACCTTGGAAAAGATATGGTTTTGGAACTTCGTTATAAAGGTAGAAACCTGAAAGCAGGTGATCGTGTACTAAAAGCGTCTAAAATTGATTTGGTTTTAGGTGACGGAAAAGCAACTTATGTAGATGAAAGTGAGGCAGTAGACAGTACTGCTGCGCCAATTGAAGAAACCCCAGCTGATGAACAATAATAGTGAAGAAAATTTAGATCTGGAAGACGAGTTATTCGAACATTTCAGGTTTGATGTGCCTAAAGGTCAGGCGCTGTTGCGTATTGACAAATATTTGATGAATATGATTCCGAATGCAACCCGGAATAAAATTCAGAATGCTGCCAGTGAAGGAAGTGTTTTTGTTAATGAGATTCCGGTAAAATCAAATTATAAAGTAAAACCTTTTGATATCATTACGGTGATGTTATCGCATCCTCCGTTTGAAAACAGAGTAGATCCGGAGGATATTCCGTTGGATATCGTTTATGAGGATGAGGCGCTTTTGCTTATCAATAAACCACCCGGATTGGTAGTGCATCCTGGACATGGAAATTATACAGGAACTTTGGTGAATGCTTTGGCATTTCATTTTGAAAATTTACCAATGAACAGCAGTGAACGCCCTGGTCTGGTTCACAGAATTGACAAGGATACATCAGGACTTTTGATTATAGCCAAAACGGAAGCAGCCATGACACATTTGGCCAAACAGTTTGAAGCTAAAACGACGGAACGTGAATATGTCGCTCTTGTTTGGGGAAATGTTGCTGAAGAAAGCGGAACCATTGAAGGAAATTTGGCCAGACATTTAAAAGACCGTATGCAAATGGCGGTTTTTGCTGATCCTGAAATTGGAAAACCTGCCATAACACATTATAAAGTTCTGGAGCGTTTTGGTTATGTGACTTTGATTTCATGTAAACTGGAAACAGGTAGAACGCATCAGATTCGTGCGCACATGAAGCACATTGGGCATCCGTTATTTAATGATGAACGTTACGGAGGTCATTTAATTTTAAAAGGAACTACTTTTACCAAATACAAACAGTTTATCGAAAACTGTTTTAAAGCTTTGCCACGCCAGGCTTTACATGCTAAAACGCTTGGTTTTGTGCATCCGAATACAAAAGAACTGATGCGTTTTGATACCGAATTGCCGCAGGACTTTCAGGATTGCCTTGAAAAATGGCGTAATTATTCGAAATCACATCATGTTGAGGATGTGGAGGAATAATTAGATAATGTGGCAATTTGTCAATTTTATAATTTACTCTAATATTTTAAAAGCTCCTGATGGAGCTTTTGCTTTTTAATGCTTTTCATTCGTTTTGTGGGAATTTTGAAATCGAAAATTTGATTAAGTATAAAAAATCTAATGATCTAAAAGACTAAGTTTGTAGAATAGGAAATACTGCTTATGAAATATATTGTACTTATATGAAAAACAATTTCGATCTCAGAACGGTAAATGTTACGCGTTATATCACGCCTTTGCGCGAGGGAGGTTCTTTGCCTGCTTTGGCAGAAGCTAATGACGATTTTAAATATGTCCTGAAATTTAAAGGGGCAGGTCACGGTGTAAAAGCTTTGATTGCCGAATTGATTGGTGGGCAGATTGCAAAAGCCTTAAAACTACAGCTCCCAGAATTGGTTTTCGCGAATCTTGACGAAGCTTTTGGACGTACCGAAGCCGATGAGGAGATTCAGGATTTACTGCAGGGAAGTCAGGGATTAAATCTGGCACTTCACTTTTTATCAGGCGCCATTACTTTTGATCCGGTCGTAACAACCGTTGACGATAAGCTGGCTTCGCAAATTGTTTGGCTGGACGCTTATATTACCAATGTCGACCGTACTTTTAAAAATACCAATATGCTGATCTGGCATAAAGAACTATGGCTGATCGATCACGGTGCGTGTTTGTATTTTCATCATTCCTGGAATAACTGGGAACAGCATGCCAAAAGTCCGTTTGCATTAATTAAGGATCATGTATTATTGCCTCAGGCTTCACTTTTAAAAGAAGTTGATGTCGAATTCAGAGCACTTTTAACTCCGCAAATAGTAGAAGAAATAGTCAATACGATTCCGCTGGAATGGCTGCAATGGGAAGACACAGATGAAACACCTGAAGCCTTGCGAAATGTGTATTTACAATTTTTGCAGACCCGATTAAATCATTCAGAAATCTTTGTAAATCAGGCTCAAAATGCAAGATAATCACTTATATGAGTACGCCGTAATTCGTGTGGTGCCAAGGGTAGAGCGCGAAGAGTTCCTGAATATTGGAATCATTTTGTTTTGCAAAAAAGCCAAATTTATAAAAGTATTGTCACATATTGATGATGCCAAAATACAAGCCCTTTCGAATGATTTTGATGTAGAACAATTGCACTGCAATATAACAGCACTTAAGAAAATTGCAACAGGTGACAAAGACGGCGGACCCATTGGAGAAATGGATATTCCGTCACGTTTTAGATGGCTGACAGCGATTCGAAGTTCTGCCATTCAAACCTCAAGGCCACATCCCGGAATGTGTGAGGATCTGGAAAAAACGATTCAGCGTTTGTTCGAGGATTTGGTTCTTTAGCTTTTGAGATTAAAAGGTTCAAACGTTTTCTTCAAAGAGGTATTTTCCGTCTGATACAATGTTTTAAATCGTGCAAAGTTTTTTATCTACATATTAATGGATAAAAATGGCTTTATTTCATCAGATTAAATCTTTTTAAAATCCTGCGTTAAACAAAAAAGCACTTAAAAGACTATAAACTGTAAAATAAACATAAGAAACTTATTTGATTTCCAGCTAAACAAAAAAACCACGAACTGCACAACTGCAATCCGTGGTTAAAAACGAAACTAAATTTTTTCTATTTTGGTTTCTTAGAATGAACCGCAAATGTTACCGCCTAAAGTAGCTCCTGCATTAGAAGAAATATCTGCTTTGACAGCTGTTTTATTAAGTTTTACAATAGTATAAGGAGGTGTAAAAGCTGTTTTGTTACCTGCTTTATTTCCTGTTGTATTCGTGAAAACATTGTCGGTTTCAGTAACAGCAGTATAACCACTCATTAAATCGATTGGCGTTTTTACACCTTCAAAAACGTTACTTTCTATACGAATATCAGCTTCAACACCGGCAGCAATACATTTGTTGCTTACAGTACTATTGAAGAAATTGTTAACCAAATGCACTTTTCCAAAACGAACTCTAGGCATTCTTTCTTTACATCCCGGAGCCCACCAGCATCTTGCAAAAGTGATTCTTAATTTTCCACGATCGGCTGTTGCACCATCGCTTGAACCAATTAAATTTGAATATCTGTGATCATCAGAACCTCCTGATCCACCAGCTTTTGGCGCTTTTAGATAATGAAATTTAGAATATGTAACCGAAATATAATCAGATTTGTTTTTGATGTCGAAGTTTCCGTCAACACCATCTCTAAATTCGCAGTGGTCAACCCATACGTTTTGGCAGTCGTCTAAGATGGCATTGTCCCAGCCATCTGTATCATAAGCACCAGGACCTTCAAAAATTAAGTTTCTGATAATTAGATTTTTACATCTTTTAATGTTAATAATACCGGAACCGTCTTTAGTTTGATTATTAGAAACCAATTTTGCTCCGCTTGCTCCGTAAATAGTTTTTCCGGTTTGATCCTGTAATGATAATCGTGTTGTAACGGTAATAGTTCCGGAAACTTTAACAACTTTTACAGAACTGCTTTCAATAGCAGATTTTAACTGTGCATAAGTTGTTACAGTTGTTTCAGCTGCAGAACCTCCTCCGGTTGTGTTTCCGTTTTGTGAAGCCCAGCCAGGTACTTCTGAGCAATTTCCGATTTTTGATGTCGAAATACTACCTGTTTCAATGTTTCCTTCAATAGTTGCTGCTTCATTTGATGAAGCAATTTCTTCAGAATTACACGCTGTAAAACAGAAAACTACTGCAGTTAAAAAAATGGATAATGTTGATTTAAATTTCATAATGTAAATTTGGGGGTTTATAAATATTTAACAGTACAAATCTCTATATATTGTTTTGTAAAAAAAATGAATAAGTTCAAACTTTTGTAAAAAAAATAAGCTAAATGGTTTTTTTAACAATTTTTGATTTACAAAAAAGAACAAATAATATACTTTTGCGTAATCGATTACACTGTTTTTTCCCCCGAATCTGACAGTCATCGAAAAACCACGTTTACTTAAAAAAATATAAACATGTACAACCTACTAAGAAAAAGCATTGAGCGAAAAATTCCGCTCACTGATCAGGAATGGGACATTATTGTCTCAAAAACACAACTTATTAAACTAAAAAAGAATCAATTTCTTCAAATTCAAAATTCCTACAACAGTTATCAGGGATTTATTTTAAAAGGACTGTTTAAAACGTACGCGTTAAACGAAAATGGAACCGAAAGCGTTATTTTCTTTTCGTTTGAAAACGAATGGATGTGTGACCTGCAGAGTTTTTATCATCAAAAGCCCACCACGTATAATATTAAAGCTATTGAAGATAGCGAAATAGTTGTCATCAATAAAGAAGAAAAAGCACAGCTATTTGCAAAAGTACCTAAACTCTTTCAGTTTCATGTACTAATGATCGAAAGTGCCAATGTAGCTATACAGGAGCGCCTTCTTGATGTTTTAAATAAAACTTCCAAACAGCGTTATCTTGATTTTAAGGAGCGTTATCCTCACAAGGTGCAGAAAATAAATAATAAAAATTTGTCTTCGTATCTTGGAGTCTCTCATGAATTTTTATCAAAGATTAAGAAAAGATGCTAAGTTTTTGATATACATATTAGTATGAGTTTTTGTATATAAAAAAATCCCGCGAGTCACAAAGTTTTATTTCACGCAGATTCTGCAGATTTGAGCAGATTTTAAAAGATAATCTGCGTAAATCTTTTTTAAATCTGCGTGAAAAAACTTTTCGCCTTTGCGAGATAAAAAAAACTTTGCGAACCTCTGCATAACCCTTTGCGAATCTCTGCGGTAAAACTCTAAAGTTTCTTCTCTAAAAATATAAACTCCAATGGTTCATCAGAAACCGTAACATGAATTTCACTTTCAGGAAAAGCTTCTCGTTCACCCGTATCCACATAACCATGGCGTTTGTACCAGGCAATAAGCTCCTCACGAACCGAAATAACGGTCATAATAATACTCGATAATCCCAAAGCTTTCGCCTGATTTTCGGCTTCTGCCAAAAGCTTTTTCCCGATGCCGCTGTTTTGAAGTTCTGGTGATACGGTCAGCATTCCCAAATACAATTGATATCCTTTTTCGACTAATAAAACCGAACCGATAATCGTATTATTCTCTGTAAACTTCAAAATAGTATTTTTTGGATCCAGAAAAATTTCGGTCATTTCTTGTTCATCGGTTCTTTTTCCTTCGAGTAAATGGGCTTCGGTTGTCCAGCCTTTTTTGGAGGTTTCGCCTCTGTAAGCGGAGTTGATTAGAGATACTAATGCCGGAATATCTTCTAGTGATGCTTTTGTAATCATTTTTTTGTGAAATGTAAATTGTGAAATGTCAGATGTCGAGTTCGATTTTATACAAAAGTTGGGGACGATGAAGTAAAATTGAAACTACTGTTTCTTTAATCTGTTCTCAAATTTTGATTTTTTCCAGGCATCAATCATTGTTTTCTTATCTTCCTCATTATTATAATTAATATTCACACCAAAATCATAACCATTTATCAGTTTGCTGTATAAAATTTGATTAAGAATTACTTTTCCGTCCGGAGCATAAATTGTAGTGTAAAAAGTACTGAATTTAATTCCTTGGATTATTTCTTTTCCTGATGAAGAATCTACTTTTATACCCTGATCAACATAGGTTTGATAAATTAATGCATTTAAATCTTTATTAGTTTGTTCATATTGCCCGGAAAAATCCTCTTTGAATGGCTCTGATGTTGAAGCAAACAAATTAAATTGATTTTTTTGGAAACTAATTAAGTGTTTTAAAGACTTCAAATCCATCTTTTGTCCTGATGATTTTTCTATTGCTTTTTGCCCTTTTTCTTCCTGTTGCTCTGTGATATCTTTTGAAACAATTGACCAACCAGTTGGAACTCGAATCTCCCAGCCAATTTCTCTACTTTTATATATTTCTCCTTTTAAAGTTCCTTCGTCAACTTGTTTATTTGGGTCTTTTCTATCGCATGAAAACAATAATAATGAAATAGTGTATATCAATAATGTTATTCGGGATAATCTCATATTATATTTTTTTTAAATTATTTATTTAGGTTTTTATATAGTGTGTTACTCAAATATCCCCAAAATATACCTATCGTCTACAATTGCATTTGGATTCTCTTTTACTTTTTCTAAAAAGAGGTTCAGATTACGATAAGTTCTAAATTTATAAACCCTTTGCTTATCATTATCTTTTACAAATATTTTCCAAACCCTTTTTTCGTTTATCATTACAGCAGTTCTTTGAACCTCAGTAATAGATGATAATGGATGTTGAACTACGGGTAAATTTAATGTAATGCAATACAGATTATTTGCATCAAAGTAAAGAACCGGTTTTGGAAATAAACGTTTTTCTAAACCAAATAAAAAAAGTGCAGGAGGAGCAGAGAGTCTGTAAAGTTCATCTAAATTAAGATTGGTTCTCTTCTTAAACTCGATTACTCTTTGCTCTTTAATATATTCAATGTACGATAGGATTTTTTTATAATTTAAAATTAAAATGAGTATTACGGCTATAAGAACGAGAATTTTTATGTTCATAATTTGGTTTAATGTTTTATTTTTTGATTAAAGCAATTAGGGTCAAACATAAGAAACTATTCCTAAATAAAAACCATAAACTACACTAAGATAATCGGTGTAATGGTGGTTTTAAATTTATAGAAAAACATCAAATTTATATCGGACAAAATGAATATTACTCAATCGAGCTGATTTTTATATGCTCAAATAACCTTCCTGTATTGGGTAAAAAGTAGAATCCATTTTTATTGAGTTTGTAGAAAGCATCTTCAGACTGAATAGAAGAAATTTGCTTAAGCGTATTGTTTTCAAAAAAGTAAATACCTTCAGATTTTGGAAGCTGTTTTATTTTTAAGTTTTTGGGTACAGAATCAACACTAAGTTTTGCCCCTACATCAGAAACTGAATAGACAGAATTCCCTTTTTTATTATCTTCATAATGTTCAGAATAAAACCAAATACCATTTTTCTGAAAGCTGCCAGTATCTGAATCTGATTTTAATGGTGGAGCGTAAGCAATGATTACAGAATCATTTTCTAAATAACAATTTGTATCAAAAACAAAATAGGATTTATCTTTCTTGCACAATATTTGACTGATCTGCGGATATCTCGAATTTTGCCCCATTGTAATTAATAAATTTTCTTTGCTCAATAAAGTATCGATAGTTTTATATTCTGAATATGTTTCTAAATCGACTTTCTTATAATTATTATTTTTCTCAGAACAGGAGAATAAGACCGTGGCTAAAAATAATAAAGCAGTTTTTTTCATTTTATAATCAATTGGAAGGGGACAAAAAATATTTTTTTAAATGTATTAAATATTTAACTAATGAAGTCCTAATCTTCGGACTTACTTTTTCTTCATTAATAACACATTCAATTTGTGTTGGGGACGTAGAAATAATTTTTAGATTTGTTTAATTGTAAACTTGATAAACAATAATTGACATAAAATACGAAAATAGTATCTTACAAAAACAGCTTTGTTTTTTACCAAAATTAATTTTCGTTTAAGAATTTTAAATATCTTTGAATTATGAGTACAGCAACAAAACCAAAACATATCGGCAGAAATATAAGCCGTATCAGAGAGCTTAAAGATATGAAACAGGAAGCACTGGCACAGGCTTTAGGAATAAGTCAACAGGCAGTTTCTGCTATTGAAAACAGCGAAACTGTAGACGAACAAAAACTAATTGAAGTGGCAAAAGCTCTTGAAGTTTCTGTTGAAGCAATTAAAAACTTTTCGGAAGAAGCGGTTTTAAATATTATTGGTAATACTTATCATGATAATGGTATTGTAAATGCTGGACTTAATTACAGTTGCACTTTTAATCCTTTAGATAAAGTTGTAGAACTTTACGAACGTTTGGTGCAGGCTGAAAAAGATAAAGTTGAGTATTTGGAGAAATTATTGAATGGGAAATAAACGTTGTGAAAATATATTTAATAAAAAAGAGATCTTGTTATAGATCTCTTTTTTGTTTCTTGTGCTCACAGTTGGGCGCTAGAGCTAGGAGGTGTTATCGAATAAGCTTAATTTTTCTTTCGTTCCACTTTTCAGAAATTCGATCATTATTTTTTTTAAAAATTTTTGAGTCTAAACTTGTGTTTGCCCAAGCTTTGATGCTATAATATTCCATTACTGGAATGAGAAGCTTTGGATAATCCCTCTCTGATAGATTTGATTTGCCAATATTTGTGAACTCAATTTTAAAACGTTCATTAATTTCTGATACATTCAAATAATATATTAGCATTATTATAAATTCAAAAAATAACGTCATCGGAATGCTAATTTCAAAAAGTAATCTAACGATGTCACCACCATTTTTTGTGAAAATTGATAATAAAAAAGGTACGCTTAGAATGATTAAATAAATTACAGCTTTATATAACATTAATTTTAAAGTGTTTTCAGTGTGAAATGAACTTTCATAAGAATTTAACGCAAGTTTTTTAATTCCTTGCTCAACTTCATCATTATTATAATAACCAATTGTATTTTCATCTGAATATTTAGTTCCAAAAGAGTTATCAATTAAATCATTTCTTTTTTTCTTTTCAGCACTATGAAAAAGAACTCTTGAAATTATATTTATGATTAAGTAGCCGATCATAGAAACGTAGCTAATGGTTTTTCCTAATTCCAACCAATCATTATAAGGAGAAAGCATTTTTACACTATAAAATTTTAATAAAAACCAATTTAAAAGAATTAATAATGCAGTTATAAATAGGAAAACAAAAGCAGTTTTCTCAAGTTTTCTTATTTGATCATAATTTGAGTCAAATGGAACTATTCTTGTCATATATGCTTAATTAAATTGTGGATAATCAGAACCAAAAATTTCCCGCCACTTATTTATAGACGCTTCTTGATTTTGATCTTCAGTTTCTAAACGATATGCCTCATAACCTTTATGATATGCATCATTTGCTTTTTCAGATATTTTACGTTTGTCGTCTAATGAAAGATCATTAAGATTAGAACAAATTTTTTTTGGATCGTTAACATTGTTAAAAACAGCTGATTTTAAATAATTCCAAAAATTAATAATGTTTATATCGATATGTGGCGATAATTCAGTTTTGCTCTCAACGAAATTTAATACGAAATTTTCAAATAAATAAGAACTGATTGTTGGCATTTTGGCTCGTTTATTCCAATATTTCAAAGTTCTCACTAATTGATGTACCGAGGAATTATATTTTTTATTTAAAGATAAAATATATTCATGGTCTAGACCAGGATTAGCGGCTTTCCAGTTTCCAGAACCGTCTGGAATTAAATAAAAACCACTCGTTGTATAAAAGGCAGGAACAATATCAAAAGTCCAAGCATAAGAAGTCAAATTCAATGTCGCTGCTTCTTGTCTTCGGTGAATCTCTGCTGATTTATACTGAGAAATATTTGACAGACTAGAAACGACTTTATTTACAACTTTTTTTGAATTTAATTTTCCATCGTCTGATAGATTTTTTAATCGGTCGCTTGCATTCTGTGTATGTATATAATACTCGTCCGGTTTAATGGAACTCTGTGAATAAGTAGCGTTATTTCCGCCCAGACAAAAAATTAAATCAATGTCGTCCAGTTCGCGAGTTTTTGTATTGCGGGAAAAAGAACCAAATTTGATATGTTTTTCTTCATATTTAAACGGAAATGTAACATCATTTGATGGAAAGTTATTTAGTTGCGTATATAGCCAATCGCGACTACTACGTGCAGTTTTGGTTTCATCTGAATCAAGATTAACATAATCTCGATTAAATTCTGTAAATGCTGAATTAACTGTTTTAGCCATTATTATTTTCGTTGATATTTAAATGTGGCAATTGATATATATTAGCTACAGTCTTTACAATTGTATCTAACTCGTTTTCTTGTTTTTCAAATATATACATTTTTTCTTGCCAATTTTAAAAAAAAATTATAGCGAATATTAGAAACTGAACATTATGTTAGGTTGATTAGTAAAAAAAGACTGAAAATAAATTCCAGTCTTTTTTTGATATTTCATAGAAAATTATTACCCCAAGAAACTCTTCAACTCCTCATAAGTCCCAATCTTCACACTAACTTTCTTCTCATTAATAACACTTTCAATTTGTGTTGGAATTGGAAGTGTGATTCCCGCTGTTACCAGAAGTTTATCTCATACCAAAATTGTATAAATCTTTTCCGAGTTGAGATACATTAAATCCAGAACTCCATGAACTAGTTTGATATGCAACGCCACATGCATATAAAAGTGCTTCACTTTCTCCATCTCTCGGTATACCTTGTGAAGCTTTGTCTTCAGCTATTTTGAAGCCATGATTAGATAATTGTTGTAAAAAAGGAAAAGCTTTTGGACTTATTGAATCTAAGCATATTGATAAATGATTGAAATATTCCCAATCAATATTTCCATCTACATGAGCTTTAAACAGTTTTGCTAAAATTTTAGATTTTTCTAAGGTTAGAAATGTGTCTAAATAGATCATTATTTGTTCAGTTACATTATTCCGATACTTTTCTTCCGAATTAAATTTTGACCTGAACTGATTAAGCTTTTGTGTGTCGATACTTTGATTATGAAATTCCTTTAGAAAGACAAATAGTTTCTTTACAAAAAACCTCTCTTTAATACTAACGCCAATTTTTCCAACAGCATAGATAGTTTTTATAAATGGGATTTCTTTTAAGACTCCATCTGCTAAGAAACTATCCAATACCAATTCTGAATAATCTAGACTTAAATCAATACTATTATCAGCAATCTCGTTCGAAATAGCAGATGTTAACGTGTTTTCATTTTGTTGGCTTGTTGTCATGGACAATGTTTCTTTTAAATTTCTGGTAACTCATTTATAGGGGAAATAAACTTTTGCATATACACGTAAAATCAGGTAGCTAAGCGAAACTTTATTTCATTTTCTTACTTTTCAAATATATGTGTTTTTTATTACCAATTTTTACGGATTTCCGTACTTGATATTGTTATATATTAATTCAAAATAATTAATGGTATTGCAATAAAAAAGCGAGTAATTTTTTTACTCGCTTTAATCATTTATTATATGTTTTACCCCAAGAAACTCTTCAACTCCTCATAAGTCCCAATTTTCACACTAACTTTTTCCTCATTAATAACGCTTTCAATTTGTGTTGGAATCGGAAGCGTAATTCCTAAAGCAGGTTCAACCACATCTAAGAATTTAATAGGATGCGCTGTTTCTAAGAAAATTCCAATTGCGTTGGGATGTTTTTCCAATTCTTTTTTCAAACCTAAATAACCAACAGCGCCATGTGGCTCTGCGATATAACCGTCTGTGTTATAAATATTTTTTAGAGCAACTAAAGTTTCTTCATCAGTATAACTATAAGAAGAGAAGTCTTTTTCGAAAGCTTTCAGGTCATTATTGTACAATTCCTGAATTCTAATAAAGTTACTTGGGTTTCCAACATCCATGGCGTTAGAGATTGTTGCTTTAGAAGGTTTTGGATCGTATTTTCCGTTTTCTAAGAATCGTGGTACCGTGTCGTTTACGTTTGTAGACGCTACGAAATGTTCAATTGGTAAGCCTAATTTCTTTGCCATAATTCCGGCGCAGATATTTCCGAAGTTTCCGCTTGGACAAGAGAAAACCAATGGTTTGTTTTGGCTTTTCAAGGCTTTGTAAGCAAAGAAGAAATAAAACATCTGCGGTAACCAGCGCGCAATATTTATAGAGTTTGCAGAAGTCAGGTTTTTATGCGCTAAAGTTTCATCTAAAAACGCTTTTTTTACCATATCCTGGCAATCGTCAAAAACACCGTCCACTTCAAGCGCTTTAATGTTTTGCCCTAAAGTAGTCAATTGTTTTTCCTGAATATCGCTCACTTTTCCTGACGGATATAAAATCACAACATCTACGCCGTCAACGCCTAAAAATCCACTGGCAACGGCTCCGCCTGTATCTCCGGAAGTGGCTACTAAAACGGTGTTTTTAGCATCTTTTTTGTCTTTATTGAAATAGCCCAGACAACGTGACATAAATCGCGCTCCAACGTCTTTAAACGCCATTGTCGGTCCGTGGAATAACTCTAATGAATAAACTCCGTTTTCGACTTTCACAACCGGAAAATCAAAAACTAAAGTATCCGCGATAATTTCTTTTAGTTTTGCTGCAGGTATTTCGTCACCAACGAATTGTTTTATTGCTTCAAAAGCAATTTCTTCGTGGCTTAAACTTTCGATTGTATCAAAAAATGAAGGATCTAAAGCGGTAATATTTTCAGGGAAATATAATCCTTTGTCACTCGCTAATCCTTGTATAACAGCTTCCTGAAAAGAAACTTTTGGGGCATTATGGTTTAAACTGTAGTATTTCATTTTTATTTTAGATTTTTAGACTTTAGATTTTTAGATTTTTAGAAAATAAATTCCAATACTAAAATTCTAAATTCCAATAAATTATGTTTTACTATTTTAATCGCTTTTTTGTCATTTCGACGGAGGAGAAATCTTCGCAAGTAACTCCGCAACGAAAGTCCAATCTTTGTCGAGCTTCTAGCGAAGATTTCTCGTTCCTCGAAATGACAAACTGTATGGCTATGCTTTGCGTCTGTACTTTGTCGAGCTTCTAGCGGAGATTTGCTTCGCCTATTCGCTATCGCTCGGGTCTCCTCCGTCGAAATGACAAACTGAACGGTTATGTTTTGTGTCTGTACTTCGCGTAGGCTTCAACTTCACTCAGCCTGACAAACGCCTCGTATAAATCTTAATACGTAATTCTTAACAATTAATACTTTTCACAATTCACATCTCATATTTTACAAAATGCGTACGCCATCGGGATTAATTTTCGAAACATGAATCTCATAAGGCAAATTCATTTTTTCGTAAACCTCACTCATGGCTTTTGCGATTTGATCTGCGGTTTCTTTTCCTCGGCTTAAAGCAAAAATCGACGGACCGGAACCTGAAATTCCGGAACCTAAAGCACCGTTTTCGTAAGCTGTTTGTTTGATCTGGTCAAATCCCGGGATTAAAACGCTTCTTAAAGGTTCAACGATTTCGTCATGAAGCGATCTTCCAATCAATTCGTAATCTTTCGTGTAAAGACCTGCAACCAATCCACCAACATTTCCCCATTGCATGATGGCGCTTTTTAGGGAAACATTTTGTTTTAAAACTGAACGTGCATCAGACGTTTTTAATTCAATCTGAGGGTGAACTACCGTTGCGAACAATTCCTCTGGGCTATCAATTCGTATAATATCAAGTGGCGAATAACTTCTAACTAAAGTAAATCCGCCTAAAAGGGCAGGAGCAACGTTGTCGGCGTGTGCGTTTCCGCTGGCTAATTTCTCGCCCTGCATCGCAAACTGAACCAAATCTTTACGGGAATATGGTCTTCCTAATAATTCATTAATTCCGAAAACTGCTCCGGCAGAACTGGCAGCACTGCTTCCGATTCCGCTTCCGGCTTTGATGTTTTTATAAATTTCGATTTCAAATCCAAAATCCAATTCGTCCAAAGTAGCTAACATCGCCAAAGCCGCCACACCCGAAACGTTTTTCTCAGTTTCAAGTGGTAAATCGGCACCAACAATTTTAGTAATTCGAACACCTTTCTGATCTGATTTTCGAACGATCATTTCGTCACCCGCATTGTCTAAGCAAAGTCCCAATACGTCAAATCCGCATGAGAGGTTTGCAATAGTTGCCGGGCAAAATAGTTTTATTTCCATTTTTTTAAAGTTTCTAAGTTGCTAAGATTCTGAGTCTCTAAGTTTCTTTTGCAACTTTTTATTTTTAAGTTTCTAAGTGGCTAAGTTTCTGAGATTCTAAGTTTAGTTAAGAAAAAAAACTTAGAATCTTAGCGACTCAGTATCTTAGCATCTTTTACACGTTTCCTATGCGAATTACATCTGCAAAAATTCCTGAAGCGGTTACGGCTGCACCGGCACCGGCTCCTTTGATTAATAAAGGCTGATCTACGTAACGATCGGTGTAGAAAAGCACGATATTGTCTTTTCCTTCCAGATTATAGAAAGGATGATCTTTTGGAATGAATTGAAGACCAACGCTTGCTTTTCCGTTTTCGAATTGCGCTACGTATTTTAGTCTTGAATCTTTAGCTAAAGCTTCTTTGTAAATGTTTTCAAAATGCTGTGAATGTTTGATTAACGATGCAAAAAAGTCATCGTTGTTTGTTGTTGCTAAGCATTCAGCTGGTAAAAACGATTCATTTGCAATAGCGTCAATATCCATTTCGTAACCGCTTTCACGAATTAGAATCAGGATTTTACGCGCTACGTCGATTCCGCTTAAGTCGATTTTAGGATCCGGTTCTGTGAATCCCTGCACTCCGGCTTCTTTAACAACATCATGAAAAGAATTATTCTCATCAAAATTGTTGAAAATAAAGTTCAGACTTCCGGACAAAACCGCCTGAATTTTATGCACTTTATCACCTGAAGCGATCAAGTTTTTTACAGTATCGATAATCGGTAATCCCGCACCAACATTCGTTTCAAATAAAAACGGAGCGTTATACTGGCGAGATAAACTTTTCAGTTTTTTATAATTGTCGTAAGCAGATGAACAGGCAATTTTGTTACAGGTTACAACGGCAATGCTTTCTTTTAAGAATTTCTCGTACATTTCAGAAACGCTTGCATTTGCAGTAATATCTACGAAAATGCTGTTTCTTAAATTCAGTTCTTTTGCACGTGCGATGAATTCTGTCGGAATAGCAGCTTCTCCTTTTTCTAAAGTTGACTGCCAGTCTTTTAGAGAAATTCCGTCTTCGTCAAAAAACATTTTTCTGGAGTTCGACAAAGCAATTACGCGAACATTAATTTTTAGAACCTCTTTTAAGAATTTCTTTTGAGAGTGAATTTGTTCAATGAATTTCTCACCCACATTTCCAACACCCATTACGAATAAATTCAGCTGTTTGGTGTTCTCTTCAAAGAAGTTTTCGTGTAAAGTATTTAAAGCTTTCTTAACATCTCTTTCGTTGATTACTGCTGAAATATTTCTTTCAGAAGCACCCTGAGCAATCGCACGGATGTTTACGTTATTTTTTCCTAAAGTACTGAACATTCTTCCGCTCAGACCTTGATGATTTTTCATGTTTTCACCTACCAAAGCAATAATGCAAAGGTCTTTTTCGACAATGCAAGGGTCGATTTTGTTTTGTAAAATCTCAACGTCAAAAGCTTTGTTGATCGCTTCTTCGGCATTTTCAGCATCCGAATTCAGGATTCCGATACAAATTGAATGCTCAGAAGAGGCCTGAGTAATAAATATAACGTTGATTTTTTCGTGTGACAATACTTCAAACAAACGTTTTGATGAACCTGAAACCCCAATCATTCCCGGGCCTTCAAGCGTCAGTAACGAAATATGGTCAATATGGCTGATTCCTTTTACAGGAGTAGTCTGCTCTGAAATTTTGTTCGAAATCAGAGTACCTTCTGCTTCCGGTTCAAATGTATTTTTGATTAAAATTGGAATGTTTTTTCTTAAAACCGGCTGAATCGTTGGCGGATATAATACTTTGGCACCAAAATGAGACAATTCCATCGCTTCCTGATACGAAATATTTGCAATTGGCTGTGCCTGTTTTACAATTTTTGGATTGGCAGTAAACATTCCGTTTACGTCTGTCCAGATTTCAAGCTGTTCAGCATTGATTGCTCCGGCAATGATAGCAGCAGTATAATCAGAACCGCCACGTCCTAAAGTTGATGTGATGCCATCAAGAGTCTGAGCAATAAAGCCAGGCAAAATAGTAATTCGGGATTGATTCTCTGCAAAATATTCCTGAATCAAAACATTTGAAACTTCAAAATTTACAACCGCTTTGCTAAAGTCATTATTCGTTTTGATTAATTCACGGCTGTCTTTATAAACTGAATCTTTGCTAATTTGCTGATAGGCCTGAGCAATGATATATGAAGAAAGTAATTCGCCAAAACTCAAAATAGTATCTGCAGTTCTTGGGGATAATTCGCCCAAAAGGAAACAGCCATCCAGTAAAGTTTCTAAATGATTGATGATTCTTTTTACGTGGCTCAGCAAACTGCTCTGTTCGCTAACCGGAATCAGTTCTTTTAAAGTATCTAAGTGTTTTTTCTCGATTTCAGCAACGATATCCCTGAAGGTTTCATCATTTTCAGCTGCTTTTGCTGCTGCCAGATGTAGCAAATCGGTTACTTTGCTTAATGCCGAAACAACAACAACGAGTTTGTCCTTTTCGGCTTTTTGTTTAACAATTTCGAGAACGAGTTTTATATTTTGTGCATTGGCAACCGAAGTTCCGCCAAATTTTAATACTTTCATTTTGATGTTTTTTTCTTTTATGCAAATATTTTTATGTATCCAAAGTCTTTCTTCTTTCAGGAAAAAAGTATAGATAAACAGGATTATATGTAAAAATGTATACCCCTAAGGGGTTGTAGTTGTTGTAGTAGAAATAATTGTAGCAGCAATTGCAACTTCTGATTGAGTTGTCATTGTAGATTGATATTTTGTGCTGTTACGTTTCATTTTTGATTTTTCAAAAGTACAGTTTTTTATAAAAGTTAAAAAGCTAAATTGTTTTTTTGCGAATATTTTAATAAAACAAATGATAAAAAATCAATATTGAGTATTTGTTAAAATTACACGCTCTAAGTTGGGTTTTTGATATATTTAAGATTAAAATTCATCTGATCAAAGAATTTGTTTTTAACTGGATTTGCACTAAAAGCGGTATTTGTGTTTCTAAGTTAGGATTGTGAAATAAATAATTTTAAAAATCACTTGATTAGAAATTTTAATTATTGTGATAAATTGTTGCTTTTTAATGTTGATTTGTTGAATTTTGATGTTTTAATTTGAAATCACCATGAGGGAAATCCATTATATTAGTACTGAAACCATAACTTTAGAGACTTTGCAGGAAATTTTAAGTCACGATAAGGCATTAGAATTATCTGAAGAAGCAAAAGTAAATGTGCAGAAATGCCGTGATTATCTGGATAAAAAAATGGCTTCCCATTCTGAACCTATTTATGGTATTAATACTGGTTTTGGATCGCTTTACAGTGTGAAAATTTCGAATGAAAACTTGTCCAAACTTCAGGAAAACCTTGTAAAATCTCATGCTTGCGGAACCGGTGAAGAAGTGCCGGCTGAAATTGTAAAATTAATGCTGCTTCTTAAAATTCAGTCCTTGAGCTACGGACATTCAGGGATTCAGCTGCAGACATTAAATCGTCTGGTTGATTTTTATAATAATGATATTCTTCCGGTTATCTATACACAGGGTTCACTCGGAGCTTCAGGAGATTTAGCTCCTTTGGCGCATTTATCTTTGCCTTTGATAGGAGAGGGTGAAGTTTATTTTGAAGGAAAAAGAAGGATTTCTGCCGAAGTTTTGAAACATTTTAACTGGGAACCGATTATTTTACAATCCAAAGAAGGGTTGGCTTTATTGAACGGAACACAGTTTATGGGGGCTTACGGAGTTCATATTTTGATTAAAGCCTATAAATATTCGTATCTGGCAGATTTGATTGGAACGATTTCTCTGGAAGCTTTTGATGGAAGGATAGAACCTTTTAATGAACTGATACATTTTATACGTCCTCATAAAGGTCAGATTGTAACGGCACAGCGAATTAATGAATTTTTAGAAGGAAGCGAAATTATTGTACAGCAAAAAAAGCATGTTCAGGATCCGTATTCTTTCCGTTGTATGCCTCAGGTTCACGGAGCTTCAAAAGATGCTATTGATTATGTTCGAAAGGTATTCAAAACTGAAATTAACTCTGTTACAGATAATCCAAATATATTTATAGAATCTGATCAGATCATTTCAGGAGGAAATTTCCACGGACAGCCTTTGGCATTGGCATTGGATTTTATAGCAATTGCTTTGGCAGAATTGGGAAGCATTTCTGAAAGAAGAACGTATCAGTTAATTTCGGGTTTACGCAATCTTCCGGCATTTTTGGTTGATAATCCGGGCCTGAATTCAGGATTGATGATTCCACAATACACAGCAGCAAGTATTGCAAGTCAGAACAAACAGCTGGCAACACCTTCAAGTGTTGATAGTATTGTTTCGAGCAACGGGCAGGAAGATCATGTAAGTATGGGAGCAAACGGAGCTACAAAAGCGTTAAAAGTTATGGATAATTTAGAACGTATTCTGGCAATAGAATTGTTAAATGCTTCGCAGGCTATTGCATACAGAGAACCATTAAAATCAAGCGATTTTATCGAAATGTTCTTAAGCAGTTACAGAGAAATTGTGCCTTTGGTTAAGGAAGACAGGATTTTACATTATGATATTGAGAAGACCATTTTGTTCCTGAGTAGTTTCCAAATTGAAAACGATTTGTTAACAATGGCTTAACATTGTAAAACAATATTGAAGTAATTTTGCACTATCAAAAATATAAAAATGTCAATAAACAGTATTTTCCAATTTTTAGTGCCGAAAGACAAAAAATTCTTTCCACTTTTTGAAGAAGCTTCAAGCAATTTAATTGAATTAGCTTCTAACTTACACGAAGCTGTAAATCTTCCATTGAAAGAAAGAGAAGTTCTTTTTCAGAAAATTGATGAATTAGAGCAAAAAGGAGAAGACATTACACGTCAAACCAATCTTGAATTGAGTAGAAACTTCATTACTCCGTTTGACAGAGAGGATATTCACACATTGATCACTTCGATTGATAACGTTGCAGATTATTTGCACGGTGCAGCAAGCAGAATGAGATTGTATCAGGTGGATAAGATTACAAAATCGATCAGAAAAATGACAGAAATCAACCTTGAAGCATGTCAAAACATTGACAGTGCGGTAAAAGAGTTGAGAAACTTAAAGAATTTCAAAGTAATTAAAGATGCTTGTGTCAGAATCAATAAACTGGAAAACAAGTCGGATAACGTATATAACAAAGCAGTTTTTGAAATTTTTGAAAACGAAACTGACGCTAAAAATATTATTAAATATAAAGAAGTGTTATCTGTTTTAGAATCAGCAACAGACAAATGTAAGAGTGTTGCCAACATACTGGAATCTATTTCTGTAAAACATTCTTAATTAAATTTTTCATTCTGAAGTTATAATTTATGACGCTACTTATAATTATTATAGTATTAGCTTTAATTTTTGATTACATCAACGGTTTTCATGATGCGGCAAATGCTATAGCGACTGTTGTTGCAACAAAGGTTTTGACGCCTTTTCAGGCCGTTCTTTGGGCAGCATTTTTTAACTTTCTGGCGTACTGGGTTTTCGGATTTGGAGTTGCGGATACTGTTGCCAAGACAGCGCACACGATGGAAATTAACCTGGTAGTTATTTTAGCAGGTGTTATTGCGGCAATCTGTTGGAACTTATTGACCTGGTGGTTAGGAATTCCTTCCAGTTCATCCCATACTTTGATTGGAGGTTTTGCAGGAGCAGCTATAGCGCATGCAATTGCAGTTCATGGTTTTTCAGGTTATGCCGGAGAAGACGGAACAACACATTACTGGTACGAAATCGTAAGCTGGTATAAGGCTGGAAAGGATGGCGGAATGCCTTCGGGTGTTATCATTATTATTGCTTTTATTGTATTAGCACCTTTATTAGGAGCGTTAGCCTCTTATTTAATATCAATTTGGTTGTTAAACGCTTCCCGTAAAAATATTGGTCCTAAAATATTTACTATAGCTTTAATGATTGCAACAATTTGGTTTGTTTATGCTCAAATGGTTCCCTATGAAGTTATAAAAGCAGAAGGAAAGCCTCGTTTTGAATCACATTTCTGGAGTGTAGTCTTTGATGGGCATAATATTAAATGGTTTTTAGTTGCTTTTATCATCTTAACGGTAAGTGCTTTTTGTTTGATATTTAGCAGTTTAAATCTTCATCAGGCTGATGCAGCTTTGAAAAAGATGCAATTACTTTCTTCAGCGGCATTCAGTTTAGGTCACGGAGGAAACGATTCTCAAAAAGTTATGGGTATTATTGCAGCTGCTGTTGCAGTTTATATCAATACAAATCCGGGAGTTCACATGGATTCATGGTTAGATGTTGTTTTGCCTAATGATGACAAGGGAATAAAAGGTGTAATGCCAGGCTGGATTCCGCTGGCGTGTTATTCTGCAATTGCTGCAGGAACTTTGAGCGGTGGCTGGAAAATTGTAAAAACGATGGGATCTAAAATTACAAAAGTAAGTTCGTTTGAAGGTGTGGCTGCTGAAACTGCAGGTGCTTTGACACTTTACTTTACAGAGCATTTAAAAATTCCGGTAAGTACAACGCATACCATTACAGGATCTATTATTGGGGTTGGATTAACGAAACGTGTATCTGCTGTTAGATGGGGAGTAACCGTAAGTTTGATCTGGGCATGGGTATTAACGATTCCTATTTCGGCTCTTTTAGCAGGATTGGTTTACTTTGTGTTGAGTGTTTTTATCTAAATGGGTAAAATGATTTTTGTGAAATGTGAGATGTAAAATCACATTTTGATACATATAAAAAAGCTGGTTTCTTAATTGAAACCAGCTTTTTGTTTTTTTGTGGATGTTAAAAAGGCTTATTTTTTCCAGTTTAACTGTAAGGCATAACATGTTTTTTCTCCTTTGGTGATACTAAAAGTAGTAGCCGAGCTCTCTTCAATATCGCTTTCGTGAATTATTACAGTATCTTTTAATGAAAGCTCTTTCATGAAATTCATTTCAAAGCTTTTTACTTCCTGCTTCAGAATTCTTTTGGGATTCACATGGTCGAGACACCATTCCAGATATTTTACGTTATTAACGTGGTTTACAATATCGAGATCCGATAAATAAACTATTTTTTCGAATATGGCTTCTTTTTCGTGATTGATATTAATTTTTGAAAAACCTTCTGTTGTGGCTCTTTTTTCAGGGAATAATTTAAAATGTTCATAAGGTAATGCCAAGGCCTCAGGACGGCGTAATTGTGTGTTAAAAACGGCCCAATACGTTTCGCAGCCCACTATTTTTTTTCCGTTGACGTACATTTCCAGCGCACGTACAGATCGTGAGTTTTCCAGGCTGTTAATCCAGGTCGTTACAGTTACAATATCTCCGGATTTTGGCAAATCTGAAATCTCAACGCGCATTCTGCTCAAAACCCATGCCTGATGAAACTCCTGCATATCAGAAAAGCTGATACCGCCAACTTCAGAATGTGCCGCCGCTGTCAATTGTAAAATATTACAGAGATCTGTATATTTTAAAGAGCCGTTTGGGGTACATTGTGTGAAATTGATTTCCCAGTCTTTGCTTAGAATGGATGTGAAGTTTGGTGATATTGGCATTAATTTAGACTTCTTAGATTATTAGAATTTTAGATTTTAGATCTTAGATTCAATATATGTTATGATTTCGCTTTTTGGCGCAGCATAATCGAACCATTTCGTGTTTTCATTTCGTTTGAACCACGTTAATTGTCTTTTGGAAAATCTTCGGGTATTTTTTTTAATTTCCTCAATGGCAAACGGCAAAGTGAATTCTCCGTCAAAATAACTGAATAATTCTCTATAACCGACGGTTTGAAGCGCATTTAACGCTTTGTTAGGATATAATGTTTTTGCTTCTTCAAGTAAACCTTCGTTCATCATAATAGCAACACGTTGGTTGATACGGTTGTAAATTATTTCTCTGTCCGCTTCTAAACCAATTAGGATGGGAGTGAAGTTTCGGTTGTTTTTCTTCTGGTTCAAAAAGGATGAATATGGTTTTTGAGTTCCTATGCAGACTTCTGTGAAACGCATCATTCGTTGTGGATTCTGTAATGTCTGTGGATTTTCTAAAGTAATTTTTTGAAAATAATCAGGATCCAGGTTTTTCAATTGTTCCTGAAGATATTCGATTCCGAGTTTTTCGTAGTTTGAATTGACTTCTGAGCGTACTTTGGGGTTGATTTCGGGAAACTCGTCAAAGCCTTTTAATATGGCATCAACATACAATCCGGAACCGCCGATCAGAATTGCGAAATCATTATTTTGAAACAATTCTTCGATTTTTGCTAAAGCTTCTTTTTCGTAATCACCAACAGTATAATTCTCGAATATCGATTTATTTTGAATGAAGTGATGTGTTGCTGCTGCAAGTTCATCCTGATTTGGAACGGCTGTACCAATGGTCATTTCTTTAAAAAACTGACGGCTGTCACAGGATATTATTTCGCAATTAAAATGTTTTGCCAATGCAATGCTTAAGGCTGTTTTGCCTATGGCTGTTGGTCCGACAATGGTAATTAGGTATTTCATATGTTTTTTAGCCCGGATGGAAATGGAAACCCCGGACTTATATTTGTTAGTTTTTGCGGCTTAAAAGAAGCGACTTTAGAAGCTGCTTTTATGACTTAAAAAACAACAAAGATAAGGAGGAGTTGCAATGTACAGCCGGAATAGCTTCATAAATTAATGATGTAATTCGGTTCCGCACTCGTGACAGAATTTAGCATTGTCAAAATGAAGCTGTGAACCGCAGATCTGACAAGAGGTTTTTGTAGAGACGGTATTGTTTCTGAGACTTTTTTTAGCAAATTCGGCAGTTACGATTCCGGTTGGAACTGCTATGATTCCGTAACCCAAAATCATGACCAGCGCCGCTATAAACTGTCCTAATGGAGTTTGAGGAGAAATATCTCCGTAACCAACGGTTGTCAGTGTTACAATTGTCCAGTAGATCCCCATTGGAATACTCGTAAACCCGGAATCTTTTCCTTCGACCAGATACATTAAAGAACCAATGATTACGGTACTGATAAGTACGAAATAAATAAAAACAAGTATTTTTTCCTTACTGGCTTCAATTGCTTCCTTCAGTTGAAAGGACTGATGTGAGATTTGAGGAATATGCAGTATTTTGAATAATCTGAAGAAACGAAGTGCGCGTATAATGGATAAAATACTTGCTCCGGGGAAAAATATAGATAAATACATAGGTAAAACAGCCAATAAATCGATTATGCCGTAAAAACTGAAAATGTATTTAACCGGTTTTTGGATGGAAATAATCCTCAAAACATATTCAATGGTAAAAAATATAGTAATTATCCATTCGCAGATCCATAATTGGTAATGATATTTGGAACTGATGCCCTGAACTGTGTCGAGCATTATTAGCAGAACGCTCAATAAAATCAAACCTAAGAGAACTAAATCGAACATTCTTCCTAAAATGGTATTAGTACCATACAGAATGATTTTGACTTTTTCCCTGAAGATTTCGTATTGTGATTTTTTGTTTTTCATATCCTTAAAGATAATGAAAGTTTTGTTTTACTAAAAATGAAGTATTTTCAACGATTTGCTTTTTCGGATGTATTGCTGAATAATGTTTTTTACGTCGCGATTGTGCTGCATCGGAATCAGGATTTTGTTCAGGATTTCGATATTGGTAATCTGATAATTCAAATCGTAATAAGCGTAGCCTTTATAGATTCCGTTTTCGACTAAAATAGCACTTCTTTCGTTTACATTTCGGCCTCTGTCTATTAAAATCATGCTTTTGTTTTCAAAACTATTTTCAGAAATAAACTGCTGAACCCTTAAATTGTAAATTTCAGTAGTGATTTCGCCAATACAGGCACCATCACATTCTTTGATTTTGTATTGAAAACATTCTTTCTTGGTCTGATATAAACCGGTCAGTTTTTGGCACAAATGATATTTCGCGGTGAACTTGAAAAGTGCATTTTTACCTTCCTGCAAAGAAGCAAATGATGTGATTTCTTTTTTGCGTCCGTCGGCTTTTCCGAGGTTTATATTCAGATAGCCGTTTGAATCTTTTTCAACATAAATGGCGAATGGAAAAAAACTCTTTTTTTGTGAACGATTGTGTCTTGGGCGGTTTATTTTTACTTCTTCGCTTTCTTTTAGCAAAGCAATTAATTCACTTCCTGTTTCCTCATAAGTTATAGTAAAAACTTCTGCTTGTATACGTTTGCTTTTGGTTGTAATTCCGGTAAAATGCTGATTGACTCTTTTTCGGATATTGAGACTCTTACCGATATAAATTAAATGTCCACCTTCGTTATGAATGTAATAAACGCCTGTTTTTGAAGGCATCTGGTTTACCAAATCCTGAAGTTTTGGTGAAATTCCTTTTTCAATTTCAAATTTTACAAAATCTTTGAGGATAGTTTTTTCCAGATCTTTTTCCAGTAATATTTTGAATAACTTGGTCGTGGCAATAGCATCTCCGCTTGCACGATGTCTGTCGGCTATTGGAATTCCGAGGGAACGGACTAATTTTCCTAAACTGTAAGAAGGCTGTTCCGGAATTAATTTTTTAGCAAGTTCAACGGTACAAAGTGTTTTTGATTCGAAATTATAACCTAAACGTCTGAATTCGGTACGCAGGATTCGATAGTCAAAAGAAGCGTTGTGTGCTACAATAATACAATCAGAAGTAATTTCGATGATTCGTTTCGCGACTTCAAAAAATTTAGGTGCAGAACTCAGCATAGCATTATTGATTCCGGTTAATTTAGCCACAAAAGGCTGAATCGGAATTTCGGGATTGACAAGGCTAATGAATTGGTCAACGACTTCATGGCCATCAAATTTATAAATGGCGATTTCGGTAATTCCCTCTTCATTGAATTGGCCTCCGGTGGTTTCTATGTCTAGTATTGCGTACATTTTCAAATGTCAAAAATCAATGGCAATATCAAAAATCAATATCAATTGCAATGTCAAAAATCAATGTTTTAAAATTGAAATTCTTTATTGAAATTGTCATTGCCATTGTTATTGTTATTGAAAAAATTACTTTTTATTTATTATCATTTTTGATGAAATTGCAATAAGTTGTTCTACTTCTTTTAGAAGTTTATTTCTTTTGTCGTTATCACCTTCTTTTATATAGTCTAATATTTTTAAAGAATTTCTGGATTCTTTAAACTCTTTTACAACTAATGAAACTTTAAAAATAAAATCTTTATCTGTTATGGTTCCCTGGGCTTCTCCAAAATTTAAAGAAGCACTTCCGGATGATCTGATTAACTGGTTTTTATAATATTCATTTTCAAAGATTCTTTCTAATTGTCTCGTAAAGAAAATACATTCTCCTGCAAAACGAATCAGTCGATCATCAAAATTGAATATTTTCTCCATTTTATATTTTATATTTTAAAATTGCCATTTTAATTGTAATTGATTTTTGCCATTGATTTTTGATATTGAAGCTTTAGCGTCCTCCAAAAATACTACTGCCAATTCTAACCATTGTGCTTCCGCATTCAATAGCAAGTTGGTAATCGCCTGACATTCCCATTGAAATTGTTGAAAAATGTGCTGCTGTTGAAATACATTGCTGTGTGTCCCGGCATTGTGCATCTTTGTTTTGAAGCGAATCAAAAATCGATTTTAAATGAAGGAATTCTTTTTTGATTTGGTTTTGGTTTTCTGTAAAAGTAGCCATTCCCATTAATCCGAGAATTCGAATGTTTTTCATTTCTTTAAATTCAGAAGAAGACAATAATGCGGTCAGTTCTTTTTTGTCAAGACCAAATTTTGTTTCTTCTTCGGCAATATATATCTGAAGCAGGCAATCAATAACCCGATTGTTTTTTAAAGCCTGTTTGTTGATTTCCTGTAATAATTTCAAACTGTCAACGCCATGAATCAAACTTACAAAAGGCGCCATAAATTTCACCTTATTGGTTTGCACATGGCCAATCATATGCCATTGAATGTCTTTTGGCATTTGTTCATATTTATCGGCCATTTCCTGAATTTTGTTTTCTCCAAAAATACGCTGACCGGCTTCGTAAGCCTGCATTAAATCTGAAACAGGTTTTGTTTTTGAAACCGCAACCAGAGTTACGTGCTCAGGAAGCGTCGACTTTATTTCTAGCAGATTTTGCTTTATTGAATTCATTTTCGATTATAAATCTTGATTAGTTCATTATTTTTTTCATTTACAAAACCTTTAATGTCCATTAAAAATATGTTTTTTAAAACTTTTGCATCATTTAATTCAGAAAGGCTAAGGTTAAATGTTTCTGAAATATCTTCTTTATTATTTTCAGTTCTGATTACTTTAATTTTTACATAAAAAAGCGAGGTTTTAAAATAGTAAAACTCGCCGTAAATATTTTCTGAATATGAATTTTCATAATGAATAGCCTGGTGATAATCTCCTTTTATTAAATCGCTATATTTATCAAAATCATATTTCCTTTTTTCAATCTTTGATAATTTTTCATAGTTTTCTTTATTAAAATGATTTACATAAAGTTTATATGAGAATCCTCCACTTCCATTTATAATCTTTGTTTGATTCCTTTTGATTTTACTTTCAATTGATGTGCTTATTCTCCCTTCTGAAATGATATCTCTACCATTTTTTTTACAAATACTATCAATTTCATTTGTTGTAAATTGTTTAATTGAATCTATTTTTACGTTTTGAGAAAAACAAACCATTGTTGTAAAATGAACGATCAATAAAAATAGATTTTTCATTACTTATATAAACTGCTTCGAAATCTTCTCCGCCTTTTTACTTTCGCTGTAATCATAAAAACCTTCTCCGGATTTTACTCCCAGTTTCCCGGCTCTAACCATATTCACTAATAATGGGCAAGGAGCATATTTTGGGTTTTTGAAGCCGTCATACATTACATTTAAAATGGCAAGACAAACATCAAGACCAATAAAATCAGCTAATTGAAGCGGTCCCATTGGATGTCCCATTCCTAATTTCATCACGGTATCGATTTCATAAACTCCGGCTACTTTGTTGTATAACGTTTCAATTGCCTCGTTTAGCATAGGCATTAAAATTCTGTTGGCAACAAATCCCGGATAATCGTTTACTTCGACTGGAACTTTCCCCAGTTTTTCAGATAAATTCATGATTATTTTGGTGACTTCATCGCTGGTATTGTATCCGCGAATAATTTCGACCAATTTCATAATCGGTACCGGATTCATAAAATGCATTCCGATAACACGTTCAGGATGTGCAACAACAGCACCAATTTGCGTAATTGAAATCGAAGAGGTGTTTGTTGCTAAAATAGTGTTATGCGAACAGGCTTCGTTTAATTGTTTGAAAATATTCAGTTTTAATTCTACATTTTCAGTTGCTGCTTCGACTACTAAATCAACTCCGACAACACCGTCCTTAATATCAGTATACGTAATGATATTCGTAATGGTTCTGGCAACATCTTCCTGCGTGATTGTTCCTTTAGATAACATACGCTCAAGGTTTGCCGCAATTGTTGCCATTCCTTTGTCTAATGATTTTTCAGAAACATCAATCAGTTTTACAATAAAACCGCTTTGCGCAAAAGTATGTGCAATTCCGTTACCCATTGTTCCTGCACCAATTACAGCTATAGTTTTCATCTAATCTGGTATTTGAATTTTAAAAGTTAAGGTTTAAAGCGGCTTTGAAGCCTGCTTTAAACCTTAAAGATAATAAGTTTGTTTTTTTATTATTTATCGAAACAATCAATAATCTGATAGGCAACTCTTAATGCATCTGTAGCCTGTTCTAATGTTACAACCGGAGTTGTATCAGTATTGATGGCATTGGCAAAAGAATTTAATTCGTCTAAAATGGCGTTGTTTTGTTCTACGTCCGGATTTGTAAAATAAATTTGTTTTTTTACTCCTTCGGCATTTTGAAGAATCATATCAAAATCTCCCGGAACTTCAGGAGCGTCTTTCATACGGACAACTTCACATTTTTTCTCTAAAAAGTCTACTGAAATATAGGCGTCTTTTTGAAAAAAACGTGTTTTACGCATGTTTTTCATCGAAATTCGGCTTGCAGTTAAATTAGCAACACAGCCATTTTCGAATTCAATTCGTGCATTGGCAATGTCCGGAGTTTCACTGATTACCGAAACACCACTGGCATTGATATTTTTAACTTTTGAATTAACCACACTCAAAATCGCATCAATATCATGTATCATTAAATCCAAAACTACAGGTACATCCGTACCACGAGGATTAAATTCGGCCAAACGATGCGTTTCAATGAACATCGGATTTTCGATCATGTTTTTGGTAGCGATAAACGCAGGGTTAAATCGCTCTACGTGACCAACCTGTCCTTTTACATAGTATTCTTTTGCCAAAGCGATAATTTCTTCGGCCTCATCAACAGTGTTGGCAATTGGTTTTTCTATGAAGATGTGTTTTCCTGATTTGATGGCTACTTTGGCACATTTATAGTGCGAAAGGGTTGGAGTTACAATATCGATTACATCCACGGCGTGGATTAATTTTGCAATTGTATTGAAGTTTTTATAGCCAAATTCTTTTGAAATTCTTTCGGCATTTTCCTGATTTTCATCGTAAAATCCAACTAATTCGTATTTGTCAGATTGTTGTAATAAGCGTAAATGTATTTTACCTAAGTGACCCGCACCTAAAACTCCTACTTTTAACATGAGAATGTATTTTAAACAAAAATAGAATTTATTTGTCGAAAGTGAAAATGAATTTAGCTAATTGTGAATTGTGAATTGTAAATTTATGAGTAACGGCTTCCGACTTTTGACCTTCAACTTTATTAATTTAATAATTAAAAATCAATATTTGATTTCCTTTTTAGTTTCTTATTTTTGCAAAAATAAAACCTACCCATTTTGAAAGATACTGCCAAACATCAAGGACTTCGCAATCAATTAGTAAGCACTTTAGAACAAAAAGGGATTACTGACAGAGCGGTTTTAGATGCGATAAAAAAAATTCCGAGACACCTTTTTTTAAATTCGAGTTTTGAAGATTATGCTTATCAGGATAAGGCTTTTCCTATAGGAGCAGGGCAGACTATTTCGCAGCCCTACACGGTTGCTTTTCAATCGCAGCTGCTGGAAGTAAAAAAAGATCATAAAATTCTCGAAATTGGTACTGGCTCGGGCTATCAGACTGCTGTTTTGTTTATGCTGGGTGCAAAAGTGTACAGTGTTGAAAGACAGAAAGAGCTGTTTAAAAGTACCTCCAATTTATTTCCTAAATTAAATATCAGACCTAAACATCTTTCGTTTGGAGATGGTTACAAAGGTCTTCCAAATTATGCTCCGTTTGACAGCATTATTGTTACAGCAGGTGCCCCGTTTATTCCACAACCTTTAATGGCACAATTAAAAATAGGAGGAAGACTGGTAATTCCGCTTGGTGAAGACGTTCAGATTATGACTTTGCTGATTCGAAAAAATGAAACCCAATTTGAAAAACATGAGTTTGGAGAGTTTAGATTCGTACCTTTATTAGAAGATAAAAATTAGAAAAAATGCCTCAAAATAATTTAATATTTATGGGGCATTTTTATTTGGGATTAATAAATAAAATGTTTTAATGTCTTAGAGAATTAGTTTTTACAATAGTTATAATATTGTAGCTGAAATTTTACCGAGCTGTACATACAAAAATTACTTAACCTTAATTACTACTTTTCCTCTGGATCTCCCTGTTTCAACATAAGACAATGCTTCGTTAGTCTGTTCGAATGAAAAGACTTTATCAATAACAGGTTTTATAATCCCAGTTTCAATCAGTTTTGTTATTTCGCTTAACTGTCTGCCTTCTGCTCTCATAAACAGAAATACAAAATTGGTGTTTAATTTTTTTGCTTTTTTCTTTACTCCCAGACTAATCAGTTTCGTTACTAATTTTAAATACCAGGGCAAACCAATTGTTGTGGCAAATTCAGGCGTTGGAGGGCCTACTAGTGAAACAAGCTGTCCGCCAGACTTTAAAATTCGTAATGATTTTTCTAAAATTTTTGAATCTCTGTTACTGTGTAAAACAAGATCATAATCTTTCAGTTTTGTTTCAAAATCTTCCGTTTTGTAATCAATAATAAGATCGGCACCAAGAGATTTTACTAATTCAATATTTTTTGCGCTTGTAGTTGTGGCAACAAAAGCCCCTAAATGCTTTGCTAACTGAATAGCAAATGTGCCAACACCACCCGAACCAGCCTGAATGAAAACTTTTTGCCCTTTTTGTATTTTTCCTATTTCAACTAGAGACTGCCAGGCAGTTAAACCAACCAGAGGAATAGAACCTGCTTCCTCCATTGAAAGGTTTTTGGGTTTTAAGGCAACATCATTTTTATTAATAGAAATGTATTCAGCAAAAGTACCAACCCTATAATCTGACGGACGAGAATATATTTCGTCGCCAACCTTAAACTTGCTGACTCTGGAACCTATTTTGGTTACAACACCAGCTACATCGTGACCATTGATAAAGGGTGGCTTGTAGGGTAAGAACAGTTTAAAATCACCATTTCTAATAAGTGAATCTAATAAATTAACACCTGCAGAATGAACTTGTACCAATACATCATTTTCATTTACACTTGGTACTGCCCAATCTGACAAATGTAATTTTTCTTTTTTGCCGTATTTTTTTACTATGAATGCTTTCATTTTTTTTCTTTTTAGGCTTTGTTTAATTGTTTGAGAACATTTTTTTCTAAAACTCCATAAGCAAAATGTTGCAGGTTTATTAGGGCAGAAGTCCCTTTGCCCACAATATTTCTAAATTTCGGCTTGTCTGTTTGAACAACTTTGAGTGCTTTTTCTGCAACCATCGCAGGATCTTCGGCCTGATCTACCAAGTTTTCTGTGAATTTTTCAATCTTATTTCTTAACGTATTGTAATCTTCAATTTTATTTAATGTTGTTGTGGAATTATCTAAAATGCTTGTTTTAAAAGCAGCCGGTTCAATCATGGCAACACTAATATTAAACTCGTTCAATTCGTATCTTAATGATTTGAAATAACCTTCCAATGCGTGTTTTGAAGCCGCATAGTAAGCTGCATTAGGAAATGAAACAAGCCCTATAATGGAACCAACAGTAATTATTTTACCGAATTTTTGTTTTCTAAAATGGGGTAATACAGCATTAGTTACTTTAATAGTTCCCCAAAAGTTAGTTTCCAATTGCTGCCTGCCCAACTCAACAGGTGTTTCTTCTGCAATACCTGAGACTAAAAAGCCGGCATTATTGATAAGAATATCCAATTGACCTATTTTCTTAAAAATTCTTTCCGAAAAACTATTTATCGATTGTTCTGAATCAAGGTCTAATGCTATCATTTGAAAAGGAACCTTACCTATATACTTTTCAGGATTCCGACTTGTACCAATTACATTATAACCGTTTTTGTGTAACTCGTTTGCGATAAGTAAACCAAAGCCTGAACTTGCACCCGTTACTAAAATATTTTTTTTCATTATTATTTATTTTAATTTTATCCGTAAATTCGCTTGCTAAATGCAAGTGCAAATATATAAACAACTTTTAAAATGCAAGTTAAAATTTAAAAATATTTTATGGAATTGAATAAAAAAAGATCAGAATGCCCATTGAGCTGCTCACTTGACGTGTTTGGAGATAAGTGGTCATTGCTCATTATCAGAGATTTGATGTTTGGAAATAAGTGCACTTATAATGATTTTTTAAAATCGGCTGAGGGTATTGCTACCAATATTTTAGCATCAAGGCTGAAAGGGCTTGAAGAAAATGGTATTATTGAAAAATCAGCTCACCCGGACAGTAAAGCAAAATTTTTGTACAAACTGACCCCAAAAGGAATTGACTTATTACCTATAATTATGGAAGTTTATATTTGGGCGGATAAATATTACGAAATGCCAGTTGACCTAAAAGCAACAATTAAAGAAGCCATGAAAGACAAAGAGAAATTTGTAAAACAGATTACAAAAGAATTGAAAATCAAAATAAAAGAGAAAAAAAGCGACAGCTAAAAGTAGTAGCACTATAAACTATTTAAGAATAAAAACAACCTTTTTTAAAGCGATTTAAAAAAGGTTGTTTTGTTTTTTCGAACTTCCAAAAGTAGCTGCCAGGTTGTAAAAAAGCAGAGCCTTGTAACCATATAAAAGTTTAAGTTTCTTTGTTTTTAAAATGCTATTTAATTCTTCCAACTGATCCCGTTTCAGAAGGAATAAGTTCAAAAACTGAAGTAGGAGCAAGACCTGATTCGATTCTGTGTGAAACGTACAAAATAGCTACATTGGTTTGCTGTTTGATAGTATTGATTAACTGAATCACCAAATCTACGTTTTCGTCGTCCAGACCTTCCACAGGTTCGTCCAGAATTAATAAAGGCGGATGTTTTAAAACAGCACGAACAATTAGTGCTACTCTTTGCTGTCCGATTGAAAGATCTATAAAACGTTTCTTTTTTAAATGACTCATTTCAATTACTTCCAGCCATTGTGCAACGATTTGTTTTTGTAAAGTTGTCGGTTGAATATACAATCCGATAGAATCGAAAAAACCGGATAGGATCATTTCTTCCAGGGTGTGACTTTTCTGAAACAGATCCATCATGGCGGTGGTATAAATACCGATTTGCTTTTTGATTTCCCAAACGCTTTCACCACTTCCTTTTTTTCTTCCGAATAAAAATAAATCCTGACCATATCCTTTCGGGTTATCACCTGTAATTAAGGATAAGATAGTGCTTTTTCCGGAACCGTTCGGGCCAATTAACTGCCAGAATTCGCCTTGTTTGATGGTCCATGAAATGTTGTCCAGAATTTTTCGATCTTCATAACTTACTGAAACATGATCCATTTTTATTAATTCACTTTCGTGAAAAGTACCCGGATCATGAGCCTTTGGAATTGCAGCTGTATTTAAGGTTTTAAAATGGTTTTCGGTTTTTGAAATAGGGTATAAAGTAAACGAATTGTCTTTGATCTGGACTTTATTCACCACAAAATCCATTAGATCAACCGTACGATTTACAAGCTGAATAATAGATATGGTATCCGTAAGTTTTTCTAAAGAAAGAGCCAAAGCCAGACGCGAAGCCTGATCTAAATGGTCGAAAGGATTATCGAAAATGATAAAATCCGGATTTTGGCTGATACAGTATTTTAAGAACTCCTTTTTGCGTTCGCCCGAAGAAAAAGTCCTCAATTGCCTGTGAGATTCAGGTGAAGCTTCAACAGATTCGTATTGGTATTCTCTTTCAATAAATTTTTCAATTGAAATATCAGAGAATAAAATCCCTTTTTGGTTGTTAAAAACGGCTAATTCTTCTTTGGCTTCGCCGGATAGGAGGGAGTCTATGAACTTTTTTTTATTTACCTGATTGGTTAAAAGAATGTCCCAATGTTGTTTTTGATGCATTATGTATTTCTTGAAAGGATATTATTTTTTAGTGTTCATTGGCAGATTATTTCGTGACCATT
Source organism: Flavobacterium salmonis (assembly GCF_903819435.1). Classification (GTDB taxonomy): domain Bacteria; phylum Bacteroidota; class Bacteroidia; order Flavobacteriales; family Flavobacteriaceae; genus Flavobacterium; species Flavobacterium chungangense. Next base: position 9,914 of record NZ_CAIJDP010000084.1, on the reverse strand, counting down.
CGCTCCAGGAACCTACGTAAAGCTGTGGAATTGGAATTCCGGCATAATCCATAGCTAGCAAAGTGTGGCAGGCTGTAACCCCTGAACCGCAATGAACGATTACATTTTCGGGTTTTACATTTCCTAAAATTTCAGTGTATTTTTTTGCCAGTTTTTCAGCAGAAAGATAAAAACCATTTTCGTCTAAGTTTTCGCTAAATGGAACATTAACCGCACCCGGAATATGACCTGCAATCAAATCAAGTGGTTCTGTAAGAGCTTCAAAACGGTTTTTGTCTCTTACATCAATAACGATATTTTCAGGATTGTTGCGGGCTTTATCTACCTCTTTGATGTTGCTTAAAGAGAGCTCCCAGTTTGTAACCGGATATTTTTCAGCTTTCTCAAAACTTTCTGTTTCTGAACTTACAGGAAAACCTGCTTGTATTGCAGCCAGTAAACCTCCGTTTAAAACCTGTACTTTTTCATGGCCAACAGCTTTTAGCATCCACCAAAATCTGGAAGCAGCGTTTGAACCGTTTTTATCATCATAAATAATAACGTGACTTTGCGGTGTAATGCCAAGTTTTGAAAGTACTTCTGCAAATTTATCCAATGAAGGTAAAGGATGTCTCCCACCATTTGCAGGATTGCAGTCGGCAGTAGCTAAATCTTTGTTTAAATCGACGTAACGGGCACCTTTTAGATGTTCCTTTTTGTAATTTTCTTCGGCATTGAGTCCCGCTCTCGCATCGATTAAAATAAATTCAGATGAATTTTTTAACTTAAGTAATGCTTCGGGATTAATTATGGGAGACCAATTTTGCGACATATGATTTCGTTCTAAAAATTAACCCGGAATTTTTTCAATTAAAATTTCGGCACCTGATTTGTCAAAATAAGTGCAGGTCATCTCGATAATATCAACACGCCATTTCGCGATTCCGCACTGTCCGGAGTGATTGCAAAATGTAATATAATCGGTCTGACCGTCTTGATGTGCTACCAGAAATTCTATAAAACGCTCTTTGCTGGCTGTATCTTCAACTTTTATTTCAGGGTATTTTTCTTCTGAAATTACAGAATAATTATTTACACCATAATATTCCACATGGCCGTCGTTTACAAAGGTATCATATCCTTTTACGCCCAAAATAATTAAATCCTGTATATAATTTGGAAAATCGGCACCGCTTTTTACTTTGGCATGCACCTCTTTTATTTGTTCTATTGTAAACATAAAATTTGATTTAAGGTTAACTTTTATTGCTTCAAAAATACGATTAATGGTTTTATAAATGCATCAAAAGATTCAATATGTGGCAAATGTCCGGTGTCTGCAATTTCTACAAGTTTACAATAGGGAATTGCTTTTTGTGTTTTTTTGCCCAATTCGGCATAATTGCCCATTGTTTTTCTTACTTCTTCCGAAACAAGTGGTTTTCCTAAAGCGGTTTTATCCCTTGTTCCAATGATTAATAGTGTTGGACTTTTGATATTTTTAAATTCGTATAAAACAGGCTGGGTAAAAATCATATCGTACATCAATGCCGAATTCCATGCTACAATACTATAATTGGGTGCTGTTGTCCAGCCGGCGCCGAGTTCAGCCCATTTTTGAAAATCAGTATTCCATTTTCCATCATAATAATTTGCCATTTGGTATTTTTTGATGGCTTCGTAATTTTGTTTTAATTCGCTTTCGTACCACCAATCGACAGGTTTGTACGGAACAACTAATTTCCAGTCTTCTAAACCGATTGGATTTTCAAGGATTAATTTTTCTTCAGTTTCAGGATACATCAGTGCAAACCTTGTAGCCAGCATTCCGCCCATAGAATGTCCTAAAACAGCTGTTTTTTCAATTCCTAAATGTTCTAAAAGTTTTTTGGTATTCTCAGCAAACTGCTGAAATGTGTATTGAAAATTATTCGGTTTTGATGATTTTCCAAAACCAATCTGATCAGGAACGATAACCCTGAAACCTTCTTTTGTAAGGGCTTTGATAGTGGTTTCCCAATACGCTCCGTTGAAATTTTTTCCGTGCAGTAAAACAATATTTTTATGGTTGTAGTTGGAAGGGGTTATGTCCATATAAGCCATTTTTAAAAACTGACGCTGATTGTTCAGTTCAAAAAACTTTACAGGAAAAGGATATTCGTAATTTGTTAAATTAATATCCAGCTGTTTTATCTTTTCTTCCTGCGAAAAGCAAATAAGAGGGAGCAGCAATAATAAAAGTTTTATGGTTTTCATTTGAAAGCGAATTTATTTGAGAATTATAAATTTACCGCTATGCATTTGAAAGGCAAAAATTATAATCTTAAAATTATCAGAAAGTGGGAATAATATAAAATGAGCCTATTAGAGATACGATATTTAATGCTGCTTTAGGAATGAGGCTGACTTTGATCTGTTTTTATTGTAACGACTCTTTGTGGATAAGGAATATCTATTTCAGCTTGGTCAAAACGTTTTTTTATGCTTTGCAATAAATCACACTACATTACAAAACCATCTGTAGAATTTTTTGCCCAGCCCCATGCTTTCAGAGTTACGCTTGAATCGGCCAGAGCCACAACTCTTGCACCTACTAAAGGTTGTTTCTGCTTTTTATTCTCTGGAATTCTGGTGTCAATAAAAAGAGGATGTTTGGCAATTTCTTCTTTCATTATTTGTAATGCTTTGTCAATATCAGATTCATATCCAATCCCAATTTCGATTATTTTACAGCATTTGGTGTCGTGCATATTGGTATTTATGATAATCTGATTACTAATGACGGAATTCGGAATGATGATTCGATTGATCTCTGCATCTTTCAGAACAACCTGTCTTAAATTGATATCTTCGACCGTATCGACAAAATTATCAATAGTGATTTTGTCATTAATTTTAAAGGGTTTGAAAATGACCAGAAAAATACCGCTTACAATATTACTTAAAGCCTGTTGAGAAGCAAGACCTGCTACTAAAGAAATAACGCCGGCACCTGCCAAAAAAGAATGTCCTATAATCTTAAATTCGGGAATTTAGATTAAAGCAAAAGCAAATCCTAAAATGTAAATCACCATAATAATTAAATGTTTCAAAAATTTAAAACCCGTTGGATCGTATTCTTTATTGTTCAACTTTTGATATAAAAAGTAGCGTAGTACTTTTTCTGTTATCGCACCTAAAATAATGGTTGTGATGACTATTATAGCTATGAAGACAGCTATTCTGAAGTCTTTTGTGAAGTCTTTTGTGAAGTCGATCATACGATTTAATTCTGAATTAGACATTAAAAAGCTAATTCACGAAGTTTTACAGCTATCAAAAATAGCTTCATAATATTGAAGGAATTACCTCACAGATATTAATGAAACGTTAAAAGGATGCAGGATGGGGCAGGACAGTATCTTATTAGCTTATAACTAAATTGGTTATAACTATTTAACCAATTTTAACCAATTATGACCAAAAAAAGTACTTTAACATTTAGGCATATGCTTAAAGTTTTTATGATTTGCGGGTTAATCACTTTTTATGGTGATTTGAATGCCCAGACATTAGCATTTCCGGAAGCTACCGGTTTTGGACGATTTACCACAGGAGCGAGAGGAGCTGCAAATCCACAGATTTATTTAGTAACGAATTTAAATGACAGCGGACCGGGATCATTTCGTGATGCCGTTAGTCAGGAAGGAAGATTTGTAATTTTTAAAGTAGGAGGTATTATTAACGTAGCCTCTTCGATTGCAATAGCAAAAAACACAACTATTGCCGGACAAACAGCTACAGGAGAGGGAATTGTGTTGTTGGGGGCTAAGGTGTCATTTACCGGAGCAAGTAATACGATTGCCCGTTATGTTCGTATTCGTTTTGGGGCGACTACTCAAAATCAGGATGCATCGGGAATCTCAAATGGGGCAAATATAATTTTGGACCATATGAGTTTTACCTGGGGTACAGACGAAGTGTTTTCTGTTAACTGGGATAGCAAAGGTGTAAGCCCGGATAACATAACGATTCAGAATTCTATTATTGGACAGGGAATGCACCGTCACAATCATTCAGCGGGAGGATTGATGCAGCCTCCGGCTGGGGGTAAAATAAGTTTAATAGGTAATTTATATATATGTAACAAAACCCGGAACAATAAAGTAAAAGGGATCAATGAGTTTGTAAACAACGTTGTCTACAACTGGGGGAACTACGGAAATACTTATGGACATACTGAATCCGGTGATGCCTACATTATGGGCGGAGATTCTGCCGGGGGGTCAGATGTTAATATTATCAATAACTATTTTATTGGTGGACCAAATACAAGTAATACGGTTTTATCACCTTTTAACCGAGGGAATGATAATTTCTCTTTATATGGTGCAGGAAATTATTTTGACAATAATAAGGATGGGGTGCTAAATGGTACGTTAGTTCCTTACGACTTAACAGGATATCCTACGGGAGATGTAGCCACTCTTTTGTCAGCACCGTATGATTACCCGATGAAAAACCCAACATTGTCTGCTGTGGATGCTTATAATAAAATTGTAGCGAATGTTGGTGCTTCGTATCCAAGACGTGATCAGGTGGAGAATTTAATGATTTCAGATTTAGTGTCTAAAGGGACAACGGCTACTTATGTGTATGTACAAAGCGATTTGACAAGTAAGTTTGGTTTTATCAACGGTGGAGCAGGACATGTTTATGGCGCTCCTGCTCCTTTGGACACCGATAATGATGGAATGCCTGATACCTGGGAAGATGCTAACGGATTAGACAAAAATACGGCTGATGCCTTATTAGTAAGTACAACAAACGCTCCTTATCTGAATATTGAAGTGTATATTAACGGATTAACAAACACAACACCTGCAGATTTTGTTCTCCCACCGTCAAATGTGAATTTTACTAATGTGGTTTCTACTGAAGTTCCACCATCAAGTTCTTTAAAAATAAATTGGATTGATGCAGCTACTAATGAGGATAATTATATCGTGGAGCGTTCAGTGAATGGTACAGATTATAATGTTATCGCTACCCTTGGAGCAAACGTTACAAGTTATAATGACACTGGTTTAGATCCAAATACCCAATATTATTATCGCGTTAAAGCAAAAAATACTACAGAATCATCTGTATACGAAACAGGAACGGTAACGACACCACCTATTCCGTCGGCACCGACAAAAGCCTCAGCACCTAATCCGGGTACAGGACTTACTAACATTCAGTTGTCAGGCGGTAATTTAACGTTGAAATGGAGCGGAAGTACAAACACAATAACTTATGCTGTTTATTTTGGTACAAATCCTTTAAACTTAACAAAATTGAGTGATGTAGCTTATGTTACTGCTCCAGTATATCAACTCACAGGATTAAGTCCGGCAATAACGTACTATTGGAGAATTGATGCTTCTAATGCTAAAGGAACAATAACTGGCGATGTATGGAATTTCCGTGCCCTCACACCAGAACTTGTTGGTCATTGGCCGTTTAAGGAAACTGCAGGAGAAGGTCAGCAAATTGCTGATATTACAAACTATGCAAATAATGGTCAGTTAGACGCAGCTTTCGATAATGGGACTGTTCGTGTAGCAGGAAAAGAGAACAAAGCTATAGATTTTGCAACATTATTGCCAAATAAACTTATGGTAAGTATCCCAAATCAGGATCAGATATTATTTGATAAAAATTCTTTTACGGTTTCATTTTGGATGAAGGCCGATGCTAGTTTAATACCTGCTGGTTCAACATTAAGTTCTTATATATTATGCAAAGGTTCAATGACAAAAAATACAACAACAGGTGCGACAGGCAGAAGATTTAATGTAGAAATTAAGAGCAATCAATTGCGTTTTGCCATAGATGATGATAAAACAAAAACAGAACTTGTATCATCATTGGCAGCTACGAGCTATTTTACTGGAAATTGGGTCAATGTGATTATTATGAGAGATGTTGCCACATCAAAATTAAAGATATACACCAATGGAGTTTTTACAAATGAAAAAACCGATGCAACAGGAACAGCAGTGGGTATTGGAGAAGCAACAGATTTGGTAATTGGTAATATTGGGGCACTTGAGTTGTATGCCAATACTACTCCGGCACCGTACAAAGGATTATTTGATGAACTTAAAATGTTTAATTATGCTTTAACTGCTGCAGAAGTTACAGCTTTATACAATCAAACATTTTTGAATACCAATAAATTCAATCAAAGTAAAAGTAATGTTGTTGTATATCCTAATCCGGTAAAAGAGAAGATTTTTATCCATATTCCGGATAGTAATTTGTCTTTTGTAACTGCAACTTTAAGTGATGTGACCGGGAAAATCATTCTTAAAGAAAAGATTACGTCAGACGGGAATGGAACTTTTATTTTGAATATATCCAATAAAAAAGTAGCAGGACTTTATATCCTAAACGTTTCAGGAGAAAATTTAAATGGCAATTACAAAATTGTAGCAGAATAAAAACAGAATATTTGTTATAAAATAAAACCGTTACATTAATTTGTAACGGTTTTATAATTTTAAGGAATCCGGTTTATTTACAACCCGACAAAATCATCACTTTTTGGGAAAATACTCAATGCTTCGACAGCAATTTCAGGTGTTGGAGAAGCTAATTTTCTAAGTTTTGTATCCATCCAGGCACCATCAACAGTAATAGTAGCACAAAGTGTATCATCTTCTCTTCGGAATTCGTGGATGATAGACCAGCGTGAAGCATCAGCCTTCATTTTGGACGTTTTGGTATGGATGAAAATTTTATCCGAAAGTTTTAATTCTTTTCTAAAAACACATTCTTCCCTAAATAAAACAGGTCCAAAACTTTGTTCCTGCATTACTCTTAAAGTTAAACCTAATTCGTTTAGGATTTCGATACGATGCTGAGCACCAAAATCGTAATAAGCACTGTGACGGACATGAAAATTAGGATCAAGATCGGACCAGCGAAAGGATATTTCTTTTATAAATGAAGCCATTTTTAATTGTAATTTAAATAATTTTAAAAATCGAAATTACGAATAAAAGAAAAAAAGTTTGTCTTAAAAAGGCTAATTTTTGGAATTGTTTTTTTGAAGAATTGATTCTATATTAATTAAGGGAAGTTAAAATAAACTCCAAGATTCTTAGCTTTATATTTATCTGACCTGTTCGGATTCGTTATATTTCGATCATCAAGTAATTCTAAACCTAAATTTTATTTTAATTGAAGTTCAGTGCACTTCGTTCGAAGTAGCATTCTTTATTGTGATGGGGTTCATTATAAAAAAATACAGAGTATAGCAGGAATCAGCTACTTGGCTCCTTAATATTGACATGAAATATAGACGTGTGCCAGACTTGTCAGGTTTTGAAAATGCCATGTTGTCAGATTTTTTTTTGCGTGTCAATAGTAAACTGACAATTTACTTTGGTTTTTTATATTGGCACAAAGATTGACTTATGCCACCTGAGTTATTAAAATGTATATCAAAATTAAATATATAAAAAATGGGTAAAATAATCGGAATTGACTTAGGTACGACGAACTCTTGTGTTTCTGTAATGGAAGGTAACGAAGCAGTTGTTATTCCTAACGCAGAAGGAAAAAGAACTACACCATCTATCATCGCTTTTGTTGAAGGTGGAGAAATTAAGGTAGGTGATCCTGCAAAAAGACAAGCAGTAACGAATCCTACAAAAACGATTGCTTCTATTAAACGTTTTATGGGACACACTTTTGCTGAAACTCAGGAAGAGGCAAAAAGAGTTCCTTACAGTGTTGTAAAAGGGGACAACAATACGCCACGTGTGGATATTGATGGCCGTTTATACACTGCTCAGGAGTTGTCTGCAATGACACTTCAAAAAATGAAAAAAACTGCTGAAGACTATTTAGGTCAAACTGTAACTGAAGCGGTTATTACTGTTCCTGCTTACTTTAATGATGCACAACGTCAGGCTACTAAAGAAGCTGGAGAAATTGCTGGTCTTAAAGTTATGCGTATCATCAACGAGCCAACTGCTGCTGCACTTGCTTACGGATTAGATAAAAAAGGAACTGATCAAAAAATTGCTGTTTACGATTTAGGTGGAGGTACTTTTGATATCTCTGTTCTTGAATTAGGTGACGGTGTATTTGAAGTATTATCTACAAATGGTGATACTCACTTAGGTGGTGATGATTTTGACCAGGTTATTATTGACTGGTTAGCTGACGAATTCAAATCTGAAGAAGGTATTGATTTACGTTTAGATCCAATGTCATTACAACGTTTAAAAGAAGCTGCTGAGAAAGCTAAGATTGAATTATCATCTTCTGCTGAAACAGAAATCAACTTACCATATGTAACTGCTACTGCTTCTGGACCAAAACACTTAGTGAAAAAATTATCTAGAGCTAAATTTGAGCAATTATCTGATACTTTAGTAAAACGTTCTATGGAGCCAGTTGCTAAAGCATTAAAAGATGCAGGTTTATCTACATCTGATATTGACGAAGTAATCCTTGTAGGAGGTTCTACTCGTATGCCAAGAATCGCTGATGAAGTTGAAAAATTCTTCGGTAAAAAAGCATCTAAAGGTGTTAACCCTGATGAGGTTGTTGCTATTGGAGCTGCTATTCAAGGTGGAGTTTTATCTGGAGATGTAAAAGATGTATTGTTACTTGACGTTACTCCTTTATCTTTAGGTATCGAAACTATGGGTGGTGTATTGACTAAATTAATCGAGTCTAACACAACTATCCCAACTAAAAAATCTCAAGTATTCTCTACTGCTGCTGATTCTCAACCATCTGTTGAAATCCACGTATTACAAGGAGAAAGAGCAATGGCAGTTGATAACAAAACTATCGGTCGTTTCCACTTAGATGGTATTCCACCAGCACCAAGAGGAGTTCCTCAAATCGAAGTAACTTTCGATATTGATGCTAATGGTATCATCAAAGTTTCTGCAACTGATAAAGGAACTGGAAAATCTCATGATATCCGTATCGAAGCTTCTTCTGGACTAACAGCTGAAGAAATCGAAAAAATGAAAAAAGATGCTGAAGCTAACGCTGACGCTGACAGAATTGCAAAAGAAAGAGCTGAGAAATTAAACGAAGCTGACAGTACTATCTTCCAAACTGAATCTCAATTGAAAGAGTTAGCAGATAAATTGACAGACGAGCAAAAAACAGCTATCGAATATGCTTTAACTGAATTGAGAATGGCTCACCAGTCTCAGGATCTTGACGCAATCCAAAAAGGATTAGACAATGTAAATGCAGCCTGGAAAACAGCTACAGAAGCAATGTACGCTCAAGGTGGTGAAGGTCAACAAGCTGCTCCACAACAAGATCAGTCTCAAGGAGATAATGTTGAAGACGTTGAATTCGAAGAAGTCAAATAAGTACTGATTAATATCAGTTAATAATAAGTGTTAAACCGCTGTAAACGAAATGTTTACAGCGGTTTTTCTTTTTTATTATTTTTAATTTCTGCTGTTTTTTAATCATTTTTTGCCATATATTTGTACCATATTTGTACCGGCACTTAAAAGGAGACAAAGTGGCACTTATGTCTTCTTATGGTACCTTAATGGGAGACAAAGATGATGAAACGAATAAATAAACAATGTCTTAACTGCGGGGAGGAATTTCTTCCTAAAACCGTAGCTTCTGTTTACTGCTCACATATATGCAGTAAAAAAGCATACAAACAGAAGATGAGGCGGCTTAAAATTGAAGATCAGGTCAAGGCGCTGGCAGATAAAATACCCCAGAGCAGGGCTTTTATTTCTGTTCCTGAAGCTGGCATGCTTTTTGGCATTGCCAAAAGAACCCTCTACAGACTTGTCGAACAAGGAAAATGGAATTGCAACTAAAAAGTGGAGACTTTTTACGCTACTAATTTTTCATTTTGCTGGTGTAATAATTCCATTTCGTTTGGTGTTCTGTATCCAATAGAA